>NZ_RAPS01000001.1:5235000-6624745 GCF_003610255.1 Streptomyces sp. TLI_171 | reverse complement strand
GCAGCCGGGTCGACTCCTCGAACAGGGCGCGGGCCTGCTCCAGGCGGCCGGCCATGTGGTCGGCGAAGGCGAGGTGCCGCAGTGCGTAGGAGGCGGTGAGGCGGTCGCCGGTCTGCTCGGCGAGGGCGCGGGCCCGTTCGAAGAGCGGCAGGGCGGTGTCGGAGTCGCCGCGGACCACCTGGTGGAAGGCGCCGGTCCAGAACAGCGCCTCGCCCTCGCCGCGCCGGTCGCCGACCCGGCGGTACAGCTCGGCGGCCCGCTCGAAGAGCTCCAGCTCGGCGGGGTCCTCGACGCGTTCCCGCAGGAAGCGGGTGTGGACCAGTCGGCCCCGGGCCAGGGCGACGTCCGCCTCGACCGCGTCGAGGGCACGCCCGCCCGCTTCGAGCGCACCGCTGTCACCGGCGAACATGGCGCGCTGGTAGGCGAGTTCGGCCAGGGAGATCCGTTCGTCCGCAGTCATCCCGCGATCGTATCCGGCCCGTCCGGCTCCTCCCCCGGCCGGACGGGCCGTCGGACTCGCTGCGGACGGTTCGTCACCTACCGCCCGCAGCCTGCCATTCGGCGCGGTACTCGTCGAAGATGGTCTTCAGGTGGTGGCCGATCTTCAGGTAGTCGAGGTCGTCGAGGTTGGCCAGCGAGACCCGGACGGACCATTCGGGGCCGTCGAAGCCGCCGCCGTTGAGCAGCACCACGCCGGTCTGCTCGGCGAGCCGGAACAGCGGTTCGGTGGGCTCGTAGTTCTTCCTCAGGAAGGCGGCGAAGTCGGGCCCCGAGGTGCGTTCGGCTTCCGCCAGCAGGTCCAGTTCGATGTAGTAGCCGGCCCGTTGGGCGTCCTGGGAGACCTTCATGCCGGATCCCTCCAGCAGCAGTTCGAGCCGCTGGTGGACGATGGACTGCACCTTGGCCTTGTACGCCTTGCCCTCGGGGAGCATCGCGAACAGCGAGAACAGGGTGAGTTGGGCCTGCTGGGGCAGCGACAGGCCGGCGGTGTGGTTGAGCGCGACCTGCCGCGAGTCGGCGACCAGGCGGTCGATGAAGCGGATGCTCGTCGGGTCGAGGCGGAGGCTGCCGTAGCGCTTGGCCAGCCGGGCCTTCTGCTCGGCGGGGAGGGCGGCGAGCGCGGCGTCGACCACGTTGTCGCGCTGCAGGCCGATGACGCCCAGCCGGTGGCCGGTGCAGCCGTAGTGCTTGGAGTAGGAGTACACCAGCAGGGTGTTGCGGGGCAGTTCGGCGGCGATGCTGCGGAAGTGGTTGACGAACGTGCCGTACACGTCGTCGGTGACCACGATCAGCCCGGGGTTCTTGGTCGCGACGATGTCCTTGATCTGGTCGGTGACCCGCCGGGAGAGCGCCAGGGACGGCGGGTTGCTCGGGTTGACCAGGCAGACCAGCTTGACCGCCGGGTCCTCCAGCTTGGCGACCTCCTCGGTGGGGTAGCGCCATTCGCGCACGCCCGCCTCGGCGAAGGAGCTGGCCTCGACCCGGACCACCTCGAACTCGTAGGTGTCGAGTTCGGGGATCTCGATGTAGGGGGTGAAGACCGGCACCATCAGGGCGATCTTGTCGCCCTTGTGCAGGATGCCGTTCTTCATCAGCGAGTCGAAGATGTAGCACATGGCGGCGGTGCCGCCCTCGGTCGCGAACAGGTCGAGCTGTCCCTCGGGGGGCCGGCGGTCCATCAGTTCGTCCTGCAGGTAGCCGACCACGATCTGCTCGGCGTGGGTCAGCATCCGGTCGGGGACGGGGTAGTTGTCGCCGATGGCGGCGTCCGCGAGTTCGTGGACGAAGGCGTCGCGGTCGAGGTCGAAGCGGTCGACGGCCAGGCTGAGGCAGGCGGTGAGCAGTTCGATGCCGGGCAGTTCGGGGTGGGTGCGGGCGAAGTGGTCGTAGCGTCCGGCGATCCCGATCTGCTCGGGCATGCCGCCGAGGTTGTCGGCGGTCCAGACCCGGCGGGACTCGCTGAGCGCGAAGTGGCCGAGGGCCAGCATCGCCTCGCGGGGGCCGGTGCAGATCCAGTTCGGGTTGCCGCGGCCGGCGTTGAGCATGTGGGCGGTGGACTTCTCCTTCTGCCCGGGCCGGTCGGCCTGGTAGTGCTCGGCGAGCCTGATGAACTCGCCCTTGAGCTCGAACGGGCTCAGCCGGGAGAGCCGGTGGATCTCCTCGCGGCTGACAGCGGGCTTGGTCATGGTGCGGTCTCTCCTAGCCGAGCAGGGCGACGATGACGGCGCCCCAGATGGTCAGCAGGACGTTTCCTGCCGCGTACGGGATGGTGTAGCCGAGGGTGGGGATCTGGCTGCGGGAGGCTTCGTTGATCGCGCCGATCGCGGCGGTGGTGGTCTGCGCGCCGGCGACCACGCCCATCAGGATCGGCGGGCGCATCCGGAACACGAAGTGGCCGACCAGGATGCCGACGATCAGCGGGACCACGGTGGCCACCGCGCCCCACAGCAGCAGGCCCCAACCCGCCTGGAAGAGGCCGCTGGTGAAGCTCGGTCCGGCGTTGATGCCGACGATGGCGACGAACGCGCACAGGCCGAGGGTGTCCATGAACCACTGGGCGCCGGGCGGGACGTTGCCGAAGGTCGGGTACTTGCCGCGGATCCAGCCGAACACCAGGCCCATGATCAGCGCGCCGCCGGAGGTGGACAGGCTGATCGGCACGCCCCCGAGGGTGAGCGCGGGGATCCCGATGCAGCCGCCGAGGAAGATCCCCAGGCCCACCCAGGTCATGTCGGTGGCGAAGCTGGTCGGAACCGGTTTGCCGATCCGCTTCCCGGCCGGGTCGACCAGCCGCTGCGGCCCGGACAGCACCAGGGTGTCACCGCGTTCGATCTGCGTGCTGAGCACGTACGGGAACTCCGCGCCGGAGCGGTAGATCTTGTCGACGAACACCCCGACCATGAACGGTTCGCGCCGCAACTCGGCCACGGTCTTGCCCAGCTGGGCCTTTTCGGCGGCGACCACGTGCAGGTTCTCGGTCTGGTAGTCGAGGAGTTCGACGTCGTCGGTCTCGGGTCCGATGCTGCGCGCCGGGTCGAACTCGACCAGGTCGTGGCGCAGCGCGCTGACCGCGACCACGTCGCCGTGCTCGATGACGATCTGCTGGTCGTGCGGGAGGATCCGGCCGTCCCGGCGGACCCGGGTGAGGTAGATCCGCCGGTCGGCGTCCTTCTCCCGCTGCTCGATCTGCTCGATGGTGGAGCCGGCCAGGCCGTTGACGGCGGTGTAGGCGCGCAGCACCACCTCGTAGTAGCCCTCGGCGAGGTCGGGGTCGTCGGCGGGGGCGTCGAGTTCGGCCGCGAGCGTGCGGGAGTCCTCGGCCAGGTCGCTCTTCAGGAACCGCGGGGCGACGTTGGCCAGCAGGATCGCGCACAGGATGGTGCCGAGCGGGTAGGTGACGGCGTATCCGATCGGCACCAGGTTCTGCTCCGCCGTGATCTGGTCGGCGCCGAGGCCCGGCAGGCCGGCGATGGCGTCCTGCGCGACGCCGATGACGGCGGACTGGGTGAGCGCCCCGCCGAGCAGGCCGGCGCCCAGCCCCGGCCCGTAGCCGAGCATCTCGGCGAAGCCCCAGCACACCCCGAGACCGGTGAGGCACACCGCGACGGTGACCGCGACCTGCGGGAGCCCGTCCTTCCTCAGGCCGCGGAAGAACTGCGGGCCGACCTTGTAGCCGAGGGCGAACAGGAACATGATGAAGAACACCGATTTGACGGTGCCGTTGATCGAGACGTCGGTCAGCCAGCCGGTGAACAGGCCGGCGATCAGGCAGCCCGTCACCGCCCCGAGGCCGATCGCCCGCCAGTGCAGCCTGCCGACCAGGAACCCGACCGCGATGGTCAGGAAGATCAGCAGTTCCGGGTACGGCTTGAAGACGTGATCGGTGATCCAACCCACCGGCTTCCCCCTCCGCTCAGAGCCCCACCAGGCCGACCAGCACCGGGCCGGTCAGCGGCAGCAGGAAGTTCGAGATGGTGTACGTGATGGTGTAGCCGAGCATCGGGACGCTGCTCTGCGCGACGTTGCTGATCGCGGTGATGGCGGGCGTCGAGCACTGCTGGCCGGCGATCGCGCCGATCAGGATCGGCGGCTCGATCTTCAGGAACCGGCGCCCGATGAACAGGCCGAGGAACGCCGGGATGACCACCATCAGGATCCCCGAGGCGGGCAGCAGCACCGGGTACTGCTTGAGCAGCGGCCCGGCGTCCGGGCCGGCGGCCATGCCGGTGACGGCGATGAAGATGGCCAGCCCGAGGTCCTTCATGGTCTGCGCGGCGACCGGGGGGTAGGCGCCGAAGGTCGGGCGCAGCGAGCGGAGCCAGCCGAACACCAGGCCGGCGATCAGGCAGCCGCCGCCGGTGCCGAGGGTCAGGTTGACCTCGCCGAAGTGCACGTTGACCTTGCCGAGCAGAACGCCGAGGCAGATGCCCAGCGACAGGTAGATGTAGTCGACGGTGTCCTGCCGGACGGTGGCGCCGACCTTGCTCGCGAACCGCTCCACCCGGGAGCGGGCGCCGACCACGGTCAGCGTGTCACCGCGGTGCACCTCGGTCTCGCCGACGGCGGGCAGGTGGTGGTCGACCCGCTGGATGTCGGTGAGGAACACGCCGCCGGTGGCCTGCCGGTCCTGGTCCCGGACGGCGTTCAGGGTCCGCCCGGCGACCTCCTTGTTGGTGACCACGACCTGACGGACCGCCATCGGGCTGTCCAGGCCGGGCACTCCGCTGGTCTCCGGGCCGAGTTCGTGCCCGGCGTCCAGCACCGCGGCCCGCCGGCCGACCACCAGCACCTGGTCGCCGCGGCGCAGCACCGGGTCCTCGTCGACGCCCAGCTTCCGGCCGCCCCGGCTGACCGCCTCCACCGTCACCAACTGGCCCGAGCGCTCCTGGACCTGACTGATCCTGGTCCCCTCGCCCTGCGACACCAGGTACGTCCGGCCGACCAGCGCGGGCAGCGACGGCGCCTCGCCCGGCTCCAGTTCGCCGCTCTCGCCGCGCATCCTCTCCCACACCTTGCGGGACGACTCCGCCAGGTTGATCCGCATCAGCATCGGGAACAGCTGGCTGGTCAGCAGGACGATGCTGATCAGCCCGAACAGGTAGCAGACCGAGTACGCGGTCGCGACGTGCGCCTGCAGCTGGGTGGTCTGGTCGGGCGTGATGCCGGGCAGTTTGGCGATCGCGTCCTGCGCGGTCCCGACGGCCGCCGACTCGGTGGCGGCGCCCGCCAGGATGCCCGCGGCGGTGCCCACGTCCAGGTCGAACGCCTCGGCGATGGCGAGCGCCATCAGGATGACGACCACCGCCTCCATCACCGACAGCACGCCGAACCGCAACCCCTTGGCGTTCATGTTGGCGAAGAACTGCGGGCCGGCGATGTAGCCGAGCGAGAAGATGAAGAGCGCGAACGCCACGTTCTTGACGTCCGCGTTCACCGACACGTGCTGGGCGCCGACCAGCATCGACACGATCAGGACGCCGCAGATGCCGCCGAGTTGGATCGGCCCGACCCGCAGCTTTCCGACCAGGTAGCCCAGGCCGAGGCAGAAGAAGAGGGCGAGAACCGCGTTCTCGCGCAGCAGACTCATGGCCGCATTACATCGTATTTATCCTGATATGCCCGATTGAACACGCCGTCATGATCACTCCGGGCTCAGCGCAACCGCTCCAGCAGCACCGACACGTGGCTGTGCGCCGGCTCCTTCACCGCCGTCAGCAGCACCAGGTCCGCCGTCGCCGCCACCTCCCGCAGCTGCGCCAACTCCACCTGCACCTCCGGCGCGTCCAACTCCGCCCGGTACCGCCGCGCGAACTCCTCGAACTCCCCCTCCGGCCCGTGGAACCACCGCCGCAGCTCGTTCGACGGCGCCACCTCCTTCGCCCACCGGTCCAGCTCCGCCTCCTCCTTCCGCACCCCCCGCGGCCACAACCGGTCCACCAGCACCCGCACCCCACCGTCCGGCGCCCCGTACACCCGCTCCACTCGCACACTCATGGGCATCACCGTAGGCACACCGGGGCGCGAGGACCTGCGCGCCCGGCCACCGGCACACGGCAGGGTCCGCCCGAGGACAGCAACACCCTCCCCGGGCGGACCCGACGCAGCGTCAGACCGACACCGGCTCCTTCGCCGCGGGAGCGGTCGCGTCGCCGTGCTCGATCCGCAGTTGCGGGAGCAGGCGGTCGAGCCAGCGGGGCAGCCACCAGTTGTAGCGGCCGAGCAGCATCATCGTCGCGGGCACCAGCACCAGCCGGACCACGGTGGCGTCGACCAGGACGGCGACGGCCATGCCCACGCCGATCATCTTGACGGTGATGTCGGGGTCGATCGCGAAGCCGGTGAAGACGGCGACCATGATCGCGGCGGCGCTGCTGATGACCCGTCCGGTGGCGGAGAGGCCGCTGACCACGCTGCCGCGGGCGTCGCCGGTGGCCAGCCAGTCCTCGCGGACCCGGGAGAGCAGGAACACCTCGTAGTCCATGGAGAGGCCGAACAGGATGGTGAACATCAGGATCGGCACCCAGCTGGAGACCGGCACCGCGTGCGGCAGGCCGAGCAGTCTCGCGCCGGCGTCGTGCTGGAAGACGGCCGTCATCACACCGTAGGCGGCGGCCACCGAGAGCAGGTTCATCGCGGCCGCCTTGACCGCGATCACCGGGGCCCGGAACAGCACGGTGAGCAGGATCAGCGAGAGCGCGACCACGAACGGGACGACCACCCAGAGGCGGGCGGCGAGCCGGTCGGAGATGTCGGAGAAGGAGGCGACCACACCGGTGATCTCGACTCCGGCGGGCAGGTCGTGGTCGCGCAGACGCTTGAGCAGCTTCGCGGTGGCCTCGTCCTGCGGGCCGGTCTTCGGCTGCACGGTGATCACCGCGGCGTTGCCGGCCCCGTTGACCTGGGCGGGCTGGACCGAGGCGATCTCCGGATCGGCCGTCAGCCGCTGCTCCAGCGACGGGAGTTCGGACTTCGGCAGCCGGTCCAGGTCGACGGCCAGCAGCAGCGGGCCGTTCGCGCCGGGCCCGTACGCGTCGCCGATCAGGTCGTACGCCTTGCGGACGGTGTTGGTGGACGCCTGGCTGCCGGCGTCCTGCGGCCAGGTGCGCATGCCGAGCATCGGGGCGGCGAGGCCCAGCAGGACCGCCAGCGAGAGGACGGCGGCGGCGATCGGGCGGCGGCCGATCAGCCGGGCCCACCGCTCGGTGCGGGTCGGGCCGCCGGTCTCCCGGACGGCGACGGGGGCGCGGCGTTCGGCGCGGCGGAGCAGCCGCGGGCCGGCCAGGGCGGCGAGCGCCGGGACGAGGGTGAGCGAGGCGGCCATGACGGCGCCGACGGTGGCGAAGGTCGCGTAGCCGAACGAGGCGTAGACCGAGAGCCCGGCGAGCTTGAGGCCGAACAGCGAGACCAGCACCGTCGAACCGGCCACCACCACGGAGGAGCCGGCGGTGGCGGTGGACTCGGCGGCGGCGGCCCGGGCGTCCAGGCCGCGGCGCAGACCCTCCACGTGCCGGGAGACCAGCAGCAGCGCGTAGTCGATGCCGACGCCGAGGCCCACCATGGAGGCGACGGTCGGGGCGATGTTGCTGATGTCGGTGACGGCGGCCATCAGCGTGATCAGGGCGGTGCCCGCGCCGAGTCCGGCCAGGGCGACCAGCAGCGGCAGGCCGGCGGCGATCACCGTGCCGAGGGCGATCACCAGGATGATCAGGGCGGCGGCCATGCCGATGCCCTCGGCGGTGCCGTCGGGGGCGCTGAAGTTCTCCGGCAGCTGGCCGCCGAACTCGACCTGGTAACCCGCGTCCGTGGTGGCGCGGGCGGCGTCGCGCAGCGCGTCCAGGCCCGTCGAACCCTCGAAGTCGGTGACCTTGACGTCGTAACTGACCGTCAGCAGCGCGGTGTCACCGCTCTGCGAGGGTATCGGCGGGGTGACGGAGAGCGCGTGCGGCAGGCCGGCGAGGCGTTCGCGCAGCGCGGTCAGCGCCTCGGCGGGCAGCGGCTTCCCGCCCTTGTCGTGGACCACGACCCGGGCGCTGGTGCCGGCGGTCTCCGGGAAGCGCCCGTTCAGCAGGTCCAGGCCCGCGGTCGAACGGGTGCCGGGCACCCGGTAGTTGTCGTGCGGCTCGCCGCCGAACGCCTGCGCCAGGCCGAAGGCGGCGGCGATCAGCAGCACCCAGGCCGCGATGGTGCGCCAGGGCCGGGCCGCGGCAGCCCCGCCGAGGCGACCGAGGAATGTGGACATGGTGTGGGCCTTCCGTACGGCGTCCGAGTCGGTGTCGGAGCCCAGTGTGGAAGGCGGGTCTTGGAGCCGACTTGGCACCCCGGCTCCAAGTCGGCCCAGGAGCGAACGGCAAGCCGTCACGGCTCCGCCCCGAGGGGTGGGGATCAGTCGGCGGACTCGATCCGGGCGATCAGGTCGAGGTCGCGCAGACCGACGCAGTCGTGCGCCCAGAAGGGCTCCGCGTAGACGAAGGTGCCGGTCATCCAGGGCCGGTGGGCGGACAGCCGGGCGACCAGGAACGCGGGGGCGGGGGTGCGCAGCGAGGGTCGCCGGAACCCGACGGCGTCCGCGCGTTCGAAGCCGCGCGCCCGGTAGTAGGCCGGTGCTCCCTCCAGGAAGACGGCGGGGCAGCCGACCTGTTCGGCGGCGGCGAGCGCGGCCGCGACCAGGCGGGTGCCCACGCCGCGCCCCTGGTGCTCGGGGTGGACGCCGAGCGGGGAGAGGCTGAGGACGTCGACCAGCCGTTCCGGCGCGTCCAGCCGGCCCGGGCTGAGCATCACGTGCCCGACCACCGCCCCGCCGTCGGTCGCGACCAGCGAGGTCGCCCGGCCGGCGGCGCGCAACGCGTCGACCAGGCCGGGCACCCGCTCCGGGTCTTCGAAGGCCTGGGCGTGCAGCTGACGAACCGCCGGGTGGTCGGCGGTCCGCTCGGGCCGGATCTCGAACGAGTGGGAGGTCATCCGGGCAGGCTAGGCGTCAATCCGCTTCGGAGGGAGCCGATTTCGGGAGTTGCAGCGCGGCGAGGCCGGCCAGCGCCTCGCCCTCCCAGCGCGGCGACTCCCAGCGGCGGGCCACGTCGGCGGCCTGCCGGAAGAACCGGGCGGCTTCCTCGGTGCGACCGAGGTAGCGGGCGAGTTCGCCGAGCGACAGGGCGACCGGGCGGGCCGCCACCGAGGTGGAGCTGGCGCCGGCCACCAGATCGGCCAACGGCCGCATCTCCTCCAGGAGTTCGACGGCCTCGGCGCGCTCGTCGAGCGCCACCACGGCGTCGGCGCGCATCATCAGGAACAGCGAGCGGAAGTAGTCGGCGTGCACGACGCGGCGCCCGACCCGGGCCTGCCGGGCCTCCTCGGGGGTGTGGCCGGCGGCCAGCAGGGCGAGCGCGGTGACGTCGGAGACCAGCACGCCGTACTCGGCCCGGTGCTGGTCGATCAGCGGCAGGACCTCGGCGAGCCGGCCCTGCCGGTGCGCGATGACGATCCGGACCAGCGCGCCCAGCCCGTCGGCGTGCAGCGAGCCGCGGGCCCGCAGGCCGGTCAGCGCCCGCTCGTACAGTTCGGCGGCCTCCTCGACCCGGTCGGCGGCGAGTTCCAGCATGGCGCGCTGGAACAGCACCACGTCGGCGAGCTCCACCAGCCCGTAGCGGTCCGCGAGTTCCTCGCCGGCGGCGAGGTGGCGGCGCAGCGCGGGCAGGTCGCCGCGGACGGCGGCGGCGGTCGCGGCGAGGTGCTCGGCGTGCCAGCGGTACGCGGGCAGGTCGTGCTCGGCGGCGAGTTCGGCGATCTCCGCCGCCAGTCTGGCCCGGTCGACGGGCGCCAACTCGTGGTCGTAGGCCCGGGCCTGGGCGCCCAGGGCCAGGCAGAGCAGCAGCGGGTCGCCCTCGGCGCGGGCGATCGCCACCGCCTCGTTGGCCGCGGCCACCGCCTCCGGGTCGCCGCTGCAGTCGAGTTCGTAGGTGAGCGCGTCCAGCAGGCGGCAGCGGGTGGCCGGCGGCAGGTCGGTCCGCCGCAGCAGCCTGGTCAGCTGTTCGACCGCCTCGTGGTCGAAGGTGCCGTACGGGTGGGTGACCCACGGGGTGGGCTCGGTCCAGGCCGTCCAGGCGGCGATCAGCAGGTCCTCCCGGCCGCTCTCCCGGGCGAGTCGCAGAGCCCGCCGCTTGGTCTCCCCCGCGTCGGTGACCTGCCCGGCCCGGACCTGGGCGCGCAGCAGGGCGCCGAGCAGCTCGATCCGGCGGGCCGCTCGGTCCTCGCCGGGCTGTTCGGCGGCCCGCTCCAGGTTGTCGAGGGCCTGGCGCAGCAGGGCGACCGAGCTGCGGTGGGCGTAGCGCCGGTCCGCGGCCTCGGCCGCGCGCACGCAGTGGTCGACCGCCAGCGCGGCGGTGGCGGTGGTCGCGGCCTGGGTGAAGTGGTGGGCCAGCGCGGTGAGTTCACCCGGACGCAGGTCGTGCAGGGCGTGCCCGATCCGCCCGTGCAACCGGGCCCGGCGCAGGCCGCCGAGATCCGCGTACAGGGTGTCCCGGACCAGCACGTGCGCGAACCGGACGGTCCCGGGCCGGGGTTCGAGCAGCAGGCCGCCCGCGACGGCCGCCTCCACCGCCTCGGTGGCGGTGTCCTCGTCCTGCTCGCCGGCCCGCAGCAACAGGTCGACGTCGGCCTCCCGGCCCGCGACGGCGGCCAGCCGCAGCAGGTCGACAGCGGGCGCGGGCAGCCGCTCGAAGCGCCGCCGCAGCACCTCCCGGACACCCTGCGGAACCTGCCGCAACGCGGTCGACTCGTCCTCCAACGCCAGTAGTTGGGCACTCTCGGCGAGGTAGAACGGGTTGCCGCCGGTGCGCTCCGCGAGCGCCCGGACGGTCTCCGGCCGGACGGGGGCCGCGCAGACGGCCTCGATCAGCCGGCCGGCGTCCGGCTCCGCCAGGCCCCCGAGCGTCACCCGGGTCGGTGCGCGGCGTGCCAACCGGGCCAGCACCTCGGCGAGTTCACCCTCGCCGGGCCGGAACGCGGCCACCAGCAGCAGGCCCCCGTCCGGTCCGGCCGGGCCCGGGTCGGCGGCCAACTCCGCCAGCAGCTCCCGGGTTTCGGGGTCCGCGGCGTGCAGGTCGTCGAGCAGCACGGCGAGCGGCGCCGTCCGGGCGGCGGCGTGCAGGTGGGCGATCACGGCGCGGTGCAGCCGGAACCGCCCGGAGACCGGATCCTGACGGTCCATCAGGTCCGGGTCGGCGAGCAGCGGGGCGAGCGCCCCGTCCCCGGCGGTGGCCGGTTCGTGCCAGGCCAGCTCCCGCAGCACCTCCGTCCACGCCCACGCGGCAGGCGCCCCCGCGCTCTCCGGACACCGCCCGGTCACCACCCGCCAGCCGGCACCCGCCAGTTCCTCCCGCAGCCGCCCGAGCAACGTCGACTTCCCGGCCCCCGCCTCCCCGCTGACCAGCGCGAACCCCACCCCACCCCGTGCCTCCGCCGCAGCCCGCCGCAACGCCGCCAGCTCACCCTGCCGGCCGACGAACAACTGCCGCCGCACCGATCGAACCTCCCCCGGCACCGCCAGAGCGCCCACGGCACCACCCCCCGCACCCAGGGCATCAACAGCGGCGGGAGAGACGGCCACGCTCCCAGCAGGGGCAGCGCTCCGCGCACCCCCGCCGGGCACCACGGGCAGCAGCAGCCCGTCGGCAACCGCACCACCCGCAACAGCCGCGCTCCGCGCACCCCCGCCGGGCACCGCGGGCGGCCCGTCGGCAACCGCAGCACCCGACGCACCCGCAATAGCCGCGCTCCGCGCACCCCCGCCGGGCACCGCCGGAGACACGGCGCCGGCCACCGCAGCAGCCGGTCCGACGGCGGCGGGAGAGACGGCCACGCCTGCGGCGGCGGCCATGCCCCGTGCGTCCACGGCGGGCGCCCCCGGGGTCACGCCGCCGGCAGCCGCAACACCCGCCGGATCCGCAGCAGCCGACGCATCTGCAGCGGCCGGGCCCACGGCGGTCTCTGCGGCAGGCGCGCCGCCGGCAGCCCACTCGACCGCCCCAACCACGCGAGTCGCGGCGGCCCGCCCGTCAGCGGTGGCCTGCACGGCTGCCCCGTCTGCGGCAGTTCGGCCGCTCGTTGCTGCCGCGGCTCGGGCACCCGCCGCCAGCCGCCCGGCAGCGACCGGCGCACCCGCGCCCAGGCCCGCGCCGGTACCTGCGCCTGGGCCCGTGGCCGGTTCCGGCCTTCGGACGGTGAGTTCATCGACCCGCTGGTGCAGGATCGCGGACTCCACGGCCGCCAGCGCCGGCCCCGGATCGAGGCCGAGTTCGGCGGCGAGGTGGGCCCGGGCCCGGCGGACGGCGGCCAGTGCCTCGGCCTGTCGGCCGCCGTGCCACAGGGCGAGAGCCAGTAGCCGCCAGCCCTCTTCGCGCAGCGGGTGGGCCCGGACCAGCCCGGCGGCGTCCTGCGCGGCGAGCCCGGCCCGGCCCTCCGAGAGGTCCCACTCCACCGTCAACTCGCGTGCTGCGGTGCGCAGTCCGTCCAGGCGGGCGATCTCGGCGGCCGCCCACGCCCGGTCGGCGAATTCGCCGTACGCGTCGCCGCGCCAGAGTGCCAGCGCCCGCCGCAGCACCTCGCTCGCACCGGGCCCGCCCGCCGCGGCGAGCAGTCCCTCGAACTCCTCCGCGTCGGTGCGGACGTCCCGCAGTGCGTAGCCCCCGGCCTCGCTGACCAGCAGGCGGGCGGCCTGGCGGGGGCCACGTTCGGGTTCCAGCAGGCGGCGCAGGTTGGAGACGTACGCCTGGAGCGAGACGGCGGCCTTCGCGGGCGGGCGGCCGTCCCACAGGTGGTCGATCAGCCGGTCCGCCGGGACGGCCGCACCGTGTGCGACCAGCAGTTGGGCGAGCACGCCGCGCTGGCGCGGGCCCCCCAACCGGGTGGCGGCCCCCGCCACTTGCGCCGTGAGTGCCCCGAGCACAGTGATCCGCACCATCGTGTGCCGAGCCTATGCGATGCCGCGCCGCCACCACCGCCGACCTGCGCTCCAACCGGGTTCCAACCGGGTTCCAACCGGGTTCCACGTCGGCTCCAAGTGCCGCTCGCCGGCCGCCCGGTGCGGATGGTGTCAGTGGTGCGGATGGGACGACTGGACGGCTTGTGCCAGTGCAGGATCCGTCCACTCCACCGGACTTCCACCCGGTCCCGAGGAACGCCAAAGTAGAGGTGTCGGCAGGCGGAAAGAACGAAGAAGAAAGCACCGCCGGCCGATCGGGAAAGGCCCGGGGGATTCCCGGGAGCGCACCGTCGAATTGCCGAGAAACAGCCGCTACAGAATCGACTTCCGCGAAGGAGACAAATCCGTGAACGCCACCCGTCTGTCCCGCATCGCGCTCGCCGGACTGCTGATCGCCGGTCTCTCGACGTTCTTCGGACTGGCTGCCGCTCCCGTCTCCTCCGCCGCGGTCCCCCTCTCCACCGCCGTCTCGGTGCCGTCGACCCCGTCGCCCTCGGCGACCCCCGACGGCGACGTGACCTGGGGCCAGTGACCACGCATTCCATTCGCCAAGGAGCTCGAAATGAACGGCACCCTGAACTTCCTCGCCGATTCGCCGGAGTCCGCGGAGCGCACCGACAGCGTCCTCGGAAACACCCGGCGCAACCTGAACCAGGGCTGGATCGTCGCCTGAAACCGCGGCCCGAACGGGCCGGCCGGAAATCCGGCCGGACATCCGACCGGGAAAGCCCGACCGACAGCACCTGCCGAACCTCCGACCACGGAAAGGGGTGGACGACGTGAAGCGCACGCACCACATGTTCGCCGGGGACGATCCGCTGTTCTACGACCACCCCGTGGACCGGGCCGAGAAGCGCCGGTTCGCCGCTGCCGACCGCCCCACCCCGGCGGCCTGGCGCCGCCACGAGGACGCCACCTGGCAGTACCTCACCCCGGCCTGGGCCGAACTGCCCGACCAGGGCTGGAAGATCCACGTCTCGGCGGTGCCCGCCGAGGCCGCCGAGGTGGTGGAGCTGGTCAGCGACTACTGCCTGGGCGTGGGTCTGCCGCACAAGTTCCTGGTCAGCCCGCGGGTGCACCACCTGAACAACAGCAAGTACGCCCGCCGCGGCAGCAGCGGCAAGCTGCTGACCGTGTACCCGGCCGACGAGGCCCAGTTGGAGTCCGTGCTGGCGGGTCTCGGCCCGCTGCTGGCGGGCCGGGCCGCACCGTACGTGCTCGGCGACCTGCGCTGGCAGGACGGGCCGCTGTACCTGCGCTACGGCGGGTTCCGCGAGCGCTGGTGCACGCTGGACGGCGGCGAGCGGGTGCTGGCGATCGCCCGGCCCGACGGCACCCTGGTGCCCGACCGCCGCAACCCGTACTTCGAACTCCCGGAGTGGCTGGAGGTGCCCGCGTGCGTCGCCGGGCAGCTGCGGGCCGACGAGGCGGCCACGGCCGGCCTGGCCGGGCTGCCGTACGAGATCGAGCGCGCCCTGCACTTCTCCAACGGCGGAGGCATCTACCTGGCCCGGGACCGGGAGAGCGGTGCGCAGGTGGTCCTGCGCGAGGCCCGCCCGCTGGCCGGGCTGGACGGGGCCGGCACCGACGCGGTGGCGCGCCTGCACACCGAGGCGCGGGCCCTGCGGGCGCTGGCCGGGCTGGAGTTCGTGCCCCGGCTGATCGACGAGTTCACCGTCTGGGAGCACCACTACCTGGCCGAGGAGTACGTCGAGGGCGAGACGCTGCGCCAGTTCCTGGCCCGCTCCAACCCGTTGACCAGACCCGACCCGACCCCGGCGGAGCTCGCCCGGTACACCGAGCAGGCCCTGGACGTCCTGGACCAGTTGCAGCGCGCCGTCGACCAGGTGCACGCCCGCGGCTACGTGTTCGGCGACCTGCACCCGGCGAACGTGCTGCTGCGCCCGGACGGCCGGATCTGCCTGGTCGACTTCGAGGTGGCGCACCGCCCCGACCGTGAGCCCGGGCCGAGCGTGGCCTGCCCCGGATTCGTCGCCCCGCACGCCGACACCGGCTTCGAACGCGACCGGTACGCCCTGGACTGCATCCGCCTCGCGTTGTTCCTGCCGTACACCATGCTGCTCGACCTGCAGCCCGGCAAGGTCGACCAGCTGGCCGACGCGATGGCCGAGTTCTTTCCCGTCCCGGCCGCGCACACCGAGCGGGTGCGCCGCGGACTGCGCCGCCCCGGCGAGCAACTCACCACCCCCACTGAGCTGTTCGAGGGCAGCGAGACCAAGCGGCTGCCGGATTCGCTGGCCCGGGCGATCCTCGCCTCGGCCACCCCGGAGCGCCCCGACCGGCTGTTCCCCGGCGACCCGGCGGGCCTGTCGGACGGCGGCTGGACCCTGGCGCACGGCGCGGCCGGCGTGCTGCACGCCCTGCACAGCACCGGCCAGGGAGTGGAGGAGGCACACCTCGACTGGCTCTGGCGGGCCGCCCGGCGCGCCGACGACCCGCGGCCCGGCCTGTACGGCGGACTGCACGGCGCGGCCCTGGTGCTCGCCGAACTCGGCCGCGAGGAGCAGGCGTTGGAGCTGGTCCGGCGGGCTGCCGGGACCACGGAGCTGTCCCTGCACAACGGTCTGGCCGGCATCGGCCTCGCCCTGCGCCTGCTGCACCGGCGCACCGGGGACACCCGGCTGCGGGCCGCGCTGGACCGCACCGCCGAACAGCTGGCCGCCGCGCTCGACCCCGCCGCACCGCCGCCGCCCGGCGCCGGCCTGCTGCACGGGCCCAGCGGAATCGCCGAGTTCTTCCTGCAGCGCCACCGGGACGACGGCGACCCGGCCCACCTCGACCTGGCCGCCCGCGCCCTGCGCGCCGACCTGGCCCAGTGCCGCACCAGCGAGGAGGGCGCGGTCAACCTGCAGGACGGCACCCGGCTGCTCCCCTACCTGGGCTCCGGCAGCGGCGGCGTCGGCCTGGCGCTCGGCCACTACCTGCGCCACCGGCCCGACCCCGAGTTCGCCGCCGCGCTGGACGGCATCCTGCTCGCCGCCCGCGCCCGGCTGGTGATCTTCAGCGGCCTGTTCCACGGCCGGGCCGGCCTGCTCGCCCTGCTGGCCGAGCACCGCGACCGCCCCGGCTCCGAGGAGCTGATCGACCGTCAGCTGCGCCTGCTCGCCTGGCACGCCGTCCCGTTCCGCGAGGGCACCGCGTTCGCCGGCGACCAGCTGCACCGGCTGTCCATGGACGTCGCCACCGGCACCGCCGGCGTCCTGCTGGCCGTGCACGCCGCGAACGGCGCGCCGCTCGACCTGCCCGGCCTGCCGGGTCACCCCTGAGCCCGCACCCCGCGGGCCCCACCGACCCCTCCGAGGCGACCGCTCCGGAGTCAACGCACCACCACAGCAGAGGAGTTGCACCATGTCCGAGGTCCTGAAGCTGCAGAACCTGTCCGTCGCCGACACCGACGAGGGCGAGCTCTCCGACTGGAGCACCATCTCCAACCACTGCGGCAGCAAGATCGAAGAGGACGCGCTCTAGGTCCCCCTGGCCACCCGACCAACCACCCACCAGAAGGAGTCAACGCCATGTCCGAGGTCCTGAAGCTGCAGAACCTGTCCGTCGCCGACACCGACGAGGGCGAGCTGTCGGAGTGGAGCACCATCTCCAACTACTGCCACAGCAAGATCGAGGAAGACGCGCTCTAGGTCTCCCGCGGAACTCCACAACCACCGACTGACCAGCAGGAGTTGTCACCATGTCCGAGATCTTGAGGCTGCAGAACCTGTCCGTCGCCGACACCGGCGAGGGCGAGCTCAACGACTGGAGCACCATCTCCAACCACTGCGGCAGCATCGACGAGGAAGCCGTCTGAGCTGCGCCACCGCGCACCGGCACCATCCCGACCCCCATTCGACCGCGCACCACAGCAGAGGAGTTGTCACCGTGTCCGAGGTCCTGAAGCTGCAGAACCTGTCCGTCGCCGACACCGACGAGGGCGAGCTCAACGAGTGGAGCACCATCTCCAACTACTGCCACAGCATCGACGAGGACGCCGTCTGAGCACGGCCCGCCGCCGACCCGGCCCGCCCTCACCCCCGTAGGGCGCGGCCGGGCCTCCCCGAGGCGGCCGGCACCCCCCGGTGCCGGCCGCCTCGGCCGTTCCGCAGCCAGTCCCGACCCGGGAGGACCGCCGTGGCAGACGCCCCGCTCACCCCGCTCCACCGCAACCCCGACTACCAGCGCCTGTGGCTCGCCCACGCGCTGTCCGCGTTCGGCTCGCAGGCGACGTACCTCGCGCTCCCGCTGGTACTGCTCGCCGCCACCCACTCGATCACCGACTTCGGCGTGGTCACCTTCGCCGAGATCGTCTCCTCGCTGTTCGCGAGCTTCCCCGCCGGGGTGCTGGTCGACCGGCTGCGCCGGCGCACCGTGCTGCTGGTCTGCGACCTGGCCCGGGCCGTCAGCCTCGCCCTGTTCGCCGCCGTGGTGCTCGCCGACCGGGTCAGCCTGCCGCTCGCGGTGGCCGTCGCCGTCCTCAACAGCGTGCTCAGCGCGCCGTTCGGGCCCGCCGCCTCCGCCGCGCTGCGGCACGTGGTGCCGCGCAGCCAGCTCACCACCGCCGTCTCCATGGCGCAGGCCCGCTCGGCGGTCGCCACCCTCGCCGGGCCGATGCTCGGCGCTGCGCTCTACGCCGTCACTCCCGTGCTGCCGTTCGTGGTCGACGCCGCCTCCTTCGCCGCGTCCGCGCTCTGCGTGCTCGCCGTCCGGCTGCCGAAGGAGCCGCCCCGCACCGGCCCGGCCAAGGCCGACCGGCCGCCGTTCCTGCGCGACCTGACCACCGGGCTGGTCGAGGTGCGGCGCAGCGCCTTCCTGCGCTACACGCTGGTCAACGCCGCGCTGGTGAACTTCGTGTTCAGCGGCATCGTGGTGGTGCTGGTCGCGCAGGGCGCCGAGTCGCCGTCCGGCAGCTACCACAACGGCGTGATCATCGCGATGTCCGGCGCCGGCAACCTGATCGGTGCGCTGTTCTCCGCCCGGGCCGGCCGCACCCTCGCCCCCCGCACCCTGGTCCTCGCGGTCTGCTGGAGCACCGCGCTGCTCACCCCGTTCCTCGCCCTGGACGGCGGGGTGGCCCTGACCGCCCTGCTGATCGGCCTGTGCAGCCTCAGCACGCCGGCCGCCAACGCGGTGATCTCCGCCGCCCGCCTGCACTCCGTCCCCGACCACCTGCTCGGCCGCGTCCAGACCGCCTGCGGCATCGCCCCCGCCCTCTTCGTCCCCTTCGGCCCCCTCGCCAGCGGCGTCCTGCTGGACCACTTCGCCGCCTCCACCGTCCTCCTGCTGAACGCCGCCCTCCTCCTCGCCCTCGCCGCCTACAGCACCCTCAGCACCGGCCTCCGCCACATTCCCGACCTCCGCGCCCCAAGCCCGCGCTCCCGCCCTGAACTCCCCCGCACCAAAACGAGTTCGGCCACTGCTTGACCGCCCTGGCCTGCCGCCGCCCTCGCCGAGCTCGACGCCACCGGCAACCGGCCCGGTCGCGGGCCGGTCCGCGCTGGCAGGATGGCGGCCATGGCAGCACGTCCCGACGATCACGAGCTGAGTACCGCGCTCCGGCACGCCGGCTCCCCGGAGTGGTCCGTGCGGGCCGCCGCCGGCCGGCGGCTGGCCGGCGCGGAGCGGATCGAGGACCTGGCGGACGTCCTGCACGGCCTGCTGCTGGACGGCCGGGACACCGCGGTGGTGCAGGAGACCGCGACGGCCCTGCTCGAACGCGGCGACACCGCCGGACTGCGCTGCGTCCTGCGGGCCCGTCACCTGGTGGAGGCCGACGACGTGGCGGACGAACTCGGCGCCGCCCTGGGCGGGGACCCGCAGTGGCTGACGACCGAGGGCGCGGACCGCCTGGTCGCCCGGCTCCACGAGCTGGCCGCCGACCCGGACCCGGGGGTCGGCGACGAAGCCCACCGGATCCTGGCCCGGCTCCGCCCGCGCGAGCAGTGGGCGACCTGACGGGGGCGTGACGCCGGGGCCGCTCAGGCGGTGCGGATGCCTTCGCTGCCGGAGGCGAGGCGGACGGCCGAGAGCGGGACGAAGCCGCCGGTACCGCCGTCGGTGTCGCCCTGGCCGAGGCGGCGGAGCATCGCGACGGCGAGCCGCTGGGCCTGGGCCTTGGCGCGTTCGGTGACGGGGCCCGCGTGGAGGCCGTCGAGGGTGGCGCGCCAGAGCTGGACCCAGCGGCCGAAGTGTTCCGCGTCCAGCGGGCTGATGGCGTGCATCGCGGCGTGCGGGGCGAGCGCGTTGCCGCGGTAGCTGCCGGTGCGCAGCAGGGCGCTCTCCCAGAAGTCGGTGATCCGGGGGAGGTGGGCGTCGAGGTCGAGGCGGGCGATCTCGGTGAAGTAGGGGCCGATCAGCGGGTCGGCGAACGCGGCGCGGTAGAAGCGCCGCAGGGCGTGCTCCAGGTCGGCCCGGGTGGTGATGTCCGGCAGTGACACGGCTTCCTCCTCGCGCGGCGCACGGGCGCGCTCCCCGGTCAGGGTACGTCGGGGCCGGTCGGCCGGGGCAGGGCCGTTGGTCCCGTGGGCGGGTCCCACCTGGCAGGATGCTCGCTATGAGCTTCCTCGCCGCGGACGACCGCTATGCCTCGATGACCTACCGCCGCGCCGGGCGCAGCGGCGTGCAGCTGCCCGCCGTCTCGCTCGGCCTGTGGCACAACTTCGGTGACACCCAGCCGCTGGAGGTGCAGCGCGCGGTGCTGCGCCGGGCGTTCGACCGGGGGGTGACGCACTTCGACCTGGCGAACAACTACGGCCCGCCGTACGGCAGCGCGGAGCGCAACTTCGGTTACCTGTTCGCGCAGGACTTCCGCCCGTACCGGGACGAGCTGTTCATCGCCTCGAAGGCGGGCTACGACATGTGGCCGGGCCCGTACGGGGACGGCGGCAGCCGCAAGTACGTGCTGGCGAGCCTGGACCAGTCGCTGGAGCGGATGGGTCTGGACTACGTCGACGTGTTCTACTCGCACCGCTGGGACCCGACGACTCCCCTGGAGGAGACGATGGGCGCCCTGGACACGGCGGTGCGTTCGGGTCGGGCGCTGTACGCGGCGATCTCGAACTACCCGGCGGAGCAGCACCGGGAGGCGGTGGCGATCCTGCGCGAGCTGGGCACGCCGTGCCTGCTGAACCAGGCGAGCTACTCGATCCTGAACCGCCAGCCGGAGGAGGGCCTGCTGGACGCGGTGGGCGAGACCCAGACCTCGCTGATCGCGTACTCGCCGTTGGCCCAGGGCCTGCTGACGGACCGTTACCTGTCGGGTGACGTGCCGGCGGGGTCGCGGATGTCGGTGGGCCACTTCCTGAAGGAGGAGGCGCTGACGGAGGCGAAGCTGGACCAGCTGCGGGCGCTGGCGAAGGTCGCGGAGGGCCGCGGGCAGAGCCTGGCGCAGCTGGCGCTGTCCTGGGTGCTGCGGGACGAGCGGGTGGTGTCGGTGATCATCGGCGCGTCCGGCGTGAAGCAGCTGGACCAGAACCTGGACGCGCTGGCGGCCGGTCCGCTGACCGCGGAGGAGCTGGCGGAGATCGACCGGCTGAGCCGGTAGGGGCGTGAACGGGCGGGCGGCCGGGGAGAGTTCGGCCGCCCGCCCGGGCCTCAGCGCAGCTGCGGGAGCACCGTCTCGGCGACCCGGTAGGCCTCCTCGAGCAGCGGGTTGCCGGACAGGATGAAGGTGTCCACGCCCAGCTCCTGGAATTCCCGGAGCCGTTCGACCACCTGCTCGGTGGAACCGACCACCGCGGTGCCGGGCCCGGGCCGGAACAGGCTCATGCCCGGCCACAGGTTGGGGTGGGTCTCCAGTTCGCGGGCGCGGGCCGGCACCCGGCCGCCGTGCTGGCGGAACTGGCGCTGCCAGCCGACGCCGTCCTCGGCCTGCCGGCCGCCGAGCTGGCGGGCGTAGGTGGCCTGGCTGGTGACGTCGAGCAGGCGGTCGGCGGCGGCCCAGGCCTGTTCCTCGGTGTCGCGGACGATCAGGTGCAGGCGCAGGCCGAGCCGCAGTGTGCGGCCGTGGGCGGCGGCCCGCTCGCGGACGCGTTCGAGTTTCTCCTTGAGCAGGTGCGGGGGTTCGCCCCAGGTGAGGTAGACGTCGACGTGTTCGGCGGCGACCTCGATGCCGGCCGGGGAGGAGCCGCCGAACCAGAGCGGGATGTGGCCCTCGCGCAGCGGCGGCAGGTCGCGCAGCGAGCCACCGGCGTTCTTCAGCCGGTAGAACTCGCCCTCGTGGTCGAAGACTTCGCCGCTGGTGAGGCGCTTGACCAGGCTCCAGTACTCGGCGGCCAGCCGGTAGCGGTCGTCGTGCTCGACGTGCAGCCCGTACTCGCGCAGCTGCTCGGTCGACCCGTTGACCACGTTGAAGCGCAGCCGGCCGGGGCCGTGCAGGTGCTCGAAGCTCAGCGCCATCTTGGCGAGCAGGGTGGGCGAGACCAGCCCCGGGTGGACGGCCAGCAGCGGCTGGAAGCCGGGCCCGGTGGCGGCGGCCAGTGCGGAGCCGAGCGCCCACACGTCGTACTGGTCGGTGGCGAGCAGCGCGCCGCTGTAGCCGAGCCGTTCGACGGTGGCGGCGAGGTGCTGCAGGTAGCCGAGGTCGACGGGGCGGCGGCCCTCGGGCTCCCACGGGTAGTGGCCCTCGCGGGGGATCAGGTACCACAGGACTTCGGTGGCCATCCGGATCAGACCCCCTGCGCCGCGCGGGCGACGGCTTCGGCGACGGGCTGCTCCAGCGCTGGCAGGTGGGCGTCGGCGACGGTGACGGGGCGGTCGACGAAGCCGACCTGCAGGAAGATGTCGGCGGCCTCCTGCTGTTCGGCGACGAACGCGGCGGTGGCGGGCTCCAGCTGCCAGGGCAGGACGGCGAGCGCGGCCTCCCAGTCGGCGGCCTCGCCGCCCTGGTCGGCGGCGGCGAACGCGGCGGCCTCGGCGAGGTGCTCGGCGGCCCAGCGGTCGGCGCGCTGCAGGGCGGTGACGATCGCGGCGACCACCTCGGGGCGCTGCTCGGCGAGGTCGCGGCGGGCGAAGAACACCGAGCGGTCGGTGATCACCGCGGTGGTGTCGACGAGTTCGCGGAAGTCGCCGCTGCGCCGGGCGGCGGCGAGTTCCGCACCCTGGGCGATCCAGCCGGCGATGGCGCCGCTGCGCAGCCGCTCGGCCTCCTCGCCGGTGGGCCGCTCGGCGCTGACGTCGTCGCGGTAGGAGAGTCCGTGCTGGTGGAGCGCCTTGGCGAGCAGGTGGGTCTGCCAGGAGCCGATGCCGAGCACCACGGTGGCGCCCTTGAGGTCGGCCACCGTCCGGATCGGGCCGTCTGCGGCGACCAGCAGGGCGCCGTGGCCGTGCCGCGGTGCGGAGACGGCGGTGTAGACGATGTCGTGCCCGGCGGCCTGCGCGGTGACCGGCGGGGTGGAGCCGGTGCCGCCGAAGTCGATGGTGCCGTCGGCGAGCAGGGCGCCGGTCCGGGTGCCGTCGCTGTAGTGGTGGAACGCGGCACTCTCGCCGAGCGGGGCGAGCTCCTGCTGCAGGTAGTCGAGGCGGGCCAGGTGGTAGAGCGAGGGGTTGGAGCGGTGGACGCCCAGGGTGATGGTCATGTCGGGGGTTCTCCTAGCTGATGGTGCGTCAGGAAGCGTTGGGATGGGCCGGTTCGTGCACGCCGAGGTCGGTCAGCAGGCGGCGGCGCAGGGCCGCGAACCCGGGGTCGGACGGGTCCCGGGGGCGTTCGACGGTGACGGTCTCGTCGCGGACCAGCGCGCCGTCGCGCAGCACGGCGACCCGGTCGGCCAGCCGGATCGCCTCGTCGACGTCGTGGGTGACCAGCAGGACGGCGGGGCGGTGCTGGCGGCAGAGTTCGCCGACCAGGTCCTGCATGCGCAGCCGGGTGAGCGCGTCCAGGGCCGCGAACGGCTCGTCCAGCAGCAGCAGTTCGGGTTCGCGGACCAGGGCCCGGGCGAGCGCGGCGCGCTGGGCCTCGCCGCCGGACAGGGTGCCGGGCCAGGCCCCGGCGTGGTCGGCGAGGCCGACCTCGGCCAGCGCGCGCCGTCCGGTCTCCCGGGTGGCGGCGCCGCGCGGCAGGCCGACGACGACGTTGCCGAGCACCCGCTTGGACGGGATCAGCCGGGGCTCCTGGAACACCACGGTGCGCGAGGGCGGGACCAGCACGGTGCCCTCGTCGGCGCGGTCGAGGGCGCCGAGGATGCGCAGCAGGGTGGTCTTGCCGGTGCCGGAGGCGCCGAGCAGGGCGAGGAACTCGCCGCGGGCGATGTCCAGGTCGATGCCGTCGAGCACCGCGCGGGCGCCGAACACCCGTCGCAGGCCGCGGACGTGGACGGCGGGGGTGCTCATCGTCCGGCCCCCGTCCGGGCCCGGGCGGGACGCCAGGGCATCAGGGCGCGCTCCAGCACCCGGACCGCGCCGTCGGCGGCCAGGCCGAGCAGGCCGTAGATCAGGATGCACACGGCCAGCACGTCGGTGCGGGAGAAGTTCTGCGCCTGGGCCATCAGGTAGCCGATCCCCTCGGTGGAGTTGATCTCCTCGGCGGCGATCAGCGCGATCACGCTGAGCGTCATCGACAGCCGCAGCCCGGAGAGCAGCGCGGGGAGCGCGCCGGGCAGCACCACCTCGCGGACGATCGCCCAGCGGGACAGCCCGAAGCTGCGCATCGCCTCGACCAGCTTCCGGTCGGTGTTGCGGACGCCGCCGGACGCGGAGACGTACATCGGGAAGGAGGTGGCGACGCCGATCAGGGCGATCTTGGCGGTCTCGGTGATGCCGAACCACACCATGAACAGCGGCACCAGGGCCAGGAACGGGACGGTGCGCAGCACCTGGACGGCGGAGTCGAGCAGTTCCTCGCCCAGCCGGAAGAAGCCGGTGACCACGCCGAGCACCAGTCCGGCGCCGGCGCCGAACAGCAGGCCGAGGGCGGCCCGGGTCAGCGAGGTGGACAGCGCGTCGGCCAGCTGCCCGTTGCCCCACAACTCCCGTACGGCCTGGAGGACCTGGCCGGGCGAGGCGAGCACGTCGGGGGTGAGTGCGCCGGTCGCGGCGGAGAGCTGCCAGGCCGCCAGCAGGGCGAGCGGGCCGAGGGTGCGCAGCGCGAGCGAGACGCCGCGCGGCCTGGCGGCGGCGGTGCGGGCCCGCGGCGCGACCAGTCCCGCCGCCCGGGCCTGCTCGGTGGCGCTCGCCGGCGCCCCGGCGCCGGGCCCCGCCGCCGCCGTCCGCCCCGCCCCGGCCTGCGCCGCCACGGCTCCCGCTGCGCCGGTCACTTCGCGCTCCCGGCGAGGGAGTTGACGTCGATCAGGTAGGGCTTGACGTCGACCAGGGTCTTGGTGACGCCCTGGTCGGCGTAGAACTTGGCGACCACGCCGAACCGGGCGGTGTCGGCGTCGGTGATCGGGGAGTCGACGGCGCGCTGCTTGCCGAAGTCGACGGCGATCTCCTTCTCGGCGGCGGTCACCGCGGTCGGGCCGGCGTCGGTGAACACGTTGAGGTAGGCGGCGGGGTCGGCCTTCTCCTTCGCGCCGTTCTCGTGCAGGTAGCCGTAGAACGCCTTCAGCACCTCGGGGTGCTGCTCGGCGAACGCCGAACGCGCGGCCCACACCGCGTAGTTGTCGCTGCCGACGGCCTTGCCGTTGACCAGGAAGTGGGCGCCCGCGTTGGCGATGGCCGGGATGGAGAAGGTGCCCCAGGTCGCCCAGGCGTCGACCTGCCCGGAGTTGAACACCCCGGAGGTCTGGTCGGCGCGCAGGTAGACCCGCTGCACCTGGTCGACCGGAATGCCGTTCTTCTCCAGGGCCTTCAGCAGCAGGTACTCGGAGGTGCCGCCCTGGGAGACCGCGACCTTCTTGCCGACCAGGTCCTTGACCTCCTTGATCGGCGAGCCGTTCTTCACCAGGATGCCCTCGCCGGCCTCGTCGGGCGCGGTCTGCGCGAACAGCTTGAACCCGGGCTTCTGGGCGAGCGCGGCCACCGCCGAGGTGATCGAGCCCTGGGCGACGTCCAGCTGATCGGCGTTCAGCGCCTGCGCGGCGGGGGCGAAGGGCCCGGCGCTGCCGGTCCACGCCACCTTGGCGTGCACGGCGGCCAGCGCCCGGTCCAGCGAGCCGTCCTGCTTCCCCTTGGCGAGGAACCCGGAGTTGCCGGGGTCGGGCACTCTCAGCACCACCTCGGCGCCGCTCTTGCCGTCGGCGGACGCCGAGGCGTTCTTCGCGGACGAGCCGCAGGCGGTCAGGATCAGTGCGGCGGCGGTCAGGGCGGTGGCGGTGGCGGCGAGACGGACGGGGGTGCGCATGGTTCTCCTCAACGGGGTGCAGCAGGGGTCAGGGGCGGGGGTCAGGGGCGGGCGGCGAGCAGGGCGCGGGCGGCGGCCAGCGGGGCGGGGTCGGCCCAGGCCAGCACGTCCACCCGGTCGGCCAGGAAGCCGTGGGCGTGCAGGAAGCGCTCCTGCTGGGCGAGCAGGTCCAGACGCTGCTCGGACAGGTCCGGGTGCAGGGTGCGGTGCCCGCCGGCGGCGTACGCCCCGGCGACGCCCTCGGGGCCGGCGCCGGTCTCCGCGCCGAGGATGCGAGCCACCTCCGCGGGCCGGTCGGCCGCCCAGTCGGCGGCCCGCAGCAGCACCGCCAGGAAGCGCGCGACCAGCTCCGGCTGCTCGTCCAGCAGGTGCTGGTGCACGGTGATCGGGCGGGGCGTGCCGTTGTTCACCCGGTGCCGGCGGTCCAGCAGTGCGTCCAACTCCACGGCGGGCACCGCCTGGTAGCGGCGCGCGGCCTCCACGGCGAGCGCCCCCTTCACGTACACGGCGTCCACCCGGCCGTCCCGCAGCGCGGCCAGCTCGGCCTCCCACTGACCGCCGCCGGGCCCGGCCGGAACCTCCACCCACTCGGCGTCGTCCGGCGTGAGTCCGGCGGAGGCCAGCGCACCGTGGTGGCCGGCCAGCGCCATCGCGCGCCAGAAGTCGATGCCGATCGGATGCCGGGGCACCGCCAGGCGCGCCCCGCGCAGCTGCTCGGCGGAGCGGATGTCGCTGTCCTCGCGGACCAGGATCGCCTGCCGCTCCTCGATCCAGGTCAGGCCGAGCAGCCTGGTCCGCTCGCCACGCGAACGCGCCCACAGCGCGGGGACGTTGCCGCCTTCCCGGAACAGCCCGGTCAGCGCGTGCGTGTAGTGGTGGTCGGCGGCGACCTCCGGCGCGGCGTCCTGCAACGAGCGCACCGTGATGCCGTCCGCCGCGAACTCCTCGGCCAGCCAGCCGCGGTCGGCGGCGATGCCGGTCGCGGTCGGCACGGGGCAGCGGGTGAACCACAGGGTGTCGGGGTGGGGCAACGTGCTCATGGTGGGGCTCCGGAGATCGGCAGGAGGCTCACGCCCGTTCCACGAAGTGGGAAGCGGCGCGGCAGGAGAGAGGGGTTCGCGGACGGTCAGCGACAACAGGAGAGGCGGCACCGGTGCGTGTTCACGGTGGACCCCCTCCTGCTCGAACCGGCTGATGCTCAGAGCGTTCCACCTGGCCGAGGGCGGAATCAAGCCTTGCCAGATGATGGGATCACCTGTTCACGGAACGCCCGGTGGCCGCAACACTGCCGACACACTGCCGTCGCGATCACTCCCATATCCTGGAAATCCCAGGGGAGTTGACGCCGCCTTCGCGGCCGCCCCGCCGCCCCGACCGGAAAGGGCCCCATGCCCGCGACCCTCCCCGCCCCGCCGGCCGGCGCGCAGGCGGTCCACCGGGCACTCGGCCTGCTGCACTGCTTCCACGACAACGGGCCCGACCTCAGCGCGTCCGAACTGGCCCGCCGGATGGGCCTGTCGGTGTCGACCGCGCACCGCCTGGCCCGCACGCTGGTCGCCACCGGCTTCCTCGATCAGGACGAGCGCACCGCCCGCTACCGCCTCGGCCCGGCCGTCGCCGAACTCGGCCAACTCAGCTTCCACCAGCGAGGTCTGCACCTGGCCGCCCCCGAACTCGCCCTGCTCGCCCGGCGCACCGGCGCCACCGCCGACCTCGCCATCCGCTCCGGCCCGCACGCGGTCATCCTGGTCGGCGGCTCGGTGCTGCCCTCCACCGGCCTCGGCCTGCGCCGCCCGCTGCACTCCACCGCGCTCGGCAAGGCGCTGCTCGCCTGGCCCTCACCCACCGAGCCCCCGCTGCACGGCCCGCTCCCCGCCTACACCGACCGGACCCTCACCGAACCCGCCGCGCTCGAAGCGGAGCTGGCCCGCACCCGGGAACGCGGCTACGCCCTCAACGACGGCGAGTCCGCCCCCCAGGTCCGCACCCTCGCCGTCCCCGTCCTCGACCACACCCGCACCGCCCGCTTCGCCCTCGCCGTCCGCTCCACGCCCACCCGCCTGACCGACGACGCCCTCCCCCGCACTCTCGCCCACGCCACCGCCTGCGCCCAGGCCCTGACGATCCTCCTGCTCCCCCCGGACCAGCGCCCCTGACACAGAAGGTCCCCGGCCGCGTGCGGCCGGGGACCCGAGGACTTCGAAGCGCTACCGGTGGAGGACCCGGACCCTACGCGGCCGGCGCGTACTTGTAGCCGACGCGGCGGACGGTGACGATCGTGTCGCGGTAGGCGGCGCCGAGCTTGCGGCGCAGGCGGGCGACGTGGACGTCCACGGTGCGGCCGTCGCCGACGTGGCCGTAGCCCCAGACGGTGTGGACCAGCTGGTCGCGGGTGTGGACGCGGTGCGGGTGCTCGGTGAGGTGGGCGAGGAGTTCGAACTCGAGGTAGGTGAGGTCGAGCAGGGAGCCGTCGACGTAGGCGTTGCGGCGGTCCGGGTCGACCGAGATGCCGCTGTCCGCGGGGCGGATGAAGGGCTTGGGCGAGACGGCGGCGGGGACGGCCGCGGGGGCGGGCTGCTCGGCGGGCACCAGCACCAGGTAGCCGACCAGCGGGGCGCTCGCGGTGGCGCCGAGCTGCGTCAACAGCCCCTGCGACAGCACGGACTGGGGCAGCGCGGCGACCACCGCGGCGCCGCCCTGCAGCCCGGCGAGCAGGCTCTCCGGGGCGGGCGCCGGGGCCGGGGCCGGGACGGCGGCGGGAACGGCGAGCGGCCGGTGGGCGGGGAGGGAGCGGACCGCTCGCAGGTGCGGGGTCGAGGTGGCAGTGACGGTGGCAGTGGCGGCGTACGACATGTCGAAGACTCTTTCGCGCGTGACGGGCGGGGGATGGTCGTCGTCTGCGCTTCCGGCGCACCGGGACTGACGGTCGGTCAGTGCTCGGTGTTCAGGGCCGGGAGGCGCGGGTCGCACGCCGACAGGTCTGGTCGAAGTGGTGGCCCTGGCGCGAGGGCCAGAAGGGTTCGAGGAGGGTGCGAGCGGGCACGGCGGATCTCCGGAGGGCGCGGCGGGTTCGGCGGGGCGCACGGAGCCGCCACCACCCGCGGGGCGAACAGCGGGGGCGGCGGCGCGTCAGCGACAGCAGGCGCTGTAGATCAGACCGTGGTCGATGTACCGACGGACCGTCAGCACGGGGAGGGTGGCGAGCCGGACGTCTGCGGTCATGGCGTTGCTCCTCCCCCGGGGTGTGTCGTCGGCGGCCCGCGACGAGCGAACGGCGGGCACGGGTACGAGCGTTCCACGCCGAGTGCCCGCCAGGCAACCCATCGCACCCATCGGTCCGCAGGGCGGGACAGAAACCGTCCACCATCCGGACGTCACCGCTCCGACCTGCGATGACGTCAAAGGGTCGCCTACAACCGGATTCCGGCCCGCTCGGCCGCGTGCTCGACCAGCCGGATCAGCAGCTCCTTGCCGTCCTCGCGCCGCCGCGCGTCGCACAGCAGCACCGGCACCCCGGCGGGCAGGTCGAGCGCGGCGCGGACGTCCTCGGGGGCGTACACCTCGGTGCCCTCGAAGCAGTTGACGGCGACCACGAAGGGGATGCCGCGCTGCTCGAAGTAGTCGACGGAGGGGAAGGAGTCCGCGAGCCGGCGGGTGTCGGCGAGGACGACCGCGCCCAGGGTGCCGCGGGCGAGTTCGTCCCAGACGAACCAGAACCGGTCCTGGCCGGGGGTGCCGAACAGGTAGAGGGCGAGGCCGGGCCTGAGGTCGATCCGGCCGAAGTCCATCGCGACGGTGGTGGTGCGCTTGGTCTCCACCCCGGCGGTGTCGTCGACCGGGCGGCCGCGCTCGCTGAGCGCCTCCTCGGTGCGCAGCGGGCGGATTTCGCTGACCGCGCCGACCAGGGTGGTCTTGCCCGCGCCGAAGCCGCCGGCGATCAGGATCTTGACCGCGCTGGTGGCCCACGGAGCCTTGCGGGCGAGGGCGGGTGAGGGTGCGTCAGAGTGCACGGAGGCCATTGATCACGTCTCGCAGCAGGCGCTCGTCCGGTTGGTGGGCGAGCTGGACGGGTCGGGTGACGCTGATCAGCTCGGCGTCGTGGAGGTCGCCGAGCAGGACCCGGACCACGCTGACCGGCAGGTCGGTGTACGACCCCAGCTCGGCGACGCTGAGCGGCTCGTCGCGGCAGAGGTCGAGGATGGCGTGGTGCTCGGGGTCGAGCACCAGGTCGGCCCGGAGGCCGCCGGGCGCGGGCCCGGCGGCGGAGACCAGCGAGATGAGGTCGAACAGGCCGTCCTCGACCGGGCGGGCACGGCCTCTGGTCATCGAGAACAGCCGGACCACCGGTCCGGCTTCGTCGTCGAACCAGCGGTCGTCCACCGGGGTGCGGGGCGAGAACAGGTCGACCGACGGCTCGTCGGTCGACCCTTCGTCCGCGCTCGCTCCGGTGCGGCCGGCCGGGGCGGGCGCCTCGGTCGGCTCGGTCGGCTCGGGCTCGCTCATCGGTCGGTCATCTCCCGGGCGGGGTGGTCTCGGTCCTCGGCTCGGCGGCCAGGTGCTCGCCGACGCGCTTCACCAACAGTGCCATCTCGTAGGCGATTTGGCCCACATCGGATTCGGCGTCGCTGAGCACGGCCAGGCAGCTGCCGTCGCCGGCCGCGGTGATGAACAGGAAGGCCTCGTCCAGCTCGACCATGGTCTGCCGGACACCGCCGACCTGGAAGTGCCGGCCGGCGCCCTTGGCGAGGCTGTGGAAGCCCGCCGCGACCGCGGCGAGGTGCTCGGCGTCCTCCCGGGCGAGGCCGCTGGAGACGCCGGTGGCCAGGCCGTCGCTGGAGAGGATCACCGCATGCCGAAGGGTCGCCACCCGGCCGACCAGGTCGTTGAGGAGCCAGTCGAGGTCCCCGGACGGCGGTGTTGTTGCGGTCATGATTCGGTTCCTTCTGCTGGTGCGGGCGGTGCGGGCGGAGCGATCGGCGGCTGGTGGGCCGGGGGGACGGAGCGGACGGGCGCGGGCGGCAGGGCGTGCGGCACCGGCGCGGACGGCAGCGCGACCCGCAGGCGCGGCTGGCCGGGCAGGAACGGCGCTGCGGGAGCGGGGCGTCCGGGCTGCGCCGTCGGCTCGCCGTCCTCCGGGTCGGAGCGCACCACGGTGAGCGAGGCGGGCTGCAGCCGGTCGCCGCGGCCGCGGGCGAAGCCGCGCTGGAAGGAGGCGAAGGCGGACCGGGCCTCCTCGGGGCTGCGCTCGCGCGCCGACTCGGTGCTCTCCCCGGCGGTCTCGGCGCGCAGTTGGGGCGCCAGGTTGGCCTGCCGAACCCGGCGCGGGAGCAGCCCGCCGGCCACCGGCCCGGCCGGGCCGACCGGTTCGAGCGGGGCGATCGGGGTGAGCCCCGGCCGGGGCGCGGCCGGCGCCGCGGCGGGAGCGGGCGCCGTCGTGGCCGCCGCGGCGGCTTCCTCGGCGCGCCGGTGGCGGCCGGTCCCCGAGGCGGCCTCGGCCGGGGCGCCGCCCCGGCGGCGGGGCAGCCCGCCGGGGGTGGTGGAGGGTGCGGCGGCGGACGGCCGGGGCCCGCCGAGCGGCTTGGCCTGCGGCGCGGCGGGCGCGGCGTGGGCGCCGTGCTGGCGGCCGGCCTCGACCGCGCCGGGGGCGCGCCGGTGGGTGTCGTCGACCGTGGGGCGCGTGCCCTCGGGCGCCATCTCGACGGCCTCGGCGAGCAGTTCGCGCGGGATCAGCACCACGGCGGAGCTGCCGCCGTACGGGGAGGGCCGCAGGTGGACCCGGATGCCGTGCCGGCGGGCCAGCCGGGAGACCACGAACAGGCCCAGCCGGTCGGTGTCGGCGAGGTCGAACTCCTGCTCCACGGCGAGGCGCTGGTTGATGTCGGCGAGGTGCTGCTCGCTCAGGCCGAGGCCGCGGTCGTCGATCTCCAGGCAGAAGCCGTGCGCGACCACCTCGCCCTGCACGGTGACCTGGGTCTGCGGCGGCGAGAACACGGTGGCGTTCTCGACCAGTTCGGCGACCAGGTGGGTGACGTCGGCGACGGCGCTGCCGAGCAGGCCGGTGCCGGGGAACGGCCGGACGATGACCCGGGCGTAGTCCTCGACCTCGCCGACGGCGGCGCGGACCACGTCGACCATCCGGACCGGCTTGCGCCAGGCGCGGCCGGGCGAGCCGCCGGAGAGGATGATCAGGCCCTCGGCGTGGCGGCGCATGCGGGTGGTGAGGTGGTCGAGGCGGAACAGGTCCTCGAGTTCCCGCGGGTTCTCGGTGCGGCGCTCCATGGTGTCGAGCAGGGTGAGCTGACGGTGCAGCAGCACCTGGGAGCGGCGGGCCAGGTTGACGAAGACCGCGGAGACGCCGCGGCGCAGTTCGGCCTGTTCGACGGCGGCCTCGACGGCGACCCGCTGGACCTCGTTGAAGGCCCGGCCGACCTGGCCGATCTCCCCGGCGCCGAACTCCAGTTGGGGGACCTCGGCGACCACGTCGACGGGCTCGCCGCGGCGCAGCCGGAGCATCACCGAGGGCAGCCGGGTGGCGGACAGGTCGCCGGCGGCGTTGCGCAGGCCGACCAGTTCGCGGACCAGCCGGCGCCCGGTGCGGTAGGAGATGATGATCGAGACGACCACGGCGGCGAGGCCGATCAGGCCGGCGATGCCGCCGCGCAGCAGGGAGTTGACGGCGTAGGCGCGGGCCTGGTCGCCGATCTTGTTGGCGAGCCGGCCGTTGATCGAGTCGAGGTCCCTGAGCACCTGGTCGGCGGTGTCGCCCCAGGCGTCGACGGGGCCGCCGCGGACTTCGCCGGCCCGGTCGGAGGCCTTGTCGAAGCCGGTCTCGGCGGTGGTGAGCTGGCTCCAGGTCGGGCCGGTGCGCAGGTCGTTGTAGTCGCTCTGGTCCTGCGGGTCGAGTTCGGCGATGTAGACCCGGAACAGCGCCTGCTGGGCGTGCATGGCGTCGAGCGCGACCTGCTGCTTGCGCGGGTCGTTGGCGACGGCCTGCGGACCGGCCCGCAGCGCGCGCATCGCGGCGGTCTCCTGGGAGAGGTACTCGCCGGCCCGGGTGAGCTCGATCAGGATGGTGCCCTGCCGGGGCAGGGTGCCGGTCTGGTTGGCGATGAACGAGGACCGGAAGGCGAACACCGGGGTGATCAGGTCGCTGTAGTCCTTGAGCGCGCCGTCCCAGCTCTGCCGCTGCTGGCCGATCCGGGCGCGGACGGCGGTGAGCTCGTCGGCGGCGGTCAGCATGTCGAGGTAGCGGGCGCGCTGGTCGGCGTCGAGCTTGCCGGCGTCGCCGCTGCTGCCCTCGTAGCGCAGCAGTTGGAGGTGGCGGTCGGTGTTGGTCTGCGCCTTGGCGTAGTCGGAGACGAAGCCCTGGTCGGCCGGGTTGGCGAGGCGGAGCACGGCGGTGGCGCGTTCGGCCTGCAGGTCGGCCACGTACTGGTCGGCCGGGTCGCCGAAGGCCTGGTAGGTGGAGCTGAGGTCGAGCTGGCTCCACACGTCGCCGGTGGTGATGAGGGTCGAGTACACCCACAGCCCGCTGAGCGCCGTGATCGGCACCAGGAGCAGCGCGATGATCCTCGCGCGGATCGAGCTGCGGCGCAGGCGCATGTGGGTCCTTAGTGGTCCTCGGTCGGGAAGGTCACCGGGCACGAGCGGGCGTGGGCGTGGCGGGGCACGGGTGGGTACGAGAGCCGCGAGCCTACTACTTCCTGACCATCCGTTCGTAGGGTGGAAGTGCATCGTGATCGGCTGTTGTCCGGATCGTCCTCGAATTTCCCCACCGCGCCCCGACATGGCCTGGACCTGCGGCACTGTCTCCGGTGCGGGGTGTCGTCGGCCGGTGACTCTGGGCAGCGCCGCGCCGATCGGGTAGCTTCGCGGGTACCGCTTTCCGGCCGTGCGCGCCGGCGCGGGATCGGCGGGATCGGGGGTACCGTGCGAGAGTTCAGCAGCCCCGCGCTCGGCGCCGGGGTGACCGGCGGCCTGGCCGACTCGGTGTTCGACCGGGCGGAGCGGGAGCCGCGGCTGGTGCAGCTGTCCCGACAGGTGGACGGTGCCTGGCATCCGGTGACGGCCGCTCAGTTCCGGGACGAGGTGCTGGCGCTGGCGAAGGGTCTGCTGACCCGCGGGGTGCGCTACGGCGACCGGGTCGCGGTGATGTCGGCGACCCGCTGGGAGTGGACGCTGTTCGACTACGCACTCTGGTCGATCGGCGCGATCCCGGTGCCGGTGTACCCGACGGCCGCCGCCGAGCAGGTCCGCTGGATCCTGGCCGAGACCGCGGCGGTGGCCTGCGTGGTGGAGGACGAGGACCAGGCGATGACGGTCGGCGCGGTGTGCGACGCGCTGCCGGAGCTGACCGGCATCTGGCAGCTCGACCGGGGCTGCGTGGCGCAGCTGGCGGCGGACGGCCGGGGCGTGCCGGACGCGCTGGTGCACCGTCAGCGGGTCGGCGTGACGCCGGACTCGCTCGCCACCGTCATCTACACCTCCGGCACCACCGGCCGCCCGAAGGGCTGCCTGCTGACCCACGGCAACCTCGCGTCGGTGGCGGATGCGCTGCTGGCGGGCTGGGAGGAGGTGTTCCGGGACACCGGCGGCGGGCAGGCCGCGACCCTGCTGTTCCTGCCGCTGGCGCACGTGTACGGGCGGATCACCCAGGTGGTGGCGGTGCGCGGCGGGATCCGGATCGGGCACCACGGGAAGGTGTCGGCGGACAGCCTGCTGCCGGCCCTGGCCGCGTTCCGGCCGACCTTCCTGCACGCGGTGCCGTACATCTTCGAGAAGATCCACCGCCGGGCCCGGGAGGCCGCCGAGTCGGCCGGCAAGCTGGAGGTGTTCGACCAGGCCGAGCGGGTGGCGGTGGAGTGGGCGGCCGCCTGGGAGCGCCGGGCGCACCGGGAGGGCCCGGGCCCGTCCCCGGCGCTGCGGGTGCGGCACGCCGCGTACGAGCGGCTGGTGTACCAGCGGGTGCGGGCGGTGCTGGGCGGCCGGGTGCGCGCGGTGATGTCCGGCGGCTCCATGCTGGGGCGCGAGTTGGGCCTGTTCTTCGCCGGCGCCGGGATGACGGTGTACGAGGGCTACGGGCTGACCGAGACGGCCGCGCCGATCACCGCGAACCCGCCGCGCAGGCCCCGCTTCGGCACGGTGGGCCGTCCGCTGCCGGGCGCCGCGGTGGTGATCGCCGAGGACGGCGAGGTGTGGGTGCGCGGCGACGGCGTGTTCTCCGGCTACCTGAACCACCCGCGCTGCTCGGACGAGGCGCTGTACCGGGGCTGGCTGGCCACCGGGGACCTCGGATCGATGGACGAGCACGGCTACCTGACGCTGACCGGCCGCAAGAAGGAACTGATCGTCACCTCCTCCGGCAAGAACCTCGCGCCCGCGGTGCTGGAGGAGCGGGTGCGCACCCATCCGCTGATCGCGCAGTGCCTGGTGGTGGGCGACAACCGGCCGTACGTGGCGGCGCTGATCACGCTGGACCCGACGGCGCTGGCGCACTGGCTCAAGGCCCGTGGGCGGGCCCAGCTGGAGGTCTGGCAGGCGCTGTCCGACCAGGAGCTGCACCACGAGGTGCAGCGGGCGGTGGCGGCGGCGAACACCACGGTGTCGCGGGCCGAGTCGATCCGGGCGTTCCGGCTGCTGCCGCGGGAGTTCTCGCTGGAGGACGGGCTGCTGACGCCCTCGCTGAAGATCCGCCGGGCCGCGGTGGCGGAGCGCTACGCGGCCGACATCGAGGAGCTCTACGCCGGTTGACTGATCTCCGACGATTTCGCTTGACCACCGGGATTGGTCCAGTCCATTGTGTGCACCGGCCTGGTGCGGCAGGGCCGCGACCGACCCCCGCCCCCTCCGGGAGTCACGCCTTCTCTCCACCCCCACACTGGAGTTGATCCGTGCTCAGTTCCGCACGCCGCTTTGCCCGCCGCCCGGTCCGCGCGCTCGCCGCGGCCGCCACCGCCACCGTGCTGGCCGCCCTGGTCAGCGCTCCGGCCGCGCACGCGGACGCCCCGGCCACCGCGCCGAACCTGCCGAACCTGGCGACCAACCCCGGCTTCGAGATCCCCACCCTGCCGCTCGCCGACTGGGGCTCGATCCCCGGCTGGCACTGCGCCCCCGGCGAGGGCGCGGTCACCGCCGCCGCCCGCACCGGCGCCTCCGCCCTGACGGTCACCCCTGCGGCCCCGGACTCCAACGCCCAGTGCACCCAGACCCTGGCGGTCCGCCCCGGCACCACCTACACCTACCGCGCCTGGGTGCACGGCTCGTACGCCTTCCTCGGCGCCACCGGCACCGGCCACGACGTGGCCCCCGCCTGGACGCCGTCCACCGGCGCCGGCTGGCAGCAGCTGTCCACCACCTTCACCACCGGCCCGAGCACCTCCTCGGTGCAGCTCTACGTCCACGGCTGGTACGGGCAGGGCCCGATCGGGGTCGACGACGTGGAGGTCACCGGCGACTCGCCCGCCCCCGCGCACGCCACCTGGAACGCGCCGACCGAGGACAAGGTCGTCTTCATCACCATCGACGACGGCTGGACCCGCACCTCCGAGGCGGCGCAGCTGATCGCCGATCAGCAGGTCCCGGTCACCGCGTTCCCGCTGCCGATGCCGGAGGGGTTCGAGCCGGACTACTTCAGCCGGGTCACCGCCGCCCCCGGCTCCGCCGTGCAGGACCACAGCGTCTCGCACCGCGACCTGACGACCCTTCCGCCCGCCGAGCAGCAGGCCGAGATCTGCGACGCCCGGGACGCCGTCACCGCCCGCTACGGCACCACCCCGACGCTGTTCCGCCCGCCGTACTTCGCCTGGAACGCCGACACCCAGCAGGCCGCCGCGAACTGCGGCATGCGGTACCTGGTGACCGCCACCGCCGACTTCGGCTGGGGTGCCTCCACCGTCTACCGTGGCGGTGCGCTGCAGCCCGGTGACATCATCATCCTGCACTTCACCGACACCCTGGCGAGCGACCTCAAGCGCGCGCTGGACGCGGCCCGGGCGGCCGGACTGACCCCCGCCGCGCTCGGCGACTACCTGCGCTGAGCCGCGCCGCTCCCCCACGACACCGGTGGCCGGGCCCCTCCCACGGGCCCGGCCACCGGCTCGTTCGTCCCCCACGGACGCTACCGCCGGGCTACGCTCACGCGGCCGCCGCGAAGGACGGCAGGTAGCCGTTGGCCTGGCCGGTGGCGTTCGGGTGGTAGCTGTCGCTGATCGGCAGCGAGGTGCTGTTCAGCCACTGGGTCGAGGAGCCGCAGATCTCGTGCTCCGCGAACACCGTCCGGACGTCCTTGTAGGTGAAGCCGGCCGAGGCCGCCGCCTTGGAGATCACCGTGTCGAGGGTGTCCGCGGCGCTGTTGATCGCGGTCCGCTTGGTGTCCGAGATGCCGAAGATGCAGCTGCCCGGGACCTTGTACAGGTGCGGGTAACCCAGCACCACCACATGGGCGTTGGGCGACTTGGCCTTGATCTTGCCGTACAGGCTGGTGAGCTTGCCGGGCAGCGTGTTGGTGGCGAAGCTCTTGGCCGCGTTCACCGCGCTCAGGCAGGAGCTCTCGCTGTTCAGCACGCAGGTCTGCATGGTCGAGGCGAAGCCCGCGTCGTTGCCGCCGATGGTGATCGACACCAGCGTGGTCGAACTGGTCAGCGCGCTCAGCTGGTTGTTGGCCACGTCGTCGGTGACGGCGCCCGAGCAGGCGACGAACGAGAACGAGGACGGCGCGTGGGCGTTGGCCCACAGCTGCGGGTACGCCTTCGTGCTGCGCGAGCAGCTCCCGCTGGCGCTGGTGTAGCTGCCGGACCCGACGCCCGCCGAGTACGAGTCGCCGAGCGCGACGTAGTTGACGCCGGCGGCGCTCGCCTCGGTGGCGGCGGCGAGCGTGGTGATGGACAGGGCTGCCGCGGTGAGCGCGACGGAGACAGCACGGACGCGAGACATCGATCCTCCAGTGAGTGACCAAGGCCGGGGAGTGACGTAGGCCACACATTGGATACCAGCCAGTAGCCTCGCGGGGAAGCGGTCATGCCAAAGAAATTGACGAACACTCATCGAACGTGACCCCAACGGCCGCTACGCGCGAAGACCCACTCCTGACCTGGGCTGCACAAATAGCAACGGGTCATCGATCGACCACCGGATCGTCAGATCGGCATACCGGCCCGGGTATCGGCCGCCGCGCTCAGCGCAGGCGGCAACCGGCGGCCGGAAGTTCCTCGATCGTCTCCACCGCCAGCGCCGGAACACCCCACAGCGCCACCGCGGCCGCCACCGCCGCCCGGGCCTGCCGCAGACCCGGCAGCCCCCACCCGAGCAGCTCCACCGCCAGCCCCGGCGCGACCAGCAGCCGCCGGTAGTGCCGGCCCGACGCCGGGTCGGGCGCCGACGCCCCCACCCCGTGCAGCGCGGCCGCCATCCGCACCCGCGCGCACTCGTGGCCGCCGTTCGCCGACCCGACCCGGTCGTACAGGTACCCGAGGTACACGGCAGGACCGATCACCGCCTGCGCCTCCTCGCCCGCCTCCCGGGCCAGCGCCGAACCAGGGTCCCCGGCGTCCTCCGGCTCCAGCGAACCCCCCGGCAGGCTGACGATCCCGTCGCGCGGGTTGACCAGCGTCAGCACCCGACCGTCCGGCGCGAACAGCCACCCCCAGGACTGCTTCACGGGCAGCCCCGCCGGCACCGACTCGCCCGGCCGCCACGGCCACCCCGCGTTCGGCCGCCGCCGCACCCGCCCGAGCAGTTCGGAGATCTCCGGGCTGAATTCGATGCCCATCCCACTCCTTCCGCTCTCCCGGGCTCACGGCCGCCACCTGATGATCTTCCCCGAACACCCGACCGATGAACAGCCCCGACCGCCACCCGGGTCACCTCCCCCGACACCCCGCGGACCTCCCCCACCCCGCCCCGCCCCTTCCTCCCTTCCTTCCCTTTTTCCTCCCTCCCGTCCCGGTGCTGTCACTCGTCACCGTGAAACTCGACGACGGCCCGACCACCAACGGCCCCTCCCCTCCCCCTCGTCCCTTCCTCCCTTTTCGTCCCTCCCGTCCCGGCGCTGTCACCCGCACCTGTGATACTCGACGACGGCCGGACCACCAACGGCCCCTCCCCTCCCCCTCGTCCCTTTCTTCGTTTTCGTCCCTCCCGTCCCGGCGCTGTCACCCGCACCTGTGATACTCGACGATGGCCGGACCACCACGGAGTCGACGAGGAGTGACGTGAGGCTGCTGCACACCTCGGACTGGCACCTGGGCCGATCCTTCCACCGCGAGAACCTGCACGAGGCGCAGCGCGCGTTCCTGGACCACCTGGTGGCCACCGCCGTCGCCGAGCGGGTGGACGCGGTGCTGGTCGCGGGCGACGTGTACGACCGGGCGCTGCCCGGGCTGGAGGCCGTCGCGCTCTTCGACGACGTGCTGTGGCGGCTGTCCGAGCACGGCGTCCCGACGGTCTTCATCAGCGGCAACCACGACTCGGCCCGCCGGCTGGGCGTCGCCTCCCGGCTGATCGAGCGGGCCGGCATCCACCTGCGCACCGACCCGGGCGCCCTCGCCGTGCCCGTCCTGCTGCGCGACGGGCACGGCCCGGTCGCCGTCTACGGCCTGCCGTACCTGGAGCCCGCGCTGGTGCGCGAGCGCCTCGGCCTGGCGAAGGGCGGCCACGAGCAGGTGCTGGCCGCCGCGATGGACGCGGTCCGCGCCGACCTCGCCGCCCGCCCCGCGGGCACCCGCGCGGTGGTCCTCGCGCACGCCTTCGTCACCGGCGGCGCGGCGAGCGACAGCGAGCGGGACATCGCTGTCGGCGGCGTGCAGAGCGTGCCGTCGGCGGTCTTCGACGGCGTGCACTACGTGGCGCTCGGCCACCTGCACGGCTGCCAGACCCTCGCCCCGCACCTGCGCTACTCGGGCTCCCCGCTGGCGTACTCGTTCTCCGAGACCCAGCACGAGAAGTCCATGTGGCTGGTCGACCTGGACGCCGCCGGCGAGGTCGAGGCCCGCCGGATCACCTGCCCGGTGCCGCGGCGGCTCGCGCAGCTCCGCGGCCCCCTCGACGAGCTGGTCTCCGCCGACCGGCACGAGTGGGCGCGCGACTGCTGGGTGCAGGCCACGATCACCGACCCGGTCCGGCCCGCCGATCCGATGGAGCGGCTGCGCGCCCGCTTCCCGCACACCCTGCAGCTGCTGTTCGAGCCCGAGGGCGGCGAGCAGGGCGCGGCGCCGTCGTACGCGCAGCGGGTCAGCGGGCGCACCGACCAGGAGGTGGTGGAGGGCTTCGTCGCCCATGTCCGCCCGGGCCGGGAGCTGGACGGCAGCGAGCACGCCTGGCTGCTGGAGGGCCTGGAGTCGGTGCGCCGCACGGCGGCCGCACGGGCCGAGGAGAACGCCCGATGACGCACCCCCGGTCGCCCCTGGAGTCCGCCCGATGAGGCTGCATCAGCTCACCGTCACCGCCTTCGGCCCGTTCGCGTCCACCGAGCGGGTCGACTTCGACCGGCTCAGCGCGTCCGGCCTGTTCCTGCTGCGCGGGGCGACCGGCGCCGGCAAGAGCAGCGTGCTGGACGCGGTCTGCTACGCCCTGTACGGCGAACTGCCGGGCACCCGGCGCAGCAACGGCGTCCGCAGCGACCACGCCGGCCCGGACCGGCGCACCGAGGTGGTGCTGGAGGCGACGCTCGGCGGGCGGCGGCTGGAGATCACCCGCAGCCCGGAGCAGTCCCGGCCGAAGAAGCGCGGCTCCGGGTACACCGTCGAGAAGGCGCAGACGCTGCTGCGCGAGTGGGCCGCGGACGCCGGGTCGGGCGAGCCCGGCTGGGTGGCCGTCAGCCGCTCCCACCAGGAGGCCGGCGAGGAGCTGACCCGCCTGCTCGGCATGAGCCGGGACCAGTTCTGCCAGGTGGTGCTGCTCCCGCAGGGCGACTTCGCGCGCTTCCTGCGCTCCGACTCCAAACAGCGCGCCGAGCTGCTCGGCCGGCTCTTCGACACCGGCCGCTTCGAGCAGTTGGAGCGCTGGACGGCCGACCGCCGGCTGCGCCAGGAGCAGCAGGTCCAGGCCGGGCGACAGCAGCTGCGCGACCTCGCGGCCCGCGCCGAGGAGGCCGCCGGCCCGCTCGCCGCGGACGCCGCCGCGCACCGGCCGGGCGAGGACGCCGCGGTGGGCGAGACCCTGGCCTGGGCGGCGATGCTGCGCGGCGCCGCCGCCGAACGCGCCACCGCGACCGCGCTGGCGCTGGCCGCCGCCGAGACCGCGCACACCGCGGCGCGCGAACGGGCGGACGCCGAGGCCACCCTGGCGGACCGTCAGCACCGGCACCGTACCGCGCAGCACGACCGGCTCCGGCTCACCGCCGCCGCCACCGGGTCGACCGCCGACCGGGCCCGGCTCGCCGCGGCGCTGGCGGCCGAGACGCTCGCCCCGCTGCGCTCCCTGCACCACTCCGCCGCCGCCGGCCACCGGGCGGCCGCCCAGTCCGAGGCCGCCCGCCGGACCGCCCTGGCCGCCCTGCTCACCCACTTCCCGCCGCCCGCCGGCGCACCCCTGACCCACCTCGCCCCTACCCCGCAACTCGCGGCCGCCGAGAGCGCGTTGCGCGCCGAGCTGACCCGGCTGGAGGCCGCCGGGGCGGACGAGGAGCGGCACCGGCGGCTGACCGCCGAGCGGGTGGAGCTGACCGCCGAGCGGGAGCGGGCCGACGACCTGGCGGACGAGTCGCAGGAGTGGCTCGCGGGCTTCGACGGCCAGCTGAAGCAGCTGCACGCCGACCTGGAGGCGGCTCGTGACGCACACGCCGGGCTCGACCTGATCGACACCCGGCAGCGGGAGTTGACCACCCGGCATGACGCGGCCCGCCGCCACGCGCAGCTGCTCGCCGCCCGGGCGGCCGCCGAGGACGAGGCCCGGGCCGGGACCGACGCCGCGCAGCGTGCCCGGGCCCGCACCCTCGACCTGCAGGAGCGCCGACTGGCCGGCATGGCGGCCGAGTTGGCCGCCCAGTTGGCGGACGGCACGCCCTGCCGGGTGTGCGGTTCCCCCGAGCACCCGGAGCCGGCCCGCCCGGCCGCCGACCCGGTCACCGCCGCGGACGAGCAGCGGGCCCGCGCCGCCCAGCGCGAGGCCGAGGCCGAACTCGACGCGGTGAACGCCAGGTTGGGCACGCTACGGGCCGAAGCGGCGGCCGCCGAGGTGGCCGCGGGCGGCCGAAGTGTCGCCGAACTCGAAGACGAGATCGAGGAGTTGGGCGCGCAGCGGCGCGCCGCCCTGCACACCGCGGAGCGGCTGGTGCCGCTCGGGCAGCAGATCGAGCGGCTGGAGCGCGAGCGCGAGGCCCGCCGGGAGCGGCTGCGGCGGGCCGGTGAGCGCGGCGCGGTGCTGGCCGACCGGCTGGGCGCGCTGAGCCTCGAAGTCGATTCACTGGCCGGGCGGATCGCCGCCGCCCGGGGCGACGCCCCGTCGGTCGCCGCCCGGGCGGCCGCCGTCGCCGAGCTCGGCGCCGCCGTCACCGCCGTGCTGGACGCGGCCCGCACCGCCGCCGACGCCGCCGACCGGCTCGCCGAGGCGACCACCGCCCTGGAACGCGCGGCCCTGGCCGCCGGCTTCACCGACCTGCCCGCGCTCGCCGCGGCCGCCCTGCCCGCCCCCGAACGTGAGTCCCTGCAACGGAAGTTCGAGCAGTTGGACGCCGCGCTGGAGCAGGCCGCGGCCCGGCTGGCCGACCCCGAGCTGCTGGCTGCCGCCGAACGCCCGCCCGCCGCCGCCGAGGCCGCGCGCTCGGCCGAGCAGCACGCCACCGCCCGGCTGCGGGCCGCCGACGCCGCGCACCGCACGGCGGTCGACCGCATCGAGGCACTCGCCCGGATCGGCCGCACCCTGGCCGCGCTCGCCGACGCCCTCGCCCCCGTCCTGGACGCGTACGCCCGGATCAGCCGGCTCGCCGCGCTGCTGGCGGGCGCCCCGGCGGAGAACGCGCTGCGGATGCGCCTGGAGTCGTACGTCCTGGCCGCCCGCCTGGAGCAGGTCGCCGCGGCGGCCAGCCGGCGGCTGCTGAAGATGTCCGGAGGCCGCTACACCCTGGTGCACAGCGACGGCCTGGTGGCCGGCACCCGCCGCTCCGGCCTCTCCCTGCACGTGGTCGACGCCTGGACCGGCCGCGAACGCGACACCGCGACCCTCTCCGGCGGCGAGTCCTTCTTCGCCTCCCTCGCCCTCGCCCTCGGCCTCGCCGACGTGGTCACCGACGAGGCCGGCGGCATGCCGCTGGACACCCTGTTCATCGACGAGGGCTTCGGCACCCTCGACGAGAACACCCTCGAAGAGGTCATGGACGTCCTCGACTCGCTCCGCGAACGGGACCGCGCCGTGGGCATCGTCAGCCACGTCGCCGACCTCCGCACCCGCATCCCCGCCCAGCTCCTGGTCCGCAAGCACCGCCACGGCTCCACCGTCCACCACACCACCCGCGAGGACGCCTGACGGTGGCTCGGCCCCGGGGCCGGGCGGGTACCCCGGCGCGGTGCGCCACTCCGGCTCAGGGCCGGGGACCTCGATCGCGCCCGGGCGGCTCTCCCTCCGCCAGGAACCGGGCCGCCATGCGGCCCCAATTCCGGACTTCGGCAAGGGTGTTCGAGATGTGCAGGCGGGCGGCGGGGAGGTGGGCGGCGAGGGTGTGGGCGGTGCTGAGGGGGTGGACGGGGTCGGTGGGCCAGGCGAGCAGGAGAACGGGGTGCGGGAGGGTGCGGAGGGTCTCGGGGGTGGGCAGGTCGGCGTCGGCGGCGGCCCGGAGAGCGGCGGGGAGAAGGGCTTCCGGAAGGTCGAACTCGGTGGTGTACTGCGGGACTTCGGCGAGGACGGCGGGCGGGCCGGAGATCCGCGCGGCGGCGTCCAGCGCGCCCCGGCCGCGCCGTTCCACCAGGGTGGCGGCGGCCCGCAGGCCGCTGCGCCGGGCGGTGCGGGCCTCCCAGGCGACGGCGGGGATGGCGAGCACCAGCCGGTCGAAGCGTTCGGGGCGGGCGAGCGCGGCCCACAGCACGGTGGCGGTGCCCATGGACGCGCCGAGGCCGGTGACGGGGGCGTCGGGCGAGAGGTGGTCGCACAGGGCGAGCAGGTCGGCGGCCAGCGACGGGTAGCTGTAGTCGGCGGGCTCGGCCCGGCCGGTGGACTCGCCGTGCCCGCGGGCGTCGTACCGGGCCAGCCGGTGGGTGGCGGTGACGGGCGTCCAGTCGAACAGTCCGGCGCGCTGCTCGTGGGCGCGGCTGGACAGCGCGCCGTGGGCGTGCACGGCGAGCGGCCCGCGGCCGGTGGCGGTGTACGCGAGGCGGGCGTGCGGGCGCTGCAACCGGCCCGTGTCGGGCGCGGCGACGGTGGCGGTCATCGGCGGGCGGCCTGAGCTGCCGTCAGCCGGAGCACGCGGCGCGCTGGGCCTGCTGCCAGGTGCAGACGGGGCAGAGCGTGCTGCCGGGCGTCCCGGCCGGGTACTCGGTCCGCTCGCCGCAGAGCACGCACGCGGCCCGCTCCCCCGGGCCGCCGGCCTGCAGCCCGCGCAGCGCCTGTTCGGGGTCGGCGGAGACCTCGCAGATCTGCTCGACGGGTTCCGCGGTGTTCGACTGCTCTCCCATGCCTCCAAGCCTACGACCCCCGTCCGGCCGGGCCCCGCCCCGCCCTGGAGGCCCGGCGCATTCGGAAGGGGGTCGGGTCAGCCGAGGAAGGAGAGGCGGAGCTTGCGCTGCGGGTTGTCGCGGTTGGTGTCGATCAGCACGACGGACTGCCAGGTGCCGAGCGCGATCCGGCCGCCGATCACGGGCAGGGTGGCGTGCGGGGCGACCAGGCCGGGCAGCACGTGGTCGCGGCCGTGGCCGCGGCTGCCGTGCCGGTGCGCCCAGCGGTCGTCGGGGGGCAGCAGTTCGCGCAGGGTGGCGAGCAGGTCGTCGTCGCTGCCCGCGCCGGTCTCGATCACGGCGATGCCGGCGGTGGCGTGCGGGACGAAGACGTTGAGCAGCCCGTCACGGCCGTCGGCCACCTCCCGGAGGAAGGCGTGGCAGCGGTCGGTGACGTCGAGGGCGATCTCGTCACGGCCGGTGGTCAGGTCGAGGGTCTGGGTGTGGAAGGTGTCGGACATGGAGCCATCCTGTCCGATCTTGGGCGGGGGCCCGTAGAGGCGGCGGCCGAACGCCACCCGAGCGCCAGGGAGCCCGCCAGGTCGCGCCAGCGCCCCGCCACCGCGCGCCACGGGGAGCGTCCGCCCGGCCACGGCGGGGACGACGAAAGCCCGACGGACTCCCGGTCCGTCGGGTCGTGGCGCGGGGGCGGCGGGCCGCCCGGCACGCCGGTTGCTCAGCCGCGTCCGCCGAACAGGCTCCGCTTGAGGCGGCGCAGCGGGGCCATCAGGGAGACCCGCGCGGTGCGGCGCGGCGTGGCCGCGGCGGCCGGCACTCCGGGCCCGCGCGGCGTCAGTTCCCTTATCAGGCCGAGCGCTTCTGCCGTGTCCACCACCGGGAGCGCGGGCGCGCCGAGGACGGCGAGGTGCCGGTCGATCCGGCGGCCGGTCGTGCCGACGCCGCACTGGATCGCGGGCACCCGGGGCCGCGGCCGCACTTGCATCTGTTCCATCTGTTTCCCACCCCTACGAGGCGCCAGGGCCGTGAGGCGAAGACTATCCGGCTATGACGGCCTTCACACAACCGTCCTGGTGTTCTGCCACCGTATCGTGCGAACAGAACTGACGCTTCACCAGAGGGCCATGGTCTCGGTCACGACTACGCATCGGTTGATGGTGCACCATCCAAGCACTGACCGGGTGTCAGGTGCTGCGGCGGATCGGGGTGTTCGCCGCGCGCGCGGGGTGGCGCGGGTGCGCCGGGCGCGCGTTCGACCGCTCACACCAGCGACACCTCCTCGACCTCCCGCGGGGGTTCGGGGTCGCGGGGCGGGTCGAGGACGGCGGAGACGCCGTAGCCGCACAGGCCGAGTCCGAGCAGCGCGGTGAGGACCAGCACCACCACCCAGGCGGTGGGCAGCCGCCAGGCGACGTGGCCGCCGTAGCGGATCAGGCCGGCCAGGCCGAGCAGCCCGGTGATCACCATGGCGGCCATGCCGCTGCGCACCCGGCGCAGTTCGGCCTCCCGGCTGGCCAGCAGCAGGGCGGCGCCGAAGGTGAGCGCCCAGGCGCCGAGGGCCCGGACGTCGAGCGGGCGGGCGGTCCACGGCCAGTGCGCGGCGAGGCTGCCCGGGCGCAGCGCGAGCGCGAGGCCGAGCAGGGTGAGCAGGGCGCCGCCGCTGACCATCGGGGCGGCGACCCACCAGGGCAGGCGGGGGGTGCGGGCCGGCGCGGGGCCGCGGGTGAGCAGCTGGGCGCCGAGCGCGGCCAGGCCGATCGGGAGGGCGGCGAGGTGGACGCCGAGCCAGCCCCAGGCGGCCAGGAAGCCGATCACCGCACCGCCGGAGAGGTGCAGGGCGGGCCGCTCGGCGAGGGTGGCGGCGGCCATCAGCACCATCAGCAGGGCGCTGGCGGCGGTGACCACCCGGACCTCGGCCCAGCTGCGGGCGCGGACGGCGAGCAGCAGCATCACGGCGGCGCCGCCGTACGCGGAGCCGAGCAGGGCGGCGGTGACGGGGGACATCCGCCAGGCGAACAGGTCGTCGGTGGAGCCGGCGGCGGGCCACAGGGTGAGGAAGGTCCAGCAGGCGGCGGCCGCGAGCGGACCGAGCATCAGCGCTTTCAGGACCGGGCTGACCGGCCGGACCGGCAATGAGGTGTCCATGGCGGCTCAATCCCCCTTGTGAGACGTGGCGTCAATATAGGAGCGGCCCGCGGGCCGGGCAATGCCTCCGACACACGGCCTGGACGCGCAGGTCACCCAGCGTTCAGAAATTGAACACATACGAGGGATTGACGTGGCTGAAACCTCCAAGCAATATCTGTATCGACACGGGAACGCGGGGAACAGCCGCTCATCCCCGGTCGGGTGGTTTCGAGCTTGAACGAATCACCCGACCATCCCTTCATATGAACTTCCGACACCACGGTGAGTCACTGTCCGGCCGTCTCGACGCTGCGGCGGCCCGACTCCGGTGTGGTGTACGGACCGGCGGTCGATCGTTGAGGGTCGGTCGGACCGCCAACCGGGCTGCCGGTGCCGCCGCTGGTACGGCGCGGCACCGGCGGTCGCGTTTCCGCGCCGCCCGCGCCGCCCGCGGCACCCCGGCAACCCCGACCACCTGCGCCCGGGGTGCCGCGGACCGGCCCCGCTCCCAGAGTTCGTTCAGGCCCGCTCGGTAGAGTGTGCGTACCGGGCGACCTGCCGGGAGCCACCCATCCCTTCGCGGAGTGAACGCACGTGCCACCCCTGCTCAGCATCGTCCTGCCCGTACACGGCGTGGAGCGCTTCCTGCCGCAGTGCCTGGACTCCCTCCGCGCGGACGGCGCCGCCCCCGGCGAGGTCGAGCTGATCGCGGTGGACGACCTCTCCCCCGACGGCTGCGGCGCCCTGCTCGACGCGCACGCCGCCACCGACCCCCGGATGCGGGTCCTGCACCTGACGGAGAACCAGGGCCTGGGCGGCGCCCGCACCGCCGGCCTGGCCGAGGCCACCGGCAGCTACGTCTGGTTCGTCGACAGCGACGACTGGCTGCCCGACGGCACGATCGACGCGGTCCTCGCCGAGCTCCGCGCCGAACTGGCCCGCGAGGTCCCCGCGGACGTGCTGCTCACCGACTTCACGCACGTCTACCACGACGGCGGCGAGGAGCCGAACCCCTGGCGCCGGGTGATGGCCGGCTCCCCGCTGGTCGAGGGCTGCACCGCCGCCGAGCACCCGGCCCTGTTCAACGCGGTGCTCGCGGTGTGGAACAAGGTGATGCGCCGCCAGTACCTGCTCGACCTGGACGTGCACTTCGGCCGCGGCTACTACGAGGACATCTCGGTCACCTACCCGCTGCTGCTCGCCGCCGACCGGCTGCGCTACCTGGACCGCGCCTGCTACCACTACCGGCGCGGGCGCCCCGGCGCGATCACCGCCACCGCCTCGCCCAAGCACGCCGACGCCTTCGCCCAGTACGACGCGATCTTCGCCTTCCTGGACCGCAGCGAGCGCGCGGACCGGCTGCGCGGCCTGGTCTTCGACCGCACCGTCAAGCAGGCGCTCACCGTCTACGACACGCCCGGCCTGGTGCCGGTCGAGCTGCGGCCCGAGTTCTTCGCCCGGATCACCGGCCACTTCGCGAAGCACCGCCCGGCCGGGCACCCCTTCCCGTCCGGCCTGCGCGGCGTCCAGTACCGGCTGGCCGCCCGCGGCTCCCGACGCGCCTACGACGAGCTGCGGCGCGGCGGCCGCCTGCCCGGCGCGGTCAGGCGCGGCACCCGGGGGGTGGCCCCCGGCATGAAGAAGGCGGTGCGCTCCGGCGCCCGGTTCACCGCGTACCAGGCGTTCCGGCGGCTGCCGATCGACGAGAACCTGGCGGTGTACGCGGCGTACTGGCACCGCGGCTACGCCTGCAACCCCGCCGCGATCTACGCCAAGGCCCGCGAGCTGGCCCCGCAGGTGCGCGGGGTGTGGGTGGTGGAGAACGCCGCGCGGGCCGCCACCCTGCCCGCCGGGGTCCCGTACGTCGTCGTCAACACCCCGGCGTACCTGCGGACCATGGCAACCGCCAAGTACTTCGTCAACAACGTCAACTTCCCGCACACCATGACCAAGCGGACCGGCACCGTGCACGTGCAGACCCAGCACGGCACGCCGCTGAAGGCGATGGGCATGGACCTGGTGGACCGGCCGATCGCCGCCGACGGCATGGACTTCGAGCGGCTGCGCGAGGCGGTGGCGCGCTGGGACTACCTGGTGTCGCCGAACCCGCACACCAGCGAGCACTTCGCCCGGGCCTTCCCCGGCACCTACCAGATCCTCGACACCGGCTACCCGCGCAACGACCGCCTGGTGAACGCCACCGCCGAGGAGTGCGCCGAGGTCCGCCGCGGCCTGGGCGTCGCCGACGGGCAGCGGACCGTGCTGTACGCGCCGACCCACCGCGAGTCCAGGGGCGGCTACCTGCCGCTGCTGGACCTCCCCGCGCTGGCCGAGCGCCTCGGGCCCGGCTGGACGGTCATGGTGCGCACCCACTACTTCCACGACGGCGGCGCGGGCGACCTGACGGCCGGTCAGGGCGCGGCCCGGCTGCTGGACGTCTCCGACCACCCGTCGGTGGAGGACCTGTACCTGGCGGCCGACACGCTGGTCACCGACTACTCCTCGATGATGTTCGACTACGCGGTGCTGGACCGGCCGATGGCGGTGTACGCCCCCGACTGGGAGGAGTACCAGCAGGTCCGCGGCGTCTACTTCGACCTGATGAAGGAGCCGCCCGGCGCGGTCACCACCGACCAGGACGCGCTCACCGCGGCCCTGCTGGCGGGCGACCCGGAGCCGGCCGCCCGGCGGCGCTTCCGCGAGCGGTTCTGCCCGTGGGACGACGGCCGCGCGGCGGAGCGGGTGGTCAGCCGGATCTTCCCGGTCCGCGGCTGAGCGCGTCCCGTACCGCGTCTCACCTGGTGGGAAGGCGCCTTCCCACCAGGTGGGCGTGACGAGGATCGCAATCGCGCGATTGCGGCGGGTGGTGGACGCCCGGCGGGGTGCATGTCGTAGTGTGCGGTTCTGAAACCAGTGGTCCGGCCTCCGTCCGAGTCGCGTGCCTCGCCCCTCCGCGGGTGGCGGCGCTGGGCGGGGTCGGCTTTCCGTTTGCCCCGGCCAGGGAGGGCCAGTGATCGACCTCGTCACCAAGCTCGTGCTCAAGCCCCTCGCGAAGGCCCTGTACCGGCCGACCATCGAGGGCCTGGAGAACGTGCCGCGCAAGGGCGGGGTGATCCTGGCGAGCAACCACCTGTCGTTCGTGGACAGCGTGGTGATCCCGCTGGCCGCGCCGCGCCGGGTGTTCTTCCTCGCGAAGGCCGAGTACTTCACCGGCACCGGCGTGAAGGGCGCGATCTCCCGGGCCTTCTTCACCCACGTGATCAACGCCGTCCCGGTCGAGCGGGGCAGCGTCCGCGCGGCCACCGCCTCGCTGGAGGAGGGCCTGCAGATCCTGGAGTCCGGCCGGGCCTTCGGCATCTACCCGGAGGGCACCCGCTCGCTGGACGGCCGGCTGTACCGCGGCAAGACCGGCGTCGCCTGGCTGGCGCTGACCGCCGGCGTCCCGGTGGTCCCGGTCGCCCTGGAGGGGCCCGAGCACATCCTGCCGGTCGGCAAGCGGATTCCCCGGCTGCGCAGGATCACCGTCCGGTTCGGCGAGCCGCTGCACTTCGACCGGCTGCACGGCCAGGCCCGCTCCGCGAAGGTCCGCCGGCAGGTCACCGACGAGGTGATGGACGCCATCCACGCGCTCTCCGGCCAGGAGCTGGCCGAGCAGTACAACGAGGCCCCGAAGAAGGCCGCCTGACGGTCCGTCGGCGGCGGCGGGGCCCGGCCCGGGAACAATCGCGCGGGCCCCTCGGTTCGGCATCCACGGGGCGCCCCGGCGCCCCCTGCCCCAGCATCACCGGACCGAGAAGCACGGAGCGCGATTCCCATGAAGATCGGCATCATCGGCGCAGGCAACATCGGCGGCAACCTGACCCGCCGGCTGACCGCCCTCGGGCACCAGGTCGCGGTGGCCAACTCCCGCGGCCCGCAGACCCTGACCGAGCTGGCGGCGGAGACCGGCGCGACCCCGGTCGCGGTGGGCGACGCGGCGGCCGGCGCGGAGCTGGTCGTGGTCACCATCCCGCTGAAGAACATCCCGGGCCTGCCGGACGACCTGCTCGCCGGCGCGGCCGACGGCTTCGTCCTGCTGGACACCAACAACTACTACCCGCGCGAGCGCGACGGCCGGATCGCCGGCATCGAGGACGAGGGCGTCACCGAGAGCCGCTGGGTGGAGCAGCAGCTCGGCCACCCGGTGGTGAAGGCCTTCAACGGCACCTACGCGCAGGACATCCTGGAGCTCCCCCGCCCGGCCGGCGACCCCGAGCGGATCGCCCTCCCGGTGGCCGGCGACGACCCGGCGGCCAAGCAGCTGGTGCGCGAGCTGATCGACGAGCTCGGCTTCGACACCGTGGACTCCGGCGGCATCGACGACTCCTGGCGCCAGCAGCCGGACACGCCCGTCTACGGCCTGCGCGCGGGCGTCGAGGGCGTCACCAAGGCCCTCGCCGACGCCTCCCCGGAGCGGCCGGCCGCCTTCCGCGGCTGACGCCCCGTCACCACCGGGCGGGGGCGCGCACCGCGTCCCGGCCCGGCGGCGTCCGGGCCCGGCGGCCGTCAGTAGCCGATCGCCTCGCGCAGCAGCAGCACCGTGCCGCGGGCGAACCGGGTGGCCGCGTTCAGCACCAGCAGCTGGTTGACGGCGGTGCCCTGCCCGTACGCCTCCAGGGCCCGGGCCTGCTCCAGCGGGACGGCGTGCTCCTCCAGGCGGCGCAGCGCGGCGGGCAGGTCGGGGACGACCTTCTGCGCGCCGACGACCCAGATCGCGTGGCCGGCGCCCCCCGCGTTGGCGGGCAGCTGGCTGCCGGAGGCGGAGGCGATCAGCAGGGAACCGGTCTCGGTGACGGCGGTGACGCTGCCGAGGACCACGTCGGGCGCGGCGATCAGGCGGCGGAGCTCGTCGGCCCCGGCGGCGCGGTCCATCGCCAGCACCCGGGGCTTGACGGCGTCCGGGCGGGCGTTGACGTCCTCGTCGATGCCGGACAGCCGCAGGGTCTCGCTGGCGGTGGTGAACACGCTCGCCTGCTCCGGCAGCAGCTCCCGGACCCGGGCCCGGGCGGCGGCGGCGTCGTCCAGGACCTCCACGGTGAAGCCGTGCTCGGTGAGCGCGGCGGCGGCGCGGTCGAGCGCGGCCTCCGACGCCGGGTCGGTGAAGGCGGGACGGGCGGCCCCGTCCGCCGCCGCCACCGCCTGCGGCGCCCAGGGCGCGTTCGGGGCCGTGCCGGCGAGCGGGCTGGTGTCCAGGTAGCGGATCTCGTAGACCCGCTCGGCGAACCGCCAGCCGTCCGCGGTGCGCCGGTAACGGTCGTGGTAGATGGCGTAGTTGATGCCCTGTATGCCGTTGTGCAGCCGGACCACCTCGTGCATGTGGGCGCGCCCGGTGGCGGTGTCGCCGTCGATCCGGATCGCGCCGGGGTGGGTGTTCTGGATGAAGAAGTCCCACTGTTCCTGGAGCTTCTCGCCGCCGGCCCGGATCTGCTCGGGCCCGGTCAGCTCGATCGGGACGTCGGGCATCCGCAGCACCCCGTCGGCGGTGAACAGCGCGGCCATTCGGGGCCGGTCGCGCATCATCGCCGCATCGGTGAACTCGGCCTGCAGCGCCTGGATCTCGACCCGGTCGGCGACGGTCTGGAAGGTGGTCATCGGGTTCTCCGTTCCTGTGTCTGCCCCTCCGACGAAACAGCCCGCCGGAATGTGAGGCGCGGCCGGCTGTCACATTCCGGCGGGCTGTCCTGTCGGGTTGGTGACAGCGGAGGAGGAGCAGGTGGAGGACACGGTGGACGAACGGCGGGCCGGGGCGCTGCGCGCGGTGGCGGACGAGCGGCGGCAGCTGACCAACCTGGCGTACCGGCTGCTCGGCTCGCTGGCCGACGCGGAGGACGTGGTGCAGGAGGCCTACGCCCGCTGGTACGCGATGCCGCCCGAGCAGCGGGCCGCGGTCGACTCGCCGGGCGGCTGGCTGACCACCGTGGCCGGGCGGATCTGCCTCGATCTGCTCGGCTCGGCCCGGGTGCGACGGGAGCGGTACGTCGGCGCGTGGCTGCCGGAGCCGGTGCCCGAGCAGCACGGCGGGGCGGCGGGCGACCCGGCGGACCGCATCACCTTGGACGAGTCGGTCAGCATGGCGTTCCTGATGGTGCTGGAGTCGATGACGCCGGCCGAGCGGGTGGCCTTCGTGCTGCACGATGTCTTCCAGTACCCGTTCGCCGAGGTCGCCGAGGTGGTCGGCCGTTCGGCGGCGGCCTGCCGGCAGCTGGCCACCTCCGCCCGGCGCCGGATCCGGGACGCGCGGCCGCCGGACGGGCCGGTGGGCGCGCAGGCCGGCGTGGTACGGGAGTTCGCCCGGGCGTGGGCGGCGAAGGACGTCAGGTCGCTGATGGCGCTGCTCGATCCGGACGCCGTGGTGGTCGCGGACGGCGGGGGCCTGGTCGGCGCCCTGCTGGAGCCGCTGTCGGGCAGCGAGCGGATCGTCCGCACCTGGGTGGAGCTCGCCGCCGCGGCACCCGCCATGACCTTCCTGGAGCGCACCGTCAACGGCCGGCCCGGCCTGATCGCGCGGCACGACGGCACCACGGTCACCGTGTACTCGTTCCGGATCGCCGACGGCCGGATCACCCACATCTGGGGCGTGCGCAACCCGGAGAAGCTCCGCCCCTGGACGGCGCTGGACGGCGACGGGGTGTGACGCGCGGTCAGACCGCGCTCGGCAGCGCCTCCCGGTTCAGCAGCGCGGCGTAGCGGCCGTCGCGGGCCACCAGTTCGTCGTGGTCGCCGAGTTCGGCGATGGTGCCGTGGTCGAGGACGGCGATCAGGTCGGCGTCCCGGACGGTGGAGAGCCGGTGCGCGATGGTGATGGTGGTGCGGCCCGCGGCGAGCGTGTCCAGCGCCTGCTGGACGGCCAGTTCGGTCTGGTTGTCCAGCGCGCTGGTGGCCTCGTCGAGGATCAGCACCGGCGGGTTGCGCAGCACCGTGCGGGCGATCGCCAGGCGCTGCTTCTCGCCGCCGGAGAAGCGGTAGCCGCGCTCGCCCACCATGGTGTCGTAGCCGTCCGGCAGGGCGGCGATCATGTCGTGGATCTGCGCGGCGCGGGCCGCCTCCACCAGTTCCTCGTCGGTGGCGTCCGGCTTGGCGAAGCGCAGGTTCTCGGCGACCGAGGCGTGGAACAGGTACGTCTCCTGGGAGACCACGCCGACCGCCCGGGCCAGCGTCTCGAAGGACAGCTCGCGCACGTCCACCCCGTCGATCAGCACCCGCCCCGCCGTCACGTCGTACAGCCGGGGCACCAGGTACGACAGGGTGGACTTGCCGGAGCCGGTCTCGCCGACCACGGCCAGCGAGCCGCCCGCCGGGACGGTCAGGTCTATCCCGGACAGGGTGGGGCGGTCCTGGTCGGGCCGGTAGTGGAACTCGACGTCCTGGAACCGGACGTCGCCGCGGATCTCCTCCAGCCGGACGGGGTGCTCGGGTTCGTTGATCTCCACCGGCAGGTCCAGGTACTCGAAGATCCGCTGGAACAGCGCCAGCGAGGTCTGCACGTCCACGCCGGTGGACAGCAGGCTGACGGTGGGCCGGAACAGGCCCTGCTGCAGCGACACGAACGCCACCAGGGTGCCCAGCGAGACGATCGGCGCCCCGGCGGCGGTGGCCAGGCCGGCCGCCCAGTAGATCAGTGCGGGCATCGCCGCCATCACGATCCCGATGGTCGACATCCGCCATCGGCCCGCCATGCTGGAGCGCACCTCCAGCCCCGCCAACTCGTCCGACTGGGCGGCGAACTCGCGGGTCAGCGAGTCGGAGCGACCCATCGTGCGGCCGAGCAGGATGCCGCTCACCGACAGCGACTCCTGGACGGCGGAGGAGAGCTTGGCGAGCTGGCGCTGCCGCTCGCCGGTGATCTTCTTTCGTTCCCGGCCGACCCGGCGGCTGATCCACACGAACACCGGGAGCAGCAGCAGCGAGACGACGGTCAGCCGCCAGTCCAGTGCGACCATCGCCACCACGCTGGCCACCACCGCCGTCAGGTTGGAGACCAGGGAGGTGGCGGTGCCGGTGACGGTGGCCTGCATGCCGCCGATGTCGTTGGCGATCCTCGACTGCACCTCGCCGGTGCGGGTACGGGTGAAGAACGCCAGCGACATCCGCTGAAGGTGCCGGTAGACCGCCGTGCGCAGGTCGTGCATCACCCGCTGGCCGACGGTGGTCGAGATCAGCGTCTGCAGCACGTTCAGGACGCTGGTGATCACCGCCGCCGCGATCATTCCGCCGACCAGCAGGGTCAGCAGGCCCGTCCGCCGTTCCGGGATCGCGGTGTCCAGCACCGCCCGCAGCAGGAACGGCGTCACCACCGACACCACCGCGGACGCCGCGACCAGCAGCCCCACCACGCCCAGCCGCCCCGTGTACGGCCGGAACAGCCGCAGGATCCGCCGCACCTGCGCGGGCTGCCGCTCCTCGGGCGGGGTCCAGTCGATCCGGTTCAACTGCACGGGGACCTCCTGGGGGTCGGGGAGCCGGTCGGGGCGACGGGCGCGGCCGAGCTTAACGAGCCTTGCTCACCATTAGCAAACCTAAGCTTCTCTGCATTCCCCGGGCGCGCCCGGTCGGCTGCGGCCTCACCTCTCCTTGCGGTAGTCGCGGCCCGCCGTGTTGGAGAGCTTGCCGAGGCCGCCCGCCGGCAGCAGCCGGGCGGCGGCGACGGCGGCCTTGTAGCGCTTGCCCGGGACGCAGAGCGGCCGGTTGCGGGCGAGGTCGGCGAGGGAGTCGTTGACCACGCGCTCGGCGGTGAGCCAGCCCCAGGACGGGATCGAGGAGGTGCCCATGCCGGCCCGCTGGTGGAACTCGGTGCGGGTGAAGCCGGGGCACAGGGCCTGGAGGCGGACGCCGCTGCCGGCCAGGTCGCGGGCGATGCCGAGGGTGAAGTTGACGACCCAGGCCTTGGTCGCGCCGTAGGTGCCGCGCGGGACGAACGCGGCGACCGAGGCGACGTTGACCACGGCGCCGAAGCCGCGCTCGCGCATGCCGGGCACGGCGGCGGTGGTCAGCCGCAGCACGGCCTCGATGTGCACCTTGACCATGTCGATCTCGTCCTGGACGGGAACGTCCAGGTACGCGCCGCGGTTGCCGAAGCCGGCGTTGTTGATGAGCAGGTCGACCGGCTGCTCGCTGTCGCGCAGGCGGTGCTCGACGGCTTCGATGCCCGTCTCGGTGGCGAGGTCGGCCGCGAGGGTCTCGACCCGGACGCCGTGGCGGGCGGTGAGCTCGGCGGCGGTCGCGGCGAGGCGTTCGACGTCGCGGGCGACCAGCACCAGGTCGCGGCCGTCGCGGGCCAGGCGGTTGGCGAACGCGGCGCCGATGCCGGCGGTGGCGCCGGTGATGAGAGCTGTCGTCATGGCTCCGACCGTACCGGGCGGTAGCCCGGCGTCGCATCGACCGACCGGCCGACGGGCCCTTCGACCCTTCGGGCGACCCGCCGGGTGTCGGCGGCGCGTCCCGGCCGCGGCGTTCGTCGGATCACCCTACGGTTCGGGCAGCGCCGCCGTCCCACGCGGCGTCCGACCTTCCCAGGAGAACTGATGTCCGTTCGGCTCCACCCCCGCTCCATAGAAGTCGCGCCGCCGGCCCGTCACCGCCCCGACCGGCACTGACGGGTCCGGCACCGCCTTCGCTCGCCCGGGCCCGCCCCTCCCCACGGGGCCGGGCCCGACGCGCGTCCCAGGTCAGGCAGTTGACGACTCGTCGACATATCACCCTCATGCCATTTACTACTGACCGGTCAGTAAATCCGGTCGAATGCCTTGACGGCCCGTCAGGGGCTCGGGATTCTCGGGAGAACCGCGCACCGGCTCGTGCCGGGTGCGGCGCTCCCCCACCGCCGCCTCCCCGAGCCGAGAGGTGATCCATGACCGGGACCCACCGGGCCAGGAACGTCCTCGCCCGTCTGCTGCCGCTGCTGCTGCTCGCGGCCGCGCTCGCCACCGGCGCCGTGCCGGGCTCCGACGCCCGTGCCGCCGAGAGCTGGTGGAACCCCACCGCCAGGCCGGCGCCCGACTCGCAGATCAACGTGACCGGCGAGCCGTTCCACGGCACGAACCCGGACGGCAGCGTCCGCGGGTTCGTCGACGCGCACAACCACCTGATGTCCGCCGAGGGATTCGGCGGGCGGGTGATCTGCGGTTCCGCGTTCTCCCAGCAGGGCGTCGCGGACGCGCTGAAGGACTGCCCGGAGCACTACCCGGACGGGTCGCTGGCGCTGTTCGAGAACGTCACGGGCGGCGCGGACGGGCACCACGACCCGGTCGGCTGGCCGACGTTCAACGACTGGCCGGCCCACGACTCGCTCAGCCACCAGCAGGACTACTACGCCTGGGTGGAGCGCGCCTGGCGCGGCGGTGAGCGGGTGCTGGTCAACGACCTGGTGACCAACGGCCTGCTGTGCTCGATCTACCCGTACAAGGACCGCGGCTGCGACGAGATGGACGCGATCCGCACCGAGGCCCGCAAGTCGTACGAACTGCAGGACTACATCGACACGATGTACGGCGGCCCGGGCAAGGGCTGGTTCCGCATCGTCACCGACTCCGAGCAGGCCCGTTCCGTGGTCGCCCAGGGCAAGTTGGCGGTGGTGCTCGGGGTGGAGACCTCCGAGCCGTTCGGCTGCAAGATGATCCTGGACGTGCCGCAGTGCGACCGGGCGGCGATCGACCGCGGCCTGGACGAGCTGTACGCGCTCGGGGTGCGCAGCATGTTCCTGTGCCACAAGTTCGACAACGCGCTGTGCGGGGTGCGCTTCGACGAGGGCACCACCGGGGTGGCGGTGAACGCCGGGCAGTTCCTGTCCACCGGCACCTTCTGGACCACCGAGCAGTGCGCCGGGCCGCAGCACGACAACCCGATCGGCCTGCCCACCGCGCAGGCCCGGTCGATGCTGCCGGCCGGAGTGAGCCTGCCGACGTACCCGGCGGCCGCGCAGTGCAACACCCGCGGGCTGACCGACCTCGGCGCGTACGCGATCGACGGCATGACGAAGCGCCACATGATGCTCGAAGTCGACCACATGAGCGTCAAGGCGGCGAAGAGCGCCTTCGAGATCCTGGAGTCCAAGGGCTACCCGGGCGTCATCTCCAGCCACAGCTGGATGGACCTGAACTGGACCGAACGCCTGTACAGGCTGGGCGGGTTCGCGGCGCAGTACCCGCACGACGCCAACGGCTTCGTGGCCGAGGCCAACCGCACCAAGGCGCTGCGCGACCAGTACGGCGTGGGCTACGGCTACGGCAGCGACCTGAACGGCGTGGGCGGCTGGCCGGGCCCGGTCGGCGCCGGCGCGCCGAACACCGTCACGTACCCGTTCCGGTCCGCCGACGGCGGCTCGGTGCTGGACCGGCAGGTGACCGGCAGCCGGACCTGGGACGTCAACACCGACGGGCTGGCGCACGCCGGGCTGCTGCCGGACTGGATCGAGCAGATCCGGCTGTCCGGCGGGCAGGGCGTGGTGAACGACCTGATGAAGGGCGCGCAGTCCTACCTGACCACCTGGCGGGCCACCGAAGTCCACGACGCCGGGCGGGAGTTGGCGAAGGGGGCGGCGACCTCGGCGAGCTCCGCGGAGTGGAACCCGTTCACCTCGTTCCAGCCGGGCCGGGCGGTGGACGGCGACCGCGGCACCCGGTGGGCCAGCGACTGGAGCGACGACCAGTGGCTGAGCGTCGACCTGGGCGCGGCGCGGATCGTGGACCGGGTGACGCTGGACTGGGAGCGGGCGTACGCCACGGGCTACCGGATCGAGGTGTCCGCGGACGGGACGAACTGGCGCACCGTCTGGTCCACCACCACAGGTGACGGCGGGCTGGACACCGCCTCGTTCGCCCCGACCTCGGCCCGGTTCGTGCGCTTCCACGGCACCGCGCGGGCCACCCAGTGGGGCTACTCGCTCTACGAGGTGTCGGTGCACGGCGCCTGAGCCGGCAGCACGGAGGGGCCGGGCAGCGACTGCCCGGCCCCTCCGCCTTGCCGATCGGGCGTCAGTACGGCTTGACCAGCACGTGGGCGGCGCCGGGGATGCCGACCTTGAGGAGCTCGTCCTCCTCCGGCGTGGTGGGCGTGCCGGTCTCCTGCTTGAGGATCGCCCGGGACAGCGACTGGACGAACATCGCGCGCGGGCGGCGGCGGGCCTCCCAGGCCTGCAGGGCGGCGGGCACCGTGTCGGCGGCGTCCAGCTCCTGGGCGAGCACCAGGGCGTCCTCGACGGCCATCGCGGCGCCCTGCGCCAGGTGCGGGGTGGAGGCGTGCGCGGCGTCGCCGGCCAGCACCACCCGGCCGACGTGCCAGGGCCGGTCCACCGTCACCTGGGAGATCCGCGAGTACACCACCGCGGCCGGGTCGGTGACCTGGGCGAGCGCCTCGGCGACCGGGCCGCCGAAGCCGGCCAGCCGCTCGGCGAGCTGCTCGTGGGCGCGCTCCGGGTCCGGGCGGAACTCCTCTGCCTCGGCGAACACCGCGCCCAGGTACATCAGTTCCTCGGTGATCGGGGTGAGCAGCGCCTTCGCGGACCGGTTGCCGGTGCTCATCACCACGCCCTGCACCTCGGGCTGCCGGGGCACGGTGACCCGCCAGTTGGCGAAGCCGGTGTACTCGGGGCGGTAGGCGTCGCCGTACAGGCGGGTGCGCAGCGGCGAGCCGATGCCGTCGAAGCCCACCACCAGGTCCCAGCGGCCGGTGGAGCCGTCGGACAGTGTGACGTCCACGCCCTCGCCGTCGTCGGCGAGTTCGACCACGGTGGTGCCGAAGCGCACGGTCGCGCCGGCCTCGGCGGCGGCCCGGCCGAGCACCTCGGCCAGCGCCGGGCGGGGGATGCCGTTGTTGGCGGGAGCCTCGTCCATCCGCGGCTGCGGGATCTTCGCCAGCGTGTTGCCGGCCGGGTCGCAGATGGTCAGCACCTCCCATTCGAAGCCGGCCTTCAGGCAGTCGTCCAGGATGCCGAGTTCGCGCATCACGTGCAGCGCGTTGGACGGCTGGATGATGCCGACGCCGAGCGCGTCGAGCTGCTCGCGGATCTCGGCGACCTCGACGGTGTGGCCGCGGCGGGCGAGCGCGACGGCGAGGCTGAGGCCGCCGATGCCACCGCCGTGGACGAGGACGCGCAGGGGTGTTGCCATGGGTCTCTCCGTGGGTTCGGGAAGGCCGCGCTGGGGGAGGCGGCCGGTGGGGAAGCGGTCAGCCGACCGGGAGCGCGATCAGGTGGTCGACCAGGGCGAGCAGCACGTCCCGGCCGAACGGCCGCTCGCGGACGTCGCCGACCAGCATCGGCACGTGCGGGTCGAGGTCGAGGGCGGCCCGGATCTCGGCGTCGGTGCGGGTGTTGACGCCGTGGAAGCAGTTGATCGCGACCACGAACGGGATGCCCCGGCTCTCGAAGAAGTCGATCGAGGCGAAGCTGGTCTCCAGCCGGCGGGTGTCGGCGATGACCACGCCGCCGAGCGCACCGTTGACCAGGTCGTTCCACATGAACCAGAACCGCTCCTGGCCGGGCGTGCCGAACAGGTACACCACCAGCTCGGTGCTGATGGTGATGCGGCCGAAGTCCAGGGCGACGGTGGTGGTGGTCTTCTGGTCGACACCGGAGAGGTCGTCCACGCCGACGCTGGCGGTGGTCAGGTACTCCTCGGTGCGCAGCGGGGCGACCTCGCTGACCGCGCCGACCAGGGTGGTCTTGCCGACGCCGAAGCCGCCGGCGATCAGGATCTTGACCGCGGCGGCGCCCGCCTGGGTGGTCGTCATCTCAAAGCCTCCTCAGGCCCTCACGTACGGCGGCCAGCAGGCCGCGGTCGGCGCCGCCCGCGGCGCGGGCCACCGAGATCGGGGCCCGGGCCGACAGGAGGCCCTGCTCGACGAGGTCGCCGAGCAGGATCTTGGTCACCGAGACCGGCAGGTCGAGGTCGGCGGCGACCTCGGCGACGGCGGCCGGCGTCCGGCAGCGGTCGAGGATCATCCGGTGCTCGGGCTGCAGCCGGCCGGGCCGGACCGGCGCGCCGAACGCGTCGACCGGCCCCGGCACGCTGGTGAGCAGGGTGATGAGGGTGAGGTCGTCGCGTTCGGGAGCGGTGCGGCCCCGGGTGATGGTGTACGGCCGCACCATGCTGTCCGCACCGTCGTCGTCCTCGTACTCGTCGGCCCAGTGGGCGTTCACGCGCGCTGCCCGCTGCGGGCGCCGAACGCGTCGAACTCGCCGCGCTGCGGGGTGCTGAGCTTCTGGCCGACCTGCTGCACCAGGTTGTGCATGGCCAGCGACATGACCTCCGCGTCGACGTCCTGGGAGGCGACCACGGCCAGGTGGGTGCCCGAGCCGGCGGCGATGACGAACAGCCACAGGTCGGCCAGTTCGACGATCACCTGGTGCACCGGCCCGCCCGCGAACAGCTGGCCGACGCCGCGGGCCAGGCTCTGCTGGCCGGTGGCGACGGCGGCCAGGCGCTCGGCGTCGGAGCGGTCGATGGTGCGGGAGTGGCTGACCACGAGGCCGTCGTCGGAGAGCAGGACGGCGTTCCTGGTCCCGGCCACCGAGTCCACCAGGCCGTCCAGCAGCCAGTCGAGGTCCTGGTGGGTGGCGGTAGTGCGCGTCATGACCGGTCTTCTCTCGTCGGGATGGGATGGGTGTTCCAGGTGTCGGCGGGCTCGGGCCGCTCGCCGGGCGCGGTGCTGTCCGCGGCCGGCGGGACGGGCCCGGACCTCGCTTCCCGGGAACGCCGCTGGAACGCGCCGATCGCTGCTCCGGCCCGTCGGGGGGCCGGTCGGAACAGCGGGTTCTCGTCCCAGCGGGGCGGGGCGGGGGCGGGGGCCGGGGCGGCGGGGTCGATCCGCAGCTCGTCGACCAGGCTGGCCTGGCGGATCCGCCGGGGCAGCGGCGGCTCGCCGGCCGGCAGCGCCGGGGCGGCCTGCGGGTAGCCCCCGCCGTGGAACGGCTCGGCGGGCGCGGGCTCGGCGGGCCACGGTTCGACCGCGACCGGCTCCGGCAGGTACGGCGCGGGCAGCGCGTACGGGGCGGGGGCGGCCTCCAGCGGCTGGACCGCGTCGGGGAACGGCTGCTCGTGGCCGGCCGCCAGGTACTCCTGCGGGTGACCGCCGATCAGCTCGTGCTGCGGGTGGGCGACGGGCGCGTACGGGTCCTCGATCGGCACGTAGGGAACCTCCGCGGTGACCGGCGGGAGGGCCAGGTGCTCGGCGACCGGGTCGGGAAGCCCGGAGAGCGCCGCGACGCCGGCCAGCGCCTGGCCGCGGGAGCGGGTGGGCAGGCCGCCGGTGGACTGCGCCGGGACGACGGTCGGCCGGGCGGTCGGGTCGGGGACGATCAGTTCGTCGGGGACCAGCACCACGACCCGGGTGCCGCCGAACGCGGACTGCCGGAACTCGATCCGCAGACCGTGCTGCTCGGCGAGCCGGGCGATCACGTAGAAGCCGAGGCGGATGTCGTCGCCGCGGGCCAGCACGTCGGCCCGGGGCGGACGGGTCATCAGCTCGTTGGCCTCGTCGATCTGTTCCTCGTCCATACCGAGGCCGCGGTCCTCGACCTCGATCGCCACGCCGCGGCTGACCCGGCCGGCCCGGACCTCGACCGGGTTCGGCGGGCGGGAGAAGGTCAGGGCGTTCTCGATCAGCTCGGCGAGCACGTGGGCGACCGGGCCGACGGCCCGCTCGGAGATCCACGGGCTGCCGTCCAGGTCGATGACGACCCGCCGGTAGTCCTGGACCTCGCCCTGGGCGGCGCGCATCACGTCCAGCAGCGGGACCGGCTTGCGCCAGCGCCGGTGCGGGGTGCCGCCGGCCAGGATGACCAGGTTCTCCTCGTAGCGGCGCAGGCGCGCGGTGAGGTGGTCGAGGTCGAACAGGCCCTCCAGGAACTCCGGGTCCTCGTGCCGGCGTTCCAGTTCGTCGAGCTTCTTCAGCTGCTGGCCGATCAGCAGCTGGGTGCGGCGGGCGATCCGCTGCAGCAGGCGCTCGTAGGCGCGGTGCTGCTCGGCCTGGGCGACGGCGGCCTGCACGGCGCTGGTCCGGGCCAGGTTGAACGCCTCGGCGAGCTTGGCGAGTTCGTCCTCGGTGCGGGCCCACGGGTCGCGCTCGATGGCCCGGGCGTGCTCCTCCAGGTCGACCTGCTCGCCGTTGCCGAGGCGTTCGACCACCTCGGGCAGGGTGTTCTCGAGGTCCTCGGCCTGCTGCTGGAGCCGGCTGATCCGGCGGCGCAGGGTGCGGGTGAGCCGCCAGGAGGTGATGGCGACCGCGACGACCGCGACCAGGCCGACCACGGTGGTGAGGACCAGGCGCAGGGCCAGCGCGATGATGCTGCTCTTGCCCTGCTCGACGACGTAGCCGGTGCGGTGCTCCAGCAGGCCGACGAGGTCGGGGGTGAGGGCGTCGACCGACTGGCGCCAGCTGCTCTGGTCGACGCCGAGCGCGACCCGGCCGCTGCGGTCGGCGGCGGTCGGCTTCAGCAGGTCCTGCTCGACCCGGAGCTTGGCCTGCCAGGCCGGGCTGGCGGCGATCTTCTGCCACATCGCGGTCTCGTCGGCGGCCAGGTAGGGCAGCGCCTTGGTGCCGAACTGGAAGTCCTGTTCGGCGATGGCCTGCCGGAGCTGCTGGTAGTCCTCGGAGCTCAGGCTGCCGCTGGGCCAGCCGCGGGCCAGCAGGGCGTCCGAGCGGGAGATCATCTCCTTGCCCCAGAACAGGTCGACCAGCGGCTGCGAGATGGTGGTCATCTTGCCGTTGTCGACGTGGCTGAGCGCCGCGAAGAGCTTGAGGTCCACCGCGATCAGGTCGGTGTAGTAGCGGTACACCGTGGCCTGCTGCTGCTCGCCGCCGCCGTCCACCAGGGCGCGCTGGGCGGGCAGTTGGTTGATCGCCTGGCGGGCCTGCTGGACGGCCTCGCGCACCTCGGCGGGCGCGTCGTCGGCGGAGACGTCGGAGAGCTTCTGGAACTGGCGGATGGCTTCGTCGGTCTTGGCCCGCTGGGCCTTCAGCGCTTCACTGCCTCCGCTGTGGGTGGCGAGGACGTCGGCGCTCAGGCGCCGCTCCTCCTGCAGGTTGTAGTAGACGATGTTGGACGGCTGGCCGGCCTCCTGCGCGAGCAGGCCCTGGGCGGCCTGGCGCTGGAAGTCCAGCAGGAGCTGTCCGCTGGTGACCGCCCACAGGGCGGCCAGCGCCACTCCGGGGACGATCGCCAGCACGAGCAGGGTCGCTCTGAGCGAGAGCCGGCCCGTGATGATCCGCCGAGACGCGCGCGTGCGCAGGGCATTCTCCTTGGAGACGACGCCAGTCGTTCGGAACTGGTCGAATCTGACAGGACTCTGACGGATCGATATTAGTCACACCGTATAACGACAGGAAAAATCGCCGTGGCGATCCGATGCCCACAGGGCGCCGCCGGGGTGACCCAATACCCGCTCCGACCAGGCGCGATGAGCATCTGTGGGACCAACGTCCGGGAACTCGGCGGCTCTTCACCGTCGGCCCGCGCGAACTGCCCGCCCCGACACCCGAACTGATGATCTGCCCGGCGCAGGGAGTCTAGCGCCCGATCCACTCGGTAAGTGAGGTGGTCCTGTCACATAGTGACGAAAAAACGACGGACGGACCGCCGGCCTCTCTCCAGGGCCCGCGGTCCGTCCGTCGTGGTGCGCTCGCTCCGACCCGCCGTCACTCCGCCCGGTCGGCGTGCGCGTTCCGGTCGGCCTCCCCGCCCGCGCCGACCGGCCGCAGCCGGGTCGCCGCGGTGGCCTTCAGCTCCGGCGCCAGCCGGGCCACGTCCCGGGAGCCCACGGCCGCGATCAGACCGGGGAGCATCCAGCGGACCGGCTGCATGCCGCGCAGCCAGGCCTGGGCGTACACGTGCGCGGAGCGGCGGCCGATGCCGGCCACCAGCCGGTCCACGGCCGGCCCGATCGGGTAGGTCTTGTTGGCCGGCCAGGGCAGCTTGGCCCGCATCTGTCGCAGCACGGCGTCCTCGTCGGCCCCGCGCACCATGTCGGTGTCGGTCCAGCTCAGGTAGCCCACACCGACCTTGACCCCCTGGTAGGCGACCTCGGCGCGCAGCGCGTGGGCGAACGACTCGACGCCCGCCTTGGAGGCGCAGTACGCGGACATCAGCGGCGCCGGGGTGAGCGCCGCCAGCGAGGCGATCTGCAGCAGGTAGCCGCGGCTCTCGGCCAGCGCGGGCAGGAACGCCCGGGCGGTGGCCACCGAACCCAGCAGGTTCACCTCGATCACCCGGCTCCACGCCCGGTGGTCGCTGTCCTGCATCGGGCCGCCCAGCGCGATGCCGGCGTTGGCCACCACGGTGTCGATCCGCCCGTACCGGTCCTTGATCCGGTTCGCGACCTCGGTCATCGCGTCCAGGTCGGTGACGTCCGCCTCCCAGGCCGAGGCGTGCTCGCCGCACTGGGCGGCCACCGCCTTCAGCTCGGCGGGCTCCAGGCCGACCAGCGCGACCTTGGCGCCGCGCTCGGCGAGCTTGCGCGCCATCAGCGCGCCCAGGCCGCGGGCGGCACCGGTGATGACGACGACCTGCGAGGACAGCGGCGGGGTCATGCGGACTCCTCAACGGCGGCGGGCGCGTTCCGGACGGGGGCGGACTGGGCGGGGACCGACAGCTCGCCGGCGACCAGGGCGGCGATCCGGCGGATCTCGTCGGCGACCTCGGCGGGCCGCTCGACCGGGCTCATGTGGCCGGTACCGGCCAGTTCCAGCAGGCCGCGCGGGTCGGCCAGCGCGGCGGCGATCCGGCGGGCGTGCACCGGCGGGGTGAGCCTGTCGTGGCTGCCGGCGATGACGGCGGTCGGCGCGGTCAGCCGGGCCAGCCCGGCGTGCACGTCGAGGGTGTCGAGCACCCCCGCCCAGTGGTGGCGCACCTTGGTCGGGCAGGCGTGCACCACCTGCGCGCAGCCCTCGACCCGGTCGGCGGGCGAGGCCGGACCCATGGTGGCGTACTTCAGCACCGCCCGGGACAGGCCGTTGACCGGGCCGAGCGGCAGCCGGGAGCGCAGGATCTGCCGGTGCAGGAAGCGCCGCAGGCCCGCGCCGCGGACGGCGGGCGGAAGGACCGTCAGCTCCGCGACCAGCTCGCCGGCGCCGGTGTTGACCAGCACGTTGGCGGCGGTGCGGGCGGCCACCCCGGGGCGGCCGCCGGCCGCCATGATGGTCATCCCGCCCATGCTGTGCCCGGCCACCACGGCGCGCCGCCCCTCCGGGACGACGGCCGTCAGCACGGCCTCCAGGTCCTCGGCGAGCTTGGCGGTCGAGTACCCGGCGGCGCCCGCCGGGGCGGGGCTGCGGCCGTGCCCGCGCTGGTCGTAGGCGACCACCCGGAAGTCGGGGACCAGCCGGTTGACCACCGGCGCCCAGAACGCGGTGGCGCAGGTCCAGCCGTGCGAGAGCACGATCAGCGGCGCCCCGTCCGGCCCGTACTCCTCCACGTTCAGCTCGGCGCCGTCGGCGGACCGGACGGTGCGCACCACCGCCGGGTCGGGCAGCACGAAGTCACGGGGAACGCTCGGGTTCATGCGGGCACCGCCTCGGTGTCGAGCGCCCCGCCGACCGGCGCGGTGCGCTTGATGAGTTCGTACTCGGCCAGGTCGACGTGCCGGGTGGCCCGCCGGAACGCGCTGGTGGAGGCCGGCCACAGCACGGTGTTCTTGCCGTCCTCGTCGAGGTACCAGCTGCGGCAGCCGCCGGTGGTCCACACCGTGCGGCCCATCCGGTGCTGGAGCTCCAGGTTCCACTGGCGCTGGGCGCGCTCGGTGGGCTGCATCGCGGTCGCGCCGACCGAGTCCAGCGTGGTGAGCGCGTCGATCAGGTAGTTCAGCTGGGACTCGATCATCAGGATCATCGAGTTGTTGCCGAGCCCGGTGTTCGGGCCGATCAGGAAGAACAGGTTCGGGAAGCCCCGCACGGTGGAGCCGCGCAGCGCCTCCATGCCGTCCTTCCACGCCTCCGCCAGCGCGGTGCCGCCGACGCCGAACACCCGCTCGGCGATCGGGAGGTCGGTGACGTGGAAGCCGGTGCCGAACACGATCGCGTCGACCTCGTGCTCGCTGCCGTCCGCGCCGACCAGCGTCGACCCGCGCAGCTCGCGCAGCCCGCCCGCCACCACCTCGGTGTTGGGGGCGGCCAGCGCCGGGTAGTAGGTGTTGCTGAGCAGGATCCGCTTGCAGCCGATCCGGTAGTCCGGGGTCAGCTTGGCGCGCAGCGCCGGGTCGGCGACCGCCCGGTGCATGTGGCGCAGCGCGACCTGCTGGACCAGCTTCAGCAGCTGCGGGCGGCGGACGAACGCGTCCACCTGCAGCTCGCGGATCACGAACAGCGCGGAGCGGCGCAGCAGGCCGCTCGGCGGGAGCTTGCTGTGCAGCCACTTCTCCGCGCCGGTGACCTCGCGGTCGGCGCGCGGCAGGACCCAGGCCGGGGTTCGCTGGAAGACCGTCAGGCTCTGCACGGTGGGCTGGATGGCGGGGATGATCTGCGCGGCGGACGCGCCGGTGCCGACCACCGCCACGCGCTTGCCCGCGAGCTCGTAGTCGTGGTCCCAGCGCGAGGAGTGGAAGACCTTGCCCGGGAAGGCGTCCAGGCCGGGCAGGTCGGGGATCTGCGGGTCGGCCAGCGGGCCGGCGGCGGAGACCACGGCGTCGGCGGTCCAGCTGCCGGCCTTCGAGGTGACGTTCCAGCGGGTGGTGGCCTCGTCCCAGCGCAGCTCGGTGACCTCGGCGCCGAAGCGCAGGTGCGGGCGCAGGCCGAAGGTGTCGGCGACCCGCTCCAGGTAGGCGCGGATGTCGGGCTGGCCGGAGAACACCCGGGGCCACTCGGGGTTCGGCGCGAACGAGAACGAGTAGAGGTGCGAGGGCACGTCGCAGGCGCAGCCCGGGTACGAGTTGTCGCGCCAGGTGCCGCCGACGGAGTCCGCGCGCTCCAGGATCACGAAGTCGGTGATGCCGGCCCGGCGCAGCCGGACGCCGGCGCCCAGGCCGCCGAAACCGGAGCCGATGACGGCGACCCGGACGTGCGGGACGGTCGGCCGCGGCGCCTCCGGGGCGGGCGGCTTCTTGGTGCGGGGTGCCATGGGCGGGCCTCCTGGCGAGGGTGGGGGTGCGGGTGGCCGGCGGTGCGGAAGTGGACCCTGGAAGCTGCCAGTAATCACTGGCGCGTTTGGCAGAGTAGCCCTTGTTGACACCGAGTGGAATAGCGCGGGGCGCGTCTGTTTCCGCCCCGCCCGCCCGGCCCTATGCTGACCGGCGTGGCGGAGATCGAGAACGACAGCGCACCCCCGCGCGAGTACCGCGTCGCCGAACTCGCCGAGGCGGCCGGCATCAGCGTGCGCACCGTCCGCTTCTACCGCGAACGCCGCCTGCTCCCCCCGCCCCGCAAGGAGGGCCGGATCGCCTGGTACGGCGAGGAGCACCTGGCCCGGCTGCGCCTGATCGCCGAGCTGCTGGAGCGCGGCCACGCCCTCGGCGGCATCGCCGAACTGATCGGCGCCGGCGAGGACGGCCGCGACGTCGCCGAACTGATCGGCCTGCAGGCCGCGCTGGTCGCCCCCTGGTCCGACGAGACGCCCGTCCACCTCGACTGGGCCGAACTGCGCGCCGCCTTCGGCGACCAGCTGACCGACGCCAACACCGCCGAGTCCATCGCCCAGGGCTTCATCACCGTCGAACCCGACGGCATCACCCACATCAGCCGCCGCCTGATGGACGCCACCGTCGCCCTGGTCGACGAGGGCGTCCCGCTCGCCGCCGTCCTCGACGTCAGCCGACGCGCCCGGGAGTACGCCGACGCGATGGCCGACATCTTCGTCGCCCTGATCCGCGACCAGCTGCTCGGCGCGCTCACCCACGTGCAGGACCTCACCCCCGCCGAGGCCGCCCGGCTCACCGAACAGATCCAGCGCGTCCGCCCGCTCGCGCGCACCGTCAACGACGCCCAGTTCACCCTCGCCATGGACCGCCGGGTACGCGCCGAGTACGAGCGGCTGTCCGGCGAGTGACGGCCGCTCAGCCGCTCCCCCGCGGACCCCGTCCGTCACCTGAGCACCGTGCGTCCCACCCCGGCATGGGAGAGTGGAGGCCGGTGAAGGGAGCGCGGGCGTGTTGATGGAGAAGGTCGCCGAGATCCTCGTCGAGGCCTCGGCGGAGGCGGTGGAACCCCGGTTCCGGGCGCTGGCCGCGGACGAGGTGATGGAGAAGGCCCCCGGCGAGATCGTCACCGTCGCCGACCGGGACGCCGAACGGATCATCTCCCGGCGGCTGCGCGAGCTCCTCCCCGTCCCCGTCGTCGGCGAGGAGGCCGTCGCCGCCGACCCCGACCTGGCCCGGGCCCTGAGCGTCGAACCCGCCGCCTGGCTGGTCGACCCCGTCGACGGCACCAACAACTTCGTCGCCGGCCGCCCCGCCTACGCCGTCATGGCCTCGCTGGTCCGCCAGGGACAGACCGTCGCCTCCTGGATCTGGCAGCCCTGCACCCGCACCGCCTACGCCGCCGAACTCGGCGCCGGCGCGTGGCGCAACGGCGAACGCCTCACCCGCGACCCGGTCACCACCACGCCCGAGAAGTGGACCGGCATCCTCAAGACCCGCTACCTCGCCCCGCCCACCCGCGACCGCCTGCTCGCCAACAGCCGCGCCCTCGGGCCCCTCGACCCCGGCCGGGGCGCGGCCGGCATCGAATACCCCCTGGTCGCCACCGGCGAACGGGACTTCGTCCTCTACTGGCGCACCCTCCCCTGGGACCACGCCCCCGGCTCCCTCCTCGTCACCGAGTCCGGCGGCCGCAGCGCCCGCTTCGACGGGTCCTCCTACCGCCCCGAACCACCGGGCGGCCCGCACGGCCTCCTCGTCGCGGCGGACCCGGCCCAGTGGGAGACCCTCCACGAGATCCTGCTGCGGAGCCTCTGAGCCCCCGGGGCGGGTCGGCCGGCCGGGTCACTCCGCGACGGCGCCGATGAGCGCCGCCAACTCGCGCTCCGTCGTGTGCGGGTTGAGCAGCGTCAGCTTCAGCCGGACCCGTCCCGGACCCGTGCCCGGGAGTTCGGTGCGGCCGACGACGGCGCGGCCGGAGCGCAGCAGGCTCCGGCGGAGCTCGGCGTTGACGGCGTCGCTGCGTTCGGGGTCGTCGGCGGTGCGGCGGAACACCACGGTGGTGAGGACCGGGTCGCAGTGGAGTTCCAGCTCGGGTGCGGCCCGGACGAGTTCCGCGGCGTGCCGGGCCAGCTCGTGGCAGCGGTCGACCAGCGCGCCGAGCCCGTCCCGGCCCAGGGCCCGCAGCGTGACGGCGAGTTTGAAGGCGTCCGGCCGGCGGGTCGTGCGCAGCGACTGCCCGAGCAGGCTCGGGTAGCCGGCCTCCTCGTCGTCGGCGGGGTTCAGGTAGACCGCGCGGCGGGCGAGCGAGGCGTACGTGCGTGCTTCGCGCACCAGGAAGACTCCGGCCGCCGCGGGCTGCCAGCCCAGCTTGTGCCAGTCCAGCGAGACGGAGTCCGCCCGGTCGATCCCGTCGAGCAGCGGGGCGAGCCGCCGGGAGAACAGCGCGCCGCCGCCGTAGGCCGCGTCCACGTGCAGCCAGGTGCCGTGCCGCGCGGCGAGGTCCGCGACCGCGGGCAGCGGGTCGATCGCGCCGGTGTCGGTCGTTCCGGCGGTGGCGACCACCGCGATCGGGGTGGCGCCTTCCCAGCCGGCTTCGGCGAAGGCGTCGGCCAGCGCCCCGGGGTCCATGCGCAGTGCGCGGTCGACGGGGACGGTCCGGACCGCCCGTTCGCCGAGCCCGAGCAGTGCGGCGGCCCGCTGGACGGAGAAGTGGGCTGCCTCGGAGGCCAGGATCCGCGGCCGGACGCCGGCCGGAATCCCGTTCAACTCGACGTCGGGACCGAGGCGTTGGTCGCGGGCCAGCATCAGGCCCAGCAGGTTGGACTCGGTGCCGCCGGTGGTCAGCACCCCGGCCGCACGGTCCGGCCGGAAGCCCACCGATTCGGCGAGTTCGGCCAGCAGTTCGGTCTCCAGCGTGGTGGCGGCGGGGGCCTGGTCCCAGGAGTCCTGCGAGGGGTTGAGGGCGCTGACGGCGAGGTCCGCGGCCACCGCGACGGCCAGCGGCGGGCAGTGCAGGTGCGCGGCGCACGAGGGGTCCGCCGGGTCCGCCGCGCCGTACGCCAGCAGCTCCACCAACTCGCCGAGCGCAGATCGCCCCTGGGCCTTCGCCAGGACGCCCCGGACGGTCTCCGCGACGGCCGCGGGCTCACCGGGGACCACCGGCCCGCCGCGCCGGGCCGCCCCGGCGCCGAGCGCCGCCAGCACCTCCGCGAGCAGCGGTCGGAGCGCCGCCGGTCCGGCGGCGCCGCCCGAGAGGGCCGTCAACTGCTCAGCGCCGTCCGTCACTTCTCCTCCCCCGTCGAGCGCATGGCGAACTCGACGGCGTCGCAGAGCCGTTCGAGGACGGCGTCGGCCTGCTCGTCGGTGATGGTGAGCGGCGGGAGCAGCCGCAGGACGGCGTCGTGGCGGCCGCCGAGCTCGACGATCAGGCCGCGGGCGAGGCAGGCCCGGCGGACCCGGACGGCGAGGTGGGGGTCGGCGGGGAGGGCGCCGCAACTGTCGGGCTCGCCGGCCGGGTCGACGAGTTCGACGCCGAGCATCAGGCCGCGGCCGCGGACGTCGCCGATCACGGGGAGGCGGTCGCGGGCGCCGTCGAGGCGGGCGGCGATCCGGGCGCCGACGGTGTCGGCGCGGGCGACCAGTCCGTTGGCGGCGATGTGCCGCAGGGTGGCGGCGCCGGCGGCCATCGCCAGGGTGTTGCCGCGGAAGGTGCCGGTGTGCGCGCCGGGCTGCCAGCCGTCGTACTCCTCGCGGTAGACCACGACGGCCAGCGGGAGGCTGCCGCCGATGGCCTTGGACAGCACCATCGCGTCGGGCTCGATGCCGCTGTGCTCGACGGCCCACATCCGGCCGGTGCGGCCGACGCCGGTCTGCACCTCGTCCAGGATCAGCGGGATGCCGCGTTCGGCGGTGATCCGGCGCATCTCGCGCAGCCAGCCGTCGGGGGCGGGCACCACGCCGCCTTCGCCCTGGACGGCCTCCAGGATCATCGCGGCGGGCGGCAGCACGCCCCCTGACGGGTCGTCGAGCAGCCGCTCGGTGTAGGCGGCGGCCAGCTCGGCGCCGCGTCCGCCGCCGACGCCGAACGGGCAGCGGTAGGCGTACGGGTAGGGCAGGCGGGTGACCTCGCCGCCGCTGGGCAGCGGGGCCTTGACGGCGGTGTTGCCGGTGACGGCGAGGGCCCCGGCGGTCATGCCGTGGTAGGCGCCGGTGAAGGCGAGCGCGCCGCGGCGGCCGGTGGCGGTCTGCATCAGTTTGAGGGCGGCCTCGACGGCGTCGGTGCCGGCCGGGCCGCAGAAGTGGATCCTGGCCCTGGACGCGAACTTCTCCGGGAGGCTCTCCAGCAGGGCGGTGGTGAAGTCGTCCTTCTCGGCGGTGGCGAGGTCCAGCAGGTGCAGGGGGGCGCCGCTGTCCAGGGTGCGGCGGATCGCCTCCAGCACCACGGGGTGGTTGTGGCCGAGGGCCAGGGTGCCGGCGCCGGAGAGGCAGTCCAGGTAGCGGCGACCGTCGGCGCCCTCCACGGTCATGCCGTTCGCGCGCACCGGGACGATCGGGAAGGACCGGGCGTAGGTGCGGGCGGCCGACTCGCGGATGCGCTGGCGGCGCAGGATCGCGTCGCCGGCCGGGACGGCGGAGGTGCCGACGGTGAGGGTCACAGCGGAGCTCCCTTGGGGAAGTTAGGTAAGCCTAACTTTACTCCCGGGGGTTCGACCGACGCCGCCACCAGGCCCTCTGATCACCCGTCCGGGTGAGACCGCCCCCTGAACGCCCGCGCCGGATGCCCCCGGTCCCTCTCAACGAGCCCGGCCGCCCCCGGTCACGGCCACCGCCGAAGTACCGTGGCGCCCATGGACATTCCGCCGCCCGCCGACGACCCGGCCGCGCACTCCCGGGAACTCGCCGAGACCCGCGCCTTCTTCGCCGAACGGGCCGCCCGCTGGGACAGCAAGTACCCGGACGACAGCCCGCGCTACGCGGCCGCGATCGCCGACACCGGCCTGACCACCGGTCAGTTCGTGCTGGACGCCGGCTGCGGCACCGGCCGCGCCCTCCCACTGCTGCGCGCCGCCGTCGGGCCGACCGGCACCGTCCTCGGCGTCGACCTGACCCCGGAGATGCTCGACCGGGCAGCCGTCCACCGCCCGCACGCCGCACTGGTCCGGGCCGACTGCTGCCGGCTGCCGCTGCCCGACGCCGTGGTCGACCTGGTCTTCGGCGCGGGCCTGATCTCCCACCTGCCCGGCCCCGCGGCCGGCCTGCGCGAACTCGCCCGCGTCACCCGCCCCGGCGGCCGCCTCGCCCTCTTCCATCCGCTCGGCCGCGCCGCCCTCGCCGCCCGCCAGGGCCGGCAGATCACCCCCGACGACCTCCGCGCCCGCGAGCACCTCCACCCCCTGCTGACCGCCGCCGGCTGGACCCTTCTCTCCTACACCGACGACCCCACCCGCTACCTGGTCCTCGCCGACCGCACCTGACGCCCCTCCCTCCGCGCCCTCATCCCGCCTTCCAGCGGTAGCCCAACTCCGGTCTCCCGACGTGCCCGTAGCGCGGCTCGCGGGTCGCGTGGCCGGTGGTCACCAGGTGCTCCAGGTAGCGGCGGGCGGTGATCCGGGAGACGCCGGTGGCCGTGGCCCCGGTGGTCGCGGTGAGGCCGTCGGGCGCTTCGCGGAGCGCGGTGGCGAGGGTGTCGAGGGTGGCGGCGCTGAGGCCCTTGGGGAGGCTGGTGCGGTCGGTGCCGCGCAGCAGGGCGAGGGCGCGGTCGACCTCGTCCTGCCCGAGCGCTTCGCCGTCCCGGCCGAGGCTGTCCCGGTAGCGGGCGTACTGCCGCAGCCGGTCGCCGAGCGCGGCCGCGCCGAAGGGCTTGAGCAGGTACTGGACGACGCCCGCGGTGACGGCCTGCCGGACCACGGCGAGGTCGCGGGCGGAGGTGACGGCGATGACGTCGGCGGTGTGCCCGGCGGTGCGGAGCGCGGCGCAGAGTTGCAGGCCGTGGCCGTCGGGCAGGTAGAGGTCGAGCAGGATCAGGTCGACGGGGGCGTGGGCGTCCAGGGCGCGGGTGGCCTCGGCCCGGGAGTGCGCGGTGGCGACGACGGTGAAGCCGGGGGTGCCGGCGACGTAGCGGGCGTGCGCGTCGGCGGCGACCGGGTCGTCCTCGACCACCAGGACCCGGATCGCCCGGGCGGTCATCGGGCCGCCCCGACCGGGCGCTGCAGCGGGAGGCGAACGGTGAGCACCGCGCCGTCCTGGTGGGCCAGCCGGACCTCGCCGCCGTTGCGGCGGGCGGTCTGGGCGACCAGGGCGAGGCCGAGGCCGCGGCCGTGCTGCTTGGTGGTCCAGCCACGGCGGAACACCTCGTCGGCGGCGGCCGGGTCGACGCCCGCACCGGTGTCGGCGACCCGCAGCAGCAGCTGTCCGTCGTCGGTGCGGGCGGTGACGTGGACGGCGGGGGCGGCGTGCGCGGCATTCTCGATGGCGGCGTCCATGGCGTTGTCGATCAGGTTGCCGAGCAGGGTGACCAGGTCGCGCGGGGTGAGCCGGTCGGGCAGGACGCCGTCGTCGATCCGGCTGTCGGCGGTGAGTTGCAGGTCGACGCCCCGTTCGGCGGCCTGCGCGGCCTTGCCGAGCAGCAGGGCGGCGAGCACGGGTTCGCCGACGGCGCCGACCACCTGGTCGGTGAGCCGCTGGGCGAGGGCGAGTTCGGCGGTGGCGAACTCCACCGCCTCGCGGTGGCGGCCGAGTTCGATCAGCGAGACCACGGCGTGCAGCCGGTTGGCCGCTTCGTGGGCCTGCGCGTCGAGGGCTGCGGCGATGTCCCGGACGGTGTCCAGTTCGCCGGTGAGGCCCTGGAGTTCGGTGTGGTCGCGGAGGGTGACCACGGTGCCGAGGCCGGGCCCGACCGGGGAGGTGTTGAGCAGCACGACGCGCTCCGCGGTCAGGTGCACCTCGTCGCGGACGGGTTCGGCGGACTCCAGCGCGCGGCGCAGCGAGTCCGGCAGGTCCAGCTGACCGACCGTCAGCCCGGCGGCCCCGCCGTCGAGTTGGAGGAGTTCGCGGGCGGCGTCGTTGCACAGCACCACCCGGTGCTCGCGGTCGAGCAGCAGCAGCCCTTCGCGGACCGAGTGCAGCGTCGCCTGGTGGTACTCGTACAGGTGGGCCAGCTCCTCGGCATCCATGCCGTGGGTGTGGCGGCGCAGCCGGGCGGCGAGCAGGTAGCTGGCGGCGGCGCCGAGCGCGAGGGCGAGGGCGGCGACGCCGACCAGGGCGAGCAGCGGGGTGCGCAGCCGGGCGGTGATGTTGTCGACCGTGATGCCGGCGCTGACCAGGGCGACCACCCGGTGACGGTCGTCCAGGACGGGGGTGACGACGCGGACGGACGGCCCGAGGGTGCCGGTGTAGGTCTCGTGCTGGGTCCGTCCGGCCCGGGCCTGGTCGATGTGGCCGAGGAAGGGGCGGCCGATCTGCGCGGGGTCGGGGTGGGTCCAGCGGATGCCGTGCGGGTCCATGACGGTGACGAAGTCGACGCCGGTGTCGGCCCGGACCTGCTCGGCGTACGGCTCCAGCACGGTGCTGGGGTCGGCCCCGGCGGCGGCCTCGCGGACGGTGGGCGCGTCGGCGAGCGAGCGGGCGACGGCGGTGACCTGCTGCAGGGCGGAGTCCTCGGCGCGCTGGGCGGTGAACAGGTAGGCGAGGACGGCGCCGCCCGCCACCACGGCGGCGACGATGACCACCTGGACGGCCAGCAGCCGCCCGGCCAGGCTGCGCCGTCGGCGGGGCGGCGGGGCGCTGCTGGTCGGGTGCATGCGGACCAGTGTGCACGGCCGGGGCCGGTTCGCCGAGTGCGTGAACGCTATGAACGCAACCGTGACCTGCGCCACTGCGGGCCGGATAGTCGTGCGCGGCCCGCCACCCACGGGCCGGGCGCCCACTCCCCCCGGGGCGCGACGAGAGCGAGCATACGGCGAAGGAGCCGCGCGCATGAAGCCGACCGAGAACGCGAAGCCCGCCGGGCCGGGCAGGTCCGACCGCACCCATTTCCTGTACCTGGCGGTGATCGCCGCGGTGGTCGGTGGCGTGGCGGTCGGGTTCGCGGCGCCCGGCGTCGCGGTGGAGTTGAAGCCGATCGGCACCGGCTTCGTCAACCTGATCAAGATGATGATCTCCCCGGTGATCTTCTGCACGATCGTGCTGGGCGTGGGGTCGGTGTCCAAGGCGGCGAAGGTCGGCCGGGTCGGCGGCCTGGCGCTGGGCTACTTCCTGGTGACCTCCACGGTGGCGCTGGGCATCGGCCTGCTGGTGGGCAACCTGCTGGAGCCGGGCAGCGGCCTGCACCTGACGGCGGCGCTGGCGAAGTCCGGGCACGCGCAGGCCGTGGCGGGCGCGGCGCAGTCCACCACCGACTTCCTGCTGGGGATCGTCCCGACCACCCTGGTGTCGGCGCTGACCCAGGGCCAGGTGCTGCAGACGCTGCTGGTGGCACTGCTGGTCGGGTTCGCGCTGCAGGCGATGGGCCCGGCGGGCGAGCCGGTGCTGCGCGGGGTGCAGCACCTGCAGAAGCTGGTGTTCAAGGTGATGTCGATGATCATGTGGGTGGCGCCGGTCGGTGCGTTCGGCGCGATGGCGGCGGTGGTCGGGGCGACCGGCACCGCGGCGCTGAAGAGCCTCGCGGTGATCATGATCGGCTTCTACGTGACCTGCGTGCTGTTCGTGGTGGTGGTGCTCGGCCTGCTGCTGCGACTGGCCGCCGGCGTCAACGTGTTCGCGCTGCTGCGCTACCTCGGCCGGGAGTTCCTGCTGATCCTGTCCACCTCCTCCTCGGAGAGCGCGCTGCCCCGGCTGATCGCCAAGATGGAGCACCTCGGCGTCAGCCGTCCGGTGGTCGGCATCACCGTCCCGACCGGCTACAGCTTCAACCTGGACGGCACCGCGATCTACCTGACCATGGCCTCGATCTTCGTCTCGGAGGCGATGGACAAGCCGATGTCGCTGGGCGAGCAGCTCTCGCTGCTGCTGTTCATGGTGATCGCCTCCAAGGGCGCGGCGGGCGTCACCGGCGCGGGCCTGGCCACCCTGGCCGGCGGCCTGCAGTCGCACAAGCCCGCCCTGGTGGACGGCGTCGGCCTGATCGTCGGCATCGACCGGTTCATGTCGGAGGCCCGCGCGCTGACCAACTTCGCGGGCAACGCCGCCGCCACCGTGCTGATCGGCCACTGGACCGGCGAGCTGGACCGCGAGCGGCTCGACGCCGTCCTGTCGGGCGCGCTCCCCTACGACGAGAACGCCGCCGCCTTCGTCCCGGCGGACCTGCCCGCGCAGGCCGGCGCACCGGCGGTGGAGCAGTCCGCCTGACGGACGATCAACCGAACGGGTAGTTCGGCATCTCCCAGCAGGGCGCTTCCTCCGGCTCGCCGGGCAGCAGCGCCCGCGGCGCGCCCATGCCGAACACGTACAGCTCCGTCAGGCCGAACGCCACCAGCGCCAACGCGGGCCACAACCACCAGGCGCTGCCCGGCAGTCGGGCCAGCAGGCGACCCAACAGCACCTGGACGACGACCGCCAGCCCCAGCGAAGCCAGCAACGGCAGGAAGCGCCCGGGAACGGGCTCGTGGTCCTGGGTCAGGCACCAGTGCCAGCGGTCGTCGGCGACACCCGACCCGGTGAGCACCGCCCCCAGGCCGAGCCCCACCGCCACGGGCGCCCAGACGCACCCGTGCGCCCGCACCCGCCAGCCGCCCCACTCCCGGAGCACCGCCATCCCCGCACCCCCGTATCGCGTGATCAACTCCCTTCACGCGGCCGGGGGGGCGGCGGTTCCACGACGGGCGAGGGATCGGGGACGGCGGTCGGATCGGTGATGCCGAGCCAGCGGGTCGGCGGGGGTCTCCACCCACCCCCAGTCGGTCAGGCGGGGTCGGGGGTGCTGCCGGAGAGGGCCCAGGCGAGGCCGGTGGCGGGGTCCTCCAGGGCGAGGTGCAGGTGGCGCAGGTCGTCGGTGGGTTCGGTCCAGGCCAGGCAGCGCAGGCGGTCGACCAGTGCCTCGGCGGCGAACCTGGACGGGGCGCTGCCGCCCTCCATCTCGGCGAGCAACTGCCAGACCGCCAGCCGCCCTTGGGCGGCGCCGCGGTCGGGGCGGGCGGAGGCCAGGTGCACCAGGGCCGGGTAGAGCGCGGCGAACGGCAGCTGACCGCCGGTGACTTCGGGCCCGGCGGCGAGCTGGGCGGCGGCGTCGGCGGCCCGGCCGCGGACGCACACGGCGGTGGTCCAGTCGGACAGTCCGGCCAGCAGCCGGGTCGCCGCCAGACCGGGCAGCCGCGTTCCGGGCGACGGGAGTTCGAGCTCGCCGAGGCCCTCCCGGGTGGGCGGGGCGAGGTGCAGGGCGCGGCGGGCGCCGCCGGCCGGCAGGTAGTCGCGGACGCGGGTGTCGCGTTCCCACCCGCCGTCCTCCCAGGGGCGCAGCCGGTACGGCACCCCGGCCTCGTCGTGTTCCCCGGCGGGCGGGTCCTCGCCGAGCAGCGCCCGGGTGTGCCCGGCCAGTCGGCGGATCGCGGTCGGCAGCGGCAGCGCGTCCAGCACGGCCCAGGGGTGCCGGGTGGCGAGCACCTCCCACAGGGGACCGGCGTCGTGGTCGGCGACGGTCGCGGCTGCGCCCGGTCCGTCCGCCGGCTCGAACAGCCGGGCCGCGAGCGCCGCGGGCGCGCCGTACGCGACCAGGTGCCCGAGCGGCCCGGCCAGCGGATCGCCCAGCGCCCTGGCCAGCCGGAAGCGCTCCAGCAACTCGGCCCACCGCCCCTGGGCGGCGAGCCGCCGCCCGGACGGTCCCCACCCGTAGCGCACGGGTCCCGGCCCGTTTTCGACGATCATCTGGTCAATGTACGACCGGACCGCGCGACGCGCTGACAGCCCGTCAGTGACGGAGTGTCACAGACCGGCCGCACCACGCAGCAGGCCCCGGAACCTCGCCGGAGGCGGTGTCACGCGCCGGCTCCGCGGTGGGGCCGGGTGCCCATCAGGCCGTGGCGGTAGGCCGCGGCGACGGCCTGGGAGCGGTCGCGGGCGCCGAGCTTGCTGAGGATCCGCTTCACGTGCGTCTTCACGGTGGACTCGGCGAGGTGCAGCAGGGCGGCGATCTCCTCGTTGGGGTGGCCCTCGGCGGCCAGCCGCAGCACTTCGCGTTCGCGGGTGGTCAGCGCCGCGAGCGGGCCGCCCGCCGCAGGCGCGGGGGCGGGAGCGGGCGCGGGCGCGGCGAGCAGGTGGCCGAGCAGGTCGCGGGTGACGGCCGGGTCGAGGGCGGCCTCGCCGGCGGCGACCGCGTGCACGGCGTCGATCAGCCGTTCCGGGGAGGCCCGCTTCAGCAGGAATCCGGCGGCGCCCGCGCGCAGCGCGCCCCACACGTAGGCGTCGTGGTGGAAGGTCGTCAGGACCAGCACCCGGGGGCCGAGCCCGGCGAGCCGGCGGGTTGCCTCGATGCCGTCGCAGCCGGGCATCCGGACGTCCATCAGGACGACGTCGGGCCGCAGTCGGCGGGCCAGTTCGACGGCCTGCAGCCCGTCCTCGGCCCGGCCGACCACCTCGATGCCGTCGGCGGTCTCCAGTACCACGGCGAGCCCGGCGCGCAGCAGCGGGTCGTCGTCGGCGATCAGCACCCGGACGGTGCGCGGGCCGGTCACGACAGCGGGAGGGTGACGCGGAGCAGGAAGCCGCCCGCCGGCCCGGGGCCGTGTTCGGCGGTGCCGTGCAGGCGGGCGGCGCGTTCGGCCACGCCGGTCAGGCCGCGGCCGGGCCGGTGGCCGGACGGCGGGCCGGAGCCGTCGTCCTGGACCTGCACCGTCAGTGCGGCGCCGTCGGTGCCGAGCCGGACCTCGGCGCGGCCCGCGCCGGAGTGCCGCAGGGTGTTGGTGAGCGCCTCCTGCACCACCCGGTACGCGCAGCGGTCCAGGTCGGCGGGCAGCGGCGGGGTGTCCCGGTGCAGGGTGACGCGCAGACCGGCCCGGTCCATCCGCCCGACCAGGCGCGGCAGTTCGGCGAGGCCGGGTTCCGGCTGCCGGGCGGCGTCCGGGTGTTGCGGGGCGGTGCCGCGCAACAGGCCGAGGACGCGGTCGAGCTCGTCGAGCGCGTCGGTGCCGGTGTGTTCCAGTTCGAGCAGCAGGTCGCTGCTGCGGTCGGGGGTGCGGTCGAGCAGCCGGCGGGCCGCGCCGGCCTGGACCAGCATCAGGCTGAGCGAGTGGCCGACCAGGTCGTGCACCTCACGGGCGATCCGTCCGCGCTCCTCGGCGAGCAACTCCTCGCGGGCGCGACGCCGTTCGGCGGCCTGCTCGGCGACCCGGTGCGCGCCGGCCCAGCCGAACGCCCACACGGCGAGCCAGACCGCGAGGACGCCGATCGGCACCAGCACCGCGACGTCCTGCCCGGTGAAGTAGCCGGCGACGCCGACCACCACCAGCGGCGGCCCGAACCCGGCCCAGCGGCCACCGTGCCGGCCCAGGGCGTACGCGCCCAGCAGGTTGGCGTACGGCGAGACCGGGCTCGGCAGCACCGTCTGCGCCTCGACGGTCAGCACGGCGGTGGCCACCAGGTACGAGGCCAGCGGGGCGTGGCGGCGGGTGGCAGCGGCCACCGCGACCAGCACGGTCAGGGTCAGTGCGAGCGGCAGCCGCCCGTCGAGGCGGCTGCCCGCGCCGAACCGCTCGGCGACCATGGCGACCAGCAGCACCGCGGCGGGCCCGCCATCGGCGAGGAGGTCCGGCAGCGGGCGCAGCAGGACGGCGAGCGGCGGGAGTTGACGCCGGGGGGCGGTGGTGGCGGGCGGCATGGCGGGGTCCTCGCGCTGGTGGGGTGCAGCGTGGAGGCTAGCCAGTGGCGGTGGCCGGCGCACGTCCGATCGGGGTGAATCCGGGGTTCCCCAGGGGGATTCGGGCTCCGGCTACCCCAGCTGGGGTAGCCGCCGGGACCCCGGCGGGGGGACGCCGAAACCCGGGGACCGTCCGTAGCTTCGGCGGCATGACATCCCATCAGCCCCGAACCCCCGCCTCCCGCGCGGTGCGGCGGACCGGCCGGATCGCCGTGCCGACCCTCGCCCTGCTGGTCGCCGCGGTGTCGGCCCGCTACTTCACCCTGGACGACCGCACCTTCCTGCCCGAGCAGCGCACCGTCTACCTGGCCCATCTCGCGCCGCTGCTGCTGCACATCGGCGGCGGCGTCACAGCGCTCGCCGTCGGCCTGCTGCAGTTCCTGCCCGGTCTGCGGGCCCGCCGCCCCGCCGTGCACCGCCGGACCGGTCGGGTGTACGCGGTGGCCGCCGCGGCGACGGGGGTCGGCGGCCTGCTGATCGCTCCGCACGGCCTGTACCCGCCGGTCGCGCCGCTCGGGTTCACCGTCCTCGCCGTGCTGACCCTCGGCACCACCGCGCTCGGCGTGGCCGAGGCACGCCGGGGCCGGACCGCGCGGCACCGCCGCTGGATGCTGCGCTCCTACGCCCTGATGTTCACCGCCGTCACCTTCCGCCTGTGGCTGGTGCTGTTCGGCGCGCTCGGCCTGCCCGCGGGGCCGGTGTACGCCTCGGGTGCGTGGGCGTCCTGGCTGATCAACCTCGCGGCGGCGGAGCGGCTGCTGCGCTCGCGGCGGCCGTCCTGACCTGGCCGGGCAGCAGGGGCAGCCGGCGGCCGGTCTCCACGTACCAGGCCTCGACTGCGTTGACGGCGAGCAGCACCGCCGTCGCCAGTGCGGCGGTCACGGCCCCGGGCAGCGCGGGGGCGACGGCGGCGAGGACGGTGCAGGCCAGAGCGCCCAGCAGCCGGGGGACGCCGACGGCGCCGAACATCCGCAGCCTGGCGTAGCAGAAGCTGAACAGGTAGAGGGCGACGCCGGGGGCGAGCAGCAGCGCCGGCGGGCCGTGCGGGTGGTCGAGCGGGTGGGCGATCAGCTTCTTCAGCCCGACGGCGACCCCGATCACGGCGGTGGCGTACCCGGCGTGGGCGTAGCTGAACACGGCGCGCACGGTGCGGGCGGCGGACGGGCTGTGCCGGATGCTGTGCCGGGCGGCGGGGGCGCCGTAGTGGAAGTACGTCCACCACAGGGTGGCGATCAGGACGAACGCCAGCACGGTGGCGGTGGCGGTGGGCCCGTCGAGCGGCACGTCGGCGGCCTGGCCGCCGACCGCGACCACCGTCTCGCCGAGCGCGATGATGACGAACAGTCCGAAGCGCTCCGGCAGGTGACCGGTCTCGAACCGGACCGCGTCCAATTTACGCCCCAGCGCGGCCCAGCCGCCGAGGTCGGCGAGCGCGGCGGCCGTCCAGGCCGCGGTCCGCCAGGGTGCGTCGAGGGCCGCGCCGGTCAGCAGCAGCGGCCCGCCCAGCACGAGCGCGGCGCTGAACGGATTCCAACGGCCCAGCCGGGGCCGGGTCTTGCGGTGGATCGCGGCGGCCAGCACCAGCCGCAGCAGGACGCACGCCCCCGCGAACAGCCAGGCTCGGGCGCCGTACGCCTGCGGGACGGCGGCGGCCATCCCGAGTCCGCAGCCGGAGAGGACGAACAGGGTGAGCCGCCCCCTGGTCCGGTCGATCGCGGCCCCGGCGAGGTTGCCGAGCAGCGTCACGCCCGTCCAGCCCCACCAGAGCGGCACGAAGAGCAGCAGCGTCCGGGCGACCTCGCCCGCCGTGGCGGTGTCGGCGAGGGCGGCGGCGATCTGCGTGATGGCGAAGACCCAGATCACGTCGAAGAACAACTCGGCCCAGCTGACCCGCTGTTCGGGTTCGCCCTGCGGTTCGGGCGAGGGTGGGCCGCCGTGCCGGACGGGGCGCGGCGAGGCGGTGGGCGGCGGGCTGGCGTGCGACATGCTGGTCGACCTTCCGTGGGCGCGGCGCAGGCGGGGGCCGGTCCCGGCGATGGCTCGGACTGCCGCCGCCGGGACCGGACGTGACGGTTGCTCAGGAGCCGGCCAGCTCGGCCGCCACCGCGTCCGCGCCGAGGCCGATCATCCAGCCGAGCGGCAACCCGGGCGCGTAGTCCTGCAGTGCGCGGTCCAGCTCCTCGCGGTCCTGGTCGCTCAGCGCGGGCCGTCCGGCGGCGAGCCGGCGCACCGTCTCGCGGTAGAACAGCAGGTACTGGCGCTGCGCGGTGAGCACCTCCACGCCGGCCGGTTCACCGTGGCCGGGGAACAGCCGCGCGGCGTCGGCGAGTTCGGCGCCCAGCTCGGTCAGCGCGGCCAGCCAGTGCGCACCGTGCCCGTCGGCGGTGTACGGGTGGGTGCCGTGGAAGGCCAGGTCGCCGATGAAGGCGAGCGGCGCGGCGTCCGGGCTGCGACGGGCCAGGATCACGCTGTCGGCGTGGCTCTCGGCGGGCCCGATGTGCCGGACGGTGAAGGTGGTGCCGCCGAGCACGACGTCCTGCCCGTCCTTGAGCAGCACGGTCGGGTAGGCGGTGACGGCGGGCCACTCCTCGCCGTAGACCGGCCCCCACTGGGCCCGCTTGGCGTCCGCGATCTCGTGGATCGTCCCGGCCACGGCCTCGGTGGCGTACACCGGGACGTCCCACCGTTCGACCAGGGCGTGCACGCCGTTGAAGTGGTCGGGGTGGGCGTGCGTGACGAACACCCCGAGCAGTGGACGGCCGGCCCGCTCGAACGCGGCGACCTTCTCGACCAGCGCGGCGATGTCCGAGTTCAGCAGGTTGGTGTCCACCACGACCAGGCCCTCGGCGGTCTCCAGCAGATAGGAGTTGACGAACAGTCCGGCCTCGGAGCCGGTGTGCACGTGAACGGTCGGTTCGGTCATGTCGTCTCTCCCCCAGGTGTGTTGCCGGGATCGATACCCCGGCCGACAGGAAAGGTAGCGGCTCTGTGATGATCCGTAAAGTCCATTGTGACGAAACTTCACATCGCTATGCTGGCCGCGATGGAGACCCAGGGACACCAGCCGTCGGACGACCCGCGCGAGTCCGAACGGCTGCTGGCGTTCGCCGAGTTGGCCCTGAACAACGGCTCCCCCGCCGAGGCGCTGGCCGCCTTCGCACAGCTCCGGGGCACCGGCGCCCGCAGCGGCGAGGCCCGCGCCCTGGAGGCGCTCGGGCGCAATGACGAGGCGGCCGCGCTCCACCGGCGGCTCTGGGAGCGGACGCCTCCGGGGACGGTGGAGCGGGCCGAGCACGCCACCGGCATGGTCCGCTGCCACCGGCTGCACGACGACGTGACCACGGCCGTCCGGCTCGGCGAGACCGCGCTCGGCGAGTTCGGGGAGCACCGGCACGCCTGGCACGGCGCCGCGGTCCGGCTCGGCGTGACCCTCGCCGGGGCGCTCACCGCCCTCGGTGAACTCTCCTGCTCCCAGTACCTGTTGAACCGGCTCGCGGCCGTCGCCGACACCCTGGGCGAACCGGCCTCGCGCGGCGCGGTGCGCTGGAACGCCTCGCTCAACGCCCACCTGCTCGGGCGCCCCGTGGCGGCCTACCGGCTGTCCATGCAGGCCCTCGCGCTGTTCGGCGAGACCGACCTGCCCCGGCACCTGGCCGTCGTGCGCGGCATCCACGGCCGGATGATCGCCCGCGCCTACCCCGACCGGTGGCGCGAGGGCCTCGACCTGGTCCTGCGCTCCGCCGCCGAACTCAGCGAACTCGGCCAGGGCGACTGGCTGGTGGACACCGAGACCGAGGCCGCCGAGATCCTGGTCCGGGCCGACCGACCCGCGCAGGCCCTGCCCCACCTGTACTCCGCCCTGGCCCGGCCGCAGCAGGCGGAGAGCCTGGTCAAGGCGGACACCCACCTGGTGCTCGCCGAGGCGCTGGCCGCCCTCGGCGACACCGACGGCTGCGCCGCCGAAGTCGCGACCGCCGCGGCGATGCTCGGCTCCCGGGGCCGCCGGCACTCCCAACTCGCCCGCGAATGGCACCGCACCGCCGCCCTCTACCGCCACCTCGGCGACCCCGCCCGGGCCCTCCGTGCCTACGAGCACGCCCTGGTGGCGGCCGGGCACGGCGGACCGGTCTGGGGCTGAACCGCCCCGGCCCGCCGGTCGGCGAGCGGTGAACCACCAGCTCCCGCCGGTCGGCGGCACCGCCTAGGATCAGCTCCCATGACGCCCGACGAACTCACCGGCAGCCGGGTCCGCGCCCTGCGGAAGTCCCGTGGCCTCTCCCAGGCCGAGCTGGGGGGCGACGTGCTGTCCGCCAGCTACCTGTCGATGATCGAGTCGGGGGCGCGCAGAGCCTCCGCCGCGGCCCTGCGCCACCTCGCCGACCGCCTCGGCACCACCGTCGACCACCTCGCCCTGGGCCTGGAGCCCGACTGCCGGGCCGCCGCCGAGAGCCGGCTCGCTCTCGCCCGGCTGGCCCTGCGCGACGGCCGCCCCGCCGACTGCCTGACCCTGCTCGACGAGGGCGGCCCCGGCGTCGCCGACAGCGCCTGCCGCTGGGACGGCGAGGCCGGTGCGGCCCGGATCCGCGCCCTGGAGGACCTCGGCCGCACCGAGCAGGCCGTCGACGCGTACGAGACCAGGCTGGCCCGGCTGGAGGCCGACTCCCCCGCCTGGGCCGAGGCCGCCGCCGACCTGGTCCGCCGTCACCTCGCGGACGGCGCACCCGCCTCGGCCGCCGTGCTCGCCGAACGCGCCCTGGCCGTCTTCACCGAGCGCGACCTGCTCTGGTCCGAGCCGGCCGTCCGCCTCGCCACCCACCTCGCCGAGGCGCGCGCCCGCCAGGGCGACTCCGGCGGCGGCCACGCGCTGCTCGCCGAGGTGGCCCGGGCCCTGCGCGCCCACCCCGACGACACCGCCCGCGCCACCGCCTACGAGTCCGCCGCCACCGCCGCCCACCGGGCCGGCCGGCACCGCGAGGCCCACACGCTGGCCGAACGCGCCCTCGCCCTGCACCACGACCTCGACCGCCGCCGCGACGCCCTCACCGTTCGGGCACTGTCCGCGGTCCTGCTCGCCGACGCCGAACCCGACCGACTCGCCGACGCCGTCGAGCAGTTGCACGCCGCCCGGGCCGAACTGCTGCCCCTCGGGCCGGCCGAGCACCTGACCAACTGCGAACTCGCCCTCGCCGAGCACCTGGTGCGCGCCGGGAGCGCCGCCGACGCGCACCGGTTCGCCGACGCCGTCCTGCAGCGCCTCGGCGACAGCGGCCACCCGCACGAGGCCCGCGCCCGCCTCGCCAAGGCCGACGCGCTGCTCTGCGCCGACGACACCTCCGCCGCGGCCCGGCAACTCGACCTCGCCGTCGGCCTCCTGGACGCCCTCCCGCCGGACGGGGACCGCCGGACCGTCGAGTGCTGGCGCCGAGCCGCCGGGCTGCACCGGCGACTCGGCGACACCGACGCGGCCATGCGCGCCTACGACCGCGCCCTCCACATCGCCGGCCACACCCTCCCCCGGCCGGCCCGCTCCCGCGCGGACCTCCCGGGCGGCTGACGCGCGGACCTGCCGGGCGCCGGGCACGCGGCCGGCGGCGCGGCGGATCAGAGGCTCTGCGGCGCCGCCAGCACGGCCGTCCGGCTCGCCCCGGACTCCCCGGCCCGGACCAGCGTCGCGGCCAGCACCGGCGCGGCGGCGAGCAGCAGGCACAGCGACAGCGGGAGCCGCTCGGTGAGCAGGCCGGTGAGCGCGGTCGCCCCCGAACCGCCCGCGTTGAACGCGGCGTTGACCAACGCCCCGGCCCGGGTGCGCTGTTCGGGCGCGGCCAGCTCGTCGGTGAGCAGGTAGGCGGTGGTCAGGGTCGGGGCGACCGCGAACCCGGCCAGTGCCGCCACCGCGGCGAGCACGGCGACGGTCGGCGCGAGCGCCGTCAGGGCGAGCGCCCCGCCCAGCGCGGCGGTCAGCACGGTGAGCCGGGCGGCCGCGGTGACCCGCCAGTTGACCGCCCCCAGGGCGAGCCCGCCGATCGCGCTGCCGGCGGCCAGCGCGGCCTCCACCCACGCCGCGTCCGCCGCCCGCCCGTGCCCGGCCGCGAACACCACCGCGAGCAGGCCGAACGCGCCGAGGCCCGCGCCCGCCCCGGCGGCCGCCGCGAGCGGCTGCCGGGCCCGGCCGACCAGCGCCCGGGTCCGCGGCGAACTCCCCTCCACCGCGGCGGACTTGGCGGCCCCGGCGCGGCCGGCCGTGGCGGCCAGCGCCAGCGTTCCGGGGAGCACCAGCGCGGCGCTGAGCACCAGGCCGAGTGCCGGGTGGGAGACCGCGGCGATCAGACCGGCCAGCAACGGCCCGGTGACGTACAGGAGTTCCTCGGCCACGGTGTCCAGGCTGTAGGCGCGCCGTCGCAGTTCGGCGTCCGCCACCAGCGTGCTCCACCGCGCCCGGGTGACCGGCCCGAGCGGCGGCGCGCACACCCCGGCCGCGGTGGCCAGCAGGAGCAGCACCGGGTACGGCGCGCCCGCGCCCCGGGTGGCGGCGGCCAGCCCGAGCAGGGTGAGCGCGTACCCGACCGCCATCGGCGGCAGCGCCCGCCGCGGCCCGTACCGGTCGACCAGCCCCGCCCGGGCCGGGAACAGCAGCACGCTGACGGTGGAGAACAGCGCCATCACCCAGCCAGCCCGCGCGTACGAGCCGGTGGCCCCGGCGGCGGCGAGCAGCAGGGACAGCGAAACGGTGCCGTAGGAGAGGCGGCCGACCAGGGCCGCGGCGAACAGCCGGGCCGCGCCCGGGGTACGCAGAACCGTCGCATAGGACGTGGACATCGGTGAAGTTCCTCAGGGAATGCGGCGCGCAGCGCGCCGGTGAACAGGGACGCCGGGAGGACCGCACCGCCGGATCGGCGTGCGGTCGCTGCGCGGGGTCCTAGTCACGCGTGAGGAACATGTCCGCCATGCTAGCCGGTCCCTCCGGCATCCGGACCCGGGACGGCGGGACGAGGTGCCGGGATGCCGTCCCGCCGACGCCGGGTCAGGAGTGGGCCCGCTCCAGCACCCTGGCCGCGTGCACCTTCCCGGCGTGTTCCACCAGGGTGATCAGCACGTCCTTGCCGGAGGAGCGGTGCCGGGCGTCGCAGAGCACCACGGGGGTCCGGCCGTCCAGGTCCAGGGCCTTGGAGACCTCCGCCGGCTGGAAGGCCCGGGTGCCGTCGAAGCGGTTCACGGCGACCACGAACGGGATGCCGCGGTGCTCGAAGAAGTCGACGGCGGGGAAGCAGTCGGTGAGGCGGCGGGTGTCGGCGAGCACCACGGCGCCGAGCGCGCCCTGGGCGAGTTCGTCCCAGAGGAACCAGAAGCGGTCCTGGCCGGGCGTGCCGAACAGGTAGACGGACAGGCCGTCGCGGATGGTGATCCGGCCGAAGTCCATCGCGACGGTGGTGGTGGTCTTGCGCTCCACGCCGCCCAGGTCGTCCACGTGGGTGCCGGCCGCGGTCAACTGCTCCTCGGTCCGCAGGGGCTTGATCTCGCTGACGGCGCCGACCAGGGTGGTCTTGCCGACGCCGAAGCCGCCGGCGACCAGGATCTTCAGCGCGAGGTCGGGGGTGTCAGAGGGCGCGGAGTCCATGGATGACCTCCTGGAGGATGTGCTCGTCGGGGAGCAGGGCCGGCGGGACGGGACGGCTGACCCGGATGTGTTCGGCGTCGAGGAGGTCGCCGAGCAGCACCCGGACCACGCCCAGCGGGAGGTCGAGGTCGGCGGCGATCTCGGCGACCGACAGCGCGTTGCCCCGGCAGAGCGTGAGGATGGCGGCCTGCTCGGGGCCGACCGGCAGCCCGCTCGGGTCGGGCAGGTCGGTGACGACCAGGGCGATCAGGTCGAAGGGCTGACCGGGCCGGGTGCGGCCCTTGGTGAGGGCGTACGGGCGGACCATCGGGCCGGCGTCCTCGTCGTACCACTGGACGGGCCGGTCGGGCGGCGGCGGGTAGCCGAACGCGGAGCCGGGCAGGTAGGTGCGGGGCGGGTAGGCCAACGGGCTCACCCCTCCTAGTAGATGCGGGGGGCGGCGTGCAGGTGTTCGCCGACCCGGCGGACCAGCCGGGCCATCTCGTAGGCGATCAGGCCGAGGTCGGCGTCGGGTTCGGCGAACACGGCCAGGCAGGAGCCCTGGCCGGCGGCCGCGACGAACAGGTAGCCGCGCTCCAACTCGACCATGGTCTGCCGGACTTCGCCGGCGTCGAAGTGGCGTCCGGCCCCCTTGGCGAGGCTGTGGAAGCCGGCCGCGACGGCGGCCAGGTGTTCGGTGTCCTCGCGGGACAGGCCGGTGGAGTTGCCCATCGACAGTCCGTCGGCGGAGAGCATGACGGCGAATCTGACCCGGGCGGTGCGGGTCACCAACTCGTCCAGGAGCCAGTTGAGTTCGCCGCTCTGGTGGGTGGTGCCGATCATCGGGCGCGGTCTCCTCGGTCGAGGTCGAAGTCGAAATCGAAGGCGTCGGTGCGGGGGCGGGGGTGCGGGCCGGGCTCCGGGCCGGCAGCGGCGCCGCGGGCCCAGCCCTGCTGGAACGCGGACATCGCGGTGCGGGCCTGCTCGGGGTCGCGGTCGGCGGGGGCGGCCGGACGCAGCCCGGCCCCGGCCGGTTCAGGGGTCTCGCGCAGTTGCGGCGCGAGGCTGGCCTGCCGTACCCGGCGCGGGAGTTCGTCCTCGCTGTCGGCGGGCGCGACCAGCGAGGGCAGCGCCTGCACCGGCGCGGCCGGGAGCGGGAGCGGCGACGGAGCCGAGGACGGGGGCGGGGCGGGGGCCGCAGCAGGCGTGGACTGGGCCGGCAGGACGCTCAACGGCCGGACGATCGCGGTCCGTTCGACCCTCGGCCGTTCCGGCGCCGACGGCTCCACCGGCGCCCGTTCGACCATCGGCCGTTCCGGCGCCGACCGGCCCACCGCCGGCCGTTCCGCCGGGCGGTCGGGGACGAAGGCCGACGCCCGTTCCGGCTGGGCCGGTTCGGGGTAGCGCAGGTCCAGCATGTCGGTCGGCAGCAGCACGACGGCGGTGGTGCCGCCGTACGCGGAGGGCCGCAGCGCGACCTTCACGCCGTGGCGCTTGGCGAGGCGGCTGACGACGAACAGGCCGAGCCGGTCGCTGTCGAACAGGTCGACCTGCTCGCTGGCGGCGATCCGCCGGTTGGCGTCGCCGAGCGCCTCGGGCCCCATGCCGAGGCCGCGGTCCTCGATCTCCACGGCGTAGCCGTTGCCCACCTGCTCGCCGCGGATCTGCACCTTGGTGTGCGGGGGCGAGAACCCGGTGGCGTTCTCGACGAGTTCGGCGAACAGGTGGGTGAGGTCGGCGACGGCAGGGCCGGTGACGGCGGCGTACGGGAGGCGGTGGACGTCGACCCGGGCGTACTCCTCGACCTCGGCGACCGCGGCCCGGACCACGTCGGTGAGCGGGACGGGCTTGCGCCAGGCCCGGCCGGGGGCGGCGCCGGAGAGGATGATCAGGCCCTCGGCGTGGCGGCGCATCCGGGTGGTGAGGTGGTCGAGCTTGAACAGGTCGTCGAGCTCCGCGGGGTCCTCGGTGCGACGTTCCATCGCGTCCAGCAGGGTGAGTTGACGGTGCACCAGGACCTGGCTGCGGCGGGCCAGGTTGACGAACACTCCGGAGACGCCGGACAGCACCTCGGCGCGTTCGACCGCGGCGGTCACGGCGGCCCGCTGCACGCTGTCCAGCGCGCCGTGGACCTGGCCGATCTCGTCGGCGCCGTGCTCGCGCGGCGGCACCTCGGTGTCCACGTCCACCTCCTCGCCGGACCTCAACCGCCGCATGGTGGCCGGGAGTTTGCGTCCGGCGAGCTCCAGTGCGGAGTTCCGCAGGGCCTGCAGTTCGGCGACCAGGCCGCGGCCGATCTGCACCGAGATCAGCAGCGAGGCGAGCACCGCGAGCAGGCCGAGCAGCACGGTGACGCCGGAGGTGGTGAACAGGCCCAGGGCGTAGGGGTTGGCGCGTTCGGCGGCGGCCGCGCCGGCCTGCTGCTCCACGCCGGCGAGGGCGCGGGCGGTGGCGTCGGCGGCCGCGGCCCAGCGGGTGGCGGGCACGGCGGCGAGCGCGGCGCGCGGGTCGGCGGCGTTGCTGGCGGCCTCCTCGTAGCGGCGCACCTCCTGGTACTCCGGTCCGCCGGTGACGGCGGCCAGCGCGGCCCGGTCGGCGGGGCGCAGGTCGGCGGCCGAGGTCTGCTCGAACTGGGCGCGGGCGTAAGCGGCTTGGAGCACCGCGCGGTACTGGGCGGCCTCCAGCTGTCCGGCCCGGGCGGCGGCCCGCAGCAGGGCGTCCTCGCGCGCCAACTGTTCGCGGGAGCGGGCGAACTCGAGCAGGACCCGGGCGTCGGCGGCGACCCGGTGGTCCTGCAGCCCGGTGAGCGAGCCGGTCGCGGCGAGCGCGTCGTCGACGGCTCCGGTGTAGACGGTGTAGGCGTCCGTCCACGGCACGGTGCGGTCGAGCAGGTGCTGGCGCAGCGCGGGGAGGGCGGCGACGGCGCGGCCGAGAGTGTCCAGGCGGGTGGCGGCCTCGGCGCCGAGCCCTTCGGCGTCGGCCCGGTTGTAGCCGGGAGCGAGGGTCAGCGGGGCGGCGGCCAGGTCGGTCTGCTGCGCGGCAGTGCGCAGTTCGGCCTCCCGGTCGGGGCCGGGCGCGGCCAACAGCTGCCCGGCGGCGGTGCGTTCGGCCTGCAGGGCGGCGACCGTCCGGTCCAGCGGGGCGCGCAGCGTGGCGTCGACGTTCTTGATCCGCAGCAGGTCCCAGACGTCGCCCGCGGTGGTGACGGTGGCGAAGGCCCACAGGGCCATCACCGACACCACGGGGACCATCAGCACGGCGACGATCCGGGCCCGCACGGTGCGCGGCCGGAGTCCGGGACGCTGATAGCGGGTCGCCGCGAAGGCCGGCGGGGTCTCGTCGGCGGGCGGGCCGGCGTGGGCGCCGCGCCGGGGTGCGCCGGGCCGGGTTCGGGCCGGGCCGCGCGGGGTGCTGGGGGCGGGCGGTCCGCTGCGGGAGGTGCCTCGGCTAGCGCGCATGGATGGGCGGGCCTTTCGGGTTCCGGGGTCGTCGGGGCGGGGACGGTGCTGACGTCGGCTCAGGCGGCGCGGCCGAGGTCCTCGACGGCGAGTTCGCCCGCCTCGCGGTAGGCGGCGCGCTCCTGGGCGGTCGGGGAGAGCGCGACGAACGCGGAGGTGAGGAACAGGAAGGAGCCGAGGCCGACCGCGAGCGGGAAGACGAACTGCATCGGGGTGGCCCCGCCGAGACCGGTGCGGGCGGGCTCCATGTGAACGTGCACGGCCGCCATGCCGGTGTAGTGCATGCAGCTGACCGCGACGCCCATCACCAGCGAGGCCGCCGCGGCGGCGTACACGTTCCGAATGGTGACGGCGGCCCACAGCGCGGCGGTGGCGGCGGCCACCGCGATCAGCACCGAGAGCGCCACCGTGCCGACCTGGTACCGCAGTTCGCCGTGGATCCGGACCGCCGACATCCCGAGGTAGTGCATCGCCGCGACCCCCACCCCGGTGGTGAGCCCGGCCAGCAGCAGGCTGCGGCCGCGGTGCTGCCCGTACCCGACCACGAACACGCCGAGGCCGACCACGGCGATCGCGATCAGCAGGCTCAGGATGGTCAGCGGCACGTCGTACCGCAGGTCGGTGCCGTCCACGGTGAAGCCGAACATGGCGACGAAGTGCATCGTCCAGATCCCGGAGCCGATCGCGGCCGCGGCGGTGAGCAGCCAGTTCCGCCGCGAGGCGCCGGTGGCGGACAGCGCCCGAAGGGTGCAGCGCAGCCCCAGCGCGGCGCCGACGCACGCCATCACGTACGACAGCAGCGGTGTGAGCCAGCCGAAACTGAAATGGTCCATCGATCCCATCGGGTACCTCCCGCGAGGGCCTGTGCCCAAGCTCTTGTGGTCCAGGGACGGTGGACGCTACCCAGAGTTGATGAATGGTCACCGGAAGATGTGAAAAGCACCACGCGCTGTGGCGTTTGTGTGCTGAAATACGCTCCCGTATGCGCCGGGCTCACATTCACCCCCTCGCGCGCCCACCCCGCCCCCCGGGCCGACCATCCCCGCGCCAATTCCGCGTGCGCACCGCCGTTCGAACCCGGTAGCCTCCGCGTGCTGTGCGCCGGTTCAAGGTGGTCGGCCGTACTTCCACCACCGCCGACGCCGCCTGCGACGACTTCGCCGACGTGGACGCCGGCCGTACCTCCTACACCCTCTGCCTCGCCCGCCTCGGCCGCTGACGCCGGGCGCGTTCCGGCGCCTCTCCCGGGGCCCGAAGCACGCCGGCCTCAAGGCGCCCGCTCCTGCTGAGCAGAACGGCCGCCGCCCGCCCCCGTGTTCGCTCCGGGGGCGGGCGGCGGCCGTGCGGGTGGGCCTCAGGCGCGGCGGGTGAGCTTTACCCGGACCGGGCCGCGGACCTCCAGGGTGATGCCCTGGCCGAGCGGGACGTCCGTGTCGACCGCGGTGACCTCGAACTCGCGGAGCAGGACGGCAAGCGCGAGGACCGACTCCAGCATCGAGAAGTGCTGGCCGATGCAGGCGCGGGGGCCGCCGCCGAAGGGGAACCAGGCGTAGCGGTGGCGGGCGGCCTCGCGTTCGGGGGTGAACCGCTCGGGGTCGAAGCGCTCCGGGTCGTCCCAGTGCGCGGGGTGGCGCTGGGTGACGTAGGGGGCGATCAGCACGTCCGCGCCGGCCGGGATCTCGACGCCGCCGACGACGGTGGCGTTCACGGCGCGCCGGCCGATCGAGGGCGCGGCCGGGAAGAGCCGCATCGACTCCTTCAACACCTTTGTCAGGTAGGGCAGTTCGGCGTAGTCGGCGGCGGTGGGGCGACGGCCGTCGGCGAGCAGCGCGGCTGCCTCCCGGTGGGCCAGGTCCTGCTGCTCGGGGTGCTGGCCGAGCAGGTGGAGGGCGAAGGTCAGCGAGGTGGCGGTGGTCTCGTGGCCGGCCAGCAGGAAGATCAGCACCTGCTCGCGCAGTTCGGTGGCGTCGAGCTGGTTGCCGTCCTCGTCGCGCGCCTTGGCGAGCAGGGTGAGCAGGTCCTCGCCGTCGGCGGCGTCGCCGTCGGTGGCGCGGCCGGCGATGATGCCGTCGCAGACCTCGTACAGCGCGCGTTCGGCGGCCAGCGCCTTGCGGTGGCCGGGCAGCGGCCACTCGCGGGGCAGCCGCAGCGGGGAGAAGCCGCGGTTGCGGACGAACGCGCCGAGGATCGGGAAGGCGTGGTGGACGGTCTCCACGGCCTGCTCGACGTCCTGGCCGAACAGGATCCGGGAGACGGTGCGCAGCGCGAAGCGGTTCATCTCCTCGGCGAGGTCGACCACGCCGTCGGGGCTGTCGGCCCAGCGGGCGGCGAGCGCCTCGGTCTCCAGGCCGATCGCGTCGGCGTAGTTGTCGACCCGGCGGCGGGTGAACAGCGGCTGGACCAGACGGCGCTGGCGCAGGTAGTCCTCGTCCTGGGAGGTGAGCAGGCCGTTGCCGAAGCTGTCCCGGATCTCGCCGTAGAAGACGTTGTCCTTGCGGAAGTTGGCGGATTCGGTGGCCAGCACCTGCTGGGCGCCCTCGGGCGAGGAGACCAGGTAGATCTGGGCGCGCAGCCCGGGCGGGCCGGCCTGGATGCGGACCACGTCGCCGTGGTCGCGCCGGGCGGCGAGGTAGGTGGCGAGCGCGTCGCGCTTGAGGTCGAGCAGCGAGCCGATCAGCGGCAGTCCGGGCGGGCCGGGCGGCCGGGTGGCGGTGGTCATGGAGTTCCCCCTCCGTCAGCGGGCGAACCCCCGTGCGGGCGGGGTTCGCTGAAACCGCGTCAGTATCTCCCGGGCGGGCGGCGGCAGGCGAGGGTGCGCGAACCGTGACCACGGTGGGCTTGAGGCATTGCACATGCAACCCTTAAGTTCGGCTTAAGGTCGCTTGTGCGATGAGACAGCAGCCTCAGGCCCAGCAGTTGCGGCATTATGATCACCTGATCGCACCCCTACCCTCGCCCGCAACCGCCCACCACCACCAGGGGAAACCACCCATGCGCAGCGCCAGACGACTCCTCGCCGCCTCCGCCGTCCTCGCCCTCGCGGCCGGCCTGACGGCGTGCACCAGCTCCGGCAGCTCCACCTCGAACAGCTCCGCGTCGGCCCGCCCCGAGGTCAAGGGCACGGTGACGGTGTTCGCGGCCGCCTCGCTCAAGGAGTCCTTCACCGAGCTCGGCAAGCGCTTCGAGGCCGCCTACCCCGGCACCACGGTGACCTTCAACTTCGGCGGCTCCTCGGCGCTCGCCCAGAGCATCGTCTCCGGCGCGCCCGCCGACGTGTTCGCCGCGGCCAGCCCCGCCACCATGAAGACCGTCAGCGACGCCAAGCTGACCGGCGCCGACCCGAAGGTGTTCGTCAAGAACACCCTGGAGATCGCCGTCACCAAGGGCAACCCGAAGCACATCGCGGGCCTGAAGGACCTGACCGGCGTCAAGACCGCGCTGTGCGCCAAGGAGGTGCCGTGCGGCGCCGCCGCCGTCACCGCGCTCAAGGCCGCCGGCCTGAACCTCACCCCCGCCACGTACGAGCAGGACGTCAAGGGCGCGCTCACCAAGGTCGAACTCGGCGAGGTCGACGCCTCGCTCGTGTACAGGACCGACGTGAAGGCGGATGCTGCGAAGATCGACGGCGTGGACTTCCCCGAGGCCGCCCAGGCCGTCAACGACTACCCGATCGCCGCCCTCGCCAAGGCGCCCAACACCAACGGCGCGGCCGCGTTCCTCGGCTACGTCGGCTCCGCGGACGCCCGCCGGGTGCTCACCGAGGCCGGCTTCCAGGCGCCGTGATCCCCTCCCGTACCACCACCGCACCACACCCCCGGGGCCGGCGGCGGCCCCGGGGGGCCGCCCGCGTACCGGCCGCGCTGCTGCTGCCCGCGCTGCTCGGCCTCGCCTTCCTGGTGCTGCCGCTGCTCGGCCTGCTGGTCCGCGCGCCGTGGAGCGCGCTGCCCTCGCTGCTGACCGGCACCGAAGTCTGGCAGGCGCTCAAGCTGTCGCTGCTCTCCGCGACCCTCGCCACCGGCGTCTCCCTGGTGCTCGGCGTCCCGCTGGCCTGGCTGCTGGCCCGCACCGAGTTCCCGGGCCGGCGGCTGGTCCGCGCGCTGGTCACCCTGCCGCTGGTGCTGCCGCCCGTGGTGGGCGGTGTCGCCCTGCTGCTGGTGCTCGGCCGCAACGGCATCCTCGGCCGGTGGCTGGACTCCTGGACGGGCATCACGCTCCCGTTCACCACCGCGGGCGTGGTGCTCGCCGAAGCCTTCGTCGCCATGCCCTTCCTGGTGATCAGCGTGGAGGGCGCCCTGCGCGCCGCCGACCCGCGCTACGAGGAGGCCGCCGCCACCCTCGGCGCCTCCCGCCTCACCGCCTTCCGCCGCGTCACCCTGCCCCTGGTCGCCCCCGGCATCGGCGCCGGCGCGGTGCTCGCCTGGGCCCGGGCGCTCGGCGAGTTCGGCGCCACCATCACCTTCGCCGGCAACTTCCCCGGCCGCACCCAGACCATGCCGCTGGCCGTCTACCTCGCCATGGAGAGCGATCCGGAAGCCGCGATCGCGCTCAGCCTGATCCTGCTCGCCGTCTCCGTCGCCGTCCTCGCCGGACTGCGCGACCGCTGGATGTCCACCCCATGACCGCTGCCCTCGACGCCGAACTCCGGATCACCCAGGGCACGTTCACCCTGGACCTGGCCCTCGCCGCCCAGCCCGGCGAGGTGCTCGCCCTGCTCGGCCCGAACGGCGCCGGCAAGTCCACCGCCCTGCGCGCCCTGGCCGGGCTGCTCCCCCTGACGGACGGTCATCTCCGGCTGGACGGCGAGCCGTTGGACTCCCCGGCCGACGGCCTGTTCCGGCCCGCCGAGCAGCGCCCGATCGGCGTGGTCTTCCAGGACTACCTGCTGTTCCCGCACCTGTCCGCGCTCGACAACGTCGCCTTCGGCCTGCGCTGCCAGGGGCTCCGCCGCACCGCCGCCCGCGCCGAGGCGCTGCCCTGGCTGGAGCGGATGGGCCTGGCGGAGCACGCCGGACGCCGCCCCGCCGAGCTCTCCGGCGGCCAGGCCCAGCGGGTCGCCCTGGCCCGCGCGCTCGCCGTCCGCCCCCGCCTGCTGCTGCTGGACGAGCCGCTCGCCGCCCTGGACGCCCGCACCCGGCTCGACGTGCGGGCCGAACTGCGCCGCCGTCTGGCCGAGTTCGAGGCCGTCGCGGTACTGGTCACGCACGACCCGCTGGACGCCATGGTGCTCGCCGACCGGCTGGTCGTCATCGAGTCCGGCCGGGTCGTGCAGACCGGACGGCCCGCCGAGGTCGCCCGCCGGCCCCGCACCGACTACATCGCCCGGCTGGTCGGCCTCAACCTGTACCAGGGCACCGCGGACGGCCGCCAGGTCACCCTTCCCGAGGGCCAGGTCCTTTCCACCGACGAGGAGTTGACCGGCCCGGCGTTCGTCGCCTTCCCGCCCGACGCGGTCACCCTGCACCGTCACCGCCCCGAGACCAGCGCCCGCAACCTCTTCCCCTGCACCGTGGCGGGCCTCGACCTGCACGGCGACCGGTTCCGGGTCGACCTCACCGGTCCGCTCCCGCTGGCCGCCGACCTCACCCCCACCGCCGCCGCCGACCTCGACCTGACCCCGGGCACCCGGGTCTGGGCCGCCGTCAAGGCCACCCAGACCCACGCGTACCCGGCCTGACCGGCGGCCGCCGCGGCGCGGAGGTCGGCATCGGCCTGCTCGCCCCGTGCGCGCACCTGCTGTGCCCGGACTGCCTCGACGACCTGCGCGAGCGGGGCGGCGGCGAACAGCTGCCCGGCCTGCGGGACGGAACTCGGCACCCGCCGCTTCCTGTTCGGCGGCAAGCGGGAGGCGCCGCGCGACCAGGCCCCGCTGCCCAGAGGGACAGCCCGATCCGCCGGAACCGCGCGGCTCGGTGCTGCGCCCGCTGCGACTCCGGGCCCGGGACGAAAGCGCCGCCGATCCGGTCGCCGGCCTCGCTCCGCGCGGCTGACCTGCCGTCCGTCGCGGTCGCGTACAGTGTCGGGCATGCATCGCGGCGTCCTGCCACCTCCCGCCGTCTGAGCGGGCGGCCGGCCACTTCCTGAGCCCGCCCGGGCCCTGCTGTTCGTGCAGGCGTTCCCGGGCCGGTCGGTGCTGCCCGCTTCCATGGCCACCGACCATGACGGCTTTCCGGGAGTTCACCCGTGTTCTCGTTCCACTCCGCCCTGCCCGCGCGGCGGGGCCTGCTGTACGTCGCCCTCGCCGCCACCGCCTGGGGCACCGCCGGTGCGGCGGCCGCCCTGCTGTTCCGGCACAGCGGCCTGGGCCCGCTGGCGCTCACCTTCTGGCGTTCCCTGGGCGGCGCGGCCGTCCTGCTGGCGGTCCACCCCTTCACCGGCGGGCGGCGCCGGTCGCCCCGTCCGGCCCCGGCCCGGATCCTGCTGAACGGCCTCGGCCTGACACTGTTCCAGGCCGCGTACTTCCTCGCCGTCCGGTACACGGGGCTGGCCGTGGCCACGGTGGTCACGCTCGGCTCCGCGCCGGTGCTGGTGGCCGTCGGCGGACGGCTGCTGATGACCGAACGCCTGGGCCGCGCCGGGGTGTCGGCCGTGGTCGGCGCGGTGGCGGGCCTGGCGGTGCTGGTGCTCGGCGGCGGCCGGGACGCCGGGGCCGAACCGCTGGGACTGGCCTGGGCGCTGACGTCCGCCGCGGGCTACGCGGCGATCACCCTGGCCACCCGCCACCGGGCCCGCACCGGCACCCCGGACGACCCGGCGGCCACCACCCTGTGGTCGTTCACGGTCTGCGCGATCTGCCTGTTCCCGTTCGCCCTCGCCGAGGGCCTGCTCCCCGCGGGCGGCGGCGCACTACCGGCCACCCTGGCGCTGCTCGGCTACCTGGCCACCGTGCCGACCGCGCTCGCCTACGCGCTGTACTTCGCCGGCGCCGCGGTGATCCGCGCCGCCACCGCCTCGGTGATCGCGCTGATCGAACCGCTCAGCGCCATGGTGATCGCCGCGGCCGTCCTGGACGAACCCCTCACCCCGGCCGCCCTGCTCGGCACCGCCGTCCTGCTGCTCTCGGTCGCCGCCCTGGCCCGCAACGAGCTCCGCGCAACCTGACCCCGGCCCGCGACTGCGCGTCAACGGCCGTGCAGCGCCGGGTGGTAGGCGACGACGGTGCAGCTGCCGGGAGCGATCTCGGTGAAGCCGGCGTCGCGGACCACCGGGAGGCGGCCGTCGGTGAGGGCGGGCCAGTCGGCGGCGGAGGCGGTCCTGACGGCCAGTTGGAAACCGCTCTCCGCCCACTCCTTGCGCTGCGCCTCGTCCAGCTCCCACCAGGCCAGCTGAGCGGCGTGACCGGTCTGCGCCATGGTCTTGCCCGCGCTCATCTCCAGCTCGGGGTTGAGCCAGAGCACGGGGACGCCCTCGGGCGCGGGGCCGGGCGGCGCGGGGTCGTCGAGGTCGGTGCCGGAGACCTGGAGCTTGGCGAGTTCCTTGGGCCAGCCGTCCAACGGGATCGGCGGGAACACCCGCACCTCGGCGCTCTCCCCGGTGACGGTGATGCCGGGCAGCTCGCCCGCCTTGCGCCACTCGCCGCCGCGGGCCCGCCGCACCACCTTGCGGATCCGGGCGTCCTCCCAGGCCTCGACCCGCTCGGCCCACTCGCCGTCCGGACCGGTCGCCCGGGGGTCGGCGAGCAGGGTCAGCACGGCCCGCGCCGAGGTTTCCAGCGCGTCGGTCCGGGCGGGCGGTTCGGCGCGCTCCAGCCGGACCACCAGCGGCAGCACGTACTGCGGGCGGGTGTCGCGGTCCTCGGCGTGGCCGCCGACGGCCGGCGTGCCCTCGGCGGGCAGGTGGGCGTGGGCGGAGGCGGAGGCGGCGGGCAGGTCGAAGGGTGAGCTCACCCCTCCAGCATGCCAGTTCAGCGCCGGTAGCCCCGGGCGGGGTCGCGCTCCTCGGCGTCCTCGTAGCCGAGGAACCAGCCCTCGGGGTGGGTGGCGGCGAGGAGTCGGTCGATCCGCTGCCCGGCGTCGAGGTCGGAGTCCTCCTCGTCCGGGCCGTAGACGCCGAACAGCTCGTCGGCGCAGCCGTCCCAGTCGTAGTCGTACAGGTCGGCGGGGAGGTCGCCCATCATGTCGGCGACGGACTCCGGCTGCGCGCCGAGCAGCGACCGGGCGTCGGCGAGTGCGAGGCGCAGCGCGACGTCCTCGGCGAGGCAGCGCGGGAGCGGCCATTCTCCGAGGGCGAGGTCGTCGGCGAGGTCGTCGAAGGCCCGGGCGAAGGCGCGGCGCCAGCCGCGGTGGAGGTTCCAGGTGCGCTGCGGGAGGCGGCCGAGCACTGTCCACTCGGCTTCGTCGGCGACGGTGACCGGGTCCTCGCCGTGTTCGTCGAGGTCCTCGTAGGCCGCGTCGGCGAGACCGATCAGCTGGGTGTGCACCAGGCAGGCGGTGCGCGGGGTCAGCGTCCAGTCACCGGTGTCGCCGTCGTCGTCGAGCGGGAACAGCTCGGCGAAGTCGGGCGCGAAGTCGTCGGTGACGCTGATCTCCAGGGTGCCGCCGAGCGCCTCGATGCCGGGGATGGCGGCCACCAGGCGGTCCGGGTGGAGCAGCGCGCCGAGGGCCGCGTTGGGGTCCTCGGCGACTTCGCGCAGCAGTTGGCTGCGCTGGCCCTCGGGGTCGATCCCGGCGAAGTCCAGTTCTTCGACGGCCGCTTGTGCGGCAGCCCGCAGTGCCGGCCAGTCGGTGATCCGGATTCCCAGCACCACCGTGGCCTCGATCTCCTGCGCGTCGGAGTCCTCCGCCGCACCAGGCCCGTGTGGATGATCGTTTCGCTCGCCCATGCGACAAGGTTGACAAACCCGCGGTCCGGTGTCCATCGGCTCCCCGGAAACGGTGCCGGTCGGAGCGGGCGGCGGGCCGTCGAAAGCGATTTCCCGGCGCGCCGGGACGGCCATTCGCCCCGCATGTGGCGGAGGCTGGTGCCATGAGCGATCTGAACGAGTTCGGTGGCGGGCAGGACCCGTCCGGCGGGGTCATGGTGGTGACCACGAACGACGTGCCGGGGCACCGGGTTGAGCGGGTGATCGGCGAGGTCTTCGGTCTGACGGTGCGTTCGCGGCACATCGGTTCGCAGATCGGCGCGGGCCTGAAGTCGCTGATGGGCGGCGAGTTGAAGGGCCTCACCAAGACCCTGGTGGAGACCCGGAACCAGGCGATGGCGCGGCTTGTCGAGCAGACCAAGGCGCGCGGCGGCAACGCGGTGCTGATGATGCGGTTCGACGTCAGCGAGGCGGCCGACGTCGGCACCGAGGTGTGCGCGTACGGCACGGCGGCGGTCATCGCCCCGCTCGGCTGAGCCGCCGCGGGGCCCCGCCGCAGAGCCCGCCGGGCCGCAACCGAACGGTTCCGACCGCCCTTCGGCCACGTAACGGTCATACCGTCTGACAGTGCGTAATACCGGTTGACACTGCTCACGGGTGCATAAGAGTCTCGCTGCGCACCCTTCCGCGCACCGCCAGGAGCCCCCGTGAGCACCCCGCTGTCTTCGCCCGTCCGCCGTCCCGCCCGGGTCGCGTACGCCACCTGCCGGGGTGTGGACGACGTGGAGACGCTGCCGGTGCTGGCCGCGTTCGCCCGGCTCGGGGTGAGCGCGGAGGCGGTGCTCTGGGACGACCCGGCGGCCGACTGGGCGGGCTACGACCTGGTGCTGATCCGCAGCGTGTGGGACTACATCCTGCAGCGGGACGCCTTCCTGGCCTGGGCCCGCCGGACGGCCGCGCTGACCCGGCTGGCCAACCCCGTGCCGGTGCTGGAGCGCAACACCGACAAGACCTATCTGCGCGAGCTGGCCGCCGCGGGCGTGCCGGTGGTGCCGACGCGCTGGGTCGCGCCGGGCGACGAACTTCCCGCCCTGGACTGGCCGGAGGTGGTGGTGAAGCCCACCGTCTCCTCCGGCGCGCGGGACACGGTGCGCACCGCCGACCACGCCGAGGCGCTGGCGCACGTCGGCGCGCTGACGGCGGCGGGCCGCACCGCGATGGTGCAGCCGTACCTGGCGATGGTGGAGGACGAGGGCGAGACCTCGCTGCTGTACCTGGGCGGCGAGTTCAGCCACGCGGTGCGTCGCGGCCCGATGCTGGGCGGCGGCTTCGCGGACGTCCCGCGCGAGCCGGAGGCCGACCAACTGGCGCTCGCCGAGCGGGTGCTGGACGCCGTGGCGGAGCGCTCGGAGCTGCTGTACGCCCGGGTCGACCTGGTCCGGACGCCGGACGGCGCGCCGGTGCTGATCGAGCTCGAACTGACCGAGCCGCGGCTGTTCCTCGGCCTGCACCCCGCGGGTCCCGACCGGCTGGCCGCGGCGGCGCTCCGGCTGCTGCCGGGGAACACCCGCCCCCCGGTCGATGTTTCACGGGCGTGACTGTTCAAGGTGCAACCAGTGAGTCGGCGGCCGTCCGCGAGGTGGACGCGCTGGTGATCGGCGCGGGTCAGGCCGGCCTGTCCGCCGCCTACCACCTGCGCCGACGCGGCCTCGCGCCGTACACGGGCTTCGTGGTGCTGGACGCCGACGACGCGCCGGGCGGCGCCTGGGCGCACCGTTCGCCGTCGCTCACCATGGCCACCGTGCACGGCTTCCACGACCTGCCGGACTTCGAACTCCCCGTCACCGACCCGGCCACCCCGGCCCGGGTCGCGGTGCCGGGCTACTTCGCCGCGTACGAGGCCCGGCACGCGCTGCCGGTGGTCCGCCCGGTGAAGGTGCTGGCGGTGCACGACCGGCCGGACGGGCGGCTGCTGGTGGAGACCGACTCCGGCGACTGGCTGACCCGCGCCCTGCTGAACGCCACCGGCACCTGGACCAGGCCGTTCCTGCCGCGCTACCCGGGCCGCTTCGCGGGCCGCCAGCTGCACTACGCGGACTACCGGGGCCCGGCCGAGTTCGCCGGCCAGCGCGTGCTGGTGGTCGGCGGCGGGGCGTCGGCGATCCAGGTGCTCTCCGAGGTCGGCGCGGTCGCCGAAACGGTGTGGGTGACCCGCACTCCGCCGGTCTACCACGAGGGGCCGTTCACCCCGGAGTTCGGCCGCGAGGTGGTCGCCAAGGTGGAGGAGCGGGTGCGGGCCGGGCTGCCGGTGCGCAGCGTGGTCTCGGTGACGGGCCTCGGTCCGAGCGTCGCCCACCGCCGCGCCGAGGAGCTCGGCGTGCTGCACCGCCGCCCGATGTTCGACCGCCTGACGGAGCACGGAGTCGCGTGGGGCGAGCAGGAGTTGGCGGTGGACGCGATCATCTGGGCGACGGGCTTCCGGGCCGAGCTCGGCCATCTCGCCCCGCTCGGGCTGCGCGCCCCGGGCGGCGGCATCCGGATGGACGGCACCCGGGTCGCCGACGACCCGCGGATCCACCTGCTCGGCTACGGCCCCTCGGCCTCCACGGTCGGCGCCAACCGCGCGGGCCGGGCGGCCGTCAACGACGTGGTCCGACTGCTGCGCGATGCGGCGGCGCCGCGCGAGCAGGCGCTCGCCGACGCCTGACGGGTCGTCAGTCCGCTGCGGCCGCCGTCAGCCGGGCTGCCAGCGCCGCCACCGCCGACCGGAGTTCGGGCCCGCCTTCGACCCGGAACGGGAACGGCACCGCGGCCAGCCACTCCCCCGCGTACATCGCGGGGTTGCGGGTGCTGCCGATCAGGACGCACCGCTGCCCGGCCGGTTCGAGGCGTCCCATCACCGGGCCGACCCACGGCGCGACCTGCTCCAGCGGGGCGTCGAACACCACCCGGGTGGGGTGCGCCCAGCCGGTGCCGAGGTGCTGTTCGAGCAGCGCGACCGGGTCCAGCTCGGCCGGCATCGTGAAGGCGGTGGCGGTCGGTTCGGCGGCCCGCACCCGGTCGATCCGGTAGGTGCGCACGGCGTCCGAGCGGTGCGAGTGGCACAGCAGGTACCAGCGGGCCCGACGGACCACCACCGCCCACGGGTCGACCTCGGCCCGCCACTCGTCGCCGCGCTCGTTGCGGTAGCCGATCACCACCCGCCGCCGGGTGGCGATCGCCTCCACCAGGGTGCCGGTGACGGCGGGGTCGGGGTGCGCCGGGTACGGGTCGGGCGCGGCGGCGGCGTGCTCGCGCAGCACGGCGGCCTGGCGGGCGATGGGTTCGGGCAGCGCCCGGACCACCTTGCCGAGGGCGGCGCCCACCAGGTCGCCGGGGTCGGTGGCGGCGGGCCGGCCGTCGAGCACGGCCATCACCAGGCCGAGCGCCTCGTCCTGGGTGAAGGAGACCGGGGGGAGCCGGGTGCCGCGCCCCAGCCGGTAGCCGCCGTACGGGCCGCGCTCGGACTCCACGGGGACGCCGGCCTCGCGGAGGATCGCGACGTAGCGGCGGGCGGCCCGGTCGGTCACGCCGAGCTTCTCGGCGAGCTGCTCGGCGGTGGTGCCGGGCCGGTCGCGGAGGACCTCCAGGGCGCGCAGCGCGCGGGCGGTGGGGCTGGTTCCGGTGGACACACCGAACACCCTACGCATTCAGGAAGCCGATCGTCCGCAATGCTCCCTAGCCTGGGTGGTGACCTGCTCGAACGAGCGGGCACCCGAACGAACCGAAAGGGGTCCGCACCATGGACGTCCTGCTCATCGGTGGCCTCTGGCTGGACGGCACCGCGTGGAACGACGTGCTCCCGCCGCTCGAGGGGCTCGGCCACCGCCCGGTCCCGCTGGCCCTCCCCGCGCACCCCTCCAGCACCCTGGCGGACCAGCTGGCCACCGTGGTCGCCGCCGTCGACGCGTCGGCGGGCAGGCCGCTGATCGTCGCCCACTCGGCCGCCTGCACGCTCGGCTGGATGGCCGTGGACGCCCGCCCGGAGCGGGTGTCGGGCCTGGTGCTGGTGGACGGCTTCCCGCACCAGGACGGCCACCGGTACGCCGACCAGTTCCCGCTGGTCGACGGCGTGGTGCCGTTCCCCGGCTGGGAGCCGTTCGCCGGCCCGACCAGCGCCGACCTGGACGAGCAGCAGCGGCAGCGGATCGCGGCGGACGCCGTCCCCGTCCCGGAACAGGTCGCGCTGGGCACGGTGCGGCTGACGGACGAGCGGCGCTACGGCGTGCCGGTGACGATGATCTGCGCCGAGGCCGAGCCGGCGCAGGTCCGGGAGTGGATCGCGGCGGGGGCGGCCCCGGAGGTGTCCGGGATGAAGCAGGTCGAGTTCGTCGGCTTCGACTCCGGCCACTGGCCGATGTTCACCGAGCCCGCCGAACTCGCCCGCGTCATCGACGCGGCCGCGCGCGGCTGACCGGCCGGGGTTCCCCGCCATGGCCGGAGCCGTCCGCCCGCTGAACGCCGCCGGCTGGCCCGCGTTCGCCGAACTCGTGGAGCGCAACAACGGTGTCTTCGGTGGCTGTTGGTGCCTCTCCTACCACCCGGAGAACGGCCAGCCCGGCAGCGACCGCCGCACCGTGAAGGAGCAGTTGGTGCGCTCCGGCCGGGCCCACGCCGCGCTGGTGATCGACGAGGAGGGCGCGGCGCAGGGCTGGTGCCAGTACGGCAGCCCCGCGGAGCTGCCGAACATCAAGCACGGGCGCGCCTACCGGCAGGATCCGCCGCCGCTGCCGGACTGGCGGATCACCTGCGTGTACGTCGACCCGCGGCACCGCGGCCGGGGCATCGCCCGGACCGCGCTGGAGGGCGCGCTGGGGCTGATCGCCGAGGCCGGCGGCGGCCTGGTGGAGGCCGTCCCGGAGACCGTGGCGGGCCGGTCGGCGCAGGGGCGGTTCCTGTTCAGCGGAACGGTCGAGCTGTTCGAGGACCACGGCTTCGACCGGATCCGGCAGGTCGGCAAGCACGCGTGGATCGTGCAGCGGCGCCTGCCCGCGGCCTGAACCGCCCCGCCGGCGCCGCCGGTCAGCGGTCGTAGTCCACCGTCACCCGGTCGGAGACCGGGCGGGCCTGGCAGGTCAGCACGTAGCCGGCCGCCAACTCGGCCTCCTCCAGGGCGAAGTTGCGCCGCATCTCGACCTTGCCGTCGCACACCAGGGCGCGGCAGGTGCCGCAGACGCCGCCCTTGCAGGCGAACGGCAGGTCAGGGCGGGCGCGTTGGGCGCCGTCCAGGATGGAGCGGTCGCGCGGCAGGGCGAGGGTGCTGGAGCGGCCGTCGAGGACCACGGTGACCTCGCTGGCCTCGGCGTCCGGGGCGGGCTCCGGGTGCCGGGCCTCGATGATCCCGCCCTCGGCGGTCTCGTCCTCGGCGTGGAACAGCTCCTGGTGCACCCGCCCGGCGGGGACGCCGAGTTCGGCCAGCAGCTCCTTCGCGCCGACCACCAGGCCGAACGGCCCGCACAGCCACCAGTGGTCGACCGCGGGGACGTCCACCAGCGCCGCCAGCAGCGCCTTCACCCGGTCGTGGTCCAGGCGGCCGCTGAGCAGTTCGGCGTCCCGGCTCTCCCGGGACAGCACGTGCACCAGCTGGAACCGGTCCAGGTGGCGGTCCTTCAGGTCGGCCAGCTCGTCGGCGAACATCACCGTGTCGCTGCGCCGGTTGCCGTACAGCAGCGTCACCCGCGACCCGGGGTTCCCGGCCAGCACCGAGGCGGCGATGGACAGCATCGGGGTGATCCCGGAGCCCGCCGCGATCAGCACGTGCTCGCCCGGCCCGGCCGGGTCGGCGGTGAACAGGCCGCCGGGGGGCAGCACTTCGACCGTCTCGCCGGGCCGGGCCTCGCTCACCAGCCAGTGCGAGAACAGGCCGCCGGGCACCTCGCGGACCGCGATCCGCAGCGGGCCGCCGACCGGCGAGCACAGCGAGTACGAGCGGCGCTCGTCGGCGCCGTCGACGATCCGGCGCAGGGTCAGCGTCTGGCCGGGGCGGAACGCGAACTCCTCGGCCAGCTCGACCGGCACCTCGAAGGTCACCGCGACGGCGTCCTCGCAGAGCCGTTCCAGGTTGCCGATCGGCAGCGGGTGGAACTGCGGGCGGCGGGCGGCCATCAGATCTCCTTGATCCGGTCGAAGGGTTCGCGGCAACTGCGGCACCGCCACAGCGACTTGCAGGCGGTGGAGCCGAACCGGGACAGCTCCTCGGTGTCGGTGGAGCCGCACTGCGGGCAGCTCACGGCCAGCCGGGTGGGGCCGAGCGCCAGCAGCCCGCCGGGGGCCGGCGGGGCGATGCCCGCAGCGGCGAGCTTGCGGCGGCCCTCGGCGCTGATCCGGTCGCTGGACCACGGCGGGTCGATCCGCAGCCGGACCTCGACCCGGGGGAACCCGGCCCCGCGCAGCCGCCGCACCACGTCCGCGGCCATCTCGGCGATCGCCGGGCAGCCCGAGTAGGTGGGCGTCAGCCAGGCGGTGACCGCGCCGTCCGTCTCCTCGACCTCGGCCAGCACGCCCAGGTCGGCCAGCGTGAGCATCGGCAGTTCGGGGTCGGGCACCGCGGCGGCGACCTCCCTGGCCCGCTCCAGCGTGCTCACCACGTCGCCCCCGGGTGCGCCCTGGCCACCACCTGCAGCTCGGCCAGCAGCGGCCCGAGTGCCTCGGTGTGCACGCCGTGCCGCCCGGCCCGGCCGTTCACATAGGCCCGGCCCGCCACCTCGGGGACCGGCAGGGTGGCCTCCGCCAGCACCTCCGCGAGGCTCGCCAGCACCGGCCCGCGCAGCTCCGACGGGTCGACGCCGAGCCGCAGTTCGACCTCGTGCGGGGTGAACAGCTCTTCCAGCCACGGCCAGAGCGCCTCCAGCGCGGCCAGCATCCGCGCGTGCGACTGCTCGGTGCCGTCGCCGAGCCGGACCGTCCACGACTGCGCGTACTCCCGGTGGTACGCCAACTCCTTGACGCCGAGCGCCGCGACGGCCGACAGCACCGGGTCGGCGTGCTCGGCGAGCCGCCGGTACAGCTCCTCGCGGGCGGTGGCGAACAGCAGCAGCCGCACCACGCACTGCGCGAAGTCGCCGTTCTCCAGCTCCGCCAGTCGCACGTTCCGGTAGTCGAACTCGTCGCGCCAGTAAGCCAGTTCGTCCTCACCGCGGCCGGTGCCGTCCAGCTGGCCGGCCCGGGTGAGCAGCCGACGGGCCTGCCCGAGCAGGTCGAGGCCGAGGTTGGCCAGCGCCACCTCCTCCTCCAGCTCCGGCGCCCGGGTGATCCACTGGATCAGCCGCTGGGACAGCACCAGCGCGTCGTCGCCCAGCATCAGGCAGTACGCCGCCAGGTCGGCCGGGTCGACTCCCTCCGGCGGCGCGGCGTCCACGCCCAGCAGCGGATCGGCGAACCCCGTGCCGTACGCCCAGCGGGCCTCGCCGTCCGGCTCCGGGCCCGCCTCGGCCAGCGAGAGGTACACGTGGTCGTCGGTCATGTCGCCTTCCCTGCTCAGTGATTGACTGGCCGTCAGATGTGCGGGACGTCCTCGGGGATGGCGTAGAACGTCGGGTGCCGGTACACCTTGTCGCCGCTCGGCGCGAAGAACGGGTCCTGCTCGTCCGGGCTGGACGCGGTGATCGCGTCCGAGCGGACCACCCACAGGCTCACCCCCTCGTTGCGCCGGGTGTACACGTCCCGCGCCGCCAGCAGCGCCATCCGGTCGTCCGCCGCGTGCAGCGACCCCACGTGCACGTGGTTCAGCCCGCGCCGCGGCCGCACGAACACCTCGTACAGCGGCCAGGCCGCCCGCTCCCCGCTCATCGCCCGCTCTCCTTTCGCGCCGCCTGCTTGGCCGCGTACGCCGACGCCGCCTCGCGCACCCAGGCGCCGTCCTCGTGGGCCGTGCGCCGCCGCTCGATCCGCTGCGCGTTGCACGGGCCCTGGCCCTTGATCACCTGCTGCAGCTCCGACCAGTCCGGCTCGCCGAAGTCCCAGCTGCCGCGCTCCTCGTTCCACGCCAGCGCCGGGTCCGGCAGCGTCACGCCCAGGTGCTCGGCCTGCGGGACGGTCATGTCGACGAAACGCTGCCGCAGCTCGTCGTTGCTGTGCCGCTTGATCCGCCACGCCATCGACCGCTCGCTGTTCGGCGAGGCGCCGTCCGGCGGGCCGAACATCATCAGCGACGGCCACCACCAGCGGTCCACCGCGTCCTGCACCATCCGCTGCTGCGCGTCCGTCCCCGCCATCAGCGTCATCAGCAGCTCGTAGCCCTGCCGCTGATGGAAGGACTCCTCCTTGCAGATCCGCACCATCGCCCGGGCGTACGGCCCGTAGCTGCACCGGCACAGCGGCACCTGGTTGCAGATCGCCGCGCCGTCCACCAGCCAGCCGATCACGCCGACGTCCGCGAACGTCAGCGTCGGGTAGTTGAAGATCGACGAGTACTTCTGCCGGCCGTCGATCAGCTTCTCGGTCAGCTCCGCGCGGTCCACCCCGAGGGTCTCCGCCGCCGCGTACAGGTACAGCCCGTGCCCGGCCTCGTCCTGCGCCTTGGCCAGCAGGATCGCCTTGCGCCGCAGCGACGGCGCGCGGGTCAGCCAGTTGCCCTCCGGCTGCATCCCGATGATCTCCGAGTGGGCATGCTGCGCGATCTGCCGCACCAGCGTCGCCCGGTACGCCTCCGGCATCCAGTCCCGCGGCTCCACCCGCTGCTCGGCGGCGACCACCGCCTCGAACCGCGACTGCGCCTGCGCCTGCGCGCTCGCCTCCACCACCCACCTCCCGACTGACCGTTCGGTCGGTTCCATTCTGTACACAGCGCCCACGCCGTGGCAAGGATGCGATCAGCGCCTGCACCACCAGGGGCGCGGGGGGCTGTGTCGGTCGCCTCCCGCGGCGCGCAGTTCCCCGCGCCCCTGGTGTGCGCGTCAGCGGTCCCGGAGGCGCGGGAGCGGCACGGCCAGGAGCGTGGCCAGCAGGGCGATGCGGGGGCCCAGTTGGTCGATGCGGAGGTGTTCGTGGCGGGCGTGCGGCCCGCCGCCGACCGCGCCGAGGCCGTCCAGGGTGGGGAGTCCGCGTGCGCCGGCCAGGTTGGTGTCGCCCGCCCCGCCGGCGGGCGCCCCGTCGAGGTGCTGGCCGAGCGCGGCGGCGAGCGAGCGGACGTGCCGCAGCAGCGGGTTGCCGCTGCGCTCGGGCCAGGCGGGGCGGCTGGAGAGGACTTCGGTGCGCACGTCCGCGCCGGCCCGGTTCGCGGTGAGGTGGGCAAGGATGTCGAGGGTGCGGCGCTGGGCCTCGGTGGTGGCGAACCGCAGTCCGAGTTCGGCCTCGGCGCGCCCGGCGATGACGTTGGCGCGGGTGCCGCCGTCGATCCGTCCGGTGTTGAGCTCGGTGCCGGGTTGGCGGGCGAGGCCGCGGACGGCGATCAGCTGGTCGACGAGTTCGTCGATCGCGGAGACGCCGTCGGCGGCGTCGTTGCCGGCGTGCGCCTCGCGTCCGGTGACGGTGAGGCGGACCCGGGTGGAGCCGCGGCGGGCGGTCTTCAGACGGCCGTCGGGGTGCCCGGGTTCGAGTCCGAGAACGGCGGCGGCGCCGCGCAGGTGGCGTTCGACCTGCCGGCGGCCGTCGGGGCTGCCGATCTCCTCGTCGGAGACGATCACCAGCCGGACCGGGCGGTGCGGCCGCTGGCCGAGGTCGGCGAGGAGCGCGAACGCGCCTTCCAGCAGGGCGAGTCCGCCCTTCATGTCGAGGATGCCGGGTCCGGTCAGCCGGCCGTCGCGTTCTTCGACGGGCCAGTCGGCGAGTGTTCCGACGGGCCACACGGTGTCGTGGTGGCCGACCACCAGCAGGTGCGGCAGTTCCTCGTGGCGGCCGGGCCAGTTGAGCACCAGGTGGTCGCCGTGCTCGCAGCTCTCCCGGACGGCGGTGGCCCCGGTCGCGGCGTAGCCGGCGGCGAGTTCTTCGGCGAGGGCGTTCAGCCGGGGTGCGTCGCCGGACGGGGACTCGATCCGGGCGAGGTCCGCGCAGCGCTTGCGGACGGCCGCGGCGAGGGTCCTGGCCCGCGAGGTGAGGGTTCGCGGGAGGCCGGGCAGCGCGGCGGTGGGGGCCGGGTCGGGTGTGCCGGCGGGAGTGGCCACCGGTGGCGCGGCGGCGGGCAGTTCGGGCGCGGTCGGGGCGGTCCGGGTCTCGGGGCGCGCGACGGCTTCGGCGGGGTGCGGCTCGGGGGCCACGGTATGGGGACTCACCGTTCACCCCCGGCGGGGTGGGGCGCACTGGGAGGTATCGGCGGCGTCTGGCTCGGTCGCCTCGTACGGTGCGACCTGGGGCTGTGCAACACTGCGTCCTCCTCGCTCGGTCCGCGGCTCCGGCTCGGCCCGGGGCCCGGGGACGTCGGTCTCCGGTCTCGGCGCGGACGGGCACCGGGAACAGGGGACCGATGAGCGAGCCTAGAAGATTGGTTCGTCTCCCTGCGAGGTGGCCTGCCGCTCCGCGCGTCGCGCCCGGTCCGGGGGCGCACGTCCGGCGGACGTGGTCCTCCGGGGCGCGTGCACGGGCCCGGGCCTGGCGTGGCGAGCGGGACGCGATCTTCCGAGTGCGTCCGTCTCCCACCTTGGACCCGCGGGGGCGGTTCGGCAGCGCGAACCGCCCACGATCGAGCGAACCCCGTCCGATGGGTGACACCGAATCAGCCTTTGGTACCAGTCGGGAAATCCGTTGGCGGACGATCCGACCGGGCGGACACAATCTGCCTGGTCACTCGCGTCCGCCTCGGTCCCGCCTCGGGTTCCGTCCGGACGCCCGTCCACCGGAGGCCCCCCGTGTCCGCCCGCCGTCCCGTCCCGCCGCCCGCCCTGGACAGCCTGCGCGGTCTGGCGCTCGGTGATGCGTTCGGCGACCGCTGGTTCCACCCTCCGGTCGACGAAGCCTCCGCCGAGGCCCGCGCCCGGATCGTCCGCCACGGGCCCTGGCACTGGACGGACGACACCGCGATGGCCCTCGTCCTCACCCGTCACCTGCGGGCCCGCGGCGAGGTCGAACCGGCGGCGCTGGCGCGCGAGTTCGCCGCCGAGTACACCGCCGTACCGCACCGCAAGTACGGGCCGTCGATGCACCAGGTGCTGCGCGCGGTGCATGCGGGGGCGGACCATGTCGCGGTCAGCTCGGCGCTGTTCGCGGGTCAGGGGTCGCACGGCAACGGCGCGGCGATGCGGGTCGCGCCGCTCGGCGCCTGGTTCGCGGACGACCTCGCGGTGGTCGCGGAGCAGGCCGGGCGCTCGGCCCGCGCCACGCACGCACACCCGGAGGCGGCGGCGGGTGCGCTAGCGGTGGCGCTGGCCGCGGCGTTCGCGGTCCGCTCGCGCGGCGCGGCCGCGCCCGCCCGGGCGGAGTTCCTTCGGGAGGTGGCGGGGCTGCTGCCGGACTCCGACGTCCGCTCGGGTCTGCGGGTGGCCGCTCGCCTTCCGTCGGGCACCAGCGTGCGGCACGCCGCAGTGGTCCTCGGATCGGGCCACCTGGTCTCCGCGCAGGACACCGTGCCGTTCGCGCTCTGGTCCGCGGCCGGCCACCTCGACGACCTGACCGAGTGCCTGTGGCGGACGCTGTCCGGCTGGGGGGACATGGACACCACCTGCGCCATCGCGGCGGGCGTGGTGGCCGCCCGGACGGGTGCGGCCGGCGTCCCGGCGGCGTGGCTCGACGCCCAGGAGCCGCTGCCGGAGCCGTGAGCGCGCCGGAGGGGGCGCCGGTCGCCCGGCGCCCCCTCCGGCGGTCGGACCGTCAGTCGCGGGACCTCCCGAACACCAGCCGGTAGGCGATCAGCAGGACCAGCGCGCCGGCGATCGCGGAGATCCAGGTGGGGAGGTCGAAGAAGTGCACGTTGACCGACTTGTGCAGGATCTTCGAGGACAGCCAGCCGCCGAGGAAGGAGCCGGCGACGCCGATCAGGGTGGTGACGATGATGCCGCCCGGGTCCTTGCCGGGCAGCAGGAGCTTCGCGATGGCTCCGGCGAGGAGCCCGAGGATGATCCAGCTGACGATTCCCATACCGTCCTCCTGCCCTGCGGCCTGGTGGGCAATCCCGTTCGCCCGTTGTCCGGGGTGACGCGCCGTCGGCACCGTCCGGTTCCGGCCGGTCGGCGAACGGTCGGGCTCAGCGGGTGCCGGGGGCGCCGGTGGGTGCGGGCGGGGCGGGGCAGTCGACAGAGCCGGGCTTGACGCTGATGGTGAGGCCGGGGGTGTTCAGCAGGCCGGGCAGTTGGAGGTCGTGGACGGTCGCGGTGACCTGGTCGAACTTGGCGTAGCCGGCCTGGATGCCGAAGCGGTGCTGCGGGCTGTTCAACGGGTTGGGCAGGTAGCCGCCGGCGCCGTCGCCGACCGTGGTGGTGTCGGGTCCGTTGATGTTCAGGTCGACCAGTCCGTCCATGTCGAGCACGCCCGTGGCGGCGCGCAGGTCGAGGACGGTGTTCTGGGTGGTGATCTCCCAGCTGCCGGGGTTGCCGTCGCCGAGGGTGATCATCAGGGTGTAGGTGGCGCCCAGGATCTGCTGCTTCTGCGACAGGCAGAGCCCGTTGATGACGCCCTGCGCGAAGCCCATCCGCAGCGGGTGCGCGACGCCGGTGGTGCCGTCGGGCCGGGTGTAGGCCTGGTCGACCACGGCGGCGGCGTAGTGCGTGCCGTACAGGCTGCTGGTGGTCAGCTGGACGGTGCCGCTCTGGATCTGCAGCCCGGCGGCGAGCACGCCGCCGCCCATCGCCTGGCCGAGGGCGCCCGCGGCGAGCAGCGCGGGGAGCGCCACGGCGCCGGCCGGCCGCCACCGAACTTGGCCGAACTCCGCTCCGGGGGTGGCGGGTCCGCTCATGGGCCGGTGACCGTGATGGTGCCGGGCAGGTGGACCGGGTTGTTCGCGGAGTCGAGCGCGGCGTGGTCGTCGACGGTCCGGATGCCGTAGATGTCGCCGGCGAACCTGGTCGCCCCGGCGTCGAGCTTGATGAAGGAGCCGAAGAAGTTCAGCAGCCCCTGGATGCCGCAGATCTCGAACAGGACGGTGACGCAGATGTTGCTGATGTCGCCCCACATCATCGTGGTCTCGGGCTGTCCGGCCCGGTCGAGGCCGCCGAGCGAGCCGGTGCCGGGGACGGAGATGGTGAGCGCGGTGCCGTCCGGCGCGGTGTGGGTGACCTGCATGGCGGAGCGGATCGCCAGTTGGGTGAAGGTGTACTGGGTGGTGGTGCGGGTGGTGCCGTCGGAGAGCCGCACGGTGACGTTGTTCTTCACGCTCAGTCCGACGGCCTTCAGGCTGGCGATGGTGACGTGCATCGGGGTCGGCGTGGGCAGGAACGGCATGCCGAGCGGCTGGGGTTCGCCGGGCAGGGTCTGCGCCGGGCCGGCGTCCGCCACCGCGGTGACCGCGGCGGCCCGTTCGCCGCTCCCGGGCCCGGCGGCCACCGCCACCAGCACTCCCAGTACGCCCAACACCGCCGCGCACAGCCGGATGTGACGTGTCGTCATGACGTTCGCCTCGCGCCGCTCTTGCGCTTCGGTCCCCACCCGGCGGTCATCGCGCCGCCGAGAATGCCGAGCAGCATGCCTGCCAGGAAGCCGCCGAGATTGGAGACCACCAGCGAGACCACGGCGAGCACGGTGCCGATCAGGCCGAAGGTGACCCGCTGGCCGGGCGCGGCGAGCGGGATCAGGCCGCAGAGCATCATGCCGCCGCCGACCAGGTAGCCGGCCAGCGCGTTGAACCCGGTGACGGTGACGAGTTGGATCGCGCCGAGCGAGAACTTCAGCACCGTCCAGCCGCCGAGCACCAGCCAGAGCCCGCCCCAGAACGGCCGGGTGCGGCGGAATGCCCGGAACCAGCGGCGGCCGGCGGCGGCGCGGGCGGTCAGCACGAGGTGGCCGATCCGGCGACCACCCTGATGTTGAGGGCGGGCAGGGTGAGCGAGCCGGCGATCTCGGCGGTGTACGCGGAGGCGTTCAGGCCGGCCAGGTTGACGGTGCTGCCGCCCGGTCCCGAGCCCGCCGAGCCGAGGCCGAACCCGCCCGCCTGCGCCCCGGTGAGGCCCTGCCCGGCGACCATCACCTGGTCGGCGGACATGCCGAGCACCGCGTTCTGCAGGGTGGTGTTCCCGGCAGCGGACAGCGTCGGCGCCTCGATGTACAGGTTGGAGGCGTTGATGTCGGTGGTGACGGCGGCGGGCGGCGTGGCGGTCACGGTCTGACCGGCCGTCAGCAGCAGCGAGTACGGCACCCCGGCGAAGGACTGGTGCACGATCCCGCACAGCCCGGCCAGCCCCGCGCTGGCGAATCCGACCCGGGCCATCGCGGTGGTCGTCGAGGTCGACCCGTTGGGCGCCTCCACGGTCGGGGTGTTGAGGATCGCACCGAACCCGGTCCCGGAGACCCCGTTGGAGGTCAGCGTGAACGGCGAGTTGGTGACGTTGAAGCTCGCCGCCAGCACCCCGTGCGCGATCGCCCCGCCGAGCGCACCGGCGGTGAGCGCGGCGGGCAGCAGCACGGCGGCCGAGCGTCCCCACCGGGTCCCGCAGCGCGGCCCGTCCACGGCGGTGGCCAGCATCCGGCCGTTCCACCCGGCGGCCGGCCGGGCCAGCACCCGCAGCCGGGTGCTCCAACGCAGCTGGTTCATGTGTCATCTTTCCGATGCGGTAGCGGAGTTGACGGCCCTGGCCCTGGCACGGGCCGGGCTCAGGCGGCGGCGGTGCGACTGCGGCGGAACCACGTGCGGCGGGCGGGCTTCTCGGGCATCCAGCCGATGGCCATCGAACCGCCGAGCACGGCGAGGAACATGCCGACGAAGAAACCGCCGAGGTTGCTGAGCGGGAACGAGGCGACGCCGACGATGACGGCGATGATGCCCGCGGTGTAGCGCTGGCCGGGCAGGACCAGGATGAGGCCGGCCAGGGCCAGCAGGATCGCGCCGGCGGCCATGCCGCTGATGCCGCCGATGCCGACGTGCAGCAGTCTGCCGACGGGGGCGAGCGGCAGGTAGAGGATGACGAAACCGCCGAGCGCGGTCCACACCGCGGCCCAGAACGGCCGGGTGCGGCGCCAGCGGCGCAGGGCGAGCCGGGCGCGGTTGAGCACCGGCAGCGGGTTGCGGGCCATGCGAACTCCCTTTCGCGGCAAGGCGTCCCTCGGGTGCGGAGGCAAAGGGCGGGCCGGGTCCGGGTGGGGCCGGGCGCGTCCGCCGCGCCCCACCCGGCCGGGGGTGGTGGTGCTGCGTCAGCAGTCGCTGCCGCCAGCGCCCTTGCCCGCGGTGTCGCCGTTGGCGAGGTTGATCGCCAGGTTGGGCAGGGTGATGGCGCCGCCGATGGTGGCGCCGTTGGCGTTGGCCCGCAGGCCGGTGATGTCGGTCTCGCCGCCCGTGGCGTCGAGGCCGAACTGACCGGCGGTGCCGTCGGTGATGCCGGCGCCCTTGATGTTGGCGCTGTCGGCCGCCGCGCCGATCTGGTTGGGGGTGGCGGCGGTGGCGTTCAGGGTGGCGCTGGCGCCCTTGACCGCCTGCGCGTCCAGGATCAGGTTGTTGGCCTGCAGGCCCTGACCGGCCGCCAGTTGGGCGGTGGTCAGCGGGGTGGTCGCGGCCGGCGAGGTGATGTTCAGCGACCAGGTGCCGATGGTGCCGATCACCGGCAGGTTGACCGACTGGACGGCGTGGATGCAGATGCCGTCGAGTCCGGCCTTGGGCAGCCCGACTTCGGCCGCGGCGGTCGAGTTGCCGGCCGTGATGGTGGTCAGCACCGCGCCGATGCCCTTGGGCGCGGCGACGGTGTTCGAGGACAGCGTGAACGGGACGCTGGTCAGCGAGAGGTTCGCGGCCAGCACGCCCTGGGCCATCGCCACCGTCATCGCGGCGACCACGGCGGTGGCGGGCAGCGCGACCAGCGCGGACCGCCGCCACCGGGTGACGCCCCGGTGTGCGGGGGCTGCGGCGGCCGTTCCGGGTTCGGCCGCGGAGCTTCTGGACTCGTCCTGCATGAGGGTCTCCAACCGTCGTCCGGTGCGAACTCGCGCCCGGGGTGTGGGGGTTGCGGTGTGCAGTGCGCATGCCGCGGCCCGCCGGGAGCCCATCCCTGATCCCCCGGAGTGCTTTACAGGTTGCGGCAGTGTGTCCAGAAAGTAAGCAGTACTAGATGGAGTGTCAATAGAGTGTGCAGTGCCCGTGACACTGCCTGCGGACGGTCCGTCGATATGCTCGGACGATGGCATGGATCAGGGAGACCGTCCGCTCGCTGCTGCGCGAGCGGCTGCTCGACACGGCGGGCGAACTCGTCGCAGCCGAGGGCTTCGACCGGCTCCGGATGACCCAGGTCGCCGCGGTCGCGGGAGTGAGCCGGCAGACCGTCTACAACGAGTTCGGGTCCAAGGACGCGCTCGGCGAGGCGCTGTTCGGCCGCGAGGTGGAGCGCTGCCTGCTCGGCATCCAGCAGCACCTGGACGAGCACCGCGCCGACCCGCGGGCCGCCGCCGAGTCCGCCGCGCTCTTCACGCTCCGGCTGGCCGGCCGCAACCCGCTGGCCCGGGCCATGCTGACCGCCGCGCGGGACGGCGAGGACGGGCTGCTGGCCCACCTCACCACCCGCGCCGAGCCGGTGTTCGAGACCGCCTCCGCGATGCTCGACGCCTACGCGGCCGAGGTCTGGCCGGCCATCGACCCCGCGTCCCGGGCGCTGGCCGCCGACACCGTGGTCCGCCTCACCGCCAGCCACGTCGTGCAGGGCGCGGCCACCCCCGAGGACTCAGCCCGGCGGATCGCCGAGGTGTTCGTCCGGGTCGCCGGGCTCGCCGGGTAGCGCTTTCCGGCACCCGCCCGGACGCTGCCCGCGCCGTCAGCTCCCCTCGGGCGGGGTGACGGGGACCAGGGCGCCCGCCCCGTCCAACGGTCCGAGCACCGACGGCGGCCAGACCCGCCACAGCACCCGCCCGCTCACCGCCGACAGCTCGCCCCAGCCGTAGCTGCGGGAGTCGTCCGAGCCGTCGGGGTTGTCGCCCAGCACGAACAGCTTGCCCGGCGGGACGAGTTGGGCCGCCCCGACCGACTGCTTGCGGCCGTCGGCCGCGCAGCACGGGGTGGCTCGCCGGTCCTGACCGGACCACGCGGGCACGTCCACCCGGTACCACTGGCCCGCGCCGCCGGGCTGCACCAGCACGGCGGGGGCGCTGCCGTCCGGCCGGGCGAGGATCTCCACCCGGTCGCCGGGCAGGCCGATCACCCGCTTGACCATGGTGGTCTGCCGGCCGGGGGTGCGCAGCAGCACCACGTCGAACCGCTGGGCGCGCCCGCCGCTGCCCGGGCCGGTGAGCAGCCGCTGCCCGTCGGCCAGGGTGGGCTGCATGCTGTGCCCGTCCACCCGGACGGCGAGCGCCGCGACCGCCACCGCGGCGACCAGCGCGACCGTGAGCAGGACCGCCAGCACCACGCCGACCGTCCGCCACCGCGAACGCGCGGGCTCCGCCTCCCCGACGGCGGGCGCACCGGTCTCCCCGACCATCCCCATCCCCCCAACTCCCCGGCAGGCAGTCCCGGGCGTGTGGCGGCGAGCGTGACGGCGCGGGTGATCGGCTGTCAAGACTCCGGGTGCGGCGTGCGGTCGAGCGCGGCCCGGACGGCGGGCCAGCGGGCCGGGTCGGCGACGGCGGTCTCCAGCACCTGGTAGGCAGCGCCCTCGCAGAGTTCGACCAGCTCGCCCCGGTCGAGCGCGGCGCCGGCCAGCCAGCCGAGCACGGCCTCCTCCATGAACGCCAGCCAGCCGGCCACCGCGAGTTCCAGCCGCGGGGTGCGGGCCGCCCCGGCCCCGGTGACCGCGCCGGTGATCCAGTCGGCGAGGGTGGCCCGGGCGGCTCGGTGCAGGGTGGCCATCCGGCCCGGGCCGCCCCTGGCGCCGTGCCGGACCACCGCCTGGTACAGCGCCGGGTGGCGGGCCACGAAGTCGGTGAACCGCTCGATGCCGCAGCGTAGTTGGGCGGACGGGCTGAGCCGCGGATCGGGCGCGATGTACTCCAGCAGTTCCTGGCCGACCAGTTCGACCACGGCGTCCCGGAAGCCGCGCTGCGAGCCGAAGTAGTGGAACAGCAGCCCGGGCGAGACCCCCGCCTGCTGCGCCGCGGACTCCACGGAGACCTCGTCCAGGCCCCGATCGCGCATCAACTCCCGTGCACTGCCGAGTATTTGCGCCCGGCGCTGGTCGGCGGTCAGCCGCCGGGCCGGAACCGGGGAGGAGGGCATTCGCGCATCGTATTGACTTCCCCGGCCGCGTCGCTACTTTTGAGTACTGCTCAACAGCTCTTGAGTTCCACTCAACAGCGGCTCCCGCCGCGCCGTTGGCCGCCCCCACCCACCCGAGGCCAGGAACCATGCCGATCAGCCCGGTTCGGCCCACCGCCCCGCTCCCGCTGGAGGAGCCCGACCTCGACCGCTACCGCGATCTGCAGCAACTCGCGTACCGCTGCCTGCGGCTGACCGCCGGCCGGCTCCGGCCCGGCCTGAGCGAACGGCAGGCCGCCGACCTGCTGCGGCTGACCTTCGCCTCGGCCGGCGTCCACGACTTCGCGCTGCGCCCGCAGGTCCGGTTCGGCCCGGCCCGGCGCCCCGCCCTGCTGCCCGGCACGGGCCCCAGGCTGCGCCCGGGCACCGGCGTCCTGCTGCGCTGCGCGCCCCGCCTCGGCCGGTACTCCGCCCCCGCCGTCCTCACCCTCCGCCACGGCTGCGCCCCGGGCACCGACCCGGCGAATGCCGAACTCCCCTGCTATCGGGGCCTGTTGCTCGACGAGGTGCGGGGCGGGGCGTCCCCGGCCCGGCTGCTCGCGGCCACCGCCGCGTTCGCCGCCCGGCGCGGCCACACCCTCGCCTCACCGGCCCTGCTGTCGCCCGTCTCCCCGCTGCCGGGACCGCTGTCGCCGTTCACCGCGAACTCCCCGCTCCCGCCCGGCCTGTGGGCCCTCACCCTGCAGCTGGCGGCCGGATCCGCGAGCGCCGGCTTCGCCGAACTGCTGGCCGTCACCTCGCACTCGGCCTGCTGGCTGGACGACGACCTCCCGCACGCCGGCGGACCGCTTCAGCTCGGCACCGCCGGCCACTGAGGCGCCCCGCCTACCGCCGGGGACCGGCCGCCCAGTGCGTCAGCGCATGCACGAAGCGGACCAACGCCCGGGCGTACTGCCGTACCTGCGGCGGCCAGTGGGAGCCGCGGGCGATGCCGTCGGCGAGGAACTCGAAGGCGGTCAGCTCGGCCGCGCAGAGCGCGGCGACCTTCGCGGTGGCGGCGTCCGCCGGGAGGCCCTCGTGCACCTCGACGGCGCGCGGCAGGCCGGCGCCCCGGCCGGCCGCGGCCGGCGAGAGGTCCTGGATCCACTGCACCAGGTGGGCGAACCTGGCGAGCAGGTCGGTGAGTTGGGGGTGGCGGTGGAGCTGCTCGGGCAGCGCGAGGCCGTGCGCGAGTTCGATCCGGTCCGCGGCGCAGCGGGCCGCACCGTCGCGGTCCCGGTGCGAGAGGTACTGGGGCACCGTCGGGACCGCGCCGGCCGTGCCCAGCAGGTCGAGCGAACTCTCCAACCAGGCGCGCAGGTCGGCGTCGTGGCGGGCCGTCCAGGCGGCCCCGGCGAGGGCCGCGCTGTCCTGCCGCAGGGTGCTGAGGGCCCGGGCCGGGGAGGTGGCCGGCGGTCCCGGCGCGGGGTCCGCCGGGCCGGCGAGCACGGCGGCGAGGTCGCGCAGGGTGCCGCGGGCCTCGTCCGACCGGTCCGTGCGCCGGAGTTCGGCGATCCGGTCGTCCAGGATCCGCTCCAGCAGCAACCACTTGGCGGCGGCGCGCAGGCCCGGCCCGGCGGGGACGTCGCCCCAGCCGCGCGCAGCCAGGTCGAGGTGACCGCGGCCCAGGAAGCGTTCGGCGTCGTCCACCAGGCCGGTGCCGGACAGCCAGTGGCCGATCTCGGCGTGCAGGGCCTCGGCGTGCGGGTGGGCCGGTGGCGCGGGGACCCGGTCGAGCAGCACGGCCGGCGGTGCGACCTCGGGGGGCTGCGCGGTGGCTGGGCTCATGCTGGGTCCTCCGCCGCTCGGGTGCGATCAACGCCACGAGTCTGGTCGACCGCCACGGCCGGGCGGCGCAGAACCGTCGGCCGTTCCCCCGCCCGGCCGATCACCCCGTTCATCCGATCATGCGCCCGGCTTCCCGTCCCCGTCCCTGTCCTGCTCGGGCACGGGAGGCCGGAGCGCCTCACCGGCCCGCCTTCACCTCCGGCTTCCGCAGGCTGACGGTGCACACCCCGTCGCCGCAGTGGCGCTGCACCCGCCCGCGGGAGACCGTCTGCGCCAGCCCGATCATCCAGCACATCGGGCAGCCGCGCAGCGCCCACAGCCCGGCGGGCACCAGCAGCAGCGCCGCCCAGCCGAGCAGCGGCACCAGCACCACCCCCGCCACGATCGCGCCGAACCCGACGGCGCCGCGCACCAGATGACGCGGCACGCTGGCACTCGCGAAGTCCTGACCGCCGTTCACCGCGGCCCCCCGAGCTCGGCCCGCACCGCCGCCCTGGCCCGGTGCAGCCGGGACTTCATCGCCGCCGTGCTCAGCCCCAGCGCCTCCGCCACCGCCCGACCGCCCAGCCCCTGCAGATCACGCATGATCAGCACCCGCCGCTGGTCCGCCGGCAGCGCGGCGATCGCCGCGCTCACCCGCTCGGTGTCCAGCCGCCGCAGCGCCTCCTCCTCCGCCGAGTCCACGGCCCCCGCGAAGTCCTCCGGCCCGGCCGCCACCGCCCGCGCAGGACGCGCCCGCCGCAGACACTCGTTCCGCACGATCCGGAACAGCCAGGACGCCAGCGCCCCGGACGCCCGCAGCATCCCCACCTTCCGGTACAGGATGATCAGCGCCTCCTGCGCGGCGTCCTCCGCATCCTCCGGACTCGCGCACAACGAGTACGCGAACCGCCGGACGTTCGGATGGGCCCCCTCGACCAGCACCGCCAGCGACTCGGTGTCGCCCCCGCGGGCCGCCACGATCACCTCCTCGCCCGGCCAGCCGGTCTCAACCACGGCTCCCCCGCTTCCGCTTGAGCACCAGCGCACACGAGCACACCAGCACCGCACCCACCGCGACCGCGATCCCGACAACCATCGTCTCTCCTCCGAACCCCGTCACCCGACGGCCGACCCGCCGGTGCGTGCCCATAAGAGAGGCCACCCCCCGAAAAGGATTCACCGGTCCCCCGACCGAACCGCCGCCGGACCGTCACCCGCGTCCTGCCGCAAGCGCTCCGCAGCCTGGGCCGGGGTGTCGTAGTAGCCGGGCCGCGCCAGCAGGACCGTGGTGAAGTAGTGGCCCTGCTCGTCCGACGGATCGTCGTCGGCCTCGAACGGCCGCCAGAAGCTGAGCAGCAGGTCGTGCGCGATGTGGCAGCCCTCGGCGCCGGGGTCCTCCTCGAGGGACACGAGTCCACCGACCCGGCGAACGACCTCCCGTGCCGGCAACGCGAACACGTCCACCCCAGCCGGTGCTCACCATCAGACCGCGGGTCCGGAAGATGTGCCGCCCCGGGCGGTCGGACTGCGACACGGCGGTCGGATCACGGAGCGAGTCCAGCGCCGCACAGGCATCCCGCCGGGCCATCCCGATCCGCAGCGGGCCGTCAGCTCGCGCGTTCGGCCTTGCTGCGCTCGACGCAGAACTCGTTGCCCTCGATGTCCGCGAGGACGGCCCAGCCGGTGCCGTCCTCGTTTCGGCGGTCGTCGACCAGGGTGGCGCCGAGGGCGAGCAGGCGCAGGACCTCCTCGTCACGGGTGCGGTCCTGGGGCTGGAGGTCGAAGTGGATGCGGTTCTTGGCGGCCTTCTTCTCGGGCACGGTCATGAAGAGCAGGCCGGCCGCCTCGATCAGGGCTTCCGGGTCGCCCGGGTGGTCGTCCTCGTGGAGCGGCTGGCCGAGGGCCTCCGACCAGAAGGAGGCGAGGCGGTACGGGTCGAGGCTGTCGACGGTCACGTGGCGAATCACAGAGCTCATGCGACGAAGTGTCAGGCACGTACCCGAGCAGCGGCAACGCCATTGCGCGCGCGGGGTCAGCGGCTGTCGGCGACCGGCTCCGCGAGGGTGAGTCCCGCCCAGCGGTTCGCCTCCGCCGCATGGCTCCCCACCGCCGTCGCGCCGGCCACCGTCGCGGCCTCCTCCGCCGAAGGCTCGCCGCCGCGCGAGGTCAGCACCAGGGGCCAGGCCGGGACGCCCTCCTCGCCGTCGTCCAGAGGGTGCCACTCCCAGGCCGCGTCGAACCGCCAGGCCCGACCGCCGCAGTCAACGAGCTCGTCGCCCGGTTCGAGGAACGCGTAGGGGCGGAACAGCAGTTGGATCCGGATCGGCTCGGCGCCCGCCGGATCGAGGGCGTACGCCTGGTCCTCCAGGTCCGAGTCGTACGCCGCGCCCTGCGGCAGCAGATCGAGGTAGCAGGCCGGCCGCGGCAGCAGCCCGGTCACCTGCGGCGGATCGAAGTGCACCACGCCCGCCACGTGCACCACCGTCGTGGGCACCCCCACCCGGCAGTGGTCCCCGGTCCGCAGCGCGGTCTCGGGCGGCTCCGTCCGGAACAGCTCCCACTCGCGCGCCTCCGGCGTCGGCAGCGCCCGGTCGCCGTTCCACCGGAACCCGGTGGCCGGCGGGTCCACCTCCGACCACGGCCACCGCACCGACACGTGGAAGCGGGAGACCGCGGAGACCGTCGTCCCGGTGAACGGGCACTCCAGCAACAGCACGTCGGCACGCCGGTAGTCGATAGCCATGCCCGGCATTCTGCCCGCCGGTCCCGCTCTCCGACGGGCCGGCACTCCACGTCCCTGGGATCCTCACCGCACACGCACGACCCCGGCGGGAGCGATCAGTCCTCGGCCGGGAGCGGCACGCCGACGGTCACCGGTCCGGCGATCCGCAGCGCCGCCACCGACCCGGCGCCCGTCGCGCCGATGCTCACGTTCCCGCCGATCGCGATGCCGCCCTCGCCCGCCGTGGCCCCTCCGCGCTCTCCGCGCTCTCGGCGCTCTGGACCGCCTGCACCGCGGCGACCAGGGCGGCCGCGAACTCCGCGTCCCGCGTCGCCGCGCGGTTCAGGCTCAACTCCAGCCACTGCCGCGTCTCCGCCGCCAGCTCGGCCGGCTCCGCCCCGGCCTCCTCCTCGACCTGGGCCAGCGCCTGGTCCCCTCCGAGCTTCCCGCTCACCACCCGGTGGACCCGGTCCATCCCGGCCTCCACCGCCCGGTCCACCTCCGCGTCCGCCCGGCCCGCCACCAGCCGCGCCTTCCGCACCGCCCAGGCGAACACGTAACCGACCGCGATCTCCACACCCGGAACCACGACAGACCCCCTCCACCGCGCCGACAGCTCCCACCGACCCTACCCACAACACGCCCACGCCACCGGTCGGTTCACGGGGCGGGCCCCGGTCGGCAGGCCGCTCGGTCAGCCGGCCGGCGCTCCGCGGGGCGGCTCCGACGACGGCTGCCACTCCCGTCTGAGCAGCCCGTAGACCCACGAGTCCGAGACGTCGCCGTTGACGACGCAGTCCTCCCGCAACGTCCCCTCCCGCACGAAGCCGAGCTTCTCCAACACCCGGGCGGACGCCAGGTTGCGGGTGTCGGCCTCGGCCTGCACGCGGTTCAGGTCCAGCGCGTCGAAGGCCCACCGCAGCAGGGCCCGCGCGGCCTCGGTCGCGTAGCCGTGACCCCACGCCGCCTCGGCGTAGCAGTAGCCGAGCGAGGCGCTGCGAAAGTCCGGATTCCAGTTGCTCAGGCTGCACCAGCCGAGGAACGCCCCGTCCGAGGCGCGCTCCACCGCCAGCCGCGCCCCGGTGCCCTCCTGCGCCATCTGCCGACACGCCGTGAGGAACCTCGCCGCCCGCCCGCGATCGCTCCACGGCGGGGAGTCCCAGTAGCGCAGGACACGGGCGCTGCTGTGCAGGGCGAAGAGCGGGCCCGCGTCCGCGTCCTCGAAGGCGCGCAGCCGGAGGCGGGCGGTGGACAGCGAGGGGGTGGGCAGTGCCGGCGCCATGGTCTCTCCCTGATCGGTGTCCCCGGCCGAGGTGTGCAATGTTACTGTTCGGCTCATGCTCGACACCACCACCGCAGAGGCCGAACTCGACCGGCTGACCGCAGAGTTCTTCGGCGCCTTCGACAACCGGAACGGCCGCCCCGCCGACCTAGCCCGCCTCCGCCGGCTCATGCTCCCGGAGGGCGTCATCGTGGTGACCGCGCCCACCTACGCGGTCTACGGCGTCGAGGACTTCATCGCCCCGCGCGAACTCCTGCTCTCCGACGGCCGGCTCACCGAGTTCCACGAGTGGGAGACCACCGCCCGCACCGAGATCGCCGGCGGCGTCGCCTCCCGCATCGGCGAGTACCGCAAGTCCGGCCTCCTCGACGGCGAACCCTACGAGGGCACCGGCACCAAGACCTTCCAGTTCGTCCACACCCCGACCGGCTGGCGCATCGCCGCCTTCTCCTGGCACGACCGGCCCTGACCCCATCCCGCCCCGCCGGTCCGCCGCCCACGGTCGACCTCCTTCGGACCTCACGCAGCGCACTCCCCCGCAACCCGGGCGGCCTTCTCCCCGTCAGGCTGTGCGAGCGCCGCGGGCCCGGAACCCTCCCCCTGCCCCGGGCCGCGCGGAGCGCGCCGGTCGCAACCCCCGGGAGCCTGGGTGGCGTCTGGCTGTGCGAGAGTCGCGGGGCGCGGATGGAGGTGCGTGATGGGCGGTTCGGCCGGGCTGGTGCTGGTGGTGGATGACGACGCGGCTATTCGGCGCAGCCTGGAGCGGGGGTTGCGGTTGAGCGGGTTCCGGGTCGCGGTGGCGGAGGACGGGGCGGCGGCACTGGCACGGATCGCCGAGCTGCCGCCGGACGTGCTGGTACTGGACGTCGGCATGCCGGGCGTACCGGGTACGCAGGTGTGCCGGACGCTGCGGGCGAGGGCGGACGACACTCCGGTGCTGATGCTGTCCGCGTTGGACGAGACCGCGGACCGGGTCGCCGGCCTCCAGGCGGGCGCCGACGACTACCTGGTGAAGCCGTTCGCGCTGGAGGAGCTGGTGCTGCGCCTGCACGCGCTGTTGCGCCGCCGCCCGCCCCAGCCCACGGAGGACGTGCTTCGGGTCGGCCCGCTCCGGGTGCACCCGGAGACTCGCGAGGCGTTCTGGCTGGACGCCGAACTCCGGCTGACCAGGCGGGAGTTCGAGCTTCTCGCGCAACTCGCCAGGAACGCGGGCATCGTGCTCTCCCGCGAGCTGCTGCTGGACCGGGTGTGGGGCTACGACTTCGAGGTGCGCAGCGACGCCGTGGACACCTTCGTCTCCTACCTGCGGCGGAAGTTGGAGGCCGGGGGCCGCCCGCGGGTGCTGCACACGGTGCGCGGGGTGGGGTTCGTCCTGCGGCCGCCGAGCGACGGTGACGGCGGGGCCGGCGAAGGCGGTTCGGCCCGATGAGGCTGTCGACGCGGATCGCCCTGGGCGCGGCCGTCCTGGTGCCGCTGCTGGTGGTGGCGGCCGGGGTGCTGCTGCTGCCGCTGGTGAACTCCGATCTGCACCGCAGGCAGGATGCGCAGCTCAACGCGCGGGCGGCGGCGCTGCTGCCGAACGCCCGGGCGCTGCTGGCGGCGGACAGCAGGGGCCGCCCGAAGGCCGAGCAGAACCAGCAGCGCAAGGTGCTGGACGCGGCGTTGGACGCGGGCGTCCGGGTGGCGGCGGCGGACGGCACCGTGCTGCTGACGGCGGGCACCCAGCCGGACGATCCCCGGCTGCTGCCCGCCGATCCGGGCGCGGCAGTGACGATAAATCAACAGAGCTCCGATCTTCGCGTGTTGACGGTGCGGATCGACAGCGGCGGCACGGCCGGGACGCTGTGGGTGCTGGCCCCGGCCGGGGAGCCGTCGGAGGAGGTGCGGGCGGTCCGGCGGCGGGTGCTGCTGGTGGCGTTGCTGGCGGCGCCGCTCTCGGGCCTGGTGGCGTTCGGGCTGGCGGAGCGGGCGACGCTGCCGCTGCGCCGACTGGGCCGGCGGGCGGCCGCGCTGGATCCGCGGGCGGGCCAGGCGGTGTTCGCGCACGCCAGGACCGGCACCGCCGAGGTGGACGAACTCTCGGGTGCGATCGCGCTGCTGCTGTCGCGGTACGAGGAGCAGGCGGGCCGGACGGAGCAGGCGCTGGACACCGCGCGGTCGTTCTCGTCCGCCGCCTCGCACGAGTTGCGCACGCCCCTGATGAGTCTGCGCACCAATCTGGACGTGCTGGCCGCCCATCCGGACCTGCCGTCGGTCGAACGGGCCGAGGTGGTCGAGGAGTTGCAGCAGGACCACGCCCGGATGCTGGATCTGCTGAGCGCGCTGTCGACGCTGGCCCGCGGGGACTTGGTGGAGGTCTCCGCGTTCGGCCCGGTGGATCTCGCCGAGCTGGTGGATGCGGCGGTCGCCGAGGCGTCCCGCCGCCACCCGGGCACCGTCTTCCAGGCCGAACTCCCCTCCGAGGCGAAAGTGTTCGGCTGGGACGCGGGTCTGCGCATCCTGCTCGCCAACCTGCTCGGCAACGCCGCCGTGCACGGCCGCCCCACCGACGGGCCCACCGACGGGCCCGCGGACGGACCGTCCGAGGTGGACGTCCGGCTGCGCCTCGACGGGGGCACGGTCCGCCTGACGGTCGACGATCGCGGCCCGGGCATCCCGCCCGCGGAGCGGATCGCCGTCTTCCACCGCTTCCACCGCCGTCCCGACAGCCCGGGCTCCGGCCTCGGGCTGACGCTGGTCGCCCAACAGGCGGCCCTGCACCGCGGATCGGTGGCCGCCACCGACCGCCCGGACGCCCCGGGCTGCCGGCTGGAGGTCCGCCTCCCGCTGCTCCACCCCGACCATCAGACCGTCCAACTACCGCTCGAACGCGACTGGTTGACTGAGAAGCGCTAGCCGGTCAGGCCGAGGACCGCGGCGGCGAGGTGGTCGCGGAACCAGCGGTGGGCGGGGTCGCCGTCGTTGCGGGGGTGCCAGGCCAGGCCGAGTTCCAGGGGCGGGAGTTCGAGCGGGATCGGGAAGGTGCGCAGACCCAGGTCGTGGACGGCGCCGGGGAGCCAGTCGGCGAGGCCGAGGGCGATCAGGTCGGTGTCGCGGGCGAGCAGCATCGCGGCGGTGTGGCTGGGCACCACCACGGCGACCCGGCGGCGCAGTCCGAGGGCGGCGAGCGCGCGGTCGATCGGGCCGTCGCGGCGGCCCTGCCGGGAGACGCCGATGTGGTCGGCGGCGGCGAAGCGTCGGGCGTCGACGGGCGCGGCGAGGATCGGATGGTCCCGCCGGGCGACGGCGACCAGTGGGCGGGCGGTGAGCGCGCGGGTGCGGATCTCGGGGTCGAGGCGGCCGAGGACGCCGAGCTCGACGTCCACCAGGCCCTGGCGCAGGGCGGGGCCGTCCTCGTAGGCCTCGGGCAGGAAGACGGTGTCGACGCCGGGGGCTTCGCGGCGGAGCCGTTCGGTGAGGTCGCCGGCCAGGCCGGCCAGGACCAGTTCGGCGGCCTGGACGGTGAAGGTGCGGTGCAGGTGGACGGCGTCGAAGCCGGCGCCGGGGCGTAGCACGCGTTCGCAGCCGCGGATCAATTCGGCCACCTCGCCCTGAAGTTCGACGGCCCGCCGGGTGGGCACCAGGTGCTGTCCGGCGCGCACCAGCAGCGGGTCGCCGACGGCGCGGCGCAGCCGGGCGAGGCTGCGGCTGACGGCGGCCGGGGAGGTGCCGAGCCGTTCGGCGGCCCGGGTGACGCTGTGTTCCTGGAGCAGGATGTCCAGCACTCGCAGCAGGTTGAGGTCCACGAGCTGGGAGTTTACGCCTGACGCAAGAATTGCTTGCCGATTCCTGCATTGTCGCGGAATCGGCCCGGACGGAGAGTGGAAGAGGCGGACAGGCAGCCGGAAGCGGAGCTGCCTGACCTCTCGTCAACTCCTCGAAGGGGAAATGCATGATGAAGGAAGAGCGGACCGGGGACGTGCTGGGCGTGGTCAGCCAGAGCGGTGGGACGGTGTCGTTCTTCGACGCCGGTTCGGACGCGTTCCTGGGGGACGTCGAAGTCCCGATGGAGCCGCACGAGTTGTGCTTCGACGCGGAGCGCCGCCTGCTGTGGTGCGCCACCGCGTACAAGTCGGGGTACTACCACGCCAACAGCGGCCGGGCCAGCGAGCTGACGGCGATCGACCCGGACACCCGGCGGGTGGTGGCGGTGATCGACCTGGCACCCGAACACGCGCCGCACGGGCTGGCGTTGGACGCGCGGCGGGGGCTGCTGTACGTCAGCGTGGAGGGTGGCCCGGACCGTCCGGGTGGAGTGGTGGTGGTCGATGCGGCCGCCCGGAAGGCGGTCGGCCGGATCGACACCGGGGCGCCGGGCCCGCACTGGTTCGCCATCGATCCGGCGGGGCGCACGGGTTACGCCACCAACAAGGAGACGCCGTTCGTCTCGGTGGTCGACCTGGCGAGCGGGGCGCTGACGGCGAAGGTGGCGGTGCCGGGCAGCGAGGGCCTGGCGGTGTCGGCGGACGGCAGCCGGGTGTACGTCGCCGGGCCGTACCTGGGCTTCGCCGCCGGGCCGGAGCCCCGCCCGCAGTTCGGCGTCCGGGTGATCGACACGGCCACCCGGACGGTGACGGCGGTGCTGCCGACCGACGCGCCGGTGCTGCCCGTGCACCTGACCTCGACTGGCGCGCTGCTGGTCGGCGAGGTCCGCACCGAGAGCCCGATGGGCGCCGGTCTGGGGCGCCAACTGCCGGGCCGTCTCACGGTGTTCGACCCGGCCACGGGTGAGCGCCGGGCGTCGCTGGAGACCGGCCGGTTCCCGCTGACACTGGCCTCCTCCCCCGACGGCAGGCTCGGCTACCTGGCCGCCGTGGAGTCCTCCACCGTCGACGTGGTCGACCTGGAGACCTTCGAGCGCGTCTCCCGCCTGGAGATCCGCAAGCAGGGCGAGCCGGGCGCGCACGGCCTGGCGTACGTCCCGCGCCCGTCCTGACGAGCAGTCACCGGCGCAACACCGAACGGCGGCCGGCGGCCGGCGGAAGGTTTTACCGAACGGTCGACCAACGGCGCGCCGCTGCGGCGTAGCGTCGGCCGCATCCGTGAACCGCACCCGGGAGGCCCCCGGCGGCTCTGTCGAGCCCCGGGGTCGCCGACCCGCCAGGAGGCCTGCCGTGAATCGAATCGACCTTCCCCGCACCGCCGCCGACCTGCCCGAGGCGTGGCGGTCGGCGGTGCTCGGCCGGGTGGCCGGTGCCGAGCTGAAGCTGCTCCGGATGGACGGTCGCCCGCTCCCGCCGGAGCGCCACGACACGCCCGAGGCGCTGCTGGTGGTGGACGGACTGCTGCGGCTGACCGTGGACGGCGCGGACGTCGACCTGGCCGCCGGGGAGCTCCGGTGGGTCGCGGCGGGCGTCGAGCACGCCGTCCGGGCGGGCAGCACCGGCACGCTGCTGATCGTCGAGCAGCCGGCCGGGCCCCCGCCGCACTGAGCCGCCGGACCGCCGGACCGCGGTGCGTCCGGGCACCGGGTTCCACAGGGTTTCCACAAGAAGGCTCCGTACGGTCCGTACCGGCCGGGGAGTCCGGCCGGGAGCGGAGTGGAAAGGGGAGACCCATGCGGATCAACCGGACGGCCGCGGCGGCCGCGGTGCTGGCGATGGCGGGCGCGTTCCTGGCGGCCGGGCCCGCGCAGGCGGCGGGGAGCGCGCCGAAGGGCGACGGGGCCAAGGCGATCTGCAAGCGCCTGCCGAAGACCCAGGAGCGGATCGACAAGGCGCTGACCCGACTGAACGGGGACGCGACCGTCGAGGGGTCGGTGGCGCGGCTGCAGCAGCGGGTCGACAACGCGCACAAGGAGGGCCACGCCGAGATCGAGAAGTACCTGAACGACCGGCTGACGTTCCGGCGCTCGCTGCTGCCGACCCTGCAGACCCGCAAGGCGGACCTGGCCTCGGTCGCGGACTGGTGCGCGAAGAACGCCCCGGCGGCCGGGAAGTGACCCGCCGGCGCAGCGCTGCGGGCGCGGCCCTGGCGGCCCTCGCGCTGGCCTCGGCCGCCCTGCTGACGGCCTGCGGCCCGGCCGCGGACAAGACGGGCGGCACCGGCGGGGACGACGCGCAGGTGCAGCAGATGCAGCAGAAGGTGGACGCGGCGGACAGCGCCGCCGCCCAGGCCGACGAGAACGCCGGCCAGGACAACTGATCCACCCCGCAGGAACCCCGACGGCCCGCGCCCATCCCCGGAGCGCGGGCCTTCGGCCTGCCGAGCGGCGGTGCGGCCAGGTGCGCCGAGCACCCCGATGTCCGACTCGCAAGACGCCGGCGTCCACCATTCGACCATCCGCGCGGCGGAACTTGACGCGCCGCCACCGCGTCGTGAACCATCGGCGGCATGAACTCCGGCACCTTCCTGGTCTGCCGCCTGCACGTCGACCTGCGACGCCAGGCGAGCGACATGTGTGCCTGTTGACCTTCGCCGTGTGACCTCCGCGCGCGTCCTGTGAGTTGAACCAGGGTCGGCGCGGGCCCCGTGCACCAGCACCCGCGCACCGCTTGTCCGGCGGCGCACCCCTCGTCATCCCCGTCTTCGCCGCCCCGCCGCCCCGTCCGCCCGCACCGGGACAGGGGCCGACGGCCGCCCCGGCACACCCCGGAGGACCTCATGAGCATCGACCTGGCTGCCACCGCCCCCGCTTCCGCCCCGGCGGAGGATCCCCGCCCGCCGCTGTCGCCGAACGCGCTGCGCCGCATCGTCCGCGACCTGGCCGAGCGCCCCGAGCGCTGGCTGCACCGGGTGCGGCTGTCCGGCGAGGACCGCTGGTACGAGCGGCTGGAGTTGGCGGCGGACTACGAGGTGTGGCTGATCAGCTGGCTGCCGGGGCAGTCCACCGGGTTCCACGACCACGGCGGCTCGCGCGGCGCGTTCACGGTGGCGCTCGGCGAGCTGGAGGAGCTGGCGCTGGCGGGCCCCGAGCACGGACTGACGGTGCGCCGGCTGGCGTCCGGCAGCGAGCGGGCGTTCGGGCCGCAGTACCTGCACGACGTGCGCAACACTTCGCAGGGGCCGGCGGTGACCCTGCACGCCTACTCGCCGCCGTTGGACGAGATGTCCAGGTACGAGCTGCGGGCCGCCGGCCTGGTGCAGACCGCGACGGAAGGACCGGAGCAGTGGTGATGACGGTGGATCAGCTGGTGGCGAAGGCGCGCGAGGGCCTGGACCGGCCCGGACCGGAGCGGGCGCGGGCGGCGGTGGCGCGCGGGGCGCGGCTGGTGGACATCCGGCCGGCGGCCCAGCGGGCCCGGGAGGGGGAGATCCCCGGGGCGCTGATCATCGAGCGCAACGTGCTGGAGTGGCGCCTGGACCCGACGGGCAGTCACCGGATCCCGGAGGCGGTGGACCACGAGGTGGAGTGGATCGTGGTGTGCTCGGAGGGGTACGCGTCCTCGCTGGCCGCGGCGTCGCTGCGGGAGTTGGGGCTGCGCCGGGCGACCGACCTGGACGGCGGGTTCGTCGCCTGGGCGGCGGCCGGGCTGCCCACCCGTTCGGTGGATCAAGGTTTGCAGTGATGACGGTGCGGGAAGCCGGACACACGACGTATTCAGATCATTGTTCGATATTTCGCCGGCCGCGGCTCCCGCCGCGGCCTCTTCCTAGGACCCTTCCGTGATCAGATTCGAGGGCGCCGCCAAGCGCCACCCCGACGGCACGGTTGCCGTCCGAGGCCTGGACCTGGACGTCCCGGCCGGCCGGACCACCGTGCTGGTCGGGCCCTCCGGCTGCGGCAAGACCACCATCCTGCGGATGGTCAACCGGATGGTGGTGCCGACCGCCGGGCGAGTGCTGCTGGACGGCACCGACGTCGCCGAACTGCCCGCCGCCCGGCTGCGGCGCGGCATCGGCTACGTCATCCAGCAGGCGGGGCTGTTCCCGCACCGCCGGGTGATCGACAACGTGGCGACGGTGCCGCGGCTGCTCGGCTGGGACCGCAAGCGGGCCCGGGCCCGGGCGGCCGAACTGCTGGAGCTGGTCGGCCTGCCGCCGGAGACCGGCCGCCGCTACCCGGCCCAGCTCTCCGGCGGCCAGCAGCAACGCGTGGGCGTGGCACGGGCGCTGGCGGCCGATCCGCCGGTGCTGCTGATGGACGAGCCGTTCAGCGCGGTGGACCCGCTGGTACGCGCCGGGCTGCAGGAGGAACTGCTCCGTCTGCAGGCCGAGTTGGGCAAGACAGTGCTGTTCGTGACGCACGACATCGAGGAGGCGGTCCGGCTCGGCGACCGCGTGGTGGTGCTCCGCGAGCACGGCGAGATCGCCCAACTCGCCGACCCGCACACCCTGTTGACCGCCCCGGCGGACGCCGGCGTGGCGGCCTTCCTGGGCCGCGACCGCGGCCTGCGCGGCCTGGGCCTGCGCCCGGCCGGTTCCGTCCCGCTCACCCCGCTCGAACCCGCCTACGGCGACTGGACGTTGACGCTCGACCAGGCCGGCCGCCCGGCGCACTGGACGCACGGCGCCGAGCGCCACCCGGTCCCGGTCTTCGCCCCGGCCCGCGACACCCTGCGCAGCGCCCTGGACGCGGCGGTACTCGCCCCGTCCGGCCACGCCGTGGCGGTGGACGCCGACGGCCGGGCGATCGGCACCGCGAGCCGCGCCGCGGTGGTCGACGCCCTCGCCCACTCCGAGCAGCAGCGCAGCGAGCAGCCGCAGCCCGAGCAGGTGCCGCATGCTGGACGGTGAGCCGCTGATCCGCTGGCACTGGCTCGGCGACCACCTCGGCTACCTGGCCGACCTGACGGGCGACCACGCCGTGATGGCGCTCGTCCCGGTGCTGATCGGCCTGCTGCTGGCGGTGCCGCTGGGCCTGGCCTGCGCCCGCTTCCCACGGCTGTACCAGCCGTTGGCCGCGGTGTTCAACGTGGTGTACGCGCTGCCCTCGCTGGCGGTGTTCGTGGTGCTGATGCCGTACACCGGCCTGGCCACCCGGGAGACGGTGATGATCCCGCTGACCGCGTACGCGCTGGCGGTGCTGCTGCCGACCACGGTGGACGGGCTGCGGGCGGTGCCGGAGCCGGTGCGGCAGGCCGCGACGGCGATGGGCTACGGGCCGTGGCGCCGGCTCGTCGCGGTGGAACTTCCGTCCGCCACTCCCTATTTGATCGCCGGGCTGCGGGTCGCGACGGTATCCTCGATCTCGTTGGCGGCGGTGGGGGCACTGGTCGGCCGGGGCGGTCTCGGCTACCTGTTCGTGGACGGCTTCCAGCGGACGTTCCCGACGCCGATCCTGGCCGGGATCACGCTGGTGGCGCTGCTCGCCCTGGCCACCGACCTGCTACTGGTGGCGGCCCGCCGGGTGCTGGCGCCGTGGGCGAAGGGGGCGGCGCGGTGAACTGGCTGGGCTGGCTGCACGACTTCTTCACCGACCCGGCGCACCGCTCGGGGCCGGACTCCGTACTGAACCGCCTGCTGGAGCATCTCGCCTTCTCCGCCGAGGCCCTGGCGCTGGCCGCGCTGATCGCGCTGCCGCTGGGCCTGCTGATCGGCTACTGGGGCCGCGGCATGTTCCTGGTGACGGCGCTGACCGGCGTCGCGCGCGCCCTGCCGACGCTGGGCCTGGTGACGCTCACGGTGCTGCTGGCGGGCGTCGGCGACGCGGCGGTGCTGGTGCCGCTGACGGCGCTGGCGGTGCCGCCGCTGCTGGTGGCCGCCGCCGAGGGCGTCCGCGGCACCGACCCGGACACCCGGGACGCGGCCCGCGGCATCGGCCTGACGCACCCGCAGACGCTGTTCCAGGTCTGCGTGCCGGCCGCACTGCCCACCCTGCTGGCCGGTTTCCGGACGGCCGCCGTGCAGGTGATCGCCACTGCGACCGTGGCCGCCTACGTCGGCCAGGGCGGTCTGGGCCGCTACGTGATCGACGGCCTGGCCACCCGGAACTTCGCCACCACCGCCGGCGGCGCCCTGCTGGTGGTGCTGCTCGCGGTGGCCGTCCAACTGCTGTTCTCCCTGCTCATCCGGTACGCGTCGCCGCGCGGCGCGCGCACCGGCCTTGTTGACGATCCCGCGGGCTCCCCCGCACTGCTGAAGGAATCCGTATGACGACCCGTCCGATACGTACCGCCGTCGCCGTCACCGTGCTGCTGCTCGGTGCGGCGGCCTGCTCCTCCTCCGGCGGCGGCGACCCGCTGGCCGCGAAGTCCTCCGCCCCGGCGGCGTCGGGTGCGGCGGGGGGCTCCGGGAAGACCGTGGTGGTCGGCTCGGCGAACTTCCCGGAGAACGTGCTGCTGGCCTCGATCTACTCGCAGGCCCTGCAGGCCAAGGGCGTGAAGGTGGAGGAGAAGTTCAACATCGGCAGCCGGGAGGTGCTCTACGGGCAGTTGCAGTCCGGTGCGCTGACGGTCCTCCCGGAGTACAACGGCGCGCTGCTGGGCTACCTGGACGCCAAGTCCACGGCCGCCGACAAGGCGGCGGTCAACGCCGAGCTGAAGGCCAAGCTGCCGGCCACCCTGGCGATCCTGGACTCGGCGGCCGCCGAGGACAACGACTCGCTGACGCTCAGCCAGGAGACCGCCGACCGCCTCGGCGTGAAGTCGATCGCGGACCTCGCGGGCAAGTCCCAGGACCTGGTGATCGGCGGCCCGCCGGAGTTCAAGACCCGGCGCGAGCAGCAGTTCAAGGACGTCTACGGGCTGACCTTCAAGGAGTGGAAGCCGACCGGCGACACCACCGCGAACGCCCTGAAGGACGGCACCATCCAGATCGGCAACGTGTTCACCACCGACCCGAAGATCGTCCAGCTGAAGCTGGTGTCGCTGAGCGACCCGAAGAGCATCTTCAGCGTCCAGAACGTCACCCCGCTGGTGAACAAGGCCGGCCTGGACGACACCGGGACGGCTGCGCTGAACGCGGTCTCCGCGAAGCTCGACACCCCCACCCTGGCCGGCCTGATGAAGCGGGTCTCGGTGGACAAGGAGGACCCGTCGGCGGTCGCCAAGAGCTGGCTGAAGAGCGCCAACATCGGCTGATCCGCACTGCCCGTCGGCCCCGCACCGAGCAGTCCGGTGCGGGGCCGACGGCATGTCAGAAACCGTATGGCCAAGGGTTCGTAAAGGACTGCCGGGAGGCCCCTCGGCGAACTGTTAGGAGTCTTGACAGATGAGTGGTCCAGACCAACTATTAGGCCTTGTTCCTTCCCGACCGGGACGCATCGTGGGGGTGTGACCACCGGCCCGGGGCCACCCTTCCATGCCAGTTGGAGCCTCGATGCGCCTTCACCGACCACTCGGAGCGCTGCTCGCCACCGGTGCGATGGCAGCCGCCTCGCTGGGGCTGATCTCCGCCCCCGCCGCCCAGGCCGCCACCCCGCTGCCGCAGCACGTCTTCGCCCCGTACTTCGAAGCCTGGACGGGCGAGAGCCCGGCCGCGCTGGCCGCCCAGTCCGGCGCCAAGCACCTCACCATGGCCTTCCTGCAGGCCGCCACCAAGGGCTCCTGCACCGCGCTGTGGAACGGCGACACCTCGATGCCGGTCTCCAACGCGGTCTTCGGCGCGGACATCGCCACCATCCGGGCGGGCGGCGGCGACGTGATCCCGTCCTTCGGCGGCTACACCGCCGACAACACTGGCACCGAGATCGCCGACTCCTGCACGGACGTCAACCAGATCGCCGGCCAGTTCGAGAACCTGATCACCACCTACGACATCTCCCGGATCGACCTGGACATCGAGGACAACTCGCTGACCAACACCGCCGGCATCGACCGCCGCAACAAGGCGATCAAGCTGGTCGAGGACTGGGCGGCGGCCAACGGCCGTTCCATCCAGTTCAGTTACACCCTGCCGACGACCACGAGCGGGCTGGCCTCCTCCGGCCTCGCGGTGCTGAAGAACGCGGTCACCAACAACGCGCGCATCGACGTCGTCAACATGATGACCTTCGACTACTACGACAACGCCTCGCACGACATGGCGGCGGACACCCAGACCTCCGCGCAGGGCCTGTACAACCAGCTGGCGAAGCTCTACCCGACCAAGACCTCCGCCCAGCTGTGGAACATGATCGGCATCACCGAGATGCTGGGCATCGACGACTTCGGCGCGGCCGAGACCTTCACCGTCGCCAACGCCACCACGGTCTACAACTGGGCCGTCGCCAAGGGCATCAACGAGCTGTCCTTCTGGGCCCTGCAGCGCGACAACGGCGGCTGCCCGGGCACCGGCGGCCGCGACGACTGCTCCGGCATCGCCCAGAACAAGTGGGACTTCAGCCACATCTTCTCCCAGTTCACCAGCTCCTCGGTGCCGGCGAACGACTTCTCGGTGGCGCTGAGCCCGGCCGCCGGCTCGGTCGCGGCGGGCGCCTCCACCTCGGCGACCGTCAACACCGCGGTCACCTCCGGCTCCGCGCAGACCGTCAACCTGTCGGTGTCCGGCGCCCCGGCGGGCGTCACCGCCTCGCTGTCCGCCTCCAGCGTCACCGCGGGCGGCTCCGCCACCCTCAACGTCGCCACCACCTCGGGCGTCGCCAACGGCAGCTACCCGCTGACCGTGACCGGCTCCGGCACGTCCGGCACCCACACGGCGACGTACACGCTGACCGTCACCGGCGGGACCACCGCCTCCGACTTCTCGGTCGCGCTCTCCCCCGGCGCGGGCACCGTGCAGGCCGGCTCGTCCGCGACCGGCACCGTCAACACCGCGGTCACCTCCGGCACCGCCGCGACCGTCAACCTGACCGTCTCCGGCGCGCCGGCCGGCGTCACCGCCTCGCTGTCCGCCTCCAGCGTCACCGCGGGCGGCTCCGCCACCCTGACCATCGCCACCACCGCCGCGGCCGCCCCGGGCAGCTACACCCTGACCGTCACCGGCACCGGCGCGGGCAAGACCCACACCGCGAGCTACGCGCTGACCGTCACCGGCACCACCCCGCCCAGCAGCCTCGCCAACGGCGACCTGGAGAGCGGCACCCTCGCCCCCTGGACCTGCCAGTCCGGCGGCGCGGTCGTCGGCAGCCCCGTGCACGGCGGCTCCAAGGCCCTCCAGGTCGTGCCCACCGCCAGCGCCACCGGCCAGTGCCAGCAGACCGTCACGCTGGCCCCGAACCACTCGTACACCCTGACCGCCTGGGTCCAGGGCCCGTACTCCTACGTCGGCGTCAGCGGCGGCGCGACCGCCTCCACCTGGGCCAACGGCACCAGCTGGACCAAGCTGACCGTCCCGTTCACCACCGGCGCCAACGGCACCGTCACGGTCTACCTGCACGGCTGGTACGGCCAGGGCAACGTCTACGGCGACGACTTCTCCATCGCCTGACACCCGCTCGGCACAGGGGTCGGGCCCGGTCGGTGGCACTCGCCACCGACCGGGCCCGACCCGTTCCCGCACCGCACCGCCGCCGGGTCAGCGCTACCGGCGCAGCGGCAGGAAGGAGGCCAGCGCGAGCAGCGCGCAGCCCAGCACGACCGCGCCGAGCACCGTCGCCGACGGGTGGCCGCCGAGGCTGCTGAGCGGGGCCACCACCGAGCCGCACAGGAAGGTGCCGGTGCCGAGCAGCGCGGACGCCGAGCCGGCGGCGTGCGGGGCCATGGTCAGCGCCTGGCCGTTGGCGTTCGGCAGGATCACGCCCATCGCGCCCATCAGCACCGCGAGCGCGGGCCACACCCCGGCCAGGCCGGTGTCCCACACGGTGGTGCAGAGCACGACGGCGAGGCCCGCGGCGGTGGCCACCCCGAGCGCGGACAGCAGCAGCACCGGGCCCGGGAAGCGCTGCACCAGCACCCGGCCGTTCAGCTGGGTGGCGCCCAGCAGCACCAGCGAGTTGACCGCGAAGACCAGGCTGTACAGCTGCGGGGAGATCTCGTACACGTCCTGCAGCACCACCGAGGAGCCGCCGACGTACGCGAACAGCGCGCCGAACGCGAAGGTGCTGGTCAGCAGGTAGCCGAGGAAGCGGCGGTCGCGCAGCAGCCCGCCGATCGCCCGGACGGTGGTGCCCGGGCCGTCGCCGTGGCGCTGCTCGGCCGGCAGGGTCTCCCGGATGCCGAGCGCCGCGCCCGCGGTGAGCAGCGCGCCCAGCACGACCAGGGCGAGGAAGGTGCCGCGCCAGTCGGTGACGTGCAGCAGCTGCGCGCCGGCCACCGGGGCGAGGATCGGCGCCAGGCCGGAGATCAGGCCCATCGTGGCCAGGAAGCGGATCATCCCGACCCCTTCGAGGCGGTCCCGGACGATCGCCCGGGCGATCACCAGACCGGCCGAGCCGGCCGCGCCCTGCAGGGCTCGGCCGGCCACCAGCACCGGCAAGGAGCCGGCGAGGGCGCACAGCAGGCTGGCGGCGGTGTACAGCGCGAGGCCGACCAGCAGGGGGCGGCGGCGGCCGGTGCGGTCGCTGAGCGGGCCGAACAGTAGCTGGCCGAGTGCCATGCCGAGCATCGAGGCGGTCAGGGTGAGCTGGGCGGCGGGCGCGGTCGAGTGCAGGTCGGCGGTCAGCTCGGGCAGGGCGGGCAGGTACAGGTCGGTGGTGAGCGGTCCGAGGGCGGCGAGGCTGCCCAGGATCGCCACCGTCGCGGTGGGGAACGGGGCGGCGTGCGGGATGTCCGCCGGCCCGCCCCGGTGGTCGCGGCGGCCGGTGCGGCCGTCGGCCGCGGGTATCGATGCGGATGCGTTCCGGTCGCCGCCGGAGTCGACGGTCGGGCCTGGCATGCTGCTCCTCGGGGTGGCGGGTATGCGCACCGTCCTACCGCATCCGCCCGGGGGTCGGAAAGCCGGGTCCCGGCCGACCGGCCCCGTTCCGTCCCCCGTTGTGCCCCGTCAGTGGGCGGGTCGGCCGCTCGCCACCGCGACGGCGTCCTGCCAGCCGTACAGCTGGTCGCCGACCAGGGCGACCGCGTACTGGCCGCAGTGCGCGGTCGAGCGCTGCGCGGTGTCGCTGGGGAACCAGTGGGCCCGGGAGTGGAGCTCGCCCACGGGGCGGCCGGTGGCGCAGCCGGCCGGCAGGGCCCGGTCGGGCAGGGTGGCGCGGATCAGCCGGTCGCCGTCCCTGGTGCCGGCCACGAAGACGCCGGTGGCGGCGTCGGGCAGCCAGCGCGGCACCTCGGTGCGGTCGGCCTTGGCGGCGGCGCCGCTGGGGTAGCGCCGGGTCTGGTCCATCCGGTCCTGCACCTGCTCGACCACGGCCGGTGCGACCATCACTGCGAGCATCACCGCGGCCGCTCCGCCGAGTGCCACTGCCGCCGTCCGTCTGCCGCCCATCGCCCTTCGCCCCTCCGCTGCGTTCTCCGTCCCCTCCATCCTCGACCGGCGGGACCTCCGCGACCATGGGCACCAGGTACCGGGCGCTGTCGTCCCGGAGGGTGACAACGGCGCCCCGGCCCCCGACTTCCGGCGGAGACCGGGGCATCCGTCAGGCGGACTCAGCGGAACTCGTGCACCACCTGGATCCGGCCCACCAGATGCTGGTTGAACTCCGCCAACTCCTCCGCAGGAACCCAGAGTTCGAGGATCGTCTCGCCGCCGGCCCGCTGCACCGGGTAGCGCCGCAGGAACTCCGTCCCGACCTCGAAGCGGGTGACGTAGCCGACGCCGGAGGCGGGCACGTTCCAGTCCCGGGCGATCCGGATCGCGTAGTCCTCGTTCAGCACGGGGTAGAAGATCGGCTGCTCGGGCAGCCGCGGCGGCCAGGCCCGCCATCCGGAGGCCTCGACCAGCGCCAGCTCCTCGGGACCGGTGGGGCGCCAGAGGGTCGTGGTCGGGATCTGCCGGTTCGTCATGCGGCCACGGTAGAGCCGGGTTCCGCCGCTGACGAGCCAATATCCGGCGCCGACCGGGCGGCCTTGCACCGTCGGCGCGGGGCGGGAGAGGATCACGGGCGTGGGTCATTCGTGGGGGCACGACCAGCGCGAGGGTGAGGTCGTCGACGGCCGGTACCGGTTGGTGCGGCTGATCGGCTCCGGCGGCATGGGCGCCGTCTACGAGGCGGAGGACCGGTCGCTGGAGCGGCGGGTCGCGCTGAAGCTGATGCACGGTTCGGTGGCGCAGGGCGAGCAGCGCTTCCGCCGGGAGGCGGTGGCGACGGCCCGGATCAGCCACCCGTCCGTGGTCGCCGTCCACGACCGGGGGATCCACCGGGGTGCGCCGTACCTGGTGATGGAGCTGCTCGACGGCACGGACCTCGGCGCCCTGCTCGCCCGGGGCGCGCCGCTGCCCCCGGGCGCGGCCCGCGCGGTGGCCGAGCCGGTCTGCGCGGCGCTGGCGGTGGCGCACCGCAGCGGCGTGCTGCACCGCGACGTGAAACCGGGCAACGTCCACGTGACCTCGGCGGGGCGGGTGGTGCTGCAGGACTTCGGGCTGGCCCGGCTGGTCGAGCAGACGGTGATCACCGCGACCGACGCCCTGCTCGGCACCCCGCACTACATGGCGCCGGAGCTGGTCCGGGGTGAACTGCCCACGGCGCAGAGCGACCTGTACGGGCTCGGGGTGATCCTCTATCAGATGGTCACCGGCCAGCGGCCGTTCGCGCCGACGGACGACATCGGTCCGCTGATCAACACGGTGGTCACCGAGGGCGTGCCGCGACTGGCCGGGAACCGCCCCGGGCTACCGGCCGACCTGGCCGAGCTGATCGACGAGCTGACCGCGCTCCGCCCCGAGCACCGGCCGAGCTCCGCGGCCGCCGTGCTCGACCGGCTGGGCACCCCCTCCGCCGAGGATCGGATTCAACTCCTGTCCCTGGTGCACGACTTGACTGCGAGCGGAGCGGCGCACCGGGCCCCGACCCGCCCGGAGTACCTCGACGTCCCCGGACCGCACGGGATCAGCACCTCGCTGGTGCTGGACCGCTCCTCGGTCATGATCCGGCTCGCGCCGGCCGGATCGGTCTCCGGCACCGTGTCGCTGTCCTCCGCCACCAGGGCCCGGCTGACCCCGCCCGAGGACGCGGCGTCCCGGCTCCGCGAGGCCGTGACCCTGGTCCTGCGGGGCGACGACACGGAGGCCGCCGAGATGCTCGCCGTGATCGTCGAGGTCTCCACGAGGGCCTTCGGCCCGACCCATCCGACCACGCTGACCGCCCAGTTCTGGCGGGCGGTCTGCCTGTCCCGACTGGGCGCGGCGGCCGAGGCCGTGCACCTGCTGGCCCGGGTCACCGAACTGACCGCCGAGGAGAGGAGCTAGGGCCGTGCCCGAGTTCGAGATCAGCATCGCCGTCGCCGACCGGGACGGGGGTGACGACGCCGGGGAGGCGCTGCGTTCGCTGCGCGACTGGATCGTCCTGGACGAGGACCTGGCCGGGGCCGTCCGGACCGGCTGGGCCACCGGCGGGCCGGCGGTGCCGGGCCGGATGGGCGGCGGCCTGTTCGACGTGCTGCAACTGGCCATCGGCTCCTCGCTGTCGGCCGGCGCCCTCGCCGTGTCGATCCTGCAGTGGCGGGACGCCCGCCGGAAGCCCGCGACGCTCCGGCTACGGCGCGGGGACCTGGAGTTGGAGGTGCCCGCCGGCGGCCCGTACGACGCGGCGGCGGTCCGGGCGCTCACCGCACTGCTGGCAGCCGACCCCACTGCCGCCGCGGCCGCCCCGGCCGCCCCGGCCGCCTCCGAGAGCAGCGCCGATGAGCACCCTGCCTGACCCGGCGGCCTCCCGTGCGGTGCTGATCGGCGGCTCCGGCTACCTGAACCTCGATCAGCTCCCGGCGGTCGCCGCCAACCTGCGCGACCTGTCGGCCGTGCCCCGGGACGCCACCGTCTGGGGGCTGCCGGAGCAGCACTGCCTGCTGGTCGAGGACCCGGCGGACGTCGCGGCGATGCTGGACCCGGTGCACCGCGCGGCGGCGGAGGCGACCGACACCCTGCTGGTGTACTTCAGCGGCCACGGCCTGCGCGACGCCGAGTCGGCGGACCTGTACCTGGCGCTGACCGGCTCCCGGGAGAACGTCGGCTACACGGCGGTGGCCTACCAGCACGTGCGGGCGGCGGTCCGGGCCTCCCGGGCGGAGCGCCGGATCGTGGTGCTGGACTGCTGTTTCAGCGGCCGGGCGGCCCGCACCATGGGCGGGGGCGGCGAGGCACTGGCCGCACAGGCCGCGATCGACGGCGCGTACGTGCTGGCGGCCTCGCCGGGCAACCGGGTGGCGCTGTCCCCGGAGGGCGAGACCCACACCGCGTTCACCGCGGAGCTGCTGGCGGTGCTGCGCGGGGGCGTGCCGGACGGGCCGGAGCTGCTCGACCTGGACACCCTGTACCGGGAGTTGCACGACCGGCTGCGGGGCAAGAACCGGCCGCTGCCCCAGTCGGTGCAGGAGAACCACGTGGGCCGGCTGCCGCTGGTGCGCAACCGGGCCAGGGCGGCGCACCCGGAGGCGGCGGCCGGCCCGGTGCTGGGCGTGGAGGTGCGGTCGGCGGTGGCGGTGGCGGGGCTGAACCTGTCCCGGGTGCTGCGGGCCTCGGGGCGGACCAGGGACGCGCTGCCGGTGCTGCGGCTGGCCCTGCGGGAGAGCCCGCCGGGCGGGGACGGCAGCACCCTGTCGGTGCAGCTCGAACTGGCCGATCTGCTCGCCGACACGGGCAACGTCCGGGAGGCGGTGGAGGTCCTGGAGCAGGCCTTCCACCGCACCCACGGATCGTTCGGGCCGGAGGCGGTGCTGGTCTGCCGCCGGCTCGCCGACCTGCTCCAGGAGTCCGGCAACCACGTGCAGGCGTGCGAGGTGCTCAAGCACGCGCTGGACCGCGCCGAGCGCCGCCCGCCGGGCCGGGTGGCGGCTCAGCGGTAGGCGGACTCGCCGGTGATCGCCTCGCCGAGCACCAACGTGTGGATCTCCGAGGTGCCCTCGTAGGTGAGCACCGACTCCAGGTTGTTGGCGTGCCGGAGCACCGGGTAGGCGGTGGTGATGCCGTTGGCGCCCAGGATCGTGCGGGCGGTGCGGGCGATCTCCAGGGCGGTGCGGACGTTGTTGAGCTTGCCGAAGGAGATGTGCGCGGGCTGGGCGCGCCCCTCGTCCTTGAGCCGGCCGATCCGCACGGCGACCAGGTAGGCCTTCTCCAACTCCAGTGCCATGTCGACGAGTTTCTGCTGGGTCAGCTGGAAGCCGCCGAGCGGGCGGCCGAACTGGACCCGGTCGCGGGCGTAGTCGACGGCGGCCCGGTAGCAGTCCCGGGCGGCGCCGACGGTGCCCCACAGGATGCCGTAGCGGGCCTCGCCGAGCGAGGACAGCGGGGCGCGCAGGCCGCGGGCGGTCGGCAGCATCGCGTCGGCGGGCAACCGGACGCCGTCGAAGGCGAGTTCGCTGGTGACGGAGGCCCGCAGGGAGAGCTTGCCGGGGATGTCGCGGGCGGTGAAGCCGGGGGTGCCGCGCGGGACCAGGAACCCGCGCACGCCGTCCTCGGTGCCGGCCCACACCACGGCGACGTCGGAGACCGAGCCGTTGGTGATCCACATCTTGGCGCCGTCGAGGATCCAGTCGCCGCCGTCGCGCCGGGCCCTGGTGCGCATCGAGGCCGGGTCCGAGCCGGCCTCCGGTTCGGTCAGGCCGAAGCAGCCGACGGCCCGGCCGGCCGCCAACTCGGGCAGCCAGCGCAGCTTCTGCTCCTCGGAGCCGAAGGCGTGGATGGAGCGCATGGCGAGCGAGCCCTGCACCGAGACGAAGCTGCGCAGCCCGGAGTCGGCGGCCTCCAGCTCCATGCAGGCGACGCCGTACTCGGTAGCGGTGGAGCCGGTGCAGCCGTATCCCTCCAGGTGCATCCCGAGGACGCCCAACTTGCCCAGTTCGGGCGCGAGTTCACGGACCGGGAAGGTGCCGTGCTCGAACCAGTCGGCGAGCTGCGGCCGGACGTGCCGCTCGGTGAACGCCCGGACCGAGTCGCGGATCAGCCGCTCGTCCTCGGTGAGCAGCTCGTCGACGCCGAGCAGGTCGAGCGGGTCGGGGCGGCCGTCGGGTGCGGTGGGCATGGACTGGCTCCTCGGAGGGTTCGGGGCGGGCCGGTGTTCTCGTTGCCGACGAGTATGCCGGTCCGGTCCTGGGCCTTGACGCGGACAGGGCGGACTGATTCCCTGTCACGTTAGGAAGCTTTCCTAATAGTTGCGCGTTCCCGTCCGCCGGGCCGCGCCAGGACCTCCCCACGGAACGGTGACCCATGGCCAAGCACGCCCTCGCCCGCCCGCTCCTCGCCCTCGCCGCCACCGCCGCCCTGTCGGCCGGCGCGCTCGCCCTGGCCCCCGCCGGGCAGGCCGCCTCACCCGACCCGGTCGGCCTCAACGCCCCCTACGAGTACCTGGGTTGGGGCAGCCCGCAGAATCCGGTCCAGGTGATGCAGGCGACCGGCGCCACCCAGTTCACGCTGGCCTTCATGCTCTCCGACGGCAGCTGCAACCCGAAGTGGGACGGCTCCCGCGCCCTGACCGGCGGCAGCGACCAGAGCGCCGTCAACGCGATCCGCTCGGCCGGCGGCGACGTCCTGGTCTCCTTCGGCGGCTGGAGCGGCAACAAGCTGGGCGAGAAGTGCACGTCGGCCGCCGCGCTCGCCGGGGCCTACCAGAAGGTGATCAGCGCCTACAAGCTGAAGGCCATCGACATCGACATCGAGAACACCGAGGTGGCCAGCGCGACGGTCCGTCAGCGGGTGATCAGCGCACTGAAGACGGTGAAGGCCGACAACCCGGGCCTGAAGGTGTACGTCACCTTCGGCACCACCACCAGCGGCCCGGACTCGGCCGGCCTGGACCTGATCAAGAAGGGTGCGGCGGCGGGCCTGGCGGTCGACGGCTGGACCATCATGCCGTTCGACTTCGGCGGCCACAGCGGCACGATGGGCGCCGTCTCCACCAAGGCCGCGGACGGCCTGAAGAACGCGGTGGCGAGTGCCTACGGCTACGACTCGGCGACGGCGTACAAGCACATCGGCATCTCCTCGATGAACGGGAAGACCGACGAGTCCGACGAGACGGTGACCACCGCCGACTTCACCACGATGCTGAACTACGCCAAGTCCCACCACCTGGCCCGGTTCACCTTCTGGGCCGTCAACCGGGACCGCGCCTGCCCCTCCGGCACCCCGGCGGGCGACGCGTGCAGCGGGATCAGCCAGTCCGCGTACGCCTTCACCAAGATCATCGCCTCCTACCACGGCTGACCGCCGCCCGGGCGAGCCCCGCCGACACGCGGCCGGGGCACCCCGGGAATGCCTGGCGGCCGTGGAAGGCTGAGCCGTCCAGGAGGTGTACCGACCATGGCGGACGAGCAGGCTGTGCAGAACGAGGAGAACGGGCAGCGCTGGCGGATCGAGCACGACTCGATGGGCGAGGTCCGGGTGCCGGCGACGGCCAAGTGGCAGGCGCAGACCCAGCGTGCGGTGGAGAACTTCCCCGTCTCGGGGCAGCGCCTGGAGCGCGCCCACATCGCGGCGCTGGCCCGGATCAAGGCCGCGGCGGCGGCCGTCAACGCGGACCTCGGCGTACTGGAGGCGGACGTGGCGGCGGCGATCCGCTCGGCCGCCGAGGAGGTCGCCGAGGGCCGCTGGGACGGGCAGTTCCCGGTGGACGTGTTCCAGACCGGCTCCGGCACCTCGTCCAACATGAACGCCAACGAGGTGATCGCCACCCTGGCGAGCGAGCGGCTGGGCCGCCCCGTCCATCCGAACGACCAGGTCAACGCCTCGCAGTCGTCCAACGACGTGTTCCCGTCCTCGATCCACGTCGCGGCCACGGCGGCCGTCACCCACGACCTGATTCCAGCGCTGGAGCACCTGGCCCGGGCGCTGGTGGCGAAGGCGGAGGACTTCGCCGCGGTGGTGAAGTCCGGCCGCACCCACTTGATGGACGCCACGCCGGTCACCCTCGGCCAGGAGTTCGGCGGTTACGCGGCGCAGGTCAGGTACGGCGTCGAGCGGCTGTACGCGACGCTCCCCCGGGTGTCCGAACTGCCGCTCGGCGGAACGGCGGTGGGCACCGGCATCAACACTCCGCCCGGGTTCTCGGCCGCGGTGATCGCCGAGGTGGCGGCGGCCACCGGCCTGCCGCTGACCGAGGCCCGCGACCACTTCGAGGCGCAGGGCGCCCGGGACGGCCTGGTCGAGCTGAGCGGCCAGCTCCGCACCGTGGCGGTCGGGTTCACCAAGATCGCGAACGACCTGCGGTGGATGGGCTCCGGCCCGCGCACCGGCCTCGGCGAGCTCAACCTGCCGGACCTGCAGCCCGGTTCGTCCATCATGCCGGGCAAGGTCAATCCGGTGCTGCCCGAGGTGGTCCTGATGGTGGCCGCCCAGGTGATCGGCAACGACGCCACCGTCACGGTGGCCGGCGCGAGCGGCAACTTCGAGCTGAACGTGATGCTCCCGGTGATCGCCCGCAACGTGCTGGAGTCGATCCGGCTGCTGGCCAACTCGGCGCGCCTGCTGGCCGATCGCGCCGTCGACGGGCTGACGGCGAACGTCGAACGGGCCCGCGAGTTCGCCGAGTCCTCCCCCTCCGTGGTCACCCCGCTCAACCGGTACATCGGCTACGAGGAGGCCGCCAAGGTCGCCAAGCAGTCCCTCGCCGAACGCCGCACCATCCGCCAGGTCGTCCTCGACCGGGGCTACGTGCAGCGCGGGCTGCTGACCGAGGCCCAACTCGACGAGGCGCTCGACGTGTTGCGGATGACCCGCCCGCAGCGGGCCGACTGATCGGTCGTCAGCTCTCCAGTCGCGCGGCGGCCCGCTCGGCCAGGCGGGCCGTGCCACGCTCCCGGTGGCGGCGCAGGTACCAGGCCAACCAGCGCAGCGACTCCGCGAGTTGGGCGCGCTGCGAGCCCGGCGGGAAGCGCACCGGCCGGTCGATCAGCCCGATCGTCTCGCGCACCAGCGCGGGGACCGGCCCGGTGTGCTCCAACCGGGCCTCGCGCAGCGCCAGGTTGGCCAGTGCGTGCACCAGTCCCGACAGGTGGTCGGGCTCCTCGGAGGCCACCTCTCGGTACCTGGCCACCGAGCGGCGCGAGGCGTCCCGGGCGTCCGGATGCCGCTCCAGGTCCGCGTACCGGATGCTCAGGTTGTTCAACATCCGCCCCAGCTCCCGCACTTCACGCTCGGCCTCGGGCCACTCGGCGGCCGGCTCCTGCACCTCCACCGCCTCCCGGGTCGCGGCCAGCGCCTCCCGGTGCCGGCCCACCGCGGCCAGCCGCGACCCGAGCGTGTCCAGCGCCTCGGCCAGCAGCGGCCGCACCGGCGCACCGCGGGAGGCCAGCAGCGCCCGGTAGCGCCACACCGACTCCTGCAGCACCGGCACCGCCTCGGCCGGACGGCCCGCCCAGCCCAGCGCGAGGCCCAGGTCGTGCAGCACCGCCGCCAGCGTCAGCCGGGCCCGCACGTCCTCGGCGGGCAGCTTGCGCGCCGCGGCCGCCGCCTCCCGGAACGCCGCCACCGCCCCGGCCACCTCGCCGCGCGCCGCCATCGCATGCCCGCGGGCGGTCAGCTCGGCGATCCCGCGCGGACGGTCCGCCGGCGGCGCGTCCCGCGGCGGGGGCGGCCCGATCCGCTCGGGGAGCCCGGTGGCACCGACCCGGTACCCGCCGGCCTGCAGCGCGGCATCCAGGTGCGCGACCAGTTCCGGGTTCCGCCGGGCCGCGCGCCGACGGGTCTCGCCGATCTCCACCAGCAGCCGGTCCCGCTCCTGGCGCCGGCCGGTGTGCTCCAACTCCTGCGCCAGGCTCAGCAGCGCCGCCCAGTACGCGACCCGCTCCGGGCCCTGCCCGCCGCCCAGCGCCCGGTACTTGACCACCGCCTCGCGGGCCGGGCCCAGCGCCTCCTCGTGCCGGCCCGCCTCGCCCAGCACGATCCCCAGGTCCGCCAGCGCCGAGGCCAGTTCGGCCGCCCGCTCGGCGTCCGGGTGCCGGTCGGCGAGCCGCCGCCGCAACGCCACCGCCTCGCGGACTACCGTCACCGCCTCCTGCCGGGCGCCCACGCCCGCCAGCTGGTTGGCCAGGTTCTCCAGCGCGGCGGCCAGCGGCGGGCCGAACACCCGGCCGTCCTCGTCCGCCAGCTCCCGGTACAGCCCGACCGCTTCGCCGGCCACCGGCAGCGCGCCGGACCGCCCGCCCTGCGTCCCCAGCACCAGCGACTGCCGGTACAGCGCGGCCGCCAGCCCCGGCAGGTACTCGGGCCGGCTGCGCGCCAACCGCCGCGCCGCGTCCACGCATTCGACCAGTGCGGCCTCCAGCTCGGCGGCCCGCGCCCGGTCCCCCATCAGGGCCGCGCACCACCGGTGCAGCGCCTCCACCAGCTCCGGCAGCCGCGCCTCGCCCTGCTCCCGCACCACCCGGACCCGCTCCCGCAGCCCCGCCAACTCCCGCTCCCGCCCGCGCATCTCTCCCACCCCTCCCGCACCCTGGCTGCCCGCCGACCGGCGCGGCCATGCCCGCCCGCACCCCGCCGTGACCGATCCCGTACGGGCCGTTCACCCTCCGGCCACCGGGCATACTGGCGCCGTGGACATCTGGCGGGGGCCCGCGCGCCTCGAGTGGTGGGCGAACGACTCGGTCTGCCTGGGCGACTTCGGCGTCGTGGTCGAGGTCCGGGTCGAGGACGGCGTGTGGTCCGGCGCGGCGTCCTTCGCTCCGGCGCTCACCGCGGCCGAGCAGGAGGTCGCCGAACTCCTGTTCATGGAGCCGCTGTTCCACCTGAACCTCGGCGGGGGCCTCGGCGCACCGGTCGAGGTCGCGGGCTTCCCGGGCGAGCGGCTGGTCCTCACCGAGGTCCGCCGGTAGACGCGCGACCGCCCGTCCCGGTCGCGGGGCCGGGGCGGGCGGGGTGGTGGATCGACGGACGGGTCAGCCGCGGCGGCTCGCCCTGCCGGACATCCCGGCGAAGGCCATGCCGACTGCGGCCAGCGCCAGGCAGGTCATGACGCCACCTGTGATCACGTTGGTCAGGATCGTCCGGCGGATGTGCGCTCCGCCGTTGACGGCCCACGGGGCGATGACCGTCCATGCGCCGATCGCCACACAGGCCCAGGCGCGGGCGTGGGTGCGGCCGAAGGCCGGGCCGTAGCCGGCCATCAGGACGGCGTAGGCGATACCGAGGACCAGGTTGCTGACGGTCAGCCCGGCGAAGCCGGTGTAGCCGACCACCCACGGCGAGATCGCCAGGAACAGCCCGGCACAGATCGCCAGCGCCTCGGTTCCCTGCCCTGCGGTCGTCGAGGTGACGCGCTCAGCCTGCTCACGCAGGGCCAGAATGTCCGGATGGTGTTCCATACCCGACGGTAGCTGGGTCGACACCGGGACCACCTCCTCGTAGTCGGGACATGCGAGCCAACTGGTCGCTACCCGCTCGGAGCGATAAATAACGCTACCCACCGGTTTGTCCTTATTCGCTACTTATCTTTCCGCTTGCCGGAATTCGCGGACGCGGAGCGCGAGCGCCGACGGACGGAGCGTCAGCGGGCGGGGACCTGCCCCGGACCCCGCCCGCGCGTACCGTGGAGAGCGGAGAGGTTCCGCCATGCAGTTCACCGATCGGGCCGATGCGGGACGACGTCTCGCGGCCGCCCTCGCCGCCGCCGAGTTCCGCGATGCCGTGGTGGTGGCACTGCCGCGGGGCGGAGTGCCGGTGGCGGCCGAGGTCGCCCGGGCGCTGCGGACCCCGCTGGACGTGTGCGTGATCCGGAAGGTGGGCGCGCCGGGCCAGCCCGAGCTGGCGATGGGCGCGGTCGGCGAGGACGGCGCGCGGGTGGTCAACCAGGAGATCGTGGACGCGGTCGGCGTCGCCGCGGACGAGTTCGCCGCCGTCGAGGCCCGGGAGCGCGCGGAGCTGGCCCGCCGCGCCGCCGCGTACCGCCGGGGCCACGCCCCGCTGCCGCTGGCCGGACGGACGGTGCTGGTGGTGGACGACGGCGTGGCGACGGGGTCGACGGCGCTGGCGGCGTGCCGGATCGTCCGGGCGCGGGGCGCGGCCAGGGTGGTGCTGGCGGTGCCGGTCGCCCCGCACGACTGGACGGCGCGGCTCGGCGGCGCGGCGGACGAGTACGTCGCGGTGCACGCGCCGTCCCGGTTCCTGGCCGTCGGCGAGTTCTACCGCGACTTCCGGCAGACCACCGACGCCGAGGTGATCGCCGCCCTGGACCGGCCGGCGCACCACGGGTCCCCCCTTGTCACGGAGTACGAACTGCCGCTGGCGGCCGGCCCGGCCGCCGTCGCGGTGCCCGACCGGGCCGCGGCGGTGGTGCTGTTCGCGCACGGCAGCGGCTCGAACCGGGCCAGCCCGCGCAACCGCCGGGTGGCGGCGGAGCTGCACGGCAACGGCCTGGCCACCGTGCTGTTCGACCTGCTGACGCCCCGTGAGGCGGACGACCGCTGGAAGGTGTTCGACCCCGGGCTGCTCGGCGGCCGCCTGGTGGAGGCCACCCACGCGCTGAACCACCACCCGGCGCTCACCGGCCTGCCGTTCGGGTACTTCGGCGCCAGCACGGGCGCGGCGGCCGCGCTGTGGGCCGCGGCCGAGCCGGGCGTCGACCCGGGGGCGATCGTCTCGCGCGGCGGCCGCCCGGATCTCGCCGAGGCCCGGCTGCCGCAGGTGGAGGCCCCGACGCTGCTGATCGTCGGCGGCGCGGACGAGGAGGTGGTCGAGCTCAACCGCCGGGCCAGGGCCGCGCTGCGCTGCCCGGCCGCGCTGCAGATCGTGCCCGGCGCCGGCCACCTGTTCGAGGAGCCGGGCGCGTTGGAGGTGGTCGCGGAGCTCGCCGCACAGTGGTTCGTCCACCACCTCACGGCGGGTGCGGACGGCCGGCCGGGCGGCGATCGGGGGAATCACTGAACAATCCGCCCGGTCATGACCCCGCACCGCTGCTCATCTTGTACACATTGAGCAGCCGGAATCGGACCTGTTGCCCACCTCACCGAGCAGGAGCAAGCTCTGCGCAACCGACCTCGACGTGGAGGAATGCACCGATGACCGCCGACGCCGCTGTGGAACTGACCCCCGAAGAGCTGGAGGCCGGACTGACGGCCGAGCAGCTGCGCACCCTGGTGGGCCTGGTCGAGTACGACGCCACGACCGACCCGTTCCCGGTCACCGCGCAGGACGCGGTGGTCTTCGTGGTCGGCAACGCGACCCAGACGGCGCAGTTCTACCAGGCCGTGTTCGGCATGGAGCTGGTGGCGTACTCGGGCCCGGAGACCGGCCGCCGCGACCGGAAGGCGTTCGTGCTGCGCTCCGGCTCCTGCCGGTTCGTGATCAAGGGCGGGGTGTCGCCGGACAGCCCGCTGCTGGACCACCACCGCCGCCACGGCGACGGCGTGGTGGACCTGGCGATGGAGGTCCCGGACGTCGACAAGTGCATCGCGCACGCCCGCGCCCAGGGGGCCACGATCCTGGAGGAGCCGAACGACGTCTCGGACGAGCACGGCACCGTGCGGCGCGCGGCGATCGCCGCCTACGGCGAGACCCGGCACACCCTGGTCGACCGCTCCCGCTACACCGGCCCGTACCTGCCGGGCTACGTGGCGCGCGAGTCGACGGTGGTCCGGCCGGCGGGCGCGCCGAAGCGGCTGTTCCAGGCGCTGGACCACGCGGTGGGCAACGTCGAGCTGGGCAAGATGGACGAGTGGGTGTCCTTCTACAACCGCGTGATGGGTTTCGTGAACATGGCGGAGTTCGTCGGCGACGACATCGCCACCGACTACTCGGCGCTGATGTCGAAGGTGGTGGCGAGCGGCAACCACCGGGTGAAGTTCCCGCTGAACGAGCCGGCCGTCGCCAAGAAGAAGTCGCAGATCGACGAGTACCTGGAGTTCTACACCGGCCCGGGCTGCCAGCACATGGCGCTGGCCACCAACGACATCCTCACCACGGTCGACGTGCTGCGCTCGCGCGGCGTGGAGTTCCTGAACACCCCGGACTCCTACTACGACGACCCGGAGCTGCGCGAGCGCATCGGCAAGGTGCGGGTCCCGATCGAGGAGCTGAAGTCGCGCGGCATCCTGGTGGACCGCGACGAGGACGGCTACCTGCTGCAGATCTTCACCAAGCCGATCGGCGACCGGCCGACCGTGTTCTACGAGTTCATCGAGCGGCACGGCTCGCTGGGCTTCGGCAAGGGCAACTTCAAGGCCCTCTTCGAGGCCATCGAGCGCGAGCAGGACCGGCGCGGCAACCTCTGACCGGCACTTCGAGGGCGACAGGGAGAAGCGGGACGATGGCGTACTACCGGCAGCTGGGCTCGGTGCCGCCCAAGCGGCACACCCAGCACCGCACCCCCGAGGGGGGCCTCTACTACGAGGAGTTGATGGGCGAGGAGGGCTTCTTCTCGGACTCCTCGCTGCTGTACCACCGGCACATCCCCTCGGCGGTGACGGCCGCCTCGGTGTGGGAGCTGCCGGACCAGTCCACCACCGCCAACCTCCCGCTGCTCCCCCGCCACCTGAAGCTGCACGAGCTGTTCCCCGGCGAGGAGTGGAAGTCCGCGGACGCCGTCACCGGCCGCCGGCTGGTGCTCGGCAACGCGGACGTGCGGATCTCCTACGTGGCGGCGGGCGCGCCCAGCGAGCTGTACCGCAACGGCCTGGGCGACGAGTGCGTGTACGTGGAGTCCGGAACGGCCGAGCTGGAGACGGTGTTCGGCTCGCTGACGGTCGGCCAGGGCGACTACGTGGTGATCCCGCGGGCCACCACCCACCGCTGGGTGCCGACCGGCGGGGCGCCGCTGCGGGCGTACTGCATCGAGGCCAACAGCCACATCACCCCGGCCCGCCGCTACCTGTCCAAGTACGGCCAGCTGCTGGAGCACGCGCCGTACTGCGAACGGGACCTGCGCGGGCCGGACGGCCCGCTGCTGGTGGACGGCGGCGAGGTGGACGTGCTGGTCAAGCACCGCGGTACGAACGGCGTGGTGGGCACGCGCTACACGGTGCCGAACCACCCGTTCGACGTGGTGGGCTGGGACGGGTGCCTGTACCCGTACGCGTTCAACGTCGCGGACTTCGAGCCGATCACCGGGCGGGTGCACCAGCCCCCGCCGGCCCACCAGGTGTTCGAGGGCAACAACTTCGTGATCTGCAACTTCGTGCCGCGCAAGGTGGACTACCACCCGCTGTCGATCCCCGTCCCGTACTACCACGCGAACGTGGACAGTGACGAGGTGATGTTCTACTGCGGCGGCAACTACGAAGCCCGCAAGGGCTCCGGCATCGGACAGGGGTCGATCTCGCTGCACCCGGGCGGCCACACCCACGGCCCGCAGCCGGGCGCCTACGAGCGCTCGATCGGCGTGGAGTTCTTCGACGAGCTGGCGGTGATGGTGGACACCTTCCGCCCGCTGGAGCTCGGCGAGGCCGCCACCGCCAGCGAGGACCCGAACTACGCGTGGACCTGGGCGAGGCGATGAACGTACCCGAGCTGTACCGGGGGCTGTTCGACGACGCGGCGGTCTTCCCGCCCGGCGACCTGCCGCTGGCCGAGGCCGTCCCCGCGCACCGGGCGCACCGCGCCGCCCCGTACGCCGGGGCGGTCGGCCCGCTGCTGGCGCCCGTCGACCGGCTGGCCGAACTGCGCGCGCTGGAACCGGAGTTCGCCGTCGGCCTGGTGGTGCCGAGCGGCCGGCTGGCGGAGGCGTTGAAGGCCGCCGACGGGCTGACCGTCGCCACCGTCGAGTACGCGGCGGGCGAGGACGTCCGGGCGGCGGTGGCCGAGCTGGACGCGCTGCTGCCGGACGGGGTCGGGGCGGCCGTCGAGCTGCCCCGATCGGCCGCCCTCGCGGACGGCCTGGACGCCCTGGCCGGCACCCGCTACCGCGCCAAGTACCGCACCGGCGGCCTCGGTCACGCCGCCTTCCCGTCGGTGACGGAGCTCGCCGACTTCCTGGTGGGCTGCGCCGAGCGCTCGCTGCCGTACAAGTGCACGGCGGGCCTGCACAACGCGGTGCGGCACACCGACCTCGGCACCGGCTACGAGCACCACGGCTTCCTCAACCTGCTGCTGGCGGCCGGGACTTCCGACCGGGCGCGGGCCACCGAGCTGCTCGCCGAACGGGACGGGGCCCGACTCGCCACCGCTGTCGAGTCGCTGACGGAGCATCAGGTCGGCCGGATCCGACACGCCTTCACCTCGTTCGGCACCTGTAGCATCGCCGAGCCGCTGGAAGACCTCGCCCGACTCGGCCTCCTGGAGACCTCTTGAGCACCACCGCGACCTGGCTCGACCTGCCCGAAGACTCGCCGTTCGGCGTGCACAACCTCCCCTACGGAGTGTTCACCGCCGCCGACCGGCCCGGCCTGCGGCGGATCGGCGTCCGGATCGGCGAGCGGGTGCTGGACGCCGGCGCGGCCGCCCGGGCGGTCGGCAGCCCGTCCGCGCTGCTGGACGCCGAGAGCCTCAACCCGCTGATGGCGTCCGGGCGTTCGACCTGGCAGGCGGCGCGCGGAGCAGTCACCGAGTGGCTCACCGACGCCGCCCACCGCCCGGCCGTCGAGCGCTGTCTGCTGGACCTGGCCGACGTGGAGCTGCACCTGCCGTTCGAGGTCGCCGACTACGTCGACTTCTACGCCTCCGAGCACCACGCCACCAACCTGGGCAAGATCTTCCGCCCGGGCCAGGAGCCGCTCACCCCCAACTGGAAGCACCTGCCGATCGGTTACCACGGCCGGGCGGGCACCGTCGTGGTCTCCGGCACCCCCGTGACCCGCCCGCACGGCCAGCGCAAGGCCCCCGCCGACGCCGCGCCGGACCACGGCCCGACCCGCCGCCTGGACATCGAGGCGGAGGTCGCGTTCGTGGTCGGCACGCCCAGCGCCATGGGCGCCCCCGTCGCGCTCGCCGACTTCGCCGAGCACGTGTTCGGCGTCTGCCTGCTCAACGACTGGTCGGCGCGCGACATCCAGGCCTGGGAGTACGTGCCGCTCGGCCCGTTCCTCGGCAAGTCCTTCGCCACCTCGGTCTCCCCCTGGGTGGTCCCGCTGGACGCCCTGCAGCACGCCCGGGTCGCCCCGCCGGTCCGCGACGTCGAACCGCTGCCCTACCTGGACGACCGGGCCGCCGAGCCCTGGGGCCTGGACCTGGCGATGGAGGTGTCGCTCAACGGCCGCCGCATCTCCCGGCCGCCGTTCGCCACCATGTACTGGACCGCCGCCCAGCAGCTGGCCCACCTCACCGCCAACGGCGCGAGCCTGCGCACCGGCGACCTGTACGCCTCCGGCACGGTCTCCGGCCCCGAGCCGGACACCCGCGGCGCGCTCATCGAACTGACCTGGAACGGCGAGCACCCGCTCAAGTTCCCCGACGGCACCTCCCGCACCTTCCTGGAGGACGGCGACGAGGTGTCCATCACCGCCACCGCCCCCGGGCCGGGGGGCCTGCGGGTCGGCTTCGGCGAGGTCACCGGACGGATCATCGGCTGAGCCACTGAGCAGCTGATCCTCCGTCAGGCTGCGGGCGCGTCAACGGCGCGCCCGCAGCACGCCGCCACACGGGTGAGATTCCGGGGCCGCGGACGCGCCCGCCGCTAGAAGTTGACGCACACCCAGCGACCTCCCCCCGAGCCGGGCCGCCCACGCCCGGCGCCGAAGGGAGAGGCCGCGACCGTTTGCGGACAACTCTCTCCCCGGAGGACCCCCGATGATGAAGCTGCGCACCCTGGTCTGCGGAGCCGCGCTCGCCGCCGCCAACCTGTTGATGCCCGTCCCGCAGACCCAGGCGATGCCGCTCGCCCCCGGCGCCGCCCGCCCGGTGCTGCTCTGCGGCTTCGCACCGCAGGAGGTCGCCCCCGCCCCCCGGGTCGTCCTGCTCACCACTCCGCTGCGGCCCTGCTGACCCCGTCGTACCGGGCCCGCCGACCCGCCCGGCGGGCCCGGTACGGTGCACACCAGGAATCTTCGTACTTTCCGGACGGGAGCGGTGGCGATGGACACGCAGCAGGACGTACTGGTCGAGCGGGTCGGCCGCCTCGGCCGGATCACCCTGAACCGGCCGCGCGCCCTCAACTCCCTCACCCACGCCATGCTGGAGACCGTCCGCGCCGCCCTGGACGCCTGGGCCGAGGACCCCGAGGTCGCCGCCGTCCTGCTCGCCGGCGCCGGTGAGCGCGGCCTGTGCGCGGGCGCCGACATCCGCGCCATCCACGACGACGCCAAGCTCGGCGGCGCCGGCGGCCGGGCCTTCTTCCGGGTCGAGTACCCCCTCAACGAGCTGATCTCCCGCTACCCCAAGCCGTACGTGGTGCTGATGGACGGCATCACCATGGGCGGCGGGGTCGGCCTGTCCGCGCACGCCGCGGTCCGGGTGGTCACCGAACGCTCCGCCGTCGCCATGCCGGAGACCCGGATCGGACTGGTCCCCGACGTCGGCGGCAGCCGCCTGCTGGCCCTCGCCCCCGGCGAGCTCGGCACCCACCTGGCCCTCACCGCCGCCACCATGACCGGCGCCGACGCCGTGTACTGCGGCTTCGCCGACCACTACGTCCGCTCCGCCGCGCTCCCCGCCCTCACCGCGGCGCTCGCCGCCGGCGAGCCGATCACGCCGTTCGCCGAGCCCGCCCCGCCGTCCGAACTCGCCGAGCAGCGCGAGTGGATCGACCACTGCTACGCCGCCGACACCGTCGAGGAGATCCTGGCGCGGCTGGAGGCCACCGGCCTGCCGGCCGCCAAGGACGCCGCGGAGCAGCTGCACGCCAAGTCCCCGACCATGCTCAAGGTCACCCTGGCCGCGCTGCGCCGGGCCCGCGCGCTGCCCTCGCTGGCCGCCGCCCTCGACCAGGAGTACCGGATCTCCTGCGCCGCCCTCGCCCACCACGACCTGGTCGAGGGGATCCGCGCCCAGGTCGTCGACAAGGACCGCAACCCGCAGTGGCGGCCCGCGGCCCTCGCCGAGGTGACCGCCGCCGACGTCGAACGCTTCTTCGCCGTCCCCGAGGGCGGTGACCTGCGGCTGTCGAGGTGACCATCGTCTCGCCTGTCGAGACTGGCATCCGGGGCGGCGTTCGGAGATCGTATGCACCGTCAGAGTTCCGCTCAGCGTGGAGAGGATAAGCGGCGATGACCGAGTACAGGACGATCCTGGTCGACCGCAAGGGCCGGGTCGGCATCATCACCCTCAACCGTCCCGAGGCGCTCAACGCGCTCAACACCGAGCTGATGAACGAGGTGGTGGCGGCGGCGAAGGCCTTCGACCGCGACCCGGAGATCGGCGCGCTGGTGGTCACCGGGTCCGAGAAGGCCTTCGCCGCCGGCGCCGACATCAAGGAGATGCAGGACAACCGCTTCCCGGACGTCTACCTCGACGACTGGCTCGGCCCCTGGGACGAGCTCGGCCGCCTCCGCAAGCCCGTGGTCGCCGCCGTCGCCGGCTACGCGCTCGGCGGCGGCTGCGAGTTGGCGATGCTCTGCGACATCCTGATCGCCGCCGACACCGCCAGGTTCGGCCAGCCGGAGATCAAGCTCGGCGTCATCCCCGGCATCGGCGGCTCGCAGCGCCTCACCCGCGCCGTCGGCAAGGCCAAGGCCATGGACCTCTGCCTGACCGGCCGCATGATGCCCGCCGAGGAAGCCGAACGCGCCGGCCTGGTCTCCCGCATCGTCCCCGCCGACCAGCTGCTCACCGAGGCCCTGACCGTGGCGGAGACGGTGGCCGCGATGTCGCTGCCCGCCGCCGTCATGATGAAGGAGTCCGTCAACCGCGCCTTCGAGACCACCCTCGCCGAGGGCGTCCGGTTCGAGCGCCGCCTCTTCCACGCCGCCTTCGCCACCGCCGACCAGAAGGAAGGCATGGCCGCCTTCGCCGAGAAGCGCCGCCCCGACTTCACCAACAAGTAGCCGTCGTGGTCGCCGCCACCCGCACCCCGGGCCGGTCCGGTCAGGGCAGGTCGGCTGCCTCGCCGGCCGGGGACCCCGGCTCCTGGATGATGCGGGCCAGCCCGGCGCGGGTGGCGGCGACCACGATGCGGTCGCCGGTGGCCAGGCGACGGGAGCGGTCGGCGAAGTTCCACTGGTAGACCTCGGTGCGGCGTTGCAGCCGGACGGCGAGGACGCGGACGCCGCCGGGGCCTTCCAGGTCGCCGAGGTTCACGCCGTCGAGCGCGGAGCCCTCCTCGACGGTGAGCTCGGCGACCAGCAGCACGTGCCGGAAGACCGAGAGGGTGCCGAGGACTTCACGGCCCATCAGGGCGGCGGCGAAGGCGGGGGCGGCCAGGTAGGAGAGCGAGCGGGAGGCGACGTTGCCCAGCGTGGCGTACACATGGTGGGCGAAGTCGTCGTCGAACAGCCGCACCACGATGCGGACTTCGGGGCGGACGGCGCGCGCTTCGAGGGCGGCTTCGAGGTTGACGGCGTCGTCGGAGGTGACGGCGACGACGGCGCGGGCGTGCTTGACCTGGGCCTGCTTGAGCTGCGCCTCCAGCGGGCCGTCGCCGATCAGGACGGGAATGCCGAGGGCGCGCGCGGCGGCGATGCCGCGGGCCTGCGGGTCGCGTTCCAAGCAGACCACCGGCAGGCCGGTGCCGTGGATCAGGGTGGCGACCCGGGTGCCGACGTTGCCGAGGCCGACCACGATGACGTGGTCGCGGGTGCGGGCCCCGGGCGGGCGGGGCGCGCCGCGGCGGCCGCTGGCCAGCGCCTCGACCACGATCGCCGTGGCGACGGGGACGAAGGTGATGCCGCAGAAGGTGATCAGCACCTGGGCGGCCCGCGCCCAGGCGTCGCCGAGCACCTGCCCCGGCACGTCGGGCTGCACGGCGCCGGCGGCGTCCAGCAGCGTGAAGTACAGCGTCCAGCCGATCCCGCCGGGGTGGGTGCTGTGCCGGGCGAGCACCGCGGCGCCGACCACGATCGCCGCGAAGGCGGTGATCAGGATCATCCGCAGCCGGGTGTTGGTGAAGTACTTGAGGCTGTCGAGCAGCCACCACTTCAGGCGCTTGCGCAGCGGCGGCCGCAGCGGCGGTTCGGTGTCGAGCGGCTGAAGCGCGGCGAGGTCGCCGCCCCCGTGGGCGGGGGTGAGGTCGGGGCGGCCGAGTTCGATCGGGCCCTCGCCGCTGCCGAAACGCTCGGCGAGCCGGATGAAGTCGGCCGCCCGGCCGCCGGTCTCGGGCAGCAACCGCAGCCGGCTGAGGTCCTGGCGGTCGATCCGGTCGGCGACCAGGCAGACCTGGTTGCTCCGGATGTCCTGGCCGTAGGCGACGTACAGCTGCCGACCGCCGACCTCGACGGTGTGCGGGCGGTTCAGCGCGCCGTTGGTGAAGGCGGGTGCGGCGGTCGCGGAGCCGGACAGCGCCGCGCAGTTGGGCAGCAGCTTCTCCAGGTGCTCGCCGAGCCGCTGGTTGAAGATCCGCAGCACGATCCGCACCCCGGGGTTGCGGTTCTCGGCGGCCAGCGCGGCGTGGATGTTCTCCTGGTCGGTGCCGTCCATCAGGGCGATCCCGCGCGCCCGCTCGACGCCCGCCGCGCCGAGCGCCTCGCCGGTGACGGTCGAGTACTCCAGGACGGCCGCCACACCGGGTATCTGACCGATCGCCGGCCCGTGCTCGCGCGACCGGTCCGGCACCACGGCGACCACCGGGACTTCGTACTGCTCGGTGAGTTCGAGGATCAGCCGGTGCGCGAGCGAGTTCCCGCCGCAGACGATGTAGTGCCCGCCGATCGGCTCGCCGGTGGCGGCGGTCCCCGGCTCCGGGTCGCCGTCCTCCGCCAACGCCCCCGGGCTCCCCCGCCCCTGATCCGTCATAGCGTCAGATAGTAGACGGCGGGTCGGTCCGAAAGGGTGAACGGGCGGTGGCGGATCCAGGTGCGGGCGCGGAGGGTGGTAGGTGTCCTGCCCTTTCCGCACCGGCCTCTCGGAGGAGCCATGAGTGCCCCGTACCGGATCGACTCCCGCGACGACCTGCCAGGCCCGTTCCAGCAACTGGCCCGGCTGGCCTGGCAGGCGGTGCTGGCGGGCGGGCTGATCTCGCTGGCGCTGGGGATCGTCGTGGTGGTGTGGCCGAAGCAGACGCTGTGGGTGGTCGGCGTGCTGTTCGGCGTGTACCTGCTGGTGATCGGCGTGGTGCAGCTGGTCGCCGCGTTCGGCACGCACGTGGCGACGGCGATGCGGGTGCTGGCGTTCATCAGCGGCGCGATCTGCGTGCTGCTGGGGCTGCTGTGCTTCCGGTCGGCCGCGCAGTCGGTACTGCTGCTGGCGCTGTGGATCGGCATTGGCTGGCTGTTCCGCGGCATCACCCACCTCGCCGCGGTGGCCTCCGACCCGCAGATGCCGGCCCGCGGCTGGCAGGGCTTCGTCGGCGGTCTGAGCGTGGTGGCGGGCATCGTGCTGATGGTGTGGCCGGCCCACTCGATCAAGGCGCTGGCGGTGCTGGCGGCCTGCGGCCTGATCGTCCTCGGCGTCACCGAGATCGTCGCCGCGCTCCGGATCCGCAGCGGCGCGAAGGCGTACCCGCGCGACCTCTGACGCCGCGTCGGCCCCGTCGGCCGGGGGTCCCGCCCACCGCGGTGGGCGGGACCCCCGGTGGTGCTCAGCCCGCCAGCGCGGGCTTCTCGGGGGCGAGCGAGTTGCCGGACGGGATCCAGCCGCAGTCGGTGGGGGCGGACTTCCCGGCGAAGCGGTCGTTCAGGTAGAGGACCGCGGTGGGGGCCCACGGGACGGCCGCGCCGAGGTGGCTGAGCAGGTCGTACTGCTGGAACTTGATCTTGCTGTTGCCGGTGGCGCAGTACTGCCGGGCCAGCGCGCGGACGTCGCCGGCCACCATCACGCCGTCGCCGGTGCCGATGCCGGAGATGTTGCTGAAGGTGCCCTCCAGCACGCCGCCGTTGCCCTGCGCGATGTAGCCGGGGACGCTCGGAGTGGGCGCCGAACCGAGGTTGACCTTGTTGACGGCGGCCAGGAAGGCGGGCACCGAGTTCGGGTTCGCGTACTCCGGCTTGGCGAGCTTCTGCCAGCTCAGCCCGGGGTACTGGCCGAGCGCGTTCACGATGGACGCGTCCTGCATCTTCGCGTACACCTGCTTGCCGTAGTCGCTCAGGTAGGGCTGCAGGTCGAGGTCGTAGGCGCGGGCCACGCCGATGATCGCCATCGGGATGACGCCGGGCCAGACCACCCCGCCGGCCACGTACTTCAGGTTGTGCGCGGGGTCGACCAGCAGGCCGCCCTCCGCGAAGCCGACCAGGCGGCGGTTGACGTCCGGCGCGTAGGACGGGGCGAGCGCGGCGGCCCAGTTGGTGGCGATCGCGCCGCCGGAGTAGCCGAGCATGCCGACCCGGGTGGTGGCGCTCATGCCGGTGGCCGGCGAGGCGGAGGCGGCCCGGATCGAGTCCAGCGTGGTGGTGCCGTACTCCGGCCCGGCCGCGAAGTCCGCGCTCTGGCCCTCGGTGTCGGGGATCACCACGTCGTAGCCCTGCGCCACGAACGGGACCACGAACAGCGCCTCGGCGTTGGCGATCGCCCCGCCCAGGCTGAGGTCGCCGGCGATCGCCCGGGACGGGCTGTCGGCCGGGTTCAGCGAGTCGTAGAAGGACTGGTAGGAGACGGCCCTGGAGCCGTCGCTGCCCAGGCCGCGGACCACGGTGGTGACGCCGGCCGAGGGGCGGCCCTGCGCGTCGGTGGTGCGGAACAGCAGCTGGACGGCCTGCACGGGGGTGGGCAGGCCCAGCAGGTGGTACTGCAGGGTGCGGGTCTTCAGCACGGTACCGGGCGCGATCGACGACAGCGGGGCGGTGCCGTCGTACGCGTAGAACGGGTCGCCCGAGGTGGCGGCGGAGGCGGTCACGGCCGGGGCGGCGGTGGCCGCTGCGGCGGCGGCGAGGGCGGTGGCGATCAGCCGTGCGGCGGCTCGGTACATGGCTCTCCCGTTTCTGTGGGGGTGGGTGCGCGACCTGGACAACGGTGGGGGATCGCGGGAGTTACCTACGGGTAGGTAACCTCCGGGAAACCATCATGGACGCGCCGAACAGTCGCGTCGCCGGGCCGCTGCACAGACATTCGCGAGGTGGATTGTGACCGCACCCAACGCCGAACCGGCCGCCGTCGAACCCCGGTTCGGCGGCAGCCCCGTCCACCTGCGGCTGCTCGCGCTGGCCCCCGCGCTGGCCCCCGAGGTGATGACCCGCCTGCTGGACCGGCTCCCGGCCTACCACGCGCTGCCGCCCGAGCAGCTGCGCGGCGAGATCACCCGTCAGGTCGAGCGCGGCATCCGGGCGTTCGTCGAGGTGATGCGCACCGGTGAGCTGCCCGGCGAGGGCGAGCTGGCGAGGATCCGCGAGTCCTCCGCCCGGCGCGCCGACGAGGGCGTGCCGCTGGAGTCCGTGGTCGGCGCCTACCACCTGGGCGCCCAGCTGTGCGCGGCCCGGGTGCTGGCCGAGGCCGAACCCGCCGACCTGCCCGACATCGCCACCGCGCAGGACCGGCTGCTCGGCTACCTGCAGGTGGTCAGCTGCGCGGTCGCCGCCGGGTACGTCCAGGAACGGCAGGCCGCGCTCGGCGACGAGCAGGTCTCCCGGCAGGCCCTGCTGTCCCGGCTGCTGGAGGGCGGCGACCCGCGCGCCGCCGCCGACCGGGCCGGGATCCGACTGCCCGCCCGCTACCTGGTGCTGTCGCTGGCCATCGGCCCGCACCCCGACGAGTCCCGGCCCGGTGTCAACCGCTCGGTCGTCGCCCGCCGCAAACTCCGCCGCCTGCGCGCCGAGTTGGACCGCCGCACGGAGGGGGTGCCGCTCGCCGCGCTGGCCGCCGACGGCGGGCCGCTGCTGCTGCCCGACGACTCCCCCGGCCCGGCCGGCGCCGTCGACCGCGAGATGCTGGCCGCGCTGGTCGAGCGGCTGGCCCACGCCTGCGGGGCCGACCTGCTGGTGGCCGCCACCGCCGCCGCCCCGAAGGACGTGGCCGCCGCGGTCCGGCTCGCCGCCGACGTCCGGCAGGTCGCCGGGGCCACCGGCCGCGGGCCGGGCCTGCACCTGCTCGAAGACGTCCTGCTGGAGTACCAGCTCAGCCGCCCCGGGCCGGCCCGCGACGCCCTCGCCGCGCTGCTCGCCCCGCTGGCCGGCCGCCCCGAACTCCTCGACACCCTGCGCGCCTTCCTCGGCTGCGGCCTCGACCGCCGCCGGACCGCCGCCCGCCTGCTGGTCCACCCCAACACCGTCGACTACCGGCTGCGCCGCACCGCCGACCTGACCGGCCTGGACGCCGTCCGCGGCCCCGACCTGCTCACCCTGCGCGCCGCCCTCGCCGCCCACGACACCGCGGCGCTCTGAGCCCGCCGGGCGGGCCGACGGGCCGTCAGGCGGCCGCGGTCACGCCCGCCACCGCGAGCAGCAGGACCGCGGAGACCGCGGAGAGCCGGCGGGCCGCCGTCGGGGTGGCGCCGAGGCGGCCGCCCAGGCGGGCGGTGGCGAGCGCGACCGCCGAGTAGACGGCGGCGCAGGACAGCACGTTGACCGCGCCGAGCGCGGCGACCTGGGCGCCCACCGGCAGCGCGGCGTACGGCGTGACGAACTGCGGGACCAGCGACAGGTAGAGCAGCAGGCCCTTGGGGTTGAGCAGGGCGGTCAGCAGCGACTGGCGCAGCACCGTGCGGGCGGGTTGCGGCCGGGCGGCGGTCGGCGCCGCCGCGGCGGCGCCCCGGCGCAGCGTGAGCAGCATGGTGACGGCGAGGAAGGCCAGGTAGCCGGCCCCGGCCAGGCGCAGCGCGGGCAGCAGGGCGGGGACGGCGCGCAGGGCGGCGGCCAGTCCGGCGGCGGAGAGCGCGGTGTGCACGGTGTAGCCGGCGCAGACCCCGGCGACGGCGGTGAGCGCGGCGCGGCGGCCCTGGCCGAGGCCGCGGGCGGCGATGTACAGCCAGTCGGGTCCCGGCGTGCAGACCAGCAGCAGGTCGACGCCGAGGAAGAGCAGCAGCGCGTGCGGGTCCATGGCACCTTCGGGAGGCGGGCGGAGTGGCGGACGTCCAGGACGCTATCGGTCCGCGACTGGCAGCCGATGACCCGTTTCGGCTGGTCAGCCCGGTGGTTTAGCAGAATGTTGCGCCATGGACCGCCTTGATCGCAGAATCCTCCACGAGCTCCAGCAGGACGGCCGGCTGACCAATGCCGAACTCGCCGACCGGGTGGGCCTGACCCCGTCCCCGTGCCTGCGCCGGGTCCGCCAGCTCGAACAGCAGGGCGTGATCCGCGGCTACCGGGCCCAGCTCGACCCGGCGGCGGTGGGCCGGGCCTTCCAGCCGTTCGTGACGGTGGTGATGCGCCACGAGGACCGCGCCACGGTGGCGGAGTTCGAACGCCGGGTGGCGGAGCTGCCGGAGGTGGTCGAGGCGCACCGGCTGTTCGGCGATCCGGACTACCTGCTGCGGGTGGCCGTCGCGGACCTGGCGGCGTACGAGCGCTTCGTCACCGACGTGCTGTCCGGCCTGCCGGGCATCGCGCAGGTGCACTCGCACCTGACGATGAAGCAGGTCAAGGCCGACGGCGGGATCCCGGTGGCCGGCTGATCACTGCCCGGCGGGCTGCCCGGGGGCGGTGTCGAGGCGGCTCAGGGAGTGGAAGTGGACGACCGTGGGCGGGTGTTCGAGGTCGTGGAGCTCGCCCTCGGACCAGACCGGGCGGATCCGCCACATCGGGCCGGCGTAGGCGCGCAGGGCCTCTTCGTCGCGCCAGCGGGTGATCATCTGGACCCGGTGGTCGCCGTCGGCGCAGGCGCGCAGCAGCTCCCCGCCGAGGAAGCCGTCCCAGCGGCCGAGGCCGGGGAGCACCGTCGAGGCGAGGCGGGCGCAGAACTCCTCGACGCGGTGCGGGGAGACGTGGGCCTCCCAGATTCGGATGATCATCTCGGCCTCCTCGGCTGAACCCTGGGCCCTGCCGACCATTATCGAATGGCTTATGCCCTTTGCGTGAGCTTTTGTCCGTTCGGACCGCCGCCGATTGCCGCCCGCCGCGGCCGGGCCAAGACTCGGCGGTGGACCCGTACGGCGAGAGGAGCCCGAGATGGCGGTCTGCGTGGTGTGCCAGAACGACTACTGGCTGTCCTTCGAGATCAAGACGATCACCGGAGACACCTACGTCTTCGACAGTTTCGAGTGCGCGATGGAGAAGCTGGCTCCGCGCTGCGAGCAGTGCACGGTGCGGATCGTCGGCCACGGCGTCGAGGTCGCGGGCCGCTTCTTCTGCGGCGCGCACTGCGCCCGCGCCAACAGCGTGCTCGGCGCGGAGGTCCGCGACGCGGTGGGCACCCACCCGTCCTGACCCTCGCCCGCGGGAAGGGGCGGCCACACCTCGTGGCCGCCCCTTCCGGCTGCTCCGGCCGTAGGTCCGCAGGTCAGAAGGTGAAGCGCAGCGAGCGGACCCGGTGGTCGAAGGAGGACGGCACCAGCTCCGGCGCCGCCGTGGAACGGATCTCCGGGAGCCGGGTGAACAGTTCGCGCAGCAGGGTGCGCATCTCCTGCCGGGCCAGGTGCGCCCCGAGGCAGAAGTGCGGGCCGCCGCCGCCGAACCCCAGGTGCGGATTGGGCGAGCGGGTGATGTCCAAGGCGTCCGGGGCGGCGAAGACCGCCTCGTCGCGGTTGGCGGAGCCGTAGAACATCACGACCTTGTCCCCGGCGGCGAGCCGCACCCCGGACAGCCGGTGGTCGACCGCCACGGTGCGGCGGAACTGCACGATCGGCGTCGAGTAGCGGACGATCTCCTCCACCGCGCCGCCCAGGCGTCCGTCCAGGTCGGCCAGCAGCAGCGCCCGCTGCTCGGGGTTGACCGTCAGCAGGTGCAGCCCGTGGGCCAGCGCGTTGCGGGTGGTCTCCACGCCCGCCACCAGCAGCAGCGAGAAGAACGCGCCCAGTTCGCGGGCTCCCAGCCGGCGGCCGTCCACGTCGGCGGTGACCAGCGCGGAGATCAGGTCGCCGGTCGGGCGGCGGCGGCGCTCCCGACCGAGCGCGGCCACCGTCAACTGCATCGCCGCCAGCGCCCGCAGCCCGCGCCCCGGCACCCGCAGCGCGCTGCGCGCCACCCCCGCCGAGGCGGCCGCCCGGTTGATCCGGGCCAGGATGCGGCGGCGCTGCTCCTCCGGGATGCCCATCATCGAGCAGATCACCTGGTACGGGAGCTCCGCGGCGACCGCGTCCACGAAGTCCGTCGGACGCTCCCGCTCCAGCCGGTCCACCAGCCGGACGGAGATCTCCCGGATGTCCTCCTCCACCTTGGCCAGCAGCCGGGGCGTGAACGCCCGCCCCACCACCCGGCGCAGGTCCGCGTGCCGGGGATCGTCCAGGTTGACCATCGAGTCCCCGAACACCGTCCGCACCCAGCGGGCCGGCTCCGGCGAGGTCACCCCCGGCCCCGACAGGTACACCTCCGGCGCCCGGCTGGCCGTCATCACGTCGGCGTGCCGCACCAGCGCCCAGCAGTTCCGCCCCGTCGCCCGGTCGGTGAACCCGACCGGGCCGGAACGCTCGCGCAGGTGGGCGAACGCCGCGACGCGGGACTCCTCCGGGAGCCGCCAGAACGCGGGGTCGCCGAGGTCGATGCCGCGCTCGGGGGCGGCGTCCACGGGTGCTGCCATGTGGAGGTTATCGCGCAGTCGGTGACGCTACGTCAAATCACTGTCGCAGCCGGTAATTGGTTCGATTACCCGGCCTGCGGGCCCGAGGCGTACGGATTCGGGCCGTCGTACGGCTGCTGCGCGTACGGATTCGGGCCCGCGTACGGCTGCTCACCGTACCCGTCCGGGTGCTGCGGCGGCTCCTCGTCCTCCCCCGCCCCGTCCGCGTCCTCCGCCGGGGCGGTGATCTCCCGGGCCAGCAGCGTCGCGCCCGCCACCGCGCCGGGCATCGCCAGCACCGTCACCACCGGGACCAGGAACGTCAGCACCAGGCCGGCGCCGAAACCGACCGCCATCGGCAGCCGCGAACGCAGCAGGCGGAGCCGCTCCTTCTGCGACAGGCCGCGCTTCTGCAGCGGTGTGCCGGTCAGCTCCACCGTCAGGAAGAATCCGGACACGCACACCCCGAGCACCGGGACCACCGTCTGGCCCACCACCGGGATGAACCCGCACAGGAACAGCACGATCCCGAACGCCGCCGCGCGCAGCAGCACCGCGAGGCTGTCCCGCGCCGACACCCACAGCTCGTACCAGAGCGGCACGTCCCGGCTCGGCGGGCCGCCGCCCTCGGAATCCTCCACCTGCGCCGACAGGGACTCGTAGAACGGCTCACCGATCAGCAGCGTCACCGCCGTGAACGTCAGCATCGCCAGCAGGCCGCCCGCGCCGACGGCCGCCACCGCGACCAGCAGGCGCGTGGTGCTCCGCCACGGATCGTCCCAGCCGTCCGCGAACGGGGTCGCCCACTCGGCGAGGTCCCCCGCGTAGACGATCAACACCGCCAGCACGGCCAGGTATCCCACCAGGGTGATCAGCGCCGGGATCATCCCGAAGCCCCACCAGCGGCCGTGCCGCGCCACCCATCGCTGCCCGTTGAACAGGAACCGCAGTCCCGCCCCGAAATCTCGCATCCCCGCACCTTAAAGGAACCCCCAAGACCACCCCCCACCCACCCGCCCGCCCCGGCGGAAGAGAGACGAGACGCCTACGCCGCCCGCGCGCCCGACCCCGGATCACACCCGCCTGCAGCCCCCGCCGGAGGCGGTCGCTGTGTTCCCCGCCTGCGGCGTCTGGGCCGCCGGTGGCGGGGCGGTTTCGGTGCGGTGGATGGTGGTGGCGGCGGCGAGGGTGGTGGTGGCGAGAGCGGGCCAGAGGGCGAGGGGGGTGAGGGCGGTGATGACGGCCGGGGAGACGGCGAGGCCGAGGCCGGTGGAGAGTTGGAGGCGGGAGAGGGCGCGGCCGAGCCGGCGGGGCGGGGCCAGGGCGGTGACCAGGGGCGTGGCGCTGCCGGCGTAGAGGATCTCGCCGAGGGTGCAGGGCACGGTCATCAGGGCCACGGCGAGCGGCCCGAACGGGGTGGCCAGCAGGAAGCCGAGGTAGCTCGCGGCGAGGACCGCACCGGCGAGCGCCAGCACCCGCGCGCGGGACCAGCGGGCCGCCGCCCACGCGGTGACCGGAACCTGGAGGGTGACCACCAGCACGGTGTTGGCGACGAAGACCGCGGCGGCCCAGGCCGGCGAGGCGTGCAGGACCGTCACCAGCACCAGCGGCACCGCCACTTCGGGCACGTTGAGGCAGAAGACGTACACCACGTTGGCGAGCAGCACCGCCCGCAGCCGCGGCGTCGCCCCGTCGGCGGACGCGTCCGCGCGCTCCGCCCGCCCGTCGGCGGTGACCCGCACCGAGCGGGCCAGCCCGGCGGCCGCCAGGTAGCCGAGCCCGGAGACTGCGGCCAGCGCCCGCAGGGCGGGTGCGCCGCCGGTCAGGCAGCCGGTGGCCAGCAGCGCGCCGACGCCGAGTCCTGCGTTGCGGACGGCGCGGGCCGCGGCCAGCACGGTGTCCCGCAGCCGGTCCTCGGCGACGGTGGCGACCAGCGCGGCGTGGGCGGCGGGCCAGGCCTGGTTGCCGATGCCGAGGAACAGCGCGGCGAGGGTGAACAGGGCGAGGCCGCCGCTCGGCGCCGCCAGCAGCGCGGCCACGCCCAGCACCCGGACCAGCATCGCCGCGGCCACCGCCGTGCTGCGCGCGCCCCGGTCGAGCCAGCGGCCGAGCGGCGGCATGCAGGCCAGGCCCGCGACGATCCCGGCGGTCATCGCCAGGCCGGTGGTGGGCGCGTCCAGCCGCAGCACGGTGATCCCGTACAGCAGCAGGAACGGCCTCAGCAGGCCGGTGCCGAGCGCGTCGACGAGCAGCGCGGCGGCGTAGCGCGGGCCGCCGCCGGCGTGGACGAGCTGACGGAGCGTCGGGCGGGGCGGCGCGGCGGTGGTGGTCATGGCGCTCACGGTGCGGGCGGGCCGGCGGGGCGGTCACGTGGGTTGACGCTTTCCGTCAATCGAGGCCGGCGGGACGGCGGCGAGCGACGAGAATGCCGGGGTGACCTTGCGCATCGATCTCGCCGGGACGCCGCCGGAGCGGATCCGGTTCGGGGTCTCGCCGCTCGCCGAACTCACCGCGATGCTGCACGTGCTGGCCTCGCCGGAGCACCATCCGCAGCTGGCCGGGTGGGCGGCGGGGGTGTGGGCGGCGCTGCGTCCGGAGTTGGCGGAGCGGCTGCGGGAGGCGGAGTTCCTGTGGCGCTCGTCCCGGGCGGACTTCCTGGTGCCGGCCCGGCCGCGGGCCACCCTGGGGGCGGAGCTCGACGAGGTCGACGGGATCGCCGACGAGCGGTACGCGCACGCGGCGCTGGTCACCACCTGCGGCTCGAACCGGCGCACCTTCGGCGACCGCTCCCCGCTGCACGACCCGGCGGCCCGGGCGGACGCGCTGGACCGCGCGCAGGCCCGCGGTCCAGTCCAGGAGGCTTTCGCGGAGCGCCTGTTGGCCGATCCGGCGGCCGTCCGGGCCCGGGTCCGGGAGACCCTGGAGCTGTGCGCGGAGGCGTTCTTCGACGCGCAGTGGCCGGCGCTGGCCGCCCGGCTGGGCCGGGACGTGCGCGACAAGACCGAGCTGGGCCGCCGTCAGGGCCTGTCCGCCGCGCTGGCGGAGGTGTCGCCGGCGATCGCGCTGACCCCGGACGGGGGCTCGCTGGTCCTCGACAAGTTGCAGGACTCCACCGCGCAGGCCGGCCCGGCCGGGGTGACCTTCCTGCCCAGCGTGTTCGGCCACCCGCACCTGGTGACCGTGTACGCGGCCGGCTGGCAGCCCGTGGTGCAGTACCCGGCAGCGGGCGGGGAGCACCGGGCGACCGTGCCGCTGGACACCGTCGGTCTCCGCCTGGACGCGCTGGCCCACCCCGTCCGGCTGCGCCTGGTCCGCACGCTGGCCCGCGGCCCGCACACCACCGGCGAGCTCGCCCGCGCCTGGGAGCTCACTCCGCCCGAGGTCTCCCGCCACCTCACCGTGCTGCGCCGGGCCGGCCTGCTCACCGCGCACCGCCGGGGCCGGCACGTCCACCACGCGCTGGACCTCGCCGCCACCGCCGCGCTCGGCACCGACCTGCTCGCCGCCGTGCTGCGCTGACGCACCGTCAGCCGACGGTGGTCGGCTCCCGTTCGACGGCGGGGGCCGGGCGCAGGACGCCCGCGGTGGCGGCGGTCGCGGCGCAGAGCAGGGTCAGCAGCAGGAAGGTGTGGTTCAGCGCTGTCAAATGGGTCAGCCAGCCGATCACGGCGGGGCCGGCCAGCATGCCCAGGTAGCCGAGCCCGGCGACCCGGGAGACGTTCGCGCCCGCCGCCGCGGGGTCGGCGTGGCCGGCGGCGCTGAACAGCTGCGGGACGCACCCCGACAGGCCCAGGCCGAACAGCGCCCACCCGGCGAACGCCGTCCACACCCAGGGGGCGAGCGCGGCGAGCGTGATGCCGACGGCGGCCGTCGCCGCGCCGTACCGCAGCACCGCCATCGACCCCCAGCGGGTGACCGTCCGGTCCGCGAGCAGGCGGCCGACGGTCATCGCCGCCGCGTAGGTGCCGTACGCGAACGCGGCGGTGGTCGCGGGCGCGCCGAGCACGTCCTTCAGGTGCAGGGCGCTCCAGTCGTTGGCGGCGCCCTCGCTCAGCATGACCATCAGCGCCAGCGCGGCGAGCACCCGGATCCGCCCGCGCGAGTTGCTCCGCCCGGCGGCCGCAGGCCCGTCCTCCGCCTCGGGCCCGGCGGTGGACGGCGCGCCCGGCAGCAGGCCGCGGGCCGCCAGCAGGGCGGTCACCACGCCCGCCGCGCCGAGGACCACGAGCGCCGCGACCGGCCCGAGACCGATGCCCGCGGCGGCCGCGGCGACCAGGGCGGCCAGCACGCCGCCGACCGAGAAGGTGGCGTGGAAACCGGACATGACGGGTCGCCGGTACGCCTTCTCCACATGGACCGCGTGGGCGTTCATGCTGACGTCGAGGCAGCCGTTGGCGAACCCGAAGACGGTCAGCGCGCAGGCCAGTGTCCACGGGTTCGGGGCCAGCCCCGGCAGTACCAGGCAGGCCGCGCACAGCACGCCGGCGACCGGAACCACTGTCCGGGTGCCGAGGCGGTCGGTGAGCCGGCCCGCCACCTGCATGCCGGCGAAGGCGCCGAGGCCCAGCAGCACCAGCAGGCCGCCGAGCGCGGCGTGGGTGATGCCGACCCGCTCCTCGACGGCCGGGATGTGCACCACCCAGGCGCCCATCAGCGTGCCGTTGAGCACGAAGTACACGTAGGTGGCCACTCTGGCGGCGCGGAGCGAACGTTCCATGCCCCTCACCATAACGAACACCCGTCATGTTCGAAAGCGGCATCTTCGAACAGATTGATTGTTTGCAGCCCGGTGCGATTCAATCTCGGTATGAACAACGCGGAGCGCCACACCCTGATCGCCCAGGCCGTCAGAGACGCGGGCAGCGCCACCGTCCCGGAACTCGCCGAACTGACCGGGGCCTCCGAGATGACGATCCGGCGCGACCTGGACGCGCTCTCCGCACAGGGCGTCCTCGAACGCTTCCGCGGCGGCGCCCGCACCCTGCTGCTCCGCGGCGAGGAACCGCCCTTCGCCCTGCGCTCCCGCGAGGCCGTCGACGCCAAACGGCGGATCGCCGCCGGCGTCTGTGACCTCATCGCCGACGGCGAGACCGTCGTCCTGGACAGCGGCACCACCTGCCTGGAGGTCGCCCGCCTGCTGCGCGAACGCCCGGTCACCGTGATGCCGCTCTCGCTCCAGGCCATCCACGTGTTCGGCGACGCCCCCGGCCCCGCCACCCTGCTCGTCCCCGGCGGCCGCCCCCGCACCGCCGAAGGCGCCCTGACCGGCCCGCTGGCCCTCGCCTCCCTGTCCGCGCTGCGCTTCGACACCGCCGTGATCGGCTGCTGCGGACTCAGTGCCGCCGACGGCCTGACCGCCTACGACCTCGACGACGCCACCGTGAAGAAGGCCGTCACCACCGCCGCCCGCCGCACCGTCGCCGCCGCCGACGGCGGCAAGCTCGGCCGCACCGCCTTCGCGCACGTCATGCCGGCCGCCCACCTGCACACCCTGGTCACCGACACCGCCGCCCCGCCCGACGAACTCGCCGCCCTCCAAGCCGCCGGCCTCACCGTCAGCACCGTCTGACCCGCCCCGGCGTGGTGCGCCCCGCCGCCTGCGGGTACCGGTGGAGGGTATGACCGGCGAAGGAGGTGGCCGATGGACGGTCAGGTGACGGTGGGGCAGGCCCGCGCATGGCTGCGGGTCGCGGTGGCGGAAGCGGAGGCCGGGCTCGCCGAAGGCGGCATCCCGATCGGCGCGGCCCTGTTCCGCCACGACGGCGAACTGCTCGGCCGGGGCCACAACCGGCGCGTCCAGGACGGCGACCCCTCCACCCACGCGGAGACCGCCGCCTTCCGCGCCGCCGGCCGCCTGCGCGGCTACCGCGACACGGTCATGGTCACCACGCTCTCACCCTGCTGGTACTGCTCCGGCCTGGTCCGCCAGTTCGGCATCGGCCACGTCGTGATCGGCGAATCCACCACCTTCGCCGGCGGCCACGCCTGGCTCGCCGAGCACGGCGTCGGCATCACCCTCCTCGACGACCCCCGCTGCCTCGCCCTGATGACGGACTTCATCGCCACCCGCCCCGACCTCTGGTACGAGGACATCGGCGCGTAGAAACGCAGATGCCCGCCGCCGCGCGAGACGCGCAACGGCGGGCACCCGCCCATTACTTGACGCTCCGTCAGCCGCGAACGGTGGAGACGGCGGCGCCCAGCGCCTCCTTGATGCGCGGCCCGAGCCGACCGAAGCCGAGCTCCTTCATCGCCGCGCGCAGCAACTCGTCGTCGCTCCGCTGCTCGCCGTCCGCGTCCAACCACGCCACCAGCGCGACCAGTTCCTCCGCGGAGTACCCGGTGATCGGCTTCCCCGGCACCAGCTCGGGCTTCGCCGGACCGGAGACAGCCTCAACGACAACAGCCGCGGCAACCGGCTCCGGCTCCGGCTCCGGCTCCGACGCAATGACCGGCTCGACCTCGGCAACCGGCTCAGCGGCGGGCTCGGCGACGGCCTCGGCAACCGGCTCGGCCTCAACAACGGGCTCGGGCTCGGCAACCGGCTCAGCCTCGACCTCAGCAACCGGCTCGACCTCGACAGCGGGCTCGGGCTCGGCAACCGGCTCAGCCTCGACAGCGGGCTCGGGCTCGGCAACCGGCTCAGCCTCGACCTCAGCAACCGGCTCGACCTCAACGGCGGGCTCGACCTCAGCGACAGCCGCAACCTCGGCGACGGGCTCGGCCTCGACAGCGGCTTCCACCACCGGCTCGGGCTCGGCCTCGGCAACCGGCTCAGCCTCGACCTCAGCAACCGGCTCGACCTCAACGGCGGGCTCGACCTCGGCGACAGCCGCAACCTCGGCGACGGGCTCGGCCTCGACAGCGGCTTCCACCACCGGCTCGGGCTCAGGCTCGGCAACCGGCTCGGGCTCAACCTCCGTCTCGACCTCGGCGACCGGCTCGGCCTCGACGGTCTCCTCGACCGGGGCCGGCTCCTCGATCTCCACCGCAGTCTCGTCGGTGGCCTGGCGCGGCACCGCCGCCAGCGCCGCGCGGGCGGCCTGGTGGCGGTCGTAGGCGGCCAGGGCGGCGTCGCGGTCGGCCTGGCGTTCGGTCAGCTCGGCCAGCAGCTCCGTGAGGCCCTGCTCGGCGAGTTCGAGGCGGAGCTGGCGGAGGGCGGAGAGGCGGTAGAGGGTGCCTTCGTCGGCGGCCAGGCGGTCGACCAGGTCGGCGAGTTCGGCCAGCGGGAGGGAGTCGAGGGCACGCTCGGGCAGGAGGCGGGCCAGCGAGCGGACGGCGTCGGCGAGCGACTCGACGACGTTGGCGGTCTCGGTGAGGAGGGCCCCGTCGACGGGCACGGCGGGCCGGGTGGCGGTGTCGCCGGCGGCGAGCGCGGTCCAGTCCCGGTGGGCGGCCGCGGCGGCGACGAGCGCGGCGTGCAGGTCGGCGCGGCCCGGCCGGGTGCCGGCGGGGGCGAGCGAGCGTGCCTGGGCGCGCAGGGTGCGGCGGCGGGCCCAGCCGAGCTTGACGCCGGTCTCCTTGCGGTAGGCGCCGGTGCCGGTGGCGGCGGCGAGTTCCGCGAGGTCGCGCTCGTAGGCCTCGGCGCGCAGCGCGCCGGAGGTGGCGTGGACCCGCTGGAGCAGGTCGAGCAGGGTGGTGAGGCCGCCGAGCGTGTCGGGGATCCGGAGGCCGGCCTTGTCGGCGATGGCGTTGGCGGCCCGGCCGACGGCGCGGGTGTCGCGGCTGCGCAGTTCGGCGAGGACGGTGGACGCGGAGCGGGCGTCCTCGGGGCTGGCGAGGGTCTCGGCGGCCTCCAGCCAGGGGTTGGCGTCGGCGGTGAGGGTGAAGCCGCCCTGGTCGGCGAAGCGGCCGAGCTCCTCACGGGTGCTCTGGCGGGTCTCGCCGTCCGTCGCGGACGCGGTCTCGGACGCGGCGTCGCCGGCGTCGTTCAGGGTGCGCACTGTCATGTGAAGTCCGGTTCGTGGCGTTTGGCGGGCAGGGGTGCGGGTGGGGTGGGCGCGGCGGCGGTGGCGTCGCGGGAGGCCAGAATACGGGTGCGCGTTCGAGGCACGCACGCACCGGACCCCCGTGAATTGCCGGGCCGCGGTGGACCGGTGGCGGCGGGCGCGGGCCCGGTCGCGTGGTCCGTACGGTAGGGAGCGGCACCGACAGTACGCCTCGGCCGGGCGGGGGACGTGAGTTGGGTCGGTTCACCGGCGGGCTCCGGGGGTTCCGGGGACGAGGTGGCGGAGGTCGGCGAGGCCGACCGGCCGCTGGTAGTCGCGCACCGGACGGCGGTGCCACCACGCGCCGGTGGCGGCCAGTTCGGGGCCGTCGGTGAACCGGTAGCGGTGCAGTCGGGCGCGGACCAGGGCGGGCGGTGTGTCGGGGAACGGGTTGCGGCGCAGCAGCCGCAGCGTGTCGGGGTCGTTGACGAGCAGGCGCGCGAGCAGGGGCAGGAACCAGGGGCGGGCGTAGGACGGGGAGATCGCGGCGAACCACATCAGCCAGTCGAGGCGAAGGTGGTAGGGCGCGAACTGGCGTGGCAGTCGCCGGAGTTCGCCGGGTTTGCCGTGGAACTCGTACTCCTGCCAGCCGTCCGCGCCGTGAACGTCGCGGGTGCCTTCGAGGACGATCTCGTACCGGACCCGGTTGACGGAGCCGAACGCGCCGTAGGTGTTGACCAGGTGCAGCGGGTCGTAGGAGCGGTTCATCTGCTGGCGGCGGGAGAGCAGGTTGCGCACGGGTCGCCAGGAGCGGACCGCGACCAGCAGCACGAAGGCCGCCACCAGGGCCTGGTACCAGACGGGTTGGGGCGGGTAGGCCGGGTCGGGGGCGATCGGCAGGACGTGCCGCAGGGTGCCGGTGTCGAGGACGCCGACGGCGAGGGCGACGGTGAGCCAGTTGAGCCAGGCGAAGTTGCCGGAGGCGATCAGCCAGAGCTGGGTGGCGATCATCAGCAGGGCGGCCCAGGAGGCGATCGGCTGCGGGAGGAACAGGCCGAACGGGACGACCAGTTGGACCAGGTGGTTGGCCGCCGCCTCGGCCTTGTGCAGCGGCCGGGGCAGGTGGTGGAACGCCCAGCTGAGCGGTCCGGGCATCGGCTGGGTCTCGTGGTGGTGGTAGAGGCAGGTGAGCTTGCGCCAGCATTCGTCGCCGCGCCACTTGATCAGGCCGGCGCCGAATTCGACCCGGAACAGCAGCCAGCGCAGCAGCCACAGGCCGGGCAGCGGTGGGGCGGTGGCGGCGTTGCCGAGGAACACGGCGATCGCCCCGGCCTCCAGCAGCAGCGACTCCCAGCCGAAGGCGTACCAGGTCTGGCCGACGTTGACGATGGACAGGTAGAGCGCCCAGGCCGCGGCCCACAGCGCCGTCGCGGCGCCGAGCGGCAGGTGGTCGGCGAGGCCGGCCAGCAGGGCGGCGGCGAGGGCGGCGCCGGTCCAGGCGTGGGCGGCGTAGAGGCGGTCGCTGTAGCGCCAGTGGAACAGGCTGGGGGCGCGGCGGAACGGGACGCGGGCGGTGTAGCGCGGGATCGGGAGCATGCCGCGGCTGCCCAGCAGGGCGCGGAACTGGCGGGCGGCGGCGAGGAATCCGCACAGGTAGACGAGCGCGAGCAGGCGCAGGAAGGACTGCCGGGCGAGCCGGTACTCGGGGGCGGCGAACCATGCCATGCGGCCGCTCCTCGGGTCGGCTGCGCATGCCCCGGGGTCGGCTGCGCTGGGGGCCGCCCCCATGCCTACCATCCGGGGCGTCCGGGGCGGGGCGGGTGGGCACGCGGTGGTGCGCCGGTTCATCCGGTCGGCCCTGCACGGCGTGCGGCCGCGGGCGTTCGCGCGTATCGGCTGCCGAAACTCCTCGCCGGGCGCGGCCGGAGTGTGGTGTCATTCCGCCGGACACCCTGTCAGCAGCAACCCAAGGAGACGCACATGTCCGCGACCTCCCCGCAACCGGCCGCCGATCCCGCCTGTCCCGCCGCGCCGACGCCGCCGGCCGACGCCGTCCCGGCTGTCGCACCGGGCCCCGCCCGGCCGGCCGGCCTCGGGCCGGCGGTCTGGGCGGCGCTCGGCATCGTGTACGTGGTGTGGGGGTCGACCTACCTGGCGATCCGGGTCGTGGTGGAGACCATGCCGCCACTGCTCTCCGGCGCGATGCGGTTCGCCGCGGCGGCGGTGCTGCTGGGTGCGGGGATAGCGGCCCGCAAGGGTGTCGGCGCGCTGCGGGTGACGTGGCGTCAGTTCGGTTCGGCCGCACTGGTCGGCCTGCTGCTGCTGGCCGGCGGCAACGGCGGGGTGGTGCTGGCCGAGCGCACCGTCCCGTCCGGGCTGGCGGCGCTGCTGGTGGCGAGCGTGCCGCTCTGGGTGGTGCTGCTGCGCCGGGTGTTCGGGGCCAGGACCGGCCGGGCCACGCTGGCGGGCGTGCTGGTCGGCCTGGTGGGCCTGGCGGTGCTGACCGGGCCCGGCCTGACCGGTGACGCGGAGCTCTCGGGCCTGCTGCTGGTGGTCGGCGCGGCGGTGGTGTGGGCGTTGGGTTCGGTGCTGGCGGGCCGACTGCCGATGCCGGCCGACCCGTTCGTGGCGAGCGTGTACGAAATGCTGGCGGGTGCGGTCGGCGCGCTGGCGCTGTCGTTCGTCCACGGCGAACCGGGCGGCTTCGATCCCGGCGCGGTCTCCGCGGCGTCCTGGACGGGGCTGGCCTACCTGGTGCTGTTCGGATCTATTGTCGCGTTCACGTCTTATGCATGGCTGTTGCAGCGGGCGCCGCTGCCACTGGTCGCCACCTACGCCTACGTCAATCCGGTCGTCGCGGTGTTCCTCGGATGGCTTTTCCTGTCCGAGTCCCTGACCTGGCCGATCTTGCTCGGCGGCGCGATCGTGGTCGGCGGGGTATTTCTGGTGGCCCGCAACGAGCGCTGAAGGAGTCACCGCCGCAGACACCAAGTTGCATTCAAGAAGGTAACGACTTGGTCGAATCATCTCGACCAATGATTTACTTCTTGACGACACATGATGGGTGGGCTTGACTCCCCTTCACCTCGCCGCAGGGACGCGGCGCTGTCAGGGAGGCACCACCCACCATGAACTCGATGACGCGTCGACTCGTCATCGGCACGGCTGCCGTGTCGATGGCGATGTCGCTCGCCGCGTGCGGGGACGACAAGCCCTCGTCGTCCTCGGGCAACCAGGCGATCGGCCTGCTGCTGCCCGAACGCACTTCCTCCACCCGCTACGAGGCGTTCGACAAGCCGCTGATCGAGGCCGCTGTCACCGGGCTGTGCACCCGGTGCACCCTCGACTACGCGAACGCCGACGGCGACGAGAAGGTGCAGAAGGAGCAGTTCGACGCGCTGCTCGCCCGGAACGTCAAGGTGATCCTGCTCGACCCGGTGAACGCCTCGGTCACCAAGCCCTGGGTGGACGCCGCCGCCAAGAAGGGCATCAAGGTCATCGCGTACGACCGGCTCGCCGCCGGCAACGTCGCCGCCTACATCTCCTTCGACAACCAGCGCACCGGCGAACTCCAGGGCCAGGCCCTGCTGGACGCGCTCGGGCAGAAGGGCAAGAAGGCCGCCGACGCCGAGATCGTGATGATCAACGGTGCGGAGACCGACCCCAACGCGGGCGACTTCAAGATCGGCGCGCACCGCGCGCTGGACGGCAAGGTCAAGCGGGTCGCCTACGAGCAGTCCGGCGAGTGGAAGCCCGAGGTGGCCGCCGCCAAGGTCGACGAGGCGATCGCCAAGCTCGGCAAGAACGGCTTCCAGGCCGTGTACTCGGCCAACGACGGCATGGCCGGCGCGATCATCGACTCGCTGCACAAGGCCGGCCGCACCGACGTGCCGGTCGGCGGGCAGGACGCCTCGCTGGACGCGATCCGACGGATCCTCACCGGCGAGCAGGCGTACACCATCTACAAGCCGTACCAGCCGGAGGCCGAGGCCGCCGCGAACATGGCCGTGTACCTGGTGAAGGGCATCGACATCACCTCGGTCGCCTCCACCGTCACCAAGTCCGGCGAGGACCAGATCCCCTCGATGCTGCTCACCCCCATCGTCGTCACCAAGGCGAAGGTCGTCGAGACCGTGATCGACGGCGGGCTCTACAAGGCCGACGAGGTCTGCACCCCGCAGTTCGCCGCGGCCTGCAAGGCGGCCGGCGTACCCGGCTTCTGATCCGCCACCGGACCGGGGCGGGGCGACGCGGCACCTTGTGCGGGGGTGCCGGGCCGCCCCGCCCCCTCCGCTGTTGTCGGCGGCCGTCGACAGGAGCGCCCTGGAAGGAAGGTAGTGCCCGAACTTCCGCCGGGGAACGTCGCTTTGACGACTGGGAGACAGATCACAGACCGGCGACCGGGTACCCATGGCGGTGTGTCGCGTGGTCCACTGGGCACCTTGCCGAACGAGGGGAGCGTGCGACATGGACCCGCAGGACCTGCAGACCGATTTCTTCCGGGCCGCCGACGAGACCGCCGTGCAGCTGGTGATGGCCGAGGCCGAGCAGCCGCCCGCCGAGGTCTTCGACACGGTCCGGGCCCGCCGGATCGACCCCACCACCGTCCTCCCCCACCTGGTGGCCGCCGCCCTCGGACACCAGGACCCCGCGGCCGACGGCCCCGACCGGTCGGTCTGGCCGACCGGACCGCAGCCCTGGGACACCGAAGGGCCCGGCACCCCCGTCGACTTCGAGGACCCGTGGATGACCGGCCCCTGGGTGGTCCAGCTCACCGACGACACCCGCGACGCGCTGGCCGGCATCGAACGGCGGCACCTGCCCGAGCTGACCTCGCGGTGGGCCCGCACCGAGGAGCTCAAGACCGTCGAGCCCACTCAACTCATGACGCTCATCCACCACCTGTCCGTGCTCGCCCGCCGGGCCCGCAAGGCCGAGCAGCACCTCTACTGCGCCCTGACCGCCTGAGAGTCGGCCGCAGCTCCTGACCTCCAGGCCCGAGTCGGCCCCAGTGCGGCGTCCGCCGGGAACTCCCCCACGACGGGTCCGCCCGGGCGCTCAGGCCCTGCGGCCCGCACGTTGGGTGGCGGCGATGCAGGCGACGACGGCGAGGGCGGCGGGGGCGGCGGTCGGGGGGAGGGTTTCGGCGAGGAGGAGGACGGCCCAGCAGAGGGTGAGCAGGGGTTGGGCGAGCTGGAGTTGGCTGGCGCGGGGAACGCCGATGGCGGCCATGCCGCGGTACCAGACGACGAAGCCGCCGAACTGGGAGACGGCCGCGAGGTAGGCCAGGCCGGTGACCCCGTGCCAGGTCCAGTGGACGGGTTCGGCGGTGAGGGCGAGGGCGCCGGTGAGGGCGGTGACGGGGAGCGCGGCGACCACGCCCCAGGCGATGACCTGCCAGCCGGGCATGGTGCGGGCCAGCCGGCCGCCCTCGGCGTAGCCGAAGGCGCAGACCAGCAGGGCGCCGAACAGGTAGAGGTCGGCGGTGGTGAGTCCGGCGCCGCCGCTCTGCTGGACGGTGAAGGCGAGCACCACCGCGGCCCCGGCCAGCGCGGCGAGCCAGAACGCGCGCGGCGGGCGGGAGCCGGCCCGCAGGGCGGCGACGGCGGCGGTGGCCAGCGGCAGCAGGCCGATGACGACGGCGGAGTGCGCGGTGGAGGAGATCCGCAGCGCCAGGGTGGAGAGCAGCGGGAAGCCGACCGCGCAGCCCACCGCGACGGCGGCCAGCCCGGGCCGGGCGGAGCGCGGCGGGACGCGGGCGCCGGTGGCGAGCAGGCAGCCGCCGGCCAGCAGCGCGGCGAGGATGCCGCGCAGGCCGGTGACCGTCCAGGGCCCGAAGCCCTCCAGGGCCCAGGCGGTGGCGGGGAAGCTGAAGGAGAAGGAGAGCACCCCGAGGGCGGCCTGCGCGGTGCCGGTGACCGCTATCGGGCGAATGAGGGTAGCGCTATTCCGTGCTGACATACAGGACGGTAGCAGTAGGCTCCCGCCGAGGGCGATACTGAATCGCCCGAGCAGAACTCGACCGGGAAGGACTGCTGATGACGGTCCAGGAGCTCACCGACGCCCTGCGCGCCACCGTGATGCGCTACTCCCCGGGCGAACGGATTCCGAGTAGCAGGGAGCTGGTGGACCGCTACCGGGTCAGCCCGGTGTCGGTGTCCCGGGCGATCCGCGAGCTGGCGGCGGAGGGCGTGGTGGTGTCGCGTCCGGGCGCGGGGGTGTTCCGGGCCGAGCCGCGGCCCGCCGCCGCGCCGCACGGTGACTTCTCCTGGCAGGAGGTGGCGCTCAGCGCCGAGGCGGGCGCCCCGCCCGCGCGGGTGGTGGACGCCTCCGGGGTCCTGGCGGCGCTCACCCTGGCGCCGCCCGAGGTGATCGACCTGAACAGCGGCTACCCGCACGCCTCGCTGCTGCCGGAGCGGGCGCTGGCCGGCGCGCTGGCCCGGGCCGCCCGACGGCCCGGCGCGTGGGGGCGCCCACCGCTGGAGGGGCTGCCGGAGCTGCGCGGCTGGTTCGCCCGGGCCCTGGGCGGCGGCGTGACGGCCGCGGAGGTGCTGATCACCGCGGGCGGGCAGAGCGCGCTGACCACCGCGCTGCGCTCGCTGGCCCCGCCCGGCGCTCCGGTGCTGGTCGAATCGCCCACCTACCCGGGCCTGTTGGCGATCGCCCGGGCCGCGGGCCTGCGTCCCGTCCCGGTACCGGTGGACGAGGACGGGGTGCGTCCGGAGCGCCTGGCCGAGGCGTTCGAGGTGTCGGGCGCGCGACTGTTCGTCTGCCAGCCGCTGTTCCAGAACCCGACCGGCAGCGTGCTGTCCGCCGAGCGGCGGCGGGCCGTGCTGGCGGCGGCGAAGCGGGCCGGGGCGTTCGTGGTGGAGGACGACTTCGCCCGGCTGCTCGCGCACGCCGACGCGCCCGAACTCCCGCCGCCGCTGGCCGCGGACGACCCGGACGGCACCGTGGTGCACGTCCGCTCGCTGACCAAGGCGGCCTCGCCGAGCCTTCGGGTGGGCGCGCTGGTGGCGCGCGGCCCGGCGCTGGCCCGGCTGCGGTCCGTGCAGGCGGTGGACTCCTTCTTCGTCCCGCGCCCGCTCCAGGAGGCCGCCCTGGAGCTGGTCACCTCCGCCGACTGGTCGCGTCACCTGCGCGGCCTCGCGAAGGAGTTGACGGACCGCCGGCAGGTGGTGGCGACCGCGCTGGCGCACCGCGCCCCGGCGCTGCTGCCGGCCCGGCTGCCGCGCGGCGGCTTCCACCTGTGGCTGACGCTGCCCGCCCAGCTCGACCCGGCCGCGTTCACCGCCGCCGCGCTGCGCCAGGGCGTCGCGGTCTCCCCCGGCCCCGGCTACTTCACCGCCGAGCCCGCCCCGCGCACCCGGATCAGCCTGGCCGCGGCCGAGAACCACGCCCAGCTCGCCGATGCCGCCCACCGCTTGGCCGCCGCACTGGCCCCGCCGGGGTGATCCGGCGTCAGTGCGCGAACTCCAGCAGCGCGATGCCGGAGAGCACCGTGGCACTGGCGGCCAGCCGCATGGTGCCGAGGCGTTCGCGCAGCACCAGGGTGCCGATCAGGGCGGCGATCACGATGGAGGTCTCGCGCAGGGCGGCGATGGTGGGCAGGTCGCCGACGGTCTGCGCCCACACCACCAGGCCGTAGGCGGTCAGCGACATCAGCCCGCCCAGCACGCCGATCGCCCGGCCCCGGCGCATCGCGGGGAGCAGGGTGCGGCCGCGGACGGCGGTGATCGCGGTGAGCACGGCGAGGCCCTGCAGGACGAACATCCAGGCGATGTAGCCGGCTGCGGAGGACGCGGCGCGGACCCCGCCGGCGTCCATCACGGTGTACCCGGCGATCAGCACGCCGTTGCCCACGGCTGCGCCCAGCGCCGGGAGTCGGGCCCGTCCGGGCAGGCCGCCGACCAGCGCGAGCCCGGCCAGGCCGAGCGAGATCACCACGACGGCGGCGACCTGGCCGGCCGGCATCGGGTGGTGCAGCACGGTGGCGGCGAGCAGCGCGACCACCGCCGGGGAGGTGCCGCGGGCGATCGGGTACATCTGGCCGAAGTCGCCCAGGCGGTAGGCCCGGGCCAGCAGCAGCTGGTAGCCGACCTGGAGGACGGAGGAGCCCAGCAGGTACGGCAGCGCGGCGGCGCCGGGCGGGGCGACGAAGAGCGCGAGGGTCGCACCGAACGCGACGAACACCAGGTTCATCAGCGCCACCCCGGCCACGTGGTCGCGCACCCCGTGCACCAGTGCGTTCCACACGGCGTGCAGCAGTGCGGCGGCCAGCACCACGGCCGGGACGGCGCTCTCGGTCACCCGACTCCCCCTCCATCCAGAAAGATGTACAGCCAACTTCACGTTCAGCCACCGTAGCGCGCGGGATCCCGTCGCGGTGCGCCGCCCCCGAACGTTCCCCCAGCCTTCGGCCGCCGTTCCGGTGGCCCGCCCCGGGCGGCCCGGGCGAGACTGGACAGGTGCCCGAACTGCCCGAAGTACAGGCGCTCGCCGAGCGGATGACCGCCGCCTGCGCCGACCGCGCGCTGGAACGCGTCGACGTGCTGTCGATCCAGGTGCTGAAGACCTTCGACCCGCCGGTGCAGGCCCTGGTCGGACGGCCCGTCAGCGGGGTCGGCCGGCACGGCAAGTTCCTCGACCTGACCACCGACGGGGGCCCGCACCTGGTGGTCCACCTGGCGCGGGCGGGCTGGGTCCATCCCCGCGAGTCCTTCCCGGCCAAGCCGCCGAGCCGGCGCGGCCCGCTGGCGCTGCGCCTGGTGCTGGACGACGGCAGCGGCTTCGACCTCACCGAGCAGGGCACCACCAAGCGCCTGGCCGCGTACGTGGTGACGGACCCTCAGCAGGTACCCGGCATCGCCCGCCTCGGCGTGGACGCGCTGGCCGCCACCCCCGAGCAGCTGGCCGCGCTGGCCGGCGGCGCCCGGCAACGGCTGAAGACCTTCCTCACCGATCAGACCGTGCTGGCCGGGATCGGCAACGCGTACTCCGACGAGATCCTGCACACCGCGAAGCTCTCCCCGTACGCAATGGCCGCCTCACTGGACGAGGAGCAGCTGGCCCGGCTGCACGCCGCGATCGGGCACGAGCTCGGGGCCGCGCTGGAGCAGCTGCGGGCCGCGCCGCCGGGCGGCCTGAAGTCGGAGAAGAAGGCGGGCCTGGCGGTGCACGGGAAGGCGGGCGAGAGCTGCCCGGTGTGCGGGGACACGGTGCGCTCGGTGAACTTCGCGGACTCCTCGCTGCAGTACTGCCCGACCTGCCAGACGGGGGGCCGGGTGCTCGCCGACCGGAGGCTGTCCCGGCTGCTCAAGTAGCCCGAATGGTGCTCGAAACTGCGCGAAACCCGATATGATCGCGCAGATTCGATCATCTCACCGCTTGGGGGCGTCCGCCGTGATCCTCACCGTCACACCCAACCCGGCGCTGGACGTCACCTACACCGTCCCCGGCTTCCGCCCGCACACCAGCCACCGGGTCGCCGAGGTCGCCGCGCAGGCCGGCGGCAAGGGCGTCAACGTGGCCCGGGTGCTCACCGCGCTCGGCCGCCCCGCCCGCTGCGTCCTCCCGCTCGGCGGACCCACCGGCCGGGCGGTGGCCGCCGACCTGGCCGCCGCCGGGCTCGACCACGCAGCCGTCCCGATCGCCGCCGACACCCGACGCACCGTCACGGTGGTCGACGCCGAGGACGCCACCGCGCTCAACGAACCGGGCCCGCAACTGACCCTTGCCGAGTGGGACGCCCTGCTCGCCGAGACCGCCCGCCACCTCCCGCAGGCCACCGCGCTGGTCCTCTCCGGCAGCCTCCCGCCCGGGGCGCCCGCCGACGGATACGGCCAACTCGTCACCCTCGGACGGAAATTCGGTATTCCTGTGGTGCTCGACGCGGACGGGCCCGCGCTGCTCGCCGCGCTGCCGGCCCGCCCCACCGCGATCAAGCCCAACGCCGCCGAACTCACCGCCGCCACCGGCCTGGCCGACCCGCACGACGCCGCCCGGCTCCTCCTGCGCCGCGGCGCCGAGTCCGTGCTCGCCTCGCTCGGCCCCGGCGGCCTGCTCGCCGTCGACCGCCAGGGCGCCTGGCGCTGCGCCCCGCCCGCGCCCGTCACCGGCAATCCCACCGGTGCGGGCGACTCCTCGGTCGCCGCCCTCGCCGCCGGCCTCTCCGGCAACGCGGGCTGGCCCGCCATCCTCCCCGACGCGGTGGCCCTCTCCGCCGCCACCGTCCTGCACCCCCGGGCCGGCCACTTCGACCCCGCCGCCTACCGCCGCCTGCGCGCCGCCCTGACCGCCACCCGGGTCGGCGCGGTGGCGTCGTTCAGCCCCTGACCGGGCGCGGTCCCGCGCAGCCGACCTCGGCGAGCAGGGCGCGCAGGGGCGCGGTGTCGGGCGTGTCGGCAGTGGCGGCGTCGAGGGCGTCGTCCATGCCCTTCTCCCACGCCTCGGGCAGGGCGAGGCCGGGCTGCCCCGACCACCCGGTGTCCGCGGTCGCCTGCCCTGAACCGACCAGGCGGAGGTGGACCAGGCCCGCGAGCCCGTCGAAGACCCGGGGCCGGACGAAGTTGCGGGCCGACGCACCGGTCAGTCGCCCGGCCCGGGCCGGCTTGGGCAGGCGGTCGGCGATCGCCGTCCACAGCAGGCCGCGGTCGAACGCGTCGAGCACCGCCTCCAGGTCGGGCAACCCCTCGTCCGCCGACGACGCCCCGGCCGGGTCCGGCTCCGCGGACCGCACAGCCCTGGCGACGGCGAGCCGGAGCGGCCGGGACCAGCCCTCGGCGTCGGCCAGCGCCCGCGCCAGGACCAGGTCGTCCCAGCTCAGGCGCCGCAGCTGCGCCGCCTCCGGGGACAGCGTGCGCGCCTCCAGTGCGGCGGACACGCCGTCCGGGTCGTGCAGCAGGGTGAGCGCGGCGGGCCCGTCGGCCCGGCCGTCGGCGGGCAGCTTCTCGATCAGGGCGATCCGCTCGGCGGTCGGCGGATGCGTGTCGTACGGGTGCGGGCGCGACGGGCGTTCCCCCGCCCCGAACGCGGCGAGCTGCTCGGCCGTCCGGGCGGCGAGCAGTCGGCGGAAGCCGCCGTCCACCTCGCCCACCGGCGGCAGCGCTCCCAGCGGGACGCCCAGCTCGGCGTACGTCCGACGGTAGTGGGTGTGCGCGGCGGCGAGCACCGGCAGGGCGCGCAGCGCGGCGAGCGTCGCGTCCCGGCCCGCGTGCTGCGCGGCCGCCCGGTCGGCGGCGAGCTCCTGGTGGCGGGCCACGGACTGCGAGACCCGCAGGAACAGCCGGGCGTAGCGGACGTACAGCGTGCCGACCGAGTGGTGCATCCAGGTGCCGCCGTGCCCGAACGCCTCCACGGTGTGCAGGACCGCCGCCCTGCCACGCATCGTGACACCGCCCAGCCGGGTGTCGCGGTGGCCGAAGTGGCCGAACTCGTGGGCGAGGACGGCGCGCAGCGTCGGAACGGTCAGCCCGAGCAGCAGCGGCAGGCCCAGCAGCATCCGGCGCCGTCCGGGCAGCAGACCCAGCAGCCTGCTCTGCTCGGCGACCCCCGCCTCGACCTCGGCGACCAGGTACAGCTCGTCCGGCGGCCGCTCACCCGTCGCCTCGGCGGTGGCGCGCACCAGCTCCCACAACTCCGGCTGCTCCTGCGGGGTGACCGCCAGCGCGTGGGGCACGGCACCGAGCCGGCCCGCCCGCAGCGAGGCGGACATGCCCCGCAGGATCGCCACTGCCACCACGACGGTGCCGGTCACGACCGTGCCCTCGAACCACGCCGCCCGCTCGGTGAGCCACTCCGTCATCAGGAGCCAGTCGAGCGTCGCCATGGCCGCCAGCAGACCTGCACCCATGAGATGGAAGCCGGCCAGCAGCACGAGCGCGCGGAAGGCGCGCAGTCGGAACGTCATCGGAAGATCCCCCCGGCTCGGCCGACCCGCCCGGGCCGGCAACGATCGCGGAGCCTATCCCCCCAGCTCACGGGGTATTTCCCCGGCCCCCCGGTGCCTGCCACGGCCGCTCCCCGAGCCGCAGCCACCCCTGTCCGGCCGGTCGCCGACCGCCCGCGTGGCATCCCTCGGCCGGCGGTGGCAGCGAGGCCGCCCACGCCGGACGACGTGCACTCAGAAGGCTCTTGCGTGAACGAGGTTGTCAGCACCACCGTGGCCTACGGGCCGCGGGCCCGACCCGGTGGACCTGCACCGCCCGGTCGACGATTGCCCGTTTTCCGCTGCCGACCGGCCGCGTGGCATCCTTCGGCCGGTGTCGGCGGCGGGACGCCCCGCGCCGGATGACGTGCACTCAGGAGGCTCTGTCGTGACCGAGGTTGTCAGCAGCACCGTGGCGTACGGGCCGCGGGCCCGACCCGTGGACCTGCACCGGCCGGTCGGTGTCGCCGGCCCGCTGCCGACCGTGCTGCTGTGGCACGGGCGCGGCGCGGACGAGCGTGACGTTCTCGCCCCGCTGGCCCGGACCGCCGCCGCCCTCGGGGTCCAGGTGCTCGTCCCGGACTGGCGGCCGGACGACCCCGACGGCGGCCGGGCCGAGCTGCGGGCGTCCGCGGCGTTCGCCCGCGAGCGGGCGAACCCCGCGCCGCTGACGCTGGCGGGCTGGTCGCTGGGCGCCAAGGCTGCCGTCGCCGTCGCGCTGAACCCCGCCGCGTTCGACGCCTGGCGGCCGCACGCCGTGGTCGCCTTCGCCGGCTCCTACGACGCCCCAGCCCCCAGCACCGGCACCACCCCGCTCGCCGACCTGCCCGCGGCCGGCCGCGGGCAGGTCGGCGAGCTGTGGCTGCTGCACGGCAGCGCCGACACGGTGGTGGACCCGGCCCGCACCCGCGAGCTGCACGCCGCCCTGCTCGCCCACCGCCGTCCCGTCACGTTCACGGAGCTCCCCACCGACCACGCCGGCATCATCGGCACCGCCTACTCCCCCGAGGCTGCCCGCTGCCTCCCCAGTACCGCCCCGCACGCCCTCGCCGCCCTCCACCGCGCCGCCGAGACCCTGGCCACCGCCGCCCGAAGCCGACCCGACCTCAGTGCCCTGCCGCAGCCGGGCGGGCGCGGCGGGTGAACGACCGCGGGCATTCTGACGGCCCGTCAACCGACGTTGGCGCACCCGCTCGGGTAGCGTGACGAGTCCGACAAGTCACCGCAGAGTCGGACATCTCAGGAGGCTCGGCATGGCATCCGTCCCGTCCCCCGACCGGGTGGTGGCCGCCCTCGACCTGGGCGGGACCAAAACCGCCGGTGCGCTGGTCGGCGGCGACGGCGAACTGCTGGTCCGGGCGGAGCGGCCGACCGCGGCCGAAGGGGACGCGGAGGCCGTCTTCGCGGGCATCGCCGGAGTACTGGACGAGCTGGCCCGGCACCCGGAGTGGGCGCGGATCGGCGCGCTCGGCGTCGCCAGCGCGGGCCCGGTGGACACCGCGGCGGGAACCGTGGGGCCGGTGAACATCCCCGCCTGGCGCGGCTTCCCCCTGGTCCGGCGGATCGCGGAGCGGGTCCCGGCGCCGGTGCGGCTGCTCGGTGACGGGGTGGCGGTGGCGGAGGCCGAACACTGGCTGGGCGCCGCCGCCGAGTACCGGAACGTCCTGTGCATGGTGGTCTCCACCGGCGTGGGCGGCGGGCTGGTCCTGGACGGCCTGGTCCACCCCGGGCCGACCGGCAACGCCGGGCACATCGGCCACGTCAGCATCCAGTGGGACGGCGAACCGTGCCCCTGCGGCGGCCGCGGCTGCCTGGAGGGCCTGGCCAGCGGGCCCGCGATCGTCCGCCACGCCCGCACCGCCGGCTGGCGCCCGCCCGGGGGCTGCTCCGCCACTGCGCGCACCGTCGCCGACTCCGCCCGCTCCGGCGACGGGGCGGCGCTCGCCGCGTTCGACCTGGCGGCGCGGGCGCTGGCCGCCGCGATCGCCGGCGCCGCCGCCCTGGTCGAACTCCAAGCCGTCGTGATCGGCGGCGGCGTGGCCCAGTCCGGCTCGCTCCTCTTCGACCCCCTCACCCACCACCTCACCCAGTACACCGGCCTCCCCTTCACCCGCGGCCTCCGCCTCCACCCCGCCCACTTCGGCACCGACGCCGGCCTCATCGGCGCCGCCGCAGTCGCCCTGCGGTCGAGCTGAACACCAGGACGCTGCCGCGGGGCGGCCCCCGACTCCACCTCTGACCGGCACCCGGCCGGTGAAGACCTGCGCTCGGGGCGGTGTGCTGATGCCTCGACAGTTCGTTTCTCGGGAGCGCCAGTTGAGCGCACCGGTGGAGCAGGTCGTGGCGGCGTAGCCTGGGAGCATGGAGGACGCTGCTGCGGGGTGGGAGATTGCGACGCCTTCGCGGCCCTGGCGGGTGCCGGGGGTGGCGATGGCCGGGTTTCGGGCCGCGGGGGCGGTGGAGCTGGGGATCGTGCCGTTTCCGGCGGTGACGGTGGCGATCGGATTGGGGGACGGGTCGCTGGCGGTGGAGCGCGGTGACCGGCGAGTGGGCGGGAGTGCGGTGATCGGGCTGGGCTCGCAGGGGCTGCGAGGCGGGGGCAGGGACGTGGAGTGCCTGCAGGTGCGGTGTTCGCCGGTGGTGGCGCACGCGGTGTTCGAGGGGATCGCGGCGGCGGACGGCGAGGTGCTGGGCCTGGCCGAGGTATGGGGGCGGGACGCCGAACGGCTGGAGGAGCGGTTGCGGGCGGCGGCGTCCTGGGAGCAGCGGTTCGCGGTGCTTGCCGCGGCGGTGGCCGCACGGCAGGCCGAGGGGCGCCGGGTGGACCGGGAAGTCGCGTTCGCCTGGCGGGAGTTGGTGCGTTCACGGGGCACGGTGCGGATCGACGGACTGGCGGCGGAGCTGGGGTGGAGCCGGAAGCGGCTGTGGTCGCGGTTCCGCGCCCAGGTCGGGTTGTCGCCGAAGCAGGCGGCCCGGCTGATCCGCTTCGACGGCGCGGCGCACCGGCTCGCGGCGGGTCAGCTGGCGGCGCTGGTCGCGGCGGAGAGCGGCTACGCCGACCAGTCGCACCTGCACCGCGAGGTGGCGGACTTCATGGGTGTCACGCCCTCGGCGGTCGCGGCCGCGCCGTGGCTGGCGGTCGATCCGGTCGCCTGGCGTGCGCCGGGCTATCTCTCGGGCCACTGAGGAACATTCGTCCAAGCCGCGCCCCGTCCGCCGGGCGGACACTCCGAGGCATGGCGGAGGTGCGGGAAGAACCCGCGGGGGCGCGGTCGCGCGGCCCGCGGTACGGCGTGGATGCACCGGGTTTCGTGGCCTCGACCGGGGCGCTCGGGTTGGCGGCCTGCGTGCTGGCGGCGGCTTGCTCGGGCGGTCGCGGGCGGGCGGCAAACTGCGGATCTGGGAGCGGGAGTTGGACCGCTTGGCGCTGCGCGGGGACGAGCGGACCTGGACGTCCGCGCTCGGGCTGTACAACATCCCGTCGCCGGCCGGCCGCTTCCGGGCACTGGACGAGGCGGTGCGGGTGCTGCGCCCGGGCGGCCGGCTGCTGATCGCCGACATCGGCGTGATGGTCGGTGTCGGTGCCGGAGGTGGTCAAGCCGGTCGGGTAGCGCCGGTCAGGCCGCCACCGAGACCGTGATCAGCAGCGCACAGACCGCGAGATTGGCCCATTTGTAGGTGACGAAGACCGCGACGAACTCCCGGATGGTGGCGCTGGGCCAGAAGTAGGCGGCGGTGGGCGCGCCCGCCACCTGGCCGTTGACGCCCTCCTTGCGCGCCAGCAGGGCGGCCCGGAAGGCGTGGAAGTTGTTGGTGACGACCACGCAGCGGTAGTCGGGGCTGGCGGCGGCCATCAGTTCGCGGCTGAAGCGCAGGTTCTCCTCGGTGGTGCGGGAGCGGTCCTCGCGCAGGATCCGGTCGGCGGGGAAGCCGCGTTCGACCAGGTGGTCGGCCATCGCGTGGGACTCGGGGAGTCGTTCGTCGGGGCCCTGGCCGCCGGAGGTGATCAGCAGCGGCGGGCGGCCGTGCGCGGCCTGCGCCCGGTACAGGCGGCGGCCGCGTTCGAGGCGGCTGGCGAGCAGCGGGGGGACGCGGTTGCCGTCGATCAGGCCGGAGCCGAGGACCACCACGTAGTCGACGTCCTGACGGGGGGTCAGTCGGCCGTACAGGTAGGCGTAGCCGACGAAGCAGAAGAACAGGAACGACAGGTAGCAGGAGACCAGGAAGACGGTGCGGGCGACCACCACCAGGGTCGGCGAGTCGGCCTGGGTGGCGGCCAGCAGCAGGGCGACCACGACCAGGATGCCGACGCCGCAGAGCAGGGCGAGCAGGTTGGCGGGGCGGCGGCCCTCCTTGCGGACCATCCGCAGGCCGTTGGCGATGAGCAGTCCGGCGAGCACCAGGCTGCCCAGGGCGGGGGCGAGGACGACCGCGATCAGCACGGCCTCGGTGGCGACCGAGTCGGCCCGGCCGAGGGTCACCAGCAGGGCGAAGGCGAGGAAGGTGACGGCGAGTCCGAGGTACACGGCGTTGCTGAAGCGGCGCCGGTCGCGGAGCAGGCCGACACCGAACAGCAGCAGGAACAGGACGGCGGGAGCGTAGAGCACCGCAGACGCCGGAGCGTCAGCGCCGGCCGGTGAGCGCGCCCTGTTCGGGGAGGCCGTCGGCGAGGTCCTCGGCGATCATCCGCTTGGCGATGGCGTCGGCGGCGGCGCGCAGTTCGGCGCTGCGCGGGCGTCCGCGGTCCTCCTCCAGGCGGCGGCCCAGCCACTCGGACCAGGCGCGGGTGATGGTCGCGGCCTCCTGCCGGCCGGCCGCGGTGTGCGCGTAGAAGCCGTTGTCGGACTCCAGGAAGCCCTCGGCGACCATCCGGTCGAACACCGGGTGCAGCACCTCTGGCGGGATCCGGCGGCGGGCGGCGATCAGGTTGAGGGTGGCGTGGCCGGCCAGCCGGGTGAACAGCTCGACCTGCATGACGGCCCAGGCGCCGGCCACGTCCAGCCGGGTGCCGGAGGAGTTGACGACCTGTCGGGCGGTGTCCAGGCCGGCGCCGCCGAGCAGCTTTCCGACGGCGAGTTCGAGCACCCGGGCGGAGTCGCCGGAGGAGGGCTGGGCGAAGCCCTCGCCCATGTCGCCCGAGCTGGCCCGGGCGGAGTCGCGGAGCTTGACCTGCTTGAGGAAGAGCGCGACCACGAATCCGAGCACCGCGACGGGGACGGTCCACAGGAAGACGGTGTGCAGCGAGTCCGCGTACGCCTGGATGATCGGGGCGGACTGCTCGGCCGGCAGCTCGTGGACGCCGTGCGGGCTCTGCGCGGCGGCGCCGAGCCGCAGCGGGTCCGCGCCGGTCGCCCGGGCGGCCTGGGCGACGCCGTCGGCGAGGTTGGTCCGCAGGGTGTTGGCGTAGATGGTGCCGAACACCGCCGTCCCGAACGAGGAGCCGAGGGTGCGGAAGAAGGTGACGCCGGAGGTGGAGGTGCCGAGGTCGGTGTAGTCGACGGTGTTCTGCACGGCGATGGTGAGCACCTGCATGCACAGGCCGATGCCGGTGCCGAGCACGAACATGTAGAGGCTGGCCAGCCAGGCGCTGGTGCCGACGTCGAGCAGCGAGAGCAGGTACAGGCCGACCGCCATCACCAGCGAGCCGATGATCGGGAAGATCCGGTACTGGCCGGTCTTGGAAACCACGTTGCCGCTGAAGATCGAGGCGATCAGCAGGCCCAGCACCATGGGCAGGGTGCGCACGCCGGAGACGGTCGCCGAGTCGCCGTCCACGTACTGCAGGAAGGTCGGCAGGAAGGTCATCGCGCCGAGCATCGCGAAGCCGACGATGAAGGAGAGGATCGAGCAGACCGTGAACACCTGGTTGCGGAACAGCCGCATCGGCAGCATCGGCTCGGCCGCCCGGGTCTCCACCCAGCAGAACAGGCCGAGCGCCACCACGCCGCCGACGAACAGCGCGATGATGACCGGCGAGCCCCACTCGTACTCGTTGCCGCCCCAACTGGTGCCCAGGATCAGGGCGCTGGCGCCGATCGCGACCAGCGCGATGCCCAGGTAGTCGATCACGGGGCGGCTGGCGGAGCGGACCACCGGGATGTTCCGGGCGGCGGCGATCACCACCAGGATGGCGATCGGCACGTTGACGTAGAACGCCCAGCGCCAGGTCAGGTGGTCGGTGAACAGGCCGCCGAGCAGCGGGCCGACCACGGTGGCGACGCCGAACACGGCGCCGATCGCGCCCTGGTACTTGCCGCGTTCGCGCAGCGGGATGACGTCGGCGATCAGCGCCATCGAGGTGACCATCAGGCCGCCCGCGCCGACGCCCTGCACGGCGCGCCAGGCGATCAGCAGCGTCATGTTGGTGGACAGGCCGCACAGGAACGAGCCGGTGATGAAGACGATCGCGGAGACCTGGAAGACCACCTTGCGGCCGAACAGGTCGCCGAACTTGCCGACCAGCGCCGTGGTGACCGTCTCCGCCAGCAGGTAGGAGGTCACCACCCAGGACATGTGGGCGGCGCCGCCGAGGTCGGCCACGATGGTGGGCAGCGCGGTGCCGACGATGGTCTGGTCGAGGGCGGCCAGCAGCATGCCCAGCATGATGGTGCCGAACACGATGTTCCGCTGCCGCCGGTCGAGGACGGGCGGCGCTGCCGGGCTCAGTTCGCTGGTGGTGGTCACCCTGGCATCGTCACACTTCGTGTCGGTTTGTCCGATCCGACACCCCGGCACCGCGCTGGACGATCAGCCGACTGTGCGACAAGAACACCGCACGGCTGGGCGGCGCTGTGAGCGGCCGGCGGCGGGGGCGGCGATGATGGGCCGATGGACTGCCTGTTCTGCCGCGTCGTCGCGGGCGAGGTCGAGGTCGACACGGTGTACACCGACGGGACGGTGCACGCCTTCCTCGACCACCGCCCGCTGTTCCCCGGCCACCTGCTGGTGGTCCCGCGCCGCCACGTCCCCACCCTCACCGACCTGACCGAGGAGGAGACCGGCCCGTACTACTCGCGGGTCCGCCTGCTCACCGCCGCCGTCGAACGCGGCACCGCCGCGGCGGGCAGCTTCGTCGCCGCCAACAACCGGATCAGCCAGTCCGTCCCCCACCTGCACACCCACATCGTGCCCCGCAACCCCAAGGACGGCCTGCGCGGCTTCTTCTGGCCGCGCACCCGCTACCGGGACGCCGCGCACGCCGCCGAGACGGCCGCCGCCATCCGCGCCGCGATCTGATGCCCGCTCAGCCGGTCAGCTCCTTCAGCACGGTGTCGAGCGGGGTGGCGGCGCTGACGCCCAGCGCGGCCTCGGTGGCGGCGGAGTCGAGCAGGGCCGGGCGGTCGTACAGGTAGAGCATCTCCGGGACCTCGGCCATCACCGGGTCCAGGCGGGCCGCCTCCGCCAGCGCGGCGGCGCTCATCCGGTCCAGGCGCGGGGCCGGCGCACCGGCCAGCTCGGCCAGGCGGACGGCGAGTTCGCGGGCCGGGGCGTGCGAGACGGAGGGCACGTGCCAGGCCCGGCCCCAGGACTGCTCGCTGCGGGCGGCGGCCACCAGGGTGCGGGCCGCGTCGCGGGTGTACGTCCAGCTGTGCGGGGCGTCGAGGTCGCCCGGGTAGGCGACCGGCTGCCCCGTCAGCACGGCCGCGCCCACCAGCAGGGTGAACGGCGAGACGGCGCCCGCGCCCAGGAAGTCCGAGGCCCGGACCTCCGTCACCCGCACCCGGCCGGCCCGGTGCGCGGCCAGCGCGTCCGCCCACATCGCGGCCCGCACCCGGCCCTTGACACTGCTCGGGCGGTCCGGCGCCCGCTCGGTGACCGGCCCGTCCACCGGCCCGTAGGCGTAGACGTTGCCCAGCATCACGTAGTCCGCTCCGGTGCGCTCCGCCGCGCCCAGCAGCCCCGCCGCGAGCGGCGGGAACAGCTCCGGCCAGCGGTGGTACGGCGGCATCGCACAGTTCATCAGCACCGCCGCACCGGCGGCGAGTTCGGCCAGCCGGTCCGGGTCGGTGGCGTTGGCGGTCGTCAAATCGATCCGGGGATGGACCGGCCCGGAACCGCTCCGGGTCACCAGCCGGACCCGCTCGCCGGACTCGGCCAGCAGCCGTGCGGCAGCGGCGCCGGTCGCTCCGGCGCCCACGACGACGTACAGGGACATGGGGGCACTCTTCTCTCGGTCGGAAGCCGTCCGCCGGGCGACTCGCGCACCGGCCCTACCAGCCTCCGTTCCTGACGGGCCGTGAGACAGTGACCCGAATGCCAGCTGTCCGGCAGTTCGGGCCACCCCGGCCCCCTTGCCGTCGGGAGCGGACCTCGTCGCACGGCTGGTGGACCGCCCTCCGGGCCCCGGAGCGCGTGGGCCGGGGCCGGGGGGCCGGTTCGCGGCACGTAGGGTGGTGGCCCGGTCGTCGGCCGTTGGGAGGGGTCGGGTCGTGCACCGTGTCGCCGTCGTGGCCGTTCCGCCCGTCACTGCCTTCGATCTGTCCATCCCGGACCTGGTCCTCGGCGAGGCCCTGGTCGACGGTCGGCAGGTCTACCGCGTGCAGGTGTGCTCCAGCGCGCCCGGGCCGGTCGCCGCCAACGGGAGCCTGCAGGTCGCCGTCACCCACGGCCTGGCCGTCGTCGACGAGGCGGACACCGTGCTGGTCACCGGCACCGGGGCCCGCGAGGACATCGACCCCGGCGTCCTCGACGCGCTGCGCCGCGCCCACGCGCGCGGCGCCCGGATCGCCTCGATCTGCACCGGCGCGTTCGTCCTCGCCGAGGCCGGGCTGCTCGACGGGCGCACCGCCACCACCTTCTGGGCCCGCTCGGCCGAATTCGCCCGGCGCTACCCGCAGGTGACGCTCCGTCCGGACGTGCTGTTCGTCGAGGACGGCACCGTGCTGACCTCGGCCGGACTCTCCGCGCGCATCGACCTGTGCCTGCACCTGATCCGCCTCGACCACGGCGCGGCCGCAGCCAACGCGGCCGCCCGCCTGATCGTCGCCGCGCCCGTCCGCCCGGGCGGGCAGGCCCAGTTCATCCGTTCCCCACTGCCGCCCGAGCGCGGCGCCGCCTCGCTGGCCGCGACCCGGGCCTGGGCGCTGGAGCGGCTGCACCGGCCGCTCGGCCGGGAGGCGCTGGCCGCGCACGCGAAGGTCAGCGTCCGGACCCTCACCCGGCGGTTCGACGCCGAGACCGGCATGACCCCGCTCCAGTGGCTGCTGCACCAACGAATCCACCGGGCGCAGGAGTTGCTCGAAACCACCGAGCTTCCCGTCCCGCGGGTCGCCGAACTCAGCGGCCTGGCGACCCCCGACTCACTGCGCAGGCACCTGGTCCGGCACACCGGTCTGACCCCCACCGCCTACCGCACCGCCTTCACCCACCGCACGGCCGCTAACGGCGGGTCATCTCGCCGGTGAAACTGTCCTGCACGAAGTGCAGCGAGCCGTCCTGGTTGACCGTGACGACGGCATCGCCCGGCAGCGGCGAGCAGCCCGCGTTGCTGGTGTTCGACAGCGCCCGGAACACCAGCCGGGACTCGCTCGCGGACACCAGCGCCGCCTTGTTGGTGCACACCGTCCGACCGGTGTTGCTGCCACCGTCGCTCTCCACGTCGGCGACCGCCTGGCCGACCGATCCCTGGTGGACGGTGAACCGGACGGCGATCCGCATCCGGAAGGTGGTCGAGTCGATCGGCCCCTCGAAGGTGCCCAGGAACGCCTTCGGCACCGCGCCGTTCGGCGAACTCGACGCGCTCGACGCGCGCGAGGGACCGGACGACGGGTCGGGGACCGGGGCGGCGGCCGCCGCGCTGTCGTGCGCGGACGTCGTCGCGGCTCCACCGGGCGTCCCGCCGCCGCCGAGGCCGCCCGTCGCGGCCCAGACGCCGAGTCCCGCCAGCACCGCGGCCACCACGCCGGTCGCCGCCATCGGCAGCCACCGCCGCCCCGCGGGCCGGACGGCCGTCGGCCCGCCCACCGGGTACGCCCCTGCGGGGGTGGGCGCCCCGAGCGGCGGCAGCGGCGGTCCGAAGGACGGCAGCGGTGCGGTCGGCGCGGAGTACGGGGCGGGGTACGGGGCGGCCGGGGCGGCGAGCACGGTCGGGGCGGGCGGCCGGTCGGGTTCGGGCTGGGACTCCAGGTCCAGCAGGGAGACGGCCATCCGCGCCACCTCCTCGGAGAGCGCCGCGGGCAGCCAGCCGCGCTCGCCGAGCCTGGTCCCGCCCTGCAGCAGGTGCTCCCGGACGGCGTCCGGCGTCGGCCTGCGGTCCGCGTCCTTCGCCAGGCAGGCCCGCACCAGCTCCAGCAACTCGCCGTCCAGCCCGTCGAGTTCGGGCTCCTCGTGGACGATCCGGTAGAGCAGCCCGGCGGCGCTGTCCTGCTCGCCGAACGGGGCGCGGCCGGTGGCCGCGAAGGCGAGCACCGCGCCGAACGCGAACACGTCGCCGGGCGGTCCGGCCGGGCGGCCGCGGGCCTGCTCGGGCGACATGAACCCGGGCGAGCCGACCATGTAGCCGGAGCGGGTCAGGGCGGAGGTGGCGTCCAGCGCCCGGGCGATCCCGAAGTCGATCAACCGCGGCCCGTCCAGCGCCAGCAGCACGTTCGACGGCTTGACGTCGCGGTGCACCAGCCCGAGCGCGTGCACGGCCGCCAGCGCGTCCGCCAGGCCGATGCCGAGCGCCCGCACGGTGGCCGGCGGCAGCGGGCCGAACTGCCGCACCGCACCGCCCAACGACGGCCCCGCCACGTACCCCGTGGCCACCCAGGGCTGCGCGCCCTCGGTGTCGGCGTCCAGCACCGGCGCGGTCCACCGGCCGCCGACCCGGCGCGCCGCCGCCACCTCCTGCCGGAACCGCTGGCGGAACTCCTGGTCCCCCGCGAACTCCTGACGGACCGTCTTCACCGCCACCGTCCGCCCGCCGGCCGTCCGGCCGAGGAACACCTCGCCCATCCCGCCCGCCCCGAGCCGCCCGAGCAGCCGGAACGGCCCCAGCACGCGCGGATCGCCCTCGCCGAGAGTCTCCAACGTCCCGTACCCCTCAGCCGGTTGCGCCGAGCACACGACCTTCATACCCGACGGATCTTCTTCACCCGCACCTTAGAACGGCCGCCCCGCCCCGGAACACCGATCCCGGCATTCCGCACCGGATCGGAACCGGACGGTGACGCGCGGCGGGCCGGTCACTCGGGGTCCGCGGTGCCGCGGACCGCGGTGCGGAAGGCGATGGGGGTGGTGCCGGTGCGCTGGTGGAAGAACTTGGCGAAGTTGGCGGCGTCGGCGAAGCCGAGGTGGTCGGCGATGCGGGCGGCGGAGCTGTCGCTGTGGGCGAGCAGGCGCTTGGCCTCCAGGACGACGCGGCGGTCGACGAACTCCTTCGCGCCGACGCCGGCGGCGGCGAGGGTCGCGCGGGACAGCGTTCGCGGCGAGTAGCCGAGGAGTCGCGCGTAGTCCTCGACCCGGCGGGTGCGGGTGAAGCGGTGCTCGACGGCCTGACGGAAGCGGCGGTAGGTCTCGCCGGGCTCGGTGGCGGCGCTGCCGCACGGGGTGGCCGGGTTGGCGAGGCGGAGCAGCAGCGCGGCGAGCAGGTGGCGCAGCAGCGCGTGGTGGATGTCGGCGGGCAGCTCCGCGCCGGCGGCGTACTCGCGGTGGAGGTGCTGGAGGGCGTGCCGGAGCGCGTCGCGGTCGGGGCCCGTGGTGTGCACGACGGCGGCGGCGAAGACGTCGTCGAGGCGGGCGGCGGCGACCGTCGCCGGGTCCGGGAAGCCGGGTTCGAAGAGCACCAAGGTGCCGTCGGCGCCGTCGAGTCCGCCCCACTGCTGGACCTGCCCGGGGCGGACCCACAGCCAGCTGCCGGGCCCGACGGCGTGTTCGGTGAAGTCGACGGTGTGGCACAGGGTGCCGTGGTCGAGGGTGAGCAGGTGGTGGAAGGCGGGGCGCTGCGGGCGGTGGAAGTTCCGGCCGGTGGCGGTGGCCCGGCGGGCGCGCAGTTCGGCGAGGGTCATCACCTCGACGCCGGCCGGTCCGCCGGGTGGCGCGGTGAACGGGACCTCGGGGATCGCCGTCCCGGACGTCGCGGTTTCGTTCGCTCGCATGGTCACCACATCCGCGTTCAGGCTACCTCCGGTCGATCTTCCGCCGGGAGCGCGGGGGTACCGTCGTCCCGTCCGGCGGAGGAGGAGAGAGACGGGGTGGCGGTGGTGGATCGGCGTCCGACCTTGCACGACGTGGCGCGGGAGTCGGGGGTCAGCGCGAAGACGGTGTCACGGGTGCTGAACGGGGAGGGCCCGGTGGCGGCGGCGACCCGGGAGCGTGTGCTGGCGGCGGTGGAGCGGCTGGGGTTCCGGCCGAACCTGATGGCGCGCAGCATCCGGACCGGCGGCCCGGACTCGACGGTGGGCCTGGTCCTGCCGGACCTCGGCAACCCGTTCTTCGGGGCGCTCGCGGGCGGCGTGGAGGAGGCGGTGCGGGCCCGCGGGCTGACGGTGCTGCTGGGCTGCTCGGGCGGCGATCCGGGGCGTGAGGCGGAGGTGGTGGGGGCGTTCCTGGCGCGCCGGACGAGTGCCCTGCTGGTGGTGCCCGCGGGCGGCGGGGAGGCGCTGGGGGCGGCCCGCGCGGCGGGCGTCCCGCTGGTGTTCCTGGACCGTCCGGGCCCGGGCGCGGACTGCGTGGTGTCCTCCAACCGGGAGGGCGCCCGGGAGGGCGTCGCGCACCTGCTGGGCACGGGCCACCGCCGGGTCGGCTTCCTCGGCGACCTGCCGGCCTCGCTGTACACCCGCCGGGAGCGCCTGGCGGGCTACCGGGACGCGCTGGCCGCCGCGGGGCTGCCCGAGGACCCGGCGCTGGTCGCGGGGCCCGCACGGTCGCGGAGGTGGAGCGCGCGGTGCTGCGGCTGCTGGCGCTCGCGCAGCCCCCGACGGCGCTGTTCGCCTCGAACGTGAACGCCGCGACGGGCGCGGTGCTGGCGCTCGGCCGGGCCGACCGCCGCGAGGTCGCGCTGCTCGCCTTCGACGACCTGCCGCTCGCGGACGTGCTCGACCCGCCGCTGTCCGCGGTCGCCCAGGCCCCTGCGCTGCTGGGCGCGACCGCGGCGAGGCTGGCCTTGGCCCGGCTGGACGGCGACAGCACGCCGCCGCGCACCGAGACCGTTCCGACCACCCTGCTGGTGCGCGGCGGCTGACGGACCCGCCGGACCCTTGACCGCCGTTCGGCGATCGATGGAGTGTGGCCTTCCCTCCAGCGCCTTCCCCCACTCCGAGGAGCACCGGTGCCGCAGTTCGGCGACTACCAGAACGAGATCTACTTCGAGGCGCTGTTCGGCGTCGCGCCGAAGTACCCGATGACGTACGCAGGGCTGGCGGAGCGGGCGCACGCCGCGCTGGCGCCGGAGCTGTGGTCGTACGTGGCGGGCGGGGCGGGCGACGAGCACACCCAGCGGGCGAACGCCGCCGCCTTCGAGCGGTGGGGGCTGGTGCCGCGGATGCTGGTGGGCGCGAAGGAGCGCGACCTGCGGGTGAGCCTGTTCGGGCTGGAGCTGGCCTCGCCGCTGTTCCTGGCGCCGGTCGGCGTGGTCGGGCTGTGCGCGCCGGACGGGCACGGGGACCTGGCGACGGCCCGGGCCGCCGCCCGGACGGGGGTGCCGATGGTGGCCTCGACGCTGTCGGTGGACCCGCTGGAACAGGTCGCGGACGCACTGGGCGACGCTCCGGGGTTCTTCCAGCTGTACACGCCGACCGACCGGGCGCTCGCGGAGTCGCTGGTGCACCGTGCGGAGGCGGCCGGGTACAAGGCGATCGTGGTCACCCTGGACACTTGGGTGACCGGCTGGCGGCCGCGCGACCTGGGCAGCGGGAGCTTCCCGCAGCTGCGCGGGCACTGCCTGGCCAACTACACCTCGGACCCGGTGTTCCGGGCCCGGCTGCGGGACCCGGACGGGGATCCCCGGGGTGCGGTGATGGACTGGGTGCAGATCTTCGGCAACCCGCTGACCTGGGACGACCTGCCGTGGCTGCGGTCGCTGACCGGCTTGCCGATCGTCCTGAAGGGCCTGTGCCACCCGGAGGACGTGCGCCGCGCGAAGGACGCGGGCATCGACGGCGTGTACTGCTCGAACCACGGCGGCCGGCAGGCGAACGGCGGGCTGCCCGCGCTGGAGTCGCTGGCCGAGGTGGTCGAGGCCGCGGACGGCCTGCCGGTGCTGTTCGACTCGGGGGTGCGCAGCGGCGCGGACGCGGTGAAGGCGCTGGCCCTGGGTGCGACCGCGGTCGGCGTCGGGCGGCCCTACGTGTACGGGCTGGCGCTGGGCGGCGAGGCGGGCGTGGTGCACGTGCTGCGGTCGCTGCTGGCGGAGGCGGACCTGCTGATGGCGGTGGACGGCTACCCGTCGCTGGAGAGCCTGCGCGCACCGGGGGCGCTGCGCCGCTGCTAGCCCCGCCTCCGGCCTTATTGCGAGTTACTTGCAATAACTGGGGCCGTGCAGCAGAGTGGAGCCGCGGGGTCGTCCGACGATCGTCTTCCCAACCGGCGTCCGCCGGGACACGGCGCCGGCCCCGCGCCAGCCTCCCCACGCCGCCACCGAGCGGCTCAGCCGAGCGGCAGCCGGACCACCATGGTCTTGCCGCCGCCGTCCGGGTCGGCCAGCGTCTCCGTGCCGCCGCCCGCCAGCGCGGCCAGCTCGTGCACCAGGCTCAGCCCCCAGCCGCCGCTGCCGTCCTGGTGCGGGACCTCCGGGCGCTGCGGGCAGTGCGGATGGCGGTCGTGCACCCGGATCGCCAGCTCGTCGGGGGCGAAATCCAGTTGGAGCGTGGTGCGGGGCGAGCGGGGGGCCGCGTGCCGGACCGTGTTGGTGACCAGCTCACTGACCACCAGCAGCACGGTGTCGGTCAGCGGATGGTCCGCGTCCAGGCCGCGAGCGGCGAGTTCGGCGCGCACGCTGCGTCGCGCCTCGGGCACGGACGCGGGTACGGTCGCCAGGCTCAGGCAGAAGCGCACGGTCTGGGGTGGGTCCGCGACAGCCATGGTCGGTCCCTTCACAACGGGGGCGACCGGGTGGGAGCGGGGGGCGCCGTCGTCCGGCCGCGTCGGGGCTCGGCAGCCCTGCCCCGTCCGAAGGAACCGGACAGATTACCGATGCTTAGTACCGTAAGGCCGAACGGCCCGGTCTGCGGCGGCGGATGCTGGACAGTGGCCACAACTCGCCACCGCCGGCCGTACCCTGGAGATCATGTCCGACGACCTGCTGGAACCCCTGGGTCTCGGCGCGCTGGAGAGTGCACCAGACTGACCGGCAGCCCCACCAGGTACACCGCCGCCCCGCCCGAGGTCGCGGTGGACGCGCCGGCCGCCCAGCGCCAGCACGATCTGGACCGACTCCGCACCCGCGTAAGCGAGTTGGCGCTGGCATACGCCGACCTCGGGCCGTCGGTCTCCAGCATGGGGGCACCTCGCGGCCGAAGGCTGGGGGATGGTCGAACCGGTGGAGGGCCAGGACGCCCTGCGGCACCGCGCGGAGCAGCTCCAACTCGGCGCGCAGCAAGAGGTGTTGGCGATCGACTGCCCGCCGTACTTCGACAGCCCGACGGACAACCCGATCGAGTTCCAGCTGCTCGCCCGCGGTGTCGAGTGCCGGGTGCTGTACGACGCGCCGGGCCTGGAGAGCTCCACCCGGATGGACTTCGTGATGCGCTGCGTGGAGGCCGGCGAACAGGCCCGCAGCCTGCCCTCGGTCCGGATGAAGATGCTGGTCGCGGACCGGCGGTGCGCGATGATCCCGCTCAGCTTCGAGGCCACCGAGTCCACCGCCGCGCTCTGGATCCGCCCCTCTCCGCCGCTGACCGCCCTGGTCACCTGCTTCGACCTGCTGTGGGAGCGCGCCACCCCACTCGCCGCGGCCCGCGCCACCGGCGAGCTCGACGACCGGGACCGCGAGTTGCTCGCCCTGCTGGCGGCCGGCGCGAAGGACGCGGCGATCGCCCGCAGCCTCGGCCTCACCCCGCGCACGATGACCCGCCGGATCGCCCAGCTGATGACCGAGCTGAACGCCCGGACCCGCTTCCAGGGCGGCCTGCAGGCCGCCAGGCGCGGCCGGCTGTAGCCCGGGCCCGACGCCGCGTCAGATCACCGGGCTGGAACCGGCGATCCGCTCGAAGACCAGGTTGGTGCGGGTCTGCGCGACCGCCGGATGGGTCGTCAGGTGGTCGACCACGAAGCAGCGCAGCGCCTCCGGATCGGCCACCGCGACGTGCAACAGGTAGTCGTCGCTGCCCGCCATGTGGAACACCGCCAGCACCCCCGGCAGGTCCGGCGCGGCGGCGCGGAAACTGCCGTTCTGCTCCCGGGTGTGCGCCCGCAGCCGCACCGAGATCATCGCCTGCAGCGGCAGCCCGACCGCCGGCAGGTCGACCTCCGCGTGGTAGCCGGAGATCACCCCGCGCTCGCGCAGCGCCCGCACCCGCGCCAGGCACGTGGACGGCGCGACCCCGACCCGCTCCGCCAGCGCGTTGTTCGGCACCCGGGCGTCGGCCCGCAGCGCCCGGACGATCGCCCGGTCGACGTCGTCCAGCTCGGCAGCCCGGGCCCGTGGAATGTTCGGCACGCCGCCAGCCTGGCGGCCCGTGCCGAACATCCGCAAGACCGCCCCCGCACCGACCGAATCTTCCGCCGACGCCCTGGCCATCCTGCCGATTCGAGTTCACCATCAACGGCCATGAGCCGACTCGACACCCGAGCCGTGCACGCCGGCCGCGACGACCTCGCCGGACTCGGCACGCACGTCCCCCCGCTCGACCTGTCCACCACCTACCCGGTACCGGACCTCGCCGCCGGCGGCGACGCCTACCAGGCCCTGGCGACCGGCGGCCGACCGCCCGCCGACGGCGGCCTGGTCTACCAGCGGCTGTGGAACCCCACCGTCGCCCGCTTCGAGCAGGCCCTCGCCGAACTCGAGGGCTGCGCCGAGGCGGTGGCCTTCTCCTCCGGCATGGCCGCACTCTCCGCCTGCCTGCTGGCCGCCGCCGCGGAGGGCCGCCGGCACGTGGTCGCCCTGCGCCCGCTGTACGGCGGCTCCGACCACCTGCTCGACTCCGGCCTGCTCGGCACCGAGGTCGGCTGGGCCACCCCCGACACCCTCGCCGCCGCGCTCCGGCCCGACACCGGCCTGGTCCTGGTGGAGACCCCCGGCAACCCCACCCTGGACCTGCTCGACCTCGCCGCGATCGCCGAACGCTGCGCCGGCGTCCCGCTGCTGGTCGACAACACCTTCGCCACCCCGGTGCTGCAGAACCCCGCCGCATTCGGCGCCACCCTGGTCCTGCACTCCGCCACCAAGTCGATCGGCGGCCACGGCGACGTGCTCGCCGGCGCCGTCGCCTGCACCCGCGCCTGGGCGGAGCGGCTGCGCCGGGTCCGGGCCGTCACCGGAGCGATCCTGCACCCGCTGGCCGGCTACCTGCTGCACCGCGGCCTGCAGACCCTTCCGCTGCGGGTCCGCGCCGCTTCCGCCAGTGCCGCGCAGCTCGCCGACTGGCTCGCCGAGCAGCCCGAGGTCGCCGCCGTACACTACCCCGGCCGCTCCGGCTCCCCGCTGCTGGGAAGCCAACTGCGCGGCGGCGGCAGCACCCTGGCCTTCGAAGCGGCCGGCGGCTTCGAGCACGCCGCGGCGATCGCCGAACGCTGCGAGCTGATCACCCACGCCGTCTCGCTCGGCGGCGTCGACACCCTGATCCAGCACCCCGCCTCGCTCACCCACCGGCCGGTGGCCGCCGCCCACAAGCCCGCCCCCGGCGTGCTCCGGCTCTCCGTCGGCCTGGAGGACCCGGTCGACCTGATCGCCGACCTCGCCAAGGCGCTTCCCCGCTGAGGACGTTGACGGCCCGACGGGGTGCCGGGAGCGCGCCGCCGGGCCGTCACGCGCCGACGGCCTCCCGCAGGTGGTTCAGCACCAGCGGGTCGATCCAGCCCGGCACCAGCCGGCCCTCCAGGTTCTCCACGCCGGCCCAGCGGTCCAGCGAGTCATAACCCACCGCCGACAGCAACTCCCGTACCTCGACCGCGAGTTCGCCGTCCAGCCGGAGCAGCTCGGCCGGGTCCGGGGTCCCGTGCAGCACCTCGTGCACGGCCAGCAGCCGGCGCAACTCCGCGACCGGGTCCGGGTGGTCGTCCACCCGCAGGTCGTACGCGGTGTCGCCCCATCCGCCGACGCCCCGGCCCGGGTCGACCAGGTACAGGGCCGCGCTCTGCCGGCCGCGCGAGTCGCCGCCGGCCGCGTCGCCCGCCGCGAGTGCGGCCACCAGCCGGTCGGCGAAGGGCAGTTCGGCGGAGGCCAGCCAGACCGCCTCCATGTCACGGACCACCTCGGGCCCCGCCAGGATGTTCCCCTGGATCGCGTACCCCTCCCCCGCGACCCCGCCCGCCCACGGCAGGCAGTCCTGCCCCGTGAACGTCGCGCCGGGACCCTCCGGACCGACCACCCCGAGCTGCCGGTTCGGGCGGCCGTCGTCCGCCGCCAGCAACGCGGCCACCACCCCGTCCGGCGCCACCCCGCTGCCCAGCATCGCCAGCCCCTGCGGCCGGTAGGCCACATTGGCCCACGCCTGGCTGGCCAACGCCCCTACCCGCGCCTCCGCCGCGGGCACCAGCGCCCCCACGGCAAGGAACTTGCTGGCCACCGCCACACCGAACGCACTGCCGTCACGAGCCACGATCGAGAAGGTCACACCGGCCGACCCTAGCCCCGACCCGAACATCCGTCCACGCCCCCCGAACCCCCGCACATTCCGGCAAGGCCGGTGGGCGGGGGACCCGCGGGACCGCGGCGGCGTGGTTCCGTCAGAGGTCGAACTTGGCGCGCTTGTCGGTCGGGACGAGGTCGAGGTAGTCCGGGTGCTTGGCGATCCAGCCGCGGATGAAGGGGCAGTACGGGAGGACGCTGCCGCCGCGTGCGCGGACGGTGTCGAGGGCGGCGCGGGCCAGCTTGCCGCCGAGGCCCTGGCCCTCGAAGGCGGGGTCGATGACGGTGTGCACGAAGGCGACCGTGCCGCCGTCGCGGAGCTGGTACTCGGCGAAGCCGGCGAGGCCCGCGTCGGTGCTGATCTCGAAGCGGGAGGCTTCGGCGTTGTCGACGACCTGGGGTTCCATCGGGGGTGCTCCTTCGGGGCGGCGGGTCAGGGGGTGCGGAGGGCCGCGAGTTGCTGGGCGAACGGGACGACCTGTCCGGTCGGCGGGGCGGCCGCGGGCCGGCCGGAGAGCTGCTCGGCGAGTTCGCCGGCCGCGCGGGCGATCCGCCCGGCGAGCGAGCCGTCGGCGCCGGTGGCGCCCCAGTCCTCGGACGCGGCGAACACCGCGGTGGGGACGACGGCGGTGCGCAGGTACGCGAACAGCGGGCGCATCGCGTGTTCCAGGGCGAGGGAGTGCCGGGCGGTGCCGCCGGTGGCGGCGATCAGCACGGGCGTCCCGGTGAGCGCGTCCCGGTCGAGGACGTCGACGAAGGACTTGAACAGGCCGCTGTAGGAGGCGGAGAAGATCGGGGTGACGGCGATCAGCCCGTCCGCCTCCTCGACCGCCCGGAGGGCGTCGCGCAGCGCGGGCGGCGGGAAGCCGGTGACCAGGTTGTCGGCGATGTCCCGCGCCAGCTCGCGGAGTTCGACCACCCGGACGTCCACGTCCCGTCCGGTGTCGCGCAGTTCGCGGGCGGTGGCCTCGGCGAGCCGGTCGGCGAGCAGCCGGGTCGAGGACGGGACGCTCAGCCCGGCGGTCACCACGACCAGTTTCAGCGCACTCACTTGGCGGTCACCTCCTCCTGGCGCGCCGTCACCAGCGCGGCGTGGGTGGGCCCGTCGGTAACCCCGGCGGGGCGGTTCTTGGCGAACTCGGCGCGCAGGACCGGGACGACCTCCTCGCCGAGCAGGTCGAGCTGTTCGAGGACGGTCTTGAGCGGGAGTCCGGCGTGGTCCATCAGGAACAGCTGGCGCTGGTAGTCGCCGAAGGTGTCGCGGAAGGCGAGGGTCTTCTCGATGACCTCCTGCGGGCTGCCGACGGTGAGCGGGGTCTGCTCGGTGAACTCCTCCAGCGACGGGCCGTGGCCGTAGACCGGGGCGTTGTCGAAGTAGGGGCGGAACTCGCGCACCGCGTCCTGGGAGTTCTTGCGCATGAACACCTGGCCGCCGAGGCCGACGATCGCCTGTTCGGGGGTGCCGTGGCCGTAGTGGGCGTAGCGCTCCCGGTAGAGGTCGATCAGCTTCTGGAAGTGCTCCTTGGGCCAGAAGATGTTGTTGGCGAAGAAGCCGTCGCCGTAGTAGGCGGCCTGTTCGGCGATCTCGGGGCTGCGGATGGAGCCGTGCCAGACGAACGGCGGGGTGTCGTCGAGCGGGCGCGGGGTGGAGGTGAAGGACTGCAGCGGGGTGCGGAAGCGGCCCTGCCAGTCGACGTTCTCCTCGCGCCACAGCTGGTGCAGCAGCGCGTAGTTCTCGACGGCCAGCGGGATGCCCTGGCGGATGTCCTTGCCGAACCACGGGTAGACGGGGCCGGTGTTGCCGCGGCCCATCATCACGTCGACCCGGCCTTCGGCGAGGTGCTGGAGCATCGCGAAGTCCTCGGCGATCTTCACCGGGTCGTTGGTGGTGATCAGCGTGGTCGAGGTGGAGAGGATCAGCCTCTCGGTGCGGGCCGCGATGTAGCCGAGCATGGTGGTCGGCGAGGAGGGCACGAACGGCGGGTTGTGGTGCTCGCCGGTGGCGAAGACGTCCAGGCCGACCTCCTCCGCCTTGAGCGCGATGGCCACCATGGCCTTGATCCGCTCGTGTTCGGTCGGGGTCCGACCGGTGGTGGGGTCGGTGGTCACGTCGCCGACGCTGAAGATGCCGAACTGCACCGCTCTCAACTCCTTCGAGGTTGATTCAACATTCAACCACTCGGTGGAACGGCGCGCCACCCGGCCCTATTCCCGACCTTCCGCCCGCTCGGCCGGCGGTCCGGCGAGCGCCTCGTCCAGCCAGGCCAGCCAGAACGACTCCAGCTGGATCCCGGCCCGCAGCACCAGGTGCTGGAGGCGGCTCTCCTCCCCGGCCCGCTCGGCGGGGAAGTCCCGCCGCTCGATCTCCAGGTACTCCGCCAGCTGCTCGCGGTGCAGCTCCCGGTGCCGGGCCAGCTCCTCCCCCAGGCCGTCCACGCCCAGCACGGCGGCGGCCCGCAGCCGCAGCAGCAGCGGGTCCCGGATCGGCTTCGGGTCCTGCACCAGCGCGACCCACTCGCGCAGCGCCGCCCGCCCGTCCGGCAGCACCTCGTACTCCTTGCGCTGCCCGCGCCCGGCCGCCGGGCCGGACGCCCGCACCAGCCCCTCGCGCTCCAGTCGCCCCAGCTCCCGGTAGATCTGCTGGTGGGTGGCCGACCAGAAGAACCCGATCGACCGGTCGAACCGCCGGGTCAACTCCAGCCCCGAGGACGGCTTCTCCAGCAGGGCCGTGAGGATCGCGTGCGGCAGTGACATGCGGCGATCGTACGGTCCCCGCCGCCGGGACCCCGGCCCCGGCCCCGGAACGCAAGGGTGGGAATGTCCGGTCCGGGTCTTGTGTCGGTCCGTCAGGTGTTCTCATACTTCCGGGTAGCGCGCCTGTCAGGAGCAGATCAAGGCGGCGGCCCACCGGCCGGCGTCGATCGCTGCTGCCCGCGCCTCACGGCCCGTCAACCCCCAAGGGCCTCTCCCACTCCCCAGGAGGAGATCTGTGAGGACCATGCGCACCACCCCCACCACCGCCCGCCGCGCCCGCGGCCGGCTGCTCGCCGTCGCCGCCGCCCTGGCCGCCGCCACCGCGCTCGCGGTGCCGAGCGCCGGGGCCGCCGTCACCCCGTCCGCGGACGCCGCAGCGCTGGCCCGGGTCAGCGACTCGGTCGAGTTCAGCGGCGTCGGCGGCATCGCCTGGCACACCGACCCGGCCAGCGGCAAGGTCGTGGTGACGGCCGACAGCACCGTGTCGCCGGCCGCGCTCGCCAAGCTCGGCAAGGCCGCCGGCGGGGACGCCGCGCACCTGCGGATCGAGCGCACCTCCGGCGCCTTCACCCCGCTGCTGTCGGCGGGCGCGGCGATCTACGGCGGCAGCTACCGCTGCTCGCTGGGCTTCAACGTGGTCAAGGGCGGCGTCTACTACTTCCTGACCGCGGGCCACTGCGGCAACATCGCCAGCACCTGGTACACCAACTCCGCCCACACCACGGTGGCCGGATCCACCGTCAGCTCCAGCTTCCCCGGCACCGACTACGCCCTGGTCCGCTACACCAACACCTCGCTCAGCCACCCGGGCGGCTACACGGCCGCGAACGCGTTCGTCGGCGAGGCCGTCAAGCGCACCGGCTCGACCACCGGCACCCACAGCGGCACGGTCACCGCGCTGAACGCCACCGTCCGCTACTCCGACGGCAGCACCGTACGCGGCCTGATCCAGACCAACGTCTGCGCCGAGGGCGGCGACTCGGGCGGCCCGCTGTACGACGGCAGCAAGGCCCTGGGCCTGACCTCCGGCGGCAGCGGCAACTGCACCAGCGGCGGCACCACGTTCTTCCAGCCCGTCACGGCGGCCGCCGCCGCGTACGGCGTCTCGCTCTACTGACCCCCCCGCGGGAGCCCGCCGGAGCCGCGGCCCCGGCGGGCTCCTGCGTGGAGTCGGCCCGGCGCGGCCTGCCGCCGCACCTGTCGGTGCCGCCGCCCGCGGAGTTCGTCCGCGGGTCGGGGCAGTCGTTCGAGGAGAAGCTGATCCCGTCGATGGAGTCCTTCGGGGCCCTGTGCCGGGAGGTGCTGTCGCCGGACGGGGCGGAGACGATGCTCGGCCGGTCGGTGCTGGTGCCGGCACCGCCGGACGAGGAGATCCTGCTGCCGGTCCCGTCCGCCTGCACCGACGACCCCCTGGTGGCCTCCGCGCACCGGGTGCTGCCGCTCGCCGAGCGGCCGGCCACCGCCCTGGAACTGCCCGCCGACCTGCCGGAGTTCTGCGACAACCTGGACCTGACCTCCTGGTTCCGGGACGGGCCGGGCAGCGCGCGGCCCGGCACTGCCTGCGCCGGGGCTGCCCGCTCGGCCACTGCTGACCATCCGTCAGAGCGCGGCCGCCAGGCGGGTGCCCTGGTCGATGGCGCGCTTGGCGTCGAGTTCGGCGGCCACGTCGGCGCCGCCGATCAGGTGCGGTTCGACGCCGCGTTCGCGCAGCGCGTCGACCAGTTCGCGGCGGGGTTCCTGGCCGGTGCACAGGACGACGGTGTCGACGGGGAGGACCTGCTCCTCGCCGCCGACGGTGAGGTGCAGGCCCTGGTCGTCGATCCGGCGGTACTCCACGCCGGGGACCATCACCACGCCGCGGTGGCGCAGTTCGGTGCGGTGGATCCAGCCGGTGGTCTTGCCGAGGCCGGCGCCGACCTTGCCGGTCTTGCGCTGCAGCAGGTACACGCTGCGCGGCACGGCGGGGCGGGCGGGGGCGGCCAGGCCGCCGGGGGTGGTGTGCTCCGGGTCGACGCCCCACTGGGCGAGGAAGCCGGGCGCGTCGGGACCGGGGGCGGTGAGGAACTCGGCGACGTCGAAGCCGATGCCGCCCGCGCCGATCACCGCGACCCGGTCGCCGACCTTCGCGCCGTCGCGCAGCACGTCGAGGTAACCGACCACGCTGGGGTGGTCGACGCCGTCCAGTTCGGGGACGCGCGGGGTGACGCCGGTGGCGAGCACCACCTCGTCCCAGCCGGTGAGGGCGTCGGCGTCGGCGCGCACGCCGAGGCGCAGCTCGACGCCGGTGCGCTCCAGGGCGTGCCGGTAGTAGCGCAGGGTCTCGTCGAACTCCTGCTTGCCGGGCACCTTGCGGGCCACGTTGAGCTGGCCGCCGATCTCGGCGGCGGCGTCGAACAGGGTGACCCGGTGGCCGCGTTCGGCGGCGGAGACGGCGAAGGCGAGGCCGGCCGGTCCGGCGCCGACCACGGCGATGCGCTTGGCCAGCCGGGTGGGGGCGAGGACCAGTTCGGTCTCGTGGCAGGCGCGCGGGTTGACCAGGCAGGAGGTGATCTTCGCGCTGAAGGTGTGGTCCAGGCAGGCCTGGTTGCAGCCGATGCAGGTGTTGATGGACTCGGGAGCCCCAGCGGCGGCCTTGTTGACGAAGGCGGGGTCGGCGAGCATCGGGCGGGCCAGCGAGACCAAGTCGGCGTGGCCGGTGGCGAGCAGGTCCTCGGCCACCTCGGGGTGTTGATCCGGTTGGTGGTGACCAGCGGGATCGTCACCTGCCCCATCAGCTTCTTGGTCACCCAGGCGTAGGCGCCGCGCGGCACCGAGGTGGCGATGGTGGGGATCCGGGCCTCGTGCCAGCCGATGCCGGTGTTGATGATGGTGGCGCCGGCCGCCTCGATCTCCTTGGCCAGCCGCACCACCTCCTCGAAGGTGGAGCCGCCGGGGACCAGGTCGAGCATGGAGAGCCGGTAGACCACGATGAACTCGGCGCCGACCCGCTCCCGGACCCGGCGGACGATCTCGATCGGGAAGCGCATCCGGTTCTCGTACGAGCCGCCCCAGCCGTCCGTGCGGTGGTTGGTCTGCTGGGCGATGAACTCGTTGATCAGGTAGCCCTCGGAGCCCATGATCTCCACGCCGTCGTACCCGGCGGAGCGGGCCAGCTCGGCGCAGCGGGCGAAGTCCTCGACGGTCTGCTCGATCTGCTGCTCGGTCAGCTCGTGCGGGACGAACGGGCTGATCGGGGCCTGGATCGCGGACGGGGCGACCAGGTCCTCGTGGTAGGCGTAGCGGCCGAAGTGCAGGATCTGCAGCGCGATCTTGCCGCCCTCGGCGTGCACGGCGTCGGTGATGACGCGGTGCTCGGCGGCCTCCTGCTCGGTGGTGAGCTTGGCGCCGCCGGACCAGGGCCGGCCGGCCTCGTTGGGGGCGATGCCGCCGGTGACGATCAGGCCGACGCCGCCGCGGGCGCGCTCCGCGTAGAACGCCGCCATCCGTTCGAAGCCGTGCTCGGCCTCCTCCAGGCCGACGTGCATGGACCCCATGACCACGCGGTTCGGCAGGGTGGTGAAGCCCAGGTCGAGCGGGGCCAGCAGGTGGGGGTACGCAGCAGTCATCGACGCCTCCGGTCGGGATTTGTTACCCAACGGTAGGGCTCATCGATCTAGCGATGCAACTAGTTGCACAAACAGGCCGCGGACTACAGTCGTGCCATGAGTACGGACGAGGCGAGCGTGCGGATCGACAGCTGGATCTGGGCGGTCCGGCTGATCAAGACCCGCTCGGCGGCGGGCGCGGCCTGCCGGGCCGGGCACGTCAAGCTGAACGGGGCCTCCGCCAAGCCCGCGCACCACGTCAAGCCGGGCGACGACGTGCGGGTGCGGGTCGAGGGCCGGGAGCGGATCGTCCAGGTGGTCCGGCCGATCGCCAAGCGGGTCGGCGCGCCCGTCGCCGAGACCTGCTACGTCGACCACAGCCCGCCGCCCCCGCCGCGCGAGGAGCGGCCGGCCGCCGTCGCCGAGCGCGACCGCGGCGCGGGCCGCCCCACCAAGCGCGAGCGCCGCGACCTCGACAAGCTCAAGGACGGCTACCGGCCGTACTTCTGAGGCCCGGACGGGCCCTCGGCTCCCTGCCGCGGGACGCAGCGGCCCTCAGGACTGATCGGCCTTCTCCTTGGCGACCCGGACCTGCTCGGCGAACTCCTCGGCGGAGATCCGCTCCACCGGAGCGCCGTAGGAGGCCGCCAGTTCGTCGGCGGGCCCGTTCTCGTGCTCGACCAGGTCGACCACCAGCAGCGCCTTGCCGTTGTCGACCCGGGAGGAGAGCACGATCAGGCCCGCCCCGCCGTCGGTCATCTCGGTCTGCTCGGCGGCGTTGCCGATCGCCGCGCCGGCCGCGAAACCCAGCAGCACACCGATCGGGCCGCCCAGCAGCCCGACCAGCCCGCCGACCAGGCCGGAGCCGACGGTCGGCACGCCCGCGCCGCGGATGTGGCTCTCCGGGATGTCGACGATGCCCTCGGCGTCGCGCTCCAGCACCGCGACCTGCCGCACCCCGGGCAGGTGCATCGCGTCCTCGTAGGCCCGGCGGCAGGCCGCCGGGTCGGTGAAGCCGAGCAGCAGCACGTTGTGGTGGTGGTCGCTCATCTCAAGTCCCCTTCGCCGACCGTCGCCGTCCGCCGCACCGCTGCGGGCGCGGCACCCGCCCATCCTGCCCCGATCGCCCCGCGGCACACCCGACCGGCGCGCCGGGCCCGGTGCGCGGGCGACGATAATGGAGGCATGGCCCGCCGACGCACCCCGACCCCGCCCGCCCCGAAGGACTGCCCCTGCGGCCAGCCCGCCGCGTACGCCGAGTGCTGCGGTCGGCTGCACCGCGGCGCGGCGGCCGCGGGCAGCGCCGAGCAGCTGATGCGCTCCCGGTTCAGCGCCTTCGCGGTGCGGGACGAGCCGTACCTGCTGCGCTCCTGGCACCCGGACACCCGGCCCGCCTCGGTGGACTTCGACCCCTCGCTGCGCTGGGAGCGGCTGGAGGTCCTCGGCGCGTCGGAGGGCGGGCCGTTCCACGCCGAGGGCACCGTCGAGTTCCGCGCCCACTTCCGCGAGGGCGGCCGGGCGGACGCCCTGCACGAGCGCAGCCGGTTCGTCCGCCACCAGGGCGAGTGGGTGTACCTGGACGGCGCGATCCAGCCCTGACGCGACGTCAGGAGCCCTTCCGCAGGCGGTGTTTGAGGCCGAGCAGCGCTCCGCCGGGGCCGCGCGGGAGCAGCCAGCCGGTGTCGGTGCGGTCGACCGCACCGAACCGGTACTTGTAGGGCTCGTCGCCGCGCAGGAAGTCGAAGGTCCGCACGCCCTCGGCGGCGCAGCTGCGCAGCGCCGCGTCGATCAGCGCGGTGCCCAGCGAGTCGGCGGCCCACCGCGGGTCCCAGCCGATCTGGTAGTAGGCGAACCGGTCGGCCCACCGGAAGCCGTACAGCACGCCCACCGGCTCGTCGTGGCGCCTGGCCACCTGGAAGGCCGGGCCGCAGCCGGGCACGGCGGTCTCCAGCAGCCGGCGGTGCAGCGGCAGCCGGTCGGCCCCGAAGCTGCTGACGCCATCCGCGGCGGCCTCCCGACGGAGCCGGTGCAGCCGCAGCAGTTCGTCCAGCAGGGCGGGCCCGGCGGTGCCGGGCGGCAGCCAGTGGAAGGAGATGCCGGCGGCGGCCAGCCGGCGGTGGGCGCGCCGGTTGGCGGCCCGGAAGTCGCGGGAGCCCAGCCGGTCGGGGCCGTCGGTCAGGTCGGCCCGCGGGCAGGCGGAGCGGGTGACCGGGCGGGCGGCGGCGGGCAGCAGGTCGGCGTGCGCCCGGTCCAGGTTGGGCAGCCACAGGGTGTGGTGGCGGGCGCGGCGGGCCAGCCAGGCCGCCACCTCGGCGCGCCGGTGCGGCCGCAGGGCGGGCCCGCAGTGGTCGGCGGCGCCGGGGCCGGAGCCGAGCAGGGTGAGCACGGGGACGTCGAGCGGCACCCGGTGGTGCGCCCGGAGCCGGGCGGCGACCAGTGGCAGCACGGCCTCGGCCCGGCCGTCCGGGCCGCGCCAGACCGCGAGTTCGGCGGGCTGCGCCGCGCCCAGGGTGCGCCACCAGGCGAGCACCCAGTCCGGGCCGCCGAACCACGAGCCGTCCGGGTCGTCGGCGATCAACTCCCGCCAGTCGTGGACGAGTTCGCCGTCCAGCTCGGGCGTGCGGTGGATCTCCGGTGCGCCGTCCACGCCGGGCTTCCCCCTTCTCAGCGGCCGCCGCGCAGCCGGTGCACGGCCGGGTGCAGCCCGGACAGGATGGTGTCGAAGCGGTCCCGGCCGGTGTGCGAGTTGACCCGCAGCCGGCTGATCCGCAGCCGGTGCGCCGGGGCCAGTTCGGTGTGCCGGTGGTCGAACAGGAAGCCCGTACGGTACCCGAGGGTGCGCAGCACCCGCTCGGCGCGCGGGTCGAAGTTGCCGTTGGGGTAGGCGAAGGAGGTCGGCGGGCGGCCCAGCCACTGTGTCAACCGGTCGTGTGCGCGCACCAGTTGGGCGTCGAGTTCGGCGTCGGCGCAGCGGTCCAGGCACGGGTGGGAGGCGGTGTGATTGCCGATCGCGACGCCGCCGTCGAGCAGCTCGTGCAGGTCGGCGCGGGTCAACTGCGGCTGCCGGGGCGCCCGGTGGCCCGAGCTGTCGCGCAACTCGGCGAGCGTGCGCTGCCGTTCGGCTTCCGGCAGGGCCTTCATCCGGCGGACCGCGGCGGTCGGGCCGAGCCCGCGCAGGGCCCGCGCCCGGCCGCCGTGCTGGACCAGGTGGGCGGCCTCGGTCCACCAGTACGGCTGGTCGCCGTCGATCAGGTCGGTGATCACGTAGGCGGCGGCGGGGATGCCGAGCCGGGCGAGCACCGGCAGCGCCTCGGTGAGCACGCTGCGGTCGCCGTCGTCGAAGGTGACCAGCACGCTGCGCGGCGGCAGCGGTCGGCGGTGCTCGGCGGCCCGGGCCACCTCGTCCGGGCCGACCGGGCGGGCGATCCGCACCAGGCGTTCCATCTGGGCCCGGAACGCCGCCGGGTCGTCGATGCCGTGGTAGGCGAGCACCGCCAGCCGCCGGACCGCCCGGGCCCGGAAGACGGGCTGCAGCGGGGAGCGCCGCAGCAGCGCGTCGATCCCCCGCCGGCTGGCCGCACGGTCCGTGGTCGGCATGCCCTCTCCCCCTCCGTGCACGCACGGGCACCCCGGACCGGTCGGCCCGAGGTGCCCGTTGGAGCTCAGGTCACAAGAGTCCCATGCGCAGGTAATGCCTGTCCCAAGTTCCTGAAAGCTTCCTGGGAGGAGCGGCCCGGAGCGGCGCGAGTGACGGTCCGTCACCTGTCCGGATCGCCAGGTATGGCAGCTGATCTGATGGATTGCCATAGTTTGGGAGACTGCTGCCCGTCCGCCCATGGGAGTGCCCCCACGATGACCATGCCCGGCTTCGGCCCGCTCGGCTCCGACGACGCCTTCTCCGAACTGCTCAACCGCTTCTTCGGCCTCAATCCCTCCGCCTCCCCGCCCGCCGTGCAGCGGGTCCCGATCGGCCGACTGCTCACCGAGTCCGCCCGCGAGCTGATCGCCCGCGCCGAACTGCGCGCCCAGGAGGACGGCAGCACCGACCTCGACACCCCGCACCTGCTGTGGGCGGCCACCCGGGTCGACCCGGCCCGGTCGCTGCTCGCCCAGGCCGGCGCCGACCCCGACGGGCTCGCCGCCGCCATCGAGCGCACCCTGCCCGCCGGCGAGGCCGACCCGGCCGCCGAACCCGCCCTCACCCCGGCCGCCAAGCGCGTGCTGATCGGCGCCCACGCCCGCTCGCAGGCCGCGGGCGTCTCCTACATCGGCCCCGAGCACATCCTCTCCGCGCTGCTCGGCGACCCCGACTCCGCGGCCGGCCGCCTGCTCGGCGCCCAGGGCGCCGACCCCTCCCGGCTGCAGCGCGGCGCCGAGGCCGCCGCCCGCGGCGACCGCGCCCCCGCCAAGGCCGAGAGCAGCACCCCGACCCTCGACGAGTACGGCCGCGACCTCACCGAGGACGCCAAGCTCGGCCGGCTCGACCCGGTGGTGGGCCGGGCCGGGGAGATCGAGCAGACCGTCGAGATCCTCTCCCGCCGCTCCAAGAACAACCCGGTGCTGATCGGCGAGCCGGGCGTCGGCAAGACCGCCATCGTCGAGGGCCTCGCCCAGCGGATCGTCTCCGGCGACGTCCCCACCACGCTCAAGGACCGCCGGGTGGTCTCGCTCGACCTGTCCGGGCTGGTGGCCGGCGCCAAGTACCGCGGCGAGTTCGAGGAACGCCTGAAGAAGGTCATCGACGAGGTCCGCGAGGCCGCCGAGTCCACCGTCCTGTTCATCGACGAGCTGCACACCGTGGTCGGCGCGGGCGCCGGCGGCGAGAGCGCGATGGACGCCGGCAACATGCTCAAGCCCGCCCTCGCCCGCGGCGAGCTCCACGTCATCGGCGCCACCACCATCGACGAGTACCGCAAGCACATCGAGAAGGACCCGGCGCTGGAACGCCGCTTCCAGCCCGTCCTGATCCCCGAGCCCTCGGTCGAGGAGACCGTGCAGATCCTGGAGGGGCTGCGCGACTCCTACGAGGCCCACCACCAGGTCCGCTTCACCGACGACGCGCTGCGCGCCGCCGCCGACCTCTCCGACCGGTACGTCTCCGACCGCTTCCTGCCCGACAAGGCCATCGACCTGATCGACCAGGCCGGCGCCCGGGTCCGGCTGCGCGGCCTCGGCCGCTCCACCGAGGTGATCGGCCGTCAGGACGAACTCGCCAAGCTCCGTCGCGAGAAGGACGAGGCCGTCGCCGCCGAGGACTTCACCCGCGCCTCCGAGCTCAAGACCCGGATCGCCGACGTCGAGGCGCAGAGCGCCGGGATCGAGGAACGCCGCGAGGGCGTGGTCTCGGTCACCGTCGACGACATCGCCGACGTGCTGTCCCGGCAGACCGGCATCCCCGTCTCCCAGCTCACCGAGGACGAGAAGGCCCGGCTGCTCAAGCTGGAGGAAGAACTCCACGCCCGGGTCATCGGCCAGGACAAGGCCGTGGTCGCCGTCTCCGAGGCGGTCCGCCGCAGCCGGGCCGGGATGGCCGACCCGAACCGCCCGGTGGGCTCCTTCCTGTTCCTCGGGCCGACCGGCGTCGGCAAGACCGAACTCGCCAAGGCACTGGCCGAGTTGATCTTCGGGGACGAGGACCGGCTGGTCCGCTTCGACATGAGCGAGTTCCAGGAGAAGCACACCGTCTCCCGCCTGGTCGGCGCCCCGCCCGGCTACGTCGGCTACGAGGAGGCCGGGCAGCTCACCGAGGCCGTCCGCCGCCGCCCCTACAGCGTGCTGCTGTTCGACGAGGTCGAGAAGGCGCACCCGGACGTCTTCAACGCGCTGCTCCAGGTGCTCGACGACGGCCGGCTCACCGATGCCCAGGGCCGCACCGTGGACTTCCGCAACACCGTGGTGATCATGACCTCCAACATCGGCTCGCAGCTGATCCTCGCCCACCGGGGCGAGACCGACGAGATCCGCGACCGCTTGATGACGGAGCTGCGCGGGCGCTTCCTGCCCGAGTTCCTCAACCGGATCGACGACATCATCGTCTTCGACGCCCTCGACCAGGACGACCTGATGCGGATCGTCGACCTGATGCTCGGCAACTCCGAACGCCGGGTGAAGGCCCAGGGGCTGGAGCTCGAGGTCACCGAAGCCGCCCGGAAGTGGCTGGTGGAGCTGGGCCACCAGCCCGAGTTCGGCGCCCGCCCGCTGCGCCGCACCATCCAGACCGAGCTCGACAACCGCCTCGCCACCATGCTGCTCTCCGGCGAGCTCCGGCCCGGCGACACCATCGTCGCCGACGAGCGGGACGGCGAACTGGTCTGCTCGATCGCCCGGCCGGAGGCGAGCTGACGGTGGCCGGGGCGCCCCCTTGGCGCTCCCGCGCGCCACGCTGCGGGGCCCGGCGCGACGGCCGGGCCCCGCAGAACGGTGTCACCGCGGGCGCTCCTGGCCCGGGGTGTCCTGGCCGGCGGCCCGCTTCGCCTCGTCGGGCAGGTCCGCCTCGATGCGTTCCTTGCGCACCTCGCCGCTGACGGTCTGCTGCTCGACCCGCTCCTCGGTCACCAGCCGCACCCGCTCCACCGGGACGGCCTCGGTGCTCACCACCGGCCGCTCGCTGTGCAGGACGACCTCGTGCTCGGCCTCGGAGATCGGATCGCCGGCCATCGCCCGGCCCTGGTTGGCCGAGGTGATCGGCTCGCGCTCGATGTGCGCCTCCTCGTGCCGCACCGGAACGGTCCGCTGCTGCTCCTCGGTGACCACGTACTTGCGCAGCCGGGCGTGCCCGGTCTCGTACTGCTCGACGCCGACGTGCATCCGCTCCTCGGAGCGGGTCATCGCGTCGTCCCCGCGCTCCGACCGACCGGTCGGCGCGCCGCCGGCCGCAGCGGGGCCGGGGGCGGTGTCGCCGGAGGCGGTGGTGCCGGTGGCGGGCTTCCGCGCTGCGGCGCCGGTCGCTCCGGCCGCGCCCGCAGCTCCGGCCGCGCCCGCCGTCGTGGTGGCCGCGGCGCCGCCGGCCTGGTCGCCGGAGTGGGCCCAGCCGCCCTCGCCGGGCTGGTTGGCGGCCTTCCAGGCGTCGTCCCAGGCGATGCCGTAGTGACGGTAGAGCCTGCGTTCCTCCTCTTCGGAGAGGTGTCCCCCGTTGTCCACGTCGACGTTCGGCGCGTCCTTGACCTTGTCCTTGGCGAACGGCACCTGGAGGTGTCCGTCGACCACGTGGGCGTCGCCGATCGGGACGAACGACTCACTCGTGCCGAACCAGCCGGTCTTCACACTGACCCACTCGGGCTTTCCGGTGGCGTCGTCGAGGTAGAGGTGGTCGGCCTTCCCGATCTTGTTGCCCTGGGCGTCGTGCACGGGGTGGTGCAGCATGGAACGGATCTGCTGTTCGGTGATCATTGCTTCACGCCTCCTTCGCATGTCCGACACCGGGGCGCGTAGCCGACCTCCAGCAAGCGCAAACGCGCGTCCGGCGGCTTTCCGAAAAGCGGCATATGCCGCAATTCGGATCGGAGTTGACGTGGGCGCGACGACCCGAACGGCGGCCCTAGATGTTCTCGGCCTGCACCTCGCCGGCGGCGATGGCGTCGGCCAGCCGGGCGTGGTCCTCGGTGTTGAGCTCGGCGTAGTGGTGAGCGAACGCGGCGATCGCCCGGTCGAAGGTGTCGCTGCGGCCCAGGTACGAGGCGATGGCGATCCGGTCGCCGGAGCGGGCGTGGGCGCGGGCCAGCGCGGTGCCGCAGAGGCGGGCGTACGAGCCGAGCGCCCGGGTGGTCATGGCGCCGACCTCGGCGGAGCCCTTCATGTCGCGCAGCTGGCGCCAGTAGAAGTGCCGGCCGCCGGGGCCGGTCATCCAGCCGAGGAAGATGTCGCTGGCGGCCTGGATGAGCCGCTGCCCCGCGACCACCCGCTCACCGTGGTGCGAGTACTGACTGGTCTTCAGGTAGGGCTCCAGGACGGAGGCCTGGGCCTCCTTCACCTGCAGCACCAGCGGGTCGTCGAGGTCGCGGCCGCGCAGCAGCACGACGAAGCAGGCGGTGCCGACGCTCCCGACGCCGACCACCTTCCGGGCGGCGTCGATGTACCGGTACCGGTCGAGCAGCCGGCCGCGCTCCTCGGCGAGGGTGGCGCGGTAGTCGGCGAGCAGGGCGCGGACCTCGTCGGCGTCGAAGCCGACGTGCTCGATCAGCGGGGGCTGCTCCTTGAAGCGGCGGCGGCCGTCGGCGGTCATCTCGGTGAGCTTCCCGGCCGCCTGCAGGCTGTCGCGGCGGCGGGCCGCGGTGATGTCGGCCTCGATCAGGCGGCGGGGCTTGCCCTTGAGGTTGGCGGCCAGCTCCTCGGCGTTGATCTGCCGGTACCAGACGGCGAGTTCGCCGAGCCCGGCGAGCTCGCGGATGTGCTCGCGGTAGGAGCGGACGGCGTCCAGCACCACCCGGTGGGCGTCGTCGTCGCTCTCGCCGTTCTCCTGGGCGGCGACGGCCAGGCTGGCGGCCAGCCGCTGGACGTCCCACTCGAACGGGCCGGGCAGGGTCTCGTCGAAGTCGTTGAGGTCGAACAGCAGCGAGCGTTCCGGCGAGCCGAAAAGGCCGAAGTTGACCAGGTGGGCGTCCCCGCAGAGCTGGACGGTCAGTCCGCTGGTGGGGCCGGTGGCGAGGTCGCCGGCCATCACGGCGGCCGCGCCGCGCAGGAACGCGAACGGGGAGGCCGCCATCCGGCCGTTGCGGACCGGCACCAGGTCGGGGAGCCGGCTGGCGGCCTGGGCGCGCAGCACCGACAGCGGGTCGGAGCGGTCGGCGGCGGGCCGCCAGTGCCCGGCGGTGGAGCGGGGGGCCCGCTTGCGGGCGGCCCGGCCGATCTCGGTGCGTTCGTCGACCGTCAGGTAGGGGGTGTCCATCGGCGGGCTCCTCGCGTCCGCGCGCACCTCGGCGCGTGCTCGAAAACCGAAGACATACCGCCGGGGCGCACTCCCGTACCGAGGGAGTGCGCCGCTCACCCTGATGGCGGTCCTACATGTTGATCATGTGACCGGCCAGGCCGTGGACGGCCTCCTTGACGGCCTCGCCCAGCGTCGGGTGGGCGTGCACGTTGCGACCGACCTCGTGGACCGTCAGGTCCCACTGCTGAGCCAGCGTCAGCTCCGGCAGCAGCTCGGTGACCTCCGGGCCGATCAGGTGCGCGCCCAGCAGCTCGCCGTGCGTGTCGTCGCAGATCACCTTGACGAAGCCGACCGGGTGGCCGAGGCCGTGCGCCTTGCCGTTCGCGGTGAACGGGAACTTCGAGACCTTGACGTCGTAGCCCTTCTCGCGGGCCTGCGCCTCGGTGTAGCCGAAGCTGGCGATCTGCGGCTGGCAGTACGTCGCGCGCGGGACCATGACGAAGTCGATCTCCATCGTCTCCGCCTCGGCGATGGTCTCGGCCGCGATCACCGCCATCGCCTCGGCGGCGTGCGCCAGCATCAGCTTCGCGGTGACGTCGCCGATGGCGAAGATGTGCTCCACGCTGGTGCGGCCCCGGCCGTCCACGGCGATCGCGCCGCGCTCGGTGAGCTGCACCCCGGTGACCTCCAGGCCGTAGCCCTGCACCCGCGGCACGAAGCCGATGGCCTGCAGCACCTTGTCGGCCTCCAGCACCTCCTGCTTGCCGTCCCGGGTGACGGTGACCCGCACCGGCTTGTTCGGGTCGGAGTCGTCGATCGCGTCGACCCGGGTGGAGGTCAGCACCTGGATGCCCAGCTTGCGGTACTGCTTGGCGAGCTCGGCGGACACGTCGGCGTCCTCCAGCGGCACCATCCGGTCCAGGAACTCGACGATGGTGACCTTCACGCCGTAGTTGTGCAGCACGTAGGCGAACTCCACGCCGATCGCGCCGGCGCCCGCGATGATGATCGACCCGGGCAGCTGCTCGGTGAGGATCTGCTCCTCGTAGGTGACGACCCGTTCGCTCAGCGAGGTGCCGGGCAGCAGCCGGGTGGTGGCGCCCGCCGCGATGACGCAGTGGTCGAAGGTGACCAGCTCGAAGCCGCCGCCGGCCAGCGAGACCTGCAGGGTGTGGTCGTCGACGAAGGTGCCCCAGCCGTCGTACTCCGTGATGTCGTTCTTCTTCATCAGGTAGTGGACGCCCTTGACCCGGCCGTCCGCGACCTGCCGGGAGCGGCTGAACGCCTTCCCGTAGTCGAAGGACACCGAGCCGTCGACCCGGATGCCGTACAGGTCGGCCTCCTTCAGCACGGTGTGCGCCAGCTCGGCGTTGCGCAGCAGGGCCTTCGAGGGGATGCAGCCGACGTTGAGGCAGACGCCGCCCCAGTACTTCGCCTCGACGATCGCGGTGCGCAGACCGAGCTGGGCGGAGCGGACGGCCGCGGTGTAGCCGCCGGGGCCCGCGCCCAGGACGACGACGTCGTAGTGCGTGCTCATGTTCCTCGTTCCTCCGAAGACGCTTCCGAGTCTGACGGGGTCAGTACATCAGGCCCGGGCCGCTCACAGCCCGGGGAGGGCGGGCAACGCGCCATGCTGCAGCCAGGCGTCCAGCAGCGGGCCGAGCGGGCGGTCGGTGTAGCGGGCGGCGTGCGCGGCGAAGTCGTCGGTGGTGACCACCCCGTGCCGGTAGGCGGTCGCCCAGTCGCGCAGCAGCCGGAAGAACCCGGCGTCGCCGAGGACGCAGCGCAGCGCGTGCACGGTCAGGCCGCCGCGCTCGTACACCCGGTCGTCGAACATGTGCCGCTTGCCGGGGTCGCCGATCGCCAGGTCCTGCGGCAGGCCGCGCAGTTGCAGGTGCGCGTCGGCGGCCTTCTGCTGCGCCGTCGGGCCGCCGGTGCGCTCCGACCACAGCCACTCGGCGTACTTGGCGAAGCCCTCGTTCAGCCAGATGTGCCGCCAGTCCGCGACGGTGACGCTGTTCCCGAACCACTGGTGGGCCAGCTCGTGCGCGACCAGCCGCTCCCAGCCGCGCCGCCCGTCCACGTGGTTGCGCCCGAAGGAGGCCATCCCCTGCGCCTCGACCGGGACGTCCAGCTCCTCGTCCACCACGGCGACGGTGTACTCGGCGAACGGGTACGGGCCGAACAGCTCCTCGAACAGCCGCATCATCTGCGGCTGCCGGGCGAAGTCGTGCTCGAACCGGGCCTGCAGGGGCTGCGGCACCCACCCGCTCTGCGGCACCGTGCCGGGCGCCCGCTCCGCCAGCTGGACCTGCCGCAGCGGCGCGATCGCCAGGCCCACCAGGTAGGAGGCGGTCGGCGCGGGCTGCTCGTACACCCAGGTGGTGGCCGAAGACCGGGTGGTGCGGCTGAGCAGCCGACCGCCCGTCACCACCGCGTACGGGGTCGCCGTGGTGACGGTGAGCTGGTAAGCCGCCTTGTCCGCGGGCCGGTCGTTGCAGGGGAACCAGGACGGGGCGCCGGTCGGCTGCGAGGCCACCAGCGCGCCGTCGGTGATCTCCTCGAACCCCAGCCCGCCCCAGGGGCTGCGCACCGGCCGCGGATTGCCCGACCAGTGCACCTCGCAGGTGAACACCGACCCGGCGGCGGGCGCCTTGGCGGGCCTGATCCGCAGCTTGCCCTCGCGGTGCGCGTAGTGCGCGGCCTTCCCGTCGACCAGCACCTTGCCGATCCGGAAGTCGGCCAGGTCGAGGGTGAACTCGCGCAGCGGCTCGGGGCCCGCTATGGCCGCGATCCGCGCGGACGCGGCCAGCCGGTTCGGCCCGGGCCGGTAGTCGAGGGCCAGCTCGTACCGGTGGGCGCGGTAGCGCGGGTCCCCGTGCCGGGGGAAGTACGGGTCGGCGACGGGGGCCTGCTTGGGGCTCACCGGTGGTACTCCTGGGTGGTCGGGTGCTACTGCCAGGCTTCGATCGGGTTGCCGAGCCAGCGGGTGTCGGCGGGCACCGTCTCGGCGCGCATCACCAGGGAGGCCGGGCCGAGGGTGGAGCGCTCGCCGACGGTGCTGCCGGGCAGCACGATTCCGCCGGGGCCCAGGGTCGAGCCCGCGCGGAGCTCCACAGTATCGAGCCTCATGATCCGGTCGTGGAAGAGGTGGGTCTGCAGCACGCTGCCGCGGTTGACGCTGACCCCGTCGCCGAGCGTGACCAGGTCGGCCTCGGGCAGCCAGTAGCTCTCGCACCAGACGCCACGGCCGATCCGGGCGCCGATCGAGCGCAGCCACAGGTTCATCACCGGCGTGCCGGCGGACCGGCCGACCAGCCACGGCACGGCGAGCACCTCGGTGAAGGTGTCGGCGAGTTCGTTGCGCCACACGAAGCCGGACCACAGCGGGTGCTCGACCGCCCGGAACCGGCCGACCAGCAGCCACTTCGCGGCGGCCGACACCAGGCAGGCGACCAGGCCGGCGGCCAGCACCACCAGGCCGGACAGCAGCGGCGAGTCCAGCGCGCAGAGCGCGGCGACGGCCAGCACGGCGAGCGCGGCCGAGGCGAACACCGGGACGATCCGGCCCAGCTCGGTCAGGCCGCGGGCCCAGCGCAGCCGGGTCGGCGGCTCGTAGGTGAGCGCCAGGTCGGCGGTGTCGGCCGACCGCGGCAGCTTGACCGGCGGCATGCCCAGGTAGGAGCTGCCCCGCTTGGCCTTCTTGGGCGTCGCGGACAGCACGCCGACCAGGCCGCGGTCCGGGACGGCCCGGCCGGGCGCGGTCATGCCGGAGTTGCCGAGGAAGGCCCGCTCGCCGATCTCGGCGCGGCCGATCCGCAGCCAGCCGCCGCCGAGCTCGTACGGGGCGATCAGGGTGTCGTCGGCGAGGAACGCGCCGTCGCCGACCTTGGTCAGGCTGGGCAGCGCGAGCACCGTGGACACCTCGGCGCCCTTGCCGACCTGCATGCCGAGCAGCCGCAGCCACACCGGGGTGATCAGCCCGGCGTACAGCGGGAACAGCGTCTCCCGGGCCAGGTCCATCAGCTGGCTGACCGTCCACGCCTGCCAGCCGGTCCGGCTGTGCAGCGGGTGGTGGCCGGTGCGCAGGCCCAGCGAGAGCAGCCGGACGGCGCCCAGCACCAGGGCGGCGTACGTCAGGCCGTACGAGAGGGTGGCGGGGACCAGCGCGATCAGCGCGCCGCGCACGGCCTGGCCGAGGCCGTCGCCGGGGTGGACGAACTGTCCGGCGATCAGCAGGCCGGGCAGCGCGGCGAGCAGCGGAAGCAGGGTGAGCGCGAAGCCGGTGGCGCCGTAGCCGGCGGCCCAGCGGCCGGTGCGCGGCGGGCGCTGCTTGGGCCAGCCGCGCTCGGCCTTGCCGGTCTTCACGGCGGGCGCACCGGCCCAGCGCTGCCCGGTGGGCACCGCGCCGGTGACGCCGGAGCCGGGGGCGACCTCGGCGCGCTTGCCGACCTTCGCGCCGGGCAGCAGCGTCGAGCGGGTGCCGACCACGGCGCCGGCGCCGATCCGCAGCGCGCCGATCTCCAGCCGGTCGCCGTCCAGCCAGTAGCCGGACAGGTCGACCTCGTTCTCGATGGCGCAGCCCTTGCCGAGCCGGAGCAGTCCGGTGACGGGCGGCAGCGCGTGCAGGTCGACGTCGGGGGCGACCCGGCAGCCCAGCGCGCGGGCGTAGCGGACCAGCCAGGACCCGGAGAGCTCGACCGCGCCGGAGGCCTCGGCGAGCCGCTCGGCCGTCCACAGCCGCAGGTGGACGCTGCCCCCGCGCGGGTAGCTGCCGGGGCCGACGCCGCGCAGCAGCAGGCGGGCGCCGCCGGCGGCGACGGCCAGCCGGCCGGGCGCGGAGTACAGCAGCAGCGCGCCGGCGGCCAGCAGCCACCAGGGGGCGGTGGGCGCCCACGGGTAGTCGCCGAGCAGGTCGAGCACGGTGCCGAGGGCGGCCAGCGCGAGCGACCAGCGCAGGCCGGTCAGGGTGGCCAGCGGCAGCATCAGCAGCAGTTGCAGGGCCTGCGCGCGGCGCGGGGTGGGTTCGACGGTGCGCGCCCGGCCCTCGGACTGCGCGGACTTCTCCAGCAGCCGGGCGAGCTTGCGCAGGGTGGGCTGCTGGTAGATGTCGAGCACCGAGGCGGCCGGGTAGCGGCCGCGCAGCAGGGTGGTGAGCTGGGCGGCGGCGAGCGAGCCGCCGCCGATCGCGAAGAAGTCGTCGTCGGCGCCGCGGACCTGGGTGCCGAGGATCTGCGCCCACTGCTCGGCGAGCCACGCCTCGGTGCCGTACAGCTGCTCGCCGGGCCCGGAGGTCTCCAGGTCGGGCAGCGGCCAGGGCAGCGCGTCCCGGTCGACCTTGCCGGAGGTGCGGGTCGGCAGGTGTTCGACGGTGGCCAGCAGCGGCACCAGCGCGGCGGGCAGTTCGGCGCGCAGCCGGGCGACGGCGGCGTCCCGGTCGAATCCGTCCTGGACGACCAGGTAGCCGACCAGCAGCTGGTTACCGCTGCGGGCGGTGCGCACGGCGGCGGCCGCGCCGGAGACGGCGGGCAGGCCCTGCAGGGCGGCGTCCACCTCGCCGAGCTCGATCCGGCGTCCGCCGAGTTTGATCTGCTCGTCGGCGCGGCCGAGGAACACCAGGCCCTCGGGTTCGGCCCGCACCAGGTCGCCGCTGCGGTAGGCCCGCTCCCAGCCGAGGGATTCGAGCGGCGCGTACTTCTCGGCGTCCTTCTCCGGGTCGAGGTACCGGGCCAGGCCGACGCCGCCGATCACCAGCTGTCCGCTGCCGCCCATCGGCACCGGGTCCCCGGCCCCGTCGACGACGGCGAGCTCCCAGCCGTCCAGCGGCAGGCCGATCCGGATCGGGGCGCGGCCGGTCAGCAGGGCGCCGCAGGCGACCACGGTGGCCTCGGTCGGCCCGTAGGTGTTCCACACCTCGCGGCCCTCGGTGACCAGGCGCTCGGCCAGTTCGGGCGGGCACGCCTCGCCGCCGAAGATCAGCAGCCGGACCTCGTTCAGCGCCTCGGCGGGCCACAGCGCGGCCAGCGTCGGGACGGTCGAGATGACGGTGATCTCCTGCTCGGCCAGCCACGGCCCGAGGTCCGCGCCGCTGCGCACCTGGGAGCGCGGCACCGGCACCAGGCAGGCGCCGTGCCGCCAGGCCAGCCACATCTCCTCGCAGGACGCGTCGAAGGCCACCGACAGGCCCGCCATCACCCGGTCGCCCGGTCCGATCGGCTCGTCCGGCAGGAACATCGCCGCCTCGGCGTCGACGAACGCGGCCGCGCTGCGGTGGGTGACGGCGACGCCCTTGGGCTTGCCGGTCGACCCGGAGGTGAAGATGATCCACGCGTCCTGCTCGGGGCCCGGCCGCTCGGCGTCGTGTCCGGACGGCTTGACCCGGTCCAGCGCGTAGTCGGCGCCGATCACCGCGTTCACGTCGGCCTCGCCGAACACCAGCTCGGCGCGCTCGTCGGGGTCCTCGAAGTCGACCGGGACGTACGCGGCGCCCGCCGCGAGCGTGGCCAGGATCGCCACGTACAGCTGGTTGCCCCCGGACGGCACCCGGATCCCGACCCGGTCGCCGAGGCCGACGCCCGCCTTCGCCAGGTGCCGCCGCACCCGCTCCACCTCGGTCAGCAGCGCGCCGTACGTGAGCGTCTCGCGCCCGTCGTCGAGCGCGGGCTCCTGCGGGTGGGCGGCGGCGGTGGCCGCCAGGACGTCGACGAGCGTGCGTGCCTCGGGCGCCGGGCGGGCGCGGAACAACGCGGTATCGGGAGCGGTCATCACAGCCAAACGGTCCTCGTCCTGGGTTCCCCGGCGGTCAACCGAAGGCGTCGGTAGCAAGACAACCTGGGCAAGTTTACCGGTGTGGTGTTCGAGAACCGCGAAAGGCGTGCGGTGCGCAGGCGGTCGATCACCCTGCGCAGCCGCGCCCACCCGCAATGACCTGCCCGCGGGCGCGACCTGGCGGTGCGTCAGCGCACCCGGTCGGGCTCGCCGCGGCGGACCGCTCCCGGCGCCCGGCGGGCGGGCCGGTCGGCGCGGCCGGCGGAACTGAGCTGCCAGGGGACCGAGATGACCATCACGCCGCGGGTGAACAGCAGGCGGCTCTTCAGCCACAGCGCGGACTGGTTGTGCAGCAGGTTCTCCCACCAGTGGCCGACCACGTACTCGGGGATGAACACCGCCACCGCGTCCCCCGGGTGAGCGGCCGTCAGCTCCCGCACGTGCGCCACCACGGGCTTGGTGATCTCCCGGAACGGCGAGGCGAGCACCCGCAGCGGCACCTCCAGGTCGCTCGCCGTCCACTGCGCGCCCAGTTCGGCGGTCGCCTCGGGTTCGACGTCGACCGTGACGGCTTCCAGGGTGTCGGGGCGCAGCGCCTGCGCGTAGCCGAGGGCGCGCAGGGTCGGGCGGTGCAGCTTGGAGACCAGGACCACGGCGTGCACCTGCTGGGGGCGTGCGCATTCGGCGGCGGTGTCCTGGACGGCGAGTTCGGTGGAGACGGCGTCGTAGTGGCGGCGGATCCCGCGCATGGTGAGCCAGAGCAGCAGGGCGGCGACCACGGCCAGCCAGGCGCCCTGGGTGAACTTGGTGATCAGCACGATGACCAGGACCAGCGCGGTGGTGACGGCGCCGAGTCCGTTGATCGCCCGGGAGCGCTGGGCGGCGGCCCGCACCGCCGGGTCGGCCTCGGTGGCCAGGGTGCGGTTCCAGTGCCGGACCATGCCGATCTGGGACAGCGTGAAGGAGGTGAAGACGCCCAGGATGTACAGGTGGATCAGGCTGGTGACGTCCGCCCGGTAGAACCAGAGCAGCCCGCCGGCCACCACGGCGAGCGCGATGATGCCGTTGGAGAACGCCAGCCGGTCGCCGCGGGTGTGCATCTGCCGGGGCAGGTAGCGGTGCTGGGCGAGGATCGAGGCGAGCAGCGGGAACCCGTTGAACGCGGTGTTCGCGGCCAGGATCAGGACCAGCGCGGTGACGGCCTGGATGAAGTAGAACAGCACGGTGTCGGAGCCGCCGAAGACGGTCGCGGCGAGCTGCGCGATCACGGTCTGCTGGGTGTGGGTGCGGCAGTCCCCGGCCAGGCCGGTCAACTGGCAGGCGTCCTCGACGTAGTGGACGTGCGAGGTGAGCGCGAGCAGCGTGACGCCGGCGAACATCACCACGGCGGTGATCCCCATCACCGACATGGTGGCGGCGGCGTTGCGGGACTTGGGGGCGCGGAACGCGGGGACGCCGTTGGAGATCGCCTCGACGCCGGTGAGCGCGGTGCAGCCGGAGGCGAAGGCGCGCAGGGCGAGCATCAGCAGGCCGAGGCCCTGCAGGGTGTCCTTGCCGTCGAGGGCGGCGACGCCCAGCCCGGCGGTGGGGGCCTGCGGGCTGTCGCCGAACGCGAGCCGGACCAGGCCGGTGACCACCATCAACAGGATGCCGCCGATGAACAGGTAGGTGGGGGCGGCGAACGCCCGTCCGGACTCCCGGACGCCGCGCAGGTTCACCGCGGTGAGCAGCACCACGAAGCCGAGCGCGAGCGCCACCCGGTGCTCGGCGAGCGACCCGAACGCGGAGATGATGTTGTCCACGCCGGAGGCCACCGACACGGCGACCGTCATGACGTAGTCGACCAGCAGCGAGGCGGCCACCACCAGTCCGGAGTTCGCGCCCAGGTTGCGCGACACCACCTCGTACGAGCCGCCGCCGCTCGGGTAGGCGTGCACGACCTGCCGGTAGGACATCACCACCACGGCCATCAGGCCGACCACACCGAGGGCGATCCACGGCGTCAGGTAGAGGAAGGCGGTGCCGCCGACGGTGAGGACGAGCAGGATCTCGCCGGTCGCGTAGGCCACCGAGGAGAGCGGGTCGGAGGCGAAGATCGGCAGTGCCAGCCGCTTGGGCAGCAGCGTCTCGCCGAGCTCCTCGCTGCGCATGGCCCGGCCGATCACGAGGCGCTTGAGCGCCTGGGGGAGGTTGAACACAGGACGGGAGCGTATTGGCCCCCGCCGATCCGACCATCAGCCCGTCCGATCGTCCGATCGACCGCGTTTCCGCAGGCCAGAGGATGTTCTGGTGATCGAATCGAAGGAATTTCCCGGGCCACGTCCTGGCGTTAAGGATTCGTCAATATCGCTCCCCCGCGCCGCCGAACCGGTCCAAAACGGTCAGCGCGGGGGTGGCAGCCGGGCCTCGATCGCCACCAGCGCGGCCCGGATCGCCGCCACGTCGTCCTTGTCCGCGACCTGGTCGCCGTCCTTCAGCCGGACCAGCAGGGTGCCGCCGGGCTCCAGCACGATCAGCGAGGTCTCCTCGATCGCGTCGCCGCCCTGGTGGCGGACCGCCACGTCGAGGTCCGCCTCCCGGATGCCCTGCTTGGCGATCGTCCGCCGGTCGTACACGCCGTCCCGGGCCAGCACCGTCGGCGTCCCGTCCAGCAGCCGGTTGAACCAGTCCCAGCGCGCCGCCTGCCGCACCAGCACCCAGTCGGTCGCCAACAGCACCACCGCGCCCCACAGGCCGCCCGACACCGAGTTGTCGTTCCCGATCACGGCGTTCTGCACCACGTTCGAGAGCAGCAGCATGACCACCAGGTCGAAGGTGTTCATCTGGGCCAGCCCGCGCTTGCCGATCACCCGCAGCAGGATCAGCAGCGCCAGGTACACCAGCACCGTGCGCAGGGTCTTCTCGGTGTACGGGATCCCCGCTTCGAACATGGCCTGCCACATGCCCGCCACCGTAGGCACCGGTGTGATCAGCATCCCGGCCCCCACGCCCGAACTCACCCGGACGGCCTACCTCACGGACGGCGGACGGCCAGCAGCAGACCGGTCGAGCAGTCCAGCTCGGCGACGTGCAGCCGGGGATCGGCCCGCAGGCGCTCGCGCAGCTCCACCACCGACCGCCCGTGGTCGGCCGGCCAGGTCGGCTGCGGGAACAGGTCGTCGACCAGGTACGTCCCGCCGGGGGCCAGCAGGTCCAGCGCCTGGTCGAGGTGGTGGAACTTGCCCGGCCAGGTGTCCGCGAACACCAGGTCGAACGCCTGCCCGGCCAGCCGGTCGATCAGCTCCGCACCGTCCCCCACCACCAGCTCCACCCGCGGGTCCCCGCCGAGGTGCTTCGCCGCGACGGCCGCCACCGCCGCGTCCTGCTCCACGCTCAGCAGCGTGGCGTCCGCGTCCATCCCGCTCAGCAGCCAGCTCGCCGAGGCGCCCGCCCCCGTCCCGAGCTCCAGCACCCGCCCGCCCGGCCGGGCCGCCGCGAGCGCGCGCAGCAGTTCCCCGGTCGCCCGGTCGCACGACATCGCGAACCCGAGCGCGGCGCACTCCTCGGCGATCGCCGCCAGCACCGCAGGATGGTTGTCGACAGTCAGTCTCATGGCACGCCTCCGCATGACGATCCGTCAGGAATCCGCGCACCCTAGCCGTCCCCCGTTCCCCCGCGCCGCCAATTTCGCAGCCCGGACGGCGCGCACCGGCCGAGGCGCTTGGCAACACCCCCATAAGGGATAAATAGTACTTATGTGACCTTCTTCCCTTCAGGCCGCTCGGGGTCTCTGAAAGCCTTGCTTTCCACAGCCCTGCCGAAGGAGATCCCCGTGACCGGCACCCCCCGGCGCGCCGTCCAACTGCTGCTCGTGGCCGCCGCCTCGCTCTGCGTGCTGCTGCCCCTGCTGCGCGGCGCCACTGCCGCGGGGGCGGTCACCGAGTTCGGGATCGGCCGGAACGGGGCGGTCGCCGCCCAGCTGACCGCCGCCCTGGCGATGCTCACCGCGCTGCTCGCCGCCGGCCGCGCGGTCGACCGCTGGGGCTGGCCGCGGATCCTGCGCTGGACCCTCGGCCTGATGGTGCTCGGCGGGACGGTCGCCGCCACCGCCGACCGCACCTGGGTGTACCTGGCCGGTCGCGCCGTCGAGGACGCCGGCTCGGCCGGGGTGCTGATCGCCGCGCTGGCGTCCGTCCCGCTGCTGAACCTGCCGGGCCGGATCAGCCGGGTGATCGGCGGGGCGATCGCCGGCGTCGCGGCGGTCTTCGTGGTCGGCGCGAACGTCGCGGTGCGGATCGACGCGCTGCTGGGCTGGCGGCTCGGCGAGGCGGTGGTCCCGGCCGCGGCCGGCCTGCTGCTGCTCGCCGCGCTGCGCCTGCTGCCGCGCGACCGGACCGCCCGCACCGGGAGCCGCACCGCCCCCGTGTGCGGCCCGGGCGTCGCGGCGGCGGCGCTGCTGGCCGTCGCGGGCCTGGAGCTCGGCCCGCTGCGCGACTGGTCCGACCCGTACGTGGGCGCGCTGCTGTGCGCCGCGGCCGCACTGTTCGGGGCCTGCCGGGTGCGGACGGTGCTGCTGCGCCGCCGCGGCGCGGCGCCGCCCTCCCCGGCGGTGCCGGTGGCGGCCGCGGGCGGGGCGATGGCGGCCGGCGCGACGCTGGGCTTCGTCCAGCTGGTGCTGACCGCGGCCGTCCCGGTGGCACTGCTGCAGCGCGGGGTGTCGCTCCCGCACGTCACGCTCGCGATCTCCGGGTACGGGGTGGGCATGCTGGCCGCCGGGCTGGTGGCCCGGCACTGGCGGCTGACCCCGCTGACGGGCTCCTCGCTGGGGCTGCCGCTGGCGGCCGTCGGCCTGGCCGCGCTGCACTTCCTGCCGTCCGGCGCCGGGCAGGCCGCGCTGCTGTCCGGCGCGGTGGCCGCGCTGGTGGGCTTCGGGCTGGTGGTGGCGCAGATCCCGTACCTGGCGGGGTTCCTGGCCGCGCTGCCGCGGCAGCGGCGGGCGGCGGCGTCCGCGCTGTACCCGGTGGCGATCCTGCTCGGCGGGGTGCTCGCCGAGGCGGTGCCGGGCAGCACCAGGCTGCTGACCGGCGAGGGCGGCCCGCCGGACCTGGCCACCGTGCTGTGGGTGGGCTGCGGCGTGGTCGCGGTGGTGGCGACGCTGCTGGGCCGCCCGGTGGTGGTGCTGGCGGTGGCCGCGACGGCGGGCCTGCAGCACCTGCTGCTGGAGGTGCTGGCCGGCTCGCGGGTGGCGGACCGTCCGGCCGCGTCGGCGGCGGCGCTGGCGGTGGGCGCGGTGATGGGGCTGGTGGCGTGGAGCCGCCGCCAGCAGTCGGAGCGGCTGGCCCGGGTGCGGGCCAGCGAGATCGCGCTGCAGCAGGCGGTGCTGCATCCGATCCCGGAGCGCCTCGGCGACCTGCGGCTGGTCGGCCACTACCAGCCGGCCACGGCGGGCACCGGCGTCGGCGGCGACTTCTTCGAGGCGGTCCGCACCCCGCACGGCACCCGGGTGCTGATCGGCGACGTGCGCGGCAAGGGTCTGCAGGCCGTGCAGACCGTCACCGACCTGCTCGGCTGCTTCCGCTCGCAGGCCCACGAGACCGCCGACCTGGGCGAGCTGGCGGCCCGCCTGGACCGGCACCTGACCCGGCTGGCCACCGCCCGGGGCGACCAGGAGCTGTTCGCCACCGCGCTGCTGCTGCAGCACCGCGACGGCGTCGACCAGGTCGAGGTGGTGAACTGCGGGCACCTGACCCCGCTGCGGATCGGCCCGGCCGAGGTCCGCGCCGCCCCGGTGCCCTCGCTGCTGCCGCTCGGCCTGGGCGCGCTGGGCACCGGCCGGGCGCCCGTCCCCACCCCGCTGGCGCTGCCGGACGGCTCGGCGCTGCTGCTGCACACCGACGGGCTGAGCGAGGCCCGCAACTCCTCCGGCGAGTTCTACCCGCTGGGCGAGCGGCTGTCCGCGCTGCGCGCGGCCGATCCGCGCCGGCTGATCGCCGATCTGGCCGAGGACGTCCGCGACTGGACGCACCTGCTGTCCGACGACATCGCGCTGATCGCCCTCACCCGGGCGTAACGGGCGGGGTGTCCGGTGGCGGATTCCCGGGCGCACCCCGAGGGTGACTTGCGGGGGAAGCACCGGATGTCCTGACCTGTCCCGACCGGGTCCTGACCGGAATGAGCGTGAGATGCCCGAAGTCACCACCCCGTACCTGACCGGCACGCCGTGCTGGGTCGACCTGATGGCGAAGGACCAGCAGGCCGCGCTGGACTTCTACCGCGACCTGCTCGGCTGGCAGGGCAAGCCCGGCCCCGCCGAGTTCGGCGGCTACGCGGTCTGCGAGCTGAACGGCAAGGCGGTCGCCGGGATCGGCCCGACGATGGCGCCGGAGGGAATGCCGGAGCCGCCCACCGTCTGGACCAGCTACCTGGCCAGCAGCGACGCCCAGGCCACCCAGGACGCGATCGTGGCGGCCGGCGGCACCCTGCTGGCGCCGGTGATGGACGTCGGCAAGCTGGGCCGGATGCTGATCGCCGCGGACCCGCAGGGCGCGGTGTTCGGCGTCTGGCAGCCCGGCGAGTTCTTCGGCGCCCAGGTGGTGAACGAGTCCGGCGCGGTGACCTGGAACGAGCTGCACACCAGCGACGTCCCGGCGGCCACCGCGTTCTACGGCGAGGTGTTCGGCATCGAGATCGAGCCGCTGGACGGCGCCGACTCGTACTGGGAGGCGCGGGTCGGCGGCCGCGCGGTCGGCGGCGTGACCCTGCTGGCCAACGACCCGCCCGGCACCCCGGCGCACTGGCTGACGTACTTCGCGGTGGACGACGTGGACTCCACCGTGGACGCGCTGGTCCGCTCCGGCGGCACGGTGCTGGCCCCACCGTTCGACATGATGGCGGGCCGGATGACGGTGGTCGCCGACGCGCAGGGCGCGCCGTTCGCGATGATCAGGCCGCAGCCGATGTAGCCCGGCCGCGACCGCACCGCACCGCCCGTCCCGGTCCCTCCGGGGCGGGCGGTGCGGTGTTCCTCCGGCGCGCTACGGCAGGACCGGGCCGCAGGTGATCAGCAGCGGCAGGACGGGCGCGGCGGCGCCGGTCAGCGCGGCGGCCAGACGCACCGCGGGGTGCGGGGCGGCGGCGGGGGCCAGCAGGCGGCGGACCCGGAGCAGCGCGGCCGGGCCGCCGGCGGCGAACGCGGCGTGCGGCACCTGACCGTCGGCGACCCGGTACATGGCGGCGGCGAGCACGGTGCGCGGGTGGCGGCGCACCGCGCGGTCGTCGGCGGCCATCTCCAGCAGCAGCGGGGTCTCCCGGGCGGCGAGCCGGGCCAGCGGCAGGAACGGGAAGGCGGCGGCGAACGCGTCGGCGGCGGCCAGGGCCAGGTGGTGGCGGCCCGCGACGTGCGCGCGCTCGTGGGCGAGGACGGCGGCGAGCTGCGGGGCGGTGAGCAGTTCGACGGCCCCACGGGTGAGGACGATCCGGGAGTGCCGCCCGGGCAGGCAGTACGCGGCGGGGGTGGCGTGGTGCAGGACGTGCGCGCCGAGCGCGGGGTCGCGGGCCGCCACCAGGTCGAGCAGGCGGCGGTGACGGCCGCGGTGCCGGGCGGTGCGGGCCAGGGCCCCGGCGAACCGGGACAGCGGCCAGAGCGCCGTCGCGGCGGGCAGCAGCAGGCGCCAGCCCGCGGCGGCGGCCCCGCCGGGGTGGTCGACGCCGCAGACGTGCAGCAGGCCGACCAGTCCGAGGTGCAGGTGGCCGCCGGGCACCGCGAGGTGGTGGACGCCCAGCACCAGCGCGGTGACGAAGGACAGCGCGAGGCCCTGCCAGAGCGCGACGGCCAGGTGCGGCGCGCGGTGCGCCCACTGCGCGCGGGCCAGCGGCAGCGGGCCGAGCACGCCGACCAGGGCCGCGTAGCCGAGCAGGGCGAGCGCGGCGGTCACTGCGGGGCGCCCGGCTGGTCGCGGTCCACCGACTCGATGGCGGCGCGCAGGGCGGCGAGCTCCTCCGGGGTGAGCTGCTCGACCAGGTGGGCGAGCGCCCCGGTCGGGTTGGGGCTCTCGCCGAGCACGTCCCGCATCAACGCCGCGCTGTACGCCTCGCGGGTGCAGGCGGGCCGGTAGCTCCAGGCCCGGCCGGACTTCTCGCGGCGCAGCATGCCCTTGCGATGCAGGATGTCGGCGACCGTCATGACGGTGGTGTAGGCGAGCGGACGGGACCGGTTGAGGTCGTCGACGAGGTCGCGGACGGTGGCGGGGCGGTCCCAGGTCCACAGGCGGTCCATGATCTCCGCCTCCAGGTCGCCGAGTCTGCGCACTGGCCGCTCCGCCCTTGTCTCTCGTGGGTGTCCCCCGTGGTCCGCCACATCGTAGTGGGCGGGGCCGGCGGTCGGGGGTGGCTTGCCGGTCGATCTACTGAACTACTAAGTTGTCTCGTAGAGATCGCCCGGACGGCGGGTGCCCCGACCCGAGGAGAGACCGCAGCCGATGGCCACACATCGACGGCCCCGACCCGCCGGACGCTCCAGGACCGCCGTACTCGGCGCGGCCGCCGGAGCCGCCGTCCTGCTGCCCGTCGCCACCGCCTCCGCCGAGCCCACCGCCAACCTCGACCAGGTCAAGGCCAAGGTCGACGGCCTCTACGAGGAGGCCGAGGCGGCCACCGAGCAGTACAACAAGGTCGACGAACGCTCCAAGCAACTCCAGTCCGAAGCAGGGAAGTTGCAGGACCGGCTCGCCGGCCAGCAGGGCAGGATCCTGCAACTCAGGGAAACCCTCGGTGCGTTGGCCGCCGAGCAGTACCGCACCGGCGGCCTCGACCCGAGCGTCCAGCTGATGCTCAGCTCCTCCCCCGACGCCTACCTCAGCCAGGCCGGCCTGCAGGGCCTCGCCGCCGCCCAGCAGAGCGAGACCCTGCGCAGCGCGCTGCGCCTGCAGCAGTCCATCGACCAGGAACGCGCCGAAACCGCCGCCAAACTCGCCGAGTTGGAACAGGCCCGCAGCACCCTCGCCGCCAAGAAGACCGAGATCCAGGCCAGACTCGCCGAGGCCGGCCGCATCCTGGCCGGCCTCAGAGCCGCCGACCGGGCCCGCGTCCTCGGCGACGACACCCAGGCCGCATCCCGCACTGCGACCCGCGGCCAGACCTACACCGGCCCCGCCACCGGCCAGGTCAGAGCCATCCTCGACTTCGCCTACGCCCAGCTCGGCAAGCCCTACCAGTGGGGCGCCGAGGGCCCCGGCTCCTACGACTGCTCCGGCCTCACCCAAGCAGCCTTCCGCGCCGGCGGCATCGCCCTCCCGCGCGTCACCCAGGACCAGTGGAACGCCGGCAAGCACGTCGCCAGGGCCGACCTCCAACCCGGCGACCTGCTCTTCTACTACAGGGACCTCCACCACGTGGGCCTCTATCTCGGCAACGGCAAGCTGCTGCACGCCCCCCGCACCGGCAAGAACGTCGAGATCGTCGACATGAACGTCATGCCGTACATGGGCGCCGTCCGCCCCTGACCGCCCGCCGCGGCGGCCTGCGGGGCCCGGGGCGGCGGGTGTGTCAGGATTTCCGCAGGTCGCCGGGGTGCGGATGCCCCGGTGCGGATCGGAGAGCCACCGTGGGAACCGTCGTCGCGCCCAAGCCGCTGCTGCTCCGGGACGGGCGGCCCGCCGCTGCGGGCTGGTCGCTCGATCCGGGGATGCGGCACCTGAACCACGGGTCGTTCGGGGCGGTCCCGGTGGTGGCGCAGCGGGAGCAGCAGCGGCTGCGCGAGGAGATGGAGCGCTCGCCGGTCGTGTGGTTCCCGGCGCTGCCGGCGCGCATCGCGGCGGCCCGTGCGGCGGTCGCCGGGTTCCTGGGCGTGCCGGCCGAGTTCACCGCGCTGGTGCCGAACGCCAGTGCCGGGGCGAGCGCGGTCTACTACAGCCTGCCGCAGCGGGACGGCGGCGAGGTGCTGGTGACCGACCACGGGTACGGGGCCGTCACGATGGGGGCCGCCCGGCTGGCCCGGCGCTGGGGCGGGCGGATCAGGGCCGCGCACGTCCCGCTGGCGGCCGGGGCGGAGGAGGCCGCGGCGGCCGTGCTGGAGCAGATCGGGGAGCGGACGGCGCTGATCGTGCTGGACCAGATCACCTCCGCGACCGCGCGCCGTCTCCCGGTGGACCTGATCGGCCGGGCCGCGCGGGAACGCGGCATCCCGCTGGTGGTGGACGCCGCGCACGTGCCCGGGCTGGTGGAGGACCCGCTGGCCGGGGCGGAGTGCGACGCCTGGATCGGGAACCTGCACAAGTTCGGCTGCGCGCCGCGCGGCACGGCCGCGCTGGTCGCCCGCGGCGAACTCCGGCACTCGCTCTACCCGTTGATCGACTCCTGGGGCGCCGAGGACCCGTTCCCGGAGCGCTTCGACAGCCAGGGCACCCTGGACGCCACCGGCTACCTGGCGGCGCCGACCGCGCTGGACTTCGTCGCCGACCAGTGGGGTTGGGCCGAGGCCCGCCGCTACATGACCGAACTGGCCGACTACGCGGAGGAGTTGATCGGCGAGGCGATCACCGCCGCGACCGGCGAGCCGGCCGCGGCCCGGGTCGGCATGCCGGTGAACGCGCTGCGCCTGGTGACCCTCCCGGCGGGCCTTGGCCGCACCCGCTTGGAGGCGGACGCCCTCCGCGACCGGCTGGCCGCCGAGTCGGGCGTCGAGGCCGCGTTCACCAGCTTCGACGGAACGGGCTACTTCCGGCTCTCGACGCACGTCTACAACACCCCGGACGACTACGAGTACTTCGCGGAGCGCTGCGTCCCGGTCCTCTGCGCCTGGGCCCGCAGCTGACCGCCCGCGGGCCTAGAGGGCGTAGTCGAGCTGGATCCGGTGCGTCCCGTCCTCGTCGATGACGATGCTGCCGGTGCCGGTGATGCCGGCGAGGTCCGCGGTGCCGCTGGCGGGGACGATGACGAAGTACTCGGCGTCGCGGCCGGTGCCGAGGGTGGTGGCGGAGTGGGCGAAGTTGAAGGTGCCCTCGGCGTCGTGGAGGCGGCCGGTGAAGGACTCCATGGCGAGGTAGGTGCCGACGCCGGCGGCGTGGTCGAAGGCGGCGGTGAAGAGGGTGGTGGAGCGGCCCTCGATCTCGCCGGTGAACTCCTTGCGCATGGTGGCGACGCCGACCGCGACGCCGGTGCTGATGTCGCTCTCGGGGACGGGCGCGGGGGTGAACTCGGGGACGGTGAAGGTTCCTGATGCTCGCATGGGCGGGATGCTAGGGGTCGCCGCCGACAACGGCCCGCGGCGCGAGGTCAGGGGGTGAGCGCGCCGGCCAGCACCAGTTCGGCCTCGTCGTTGAGGGCGACCGGTAGCCGCGGAATCTCCCCCCGGTCTGCTGGGCGGCCCAGGCCGGTTCGACCGGCAGTCTGTCGCGGGTCCACAGGCCGAGTGCGGTCCGTACACCGCGGATCCGTCCGAGGGCGGCGTTCAGTTCGCGGCCCGCCTCGGCCGCGTCCGCGGTCCGGACGGCGAGCGCGTCGGCGAATTCGGCGGCGGCCGGGCCGCCGGAGCCGGCGGCGAGGAAGGCGAGCGGCGCCCAGGCCCCGGGGGCGCTGAACACCGTGCTCCGCCCCGGCTCCGCGGCCTCGCGCCCCCAACGGGAGGTCAATCGGTTGACGGCGCGGACGGTGTGGCGCACGGGCACGGTGCGGCTCTCCCCCTGGACGGTGGTCGTCCGCCGGAGCGTAGACGGGCCGCCCGGGCCGCCGCGAGCGGATATCCGCGGCCGAGGGGGGTGCGTGCGGGGGTGCGCCATGGCGGCTCGCGCACCCCGCGCTCGAGCCGCCATGGCGCTGGCGGGCGCGACCCCGGCCCTCCAGGTTTTCCCCTCCCGTGGAGTGGGGCCGCACCGCCGCTTCGGGATGGCTGTCGCCGCTGACCGCCCCGCGTGGGGGTGGGCGCGGTCAGCGGCGGGACCGGGGTGGGGTCAGCGGCGGGACCAGAGCGCCGGGACGTTCGGCGGCTCCCAGCCGGCGTAGGCGGTGTGCGCCTGGATGCAGACGTACGTGACGCCGTTGTAGGTCACCTGGTCGCCGACCTTGTAGCTGGCGCCGACCTTCCAGGTGGTGGTGCCGCCGGAGCTGCTCGGGCTGGGGCTGGGCGAGCCCTGGGTGGGGCTGCCGCTGGGGCTGGTGCTGGGCCGCGGCGTCCCGTTCACGTTGAGCACGAAGTCGAAGCTGGCCTCGCGCCCGTTGCCGACCTGGCGGACCGTCATCACCAGGTCCGGGTCGAAGATGGTGTCGGTGGCGTTGCGCGGCTCGTTCGGGAAGTACAGCTGGGTGGTGAGGATCGGCTGCCCGGGGGCCTGCACCTTGACGTGGATGTGCCGGGTGCGGCCCGGGTAGAGGCCGGGGACGATCGTGGTCAGCGTGTACCCGCCGTTGGCGTCGCTGAACTGGTGCCCGCGGAAGGTGTATCCGCTGTTGTCGTAGTTGCCGTTGTTGTCGGCCTGCCAGAAGTCCAGCAGGGCGCCGGGGATCGGGGCGCAGTTGCGGCCGAACACGTAGCCGCTGACGGTGAGCGGGGTGCCGACGGTGCCGCTGGTGACCAGACTGGTGCGGAGCGGGGAGCCGGGCTTGAAGTACGGGCCCTCGATCTGCTCCTCGGTGACGGCGTCGCCGTCCTGGCACTCGGGGGTGAGCGGGAGCCGGGCGGACCCGGCGGCGGCGTTGTCGCGGGCCAGCGCGGTTCCGCCGCCGATCAGCACGGGTGCGGCGCCGGCCAGCGCGGCGGCCTTCAGCAGGCTCTTGCGGCTGATCTTCCGATCGCCCAGGCGGTTCGAGTGGTCCGGGTCGTCCAGGGGGCTGTGGGGGGTGGACATGGCTCTCCGTTCGGGTGCTTCGTCGGTCGCTCGGTAGCCGCACGCCCGGGCTCCCTTGGATGGGACATGACACCTGGAGAGGTCGGGTCTCCCGGCACGGCGGCGCTGTGTGGGGTGCTACAGACGCTAGGCCCTGCCCCGCCGGGCCGTCGATGGACGCGGGCGGCGGGACGTGGTGCATTCCTCAGGCCCCGCCGCTCCGCTCCCGGAACTCCCCCGGGGTGCGGCCGACCTCGCGCCGGAAGAAGCGGCAGAAGTACGCCGGGTCCGAGAACCCGGCCGCCGCGGCGACCTGACGGATCGTCAACTCGGTACTGGCCAGCAGCCGCTTCGCCTCCAGGGTCTGCTGCTCGCGCACCAGGCGGGCCGGGGTGCGGCCGGTGGCCTCCTTCACCACCTCGTGCAAGTAGCCGGCCGAGACGCCGAGTTCGCGCGCCAGGGCGAGCACCGAGCGATCGGTCCGGCCGCCCTCGGCGATCATCCGGCCGAACCGCTCCGCCAGTGGGTGCGCGGCCGCTCGCGCCCTTCCCGCCCCGTCGGCCATCCGCAGCGCGCGCACCAGCAGCACGTGCAGCAGCGCCTGCAGCACGCCCGGCGCGCCGTCCAGCCCGGCCTGCTGCTCGGCGGTCAACTCACCCAGCAGGTGCCGCAGTTCGCGGTCGCCGCGGTGGTCGGGGCGGGGTGGCGGTTCGGCCGCCAGCGCCCGCAGTAGCCCCAGATCCTCCGGATGCCGCAGCAGGAAGTCCTCGTTGAACAGCAGCACCCACCCGTCCAACTCCCGCACTTCCCGCCAGTGGTGCACCTGCCCGGGCAGCACCGCGAACAGCACCGGCGGCTCGACCCGGTACTCCGCCAGGTCGACCACGTGCGCCCCGCTCCCCGCCGTGACGTACGCCAGCTCGTAGAACGCGTGCCGGTGCGGGAACTCCGCCCGCGACAGCGGCCCGATCGCATCGAAGGATCCGACCGCGAACGGCATCAACCCCCGGTCCGGCACGTCCAGTTCATGCAGTTCCAACCCGGCGGCCGTCGATCGGAGCGTCATCCCGCCAGTCTGCGCGGCCCCTCGGCCCCCGTCCAGTGGTCCAGACCAACTGGCACACCCCGGCACACCGGGCCCGGGGGTCTAGCCGTTCAGCCAGGGATCGGGGCCGGGGTCGTGGCCGGTGGCGCGGACGGTGAGGCGGTCCAGGTAGTGGGACCAGCCCTGGGCGTGGGGGGTGCGGGCGGCCGGGGGGAGGTCGCGGTGGGTGAAGGTGAGCAGGGTGCCGTCGCCGTCCGGGGCGAGGGTGACTTCAACGGTGCTGGCGCCGGGCGGGACACCGTGGTCGCCGGCCTCCCAGCCCCAGGTGAAGACCACGCGGTGGGGCGGTTCGAGGACCAGGAACTCGCCCACGGCGTAGTGGTCGGCGTTGACGTTGGTGCGGTACTTGCCGCCCGGGGCGAAGGAGAAGTCGCCGTCCCGGCCCATCCAGGACAGCCACTTCTCACGGTCGGTGAAGAAGGCGAACACGGTCTCCGGGCGGGCGGCGATCCGCCGCTCCAGCACCACCCGATCGGTCGTCATCCCCCGGCCTCCTCGGCCTCGGCCAGTTCGGCCAGCACATCGAGCTTCGCGGACCACATCGACTGCAGGTACGCCGCGAGCGGCCCGAGCGCCTCGCGGTCCGCCCGGTAGTAGCGCTTGCGGCCCTCCTGGCGGAGCGTCACCAGCCCGGCCTCGCGCAGCACTTTCAGGTGCTGGGAGACCGCGCCGAAGGTCACCTCGAACCGTTCGGCGATGTCGCCCGCGCACAGCTCGTCCTCCCAGACCAGCCGGAGGATCTCGCGACGGCGGGGCTCGGCGATCACTTGCACCGCTTCCATGACCGTCATTTTAGTCCGTCCTTCAGCTTCGGCTTGCGGCGGGCGCTGTCGTTATTTTAGTCTTGACTAAATCAATGAGCCCGAGCACACCCGAGGGACATCGCCATGCAGACCGCACTGACCGAGTTCGCCGCCCTGTTCGCCCGGACCGCCGCGGGCATCCCGGCCGAGCACCTGACCGCCGCCACCCCGTGCGAGAAGTTCACCGTCACCGACCTGCTCGCCCACCTGGGCGGTTTCCTCCCCGACGCCGAGCGCGCCGCCGCCAAGCTTCCGCGCACCGGCGAACCCGCCGCCCTGACCGGCCCCGCGGAGGTGGCCGCCGGCGCCGAGCGCACGGCCGCGGCCTGGCTGCGGCCGGGAGCGCTCGCCGGGGACACCGAGTTCGGCCCGGGCACCGTGCCCGCGGGCCTGGCCTGCGCCGTCACCGTTCAGGAACTCGCCCTGCACGGCTGGGACCTGGCTCGCGCCACCGGGCACCCGTTCCCGGTCGGCGAGCAGGCGGGCGCCGAACTCCTCGACGTGGTGCGGCAGATCGCCGACCAGGCCCGCGCCAACGGCGGCTACGCAGACCCCCGCCCCGCCCCTGCCGAGGCCACCGACTTCGACCGGGCGCTCTCCCTCAGCGGCCGCGACCCGGGCTGGATCCGCTGACCCCGCCCGTCGGCCGGAGTTCGACACACCCGGCCACCAACTCGTGCAGCAGGTAAGCCGCTTCCTGCACCTGCTCGGCCTCCGCCCCCTGGTAGCAGTGCGCGTTCGCCTCCGTCGCGGCGAACACGTCGACCAGCACGTTCACCGCGGCCCGCGGAATCGCGTCCCGTTCCGCCCAGGCGGCGGCGCAGCGCTGCAGCGCGTCCGCGAGCGCGTCGAACGCGGCCCGGTCGAAGCCCGCGCGCAGGTGCAGCGGGCCGTCGAAGCGCTGCCAGGCGGCGAGCAGGCTGCGGGTCGGATCGTCCACGGGCTCGGCGGCTCAGACGACCAGGAGTTCGCCGCAGGATTCGGCGAGGACGGCGCGGGCCGGGGCCGGGAGGCCCTGGTCGGTGATGAAACAGTCGAGGTCGGTGAGGGCGGCGAAGGAGCTGAGGCCGACGACGCCCCACTTGGTGTGGTCGGCGACCGCGATGGTGCGGTGGGCGGAGGCGATCAGGGCGCGGTTGGTCTGGGCCTCGGCGAGGTTGGGGGTGGTGAGGCCGGCGCGTTCGCTGACCCCGTGGGCGCCGATGATCAGCAGGTCGACGTGCAGGGAGCGGATCGACTGGTCGGCGAGCGGCCCGACCAGGGCGGCGGAGCGGGTCGGCGCGCCACCGGTGAGCAGCAGCGCGGGGCCGTGGTCGCCGCCGCGGGTGCGGACCAGTTCGGCGACCGGGAGGGAGTTGGTGACCACGGTGAGGCCGGGGACGTCCAGCAGGCGGGTGGCGGCGGCGTAGGCGGTGGTGCCGGCCGAGATCGCCACCACGCTGCCGGGCTGGACCTGGGCGGCGGCGGCTTCGGCGAGCGCGGCCTTGGTGTCGGTCTCCAGGCCCGACTTGGCCTCGAACGCGGGCTCCTCGGCGGTGGCGGTGCGGGCGACCGCCCCGCCGTACACCTTGCGGACGTTGCCGGCCCGGGACAGCGCGTCCAGGTCGCGGCGGATCGTCATGTCGGACACGCCCAGCTGGTCGACGAGTTCGGCGACCTTGACCGCTCCGTCGCGGCGCACCTGGTCGAGGATCAGCGCCCGCCGCTGGTCGGCGAGCAGTCCGCTGTCGGTCACTGTGCCCTCTGTTCTCTGGGGGAGTTGCTCAGCATAGTTGGACCGGATCGAACGGGGTGCCGACCGAACCCTGTTCGTCTGTGATGTTGTGTGTTTGAATATGTTTGGTAAGTAGGCTGCCAGGCCTGTTCCGCCCGTGCCCCGCTGGAGTGAGCCCGATGACCACCGATGCCGCCGCCGCCTTCGCCGCCGCTTTCGGCGACACTCCCGACGGCGTGTGGGCCGCGCCCGGCCGGATCAACCTGATCGGCGAGCACACCGACTACAACGAGGGGTACGTGCTGCCCGCCGCGCTCCCCCACGCCACCCGGGTCGCCGCCCGGCGCCGCCCGGACGGCGTGGTGCGGCTGTACAGCGCGCAGGGCGACGGCCAGGTGACCTCGGTCGTGCTGGACGGCCGGGCCCCCGGCAGCGTGCCGGGCTGGGCCGCGTACCCGGCCGGGGTGTTCTGGGCGCTGGCCGAGGCCGGCCACGCCGTGGGCGGCGCCGACCTGGCGTTCTCCTCGGACGTCCCCACCGGCGCCGGGCTCTCCTCCTCCGCCGCGCTGGAGTGCGCCACCGCGATCGCCCTGGACGAGCTGTACGGCCTCGGCCTGGACGCCCCGGGCCGGGCGCTGATCGCGCAGCGCGCCGAGAACGCCTTCGTCGGCGTGCCGTGCGGGGCGCTCGACCAGATGGCGTCCAGCTGCTGCGTCGAGGGCCACGCCTTCTTCCTCGACACCCGCACCCTGATCGGCCGTCAGGTTCCGCTGGACCTGCCCGCCGTCGGGCTGACCCTGCTGGTGGTCGACACCCGGGTGAAGCACGACCTCGGCGACGGCGCGTACGCGGGCCTGCGGGCCGGCTGCGAGCGGGCCGCCGAGCTGCTCGGCGTCCCGGCGCTGCGCGACGTCGCCGCCGAGGAGCTGGCGGCGGCCGAGGAGAAGCTGCCCGCCGACCTGCGCCCGCTGCTGCGCCACGTGGTGACGGAGGACCAGCGCGTGCTGGACACCGTCGCCGCGCTGGACGCCGGCGACCCGCGCGCGCTCGGCCCGATCCTGACCGCCGGGCACGCCTCGCTGCGCGACGACTACCGGATCTCCTGCCCCGAGACCGACCTGGCGGTGGCGACCGCGAACGCGGCGGGCGCGCTCGGCGCCCGGATGATGGGCGGCGGCTTCGGCGGCTCCGTCCTCGCCCTGGTCGACTCGGACCGCCTGGAGGCCGTCGAGAGCGCCGTGCACGCGGCGTTCGCCGAGGCCGGGTACGGCGCCCCGCACACCTTCACGGCGACGCCCGCGCAGGGCGCGCACCGGGTGGGCTGACCGGCCGAGATCCGCGGACCCGCTCGGAGCAGGGCAGCTGCCCTTCCGGGCGGGTCTTCTGCATGTCCGGGAACGCGAAGGAACCCGCCCACGGCGCGGGCGGGTTCCAGGGGTCGCGGGGGCGGCGGGTTACAGCTCGCGGAGGGTGCGGGCGGCCGTCTCGGGGCGGATGTCGTTCATGAACGCCCCCATCCCGGACTCGGTGCCGGCCAGGTACTTGAGCTTGCCGGCGGTCCGGCGGATGGTGAACAGCTCCAGGTGCAGGGCGAGTTCGACCTCCGCGGGCCGCGGGGTCTGGTGCCAGGCGGCGATGTAGGGGGCCGGCTCGGGGAACAGCCGGTCGAAGCGGCGCAGCAGGTCCAGGTAGATCCGCGGGAACTCGGCGCGGGCGGCTTCGTCCAGCCCGGTCAGGTCGGCGACCCGCCGGTTCGGGTAGAGGTGCACCTCGTACGGCCAGCGGGCGGCGAAGGGCACGAACGCCGTCCAGTGCTCGCCGGCCAGCACCACCCGGGAGTCCTCCGCGCCGATGGTGGACCGCTCGGCGGCCAGCACCTCGTCGTACAGGTTGCGGCCGGTCTCCCGCTGGTGGGCGGCGACCCGGTCGAGGGCCTGCGCGGTGCGCGGGGTGGTGAACGGGAAGGCGTAGATCTGCCCGTGCGGGTGCCCGAGGGTGACGCCGATGTCGGCGCCGCGGTTCTCGAAGCAGTAGACCTGGCGGACGTCCGGCCGGGTGTGCAGTTCGGCGGTGCGGTCCGTCCAGGCGTCCAGGACCAGGCGGGCCCGCTCCTCGGTGAGGTCGCCGAACGCCGCGCCGTGGTCGGAGGTGAAGCACACCACCTCGCAGCGGCCGGTGCCCGGGGCGAGCGCGTACGGGCCGTCCGACCAGGGGGCGACGTGCTCGGCGGAGGAGGAGGCGAGGGACGGGAAGCGGTTCTCGAAGACCGCGACCTGGTAGTCCTCGGCCGGGATCTCGCTCAGCCGGTCGCCGAGCGAGGGGCAGAGCGGGCACTCGTCGGCCGGCGGGTGGTAGGTGCGGGCCTGGCGGTGGGCCGCGACGGTGACCGCGTCGCCGGTGAACGGGTCGACGCGGATCTCCGAGACGCTCGCGGCGGGCTCCAGCGGACGCCGGTCGACCGCGTCGCGGGACGCCGGCTCGGTGTCGTAGTAGATCAGCTCGCGGCCGTCGGCCAGCTTGGTCACCGTCTTGTGCACGGCGGCACTCCTCAGGGTTCGAGTCACGGCCCGGGGGCAGGGCGAGCCGGTACATCAAACATCTTCGAACATGGCGCACCACAATGCAACACCCCTCCCGCGCGGGGAGGGGTGTGCAGGGGTGGACGGGAAGGCGGTCAGGCCTTGGCGAGGACCTCGGTGACCAGGTCACGGGCCTCGGACTGGACCTGCGCGAGGTGGTCGGCGCCGAGGAAGCTCTCGGCGTAGATCTTGTAGACGTCCTCGGTGCCGGACGGGCGGGCGGCGAACCAGGCGTTCTCGGTGCAGACCTTGAGGCCGCCGATCGCGGCGCCGTTGCCCGGGGCGTGGGTGAGGACCGCGGTGATCGGCTCGCCGGCCAGCGCGTCGGCGGTGACCTGCGAGGGGTCGAGGGCGGCGAGCGCGGCCTTCTGCTCGCGGTCGGCGGGGGCGTCCACGCGGGCGTAGACGGGGTCGCCGTGGGCGGCGGTCAGCTCGCGGTAGAGCGCGGAGGGGGTGTTCCCGGTGACGGCGGTGATCTCGGAGGCGAGCAGCGCCAGCAGGATGCCGTCCTTGTCGGTGGTCCACGGGGAGCCGTCGCGGCGCAGGAAGGAGGCGCCCGCGGACTCCTCGCCGCCGAAGGCGACCGTCCCGCCGAGCAGCCCGTCGACGAACCACTTGAAGCCGACCGGGACTTCGAGCAGGTCGCGGCCGAGCGAGGCGGCCACCCGGTCGATCATCGAGGAGGACACCAGGGTCTTGCCCACGGCCGCGGCCGCGGGCCAGCCCGCGCGGTGCCGGTAGAGGTAGTCGATGGCGACGGCCAGGTAGTGGTTGGGGTTCATCAGGCCGCCGTCGGGGGTGACGATGCCGTGCCGGTCGGCGTCGGCGTCGTTGCCGGTGGCCAGGGTGTACGCGTCGCGCTTGTCGATCAGCGAGGCCATCGCGTACGGCGAGGAGCAGTCCATCCGGATCTTGCCGTCCCAGTCCAGCGTCATGAACCGCCAGGTGGGGTCGGTGAGCGGGTTGACCACGGTGAGGTCCAGCCGGTGGGTCTCGGCGATCCGGCCCCAGTAGGCGACGGACGCGCCGCCCAGCGGGTCCGCGCCGATCCGCACCCCGGCCGCCCGGACGGCCTCCAGGTTCAGCACGGCGGGCAGGTCGTCGACGTAGCCGCCGAGGAAGTCGTACCGGCCGGTGGTGTCGGCGGCCAGCGCCCGCGCGTACGGGACGCGGCGGACGCCGGCCAGGCCGGCGGCGAGCAGCTCGTTGGCGCGGCGTTCGATCCAGCCGGTGGCGGTGGAGTCGGCCGGGCCGCCGTGCGGCGGGTTGTACTTGAACCCGCCGTCGGCGGGCGGGTTGTGCGAGGGCGTCACCACGATGCCGTCGGCGAGCGCCGCGGGGCGGGTGCGGTTGTGGGTCAGGATCGCGTGCGAGACGGCCGGGGTCGGGGTGTACCCGTCCGCGGTGTCCAGCAGCACGGTGACGCCGTTGGCGGCCAGCACCTCCAGCGTGGTGGCGCGGGCCGGCTCCGACAGCGCGTGGGTGTCGATGCCGAGGAACAGCGGCCCGGTGGTGCCCTGTTCGGCCCGGTAGTCGCAGATCGCCTGCGCGGTCGCCGCGATGTGGTCCTCGTTGAACGCCGTCCTCGACGCCGAGCCCCGGTGCCCGGAGGTGCCGAACGCCACCCGCTGGGCGACCTCCGCCGGATCCGGGTGCAGCGAGTAGTACGCCGTCACCAGCCGGGCGACGTCGATCAGATCCTGCGGCTGCGCCGGCTGGCCGGCCCGTGCGTGCACCATCGTGGCCACTCTCCTCGGTCGGTACGGCAAGGATGCCCGTCCGACCATCATGCGGGCCAGGGCGCACCAACTCCGGGAACGCCGGGAAGCGGGCGGCTGACGGTGCGTCGGCCGCCGCGTGACGCGTACCGGTCGGCGGCTACCGCTTGCGGCCGCGCTTGGGCTGGGCGGTGCGGCTGCCGCCGGTGCGGGCGCCGCCGGCCCCGCGCTGGCCGGGCTTGGGCTTCTGCTGGGTGCGGGACGCGGCCTGCGGCTTGCGCGCGGTCTGCGGCTTCGGCTGCCGCTGCTGTTCGGCGGCGGCGGTCCGGCCGCGCGAGCTGTTGGCGGTGCGGCCGCGGACGATGCCGATGAACTCCTCCACCAGGTCGGTGGTCGCCGCCTCCGGCCAGGCCAGTGCGACCTGCGACTGCGGGACGTCGGCCAGGGTGCGGTAGGTCAGGTCGCGCCGGTGGTGCAGCCGGGCCAGCGACTGCGGCACGGCCAGCACGCCGACGTTCGCCGCCACCAGCTCGATCGCGTCGCCGGTGGTCGCGGGCCGCTCGAACGCGGGGCGGCCCGGCAGGCCGTCGGGCCACTCCAGCACGTCGTCCTGCGGGTGGAAGACGATCTCCTCGGCGAGGTCCGCGACGGTGACCTCCTCGGCCTCGGCGGCACCCAGCCAGTGGTCCTTCGGGAACACCACCACGGTGGTCTCGGTGTACAGCGGGATCGCGCTCAGCACCGTCCGGTCCACCGGCAGCCGCACCAGACCGGCGTCGGCCCCGCCGGTGAGCAGCAGCCCGTGGCCCTCCGACGGGGTGGACTGCAGCAGCTCCAGCCGGACGTCCGGCAGCCGCTCCTCCCACACCCGCAGCCACTTGGTGGGCGTCACCCCGGGCACGTACGCCAGGCGGAAGGATGCGGAGTGCTGCTCGATCTCGGTCACACGCCCCAGGCTACCCATCGTGACCAGGGCGGGTGCGCGTTCCCTATACCCTTGGGGCATGACTACGCCCAAGCCCAAGACCTCCCAGACCATGAAGCCCGCGACCGCGGCCAAGAAGCTGGGGATCTACCTGGCGGCGACCCCCGCCGAGTTCCAGGCGGGCGTCGTCTCCCGCGAGGAGCTCAACGCGATGCAGGCCGAGCCGCCGCAGTGGCTCGCCGAACTGCGCCGCAACGGTCCGCACCCGCGCCAGGTGGTCGCCGCCCGCCTCGGCATCTCGGTCACCGGCCTCGGCCGGGCCGGCATCACGGAGGCGCTCACCACCGAGCAGATCGACGCGCTGCGCGACGAGAACCCGCTGTGGCTGCAGCACGAGCGCGCCAACCAGGTGGACGTCCGCAAGGAGGCGCAGCGGATCAAGGAGAGCGCCGAGAAGGCCGAGAAGGCCGCCAAGTCCGGCGCCAAGCCCGCCGCGAAGACCGCCAAGAAGTAGTAGCACCGCCGTCCGGCGGGCGGGCCCGGCACCGGGCCCGTCACGCTTTCGGATGGTGCACGTACGACACGAACCGCCGTGCCCCGCCCCGTCGCTGACGGGGCGTCAGCATGGCGGTCATGATCTCGCTACGCCGTACCACCACGGCCGCCCTCGTCGCCTGCGCGGCGCTGCTGGCGCCGCTGGCCCCCGCCGCCCACGCCGAGGCGCAACTGCCCGGCGCCCGTCCGCTGGAAGGACGGGTCGCCTCGTACCTGGACGGCATCCGACAGGACCCTGCGAAGGTGCAGGCGTTCCTGCGGGAGATGCCGAAGGGCGGGGACCTGCACAACCACCTGTCGGGTGCGGTGACGACCGAGCTGCTGATCCGGCTGGCCGCGCAGGACGATCTCTGCATCGACTCGGTCACCTTCGTCTCGGCGACCGGGCCGTGCCAGGGCACCGCCCGGCCGGCCCAGGACGCCGTGCCGGAGGGCGAGTTCCGGACGGCGGTGATCCGGGCCTGGTCGATGCAGGACTTCGTGCCGGGCCCGGAGAGCGGGCACGACCACTTCTTCGCGACCTTCGGCAAGTTCGGCGAGGCCAGTTGGCGGCACCCGGGCGTGATGCTGGCCGAGGTGACCGACACCATGGCGGCGCAGCACCAGAGCTACCTGGAGACCCTGCAGACGCCGTCCTCGGTCGGGGTGGCCGCGCTGGCCGCGAAGGTCGGCTTCGAGCCGGACCTCGCGGCGCTGCGGCAGAAGCTGCTGGCCGACGGGCAGATCCAGGCGCTGGTGGACGGGGCCCGGGCGGACGCGGACCGGGCCTGGGCGGAGTACCAGGACACCGAGCAGTGCGGGACGGCGCAGGCCCGGCCGGGCTGCGCGGTGACGGTGCGCCTGCAGTCGCAGGCGTCCCGGGCGTCCACCCCGGCGCGGGTGTTCGCGCAGCTGCTGCTGGGGATGGAACTGGCCTCGCAGGACGAGCGCTTCGTCGCGGTGAACCTGGTGCAGCCGGAGGACTACCAGTCCTCGCTGGACAACTACCGGCTGCAGATGCAGATGCTGGACTTCCTGCACCCGCTCTACCCGAAGGCCCACATCAGCCTGCACGCGGGCGAGTTGGCCCCGGGCCTGGTGAAGCCGGAGGACCTGGCCTTCCACATTCGGGAGGCGGTGCTGACCGGCCACGCGGAGCGGATCGGGCACGGCGTGGACGTGGCGCACGAGGACGACCCGGCGGGCCTGCTGCGCACGCTCGCGGAGCGCAAGGTGCTGGTCGAGGTCCCGCTGACCTCGAACGCCCAGATCCTCCAGGTGGAGGGAGCGGAGCACCCGTTCCCGCTGTACCGCAGCCACGGGGTGCCGACGGCGCTGGCCACCGACGACCCGGGCGTGGAGCGGATCGACATCACCCACGAGTACGTCCGGGCGGCGCGGACCTACGCGCTGGGCTACCGCGACCTGAAGGACCTGGCGCGGACCTCGCTGGAGTACGGCTTCGTCGCCGGGCGCAGCCTGTGGCGCGACCGGGACGGGTTCGTGCCGGTGCCGGAGTGCCAGGGCCGCCCGGTGGGCACGAAGCCGACGGCGCGCTGCGCGGCGCTGCTCGCGGCCAGCCCGAAGGCGCTGCTGGAGTGGAATCAGGAGCGGGACTTCCGGGCCTTCGAGGCCGCGGTGCTGCACGGCAGGTGATCCGGGCGACGTGACCGACGGCCCGCAGGGTCTCGGACACGTGTCGTTCATGGCGAGTCGGCAGGCACCCTGCCGAGCCGTCCCCGGTCGGCCCGACAGGGTGTCCGGGCTCACTCGGCGGTGTGCACGGCCCGCCCGCCGACGTAGGTGCGCAGCACCCGGGTCCGGGCGATCTCCTCGCTGGGCGCGGCGAACGGGTCGCGGTCCAGCACCACCAGGTCGGCGAGGTTGCCGGCGCGCAGCACGCCGGTGTCGTCGAGGCCGTTGAGGTACGCGGTGCCGGAGGTGTAGGCGGCGAGCGCGGTGGCCAGGTCGAGGCGCTGCTCGGGCAGGAACACCGGGACGGCCGGGTCGGCGCCGGGCTCGCGGCGGTTGACGGCGACGTGGATGCCGTCGATCGGGACGGGGCTGGAGACCGGCCAGTCGCTCCCCGCGGCCAGGGTGGCGCCGGTGCGCAGCAGGTCGCCGAACGGGTACTGCCAGGCGGCTCGTTCGGGTCCGAGGAAGGGGATGGTCAGCTCGTCCATCTGCGGTTCGTGGGCGGCCCACAGCGGCTGGATGTTGGCGATCGCGCCGAGCGCGGCGAACCGGGCCAGGTCGCTGGGGTGGACCACCTGCAGGTGGGCGAGGTGGTGCCGGTTGCCGCGGCGGCCGTTGGCGGCGATCGCGGCGTCCACGGCGTCCAGCGCCTCGCGGACGGCGCGGTCGCCGAGGGCGTGGAAGTGCACCTGGAAGTCGAGCGCGTCCAGCGCGGTGACGTGCTCGCGCAGCGCGACCGGGTCGACGAAGCTGAGGCCGCTGTTGCCGGTGGCGCAGCCGCAGCCGTCCAGGTAGGGGGCGGTGAGGGCGGCGGTGAAGTTCTCCGCGATGCCGTCCTGCATGATCTTCACGGCTCCGACCCGGAACCGGCCGTGGCTCAGCTTCTCGCGGCGGGCGAGGAGTTCGGGGATCTGCTCGGCGCCGCGCTCGCGGTCCCACCACAGCGCGCCGACCACCCGGGCGGTCAGGGTGCCGTCCAGGGCGGCGGTGCGGTAGGCGTCGGACGGGTCCGGGTTGCCGCCGAAGTCGCCGAGCAGGGCGTCCTGCCAGGCGGTGATGCCGAGCGAGTGCAGCATCTCCTGGGCGGCCAGCAGCCCGGCCAGCCGGTCGGCGGCCGAGGTGGCGGGGGCGTGCTTGCCGACCAGGCCGCAGGCGCCCTCCTGGAGCATGCCGCTCGGGGTGCCGTCGGCCTCGCGCTCGATCCGGCCGTCGGCCGGGTCGGGGGTGTCCCGGGTGAGTCCGGCGAGTTCCAGGGCGCGGGTGTTGGCCCACGCGCCGTGGTGGTCGCGGTTGGCGAGCAGCACCGGGCGCTCGGGCACCACCCGGTCGAGCAGCTGCCGGGTGGGCAGGCCGCCCTCGAAGCTCTCCATCGACCAGCCGCCGCCGGTGATCCACTCCTTCTCGGGGTGGGCGGCCGCGTACGCGCCGATCCGCTGCAGGTACTCCGCCACCGTGACGGTGCCGGTCAGGTCGCAGGCGGCCATCTCCATGCCGCCGAACACCGCGTGGATGTGGGCGTCCTGGAAGCCGGCGACCAACAGCTTGCCGCCCAGGTCGACCACCTCGGTGCCCGGGCCGATCAACTCCCGCACCTCGTCGTGGCCCACGGCGGTGATCCGCTCCCCGGTGACGGCCAGCGAGGTCGCCCGGGTACGGGCGGCGTCGCCGGTGTGGATCGGACCGCCGGTGAAAACCAGGTCGGCACGGTTCATTGCAGGTGCTCCGTTTTCTGTGTGAGGCACGGGAGTTGACTGGACGTCAGGCGGCGGCGGGGGTCTCCGCCGGTTCGGCGGCACCGGCCCGGTCGGTGGCGCCGGTGAAGTAGGCAGAGCGGCGGCCCCAGCGCGACCAGGCGGCGGCGACCAGGCCGGAGCCGATCATCAGCACCGGCACCGAGAGCTCGAACCAGCCGTTGGCGGCGGCGAGTTCGAAGTGGTCGGTGGAGTCGTAGAAGGTCCAGGCGAGGTAGCCCCCGACCAGCAGCAGCACCGCGCCGCCGAGCAGCGGCGCCACCACCGCCTTCAGCCCCTCCGCGAGGTCGTCCCGCAGCAGGCGCCGGAACCGCACCGCGGAGGCGATCGCGACCAGCGCGTAGTACAGCGCGACCACGATGCCGATGGCGTTGACGGTCGCAGAGATCAGCTCGGTGACGGTCGGGATGACCAGCGCCAGAACGGACAGCGCCAGCGCGATGCCGGTGATCAGCCAGGTGCCGGTGGACGGGGTGCGGAAGCGCGGGTGCAGCCTGGTCCACACGCGGCCGAGGGTGCCGTCGCGGCCCATCGCGTAGGTGCCGCGAGCGGTCGGGATCACCGCGGCCTGCAGCGAGGCCGCCGCAGAGAAGGTCAGCGCCACCAGCGGCAGCGCGGCGAGCGGCTGATCGGCCAGCTTCTCGGCGAAGTACGCCAGGCCGGTGGCCCCGTTGTCCGCCAGCTCCTCGATCGGCAGCACCCGTTGGAACGCGGTGCCGGCGAACAGGAACAGGCCGAGCATCAGCAGCAGCGACAGGAACCCGCCCCGGGTGGCGTCCTTCGGGTCGTGCACCTCCTCGCCGACGCTGAACACCGACTCGAAGCCCCAGTAGCAGAACACCGCCAGCACCATGCCCTGGGCCAGCGAGGCCATCGACGGGATCTCGAACGGGTCGTACCAGGACAGGCTGAACGGCTGGTCGCCGGCGAACAGGCCGTAGCCGCAGAACGCCAGCAGCACCGCGTACTCGAAGATCAGCAGGTACTTCTGCAGCCGGGCCGCCAGGTCCAGGCCGCGGACGGCGACCACGGTGGCGGCGAGCAGCACCAGCATGCCGATCAGCGTGCACTGGAAGCTGGAGTCCGGGTCCAGGCGCACGCCGGGCAGCGAGTGCAGTCCGGCCGTGCCCGCCAGCTGGATCAGCGCGGAGCCGGTGACGGTGGTGGTGTACGCCATGAACACCACGGTGGTGACGATGTTCACCCAGCCGGTGAGGAAGCCCAGCCAGGGGTTCAGCGCCTTGCCGACCCAGCGGTAGGAGCTGCCCGCGTCCGGCTCGACCCGGTTGAGGCGGCCGTAGCCGCAGGCGATGCCGAGCACCGGCAGGAACGCCAGCAGCATGATGGCCGGCAGGTGCAGGCCGACCACGCCCGCCATCAGGCCGAGGCCGATGCCGATCGAGGTGGTGGCGGCCGTGCTGGACGCGGCGATCACCACCACCGCGCCGACGCCGACCGACTTGCGCATCGCGTCCTGGCCGCCGCCGTCGGGGACGGGGCCCCGGTCCTTGACCGTCGTTGCCAAAGGATCACCGCCGAGAGTGTCGTGGGGGAACGCCCCGCGCGGGGCGTCGGTGGGGTGCGCCGCCGAGGGCGCGGAGGTGCACAGAGAGCCGGCGGACCTCGGGAACGTGGCACGCCGGGTGGGGGTCCACCGCCGGGAAGGTCGGTAGGCACGCCATGAAACCCGCAGCCCCTTCACACGTCAATGCTGTTGTCGTAAGCTCGGCGGCCATGACCGACCGCGTCGTCCCCGAGCCCGCGCGCCGCCGCCGGCGCCCCACCAAGCACGGCACCGTGCTCTCCGAACAGGTCATCATCGACACCGCGCTGCGCCTGGTCGGCCAGCACGGCGCCCAGGCCTTCACCGTCCGCCGCCTGGGCATCGCGCTCGGCGCGGACCCGAGCGCGATCTACCGCTACTTCCACAGCGCCGACGACCTGCTGCTGGCCGTCGCCGACGAACTGATCGGCCTCGGCCTGCACGGCTGGCAGCCCACCGGCGACTGGCGCGCCGACCTGCGCGAGGTCGGCCTGCGGATCCACGCCCGCTCCACCGCCCACCCGCAGGCCGCCGTGCTCGCCGCGTACCGCACCACGGGCCGCGCCAACGAGATCCGGGCCATCGAGACCATGCTCGGCATCCTCCGCGGGGCCGGCTTCCCCGACCCCGACGCCGTCAGCCTCTACCACGCCTTCATCGACCAGGCCCTCGGCTTCGCCGTCCTCGACTCCGCCGCCCTCGCCCTGCCCGCCCCCGCCCAACACGCCGACCTGGGCGTCTGGGACACCGCCTACCGCGACCTCCCCGCCGACACCCACCCCCACATCGCCGCCACCGCCGACCTGCTCGCCGCCGACATGCGCCGCAGCGCCTACCCGCTGGCCCTCGACCTCCTCCTCGACGCCCTCGCCGCCCGCCTGCCACCCCGCCCCTGACGAACCGTCGGCGACCGCGGTCGGATCCGCGGGCCGTCGTCCGTACGCGTCAGAACCAGCTGTCCAGCCACAGCCTGGCGCGCCAGTCCGGGTACGGGACGGTGCGGCCGGTGTAGATCGGCAGGAAGTGGAGGAAGTTCCAGGCGATCAGCAGGACCAGGACGGCGGCCACCGTCACTCCGCGCAGGCGGCGGCCTTCGCTCGCGTCCGGCGGGCCCGGGAGGGCGGCCAGCAGCATCGTCAGGGCCAGGCACAGGTACGGCACGAAGGCGACGGCGTAGAAGGAGAAGATGGTGCGGTCCTGGTAGCCGAACCAGGGCAGGTAGCCGGCGCCGACGCCGCACAGGACGGCGCCGGAGCGCCAGTCGCGGCGCAGGGCCCAGCGGTACAGCAGGAAGGCGAGCGCGCAGCAGGCCGACCACCACAGCAGCGGCGTGCCGAGGGCGAGGACCGTCTGCACGCAGGCGGTGGCGGCGTGGCAGCCGGCCGTGCCGGGCTCGGCCTGGGTGTAGTGGAACAGCACGGGGCGGCCCTGGACCAGCCAGCTCCACGGGTTCGACTCGTACGCGTGCGGCGTGTGCAGGCCCACGTTGAACCGGTACACGTCGTGCTCGTAGTGCCAGAGGCTGCGCAGCGGCGCCGGGATCCAGGACCAGGCGCCGCCGCGGCCGTCCGCCCAGTGCCGGCCGTAGCCGCGGTCGGACAGCAGCCAGCCGGTCCAGGTCGCCAGGTAGGTCAGGGCGGCGACCGCGCCGAGGGCGAGCGCCGACCAGGTGTCCTTGCGCAGCACCGCGCGGCAGGGGCGGTGGGCGCCCGCGGTGCGGCGGGCGCCGGCGTCCCACAGCAGGGTGAGGACGAGGAAGAAGGCCAGGAAGTACAGGCCGTTCCACTTGACCGAGGCCGAGAGTCCGAGGAACAGCCCGGCCGTGAGCCGCCAGGGCCGCGGGCCCGTCCCGGCGCGGTCGCCGGGGTGCCGGCTCCCGGCCGGTCGTGCGCCGTCCGCGGGCAGGGCGGCGGCCAGCCGGGCCCGGGTCCGGTCCCGGTCGAGCAGCAGCGCCCCGAACGCCGCCAGCGCGAACACCATCACCATCAGGTCGAGCAGCGCGGTGCGGCTCATCACGTAGTGCAGGCCGTCGACCGCCATCAGCGCCCCGGCCAGGCAGCCCAGCAGGGTGGAGCGGAACAGGCGGCGTCCGATCCGGCACAGCATCAGCACCGAGAGGGTGCCCAGCGCCGCGGTCATGAAGCGCCAGCCGAACGGGCCGAGGCCGAACATCCACTCGCCGAGGCCGATCACCCACTTGCCGGTCGGCGGGTGCGCGACGAACGCCCCGGAGTCGGAGAGCGGGACCAGCTGCGGGCTGCCGAGGATCTGCGGGTCGGCGACGGTGCGGTCCGGCCAGCTGCCCTCGTAGCCGAGCCGCAGCAGGGACCAGGCGTCCTTCGCGTAGTACGTCTCGTCGAACACCACCGCCCGCGGGCTGCCCAGCTGCCAGAAGCGCGCCAGCCCGGCGAACAGCGTGACCAGCAGCGGCCCGCCCCAGCTGGACCAGCGGGCCAGTCGGCGCACTGTCGCCGGGGCGGGTCCGCAGGAGTGCCGCAGCCGCGATCCGGGCTCCGGGAACGGCGTCACCAGCCGTTCCCCGACGGACGGTCGGGGCGGGGCGGCGTAGCCCTGCCGGCGCAGCTGCCGGAGGTGGTCGGCGGAGACGGTCGTGGTCCCGGTGCTCACGGCGGGGGCCTTCTTCGCGCGGCGGGCCGGACGGGTGACCTGGGCGTCCGTCATCCGCCGGCACCCGCCGGCGCGGTCCCGGTCGTCGGCGCGGTCGCGGTCGCGGTCACCGACTCGGCGGAGGCGAGCGGGCCCGGCCGGGGGCCGTGCGGCCCGCCCCCGGCGGCGGAGGTCCCCAGCAGCAGCAGCGCGGCGCAGAGTCCGGCGGCGGTCAGCCCCGACCCGGCGGCCGTCCAGGCCCGGGTCCGGTACCGGGCCCGCACCCCCGCGTGCAGCCGGGCCCGGTGGCGGGCCTCGTACGGCGCGTCCTGCTGCCCCTCGCGCAACATCCGGGCCAGCTCCTGCTCGAAGCGGTCCATCGCTTCCCTCCTCACTCGGCCGGGCCGGCCGTCTCGGCCAGCAGCTGCCGCAGCCGGGCGACGCCACGGGCGGTCAGCGAACGGGCGGTGCCCAGCGGGCACCCCAGCAGCTCCGCGACCTGCCCCTCCGGCAGGTCCTGGTAGTAGCGCAGCACCACCGCGGCCCGCTGCCGCGCCGGCAGCAACGCCAACACGACCTCCAAGCCGGTCCGTTCAGCCACCGCTGCGGCCTCGTCGCCGGGCCCGGGCGGGTCGGGCAGCCGACCGACGGGCTGCTCACCCCACCAGCGGCGCCGGGCCGAGCGGGCCGCGGCCCGCGCCAGGACCTTGCGGACGTACGCCTCGGGCGCCTGCCCCGCTACCCGGGGCCAGGCGAACCACAGCTTGACCAGCGCCTCCTGCAGCAGGTCCTCGGCCCGGTGCCGGTCCCCGCCGGTGAGCAGCCGCGCCAGGTGCAGCAGCGCCGACCAGCGGGCCGCCACGAAGCGGTCGAACTCCTCGGCCCGCAGCTGCCGCGTCGTCAACCTCGGTCCCTCGCCTCCCCGCCGGACGTGCCGGCTCCCGTCGCGCTCCTGTCCCCCTGATGAAGGCGCTGGACCCGACCCCGCTATGCACCCCGCCGCTGTGTTCCGGGTCACACCCGGTGGGCGCGTCGCACGCCGATGCGCGCCCGGACGGCCCGGCCCGCCGCTAGGTTCGACGGGGCGACGCCGCGCCCCCGATCCTCCTCCCCTCCCCCAGGAGTTCCGCATGCGGATCTACATCACCACCGTCTTCGTCGAGGACCAGGCGAAGGCCCTCGGCTTCTACACCGAGGTGCTCGGCTTCGTGAAGAAGCACGACGTCCCGCTCGGCGCCGGGGCCCGCTGGCTGACGGTGGTCTCCGCCGAGCAGCCCGAGGGCACCGAACTGCTGCTGGAGCCCTCCGGCCACCGCGCCGTCCCCCCGTACAAGCAGGCGCTGCACCAGGACGGCATCCCCGCCGCGTCCTTCGCGGTGGACGACGTGCCGGCCGAGTACGAGCGCCTGCGGGCCCTCGGGGTGACGTTCACCCAGGAGCCGCGCACCATGGGCCCGGTGACCACCGCCGTCTTCGACGACACCTGCGGGAACCTGATCCAGATCGTGCACGCCCCGTAGCCCGCCGGGAAATCGGGTGGCACCCGGCCGGTCCTCCGCTAGCCTCGCGGCGTGATGTTCGCGGAGGTGCGCCCGCAACCGGGCTGGTGGGGGATCGTCAAGGAGCGGGCCGCGGCCTGCTGGTGGCAGCTGCTGGTGCTGTCCGCGCTGGGGGCGCTGGCGGAGGGCTGCACCGAGCTGGTGCTCCTCCCCTTCCACCTGCCGTACCAGCTGCGCGACGCGCTGCAGGTGCTGATCGGCACCGTGACCGGAACGCTCGTCCTGGCCGCCGGTGCACGGGTGCTGGGGCTCGGCGTCGGGCCCCTCACCGCGCTCCGGGTGCCGCCCCGCCGATTGGCCGCGACGGCCGGCTGGTCCCTGCTGCTGCACGTGGAGTCGCTGTACGCGCTGGTCCACGCGGTCGTCGCACCGGACGGGCCCTGGGCCCCGGAAGGCCCGGTGGTCTGGACCCTGCTGCTCGCCCTGGTGTACGGCGCCGTGGTGGCGCTGGTGCTCCCGATGACCGCGTTCCTGGAGAACGGCGGCGCGCGCGGCGCCTGGCTGGTGGTGCACAGCGGTTGGGCGACCGCGCTGCGACTGCTCGCCCTCGCCCTGGTCACCGTCTTCGCCACCCAGTTCCTGCCGGGCTGGGCCGCCGTCGCGATGTACCGGTACCAGGTGTACCCCGCCGTCGGCGTCATGGGCCTGGTCCAGATCCCGCTGACCGCCGCCGTCCTGCTCCTCGCCTACGCCACCTACCTCCGCTCCCCCGCCGCCGCCCCCACGCCGCTCCCCGCCGCCCCGAGCCCGTACCCGACCGTGGACCCGGCCTTCCCGCACTCCCCCGCCGAGCGGAAGCCGGTGTCCGCACCCCTCGACTGACGGCCCGACAGCCTGCCGGCCCTCCCGAGGCCGGCATCGTCCCGGTGCGCGAGCGGGCCGGCCTCCGGTCTTTCGGTCCGCCCGGGCCGGTCCGGCCTCTACAGTCGACGGTATGACGCCTCGTAAGCGGTCGGCCTCCCGCATCCTGCTGCTCGACGACCGCGACCGGCTGCTGCTGCTCTGCGGCCGGATGTCCCGACTCACCGGCGGCTGCCACTGGTTCACCGTCGGCGGCGGCATCGACCCCGGCGAGGACGCGGTGACCGCCGCCGTCCGCGAGTTGCGCGAGGAGACCGCGCTCAGCGTGCCGGCCGAGCGTCTCGGCCCGGCCGTCTGGACCCGCCGCGCCGCCTTCATCTTCGAGGACCGGCACTACGACCAGGACGAGGAGTACCGCCTGCTCCGCCTCAGCGCGGCCGAGGCCGCCGCCGTCCGCGTCGACCCGGCCGAGGCCACCCACGGCCACCGCTGGTGGACCGTCGCCGAGTTGGCCGCCACCGACCAGGCGGTCTATCCCGAACGCCTCGCCGAACTCCTTCCCGCCCTCCTCACCACCGCCCCCGGCCAGACCCCGTTGCACCTCGGCGACTTCGGCTTCGGCCCCGGCTACGACCTCGCGCCGGAGGCGTGAGGCGCCGGCCAGGCGAATCGGTTCAGCCCGTCCCTGCTGGGCTCAGCCGGTGCGGCGGCGGTCCGTGAGGTGGGCGACGAGGGCCGCGGTGGCCGGGAGCGTCACCATGGCGCGGAGCAGACCGGTCTCCGGGTAGGTGTCGGCGGTGAGGTGGAGGGCGAGGCAGGCGGTGGCGAGGCCGGCCGCACAGCTGAGGGTGAGGGGGAGGGCCGCCGTGCGGACCTGGCGGTGGGTCAGGGTGGCGGCGGCGATCAGCAGGGCGCCGGCCAGGGCGATCGCGGGGTGCGGGTAGCCGAGGCCGTAGCGGACGGCCAAGGCCGGTATCAGGAACAGGACGAGGCCGCGGCGGAGCAGGGTCGCCAGGGCGCGGGTGGCCGGGCCGGGGGTGACGGGGTCGGCGGGTCGGCGGGCGGTGGCCGCGAGCAGCAGCAGCGCGAACAGGGCGAGGGGCCAACGGGTCGGCAGGTGGCCGAGGTTGTAGAGCAGGGCGGTGTCGTAGACGACCATCACCAGGGTGCCGAGGGCCCAGAGCGTGACCGCGAAGTGCAGCAGGCCGAGGGTGCCCGGGTGCCGGTCGGGGCCGGTGTCGCGGCGGGCGAGGGCGAGCAGCAGGGGCACGGTGAGCAGGGCGGACAGGACGCGGAGGGCCACGTCCTGGAGGGTCCACGGGTTGTACAGCGCCCATTCGACGGTGCTGAAGACGACCGTGTACGAGAGCGCGGCCGTCCACGCCAGCGGCGCGGAGCCGAGCACGGTGCGGTGCAGCGCGGGGCTGAGGCGGCGCAGCACGGTGGCGTAGGCGAGCAGGACGAACGGCAGCTCCAGGAAGGCCTGCACCCGCAGCACGGTGGGGGCGAACAGCCGGGGCGCCGGCAGCCGGTCGGCGAGGGCGCGGACCAGCGGGTTGCCGGTGGGCTGGTCGAACCAGCCGGCCGGAAGGTAGCGGGCGACGAACGAGGTGTCGCCGCCGTGCACGCGCAACAGGTAGGCGGAGCAGAACAGTTGATTGAGGTAGAGCACCGCGGTGACGGCGGCGAGCAGCGCCTCCGGCGGGACGGGCCGCCGGGCCCGGACGGACGCGGCGGCGCTCCCGGACGGGCTCTTCGACGGGATCTCGGGCGCGGCCCCGGGCGCGGTCGCGGGCACGCGCAGCAGCCGGGGGCCGAGCAGCAGGGCGGCACCGACCGAGCCGAGGACGGCGGCGTCGACCAGGACGGCGGCGATCTTCATCCGCGAGATGGTACCGGCCGAGCGACGTGCGGGCAGTGACGCTCCGCTACCGCCGATGCTCGACCGGCCCGGTACGCGAAGCCGCGGCGGCGGCTTGCCCTTCCGCTCCGAGCGGGAATTGCTTTCCCGGCCGGAAATCACCGATCGCCACCCGCTTCCCGGCAACCGGTTCGAGTACGGACCGTGCTTGTTCGAACCGGGATCGGTAAAGCGCGGCAAAAACGCCCCGCCACCCCCGACGCGGGCTCGCAGCGACCCGGCCATTCGCTGACGCACCATCAACTCCGCCGCGGCGCCCCGCCCCCCGCCGCCCCCGGGGCGCCTTGGCAGCACGGCACCCCACTGATCACGGAACGTGATCAAGGCGGGTGCCGGGTGCGTTCACAGTTCGCCCACAGGTCCTCTGGAAACCCGCCGCAACACCCATTGTGGGCACGCATGGTGACAGGTAGAGTCCCGGTTCGCCGAAGCACGGACGGGCACCTCTGGGCATTTTCTTGGAGCGGGCATGTCAAAGAACGGCGGCGTCAGCGGATCGGCCTCCGATCTGCTCGACGCGTTCGCGGAAACCGTTCTCCGGTGGCCCGAACGAACCGCGATCGAGTCCCCCGAACGCACTCTCAGCTACCAGCAACTCGAGTTATGCGTCAGCCGGTTGGCCGCCGACCTGGGCGACCGGCCCGGTCCGGTGGCAGCCGTCGCGACCCACTCGCCGGACACGGTGATCGCCCTGCTGGGCATCCTCGCGGCGGGCGGCGCCTACGTCCCGCTCGACCCGGCGTTTCCGCTGGAGCGGCAGCGTCGGATGGCCGCCACGGCCGGCTGCCGCACCCTGGTCGGCCGGGACGCGGGCGACCACGCCGAGCGCCTCGGCCTGCGGCACCAGGAACCCCCGGAGCCCCCGGCCGTCCCGGCGCGTCCCGCGGACCTGCGCGAGCAACCGGCCGGGCCGCCCCGCGGCCCGGCCGTCGCGCCCGGCGACCCCGCCTACGTGCTGTTCACCTCCGGGTCGACGGGGCAGCCCAAGCCGGTGCTGACGCCGCGTCGGGCGATCACCGCCTCGGTGGCCTCGCTCCGCGGGCTGTTCGGGGTGACGCCGGAGGACCGGGTGCTGCAGTTCGCCTCGCTGAACTGGGACACCTGCTTCGAGGAGATCCTGCCGACGCTGACCGCCGGCGCCCGGCTGGTGTTCGACCCCGAGGCGCACTCGGCGTCGGTCCCCCGACTGCTGCGCATGGTCGAACGGCGCGGCGTCACGGTACTGGACCTGCCGACCGCGTTCTGGCACGAGCTGGTGCTGCACCTCGCCGAGGACGGCGGGCGGCCCCAACTGCCGGACTGCCTGCGGCTGGTGGTGATCGGCGGCGAGGCCGCCGGGCCGGCCAGGCTGGCGGACTGGAGCGGACTGGTCGACAGCGCCCGGATCCGGCTGCTGAACACCTACGGCTGCACCGAGACCACCCTGATCACCCACGCGGTGGACCTGCTCGGCCCCGACACCCCGGAGCCGGGCCGCCGCTGGGACCCGGCGGAGCGCGCGCCGATCGGCCGCGCCCTGCCGCACGTCGAGGAACTGCTGTCCGGCGAGGGCGAGCTGCTGATCGGGGGCGCCGCGCTGGCGACCGGCTATCCGGGGCTCCCGGAGGCCACCGCCGAGCGCTTCGTCACCCGCGAGGGCCGCCGCTGGTTCCGTACCGGGGACCGCGCCACCCGGGCGGCGGACGGGGTGCTGACCCACCAGGGACGGCTCGACCACGAGGTGAAGATCCGCGGCATCCGGGTCGATCCGGCGGAGGTGGAGGCCGCGCTCGGCGCCCATCCCCGGGTCGGTGCGGCGGCGGTCGCCGCGACCACGCTGGCGGGACGGGCCGCCCTGGTCGCCTACGTCGTCCCGCGCACCGGCGGGCCGGACCAGGCGCTCGGCGCCGAAGTCCTGCGCCGGCTCCGGGAATTGCTGCCCGCCCACCTCGTCCCGAGTCGGATCACGGTCGTCCCGGACCTGGTCCGCACCACCAGCGGCAAGGTCGACCGCGCCGCCTCGCACCGCCTGCACGGCACCGGCCCGATCACCTGACGCTCCGTCCGCACCACGCGCACCCGCAGCACGCACCTCCGGCACCGCCGCGCGCCACTCCCCCGCGCACCCGCACCGCGCTCAGCCTGCACACCCGCACCGCTCAGCCATGCACCCCCGGCACCATCGCACCCGCGTTCAGCACCGCGCACCACGCACCGCTGGCACCGCCAGACCACGCGCACCCCGCACCGGTCGAAGGAGACCCCCTGATGAGCCTCGACATGCCCGCCGTCTCGCCCGCGACCCCGCCGCCGGGCGACAGCACCGACCTCCTGGACTCGCTGACGGCGGTGTTCCGTCGCGTCCTGGAGCTGGCCGAGGTGCCCGCGGACGCCGACTTCTTCCTGCTGGGCGGGGATTCGCTGATCGCCACCCGGGTGCTCAGCGCGGTGGCCCGCACTCACGGAGTGGAGCTGACCTTCGAGGACTTCCTGGCCGCCCCGACCCCGGCCGGCCTCGCCGCCCGGATCGCCGCCGCCGGCGGCACGGCTGCCCCCGCCGCCACCGTCCCGGCTGCCCGGTGAGCGCCGCGGCTCCCGCCGCGCCCGGCCGGCCGCCGCACTCCGCGGTGGTGGTCGGCGCGGGCCTGGCCGGGCTGACCGCCGCCGTCGAGCTCGCCGACCGGGGGATGCGGGTGACGGTGCTGGAGGCCAGGGACCGGGTCGGCGGTCGGACCAGGGGCATCGAGGTCGCGCCCGGCCGGTGGATCGACGCCGGCGCGGCGTACCTGGGCGACCGGCACACCGAGCTGCACACCCTGCTCGCCGCCTGCGACCTGAAGACCGCACCGACCGCGATGCACGGCGCCAGCCGGTTCGCGCTGGCGGAGGACGGCAGCCGGGCCACCACCGACGGCCGCTTCCCGCCGCTGAACGCGGTGGCCCTCGGCGACCTGTTCGAGCAGCTGGACGAGCTGGCCGCCGCCGTCCGGCCGGACGCTCCGTGGCTGAGCCCGAACGCCGACCGGCTGGACGCGCTCACCGCCGCCGACTGGGCTGAGCGGCAACTGCCGCACCCGGACGCCCGGTTGTTCTTCCCGCTGTTCCTCGGCGAGATGATGGCGGCCGATCCGGCCGAGGTCTCCGTCCTGCACCTGGCGTTCTACCTGCGCTCCGGCGGCGGCCTGCGCTACCTCAACGCGTTCGAGGGCGGCGCACAGCAGGACCGGGTCGCCGGCGGCGCGCACCGGCTGTGCGAGCGGCTGGCGCGCCGCCTGCTGGAGGCGGGCGGAGTGCTGCACACGGGCGAACCGGCGCTGGCCGTCGAGCAGTCCGACGGTGAGGTCACCGTCCGCACCCCGAGCGGGAGTTACCGCGCGGCGGCGGCGGTGGTGGCGGTGCCGCCGCTGCTGGCCGACGCGATCGAGTTCCGGCCGGGGCTGCCGGTGCGGCGGGCCGGGTCGCGGACCGGGCGCGGCTGCGCGGTGAAGGTGAACCTGGTGTTCCCGCAGCCGGTGTGGCGCGAACACGGCCTGTCGGGCTGGTCGGTGAACGCGGCGGGCCCGCTGCTGTCCACGGTGGACGACACGCCGCCGGAGGGTTCGCCGGGTGTGCTGACCGGCTTCGTCACCGGCGCGGAGGCGCACCGGTTCGCCGCCCTGTCGCCCGCCGAGCAGCGGGCGGCGGCGGTCGACCAGGCGTCCCGGCTGTTCCCGATGCTGCCCGAGCCGGTCGGCTTCCACGTCACCGACTGGGTCAACGAGCCGTGGTCCAGGGGCTGTTACGCGGCGCTGTTCGGTCCGGGCGACTGGCTGGCGCTCGGGCCGACCCTGACCGTGCCGCACGGCCGGGTGCACTTCGCGGGGACCGAGACCAGCGCCGAGTTCTTCGGTCTGCTGGAGGGCGCGATCCGCTCGGGGCGGCGGGCCGCCGCCGAACTGCTGGCGCGCTGACCCGACCCGCCCGCATCGCAACACGTCCGCACGGCACTCCGTGCACGCATCTGACGTTCCGTCATGTTCTGTGCCTCACCGGGCATTTTGGGAGACCTTTATGAGCGAGCAGACATCCATCGCCCCGCTGTCCGTCAGAGAGCGGTTCATGACCGATCCGACGCTCGGCGCGGGGAACTTCCTCGACCGGGCGATCGAGGCGAACCCGAACCGGGCAGTGCCGTACGCGTTCACCCACCGCACCGACCACCGCGGCCAGGTGGTGCTGCACGGGCACAGCCTGCTGGACCTGGCGGCGCTGCGGGACCGGTACGCGGCGTGGTACCACGCGATGGGGGTGCGGCCGGGCGAGCCGGTGGGCGTGGTGGTCGCCGAGGGCCTGGAGCCGCTGCTGCACTTCTTCGCGCTGACCGCGCTGGGCGCGGTGCCCGCGCTGATCAACGACGCGATGCGGCACGACGTGCTGGTGCGCTACCTCAACCACGTGGGTGTGGTCGGCGTGGTCGCGGACGACACCACCCGGCTGGCGGCCGCGTACCGGCAGGACCCGCAGCGGCGGCCCCGGTTCCTGGCCCTGGCCGCCGAGGTGCAGGCCTTCGACGCGGACGTGTCGGCGCTCCCGGAGGGCTACCCGTACCGACACGGCGCGGACGACGTGGTGGCGCTGATCCACTCCTCCGGGACGACCGGCACCCCCAAGTCGACCACGCTGGCGCACCGGCAGTTCTGGGAGGGCAAGCAGCCGCGCATGGTGCGCTTCCCGGTGGAACCGTACGACCGGCTGATGTCGCTGATGCCGCACACCCACGCGGGCGGGCTCAGCTACTTCCTGACGGCGACCCTGCTGGGCCTGCCGACGGTGGTGATGGCGGACTGGCGGCGGGCGGTGGTCGAGCCGGTGATGGAGGCGTTCCTGCCCACCATGGTGGCCTCCTTCCCGCGCACCTTCGTCGAGTTGGCGACCGGTGAGCTGCCGGTGGCGGGTGCGGCGAAGGTGCACTCCTGGTTCAACACCGGCGACAGCGCGCACTACGGGCACATCCGCCGGCTGGTCCAACTGGGCGAGCGGCCCGCCGGGCTGATCAGACCGTGGCTGCTGCCGCAGGACCGGGAGGGTCAACCGGCGCTGCCCGGCTCGCAGTTCGTCGACGGGCTGGGCTCCTCCGAGATGGGCATGGCACTGTTCGGGCAGGTCACCTCGCCGGAGAGCGGGCGGAACGACCGGTGCGTGGGCATGCCCTCGGAGGTGGTGGAGAAGGCCACCGTGCTGGACGAGGACGGCGTGGAGGTGCCGGACGGGACGGTCGGCATGCTGGCGGTGATCGCCCCCTCGATCACCCACGGGTACTGGAACAACGAGCGGTTGACCGAGTCCTTCCGGATGTCCGGCTACTGGCTGACCGGCGACCTCGCCTACCGGGACGCCGAGGGCCGGTTCTACCACCTGGACCGCACGGTCGACGTGATCGACACCCTGGACGGGCCGGTGTACAGCCTGCCGATCGAGGAGGTGCTGCTCGCCGACTGCGCCGACGCGGTGCAGGACTGCTCGGTGGTGGGCGTGCCGCACCCGGACGGCGGGCTGCGGCCGATCGCCGTGGTGCGGCTGCAGGAGGGGGCGAGCGCGGACGGGCTGCTGGCGGCCGCCAACGCGGAGCTGGCCGCGGCCGGGCTGTCCGCACTGGCGGGGCTCCAAGTGGCGCGCACCGCCGCGGAGTTCCCGCTCGGACCGACCGGCAAGGTCCTGAAGCGGGAGCTGCGGGCCCGGCACGCCACGCTGCTGACCGCGACCGGCGGCGGGAAGTCCGCCTGATGGACCGCCGGGCACAGCCGTACCAGTACCTGCGGCGGCCGCTGGTCGAACCGGACTGGCGGCGGCTGCCGGGCTGGCGGGACGTCACCCCCGAGCAGTGGCGGGACGCCCAGTGGCAGCGGGCGCACTGCGTGAAGAACGAGCGGCAGCTGCGGCAGGTGTTCGGACCGCTGCTGACCGACCGCTTCTACCGTGAACTGGCGGCGGACCAGGCCGGGTTCGCCACCATGTCGGTGCTGGTGCCGCCGCACATGCTGAACACCATGGCGGTGGCGGCGCCGCTGCGTCCGGAGCCCTTCACCGAGGCGTTCCTGGCCGACCCGGTGCGGCGCTACATGCTGCCGGTGCGCCCGGACCGGCACCCCGAGTGGCCCAGCCATCCGCTGGCGGCCCGGGACTCACTGCACGAGGCGCAGATGTGGGCGGTGGAGGGGCTGACGCACCGCTACCCGACCAAGGTGCTGGCCGAGTTGCTCGCCACCTGCCCGCAGTACTGCGGGCACTGCACCCGGATGGACCTGGTCGGCCGGTCCACGCCGCAGGTCGCCAAGGCGCGGCTGGTGCTGCGCCCGGCGGACCGCGAGGAACAGATGCTCGACTACCTGAAGCGCACGCCTTCGGTGCGGGACGTGGTGGTGTCGGGCGGCGACCTGGCCAACATGCCGTGGCCGCGCCTGGAGGCGTTCCTGCTGCGGCTGTTGGAGCTCGGCTCGGTGCGGGACATCCGGCTGGCCAGCAAGTCCGTCGTCGGGCTGCCCCAGCACTGGCTGCAGCCGAAGGTGCTGGCCGGGGTGGAGCGGGTGGCCCGGCTGGCGGCCCGGCGTTCGGTCAACCTGGCGGTGCACACCCACGCCAACCACGCGGCCTCGGTGACCCCGCTGGTCGCGGAGGCGGCCCGGGCGCTGCTGGACGCGGGCGTGCGGGACGTCCGCAACCAGGGCGTGCTGATGCGCGGGGTGAACGCCAGCCCGGAGGCGCTGCTCGACCTGTGCTTCGCGCTGCAGGGCGAGGCCAACATCCTGCCGTACTACTTCTACCTGTGCGACGTGGTCCCGAACGCCGAGCACTGGCGGCTGCCGCTGGCCGAGGCGCAGCGCCTGCAGGAGGCGATCCTCGGCTACCTGCCGGGCTACGCGACGCCGCGACTGGTCGCCGACGTGCCGCACGTCGGCAAGCGCTGGGTGCATCAGGCGGCCGGCTACGACCGGGTCCGCGGCATCTCGTACTGGACCAAGAACTACCGCACCGGACTTGAGCTCCGCACCGCCGAACCCGCGGGCGGGGATCAGCAGTTGGGCCGCCGCCACCCGTACGTGGATCCGGTGGACACGCTGCCGCCGGAGGGGCGGGCCTGGTGGGCCGAACGGGCTTCGGGCGGCCGGGGCTTCGACGTGAGCGAGCTGGAGGAGAGCGGATGAGCGGGGTGCGGGCGCCGTTGCGCCGGATGTGCTGGATCTTCCCCGACCGGGAGTCGAGCCGGTCCGGGGCGATGTGGAAGCACTACTTCTGGGACATGTACGCGGAGATCGCCGCCGAGCTGGGCATGTCGTGGACGATGCACGCCCCCGAGGCGGTCACGGTGGACGGCACCGATCCGGGCCGGCCGCGGGTGTACGTGGACGGGCAGCGGGTGACGCCCGAGGACACCCTGTTCATCACGGCGCTGTACTCGCTGCCGTACCAGTCGATGGACGTGTTCAACCAGTTGACGCTGTGCACGGTGCTGGAGCAGGCCGGGTTCTACCTGCCGTTCCCGGCGCAGGTGTCGCTGCTGGGCAACGACAAGCTGGCGACGGTGCTGTTCCTGGCCGACTCGCCGGTGCCGCCGGTCCCGTCGGTGCGGATCGGCTCGGGGCGGGACGTCTCCAAGCACCAGTACGAGGCGGCGCTGGACGGACTGACCTTCCCGGCGATCGTGAAGCCGTCCGGCTGGTGCGGCGGCGGCGGGATCTGCCTGGCCCGCTCCCGGGAGGACGTGCGCGGCCTGGCCAGCCTGGCGCAGGGCGGTGACACCGTGCTGGTGGCGCAGCCGTACCTGGGCGACGGCACGGTGGACTACCGGGTGTACGTGGTCGACGGACGGCCGTACGCGGCGCTGCGCCGCACCCCGGAGGCAGGCTCGCCGGTGGCGAACGCGAGCCGCGGCGGATCGATGGAGTTCTGCGAGATCCCGCCGGAACTCGTAGACGCCACTGCCTACTTCGCGAAGAAGCTGACGATCCCGTTCTTCTGCGTGGACTTCCTGCACGACGGCGAGCGGTTCTGGTTCTCCGAACTGGAGCCGGACGGGGTGATCGCCCCGGACCTGGACGACCCCGACCGCCCGGTCCAGCGGGACGTCACCCGGGCCCGGTTCGCCGCGTACCGGGACGCGCACGCCGCCTTCGTCGCGGACGGGGGTGCCCGGCGATGACCTTCTCGCTGACCGAGGAGCAGGCCGCGGACGGGCTGGCGGTGGCCCGCCGGACACTGGAACTGCTGCGCGGAGTACCGGAGTTCGACGGCCGCTACGCCGCGCATCCGGCGCCGTCGTCGCTGGCGGAGCTGGCCGCGCTGCCGCCGCTGGCGAAGGACGACCTGAACACGGCGCTGGCGCACCTGGAGCCGGCCGCCGAGCAGGGCGCGACCTGGCTGTTCCAGAGCGGCGGCTCGACCGGCGCGCCCAAGATCGGCTACGCGCCGACCGGGTTCTACATGGCGAAGGTGTTCGAGCACTGGCGGCCGCTGGAGCGCGACGACGTGTTCGTCAACGCCTGGGGCGCGGGCCGGATGTGGGGCGCGCACTTCCTGGCGGCGGGCCTGGCCGACCTGTCCGGCTGCCGGGTGATCGCGCTGGGCTCGATCACCCGCGAGGAGTACCCGGAGTGGCTGGGGTTCCTCGCCGACCGGAGGGTCACCGCGATCGGCGGCACCCCGAGCGTGCTGCGGCTGTGGTTCGCACACGCCCGCGCGGCGGGCATCGAACTCCCGTCGCTGCGCAAGGTGCTGTGGCTGGGCGAGGCCTGGCAGCCGCAGCTGGAGGAGGACCTGGCGATCGTCGCGCCGAAGGCCCGGCGGCACGGCATGTTCGGCTCCACCGAGACCTGGGTGGTCGGCTCCAACTCCCCCGACTGCCCCGCCGACACCTTCCACCCGTTCCCGCACCAGCTGGTGCACGTCGACCAGGACGGGCTGCTCGACTTCACCTCGCTCGACCCGGCGATGCTCAACCCCGTCCTGCGCTACCGCACCGGCGACGCGGGCGAGTTGGGCCGCTGCCCGTGCGGTCGGCCGGGACCGGCGATGCGGGTGCTGGGCCGCCGCGACAACGTGGTGCAGGTCCGCGGCCTCGGCCTGCACGTCGACGAGCTGCTGGCCCGGGTCGAACGCGAACCCGGGGTCACCCGCGGCCAGGTCCTGATCACCGAACAGGGCGGCCGGGCCCGGCGGGTGGAGATCCTGCTGCTCGCCGCACCCGGCGCCGACGTCCGTACCGAGTCGCTGCGCCGCGAACTGCTGTCCGCCACCTTCACGCTGAGCACCGCCTTCGCCCACGACCCGGAGAACGTGCAGGTCCGGGTGGTCGAGGCGCTGGTCAGCAACGACCGCACCGGGAAGACCGCGGGCTTCGCGGTCCGGGAGGAAGCATGAGACTGCGCGCGCCCGAGCAACTCGGCCGGGGCTTCAACCTGTTCTGGCTCGGCAAGTCGATCTCCAACGTCGGCGACCGGGTGACGGTGTTCGTCGTCCCCACCCTGATGATCTTCGTGCTGCACGCCTCGGCGCTCCAGGTCGGCATCGTCGCGATGGCCCAGTACCTGGGCATCCCGCTGCTCGGCCCGGTCGCCGGCGTCCTGGTCGACCGCTGGGACAAGCGGCTCACCCTGCTGGTCTGCGACCTGGTGCGCCTGCTCGCCGTCGCCGTCATTCCGCTCGCCTACTGGCTGGACTTCCTCTCCACGCCGCTGCTGTTCTGCTGCGTGGCCACGGTCTCCGGCGCGACGATCTTCTTCACCGTCGGCTACCTGGTCGCCGTGCCCGCCGTGGTCGAGAAGGAGCACCTGGTCCGGGCCTACTCCCGGCTGGAGGGCAGCGGGTCGGTCGCCGAGGTCTCCGGCCCGTCGATCGCCGCCGCCCTGTACAGCGCGCTCGGCACCGCCGCGCTGCTGGTCGACGCCGCCAGCTACCTGGTGTCGGCGGCCTGCTTCCGCTGGATGCGGCCGTGGGGCGAGCGCACCGCCGTCCAGGGCTCGGTGTGGCAGCGCCTCACCCTCGGCTTCCGACTCAACTGGCAGGACCCGGTGCTGCGCCGGGTGGTGCTCGCCGCGATCACCCTGAACTCCGGCGGGCCGGTCTTCGTCACCGTGCTGCCCGTGCTCGCCTACCGTGGCCTGGGCGTGAGCGTCGGCGTGTTCGGCGCCGCGATGTCCGCGGGCGCGGTCGGCGCGCTGCTCGGCGCGCTGCTCGCACCGAGGATCAGCGCGCGGTTCGGCATCGGCCGGACCCTGGCGTGGGGGCTGCTGCTGCACTGCCTGGTCGGGCTGGGCGTGCTCGCCGCGCCCGCGCTGCCCGCCGGGCCGGTGATCGCCGCCACCATGGGCGCCTACGGCTTCTTCATGTCCTGCATCAACGTGTGCTCCGCGCCCGCCCGGCAGTCCCGGATGTCCGCGCAGCACCAGGGCGTCATGCACGCCGCGTTCCGGACCGCCACCTGGGGCGTCATCCCGCTCGCCGCACTGGCCGGCGGCCTCGCGGTGTCGCTGCTCACCGGCCCGCTGGGCGTGCTCGACGCGGCCCGCTGGACCATGGTCGGCGGCACCCTGCTGGCCGCCTGCTCCTTCCTGCCCGCGCTCGGCGTCCAGTCCCGGTTGGACGCCGACCTCCCGAAAGCCGTCGACAGCGTCACCGAACTGGCGGAGGCCACGCCATGACGGCCCGGCAGGTCCTGCTGGTCACCGGCTGCTCCTCCGGCATCGGGCTGGCCACCGCCGCAGCCGCGAGCCGGGCCGGCTGGCGGGTGCTCGCCACCGTGCGCGACCCGGGGCGGGCGGACGCGCTGCGGGCCGCCGCGCCCGGCGCCGAGGTCCGACGGCTGGACATCACCGACGAGGAGTCCGTCGCCGCCTGCTTCGCCGGGATCGACCGGCTCGACGCGCTGGTCAACAACGCCGGGATCTCCAACTTCGACCCGACGCTGGAGATGTCCACCGCGAAGGCGCTGCGCGCCAACCTCGAGGTCAACTTCTTCGGCACGGTCGCCGTCTCGCGCGCCGCGATGCCGCTGCTGCGCGCCTCGGGCGGGCGGCTGCTGACCATCGGCAGCGTCCACGGCGTGGTCGGCCAGCCCTTCAACGAGGCCTACTGCGCGGCCAAGTTCGCCGTCGAGGGGTTCATGGAGGCGCTCGCCCCGGTCGCCGCCGCGCACGGCGTACGGGTGTCGGTGCTGGTGCCCGGCTACGTGCCCGACACCCGGTTCGGCATCTTCCCGGACGTCAACCGCCGGACTGTGCAGGCCGCTTCGGGCCCGTACGCGGACACCTTCGCCGCGTACGGCGAGCGGATCGGCGCGCACTGGGCGGGCGCCGGGCAGCCCGCCGCGGAGGTCGCCGAGGCGGTGCTGCGGGCGCTGGCCGAGGAGCGGCCGCCGTTCCGGATCCCCACCGGCGCGTGGGCCGCGGCCTACCTGGACGCCAAACTCGCCGACCGCGACGGCAGCGCCGTCCAGCGGCTCGCCCACGACTGGATCGGCCTGAACCCCCTTCCCTGAGGAGCGACTCCCATGCCCGCCCTGCCCCTGCAGGCCCTCGTCGACCACGCCCGGCGCAACTCGCCGTTCTACGCCGAGCTGTACCGCGACGTGCCCGCCACCGTCACCTCGCTCGCCCAGCTGCCCCTGATCGACCACGTCGCGTTCTGGTCCGCCAACCGCTGGCCGGACAACCGGCTGCTGACCGGGCCGCTCACCGACGCCGCCGTCTACAAGTCCGGCGGCACCACCGGAGCCCCCAAGTTCTCGCCGTGGACGCGCTCCGAGCACTTCGACTCGGTCAGCGCCTTCGGCGCCGGGCTGGTCGACGCCGGACTCAAGCCCGGCCAGAAGGTCGCCAACCTGTTCCGGGCGGGCGAGTTCTACAGCGGCTTCCTGTTCATCGAGGGCGCCCTGCACCACGCGCCGATCGACAACGTGCGGCTGCCGGTGGCGACCGCGCCCGACGAGTACGTGGCCGACCTGATCCACTCCTTCGGCGTGGACGTGCTGGCCGGCGAGCCGATGAAGCTGTCCGCCGTCGCCGAGACGCTGCTCAAGCAGGAACGGCCCGCCCCGCAGATCGAACTCGTGCTGTTCGGCGGCGACATCCTCTTCAACGACCTGCGCCCGCTGCTGCGTTCGGCCTTCCCCAACGCCGCGCTCTCCTCCATCGGCTACGCCTCGGTGGACGCCGGCCTGGTCGCCGGACCGGTGCCCGCCGGGGACGACCTGCGCGTCCACCGGGCCTTCCCCCACCGGACGGTGGTCGAGCTGGTCGACGAGGACACCGGCGAGCCGATCACCGAACCCGGCGTCCCCGGCCGGGTCGTGGTCACCAACCTGTTCCGCACCCTGGTGCCGATCCTGCGCTACCCGGCCGGGGACCGCGCCGAGTGGACCGACGCCGACTGCCGCACCTTCCGGCTGCTCGGCCGCTCCGCCGAGGGCGCCCGGATCGGCATCGTCACCATGCCCACCGAGGACGTCCGCGACGTGCTGCTCGCCCACGACCCCGGGCACCACATCACCGGCATGCAGTTCGTCCAGCGCCGCTGGGACGGCCGCGACGGCCTGGTCATCCGCCTCGGCCACACCACCCCGGCCCCGCCGCCCGCCGAGCTCACCGAAACCCTCCGCCGCGCCGTCCTCGACGCCCGCCCCGCCTACGTCTCCGAGACCGCCGCCGGCGCCATCCACCCCCTCCAGCTCGAATGGGTCCCCCGCTCCGCCCTCGCCACCAACCCCCGCACCGGCAAACTCCGCCAGGTCATCGACGAACGCCCCGCACACTGACCCGCCCTCGCCTACATTGCTCGCATGGAACACGAACCTCTGACCGAGGCAGAGTTGACCGCGATCGCAGCCCGGGCCTCGGCCGCCACCCCGGGCGACTGGGAGCCGCGGTTGGAGACCCGGTCGGCCACCGGGGGCGCGAGCTGCATCTTCGTCGACCGGACGACCTCGGACATCGACAACGAGATGTACCTGAGCCACTACATCGGCAACAAGCAGGTCGTCAGCCCCGACCCCCAGCTCGACAACGACCTGGACTTCATCGCGCACGCCCGGGCCGACGTGCCCCGGCTGGTGGCCGAGGTCACGCGTCTCCGGGCGCTGCTGGCAGGCGTCCCGGGTCAGTAGACGTCGCGGACGTAGCGCTTGTCGGCGGCGAGTTGCTTGACGTAGGCGGTGGCGTCGGCGGGGGTGAGGCCGCCGTGGGTGGTGGCGATGTCGCGCAGGGCCCGGTCGACGTCCTTGGCCATGCGGGAGGCGTCGCCGCAGACGTAGAAGTGGGCGCCGTCCTGGAGCCAGGACCAGAGGTGGTGCCCGTGTTCGCGCATCCGGTCCTGGACGTAGACCTTGGCGCGCTGGTCACGGGAGAAGGCGGTGTCGAGGCGGGCGAGGGTGCCGTCGTGCAGGTGGGCGGTGAGTTCCTCGCGGTAGTAGAAGTCGGTGGACCGGTGCTGTTCGCCGAAGAACAGCCAGTTGGGGGCTCGGTGGGCGCGGGCCCGGCGGTCGTCCAGGAAGCCCAGGAAGGGGGCGACGCCGGTGCCGGGCCCGACCATGATCATGGGGGTGGTGGGGTCGGCGGGCGGGCGGAAGTGCGGGGAGCGCTGGAGGTGGACCGGGATCTCGGTGCCGAGTGACGCGTCGGCGAGGTGGGTGGAGCAGACGCCGCCGCGGGGCCGGCCCTTGTGGTTGTCCCAGCGCACCACCGAGACGGTGAGCGAGATCCGGTGGGGGTCGGTGAGCGGGCTGGAGCAGATCGAGTACTGGCGGGGCTGGAGCTTGCCGAACACCTCGACCCATTCCTGGGCGCTCGCCCGGACGCCGAACTCGGCGGCCACGTCGAGCGCCCCGCGGCCCCACGTCCAGCGGGCCAGCGCGTCGGTGTTGTCGGCGCGCAGCAGGGCCCGCAGCTCGCGGTCGTCGCGGGTGCGTTCGGCGGTGAAGCGGAGCAGTCTGGGGCTGACCTTGGTGATGTCGAGGTGCCGGGTGAGCGCTTCGCCGAACGGCATCTCGCCGTGCCCGGGGAGGGTGACCGCGGTGTCGGCTCGCGCACCGCTGACGGAAAGCCATTCGTCCACCAGAGCGGCGGAGTTGACTGGGTGGACGGCGAGCGCGTCGCCGGTGGCGTAGTCGAGCGGGAGGTCCATCTCGCGGGTGTCGAAGGTGAAGCGGCGCACTTCCTTGGCGGAGCCGTCGCCGGAGAGCAGCCGGTTGCCGACCAGCCGGGCGGGGGCGGTGGTGCGCCGGGCGGCGGGCGCTGCGGCGGACGGGGCGGCGGCGGGCGCCTGCCGGAGGGCGCCGATGACGCTGTCCAGCCAGCCGTTGGCGGTGGACTCGTAGTCGGGTTCGCAGTCGGCGCGGTCGGTGAGGCGGTGGGCGCCGAGTTCGGCGAGCCGGCTGTCGAGGCGGCGGCCGTGGCCGCAGAAGTCCTGGTAGTTGGAGTCGCCGAAGGCGAGGACGGCGTAGCGGCGGCCGTCGAGGCGGGCGGGCTGTTCGGCGGTGAGGGCGTCCCAGAAGCCGGCGCCGTTGTCGGGGGCGTCGCCGTCGCCGTAGGTGGAGGTGATGAGCAGCAGGTCGGCGTCCCCGGGGAGGGTGGCGGGGTCGGTGTCGGCCATGGCGTGCAGCGCGGCGGGGTGGCCGCCGGCGGTGAGGCGGGCGACGGCGGTGGCGGCGAACTCCTCGGCGGTGCCGGTCTGCGAGGCCCACAGCACGATGAGTTGACGGGTCGTCACAATGGTCGCTGCGGGCGCGGGTTCGGCGGCGCGGGAGTAGAGGCCGGCCAGTGCGCCGTTGACCCACTGGGCGTGTTCGGGGCCGAACGGCGCGTCGGCGGGGAGCACGGGCACGCCGGGCAGGCCGGTCGGGATGGCGGCCAGGAAGCCCGCCAGGTAGCGGCGTTCGGCCTCGGAGAGGACCGGCGGCGCGGCCACGTCGAGCCCGAACACCGAGGCCGCGGGGGTGGCGGCGGCCGGGGCCGCGGGGACGGCGAGCGGCGCGGGGCTCGGCACCTTGGTCAGGGCGACCGCGCAGTACTTGAGTTCGGGCTGGAAGGACAGCGGGTCGACGGCGTCGGAGGTGACGGCGTTGACCGACAGGTACTCGCCGAACAGGTCGTTCCAGTGGAACGGGGCGAAGCAACTGCCCTGCTGGACCCGGTCGGTGACCTTGGCGGGCAGCACGGCCCGGCCGCGCCGGGAGGACACCTCGACGCTGTCGCCCTCGGCGAGGCCGAGCGCGGCGGCGTCCGCGGGGTGGACCTCGACGAACGGCGACGGGTCGAGCTTGCTGAGCTTGGCGACCTTGGCGGTCTTGGTGAGGGTGTGCCACTGGTGCGGCAGTCGGCCGGTGTTGAGGACGAACGGGTAGTCGTCGTCTGGGAGTTCGGCCGGGTCGAGGTGCGGGCGGGGGTGGAACGCGGCCCGGCCGGTGGCGGTCGGGAAGCGGGGGGTGCCGTCCGGCTGGAGGTAGCGGATCGGGTTGCGGTCGGGGCCGTCGGGGTCGGTGGCGGGCCACTGCACGGGGGTGTCGCGCAGCCGGGGGTAGGAGGCGCCGCGCAGGTCCCAGCCGGTGACGGGGTTGTGGGCGCGCTTCAGCTCCTCGAAGACCTCCTCGGCGTCGGCGTGCTCGAAGCCCTCGGAGTAGCCCATGGCGCGGGCGACTTCGGCGATGATCCGCCAGTCGGGGAGGGCCTCGCCGGGGGCGTCGGCGGCGGGCCGGGCCAGGGTGAGGTTGCGTTCGCTGTTGATCAGGACGCCCTCGGTCTCGGTCCACAGGGCGGCGGGCAGCACCACGTCGGCGTAGGCGTTGGTCTCGGTGTCGATGAACACGTCCTGGGTGATGACGAGTTCGGCGCGCTCCAGGCCCTCGATGACGGTGCGCCGGTTGCCGACCGAGGCGACCGGGTTGGTGCAGATGATCCAGCAGGCCTTGATCTCGCCGTCGGCCATCTTCCGGAACATCTCGACGGTGCCCTTGCCGACGCCGTCGGCGCGCAGCGTGCCGGGCGGCAGCTCCCACAGCCGCTCGGTGAACTCCCGGTCGGCGTCGACCAGCACGGAGCGCTGACCGGGCAGGCCGGGGCCCATGTAGCCCATCTCGCGGCCGCCCATCGCGTTGGGCTGGCCGGTGAGCGAGAACGGGCCGCTGCCGGGGCGGCAGATCTTGCCGGTGGCGAGGTGCAGGTTGACCAGGGCGTTGGTGTTCCAGGTGCCGTGGGTGGACTGGTTGAGGCCCATCGTCCACAGGCTGGTCCACTCCCCCGCCTCGCCGATCAGCCGGGCCGCCTCGCGGATGTCCCGCTCGGCGAGGCCGGTGAGTTCGGCGACCCGGTGCGGCGGGTAGTCGGCGAGGAAGTCCGGCATCGCCTCCCAGCCCTCGGTGTGCCGTTCGACGAACGCCGGGTCGGTGTGGCCGTCGGCGTGCAGCAGGTGCAGCAGGCCGTTCAGCAGGGCCAGGTCGGTGCCGGGCTTCAGCTGCAGGAACAGGTCGGCCTTGGCGGCGGTGGCGGTGCGGCGCGGGTCGACGACGATCAGCTTGGCGCCGGCCTTGACCCGGTCCATCATCCGCAGGAACAGGATGGGGTGGCAGTCGGCGGCGTTGGAGCCGATCACCAGGAACACGTCCGCGAGGTCGAGGTCCCGGTACGAGCCGGGCGGGCCGTCCGCGCCCAGCGACAGCTTGTAGCCGGTGCCCGCGCTGGCCATGCACAGGCGGGAGTTGGACTCGATCTGGTTGGTCCGCAGGTAGCCCTTGGCGAGCTTGTTCGCCAGGTACTGGGCCTCCAGGCTCATCTGCCCGGACACGTACAGCGCGACCGCGTCCGGCCCGTGCTCGTCGACGATGGCGCGCAGCCGGCGGCCGGTGGCGGCGATCGCGTCGGCGACCGGCGTGGGCACCGGGTCCTCGCCGCGCACGGTGCGCACCAGGGCGGTCTCCAGCCGCCCCGGTGCGGCGAGCATGTCGGCGGTGGTGGCGCCCTTGGTGCACAACCGGCCGCGGTTGGCGGGGTGCGCGGGGTCGCCGGTGGCGCGTCGCACGGTGCGGCGGCCGTCGGGTCCGGTGCCGATGTCCAGGAGCAGGCCGCAGCCCACCCCGCAGTAGGAGCAGACCGACCTGACCTGTCCCGGTCGCTCCGGCGTCACTGCGTCCTGCGCCACCTGTCCGGCCACGGGAGCCCTTCCGTTCGACCTGCACCTGCCTGGTGGTGACTGTAGGAAGGGCGCATTTCGCGGCTGTCTCGGCTTCCGACGGTCGGCGGTTACACCGACCGCACACCGTCCCCGAGGGCCCGGTGAGGGCTCAGCCGGTGGGCGGGACCCCGTGCGGAACCCCCGCGACCAGCACGCTCTGCCCGCGGAACTCGGCGACCACGGCGCCCGCGGCGGTCCGCACCGTCACGTCGTAGACGCCCTGCCGGCCCGCCCTGGTCCGCTCGACGGCCTCGGCGACCAGCTCGTCGCCGATCTGCGCGGGCGCCAGGAAGCTGATCTGCGCGCCCTGCGCGAGCGCCACCGGCCCGTAGCTGTTGCAGGCGTAGGAGAACGCGGCGTCGGCGAGCAGGAAGACGTACCCGCCGTGGCCGATGCCGTGCGCGTTGGCCATCTCCTCGGTGACCTTCATCCGGGCCACCGCGCGGCCTCCGGTCACCTCGTCGAGCGTGATTCCCGCCTGACGACAGGCCCGGTCGCGTTCGAACAGTGCCTCGATCCTGGAACTTCCCACCACGGCTCCCCCCGTGAGCTGCCCTTTTGTGGAGCTTGTGAAGCGTCAGCATTAGATCGACGCGGTACGCCCACTGTCAATGACGCCCCGCCACGGGAGCGCCGGCTCTCACCGCGGTTCGAGCCGCTCGGCGCGGCGGCGGTGGGCGGCCGCGGCCGCGCCCTGGCCGGCGGCGTCCTCGGCGCGGGCCAGCGCCCGCAGCACCTCCGCGGTCGCCTCGCCGTGGCCGACCTGTTCGGCCTCGGCGAGTGCGGCGTGCAGGCGCTCGCGGGCCTCCGCGGGCCGCTGCAGCGCGGTCAGCGCCTCCCCGCAGGCCGTGTGCAGCAGGACCCGCCGCGCGCTGGGCGCCTCCCGGACGCTCAGCTCCAGACCGTGCAGGGCGTGGTCGGCGGCCTGCCGGGGGCGGCCGGTGTCGAGGTGGTGGCGGGCCAGGTGCTGCAGGGCGAGCACCACGGTGTGCGGATGGCCGGCCGCCGAGGCGATCTCCAGCGCCTGGGCGAGGCCCGCGCCGGCCGCGGCGTGGTCGCCCAGCTCGCCCTGCACGGCCGCCAGGTTGATCAGCGCGATCGAGCGGCCCACCTGGTTGCCCGCGCGGGCGGCCAGCTCGGCCGCCGGGCCCAGGCAGGCCAGCGCCTCCGGCAGCCGCCGGTTGGAGACCAGCACCCAGCCGAGCAGCGCCCGGACCTGGCTCTCACCGTCCGGCTCCCCGGTCTCCAGGGTGGCGTCCAGGGCGCGTTGCAGTTGCGGCACCCAGCCGTCCCGGACCCGGCGCAGGAGCAGCGGCCACTGGGTGAGGACGAGCCGCCAGGCCCGCTCCGGCGTGGTGGTGGCGATCACCTCGGCCAGCGTCTCCCGGCGCCCGCCCAACCACTCCAGCGCCCGCTCCGCCGTGTCGAACTCCGGTACGGCGAGCGGCCGATGGCTGCCCGCGGGCGGCTCGCAGCAGGGTCGGCTGCCGGGCTCGGCGCACTGCGCGGCGGCCAGGCCCGCGTACAGGTACTGGTCGGCCAGCCGCTCGCGGGCCGCTCGCTGCTCGAACCGGTCGGTCGCTGCGGCGAGTTGGCGGGCGTACAGCCAGACCAGGTCGTGCAGGGCGTAGTGCTCGGTGTCCATCGGGGTGACCAGGTGGGCGGCCGCCAGGTGCTCCAATGCCTCGACGGCCGCCGGGAGTTCGAGGTCGGCGAGGGCGGCGGCGGCGTACGCGTCCAGCACCGGGCCCGGGTGCAGGCCGAGCGCGGTGAGCAGCCTGGCGGCGGTCGGCGGCAGCTGCTCGCAGGAGATCCGCAGGGCACTGGCCACGCTGATCTCCTCCGCCGCCAGGTGCGCCAACCGGCGCTGCTCGTGGCGCAGTTGCCCGGTCAGGTCGGCCAGTGCTCGGCGCGGTGCGGCGGCCGCCCCGGCCGCGGCGATCCGCAGCGCGAGCGGCAGGCCGTCGCACAGTTCGGCGAGTTCGCGGGCGGCGTCCGGTTCGGCGGCGATCGCGGCCGGGCCGAGGACGCGGGCCAGCAGGGCGGCCGACTCCTCCGGGCGGAGCACGGACAGCGGGACGGGGCGGGCGAGTTCGGCCGCCACCAGCCCCAGCATCCGGTGCCGGCCGGTGACCAGTGCGGCCGCCTCGGCGCCGGCCGGCAGCAGCGGTCGGACCTGCTCCGAGTCCCGGGCGTTGTCGATCAGCACCAGCAGCCGCCGCCCGGTGGTGATCCGGCGGTACAGCGCGCTGCGGGCCGGGACGGTGGCGGGCAGGTCCTCCCGGGCCACGCCCAGCGCCGCCAGGAACTCGCCCAGCACTTCGCCCGGTTCGCGGTCCGGCCGGTCGCTGAACCCGCCGAGGTCGGCGAACAGCACCCCGTCCGGGTAGCGGGCGGCGTGCCGGTGCGCCCAGTCCAGCGCCAGTGCGGTCTTCCCGACCCCGGCGGGGCCGGTCACCAGCGCCAGCGCCCCGTCCGGCCCTGGCCGCAACGCACCGTCGAGGGCGGCCAGTTCGGCCTCCCGCCCGTAGAACCCGCGCGGCGCCCGCGGCAGCAGGTCGACCGCGGGCGGCAGACCCGGCGCCGCGCCGGCAGCAGACGGGGCGGGCACTGCCGCGAGGGGCCGTTCGGACGCGGGCGCGGGCTCTGCGCTGGCGGCAGGCGGCACGGGCACTGCGGCGAGGGGCCGTTCGGACGCGGGCTCTGCGGCGAGGGGCGCGGGCGGCTGCTCCGGTGATGTTCCGGCAAACGCCCCGGGGGCCGTCCCGGGCGGGGGAACGGGATCCGGGGAGGGGACCTCGGCATCCTCGTCGCGCAGGATCCGCTCGTAGGCGGCGTTCAGCGCCGGGCCGGGGTCGACGCCGAGACGGTCCGCCAGAGACTCCCGGGTGCGGTGGTACCAGTCGAGTGCCTCGGACTGCCGGCCGGCCCGGAACAGCGCCAGCATCAGCGCCGACACCAGCGACTCCCGCAGCGGGTGTGCGACGGTCTCGGCCAGCAGCAGCTCGGCTGCCCGGGCGGGTTCGCCGAGCCGCGTCCGGTGGTCGGCGAGCGTCTCCACGGCGGCCAGCCGGCTCTCCTCCAGGGTCTGCCGCCAGGCGTCCAGCGGCACGCTCGGCACCGTCCCGGTCAGCGCCGGGCCGCGCCACAGCGCGAGTGCCTGCTCCAGGACGTCGACCGCCTCGGCGGACCGCTCGGCCGACCGGGCCGCCGCCACCAGCCGGTCGAACTGCTCGACGTCGAGCGCCCGTTCGGGCAGGTGCAGGGTGTACGCGTCTCCGGCGGTGGCGAGTTGCACCCCGCACCGGTCGGCGCGGTGCTCGGCGAACAGCGCGCGCAGGCGCGAGACATGACTCTGCACCACGGTACGGGCGTTGGCGGGCGGGTCGGCGACCCAGAGCGCCTCGGCGAGCTCCGCGACGGGCACGGCCCGGTTGCGGCGCAGCAGCAGCAGCGCGAGCAGGCTGCGCCGCTTCTCGGGCCCGAGCGACAGCTCGCCGTCGGCCCCGTCGATCGCGACCGCACCGAGCAGACGGAACCTCACCGTGTCTCCCCCACCGTTTCGCCCTGTTCGTTGAGGGAGGCTACCTGATCGTTATCCGGTGCATGCCACCCGCCCCGGCGAACGCCCGGTCGGCGCCCGGGAACAGGCGGACGGGCGGCCGGCGCCCCCGGAGCCGAAGCACCGGTGGGCCGAAGGCCGGAGAGCGGGCGGGGCGGTCGACGCCCCGCCCCGCCGGGGGGGGTGTTCCGTCAGGCCTCCGGGCCGTCAGGCGGCTCCTTCCGGGGTGCCGCCGGTCAGGCCGGCGACGAAGGCGGCCAGGGCGGTCGCCCGGGCGGCCGACGGGTCCGGCTCCGGGGCCGGGGCGGGCTGCCCCGCCGGGGCCCCCGCATCCGGAGTGCCGGGCGTATCCGGTGCCGGGGACGGTAGTTGACGGAGCGTCAGTTCGCGTTCCCCGCCCGGGCGGGCGGTGACGCGGTAGTCCCAGTTCTCGGGTCCGGCCAGCCGCACGGTGACCTCCTGCGGGCGGTTGCCGCCACCCAGGTAGACCTCGCCCTCGATCCGGCGGATCTGCTCGGCCGGGTCGGTGCCGTCCAGGTCGAAGGAACGGATCACCGGCAGGCCGGGGCCCTCGCCGGCCACGGTGAGGTGCAGTTGCCCGCAGGCGGGGACGCCGCCCCGGAGCAGCGGGCCGGCGGCGTCCGCAGCGGTGGCCATCGCGGCGGTGACCAGTTCACTGGCGGGCCCCCGGTCGGTCCAGGCCGCCCGGTGCACCTGCCGGGTCTCGTGCGCGGGCCAGTCCGCCTTCGCCCCGGCGGCGAGGTCGTCGAGGGTGACCGGGCCCTGTCCGGCGCGCCGCCCGAGGAAGTCGAGCACCTTGCGGGCGTCCGCGGCGTTCACCGGGGCGCCCTCCGGGGTGCCGAGCAGCGTGCCGAGCAGGGCGTTGGCCTTGTCGGAGTTGCCGCCGGAGAGCTCGACCAGCCGGTGGGCTGCCTCGATCCGGGCCCGGCCGGCCTCCGTCGCGGCGGTGAACTCCCGCTCGTAGACGGCCTTTCCGAGCCGGACGGTGCTGCTCAGCCGCTCGCGCTCGGCGGGCGTCCGGGTGGTGTGGTCGTACGGCGAGCCGTCGCCGTCGAGCACCCGGTGGACGTCGTCGAGCAGCCGGGCGTCCTCGCCGAAGCGCAGTTCGCCGGAGCGCTGCTCGCCGTTGAAGGCGAGGTAGTGGTCGCCGGGAACGTTCGAGCCGGTGGTCTCGGCGAGCGGGATGTCGACGGTGAAGGGCACGATGCCCTTCTCCTTGACCGGCGTGCGGTCGTTGTCGAACATCGTCACCTCGACCTCGGCGGCGCCGTGGTAACGGGCCATCGGGACGGCGAACTTGCCGTTGGAGATGACCTGCCCGGCGTCGGCGTGACTGCCGCCCTCGCGCCAGATCCGCTGCGCACCGCCGGTCAGCGCCGGGTTGTTGCTGACATCGCCGGTGATCCGCGCGCCGACCTGGGCCTGCGCGCCCGCGTTCTTCGCGGACAGGTCGGCGTGCGCGGTGCCGGAGCTGCTCGCGTTGGCGGGGCTGAACTCGACGGCGCTGTCGTTGGTCCGGTGCTCCAGTTCGACCAGCTTCACCCCGACCTCGACGCCCTTGCCGCCGCCCAGGCTGATCCGCCCGGTCGGGACCGTCGCCGCCACCTCGGCGCCCTGGCTGGCGGTGCCGAACAGCGCGGAGAGGTGGCTGTGCGAGGTGACGGTGCCGACGATCGGCGCCATCTCCTTCCAGTCGGACTTGCCGAAGTACTGCTCGCCGCGCAGCCGGACCAGGTCCTGCACGCCGCCGACGTCGCCGAGGAAGCGCAGCACGTCGGTGTCGCGCAGGCCGCTCTCCCAGACCCGCTCGGGCGGGACGGGGACGCTGACCTGCTCCGGGATCTTCGCCGGGACGGTCCTGGGCGGGGCCTCGTCGCCGGATCCGGTCCGGACGGGCATGGTCTCGCCGCTCTCCACGATGGTCTCGAAGCCGACCGTCGCGGTGCGCCGCTGCGCCACCGACGCGCCGACCCAGGGCCGCCGCTCGATGGTGAACTGCAGCTCGGCCTCGCCCCGGTAGGCGCTGCCGGGCAGCTTGGCCTTGGTCGCGGCTCCCGCCGAGGTGCTGCTGCTGCGGACGTCGGCGTGGTCGTGCCCGCCGCCGCCTGTGCCGGTCAGACCGGCCGTCACCGACACGGGCGTGCCCGCGATCGGGGCGGCCCCGGTGACACCCAGCAGGCCCTGGTGCGAGGTGCCGGTGCCGTCGGCGTGCTGGAAGGTCCGCTGGACGTCGTTGCCGGTGTTGAACTCGGTGGTGCCGGAGTCACCGAGGTGCTCCATCCGCTCGCGGAGCACCGCGCCGACCCGGACGGTGGTCCGCCCGTGCCGGACCACGATCTCGTCCCCTGCCGTCATGCCCTTCAGCCGGGACTGCAGCCGGTCCGGGGTCAGTTCGGCGTCCAGCTTCTCCCGGATGCCCGCCCAGTCACTGCCGAACGGATTGCGCTCCAACTTGGGCCCGGTGGAAGCCGGTCCGGACTTCGTGCCGCCCGACTTCGGCTTCCAGCCGGACTCCACCTGGGACAGCAGCGACTCGCCGAGGGTCTGCCGGGGCCCGTCCGCCGCCCCGCCCCGGCCGGGCAGCCCGTACACGTCGGTGACGATCGCCGAGGAGTCCAGCCGCCGCCCCTCGACGAAGCCCCTGGGCTGCTTCTCGGTGGTCCGCTCGACCGGCCCCGCGGTCGGTTCGGCGTCGCGCATCGGCACCGCGACCCGGGCCACCGCCTCCACCGGCTGCGCGAACGAACCGTCCGGCACGTTCAGCCGCTTGAACGTCACCGACACGTCGTAGGCCGCGTGCACGTCGAAGAACACGGCGGGCTCGACGTGCTTGCCACGGTTCGAGGTCGAGCCGATCGTCTCCACGTTCTGCCCGTAGCTGCGGTCCGTCCGGTAGCTGTAACCGCCGGAGACGGCCAGCACCGGCGTCCGCGCGTTGAACCGGCCTCCGCCGTCCAGCCGGTTCCGGCTGTCGCGGACGCCGCCCTGGCCGCTGGAGGTGCGGGTGCCGGACTCGAACTCGTACTTGTCGGCCTTCGAGTGGTAGGTCGCCTCCCCCACCCGGGCGGTGACGGTCACCTCGGCCTTCCAGGTCGCGCCCGAGATCGTCTCGGTGACCTTGCCACCGCGGGTGAGCTGCGACAGCTGGGTCTTCATCGCGATCCGGTCGAAGGCGCCGTCGATCTTCTGCTGCATCTCGTCCGACGGCTTGCCGTACTTCTCCCGGATCGCGTCCGACACCACGGTGCGGACCCGGTCGCCCCCGCCCAGGCTGTGCACCACGTAGGAGGCGTTCAGCTCGTGCTGCTCGCGCATCCGGCGCGGCGCCAGGTGCGGGGCCGCCGGACGCTCGACCTCGGTGCCCTTGCGGCCCTCGGCCGCCGGCTCCTGCCGGGTCAGCTCGATCCCGTCCCGGCCCTCCGTGGAGGGCCGGGTGACGGTCTCCTCGGACGGGCGCGACGACTCGGCCGGCGGCTTGAACGCGATCCGGCCGTCCTCGCCGCGCGGCGCCTGCACCTTGACGGTGTCCCGGGCGTCCAGACCCACCTCGATCCGGACCGGCGCCGTGACGTCCGGGCGCGCCCCGGCCGCCTCGCCGGGCCGGCCGAAGTGCAGGTCCACGGCCAGCTCCGCACCGTAGATCACCTGCGGCGCACTGTACTTGCCGTTGGCGTACACCCGGTCGGCCTGGCGGCCCTGGCCGCCGGCCCGCTCACGCTGCTGCCCGGACCCGGCGGCCAGCAGGTCCCCGCCGGGCGCGCCCTTGACCACCGCGCCGCCCAGCTGGCCGTTGCCGGCCACGGTGCGGGACAGCAGCGACCGGTCCACCGTGAACGCACTGGTCTCGTTCAGGACGTTCAGCTCCGCCTTGCCGTCCTCCCGACGGTACGTCATCTCCCGCACCCGGGCGGTGGCCCGCACCACCAGGTTCTCCTGGCCAGGGACCTTGACCTCCAGGGCCTCGCCCCGGGTCATCCCGGTCAGGCGCGCCGCCAGGTTCGGCTGGCTGAACCCGCGCAGCACCTGCTCGCGCACCGCGTCCCAGTCGTCGCCGAACTTCGCCCGCCCCTGCTGGTCCACGGCGTCGCGCAGCGCCTTCGTCGACTCCAGGTCGCGCACCACGACGGTCTCGCCGAGGCCGCCCCGGTCGTTGCCGCCGTGCCACACCGACTCCGGCGGGCCGGTGACCTCGTGCGTCTCCAGCTCGGACCCGCTGCCTTCCGGCACGGACTTCGAAGGCTCGGACTTCGCGCTCTCGGACTTCGAGGTCTCGGGCTCCGGGGCGGTGGTGTCGGCGCGGTCGACCAGCAGGCGGACGTCCGCCTCGCCCGCCGGGTGGACGTCGGCCTTGCCGTTGAAGGCCATCTCGAAGTGCACCGGCCCGTCGTAGAGCACGCCGGGCACCTTGGACTTGCTGGTCAGCTGCGAGACCCGGCTGTCACCGGTGATCTCGATCCGGTCCCGGCCGAGCCGTCCCGCCCCGCCCGTGGTGATCAGGGCGCTGCCCGGCTTGAGCACGTTCGCCAGGCCGAACTGGCCCGCGTTGCCCCGGCTCTGCGCCGAGCTGCGGACCTGCTGGACGGAGGTGCCGATGTTGAACTCGGTCTCCTTGGTGGTGCCGCTCTGGCGCAACTCCCCGACCCGGGCTCTGATTTCGAGCGTGCCGAGACTCTTGCCGCGCCGGTCGGTGAGCGTGACGGAGACCGGCTCGCCGGCCGTCATCGACTTCAGGTCCCGCTGCAGGCGGCCGAAGTCGACCTCGGCGAGGACCTTCTCGCGCATCGCCGGCCAGTTCGAGCCGAACTCCTGCCTGGCCGCCGCCTCGACGTGGTCGAGCAGCCCCTCCACCGGTCGGTGGTCGTCCGCGCCACCCCGCGGGGCCAGGTCCAGCACGATCTCCTGTCCGCCCACCCGGCCGTCCAACAGCCGCTGCGGGGGCGTCCGTTGCTCGCCCGGCCCGGTCGTCCCCGAGCCCTTCGGAACGGCCACGGTCAGGCCGAGGTCCACCTCCTCGGTACGGGCGCTGCCGGTCCGCACCGGGGCGCCGTCGTGCCGGAGGTCGCCGAAGTCCAGCTCCAGCCGCATCGTCGACGCGAACACGTCGGCGGGCTCGGAGGTCTTCGACCGGGCCACCATGCCGCCCAGGTCGAGGCTGACCTCGCCCTGGCCCCGGTCGTGGAAGTAGCCGACCAGCTCGGCCGGTTCGGTGACGCCCGCCGACTGCCGGGCCTGCACACCGATGTTGTACTGCCACTGCGAGTCCCGGGCGTTGCCGATCGCCACCGTCCGGTCCGCGCCGTTCTCGAACTCGATCTTGTCGGTCCGCAGGTGCCTCGACCCGATGACCTCGCCGCGCAGCGTGATGCTGCCGCTCCAGGCACCGTGCTCGAACGCGGCCTTCCAGGTCTCGCCGCGCGAGAGCGCGCCCAGCATCGGACGCAGCGTGGCAGGCCCGAAGTGCGCGTCCGCGAAAGCCCGCGCCGCGGCCCGGTCCCCCGGGACGGCGTTCGCCAGCACGTCGACGACCCGCTGCCGGACCGCCACCTCGTTCGCGGTCAGACCGACCACCAGGTCCGTCCCAGCGATCGGCCGCGGACCGGAGGCCGGCGGCGTCGCCTCCGGCGCGGGGGCGGGCTTCTGCTCGGGCTCCTGGGAGAGCGCCGGCTTCGGCTCCGACTCCTGGACGTGTGACTCCTGCGGGACCTCGGGCTTCTGCTCGGGCGCGGTCTCGGCCTTGGGCTCGGCCTTGGGCTCGGGCTTCTGCTCGGGCTGCTGTTCGGCCTTGGGCTCGGGCTTCTGCTCGGGCTTGACCTCCGGCTGCTGGTGCGGCTGTGCCGGAGCAGGGCCCTCGTGGGTCCCGGAGGGCCGCGGCGGGACCGAACCGTCGTAGTGGTCGCCCTCGTGGTAGACGGTCACCTGGCGGCCGTCCTCGGGACCGAAGACGGCGCGCGGGATGCCGTTGTGGTCGAGCACCCGCATCCGGAGGCCGAGCGCGTGGGCGGCGGCCGCCGGAAGCATCTCGCCCTCGGTGGTCCGCCAACGGCCTTCCCAGTTGCGGACGGTGTCGAGCAGGGCCGCGCGTTCGCGGGCGGAGGGCGGCGGGGCGTTGTCGGTCAGGTGCTGGGTGACGATGTCCTTGAGCTGAGCGGGCGGGAGCTGTGCGAACGCGCCGCGGGAGTCCGCGGGCAGGTAGTCGAGCAGTTCACTGCGGCCGAGGTTGCCCCGAACGATGCGGTTGTTGCGGTAGTTGGCGACCACCTCGGTCGGCCACGCCTCCGGCGGCAGCTCGCGGAAGTGCGACTCGACCGCGGACTGGAGCCGTCGGGCCGGTGCTCCGCCACCACCTGCGGTACGCGGCCCGGCCAGGCCGGGAGCACTGGCGTCGAGCGAGTGCAGCAGGCAGAGGCCGTCGCCGGTCACCTTGACCAACGGCCCCGGCGGCGGGAACTCCCGCACGGCATGCGAGAGATCGGGCTTCGGGACGACCGGCTGCGGCTCCACGTGGACGGCCTGCGGCTCGACGTGCGCGGGGGCCGACTCCGGGGTGTGGGTGCCCAGTTCGGGCGGGGCGGAGGAGGCGCGGGGGCGGTTGCCGAAGCCGTCGACGTCCATCGGCTCCGGGCTCTCGTCCCGGGAGGAGCGACCGGAGTCGGTGAAGGTGGAGTAGCGGTCCATGAAGTCCGGGTCGTGCTGCCCGGAGATGTTGTTCTCGTGCGGGTCGGCGACGGAGGCCCAGACGGTCCAGTCGTTGCGGAAGTTCGCGGGCATGTCGCCGGTGGCGGGGCTGACCTTGCGGTCCGTCAGGTCGGCCCAGCGGAGCGTGCCGTCGCGGTCGTGGACCAGGGCGACGGCGTGACCGTCGCCGTGCGCACCGGTGCCGAGGACGGTGGCGAAGGAGCCGGGGCCGCCCTCCTTCACCCTGTCCATCAACTTCTGCACCGCGGCCGGGCCTTCGCCGAAACGGGCCGGGCCGTCGTGGCGCTTCCACAGGGTGTTGCCGGGGATCGGCTCGACGGTGCCGTGCTCGGTCCGACCGGAGACCCGGGGCCGTCCGAAGTGGGTGTCGCGGTAGGCCTCGACGTTCTCCAGGCAGGCGTTCAGGTCGTCGCCGGATCGGAAGTTCTCACCGGGACGGACCGGAGTCTCGTGCGGATTGACCTTCTGCAGCAGCGAGTTGCTCATCGGCGGGTGCACCTTGGGCTCGCCGCCGAGGTAGTCGACCAGTTTGCCGGTCAGCTCGTGCTCGGGGCCGATCCGCCGGTAGCCGCGGTCGTGCATCACGGCGTCGGTGTTCTCGTACGACGGCGTGCGACGCCGCTTGACCTCCCGGTCGGCGCCGGACTGCCGGTCGTCGTTCTGGCTCTCGTCCTCGCGCCCGCGCTTGCGGCCGTTCGATCCGCCCGTGGCGTCCGGCTCGTGCATCACGGCGTCACCGTCGGCGTCCCGCTGGTGCGGGACGGTCCGGGTGGGCTGGTCCACGTCCATCGGCTCGCCCTGCCGGCGGTCGGGCGTGCCGCTGGCGTGCTCGGTCGTGCCGGTGCCACGGGTGGCGACGGGCGGCGGGGGCGAGGGCAGCGTGCCGAAGCCGTGCGCACCGAGGCCCTGGGCGCCTGGAGCGCCCTGGTGGGCGACCGACGGCGGCGGGGGCGGCGGGGTCGGAACGGCGTCCGTGGCGCGGCGCTTGGTCGGCGGCGCGTCGGGCATCAGCATGTCGTCGTCCGGGTCGAGCCGTCGCTTCTCCGGTCGGACCGTCTGCTGCGAGGCCATCGCGTGGTCCTGGCTCTGGCTCTGCGAGAGCATCGGCGTGTCGTGGCTCTGCGAGGGCATCGGCGTGTCGTGGTCCTGGCTGGCCATCACCACGTCGGTGTCCTGGCTCGCCGGGGGCCGGGGCGTCGCGGGTGCCGGGGTGGTGCCGATCTCGTGGCCCTCGGCGCCCGGGCGGGCGTCGCGGGCCGGATCGTGGAGCGCCTCGGAGCCGACCACGGGGTTGGCGGACTGGCCGGGCTGGCGGGTGAAGTCGCCGGACGAGGAGACCGGGGTCTCGCCGCCCGCGTGGTTCAGCATGCCGTGCTCGTCGGCGATGTTGACCGCGCTGGCGCTCGGCTTCTGGCCCGGCTGGTGGAGGTCGACCATGTCGGCCTCGGTCTTGGGGGCCATCAGGTCGCGCAGTTCGCGCGGGGCGAGACCGGTGTCCTCCAGGGTGCGCAGGCCGCGCAGCAGGTCCAGGGTGTGGGGCGCGTACAGCGCCTCGGGCGGCAGGTCGCCCTTGGCGACGGCGGTGAGCACGTCCTGGTCGCGCACGACGTGCGGGTCCAGGAAGTTCTGGATCCACTTGTTGGTCAGCTCGTCGCCGAAGCGCAGGTTGGAGGCGCTGTTGGACAGGCCGGCGGTGATCTCCTCGATCAGTTTCGGCACGTCCTCGACCTTGGCCTGCACGGCCCGGTCGAACAGGCCCGCGGGGTGGTTCGCCCCCGCGCCGGCGCGCGGGAAGCCGCCGCCGTACTGCTGGGCGACGGCGGCGATGTCGGCGTCGGCCTTGGGCAGCAGCTTCTCCGCGGCCTTCTGCTGGGCGGCGGCGGTGCCGCCGGGCTTGAGGGTCTGCGCCGCCTCCTGGCGCCGGCGGTCGACCTCGTCCTGCCGTAGCTGCTCGCGCTCGTTCGGCAGCTTGTCGGCGAACGCCTCCAGTTGGTCCGGCCGGACCGCGTTGGGGTCGTTGCGGAGCTGCTCCGCCAGGCTCTTCAGGTCCTGCCGGTCGTGGCCGAGGCGGTCGTACGACCGCGCCAGGTCCTCGATCCGGTCGGCGAGACGCTCGTGCGCCGGGGAGTTGCCGGGGCCGGCGGGCGGCTCGGAGGCGGCCTGCCGGGCGGCTGCGACGGTGTCGTCGAGGTGGCGCGGTCCGGTGATGCCGTGCACCAGGGCGAGGTCTTCGACGGCCTGCTCGCGGACCTTGGTGCGGACGTCGGCGAGAGCGCTCTTCATCTCTGCCAGGTGCTGCGGTGACGGGTCGTCGGAGAAGCGCTGCACGGTCTCGGCGTACCGGTCGAGCTCGGCCCTGGCCGGTCCGTCCAGTCCGGACCGGTTCAGCTGGTTGTGCACCTCGTCCCTGGCCGCGCCGGCGCTCGCCGGGTCGTCCAGCTTCGCGGGGGCGAAGGCGGCCTCCAGCTTGTCGTTGCCGTAGGCCTTGCCCAGGTCCACGTCCTTGGCGGTGTAGCCGAGGTCGCGCCAGGCCAGCGCGGCGTGCTCCTGCTCGTTGGCGCCGAGCCGCTTGACGGCCTGCTTGCCGGCCTTGTCGAACACGCGGTGCTGGTCGGGCGCCATGGTGTCGACGAAGTCGGAGAAGGTCCGCGACGCCTCCACCCGGTGCTGCTCGTCGCCGAACGACCGGGCCTTGAAGACGGCGGCCGTCACGTACTTGTGCACCATGTAGTCGGCGACCACGTGGTTGCGGTTGACCACGGCGGCGCCGAGCTTGACCTTGCCGTCGTCCATCCGGCGGGCGGTCTTCTCGGCGTGCGGCTCGCCCGCCATGACGCCGTGGTCCGAGTACCCGAACGCGGCCCGGTAGGCGCCGTCCGCGAACAGCTGGTCCGCGCCCTTCTTCGGCTTCGGCGGCGTGGCGCCGTAGTTGCCGGCCAGCGCGTCCTTGCGGGCCTGGAGGTCCTGCGCGAGCTCCCGCTCGCGGAGCTTGAGGTCCTCGACCCGGCTCTCGTACACGTTGCGGGTGGTCTTCGCGGCCTTCTCGGCCGCGCTCTCGTCCTTGCCGCCGGCGGCGATCCGCTTGTTCTTCTCGGTCTGGTACGCGTTCTCGGCGTCCTGGAAGCGTTGGTCGGCCGAGGTCCGCAGGTCGGCGACGGACTTGCGCTGGTCCTCGATCCGCTCCATCGCGTCCTTGGCGATCCGCGGCTCCGCCTGCGCGCGGGCGTCCTGCAGGGCCTTGAACGCCGCGGTCCCCGACTTGGGTTCGCCCTTGAGCCGGGCCAACTCGTGCTCGTAGACCGCCAGTCGGTCCTGCTGTCCCTCCAGGTGGGCCTTGGCGGTCTCCAGGTTCTGCTTCTCGCCGGCCAGTTCGGCCTGCCGGTTCGGTGTCTCGCGGGCGATCTCGTCCAGCCGGTGGTTGACCGCGTCGAGCTGCGCGGGGACGTTCCGGCGCAGCACGTCCACGTGCAGCTGCTTCTGCTGCTCGTACGCGTGCATGATCGCATCGGTGTCGCCGTCGATCAGCGCGGACCGCTCGTACTTCTTCAGGCTGTCCTTGACCTTGTCGAACTCCGCGGAGTCCGGCAGGAAGTCCTTGATCGCGTCGAAGGTCTTCTCGCCGTCGATCTTGTGCGAGTAGCCGTCGTCGGCCGCGGGCTTGCTGCCGAAGCCGGGGGCGTTCGGCGGCGGCGGGGGCAGGTGGGAAGAACTCCCGCCGTGCTGACCGGCGTTGGCCGTCGGCGCGGTGGGTGGGGGTGTGGTCGGCGGCTGGTGGGCCGGGGGGTTGCTCCCGTTGCCGTCGACCTGGTCCATGAACTCCCGGAAGCCCTCGTACATGTGGTTCTCGGCCGTGGTGGCGTGCACCGGGTTGGCCGGTCCGGCGTGCACCGCGCCCGGGTCCTTGCCGTACAACCGCTCCAGCAGCGGCAGCACGGCCGGCTCGTTCTGCCGGACCCAGTCCGCGCCGTTGTTGCGCGGCTGCCCGGTGTACGGGTCGGTGCCGTGGTTGTTGCCCAGGTAGGCGTTGGTGACCTGGGCGAAGTACTCCTGCTCGTCGCGCGAGGAGTAGTTGTCGACCGGCTTGCCGGTGGTGTCCTGGCGCGGGCCGTCCGGCCAGGCGGCGTTCGGGTCGCCGTGCTTCTGGTTGAAGGTGTCGGTGATCAGCTTCTGGTCGTTCGCATCCAGACCGAAGCGGTGCACGGTGTGCGTGAACTCGTGCGTGGTGGTGGAGTAGCCGTCCTCGTAGTGGCCGCCGTGGCCGATCGGGGTGTGCTCGCCGAGCAGGTTCTCCTCGGTGACCGCCGAGTGGCGTCCGCCGGAGCCGCGCATGTCGTCGTAGCCGCGACCGGCGCCCGCCGAGGAGTTGTTGTGCACCCCGCGCAGGTTGTTCAGCTCCGGGACGTCCGGCATCCGCACGTCCTTGGGGACGACCACGACGTCGGCGCCGTTCTTCAGCAGCCGCGCGGTGGTCTCCGGGTCCTGGAGCATCCGGGCGATCTGCTGCTGCGCCTCCTGCCGTGCGGAGGCCGCGCGCTCGGCGCGCGGGTCCACGTGCACCATCAACTCCGCTGCGGTGCGCGCGAATTCCTTCGGCGGCAGCCCGTTCTTCAGCGCGTCGACCGTCTGCGGGTCGCGCGCCAGCCACCGCCGGTTCTCCGGCGTCAGGCTCGCCAGCTGCTGCGCCCGCTCCTGCGGCGACATGCCCGGCAGGTCCTGGCGCAGCCGGTCGGCGCCGACCGGAGGCGTGGCCACCGCCCGCTGCTCGCGGCCGAGTTGGTCCACCGCGTCGCGCACCGGGGTCCGGTTGGCCAGGGCCTGCAGTTCCGCGTCCCGCGCCTGCTTCTGGCGGTCGAGGAACTGCTCGTGCGCGCTGCTCGCCGGCGCGTTGTGCTGGCCGGCGGCGGGCGCGTTGGTGTGGCCGGTCGTCGACGGGGTGCCGTGGCTGGTCGTCGACGGCGCGTTGTGGCCGGCGGCAGGCGGCGTGTGGTGGCCGGGGACCGACGCGGTGTTCGGCACCGTCGTGGCCGGGGCCCGGTGGCCGGGCTGCGAGGACCCGGCCGTGCTGTGCTGGGTCGGCGTGGCAGGCGGAGGCGGCGGGGTCCGGTCGCCCCCGAGGCTCCGGGTCGACTGCGACGGGCTGCCCCCGTTCTGGTGCGCCGCGGGCGGGGCCGGTGGCACCGGCGTGCTGTCGCCGAGGCTCCGGGTCGACTGCGAGGAGCTGCCGTCGCCCTGGTGCGGCGCGGACGCGGCGGGCGGCGCGGGCGGGGCGCCGTGGCCACCGGCCGCGTTCGCCGAGTTGTGCCCGGTCGTCGCTGGGGCGAGGTAGCCGATCCGCAGGTTCCCGGAAGCGGTGTCGGCGGACGCGTCGTGCGGGGTGCCGCTCGGGTTCGGCCGGCCGCTGTCGGTCAGCCGCACGCCCGGGACGCCCAGCATCTCGGCCACGCCAGGGATCCGGTGGTCGGTGCTGCTCGCGTGCTCGTTGACGTGTGCCTTGCCGGTGACCAGCACGTACTTGCCGGTCCCGCCGCCGTCCGTGATGGCGTGGTTCATGTAGGAGTTGAGCAGTCGCGCACGCTCCTGCATGGCGTGCGGGCCGCCCTGCGGCGCCCGCGCCGGGTAGCCGTCCGCCGCGTGGATCGTCACGCCCTCCTGCTTCGCCCGCACCACGGTCTCGTACAGACCGTGGCCGGCCGGGGAGGTCCTGTTGAGGTCGTACGCGCGGAGCATCGTCTCCAGGTTCGGCGACATGGTGCCCCCGGGACGCTGGTAGGCGTCCAGATGCTGCTGGAAGGCGTCGTCGCGGAGCGACTCGACGTAGATCCGGTCGACGCCCGCGGCCTTCAGGTCGTGCATGTTCTCGGTGAGGAACCGCCAACTCGGCGACCGGCCGTGCGACTCGCCCAGCACGACGCCGTCGAAGCCGGGATGGCCGTTGTGCCCGTTCAGCAGCCGGTTCACGCCGTCCACCGCGGACGCGGAACCGGTCAGGTGGTCGTTCACCCGCTGCTCGCCGACCGGGCTCCACGTCTTCTCGGAGTCCTGGCGGGCCAGGCGCTCCAGCACGTTGCGGCGGATCTCCTGCTGCTGGAAGTGCTCCTGGGTACGGAAGTCCAGGTTGCCCGCCGCCTCCAGCACCTTGTTGCCCGAGAACTCGACGGCGTCGTCGCCGAGCTTGGTCCGCAGGTTCGGGGTGATGGCGCCGGCGGCCTCATTGTGCAGGGCCTTGAAGGTCAGCGGGTCGAGGTGCGTCTTGAACGACTGCGAGTACGGGCTGACCTTGACGTCCGGTCGGCCGCTCGGCGTCGGGACTCCGGAGTCGCGCCGGCCCCACGCTTGGTGCGGCAGGGCGTTCGCCGCCATCCGGAGGTCCTCGGGCAACGCGAACTTGAACCTGTTGTCGCTCTTGTACTGGGCGAGTGCCGCGGCGTCCGCCATCGCCGGGTGGATCAGCGACGGGCCGCCCGGGTGCTGGTGCAACTGCGCCAGCTCGTCCGGGGTCGGTCGCTCGTCGACCGGCTTCAGCCGGGAGGTGCCCGACGGCGGCGGGGGCGGCGGCGGCAGGTGCTCTTCGCCGGTGCGGCCGGTGCGGGACGAGGACGCGTTCGGGTCGCCGAGCGTCCGCGGCGTCCCGCCCGCCCGGTGCTGCGACGGCGGGGGCGGGGGCGGCGGCACATGCGTGTCGGACGTTCGGCCCGCACCGGGGCGGATCGAGCCCCCACCGGGCTGCGGGGCCGGCTCCGCCGGACGCTGCGACCCCACCGGGCCGGTCGGGACGTGGCTAGACGGCGTACGACCGCCGCCGCCCGCACCGTGCGCGCCCCCGCCGCCGGCCACCGGACCGGGCATGAAGCCGCCAGACATCGGCGGCGTGCCCGTGGGCTGCTGGACGGCGGACGCGGCGTTGTCGGGAACGACGTGTCCCGGCACGGTGTCCGGACCGGGGGCCGGCCTGGTCTGGGTCTGCCCACCCGCGATCCTGGTACCGCCGTCGAGGTGCGTGTCGCTGCCGGACCCCGCCAGGTGCGCGGCGCCGCCGAGCATCCCGGACAGGTTGGGCACCGCCGCGCCACCGCGCTGGGACGGCACCTCGGACGACTCCGGCGTGCTCCCCCGAACCGGGCCTCCGGCATGCCCGGCAGCGTGATCGGCCGCCGACGGCTGCTCGTGCACGGCCGGGCGCGGGCCGCCCGACGTGCCGGGCTGCTCCGGCCGCGGCGTGCTCTCCGGACCTTGACGCTCCGTCACGGGCTCGTGCCGCGGCTGCTCGTGGCGCGGGGCGTTCCCGGCACCGTCGTGCTCCACAACGGACTCGTGCCGCGGCGCGGCACCCAGGCCACCGTGCTCCGAGGTCACCGCGTGCGGGGCCGGCTGCTGACCGGGCGCGCGCTCCTGCACCGGTTGCTCATGCCGCGGTCCGCCCTGCTCCACCGGGTCGTGAACGGGCTGCTCCTGACGACCCACCGGCTCGTGCGAGACCGGCGGAGCCGCCTCCTGACGCACCGACTCCTCATGACGCGGCGGCGCAGACTCGTGCGAGACAGACGAGACCGTCTCCTGACGCGGCGTCGACTCGTGCGAGACAGGCGCAGCCGCCTCCTGACGGACCGACTCATCATGACGCGGCGGCGCGGACTCGTGCGAAACCGGCGGAGCCGCATCCGGGCGCACCGACTGCTCATGACGCGGCGTCGACTCGTGCGAAACGGCCGGAGCCGCCTCCTGACGCACCGACTCCTCATGACGCGGCAGCGCAGACTCGTGCGAAACCGGCGGAGCCGCATCCGGGCGCACCGACTGCTCATGACGCGGCGTCGACTCGTGCGAAACGGGCGGAGCCGCCTCCTGACGCACCGACTCCTCATGACGCGGCAGCGCAGGCTCGTGCGAAACCGGCGGAGCCGCATCCGGGCGCACCGACTGCTCATGGCGCGGCTGCGCGGACTCGTGCGAGACCGGCGGAGCCGCGTCAGGGCGCGGGGCCTGGCCGGAGCTGCCCGGTGTGGCCTCGTGGCTGCCGCCGGTCGACGCCGGGGCCTCGGTCGACCGTCCGGAGCCGAACGGGGCGAGCCCGTTCACCTTCGACTCGCCCGCGGCCGTACCGCTGCCCGTGCCCGTGTGCGTCCCGGCGGCCGTCTCGGTACCGCCGTGCGTCGCCCCGCCCGTGCTGTGGCTCGCGCCGGCCCCGGCCCCGCTTCCGCTCCCGCTGTCGACCGACCGCGTGCCGGTGCCGGAGCCGGAGCCACTGCCGCCGGTCGGCCCGTGGTAGCCGGCGTCGCCGGTGGAGGTGCTGGGCTTGTTGAAGGTGGCCGGTCCGTCGTGGGACCCGCCGGTGTTCGGCACGTCGAGGTGCGGCATCTCGGCCGGCTTGGGGGCGTTGGCGTGGCCCTTGATCGCGGAGGCGCCGGCGTGCAGGCCCGCGCCCGCGCCGCCGGAGAGGCCGGAGCCGAGCAGCGACTCGCTGTCGACCTTGCCGGTGGTGATCAGCTGGGTGGAGACGTCCGCGCCGACGCCGACGACGGCGCCGGTGCCCATCTTGCCCACGGTGGTGTTGAGGGCGTTCTCGGCGCCGAGCTTCTTGCCCCCGGCGCCGATGCCCTTGCCGATCAGGTGGGCGGACGCGCCGCCGACCGCACCGCCCAGGACGTTCTGGCCGAGTTCCTTCCCGTCGATGCTCTTGCGGTGCCCCTCGGCCACCTCGATGCCCTGCGCCAGCAGGTTGATCGCACCCATCTGGGCGGCCTGCTTGGCCGCCATCATCAGCGTCTCCTTGAGCAGCTGCTTCAACAGCTGCGAGACCACCACCCGGCTGGCCGCGATCATTGCCGGGACCTGCAGCAGCGACGCGCCCGCGGTGAACGGCGCCTCCGCCTCGGCGGTGGCCAACTCGAAGGCGAGGATGCCGAGTTGCGCGATGATCTGGATCTTCGCGGTCTCCGCGGAGTTCGCCACCTGCTCCAGCATGTCGCCCATGCCGTTGAGCGCGTTGATAGCGCCGGGCAGGTAGCCGGGGTCCTCCTCGGTGCCCTTGCCGACCGAGTACTTCTCCCAGTACTTGCCCAGCGCCTCGGCGGCGTTGCCCTGCTGGCCGTCCAGCGCGCGCTTGATGGTGGAATCGGCGCTCTGCGCGGCGTCCTTCAGGCCCTCGGCCGTCCGCCGGCAGTGCTCCGCCATGTCGCGGAGCTGGTCCTCGTCCGCCTCGGGCCAGCGGGTTCCGGCCAGCAGGAGCAGGACCCACTGGAGCGGCTCCGGGAGTTCGACAGCCATGGGGTCAGTGCCTTCCGCTCTGGGTCATCCGCGGGGTGATCGGGAGGTGGAGGGGTGCCGCGGGCATCGACGGTGCGGCGGGCATCGGCGCCTGGCCCTGGTCGATCGCGTTGAGGTCCGCGATCACGCCCTCGTCGGCGTTCTCGTAGCCGGCGGCCATCGCCTTCAGGCCGTCGGCGATGCCCTTCAGCGCATCGGGCAGGCCCTTGAGGACGTCGAGGGTGTCCTTGCTGTACTTCAGGTAGCCCTTCTCGCCCTCGGCGAACTTCTTGCCCGACTCGTCCTTGCCCCACGGGTCCTGCGCCTCCAGCGAGGGCAGGAAGGCGCTCAACGACCGGTACAGGTTGGCGACCTGCTCGGACGCGGCGAGCATCGGCGACACCGCCGCCTGGTACTTCGAGGGGTCGACCTGGAAGCCCTTCCCGGCGTTCCCGGAGCCGCCGGAGTCGTCCGCCCTGACCTTCTTCGCGGCGGCCGTCCGGGCCGTCGGGGCGGTGGCCGCGGTGCGCGCGGTGGCCTGGGCGGGCTGCAAGGGCTGGGCGGGTTCGGCCGCGTCCATCCGCCGCAGCGCCTGCGCGGGTTCGGCGGCGTCCGCCCGTTCGAGCGGCTGGGCGGGGACGGTCGGTTCGGCGGCCGTGGCGCGCTGGAAGGGCTGCAACGGCGCGCTGTCGGCCTCGGCGGCCCGCTGGAACGGCTGGAGCGGTGTGCGTTCGGCGGCGACGCCCTGCTGGAACGGCTCGGCGGCCAGCCGCTCGGTCGCCTGCAACGGCGTGCCGCGCTCCATCGGGATGGCGTCCGCGCGCTCGGTCGCCTGCAGCGGCGTCGCGCGCTCCATCGGGATCGGCGAGACGGTCTGCTGCATCGGCACGGCCCGCTGCATCGGCTCCAGCGGCACGCTGTCCGGGAGCACCGTGCCGACCCGGAACGGGGCCGGGGCGACGGTCTCCTCGGGCAGCAGCCGGGCGATGTGGGCGGCTTCGGTCCGGGGCTCGGCTTCGGCGTACCAGGCCTGCTCGTCGTTGCTCATGGGGTTCCTTCGTCAGTGCGGTCGACGGGCGGGCGCGGTCAGTCGGCCGCGGGCGCGGCCAGCCGGGACAGCGCGGCGCGCAGGAACGGGCTCGGCACCTGGTACCCGCCCTCCTCCCGCAGCGGGGCCCGCTGCGGCGCGGCCCCGGCGGCCCCGGTGGCACCCGCGGCCTCGGCAGGTGCGGCCGCGGCCTCCGGCGCGTCGGGGTGCCCGCGCCGGGCGGCGGCGCTGCGCGAACGGTCCAGGTACGCGTCGTCGGTGCTCTCCGCCGTCGGCGCGACCGCCTCCTGGCGTGCCGTCAGGTCGATGGCGGGGGTGGTCGGCGTGGCCGGGGTGGTCGTCGGGGACCCGTCGGTGGAGGTGCTGCCGGTGTCGGTGTCCGCGCTCGCGCCGCCGCCGGTGCCGAGCAGGACGCCGGCCAGCTGGCTGAGCGTCTCCTGCTCGCTGGTGGGCCCGGCGGCGGCGACGGGGGCGGTCGCCGGTTCGGGCAGCGTGAAGGTGCCGTCCGCGCGGGCGTCGTCCAGCCAGCGGCGGCGGGCCCGCTGCCAGTGGCGGTCGCGCGGGTCGACGTCGGCGGCCCGGCCGAGGATGCCCGCGTCGCCGTACAGCTCCTCGTCCTCCTCGCCCTCCTCGCCGAAGCGGGTGGGGCTCAGGAAGCGGTTGCCCGCCCGGCCTTCCTTTCCGCGGCCACCGCCGTGGCCCGCGCCGCCCATGCCGGGGCCGTGGCCGCCGGCCATGCCGGCGGCGCCGGTCGCCCCGCCGCGCCCGGACGCGGCGCCCCCCGCGAGTCCGCTGCCACCGGCCCGGCCGAGGCCGGAGCCGGCGGTCCCGGCCATCCCGGCCCCTGCGCCGACGCCGCCCGCGCGGGAGGCCAGCGTGCTGCCGCCGGCGCCCACGCCGCCGCCCGAACCGCGCAGCCCGGACCCGCCGCCGACGCCCCCGCCGGCTCCGCCGAGCCCGCCGCGGGCGGAGGCGCCGCCCGCCCCGCCGAGGCCGAACGGGCTGCTGCCGGTGCCGCCGAACGGGCTGAGGCCGCCGCGTGCGGTGGTCGAGCCGGCGCCGCCGAGCGCGCCGAGGGTGCTGCCGAGCGAACTGCTCAGCGAGCCCAGCGGGTTGCCGCCGATCCCGCCGGACAGACCGGAGCCGAGGTTGCCGCCGAGGCCGGTGCTCGGGGTGAAGCTGCTGCCGGGGATGGTGGTGCCGGTGCCGAGGTCGCCGAGTCCGGCCAGGTTGAGCGAGCCGACGCCCGAGCCGGTGGAGAGCGGCTTGAACACCGGTGCGTCGCCGCCCGGTCCGCCGTCGGAGCCGAAGCTCGGCAGGTTCGGGGCGGGCATGCTGAACGGCGCCAGGCCCGAACCGCCGCCCGAACCGCCGCCGGCGCCACCGCCCGTGCCGCCGAACGAACCGCCCGCGCCGCCGTCGAAGGAACCGGCGCCGCCTGCTCCGCCGAACGCGCCCATGGTGCTGCCCGAGCCGCCGAAGGAGCCAGCCCCGCCGGCGCCGCCGCCCGCACCGCCGAACCCGCCGGTGGCGTCCGGGGCGTTCGGCATCGAGAAGGGGGTGGGAGCGCCGGCGGCGCCGGCCAGCGCCGACGCACCGTCGAGCGTGGCGCCGGGGCTGGTGGCGCCCGGGGCGAGCATGCCGTTCGGCAGGGTGCGGTCGGTCCCGATCTGCATGGTGTTCCCGGCCCCGGCGACGCCCGGACCGCCGGACGCGCCGGAGCCGTTGAGCGCGCAGGTCTGGCCCATGCCAGTCATCTCGGTGATGTGGTCGGCGCTCTTCCGCAGCATGCCGTCCACGCCGTTGCCGACCTGGCCGATGTACTGGTGGTAGACCGCCGCGGCCTGCTTGATGCCCTCGGACTGCGCGATGTCGTCGTGCTTGCCCGCCGGGTTCTGCTCCATGTACTCCTTGGCGTACTGGAGTTCGCGCACCATCTCGGACTTGGTGCCCGACACCGCCTGCGCGGCCCCGTGCAGCGAGCTGGCCATCACCTGGCCGGACTGCAGGGTGGTCGCCACGTGCGAGCCGTCGCCGCCGGCGAACTTCTCCAGGTACTGCTGGAAGCTCTCCGCGGCCGGACCGGACATGCTCCCCATGGCCCGCTGCGCGGCCTCGGTGATCGCCCGGACGTGGGACTCCGCGACCTCGTTCCACTTGTCCCAGGCCGCGCCGAGCTCGGCGAGCAACTCCTCGTCGCCGTCGGGGAAGGCGATGTCCGCGCCGTTCTCGTTGCTCTGGACGGTCTTCAGTACTTCGGCGAGGTCGGCGGGCAGCTCGATCATGGCGGCAGGCTCTCCGGGAGGGCGGTCGGGTGCGAGGGGCGGTGCGGGGACGGAGCAGGCGACGGGGCGGGGCCCGTCAGATCATCGGCCCGCCGTAGCTCAGGTTCTCCAGCAGCTCGTCCGCGTGGTTGTAGTCGAGCGTGGGCGCGTCCGGGTCGTGGTAGCCGCCCTCCACGTGGGTGTCGCCGATCGGCGCGACCGACGGCGGCGGGGGCGGCGTCGGATCCGTGCCGGTGTCGGGCGCGATCCGCGCGGTCGGCATGGAGGCGTGGACGGTCTCCATCGGCCGCAGCGGCGCGTCCGGCAGCGTGGCCTGCACGGTGCCGACCTGCCCGAGCGGCGCGTTGGGCAGCGAGGCCTGCACCGTGCCGACGGTGCCGGCGGGCAGGCTCGCCAGGGCCGGATCGGCGGGCATCGCACCGGTGTCGGTGATCCGGCCGAGCTCGGTGGCGTGCGCCTCGTCGTTGGCCCGGTGGCGGGCGGCCATGGTCTGCAGGTTCTCGCCCACCGCGGTGGCGTTCTGGATCAGCGTGCGGATGCCCGCGAGCACCTGCTCCTGGTGCTGGGCCAGCCCGCCGACCGAGGAACTGCCGCCCATCAGGGCCTTGCCGAGCAGGTCGGTCCCGTAGACGGACTCCTGCACCTGCTTGATCTTGGCCTCCAGCTGGTTGGCCGGGCCGTTCAGCTCGTCCAGCAGGTTCATGATCTTCTTGGCTGCCGCCTCGACCTCGTCGAGGTCGATCCACACCGTCTCGTCCGCCACCCCGCACGCCCTTCCGCACTCTGCCGTCCCCCGGGCAGGCCGAAGCTCCGGCGCCGGGCAAGCCGCGAAACGTCCGCTCGGCGCCGCGCCGACCGATCGTCACGCCACTTTACGTGTCGCGTGATTGCGCACGGCCAAGTCCGGCGGCCGAACTGACGTTCCGTCACTCTCGGGACGAGCTTCGCAGACGAGCAGGTAGCGGAAAGCAGCCACAAGGTATGCAGTTGGTAAATTCAAGGCGTGAATTTCTGCGGCCCGTCCCGGCCGTGGGTGGCCGATCCGGTCGTCCGGTGAAGATTCTGCGCAGATCTTGCCGCAGGACCGGATTCCGGATCGGCCGAGGCCCCGTCAGAGGGTGACGGCGCCCGCCGGGGTGACGATCCGCAGCCCCGCCTCGTCGAGGTCGATGGCCAGCGGGGTGCCGTCCAGGGCGGCCTCGTTGAGCAGCGTGGCACTGCCCAGGTGCCACAGCCGCAGGGTTCCCTCGGCGTCGCCCGCCGCGACCAGCGCCTCGCCGTCGAACTCCCGGCCCACCACGGCCCGGACGGCCGCGCCGCTGCCGGCCAGCTCGGCCGTGCGGGTGCCGTTCTGGACGTCCCAGACCATGACGGCGCCGTCGGCCGCACCGGCGATCACCACGGGACGGCCGCCGAGTTCGGCGAAGGTGAGCGCCTCGGCGGGGCGGGCGAGTCCGGTGCAGACCGGCCCCGCGGCGCCGCTGCCGGCGTGCCACAGGCGCACCGTCAGGTCCTCGCCCGCGGTGGCCAGGATCGGCTGGCCGCCGGCCGAGGTGGCGGCGAGCGCGGTGAACGGGCCCTGGCCGGTGGCGAACCGGCGGCTGTCCGCGCCGGTGGCGGCGTCCCGGACGGCGATCACGCCGTCCCGTCCGGCCGAGGCCAGCAGCGGCTGCTCACCGGTGGTGAGGGCGAGACCGGTGACGGCGCCCGCGTGCGGGACGGGCAGCGGGAGGGCGGCGCCGTCGGCCAGCCGGTGGCTGCGGACCGCCCCGGTGACGGTGCCGCTGACCAGCAGCGGACCGTCGGCGCCGGCGGCGGTGAGGTCCAGGGTGTGCACGGGGCCGGCCTCGCCCGGGAGGTCGAGCAGTTGACGGCCGGTCGGGACGTCCCAGGTGGCGAGGGCCCCGTCGCCGAAGCCGGCGGCGAGCACCGGGGCGCCCTCCAGGGTGCCGGCGGCCAGGGCGGTGAGCGGGCTGCCGGGGCGGCCCGCGATCGCGGGGGCGGCGCCGGGCTCGCCGGTGGCGGCCTCCCAGACGCCGACCCGCCCGGACTCGTCGCCGACGTACAGCATGCCGTCGACGACGGCCAGCGCGGTCAGCCACTCGCCGGCCGGCCAGCCGTGCAGCGGCCGGCCGTCGTAGACGTCCCAGGTGCGGACGGTGCCGTCCAGCGCGCAGGAGGCGAGCACCGGGCGGTCGCCGAGGGTGGTGAAGGCGAGGCCGGTGACGGTGCCGGTGTGGCCGTCGAGTTCGGCGACCGGTTGGCCGGTGGCGAGGTCCCAGACCCGGATCCGGCGGTCGTGCCCGGCGGAGGCCAGCACGGCCTGGTTGTCGACGGTGAGCACGGCCAGCGCCAGCACCTCGCCGCGGTGGCCGACCAGCAGGTGCATCAGCTCGCCGGTGCCGGCGTCCCACACCCGGACGGTGCCGTCGGGCGCGGCGGCGGCCAGCAGGTCGAGGCCGCCGCAGTGCGCGGCGCGCAGCGCGGTCGCGCCGTGGCCGCCGGTGGGCAGGGTGCCGAGCACCCGGCCGTCGTCGGCCCGGACGGCCCGCAGGTCGCCGGACTGGCCGGCCGAGAACGCCACCGGGATGTCCCGGCAGATCAGCGCGGCGACCGCCTGGGCGCCCTCGCCGCCGGTGGTGCCGTGCAGCACCTGGCCGCTGGTGGCGTCCCAGACCTGGACGGCGCCGTCGGTGCTGCCGACCGCGAACAGCGAGCGGCCACCCGCCTCGCCGAGCGCGACGGCGGTGGGGGCGAGCCCGGCGTCGGCGCCGGAGCCGCCGAGCGGGGCGGCGTCGTCGAGCGCGGTGAGGCCGAACGCGCCGTCCGCCTCGACCAGCGCGTACGCGGCCCGGCCGGCGACGGTGCCGACCACGGCGGAGGTGCGGGCCGCCCCGGCGGCCGGGTCGGTGAGGGCCAGCGCGGCGGGCAGCGGGGCGGCCGCGGCGGGGTCGCCGAGGGCCTGGCCGAGCAGCGCGGTGAGGGCGGCGGCGGACTCCGGAACCGGGGTGTCCGTGCCGTCGCTCCACTGCCGGTCGGGCTGCCCCGGCTGCCCCAGCACGGTGAGCCGGCGGCCGGCGGCGGGGGTGTCGGCGGGCGCGGGGGCCGGGCCGAGCCCGCCGAGCACCCGGCGGATCAGCGCGGAGTCGATCCGGCCGGTGCGCTCCCGGCCGTCCCGGGTGGCGCGGAAGGCGCCGTCGGCGGTGATCAGCAGGTCGCCGCGGTCGCCGTCGTCCAGCCGTACGCTTCCTGACATGTCGTCACTCCTGGTTCGGTGCGGGGAGGTGGGGAGCCTCATGGGTCGGCAGAGCTCTCGACGGAGGTCTCGGCACGGGTCTCAGCAGAGGTCTTCGGGTACGAGGGTCGCGTACACGGCGTCGTGCAGGCGGTGGCTGCGGGAGCTGCGGAACAGCGCCGGTCGGTAGCCGGCCCGGCGGAAGCCGATCGCGGCGCCGGTCAGCTGGCTGGGCATGTTGTCGGCGGCGGCGAAGGCGTCGATCCGGCGCAGCCCGATCCGTTCGAAGCCGAACCGGCAGACCAGCCGCAGCGCGGCCTTGGCGGTGCGCAGCCTGCGGTGTTCGGGCAGCAGCCAGACGGCGACCTCGGCGCTCTGCTGCGCCGGGTCGAGGTTGACCAGTTCGGCCCAGCCGACCGGCGCTCCGGCGTCCGCGAGGTCGAGGGTGAAGTAGGCGGCGCGGCCGGTCTCCCACAGCATCGGGGGGATCTCGGCCAACCAGCGTTCGGCGGCGGCGGTGTCCCGGTGCGGGACGACGGCCTGCAGGAACTCGCGCACCAGCGGGTCGTGGGTGCCGCGGTGCACCATGGCGGCGTCCGACGGCAGCGGTCTGCGCAGCACCAGCCCGTCGGCCGCCAGCGGTTCGTCGTGAACTCCGGCGAGTGCCCTCACCGTTCCCCCTGTCGCCCCTTCCGACCTGCCCCGGCGTACCCTCCCCCGGGGGCCGACCGTCCGTCAAGTCAAGCCCGGGAGCCGCGGGTCCGGGCCGTCAGCGGGTCGTTGGTGGAACGTGAGCGGGGCCGCGCGGTCCGCTCGGCCGGTGTTCGTCGCTCCGTGCCGCGCCGCCCACTCGGTCCACTGTCCCTCCCGGTCCTGGCACCCGGCTTCGGGCGGCGGGGCTCAACCACGCGGCAGCCGCGCGGTTCAGCCGGCCACGGGGCTCGCGCCCGCGGGCAGCGGGACGGCGCGCAGGGTGCGGATCAGGGCGCGCACGGCGGCGGTTGCGGCCAGTTCGGGAGTGGTGACGTAGCCGACCCGGCGGGACGGCCGGTCGGGGCCGAGGTCGGTGACGGCGAGGCCGTCCGGGAGCCGGTCCAGGCTGAGCCTGGGCATGATGGCCATGCCGAGGCCGCGGGCGGCGAGGGAGAGCACCACGGTGTCGTCGGAGACGTTGATGGTCGCGGCCGGGATCCAGTCCTGCCGCCGCCACCAGTCGGCCGTGTAGGAACCGCAGTTCTCGTCCCAGTCGACCAGCGGCAGGCTCCGCGGGTCGGGGTGGCCCTGCTGGTGGGCCAGCGCGTAGTCCTCCCGGTAGAGCGGGGCCGCGACCAGCCCTTCCGGGACGGTGCCCAGGGTGGCCAGTGCCAGGTCGGCCCGCCCGTCCGCGACCTCGCCCGCGGTGCCCCGCCCGAGGTCTCGGACCACCCGCACCTGTGGCTCCAACTCCGGGTGTTTACCCGCCAGTTCGGCCAGCACCGCGGGCAGCACGTGGACCGCCGCGCTGCGGAAGGCGACGATCCGCAGCGGCCCGCTCGGCCGCTTCGCCTCCCCCGGCCGGGCCTCGGCCGGCAGCGCCGCCAGCAGCCGCAGGATCCGCCGCGCGTGCCCGACCACCCGCTCACCGGCCGGGGTCGGCGCCGCACCCCGCCGCCCGCGCTCGAACAGCACCGCACCGAGCTTGCGTTCGCAGCCGCGCACGGCGTGCGAGACCGCCGACTGGGTCAGGCCCAGCCGCTCGGCGGCGGCCGTGAACCCGCCGCGGTCGGCGACCGCCACCAGGATCCGCAGCTCCTGCGGAAGGAGATCCTCTGCCACCTCCGCAGCCTAACCGCCCGGCCGGTCGGCCATGAGCGCCGCTCATGGAAGGTGCGCAGCCATGGACGCCGACCACTGCCGGGCGGCGTTCCGCCTCCGTAGCGTCTTCCCACGTCAACCCCCTCGCCCTCCCCCGCAACGGAGTGTTCCGCCATGCCTCGCACCGCCACCCGCACCGCCCGCGCCGTCCACCAGGTCGCCCGCCCGGACGGGCTGCCCACCGCCGACCTGTTCGCCTTCGTCGACGAGGAGCTGCCCGCGCTCGGCGACGGGGCGGCGCTGGTCGAGAACGCCTTCCTGTCCGTCGACCCGTACATGCTCGGCTCGATGGCGGGCGGCGAAGGCGGCTACCAGCTGAACGCGCCGCTGGAGGGCCGGGCGGTCGGTCGGGTGGTGGCCTCGCGCAGCGCGGCGCTGCCGGTCGGCACGGCCGTGATCCACCGGCAGGGGTGGCGCACGCACGCCGTGGTGACGGCCGATCAGGCGCGGGTGCTGCCGGAGCTGCCGGGCGTCCCGCTGAGCGCGCACCTGAGCGTCCTCGGCGGCACCGGCCTGTCGGCGTACGTCGGCCTCACCCGGATCGCCGGGCTGAAGCCCGGCGAGGACGTGTTCGTCTCGGCGGCCGCGGGGGGCGTGGGCACCGCGGCCGGGCAGCTGGCTCGGCTGCTCGGCGCCCGACGGGTGGTCGGCTCGGCGGGCAGCGCCGCCAAAACCGCGTTCCTCACCGAGCAGTTGGGCTTCGACGCGGCGTTCGACCACCACGCCGGCCCGGTCGCCGAGCTGCTCGCGGGGGCCGCGCCGGACGGCATCGACGTCTACCTGGACAACGTCGGCGGCGAGCACCTGGCGGCGGCGATCGGCGCGATGCGCGAGTTCGGCCGGATCGCCTGGTGCGGCGCGATCGCCCAGTACGCGGCGGCGACGCCGCCCGCCGCCCCGCACAACCTGTTCGAGCTGGTCTCCCGCAGCATCCGGCTGGAGGGCTTCCTGGTCCGCCACCACCTGGACGCCCAGCAGGAGTTGTACGACCTGCTGGCCCCGCACCTGCGCTCCGGCCGGGTGGTGGCGCCGGAGACCGTGCTGGACGGCCTCGACCGCGCCGTGGACGCCTTCCTCGGGGTGCTGACCGGCGCGAACACCGGCAAGATGCTGGTGCGGCTCTGAGGATCAGCGGGCGGCGAGCCGCAGTTGCTCGTCCTCGACGATCCGTACCGCGAGCGCCCGGTCGGAGACGTCCAGCGCCTCGGGCGCGCTCTCCGCGAGCTCGCTGCACCGGGCGTAGCTGTCGAACACCTCGGCCTTCCGCCGGAGCAGTTCGACCAGTCCGCGGTCCACGCTGTCGGTGGCGAGCAGCCGGTGCACCCGGACCCGGCGGAGCTGGCCCATCCGCTGGGCGCGGGCCACCGCCTGGTCCTCCAGGGTGGGCTTGAGCTGGGGTTCGCAGAGGATCACCACGCTGGCGGCCTGCAGGTTCAGGCCGGTGCCGCCGGACTGGATCTGGCAGAGCAGGACCGCGTGACCGGGCGCGGCGGTGAACCCGTCGACCAGCCGCTGCCGGTCCTCGGCGGGCAGCGAGCCGGCCACCGTGCCGGTGACGGCCGGGCCGAGCGCCTCGCGCACGGTGGCCAGCACCTCCCGGAAGTGCGAGAACACCACCACCTTCTGCCCGCTCTCGGCGGCCTCGGCGACCAGCTCGCGCAGCCGGCCGAGCTTCGCGGAGTGCGCGGGCTCCGCCCAGGCGGCCCGGCGCATCGCCATGAAGTTGCCCTCCGCGACGGCCGCGGCGTAGGCCGCGCGGTCCGGCCCGGACAGCTCGTTCCACTCGTCCACCCTGACCACGTCCGGGAGTTCGGGCAGCACGTCCTGCTGGTTGCGGCGCAGGTAGGCCGGGGCGACGGCGCGGCGGAAGGCCAGCGGGCCGACTGCGCCGAGGGCGGCGGGCAGGGTGGGGAGCAGCTCGGGCTGGAGATGCCCGACCAGGGTCCGGAACTCCTCGACCCGGTTCTCCATCGGGGTGCCGGTGAGGTACAGCACGTACTCGGTGCCGGCCGCCCGCTCGGCGACCAGCCGGGTGCGGCGCGCGGCGGGGTTCTTGACGAAGTGCGCCTCGTCCACCACCAGCGCCGCGAGCGGGTCGGCGGCCAGCGTGCGCAGCGACTCGTAGGTGGCGATCAGCACCCCGCCGTCGCGCAGCCAGCGCTCCCGGGCGTCCTCGCGCTCCGGGCCGTGGTAGCGGTACGCCCTCAGGCTGGTGCAACTTCCGGTCTCTCGCTGCCAGTTGACCAGCACGGAGGCCGGGCAGACCACCAGGAAGTGCCGGGCGCCGCCCGCCGCCAGGTGGGCCAGCACGGCGAGCGCCTGCACGGTCTTGCCGAGGCCCATCTCGTCGCCGAGCACCACCCGCTTCCGGGCCAGGGCGAAGCGCGCCCCGAACGCCTGGTAGCCGCGGAGCGAGACCTTGCCGCCGCGCTCGTCCAACGGCTGGTCGCGGACCTGTTCGGCGAGCGCGTCCGGCAGGTGTCCCTCGGCGGCGGCCCGGCCGTCCCGGGTGCGGCCGCCCAGGAGCCGACCGTCCTCGGCGAGCAGCGCGAGTTCGGCGTAGAAGGCGGCGGCCCGGTGCTCGAACTCCACCCACAGCTCGACCGGACCGGCGGCCGGGCGCAGCAGGTCCGCCCCCGCCTGGGCGATCCGCAGCGGCAACTCGTCCGCCTCCGCGGCCGCGACCTGCTCGGCCAGCGACTCGACGGCCAGCCTTGCCCGTTCCCGGCGCTCGGCGCCGGCCAGCAGGCCGCGCAGCGCGCCGGTGGCGGGGCGGGCGGCCGCCAGCGGCTCGGCCAGGCGGTCGTCGAGCTCGGCCGCGTCCGCCGCCGCCCGCCGCGCGGCCGGCCCGGCGAGCACCAGCCGGTGCAGCGCGGCGAGCAGCGCGCCGGCCTCCGCGTCGGGGTACCCGGGATCGAGCCGGACGGCGGTCGCTTCCTGCACCGCGGTGGCGATCTGCCCTGCGGCGGCCTGTAGTTGAGCGGCGGTCGGTCCACTGACGCCGGGCACGCGCAGCAGGTCCAGGCGGGCCGCGTCGTGCACCTCGGCGACCGTCCGGTAGCCGGCCGACACCAGCGCTCCGGTCTGCAGCCGTCCCTCGGTGACGTCCTTGAGCCGCTCCACCGGGATCGCTTCCAGTTCGGCCCGCACCAGCCGGTCGAACATCACCCGGTGCGCCGCCACCACCTGGCCGACGGCCGCCGCCTGCTCCGCGACCAGCTCCCGTGCCGCGCCGCGCAGCCGCTCGGCCCGCGCGACGACCTCCCGCACCCGCCGCGTGTTCCGCCCCACGACCGCCCCTCTCTTCCGGCGCAGCCATGCTCCCACTCCCCACCGACGGGGGTCATTCGCCCGCTGCGGCCTCCGCGGGTGGCGCCAGCACGCTCAGCACGTACACCGGCGGGGTGCCGTCCCGGCTGCACGGCGCGTCGATCCGCAGCTGCGTCTCGTCCGTGACCGTCCCGTCCGCGAGCAGCCGCCGGACCACGTCCTTCAGCTCGTCCCGCTCCAGCGTCACCAGGACCCGCTGCCACGTCCACTCCGCGTACTGCTGGCGCTGCGCGGCGGCCGCCGCCTTCCGCTTGCGATTCTGCTGCCCGGGCACGGGAGGCAGCCTGGCAGGGGCGGCGGTGGGGCGGCAACGGGATTGCCCGCCTGACGGGCGGTCAGCTCAGTTCGAGCACGCCGGCGAGGCCGGCGGCGGCGAAGGCGGCGAGCAGGGGTTCCCGGCCCTCGGTGAAGTGGGCCCAGCTGTCGAAGTGGACGGGGACCACCCGGCGGGCGCCGAGGATGCCGGCGGCCCGGGCGGCGAGGGCGCTGTCCAGGGTGAGCAGGGCGTTGTCGAAGATGCCGGTGCGGGCGCCGCCGGCGAACAGCACGGCGGTGTCGACGGGGCCGAAGCGCTCGGCGATCCGCTCGACGACGGCGAGCGAGGCGTTGTCGCCGCTGACGTAGACCACGGGGAGGCCGTCGCCGGTGAGGACGAAGCCGATCACCTCGCCGACCACGGGCTCGCTGCCGTCCGGGCCGTGCTGGGCGGGCACCGCGGTGACGGTGACGGCGCCGCCGTCGGGGCGGTCCAACTCGACGCTCTGCCAGGGGGCGAGGCCCCGGGCGGTGCCGCCGAGGCGCTCGGCGCCGCCGCGGGTGGTGAGGGTGAGCGGGACGTCGAGGAGCAGCTTGCGGCCGCTGTGGTCGAGGTTGTCGGGGTGCTCGTCGTGGGAGAGCAGGACGGCGTCGACCGGGGCGAGGGCGGCGGGGTCGACGGTGCCGGGGAGGGTCTTGGTGAGGAAGCGGCCGCCGCCGCGCGGGTAGTCGCCGGGGGCGTCGAAGGTCGGGTCGGTGAGCAGGCGCAGGCCGCCGTACTCGATCAGCGCGGTCGGGCCTCCGAAGACCTGGACGGCGGGGACAGCGGTCATGGCACACCTCACGATTCGACGGTCAATCACGGAGAACATCGGGTTTTCCCGTGAGAGAAAGCTAGCAGACTTCTCACGGGTCAGCGCAAGATTTCCCGTGAGACTGCTCGGACACCGGCTACCATGGGGGCATGAACCAGCGCACCGCCGCCCCCGCCGTCCCGCCGCCCGCCCCGGGCGCCGAGCAGTACCCGGCGCTGGACTTCGCCAACTCGCTGCTGACCCTGCCGACCGGCCCGCTGGACCTGCTCGGCACGCCCGACCCGGCCTCCGCCTGGCTGATCGAGCACCGGCTCGCCCCGGTCGGCGGCCGGATCCAGGAGATCTGCACGGCCCGCCTGCAGGGCCTGCGGGCGGCCGTCCGCGAGCTGCTGGACGCCCGGGTCACGGGCGGCGCCGCCCCCACCGCCGCCCTGGCCGCCGTCAACGACGCGCTGACCGCCACCCCGTCCGCACCGCTGCTGCGCTGGGACGCCGAGCGCGGCCCGTACCGGACGATGCCGCACCCGGCCGACCGGATCGCCGACCGGGCGATGGCCCTGCTCGCCGCCGACGCCGCCGAGCTGCTCACCGGTCCGGACGCGGAGCGCCTGGCCCGCTGCGGCGGCGCGCCCTGCACCCGGTTCTTCGTCCGCACCCACGCCGCCCGCCACTGGTGCTCGACCCGCTGCGGCGACCGGGTCCGGGCGGCCCGGGCCTACGCCAGGAAGCGCGCCGCCGAACAGTCCTGACGGGGCGCCGGGCCGGGAACGCGCCGACCCCGGCCGGCCCGAAGGCCGACCGGGGTCGGGAGGTGCGCAGCGGGGGTCAGACCGCCGGGCGCGGGAAGGTCGGGTACTCGACGCCCGAGACGTGCTGGACCACCCGCACGACCTGGCAGGAGTAGCCGAACTCGTTGTCGTACCACAGGTAGAGGATCGCGTTGTCGCCCTCGACCTTGGTGGCGCCCGCGTCGACGATCGAGGCGTGCCGGGACCCGATGAAGTCGCTGGAGACCGCGTCGGGCGAGTCGATGAAGTCGATCTGCCGCTTCAGCGGGGAGGTCAGCGAGACGTCCCGCAGGTGGTCGAGGACGTCCTCGCGGGTGGTCTCACGGGCCAGCTGCAGGTTCAGGATGGCGATCGAGACGTCCGGCACGGGGACCCGGATCGAGCTGCCGGTGATCTTCGCCTGCAGGTCCGGGAGGGCCTTGGCGACCGCGGAGGCGGCACCGGTCTCGGTGATCACCATGTTCAGCGGCGCGGACCGGCCGCGGCGGTCGGCCTTGTGGTAGTTGTCCAGCAGGTTCTGGTCGTTGGTGAACGAGTGGACGGTCTCCACGTGGCCGCGCAGCACCCCGTACTCGTCGTTCATCGCCTTCAGCGGCGGGACGATCGCGTTGGTGGTGCAGGACGCGCAGGAGATGATCTGCTCGTCCGGCTTGATGGTGTCGTGGTTGACGCCGTGCACGATGTTCGGCACGTCGCCCTTGCCCGGGGCGGTCAGCACGACCTTCGCGATGCCGGGGCGCAGGTGCTTGGACAGCCCCTCGCGGTCGCGCCAGCGGCCGGTGTTGTCGATCAGGATGGCGTCGTCGATCCCGTACGCGGTGTAGTCCACCTCGCTGGGGTCGTTCGAGTAGATCACCTTGATCGCGTTGCCGTTGGCGATGATGGTGCTGTTCGCCTCGTCCACGGTGATGGTGCCCTGGAACTGGCCGTGGATGGAGTCGCGGCGCAGCAGCGAAGCGCGCTTGACCAGGTCGTCGCCGCCGCCGTTGCGCACCACGATGGCACGCAGCCGCAGGCCGCCGGCCTTCTCGACCAGCAGGCGGGCGAGCAGGCGGCCGATCCGGCCGAAGCCGTAGAGCACCACGTCGCGCGGGGCCTGGCGGTCCAGCTTGTTGGCGCCGGTCGCACCCGACACCGCTTCGGCGGTGAACTCCGCCGGGGAGAGGCCGCGGCCGTCGGCGCGGTGGGCCTCGGCGAGCAGGCCCAGGTCGATCTGGGACGGGCCGAGGTCCAGCGAGGCGAGCGCCTGCAGGAACGGGAAGGTCTCGGTGATCGAGAGCTCCTCGCCGGCTATCTGGCGGGCGAAGCGGTGCGTCTTCAGGATGCTGACCACCGACTTGTTCACCAGGGAACGGCTGTGCAGCAGGACGGTGACGTCCCGCTCGCGGTGGAGCCTCCCGATGATCGGGATCATCGACTCCGCGAGTTCCTCGCGGTTCTTCCAGTCCGTGAACACGTCGTCGTTGACAGTCACAATTCAACTTTCGAGGGTAGGCCGAGCTGAGGCGACCCCATGCTAGCTTTGGCCGCTTTCCCGCCCGGGCGGTGGTCCGCCCGCTGACCAGGAGTGGTTCCCGCGCCGTAGGTGACCGCGGCCACACCCGCGGCGCGCCCCGACCGCGACCGCGCAGCTCCCGGCCGGAACTGACGGCACGTCAGTCGGGCCACCGCGCTCACGCGGCGTGACCAACATCACCGCGTCGGGTCGGTCACGTTCGGATCTGACATCCCGTCAGGGGCGGCGGCGTCCGATCCGCGCAGGCGCGGCCCGAGTTCGGCGAACACCCGGCAGTGGGCGTCGAAGGCGGGCTTGGGGGTGCGGTCGTCGCGGCAGCAGGCCGAAACGCCGGCACGCGAGTCGCCGGAGCCGCCGGCGTCGCACAGCACGCGAACAGGGCGGAGCTGCGGCCACGAGCCGCGGGCGCCGCGCGCTGATCCGACGGGATCCGGAGGCGAGGGCCTAGCGTGGGGGCGGGCCCACCCTCGTGCAGTGGAGGCGGTACGGCATGGAACTCCCCGGTGTCCTCGGCGTGTTCGCCCATCCGGACGACGAGTCGCTGGCGGCGGGCGGCCTGCTGGCCCGGCACGCGGAGGCGGGGGCGCGGACCGCCGTGGTGACCGCGACCTGGGCGGCGGGTACCCACCGGGTGCCGGAACTGGCGCGCGCGCTGGCCGAGTTGGGGACGGGCGGGCCACGGCTGCTGGAGTACGCGGACGCGAAGGTGCCGGAGTCCGCGCCGGGCGCCGCGCGGCTGCTGAGCGCGCCGCTGGAGGAGGCGGTCGGCCGGCTGGTCGGCCACCTGCGGGAGGTCCGGCCGGAGTGGGTGGTGACGCACGACGCGTACGGCGGGCTGACCGGCCACCCCGACCACCGGCAGACCCACCGGCTGACGGTGCTCGCGGCGCACGCGGCGGCGCTGCCCGGCCTGTACCCGGAGCGCGGCGAGCCGTGGCGGGTACGGCGCCTGCTGCTGGCCACCCACCCGCACGGCGCGGCCCGCGCCCTGGGCCCGCAGCTGATGCGGCCCGGCCGCCCGGCGTACAGCGTGCCGGACGAGTCGGTGGAGGCGCTGGACGTCTCGCCGTGGCTGGAGCGCAAGCTGGCGGCGATCTTCGCGCACCGCTCCGAGGTGGCCCGCGGGGCGCTGCCGGGGCGGTTGGCGGCCGCGACGCCGGCGGACCGGGCCCGGCTGGTCGGCACCGAGTGGTACCAGTCGCACCCGCTGCCCGCCGAGCTGACGGCCTGAGCACCGCCGGCGGGCCCGGCGCACCCTGCGGGCCTTGGCGCCGTCCCGGGACTTGACGTGGCTCTGCCGGGCAGCGAAGGTGAGCGCACCATCTGACATGTTGCGTGTGAAATAACACAGGTTGCCCGAGCCACCGCCGCGGCGGGGCCGCCCGCACGCGAGGGAGGGCCGGCCATGGACCTGGAACTGCGACACCTGCGGGTGCTGTGCGCGATAGCGGACACCGGCAGCGTCGGCCGGGCCGCGGTCGCGATCGGGGCGTCCCAGCCTGCCACCAGCACCCAACTGCGGCGCATCGAACGACACTTGGGCGCGATCGTGTTCGAGCGGACGGCCGCCGGGGTGGTGCCCACCACCTTCGGCGCGGAGGTGCTGGCCGCCGCCCGCGAGGTGCTCTCCCGGGTCGACCGGCTGGGCCGCGCCGGCGGCCCGGACGGCGAACGCCCGGGCCGCGACCTGCAACTGGCCACCGACTGCCCGGCCCTGCTGCCGGGCACCCTGGCCCGGGCCCGCCAGCTCCGGCCGGAGCTGCGCTTCACCGTGAGCCCGGGCCGGGACGGGCAGTTCGACCTGGCGCTGCTGCTCGACCACCCGGGCGCCGGACCACGCCCGGCGCAGCCGCTGGCGGGCCGGGCGGTCGCCACCGAGCCGGTGTTCGTCGCGCTGCCCGCCGGACACCCGCTGCGCCACCACGCCGAGCCGGCGCTCGCCGACCTGGCCGCGGAGACCTGGCTGCTGCCGGCCGCCGACGGCGCCGGCTGGCCCGCGCTGTTCCGGGCGGCCTGCGAGTCGGCGGCCCTCGCCCCGCAGGCGGTGCGCGAACTCCCGTGCGGACGGCGGGAGGTGCTCGACCTGGTGGCGGCGGGGCTGGGCGCGGCGCTGGTGCCGGGCAGCACGCCGCCGGTGCCGGGGGTGGCGCTCAGGCCACTGCTGGGGACGCCGGTCTGGCTGCGCTACCTGATGCTGTGGCGGCCGCAGGCGCTCGGCCCCGGCCTGGTGGACACCCTGTTCGGGGCGGCCGTCGCCGCCTACCGCGAACTCGCCGCCGAGGCCCCCCACCTGCACAGCTGGGCCAGCCGGACGTTCCGACCGCCGCGCACCTGAGCGGCCCGCGCCAAGCCCGGGCCCTCGGTGTTATGTCGCGTCAATGCAATGTCATATGACCTGTGACATTGTTCTGAGCGCCTCTCCGGTGCCAGGATGCAGTCGCGCCACCCACCCCCATCTGATGCTCAGTGAGCTCCCCCACAGGAGAAGCAGTGCGCCTGCGCCTACCCCTCCCCGCGCTCGCGGCCGGCCTGCTGGCCGGCTGCGCCACCGCGGCCACCCTGCTGCCGGCCCCGGCCTTCGCGGCCACCGGCGGCCAGCCCCGGGCGACCGCGGCCGCGACCGCCGCCGCGGCGCCCTCGGCCGGCGGACCGGCCGTCAAGGCTCCCGCCGACGCCGTCCCCAAGCCGCTCGGCCCGATCGTCGCGGCCGCTCCCGACACCCTCACCGAGGTCGCCGCCCCGCTGCCGCCCGCGCTGCTCGGCCAGGCCCAGATGGGACAGCCGGCCGGCACCGCCGTCCAGACCACCCCGCGCCCGGTCGCCCGGAACGCCGCGGCCACCGGGCAGACCGGCAAGCAGGCCAAGGCCTCCGGCGCGGCGCCCGGCGCGAGCGCGGCGGCCGCCGCGCAGACGTGCACCTACGCCGACTTCGGCAGCCGCTCCGGCGCCGACCTGGTGAACTTCGTCAAGGCGTCCACCAACACCTGCGTCAACACCCTGTACAACGTGACCGGCACGGATGCGGGCGCGATCTTCAAGCAGGCCAACATGCTCACCGCCGCGGGCGCCTTCAAGGACCTGGCGGCGGGCTACGACGGCACCAACAACTCCGGCATCCTGCAGCTGGTCCAGTTCCTCCGGGCCGGCTACTACGTCCAGTCGTACAACGCGGGAGCGGTCGGCTCCTACGACTCCTCGCTGACCGGCGCCACCAAGGCCGGCCTGGACGCCTACTTCGCCGGGCAGCACTGGAAGGACGTCACCGACGCCAACGGCACCGTGCTGTACGACGTGCTGATCCTCACCGACAGCGCCAACCTCCAGGCGAGCTACCTGGGCACCTACCAGCAAGTGCTGAACTCGTACGACAACGGCTACAACCAGTACCCGAAGATGGTCAACGCGGTGAACGCGGTGCTGTTCGCCCCGCTCTGGCGCGCCAACTGGAACACCGACTTCGTCAACGCGATCGGCGCGGACACCGGCCTGGTCACCGCCCTCGGCAACTTCGCGCTCAACCACCGCGACCTGCTGGGCACGCCGAACGCCTTCCTGGACGTCAACGCGGGCAACGACATCGCCCGGATGGCCGGCGTCAGCACCCCGGTGGAGACCGCCGCGAAGCCGCTGGTCAAGCAGCTGCTGGACACCACCCGGATCCTCGGCGCCACCGGCCCGCTGTACGTGCACGTGGCGTACAACGCCAACGCCTACGACCGCGGGCAGTGCTCCTACTACGGCACCTGCGACCTGCCGAACAAGCTCGCCGACACGGTGCTGCCGAACGTCCTGGTCTGCGACAACAAGACGCTGCGCGCGCAGGCCCTGACGGTCGCCCAGCTGCAGCCGGTCTGCGAGCACCTGCGCGGCGAGGACGCCTACTTCCACAACCTCGTCAAGGACGGCGGGCCGATCCCCGGGCAGTACGGCCGGACCGTGACCATGCCGGTGTTCGCCAGCGCCACCGACTACCAGACCTACTCCTGGGCGATCTACGGCAACTCCACCGACAACGGCGGCCAGACCGTCATGGACGTCACCGACCCGAACAACAAGCCGGTGTGCGTGATGTACCAGAAGTCGTGGAACGACGACTTCCCGGGCAACATCTGGAACCTCAGCCACGAGTACACCCACTACCTGGACAACATCCACAACCTGAAGGGCAACTTCGGCACCGAGACCTCCGTGCCCGACATCTGGTGGATCGAGGGCTTCGCCGAGTACGAGTCCTACTCCTACCGCGGCGTGACGGACACCCAGGCGATGACCGAGGCCGGCAAGCACACCTACAAGCTGAGCACCCTGTTCCAGAACACCTACGGCAACTCGGACTCCACCCGGGTCTACCCGTGGGGCTACCTCGCCGTCCGCTACATGTTCGAGCAGCACCCGGCGGACGTGTACGCCATGCTCGGCCACTTCCGCACCGGTGACTACCAGGGCGGGTACGCCGTCTACAACGGCCTCGGCACCTCCTACGACGCCGACTTCGACGCCTGGCTGACCCGGTGCAACGCCGGCGCCTGCTACGCCACCGGCCCGACCGCGCTGTTCGACCAGTCGGTCAGCGGGACCACCGTCACCCTCACCGACCGCTCCGTGGTCACCAACTCCCCGGCCCAGATCACCTCCTGGCACTGGACCTTCGGCGACGGCGGCTCCTCGGACCAGCGCAACCCCTCGCACACCTATGCCAGCCCCGGCACGTACACCGTCGCGCTCACCGTCACCGACTCCACCGGGCGCTCCACCGCGACGCCCTCCTCGGTCACCGTCACCGCGCTGCCCGCCTGCACCGACCAGCGCACCGACGCGATGGGCCAGAACTGCCAGCGCACCGGCCGCGCCCGCACCGCCGGCAGCCTCGACTACCTGTACGTCTACCTGCCCGCCGGGACCACCACCCTGAAGATCAGCACCAGCGGCGGCACCGGCACCGCTTACCTGTACTACAACGACAGCACCTGGGCCTCGCCGAGCGCCTTCACCGCCTCCTCCACCGCCACCGGCACCTCCCAGACCATCACCGTCACCAACCCCACGGCTGGCTACCGCTACCTGAGCCTCTACGCGGTCACCGACTTCTCCGGCGTCACCGTCGCCACCCAGTTCTGACCACCACCCGCTCCTGCACCGCTGACCCCCACCCACCGGCAGCCCCGGCCACCGGCCGGGGCTGCCCGTCGGCACATCAGGCCGCGGGCGGGCCGTGCAGCCGCCAGCCGGTCCAGTGCGCGGCGCTGGTGGGCGCGGCGGCCCCGGCGCCCGTCGTCGCGCCGGGCTGCTCCGTTCCGATCAGGGTGACGGACCGGCCGGGGTGGCTCTCGGCGATCGCGGCGGCCGCCTCGACGCCGGCCGGTCCGGGCCGGCAGTGTCGGGTCCGGGACCGGCGTGCGGCGGTGGGAACGGGGTGGGAGATCATTCTCGGCATGACCCCCGTTCTGGTGTTCGGCCTCGCCCTGGTGATCGCGCTGCTGGCGCAGCGGCGGTCGGGCACCCGGCCCGGTCCGGGACGGGAACCGCGGGCGGGGCACCCGGTCGGGGCGGGGTTCGATCCGCTGGTGCACGGGATGGCGCGCTCGGCGGAGCTGGATCCGGGGCGGGCGGGGCCGCCGATGCGGTTGCTGCGGCGCAAGGAGCTGGAGGCGCTCGCGGACTCCTGCCTGGCGGGCGGCTGGCGGGCGGCGGCCGCGTACGTGGCGGCGGCGGGCGAGGACTGGGACGAGCGGTGGTCCCGGCTGGACTTCCTGACCCGGCTGGCCGCCGAGCGGGACGAGTGGCTGACGCAGTGGCAGGCCTCCGGCACGGAGCCGGGCGCCGCGACGACGGTGCGGGCCCGGCTGCTGGTGTTGCGGGCGTGGCAGGCGCGCGGCCCCGGGTTCGCGGCGCAGATCGCCCCCGAGCGGACGGCCGCGTTCCGGGCGCAGTTGGCCGCCGCGTACGAGCTGGCGCGGCAGGCGGCCGAGGCGGATCCGCACGATCCCGGTCCGTGGGTGGTGATGGTGACGGCGGCGCGCGGGATGCGCCTGTCGCGCCGGCGGTTCCGGGCCCTGTGGGGCGAGGTGACGGCGCGGGCGCCGCACCACGTGGCCGGCCACTGGCAGGCACTGCAGTACTGGTGCGCCAAGTGGCACGGCAGCGACGCCCGGATGCTGCGTTTCGCGGAGCGCGCGGTGCGGTCGGCGCCGCCCGGGTCGCCGCTTCCGGGCGTCTACCTGCAGGCGCTCGCGGAGTTGGAGCAGCGGCACGGCCCGCACGGCCTGGCGGTCGGGCGCCGGTACCGGGCGCTGCTGCCGCAGGTTGCGGCGGCGCTGGCGGACGTCCCGCCGACCAACGACCAGGTTCCGCTGCTGCGGCACCTGTTGGCGCACTTCGCGCTGCTGACCGGGCAGCCCTCGCTGGCCCTGGAGCAGTTCCGGCTGATCGGCCCGTGGTGCGGCGCGCCGCCGTGGACCTCCGCGCCGAACCCGGTCCGGGCCTTCGACCACGCCCGGGCGCTGGCCGCCGCGCTGGCCGCCGCCCCCGCCGGACCTGGCGCTACGGCAGGGTCCTGACGATCCGTCGGCAACGCCGGGGGCAACGGGTGGTGGCGGGATCGCACCCTTCCGGTGCGGCGGACGGACGAGTGCCGTGACCGCCTCCGGGTTCGGTCGTTATCCCCGAACGTGAGTGCCGACCCTCGGGCCCCGATGGGCTTCCATGACGAAACGATTCAGCAAGCTCCCATCTACGCCGGACTGGTGACGCTGTGGCACCAGTCGGGCCGCACCGTGCCCGGCCGCCGCGACCACGAGTGGTCCCGGCTGATCGCGCCGCCCCGGTTCGTCTCCCGTCCGGTTCCCGAGCGGGAACGGTTCTCGCCGCTCCCCCCGCCCGCTCCCGAACCCGCCGTCCCACCCGAACCCGCCGTCCCACCCGAACCCGCCGTCCCACCCGAACCCGCCGTCCCACCCGAACGCACGGCGCCTGTCGCCCCCGTGGCACCCGTGGCACCGGCCGCACCCGCGGCGGCTGTTGCACCCGCCGAACCCCGTACGCCCCCGCAGGACCTCGCCGCCCCGGTCACCGCGCCGGAGCACCAGCACGCGCACCCGCACCTCGCACAGCTCCGCCCCGCCCCGTCCGTCGTTCGCCCGAGGGAGTCCCGGTGACCCACCAGAACACGACCCACACCTGGTTGCAGCGCGCCGGGGAGCCGGACTGCGTCCTGCTGCTGGAGGTGACCGTCTCGCCCTGTCCCGGTCTGCGGGTCTCGGTGCCGGCCCGGCTGCGCTACCACCGGGCCGACCCGTTCGCGGTCCACCTGGACTGCCACGCGGACCTGGAGGAGCCGATCACCTGGCTGTTCGCGCGCGACCTGCTGGCGGAGGGGATGGACGGCTGGGCGGGGGTCGGCGACGTGACGATCCGCCGGTCCAGCGCGGATCCGGAACTGCTGGCGATCGCGCTGAGCACGCCGGGCCAGACCGCGGTGCTGCACACCCCGGCCGCGCCGGTCCGGGAGTTCCTGCGGTCGAGCCACCTGGTGGTGCCGGTCGGCATGGAGCACCACTACCTGGACACCGACACCCTGCTGCGGCGGCTGCTGGACGACTCCCGCGCCCGCCGCGACCGGAACGAGTGACGGGCGGACGCCGGAAAGAAAGCATTCCTGTCGTTTCATCACTCCTTCGCCGCCGAACGGAACCGGACAGCACAGTACCGATTTCCGCCGCCCCGCGTTGAACAGGTCGGCGTTTCCGGAAATCGGTGATCGCTGCCGGTGGCGGCCGTTTATTCTGGGGTCGACACCTTCGGTGGTCCGTACAAGGAGAGTTGTTGATGCCACACGCCCGTGGGCCGAATCTCGCGCTGCGCGCCTGCATGGCGGACGCCGGGTGGAACGGCCCGGCCCTGGCGGCGGCCCTGCAGAAGGTGGCCCGGGAGAGCGGCTTCAGCGTGGGCTACGACCGGACGACGGTGGCGCACTGGCTGTCCGGTACGCAGCCGCGTCCGCCGGGGCCGCAGTTGCTGGCGGAGGCGTTCGCCCGGCGGTTCGGCCGTCCGGTGTCGCGGGGCGAACTCGGCCTCCGGTCGGTGGATCCCGGCCCTTCGGAGGAGTGCGAGCCGGAGCCCGCGGATGCCCTGGCGGGGCTGCGCAGGCTGCATTCCTGGCCGGATTCCACCGAGCCGGCGGACGAAACGTTCCAGCCTCCGCTGTTCCGGATCCAGCTGGTTCCCGCCCCCCGTCGGGCCGCCGGGGCGGCACCGGCCGCCGCCGCCCCACCGTCGCCACCGTCCGCGCCGCACGCGCGGTCGGGGTCCGGCGGGCAGCGGGTGGGGTCGCGGCAGGTGGAGGCGGTCCGCGAGATGACGGCGTTCGGCGCGCGGCACTACGACGGGTACGGCGGGGCGATCGCCCGCAGCCTGCTGCTCGGCTACCTGCGGGACCACGTGCTGCCCTGGCTGAAGTCCTCCGCGGGCGAGCTGCGGCACCGCGAACTGCTGACGGCGGCGGCACAGTTGGTCCGACTGGTGGGGCGCACCTACACCGACGACAACCGACACGGCGAGGCGCAGCGGCACTACCGTTTCGCGTACCTGTTGGCGGCCGAGGCGCAGGACGGGCAGGCCCAGGCGATGGCGCTGCGCGACCAGAGCACCCAGGCGGGCGCCCTGGGGCACCAGGTGTACGCGGCGCGGCTCGCGGACGCGGCGGCCGAGCACCTGCCGGCCGGGGCGTCACCGGGAGTGCGGGCCTTCGTGCAGGCGCAGCAGGCGGTGGCGGCGGCGCGGCTCCGGCAGGCCCCGGAGGCGCTGCGGCAGTTGGAGGGCGCGCAGCACTGGGCGGGGCGGGCGGCGGCGGAGGGCGGGCCGCACCGGTATCCGGAGCCGGCCCTGCTGTACCAGGCGGCGCAGGTCCACCGCTCGCTGCGGGCCACCGAGCTGTCGCTGTCGTACCTGCGGGCCTCGCTGCGGGCCCGGCCGCCGGGCGAGCACCGGACGATCGGGGTGTCGCTGCTGCAGCTGGCGCACCTGGAGCTGGACGCGGGGAACATCCACCAGGCCCGGCGGGCGTACGCGAACTTCCGGGACCGGCAGGACGCGCTGCGCTCGCCCGCCACGACGCTGCAACTGTCCCGGCTGGAGGGCCGGTTCGCGCGGCTGGGCGGGTGACGGGGCGGCCCGGGCGCATGGTCGGCGGCCGCTCGGGGTGATCAATGACGGTATGAACGATCCCTCGTACTACCCCCGGCCGGCGCCCGCGCTCCGGGCCGCACCGCTTCTGCCCGCACCGCCTCCGCCGGTCCCTCCGGGGCTTTCGGACCTGCGGGGTGCCGACGCCGTCGTGCCGGTCGACGGGGCTTCGCCACCGCCTGCGCCCCCGGCGGTGACCGGGCCCGGGGCCGGCTGACGGGCGCCGCTCCGGCGGCGCGGTCGGGGCGGGGCCGGCCCCGGGGCCGGGCGGCGTTGCCCGGGCCGGGGGCCGGCCCTGGCGGGTCCGGTGGGAGGGGCGTCCCGGCGGGTCGCGGGGCCCCGTCCGGTCAGGAGGCCCGTTCGCCGAGCACGGGCACCCGGACCCGGCCGCCGGTGGCGCGGACCGGGACCCGTCCGACGGAGGCCACGGGCCCGGTGGGGCGGACCCGGTAGCGGTTCAGGTGGCGGCGCTCGACCTCGCGCAGCGGGCGGCTGCGCCGGGTCTGGGCGTCGGTCGGCACGGTGACCGTCCGGGCCTGGAACACCATCTGTCCGCGCCGGCGGGCCTCGCAGGTGGTGCTGATGGAGGCGCGGCCGAGGCGTTCCACCCAGATCTGCACCGGCAGCGGGGTGGGGCAGTGGTAGAGCGGCGAGCGGTAGTCGATCTCGTGACGGGCGATCATGAACCCGTCCTCGAACAGGTCCTGGCCCTCGGTGTCGTCGTACAGCAGGCAGTAGACCGCCTCCTGGACGTACTGCAGCACCTTGAGGTTGTTGACGTGGCCGAAGGCGTCCATGTCGCCCCAGCGGGTCCGGCACATGTAGGTGTACAACGGTCAGCCGTCCGTTCGGTGTTCGCCGCGGAAGCCGAGGGAGCGCCGCAGGTAGCCGTAGGCGTACGGGTTGCGGTGCAGCACCGCGTCACCGCCCTGCTCGTAGACCTCGGTCGCGGTGTCCAGGACGGCCCGGCCGAGGATCTTCTCGGTGCGGCGGCACAGGCGCTCGAGCTCGGCCAGCCGCTGGGCGGCCGGCAGCCCGGCGAGGGCGGCGCACTCCTGCTCCACGTGGTCGACCCCGCCACGGTGTTCAGGCATCGGGTTTCCTCATTTCCTGTCGGATTTCGATTCGCATGGGATTCATCCGCTGAGGGGAAGGAACGGCGGCCACGTTGACGCCGAATGCCCTTCCGGTGATCAAACTCGATCGCCCCGCGGCCGGAAATGGTGAGTTCCGAAGTCTTTGGTTGAAGATGGCGGTCCACCGGCCGGCTTTCAACGTCGCCGCGGATGACGCCCGTTTCCTCCGGAACCGGGGCCGGGCCCGGCCCGTGATGACAGGACAGGGGCCCGAACGGAGAAGGAGGAACGGCATTGCGCGGCCTGCTGCCCGAGGCCCTGGCCTTCGGGCCGGAGACCGCCGGGCTGGTGGCGGAGTACCGGCGGACGGTGCTGGTGCCGATGACACTGGTCGGCCCGGGGCGGGGGTGGCGGCCGGTCGGGTGCTGCCGGCGGGGACGGTGCGGCTGGACGGGGAACTGACGCCGGGTGAGCTCGCGGGACGGGTGCGGGCGGCGCTCGGGGTGTGAGGCGGGACACATCCGGTGAGGGCGTGTCACATTCGGCGGGTCCGGGCCGCTCTCGGTTCCGACACGATCGGCAGAGAGGGCATCCAGGATGAGCGGGAACCCGGCGGGGCGGGCGGACGTGGTGGCCGCGGAGGGCGCGACGCGGGAGTACGCGGAGCATCGGGAGCTGCTGTTCTCCCTGGTGTACAACCTGCTCGCCAGCGTGGCGGACACCGAGGACGTGCTGCAGGACACCTGGTTGGCGTGGGCGGCGCGGGCCGCCGACCCGGCGGCGGCGCCGGTGGAGCACCCGAAGGCGTACCTGGTGCGGATCGCGGTGAACCGGGCGCTGGCGCAGCAGGCCGCGGTGAGCCGGCGGCGCGAGACGTACGTCGGGCCGTGGCTGCCGGAGCCGCTGGTCGGCCCGCTGGAGGAGCCCGCGGCGGTGGGGGACGCGGCGGCGGTCGCGGAGCGCGCCGAGTCGGTGTCGATGGCGCTGCTGGTGGTGCTGGAGACGCTGTCGCCGCTGGAGCGCGGCGCGTTCGTGCTGCACGAGGTGTTCGGGTACAGCGGGGCGGAGACCGCCGGGATCCTGGGCCGCAGCCCGGCGGCGGTGCGGCAGTTGGTGCGGCGGGCGCGCGAGCACGTGCAGGCCCGCCGGCCGCGGTACGAGCCGGAGCCCGCGGTGCGGCGGCAGGTGACGGAGCGTTTCCTGGCGGCGGCCCTCGGCGGCGATCTGCGGGCGCTGCTGGAACTGCTCGCGCCGGACGTGACGCTGTGGGGCGACGGCGGCGGGAAGGCGCCCGGCGGGCTGCGGCCGCTGACCGGCCGCGGCAAGGTGACGCGGCTGCTGGTGGGGCTGGCGGCGAAGACCGGCCGGGGTCTGGCGTTCGACTGGCGGAGCGTCAACGGCGCGCCCGCGGTGGTGCTGACGGCGGGCGGGCGGACGTTCGCGGCGCTGGTGCTCGACCTGGTGCCGGACGGCGACCGGATCGCCGGCATCTACGCGGTGTCCAACCCGGACAAGCTCGGGGCGCTGTCGTGACCGGGCGGGGCGCGCGCGGCGCGCTGCGGGCCTGGGTGGCGCTGCCCGCCGGGCGGCGCGGCAAGTGGGCGGTGCTGGCCCTGTGGGCGCTGCTGCTGGTCCCGGCGCTGCTGCTGGCGGGGCGGCTCGGCGAGGTCGAGCAGAACGACAACGCGGCGTGGCTGCCCGGCGGGGCGGAGTCCACCGCGGTGGTGGAGCGGGCCGCCGCGTTCGGCGCGGGCGACACCGTCCCGGCGATCGTGCTGTACGACCGTCCGGCCGGCGTCACGGACGCCGACCTGGCGAAGGCGAAGGCCGACGCGATGGCGTTCGGCTCCGTCGAGTCGGTGGTCGGCGTGGCGCAGGGCCCCGTCGCCTCGCCGGACGGCCGGGCGCTGCAGACCGTGGTGCAGGTCCGCAAGGGCCGGGACGGCTGGGAGGGGCTGGGCCGGACGGTCGACGGGCTGACCGCGATCGGCACCGCACACGCGGACGGCCTGGGCTTCCACGTCACCGGCCCCGCCGGGTACGCCTCCGATTCGATCAAGGCGTTCGGCGCGGCGGGCAGCCTGACCACGATCACGGCCGTGGTGGTGGTGCTGATCCTGCTGCTGACCTACCGCAGTCCGTGGCTGCCGCTGCTGTCGCTGGTCACGGTCGGCGGGGCGCTGGCCGTCGCCGAGGCGGTGGTGTACCTGCTGGCCCGGAACGCCGGACTGGTCGTCAACAAGCAGACCGGGTTCATCCTGGTGGTGCTGGTGTTCGGCGCGGCCACCGACTACGCGCTGCTGCTGATCGCCCGCTACCGCGAGGAGCTGGGCCGCCGTCAGGACCCGCACGAGGCGATGGCGCGGGCGCTGCGCCGCTGCGGTCCGGCGATCACCGCGTCGGCGGCGACCGTCGCGGTCGGTCTGACCCTGCTGGTGCTCGCCGACCTGAACTCCACCCGCGGCATGGGCCCGGCCTGCGCGATCGGCGTCCTGGTCGGCTGGCTGGCGATGCTGACCCTGATGCCGGCGCTGCTGGTGGCCTGCGGGCGGCGGGCGTTCTGGCCGCGCCGGCCCGAGGTCGGCGCCGCCGGGGCGGACGGCGGACGGGCCTGGACCCGGCTCGGCGACGCGATCGCCCGCCGCCCCCGCACCGTCTGGATCGGCACCGCGCTGGCGCTCGGTGCGCTCGCCCTCGGCGCCTTCGCGCTGCGCGCCGACGGCCTGGCCGACACCGAGCAGTTCACCGGACGTCCGCAGACCGCCGCAGGCAAGGAGGTCCAGCAGGCGCACTTCCCGGCCGGCTCCGGCGACCCGCTGTACGTGGTCACGAGCGCGGACGCCGCCGGGTCGGTCCGCGCCGCGCTGGCCGGGGTGCCGGGCGTGGTCGCGGTCGGGGAGCCGGCGGTGCGGGACGGGCGGGCGCTGCTGCTGGGCGAGTTGGCGGCCGATCCGAGCAGCCGGGAGGCGATGCGCACCGTCGGCCTGGCCCGGACCGCCGTGCACGCGGTGCCCGGCGCGGACGCCCTGGTCGGCGGCACCACCGCGGTCGCCCTGGACACCCGGGACGCGGCGGCCCGCGACGACCGGCTGATCATCCCGGCGGTGCTGGTGACGGTGCTGCTGATCCTCGCCGCGCTGCTGCGGGCGGTGGTCGCGCCGCTGCTGCTGATCGCCACCGTGGTGCTGTCCTTCGGGGCGGCGCTCGGCGTCTCCGCGCTGGTCTTCCGGCACCTGTTCCACTTCGCCGGCGCGGACGCCTCGTTCCCGCTGCTCACCTTCGTCTTCCTGGTCGCGCTGGGCGTCGACTACAACATCTTCCTGGTCACCCGGATCCGCGAGGACGCCCACGCCCTGGGCACCCGCCGGGCCGCCCGCACCGCCCTCGCCGCCACCGGCGGCGTCATCACCTCCGCCGGTCTGGTCCTGGCCGGCACCTTCGCCGCGATGGCGTCGCTGCCGCTGGTGTTCGCCGCGGAACTGGGCTTCACCGTCGCCTTCGGCGTCCTCCTCGACACCCTCGTCGTCCGCTCCGTCCTGGTCACCGCCCTGGCCCTGGACACCGGCCCGCGCCTCTGGTGGCTGGCCCGCCCGGACCGCCCCGCCCGGGCCACGGACGAAGCCGGAAGCCGCGCGCTGCAAGCGAGTTGACACACCGGTGGCCCGGCCCCGCAGCACCGACGCCGGGCCGGGCCACTCCCGCAGGCCGATGTCCTCCGCGGCGGCCGAGTGGGCCCCGGACCGGCCGCGGAGTAGCACCTTCGGGTCAACGCCGCAGCCCGGGGGCGGTGTGAGCGGCCGTCACGGGGAAAGAAGGGCGGCATGCGCTTTGTTCCGGAGTCGGTGGCGGCGGCGGTACGCCGCGGGGCCAGGGATCCCTTCGTGGTCCAGACGGTGCGGGCCACGGTGGCCGCCACGCTCGCGTACGTGGTGGCCACCTGGCTGAGCCGGGAGCCGGTGCCGCTGACCGCGCCGCTCACCGCGCTGCTGGTGGTGCAGGTGACGGTCTACTCGACGCTCACCACCAGCATCCGGCGGGTCAACTCGGTGGTGGTCGGCGTGCTGATCGCCATCGGGTTCTCCACCGTGGTCGGGCTGTCCTGGTGGAGCCTCGGGCTGATCATCCTCGCCTCGCTGGTCATCGGACGGTTCGTCCGGGTGGACGAGTTCGTCCAGGAGGTGGCGATCAGCGCGATGCTGATCCTCGGCGTCTCCCAGGTCACCTCGCAGGCCTGGGACCGGGTCCTGGAGACGCTGATCGGCGCGGGCGTCGGCCTGCTGTTCAACCTGGTGTTCGCCGCGCCCGTCTGGGTGGACACCGCCGGCGAGTCCATCGAGGACCTGGCCCGCCGGGCCCGGCACCTGCTGGTCGACCTCGCCGAGGAACTCGGCCGCCCCGTCCCGGTGGAGCGCGCCGCCGAACGGCTGCACGAGGCCCGCCGGCTGGACCAGGCGATCGCCGAGGTGGACAGCGCACTGCGGCAGGCCGAGGACAGCCTGCGGCTCAACCCGCGGATCAGCGAAGGGCTGCTGTCCCGGCTGGTGCTGCGCACCGGCCTGGACACCCTGGAGATCTGCGTGGTCGTCATCCGGGTGATCGCCCGCTCGCTGACCGACCTCGCCAAGCGCCGCGAGCCCGGCGAGCGGCTGTTCCCGGCGGACGTCGCGGTCGCCATGGAGGAACTGTTCGGCCACGTCGGCGGCGCCCTGGTCAGCTTCGCGGTGCTGGTCACCACCCAGGTCAGCCGCAACGCGGAGGAGGCCGAGCAGCGGCTGACCTCCGAACTCGCCGCCGCCTGGACCTGCCGGGAGAACGTCGCCCAGCTGCTGCTGCGCCGCGTCCAGGAGCACCCCGAGGCCTGGCAGCTGCACGGCTCGCTGCTCGCCGAGGTGGACCGCATCCTCGACGAACTCGACCTGGAGCACCGCGGCCGCCGCCTGATGGAGGAACTCGACCGGGCCTCGGTCGCCAACCGCGAACGCTTCTCCCGCTTCTCGCGGCTGCGCCGGCTGGCCCGCGGCGAGCGCCTGCGGCCGCGCCGGCGCCGGCGGCCGCCCCAGCAGGAGGCCGCCTGACGGCCGTCGCGCCGGTGCGCTGGGCCGACGGAGCGAAAGATCGTACCGGTCGCGGTGTGGTGTGACGGTCCGTCAGGTCGCGGCGAGGACTCTCTGTGGGGTGTCGGCGGAGTGCCGGCAGCTCCCCGTCAACCCACCCTCCGGAGTCCTCATGGCCCCCTCCCCGGCCGAGCGCCGCCGGCCGCTGCTGCGCGCCGCTGCCCTGACCGGCGCCGCCGTCCTGCCGCTGGCCGCGTTCGCGGGCGCCGCCCACGCCGCGCCCGGCGACAACGGCGACGTCAAGATCCACGCCGTCGGCACGGTGTCCGACGCCCACGCCAACCAGCCCAAGGTCTGCAGCTTCTACCTGGACGCCTTCAACTTCGACACCGTCACCAAGGTGACCTGGGAGATCGACCAGCAGCCGCCGACCGGCACCGCCAAGGTGCTCTCCGGCGACATCACGCTGCTCACCGGCGCCGGGCAGACCCAGAACCTGTCGCTGCCCGAGGGCCACTACAAGCTGCTCTGGCAGTTCGCGGGAGAGAACGGCAACGGCAAGCAGAAGGTCTTCATGGTCGACTGCCCCGACCTCAGCTCCCCGCCGCCCAGCGGGTCGCCCTCGCCCAGCCCGTCCGCCTCCAGCTCCGGCGGCGTCGGCACGTCCGCCTCCCCGGGCACCTCGACCAGCCCGACCCGCGCGCCGCAGGGCGGGGTCGCGGCCGGTGCGGGCGGCTCCTCGCGCGACCTCAACCCGGCCGAGGTCGCCGTCGGCGGCGCCCTGATCGCCGGGGCCGCCTGGCTGGTCGTGCGCCGCAACCGCCGCCGCTCGCGGCGTTGACGCACCGGCCCCGACACCGGCGCTCCCGCGGTGCCGACCTGTTCCGGGTCGGCGCCGCGGGCGTCGCCCTGCTGTGCGGCGCCTGGCTGGTCGACGACGGCCTGACGACCGCTCAGCCCCCGCCACCCGCCCCGCCCGCGGCGACCACCGGCCCCTCCCCCGCCGCCACCGCCGTCACCGCCGCGCCGCCCGCGCCGAGCGCCGCCCCGGCCGCCGCAGCGCTCGCCTCGTCCGAACCCAAGCGCCTGCGCATCCCGTCGATCTCCGTGGACGCCGCCTTCACGCCGCTCGGCCTGGACGCCACCGGCGCGCTCGCCACCCCGCCGATCGGCCGCCCCAACCTGGTCGGCTGGTACCGCTACGCCGCCACCCCCGGCGCGGACGGCACCGCCGTCGTCGTCGGCCACGTCGACGACCAGCACGGCCCCGGGGTCCTCTACCGCCTCGGCCTGCTCCGCCCCGGACTGACCATCACCGTCACCCGGCAGGACCGCCGCACCGCGACCTTCACGGTCGACGCCGTCCGCTCGTTCCCGAAGACCGCGTTCCCCACCGCCGAGGTCTACGCCGCGACCGGCCGCCCGGAACTGCGGGTCATCACCTGCGGCGGCCACTACGACCGCCGCACCGGCTACGACTCCAACACCGTGGTCTTCGCCCACCTCACCGCCGGGGCCTGAGCAGCCGCGGTAAGGTGACGGTCGGTCAGCACGGCCCGCGCCCGCCGGGACGATACGGATACGAACGGGTGATTCTGCACCGCTTCCCCGTCCGGTGGCGAGCCGCGCCGCGGGAGTCCACGACCCTTGCGCGGAACGGGATCCGGCCACGCCCCCGCACCGCCGGCCACCAGACACGCTGAGTGACGCCTGAGCACGGTGCGTGTCCAAGGTGTGGTGGTATGGGTCCCGCGTCCGGGCCGGCGCGTCCACCACCGACGCGCACCGGGCCGCGCCGCCCGCCGTGACCATCGACTTCAGCGGCACCAACTCCGAGGCGGGCGCGGCCACGGCGGTCGGCGCGGGCTTCGGTGGCACCGCCGCGGTCAAGGACGCCTCCGGCGCCCAGGTCGCCACCGGCTACGACATGTGCGACAAGGACGCGGTCAAGGTCAACTCCGTCACCGCGTTCTGCCACGCCGACCTGGTGTTCACCAACGGCGACCAGGTCACCTTCACCGTGGTCGCGCCGATCGACGACCCGCTGACCGCAACCTACCCGAAGGACTTCGACGGCGTGATCACCGGCGGCACCGGCGCCTACAAGGGCCTCACCGGCGCGGTCCACATCAGCAACACCGCGGCCGCGGTCTACAACCTCACCTGGGAGTCCTGAACCCCGCCGTGGAGGGGAGCCGTCGGCCGACCGGCAGGTGGCTCCCCTCCGGCGTTCACCACCCGCCCGTTCAGCGCCCCGTCAGCTCGGGCAGCTCGCAGCAGAGTTGCTCGGCGGCGAAGGCGGTCAGCAGGCGCTCGGCCAGGTCCACGCCGACCGAGGAGTTGTGGCTGACGATGTGCAGGCCCAGCCCGTCCTCCATCGCCAGCAGCGCCTGCGCCAGCTCGTGCGGCTCCCGCCGGACGGTGAACGCCCCGGACTCGACGCCCGCCTGCACGATGCCCTCGTACAGCATCACCTCACGGTCCCAGAGCGAGGCCATCAGGGCGGCGTGCACCCGGCTGCGGGCCGCCAACCCGTGCAGTTCGTACAGCAGTCGGCAGCTCGCGTCGTCCGGCCCGGACGGCAGCCCGGAGCGGACGGCGCGCACCAGGCGCTCGGCCGGGTCGGCGACCCGCGCCACGGCGCGCAGCCGGGCCGCCACGTACCGGTCGACCAGGGTCCGGTGCAGCTCGTACACCAGGTCGTCGGTGTTCGCGTAGTGGTACAGCACCGACCCCGGCGAGACGCCCGCCTCGCTGGCCACCGCCCGCACCGTCAACGCGGACAGGCCGCTGCGCAGCAGGGCGCGCTCGGCGGCCTCGACGAGCTCGGCACGGCGCTTCGCGGAATCGCGGCGGCTAGTGGTCACCCGGCCATCATCGCCCACCGCCGACGACCGCCGAGGCCGCGGGGGCGGTCGGGCACCCGCGGTCAGGCGGCGGTCAGGCACCGGCAGTCAGGCACACCGGCGGTCAGGCGCGGGCCGTGACGGTGGCGGCGTGCGCCGGGAAGTCCTCGTGGGCGGCGAAGGCTGTGACGATCGGGGCGAGCCGGCGGAAGGCGGGCTCGTCCAGCCGGGCGACCGCGATCCGGGTCAGGTAGGTGGCCGCGGTGACGCCGCTGACCCGGCGGGCGTACCCGGAGGTCGGCAGGGTGGCCGGGGTGCCGATGGCGAAGTTGGACGCGGCCATGGTGGTCCACTGGCCGAGCAGCACCGTCCCGGCGTGCCGGACCAGCGGGAGCCAGGACTCCGGTTCGGCGACGGCCAGTTGGAGGTGTTCGGGGGCGTAGGCGTTGGCGATGCCCATCGCCTCGGCGCGGTCGGCGGCGAGCAGGATCCCGCCGTTGTGCAGGATCGACGCCGCCGCGTAAGCGGCCCGGGGCGCGGGCAGGGCGGCGAGCTGCTCGGCGACGTTTGCGGCGGCGGCCGCCAGTACCTCCGGGTCGGTGCCGACCAGCACGGCGGAGGAGTCCGGGCCGTGCTCGGCCTCGTTGACCAGGTCGACGGCCAGCAGCCGCGGATCGGCCGACCCGTCGGCGACGATCAGCGCGTCGGTCGGCCCGAACCCGGGCTCGACCACGCAGCCGAGGCGCTGCACCTCGGCCTGCGCGACGGCGACCGCCGGGCTGCCCGGGCCGACGATCTTGCCGACCCGTGGCACCGTCGCCGTCCCGCAGGCCAGCGCGGCCACCCCGGCCGGGCCGTTGCACCGGTAGACCTCGCGGATCCCCAGCTCCTCGGCCACCACCAGCACCGCGGGGTCGACCTGCCCGCCCGTCCCGGGCGTCGGCGGCACCACGACCGCGATCCGCTCCACCCCGGCGACCACCGCGGGCGTGCCGATCTGGATCAGCACCGACGGGTACGAGCCCTTTCCGGACGGCACGAACAGCCCGACCGAGTCGATCGCCCGAACGATCTCCCCGGTCTCCGCCCCGGCCTCCGCCCGCCGCCACGACCCGCGCTCCCGCACCACCTCGTTGAACGCCCGCACCTGCGCGATCGAGGCCCGGACGGCGGCCACCAGCCCAGCCGGGAGCGCCGCCCGCGCCGCCGCGAACTCTGCTTTACTCACTTGTAGTTGATTGCCCCTCAGCTCTAGCCCGTCGAACCGCCGCAGGGCATCGAGCACGGCCGCGTCCCCCCGCGTCCGAACGTCCTCGACCAGGTCGGCGATCGCCGCCCGCAGCCCGGCGGGCGGCTCGGCGCCCCGCTCCAGCAGGCGCCGCCGCTCCGGCTCGGGCAGGCTGGACCAGGCGCGGACCTCGGGGCGGGCGGCGTTCATGGCGGATCTCCTGACGGCGGGTCAAAGCTCGGCAACTTTGAACAAGTGTTCAGAACCAGCCGATCGCCGTCAACGCAGTTTTGCAGCCACCGTCGACGCTTGGCTGAACATCCGTTCAATCTCTGACCCGAGTGCAGTGCACCGGCAGCTGCCGCTTCGTCAACGCGTCCGCCTCCACCTTCCTGCGCAGCCTGGACGCCCTGCGCTGACCGCGACCGACCCGCAGGTCTTCCACCAGGAGTCGACCTGGTGGAGCGTGGTGGTCGAGCAGATGTGGCACGGCCTGTTCTGACGGTCCGTCGGACGGCCGCGTCCGGCGGGCATTCGGGGGACGCCGGGAGGTCACGCGGTCTCGCCCGGTTGCGCTAAATCACGCGGCCAGGCGGCGCAGAGCCGCGGCGTCGGCGGGCCGGGGGCGGCGGGAGCTCCCCTTGCATGTGGCGCATGGCAACGCTTCGACATGAGCTTCGACCACCCGGGCCCCTGCTGCTGTCGTGGGTGCGGCAGACGTGTGCCCCCGGACGGGTGCCCGCCGTTACCCCGGCGGCCTGGCGGTCGCTGGCGGCGATCACCGGGCCGGTCGGCGCCGGGATGCTGATCGGCCGACCGGCCGAGGGGGTGATGGTCGCGCTGGGGGCCCTGTCGGCGGTACTGACCGAGACGGCCACCGGCTACCGGCATCGGGTGCTGGCCATGGGCGCTCCGCAACTGCTTGGCCTGGCAGGGGCTTTCGCCACCCTCGCGGCGAAGGGCGGACCGTTCGCGCCCTGCGTGCTGCCCGCGCTCGGGGTGCTGGCCGGGGCGCTGGCGTGTCTGGGGGCCGAGGGTTCACTGGCCGCGATGATCCTGCTGATGGACGCCGAGGTGGTGCTCGACCTGCCGCTGCCCGGCCCGCTCTGGCACGGGCCCGCGCTGCTGCTGCTCGGCGGCGGCTCGGTGCTCGCCGCGGCACTGGCCGGCGGGCCGTTCTACCGCGACCGGCCCGAACGGGCGCTGCTGGCCCGGTGCCTGACGGGCTGCGCGGACGCGCTGCGCGAGCCCACGGCCGACCGGCGGACGCTGCACGATGCGGTGGAGCGCGTCCGACACACCGCCGCGGTGGGCGGCAGTCCGCTGCTGGGGCGTCATCTTCCCGGCCTGCAGGCCCTGTCGGAGCTGGTCTCGGCCGCCGCGTCCAGGGGTGTGCGGGTGAACGGGGCGGTGGCGGACCGGCTGTACGCGGAGGCCGCGGCACTGACCGGCGGCCGTCCGACGCGGCTGCCCTGGCCGAAACCGCAGCCGCCGTGGTCGTTCGACGCGCGAGTGGTCCGGGCCGCCCGGGCGGCGGTCGCACCGGCAACCGCCCGGAACCGGACGGCCCGTCAATCACCGTTCGGGCAACGGGTGCTGGCGGATCCGCTGGTGTGGCTGTGCGGGCTGCGGGTGGGCCTGGCGCTGCTGCTGGCGGGTGCGGCGGCCGCGTACTGGCACCTGCCGCACCCGTACTGGGCGGTACTGAACGTGACCTTCGTCTGCCGTCCGGAGGTCGGGCCGGTGACCGGGCGGGCCTTGCAGCGGTTCGCGGGGACGGCGCTGGCGGCGCCGGCCGGCGGGGCGGCGCTGGTCTGGGCCGGTCCGGGTTGGGGGCTGGTGGCGGTCTTGGCGGTGGCCGCGGGGCTGATCCCTGCGCTGGCGGGGACGGGCTACGCGTACCAGACGGCCGCGCTGGCCACCGTGGTGCTGATGGTCACTCAGCTGGCCGGAGATCCGGCGCTCGCCCTGCTGCTGCCGCTGCTGGCGAACTGTGCGATCGGCTGCCTGGCGTCGGTGCTGGCCTGCGAGCTGTTCGGCGCCCGGCACCGGCACCTCGTGCTGGCCCGGCGGCTGGCGGCGGCGGTCGAGCAGGCCACGACGGCCCCCGGCCCGAACCACCTGGCGCGTCCGGCCACGGTTCCCGGCCCGCTGCAGCAAATCGCGCTGGCCCGGCACGAGTTGGAGCTGATCCGGCGCGAGCCACCGTGGCGGCGCGGTGCCGCGGCACGGTCGGCCGCACGGATCGCGGAGGCCGAACGGACGGTGGACGCCGCCCTCGCCGCGCGCCTGGTCGGTCCGGCCCCGAGCACTGCGGTGGGCGAGCACCGCACCCGGGTCGATGCCCGTGGGCGGGTGAGCCGCGGGCGCATCGGGGCATCGAGTCACTGAGTCGCCGAGCAATCGTCGAAGCGCTCTGCCCGTGGCGAATCTGCGGCGGGCAGAGCGGGGCCGTGCGGGGGCCTCCGCGGGGTGAGAGTGAGGGGGACGGCCTTCCCCGACCCCGAAGAAGGAGGCACCAGATGGGCTCGCTCAGCACGCTCCGGCCCCGCGCGGAGGAGGGCGACACGCCCCCCAGCCGCTTCGACGACCACCTCGCGGCGCAGCTGCTCGCGCAGCGGATCGTCCTGCTCGGCACCCAGGTCGACGACGTGTCGGCGAACCGGGTGTGCGCGCAGCTGCTGCTGCTGTCCGCCGAGGACCCGCGCACCGACATCTGCCTGTACATCAACAGCCCGGGCGGGTCGGTCACCGCGGGCCTGGCGATCTACGACACCATGCGGCTGATCCCCAATGACGTCTCCACCCTCGCGATGGGCTTCGCCGCCAGCATGGGCCAGTTCCTGCTGACCGTGGGCGCGCCCGGCAAGCGGTTCGCCCTGCCGAACGCGCGGATCATGATGCACCAGCCGTCGGCGGGCATCGGCGGCACCGCCGCGGACATCGAGATCCAGGCGGAGAACCTGGAGTTCACCAAGCGGGCGATCGAGCGGATCACCGCCGAGCACACCGGGCAGAGCGAGCAGACCATCGCCCGGGACGGCGACCGGGACCGCTGGTTCACCGCCGAACAGGCCCGCGAGTACGGGATGGTGGACCACGTGGTGGAGTCGCTCGCCGACATCCGCCCGGCGTCCTCGCGCCCGCGAATGGGGCTGTGACATGGCCTCCTACCCGATCCCGTACGTCATCGAGCGGACCGCGCAGGGCGAACGGTCCTACGACGTGTTCAGCCGGCTGCTGAACGAGCGCATCGTCTTCCTCGGCACCGAGATCGACGACGGCGTGGCCAACACCGTCATCGCCCAGCTGCTCCACCTGGAGTCGGCGAACCCCGGCGAGGAGATCGCGCTCTACCTCAACTCGCCCGGCGGATCGTTCACTTCGCTGATGGCGATCTACGACACCATGACCTTCGTGCAGTCGCCGATCTCGACCTTCTGCGTCGGCCAGGCCGCCTCCACCGCGGCGGTGCTGCTGGCCGGTGGCGACCCGGGGCGGCGGTTCGTGCTCCGGCACGCCCGGGTGCTGCTCGGCCAGCCGGCCAGCGGCGGCCGGCAGGGCACCGTCTCCGACCTCAGTCTGGCCGCCAAGGAGATGGTCCGGATCCGCGGCCAGGTGGAGGAGGTGCTGTCCCGGCACACCCACCACGACGTGGCGACGCTGCGCGCCGACATGGACCGGGACAAGGTGTTCGGCGCCGAGGAGGCCGTCGCCTACGGCCTGGCCGACCACGTGGTGAGCCGCCGCGCGGTACCGGCCTGACCTCTCGTCACCGGCGGCCGGGTCCTGGACCGGACCCGGCCGCCCGGGTGCTCAGGCCGCCAGGCAGAGGCCGTTGTAGGGCGCGGCGGGCGCCGTGCCGCGGCTGTACGACGCGACCGACGCGGCGCGGGAGCGGCGGCTCACCGCGGGGCGGGTCAGGTCCTGCTGGGCGAGCGAGAGCACCTCGGCGAGACCCAGGCCGAGCGCCCGGGCGGCGGCGGCGAGCACCTCGGACGAGGCCTCCTTGCGGCCGCGCTCCAACTCCGACAGGTACGGCACCGAGATCCGGGCCTGCTCCGCGACGTCCTTCAACGTCCGCTTCTGGGCCAGCCGTTGCTGCCGCAGCACCCCGCCGACCACGTCCCGCCAGAGCGGCTCGCGCGGGGCGGAAACCGGCTCCGGCACGGGCCGCACGGCAGGCCGGACGGCGGGCGGGGCGCCCTGCGGGCGCAGCGGGATGACGCGGGCGTGGTCCGGCGCAGGAGTGCTCATCCCTCCAGCGTAGGCATCGGGGGCGTCGGGGGAAGGGCGTGGCGCTCTGCTGTGAGTGAAGCCTGGGGCGTTGTCGCCGTGTCTTGACGCCGCGTCAGTTTCCGCCATCCTTCTTTGTCATGTCACCTCAAGGTCGTCGGGGGTGGCGATGCTACTGCCCGCCACCCGACCGACGAGGGGACCTGTCGCATGAAGCTCCGCCGCATCGCCACCGCCACCGCCGCGCTCGCCGCGGCCTTCGCGCTCCCGATCGGCCTCGGCGGCAGCGCCGACGCCGCCACCCCCGCCGAGCTGCCGTTCGCCTCCACCGCCGGTGTCGGCATCCACAACACCTACGACCCGGCCGCCTTCGGGTTCCTGGCGCAGGGCCTGGACACCGGCACCGCGATGATCGAGCTCGACGTGTGGACCGACACCGTCACCAAGGAGTGGAAGGTCAGCCACTCCAACCCGCTGGGCAACTCCAACAACTGCGTCACCGCGTCCTCCGCCGCCCAGCTGTACACCGGCGGCGCCAACAAGAACCTGGAGACCTGCCTGGACGACGTCCGGGTCTGGCTCGCCGCCCACCCGTCGGCCGGCCCGCTGACCGTCAAGCTCGAACTCAAGGGCGGCTTCGCCGGCAACCGCGGCATGGGCCCCGCCGAACTCGACGCGCTGATCGCCGCCCACCTCGGCAGCGCCGCCTTCCGCCCCGCCGACCTGCTCGCCAAGCCCGGCGGCGGCAGCTACGCCACCCTCGACGACGCCGCCCGGGCCGGGAACTGGCCCAGCCGGGCGAGCCTGGCCGGCCGCGCCCTGGTGTACGCCATCCCCGGCACCGTCGAGGAGGGCAACCCGTTCGACACCCTGCACACCGACGTCGAGTACGCCCGCCACCTGCGCGACCTCGCCGCCGCCGGACGGATCGGCGACGCCCGGCTGTTCCCCGCCGTGCACGGCGCGGCCGCCGGCGACCCGCGCAACGGCTACTCCGAGACCGGCATCCGCCCGTGGTTCGTGGTCTTCGACGGCGACGCCGCCGCGTACCAGAACGGCATCGACACCTCCTGGTACGACGCCCGCCACTACCTGCTGACCATGACCGACGCGCAGAACGTCGCCCCGGCGATCAGCGCCACCGACCCCACCGCCGACCAGGCCCGCGCCCGCGCCGTCCAGCTCGCCGCGGCCCACGCCACCCTGGTCTCCGCCGACTGGCGGCACCTCCCCGAGATCCAGTCCCTGGTCCTCCCCCGGGGCTGACGCCACGCCGGCCCGTCTCCTCCCCGGGGACGGGCCGGCCCGGCTCGGCTCATGCGTACGCAGTACGAGAACGGCCTGCGCAGCGACGACGACGCGGCCGGGGTCGGCGACGAAGGATGGGACATGCTGCGGGCGGACCGCGCCGGGAACGGCGACGGGGCCGCTCGCCCGGCGTTCCCGGACCCCGCACCGACCCGAAGGAGGCCGCACTCCCGTGGCCACGTTCCTGTACCGCCTGGGCCGATGGGCCTTCGACCGGCGCAAGTGGGTGACCCTGCTCTGGGTCGCCGTGCTGGCCGTGACCGGGATGCTCGCGGCGAAGGCGCCCGCGGCAAGGGCGCGGCCCCCGCCGAACTGCTCTCCGCCGTCCGCACCGTGGCCGCCGGGGAGGCGCTGCTCTCGCCCGCCGCGACCCGCGCCGTGATCGAGCAGTTCCTCGCCCAGCCCGGCCCCGCCGCCACGGGTCCGCCGGCCGAGCGGCTCGCGGTGCTCACTGCCCGCGAGCGCGAGGTGATGGCGATGGCCGCCACCGGCGTGGCCAACGAGGAGATCGCCGAGCGGATGTTCGTCAGCCCGTTCACCATCCGCACCCACATCCACCGCGCGATGGCCAAGCTCGACGCCCGCGACCGGGCCCAACTCGTCGCCATCGCCTACCAGTCCGGCCTGGTCCCGCCACACCGCCGGGCCCGGCGTCGAACGGGACCCGACCGCCGACCACGGTGGTGCGCAGCCACCCGGAACCGATCACGGTCTTCGGACGCCGCCCCACCCCGTCCAGCCCTCTGCGGACCGGCCCCGGTACCCCCCGCAGGGGTACGCGAAGCGCGGATGACATTGAACACGCCGGTGCACGAAGTGTTTCGCCGAAGGGCCGTGCCGGCCCGGGCCCGGAGCCGGGTAGCCCGATCCGGCGGAGTTGTGGTGACACATTTCACGGCTTGAGCCGTTCTGTGGGGAGGGCTCGGGAGTCTAGGTTCCTGCGACCAAGGGGAGAACAACTCCTCGATCGCGGATTGCGCCCGGCACCACCTCCTTCGACGAGAGAGAACGAGCGATGTCTGAACACGACTCCTCGCCGCGCCCGCCCCAACGGGTCGGCGTGGTCGCCGAGTCCGCCCCCGGGGAGACCCGGGTGGCGGCGACACCCTCCACCGTGCGCGGCCTGCTCGCGCTGGGGTACGAGGTGGTCGTCGAGTCCGGCGCGGGGTCGGCGTCCGGCTTCGACGACCGGGCGTACGCCGAGGCCGGCGCGGGCGTCGGCGACGCCTGGGCGGCCGACGTGGTGCTGAAGGTGAACGCGCCGTCGGACGCCGAGGTGGCCCGGCTGCGCGACGGCGCCACCCTGGTCGGCCTGCTGACGCCCGCTCAGCGCCCGGAGCTGCTGGCCGCCCTGTCGGCGCGTCCGGTGACGGCGCTGTCGCTGGACGCGGTGCCCCGGATCTCCCGCGCCCAGTCGATGGACGTGCTGAGCTCGATGGCCAACATCGCCGGGTACCGGGCCGTCATCGAGGCCGCCCACGTGTTCGGCCGGTTCTTCACCGGCCAGGTCACCGCGGCCGGCAAGGTCCCGCCGGCGAAGGTGCTGGTGGCGGGCGCGGGCGTGGCCGGCCTCGCCGCGATCGGCGCCGCCTCCAGCCTCGGCGCGATCGTCCGGGCCACCGACCCGCGCCCCGAAGTGGCGGACCAGGTAAGGTCGTTGGGCGGCGAGTACCTGCCGGTGGAGGTGGCCCAGGAGGCCAGCACCGACGGCTATGCCAAGGCCACCTCGGCCGACTACGACCGGGCCGCCGCGGAGCTGTACCACGCCCAGGCCGCGGACGTGGACATCGTCGTCACCACCGCGCTGATCCCCGGGCGCCCGGCGCCGAAGCTGCTCACCGCCGAGGACGTGGCGGCGATGAAGCCGGGCAGCGTGATCGTCGACATGGCGGCCGCCCAGGGCGGCAACGTGGCCGGCACGGTGGCCGGCCGGACGGTGGTCACCGACAACGGGGTCACCATCATCGGCTACACCGACCTGGCGTCCCGGCTGCCCGCGCAGGCCTCGCAGCTGTTCGGCACCAACCTGGTCAACCTGCTGAAGCTGCTCACCCCGGGCAAGGACGGCCGGCTGGTCCTCGACTTCGAGGACGTCGTGCAGCGCGCCGTGACGGTGGTGCGGGACGGCGAGACCACCTGGCCGCCACCGCCGGTCGCGGTCTCGGCGGCGCCCGCCGCCGCTCCCGCCGCCGCGCCCGCGGTCGCCGAGCCGAGGCCGAGCCGGGTCACCCCCGCCGTCCGGTTCGGCCTGATCGGCCTCGGGATGCTGGCGCTGTTCCTGGTGGTCGGCTTCGCCCCGACCCAACTGGCCGAGAACTTCACGGTGTTCACCCTCGCCGTGGTGATCGGCTACTACGTGATCGGCAAGGTCCACCACGCGCTGCACACGCCGCTGATGTCGGTGACCAACGCGATCTCCGGCATCGTGGTGATCGGCGCGCTGCTGCAGATCGGCCACGAGAGCGTCCTGGTCACCGTGCTGTCCTTCGTGGCGATCCTGCTGACCAGCGTGAACATCTTCGGCGGTTTCGCCGTCACCCGCCGCATGCTGAGCATGTTCTCGAAAGGCTGAGCCCCGATGACTTCCCTCACCGCCGCGCACGCCGCGGACCTGGTCGCCGCTCTGCTGTTCATCCTCAGCCTGGCCGGGCTCTCCCAGCACCGCACCTCCCGGGCCGGCGTCGCCTACGGCATCGCCGGCATGGCCCTCGCCCTCACCGCCACCGTGGTGGTGGCGGCGCAGAGCATCAGCGCCGGAGCGGTCGCGCTGATCCTGCTCGCGATGGCGCTCGGCGCCGGCATCGGCCTGTGGCGGGCCCGCCAGGTCGAGATGACCGGCATGCCCGAGCTGATCGCCGTCCTGCACAGCTTCGTCGGACTGGCCGCGGTCCTGGTCGGCTGGGACAGCTACCTGGAGGTGGAGCGGCACGGCGAGGCGCAGACCGCCGTCGGCGCCGACCTGCTGAGCATCCACCACGCCGAGGTGTTCATCGGCATCTTCATCGGCGCGGTCACCTTCACCGGCTCCATCGTCGCGTTCCTGAAGCTCTCCGCCCGGATCAACTCCCGCCCGCTGGTGCTGCCCGGCAAGAACGCGCTCAACCTGGGCGCGCTCGGCGCGTTCCTCGCCCTCACCGTCTGGTTCACCGTCAGCCCGAACCTCGGCCTGATGATCGCCGTCACCGTGCTGGCGCTGCTGCTCGGCTGGCACCTGGTCGCCTCGATCGGCGGCGGCGACATGCCGGTGGTGGTCTCCATGCTCAACAGCTACTCGGGCTGGGCGGCCGCCGCCGCGGGCTTCCTGCTCGACAACAACCTGCTGATCGTCACCGGCGCGCTGGTGGGCTCCTCCGGCGCCTACCTCTCCTACATCATGTGCAAGGCGATGAACCGTTCCTTCGTCTCCGTCATCGCGGGCGGCTTCGGCATCGAGGCTCCCTCCGGCGGCGCCGAGGAGGAGGGCGAGCACCGCGAGATCCGCGCCCAGGAGGCCGCCGAGCTGCTCGGCGCCGCCAAGTCCGTGATCATCACCCCGGGCTACGGCATGGCCGTCGCCCAGGCGCAGCACCCGGTCGCGGAGCTCACCCGGCGCCTGCGCGACCGCGGCATCGAGGTCCGCTTCGGCGTCCACCCGGTGGCCGGCCGGCTGCCCGGGCACATGAACGTGCTGCTGGCCGAGGCCAAGGTCCCCTACGACGTGGTGCTCGAAATGGACGAGATCAACGACGACTTCGCCGACACCTCGGTGGTGCTGGTGATCGGCGCCAACGACACCGTCAACCCGGCCGCGCTCGACGACCCGTCCAGCCCGATCGCCGGCATGCCGGTGCTGAAGGTGTGGGAGGCCGAGCAGGTCATCGTCTTCAAGCGCTCGATGGCCTCCGGCTACGCGGGCGTGCAGAACCCGCTGTTCTTCCGGGAGAACAGCTCGATGCTGTTCGGCGACGCCAAGCAGAGCGTGGAGGGCATCCTGCAGGCCCTCGACGCCGGCGGCCGCGCCGGATCCACCACCGCGCACCACGCGGCGGCGAGCGGCCGCTGACCGGCCGGAGAGCGGCCCCGGGCAGGTTGCGCGGGGCCGCTTCCGGGTCGGGTCAGAGCTTGTACATGCCGGTGAAGGGCTGGGTGACGCGCTCGAGGTGCGAGCCGAAGTCGACCAGCACGGCGGACTCGCCCTCGACACCGGTCACCCGGCCGAGGCCGAAGGAGTCGTGGGTGACCCGGTCTCCGACGTCGAAATGCTTGCGCGGCGCCTCGACCGGAGCTTTGAAGGGGCTGGTGGGCAGATGGCGGCGGACCGCTGGAGGCTTGTTGCTCATGGGTCTCCCAGTATGCGCCCGAACGGGCCCCGCCGGGCCGTTCCGACCGGTCGGATTTCGAGGAGAAACCGAAGACCCTGGTCGGAGGCGTCGATCCCGGACGTCTTCGCCGGCCGCCGTGTCGGCGTGCGCGCGGGGTCAGGGCGCGGGCGGGGCGCCGGGTGAGCGGAGCCGGTCGACCACGGCGTCCAGGTCGTGGTGCTCGAACTCGCGGCCGGCCGGCACCACCGTCCAGGACGCCTCCAGGAACGCCTGGACCAGCAGCTTCGGCGCCCTGAGCACGATCGTTCCGCCCCGGGCGCTCAGCGAGATGAACACCGTGTCGGGGGTGTGCCCGCCGCCGGGGCGCACCGACACGTCACCGGTCCCGACCGGCTCGGCCAGCCCGGTCGCCAGCACGTCGCGGGCGAACACCCGGGTCTCCGGCCCGTCCTGGCCGGTCGGGTGGTCCAGGTACACGGCGCACGGGTCCGTCCGGTAGTAGCGCAGCCGCGCGGGCACCTGCACGCCGCCGCCCGTGCAGGGCACCGCCCAGAGCGTCAGCAGGACTTCGCAGTCCGGGGTCCCGGCCTCCCGGCGCGGTCTGCGCGGGGGCTCCTGGCCGGTCATCGGCCGCTCCCGTGACGCCTCGTCAGCCCGGGCGCGCGGGTGCGGGCCGCCGGCAGGACGCCGAGCGGGCGCAGGAATAAGACGACAGTGTGCTGATAGCAGGTCACATCAGGAGCAACGATCCTGCAAGATCCCCGGTCACTCCCGCCGGCCGGATTCTTCGCGCCCGCCCCCGCCCGAACCCGCGTGCGGCGCGGCGGGGCGGCTCATCCCGGCCGCTCCCGGGTCCTCGACCGCTGCCTCTTCGGCGCCTGGCGCCCCGCGCACAGTTCCACCGGCCGGGGGCGGGGGCGGCCCGGGCGCGGGGGAAGGCGGGCGGGGAGAGGCGCGGCGGCAGGAGGAGTCGCCGCCACTCCGGGTCGGAGCGTCCGGGCACGGTTCGGCCGCCCGCGGTCCAGGCGGCGGCGAGGCCGGCGTAGATCGGCGTCTGGCACAGAATCGCCTCGTGAACGACGACGACCGACCCCGGTCACTCTCGTGCACGAACCACGACAGCCGCCGACTCCCCCGGCCTTGCGGCCCGCGGGGCGCGGCCGGTGCCGCTTGTGCCCCTCCGGCGGCCGGGTTTTCATGAGATGTGCCGACGAGTCGCCGCAGGTCCTCGACGCGCCGGGCCCGCGGAGCGCCGAGACGGCGGGGGTCGGGCGGCGCGTACCGGATTCTGTCCCGGCGCAGCCTGGCGGGCCGGATCTTCCTCACCGAGCTGATGATCATCGTGATCCTGGTGATCGCCGCGGTGGCCGCCATGGTGCTCCAGGCCCGTTCCAGTACCCGCAGCGACGCGGGCCGGGTCACCCGGGGCGTCGCCGAGTCCTTCGCGCACGCGCCGGGCACGGTCGAGGCGATGCAGTCCCCGGACCGTTCGGCGCTGCTGCAACCGCACACCGCGGAGGTCCAGCGCGCCACCGACGTCGACTCGGTGGTGGTGGTGAGCACCTCGCTGGTGCAGATCACCGCCACCGACCCCTCCCACATCGGCCAGCCGTACCAGCCGCCGCAGTTGGTGCAGGAGCAGGTGCTGCCGCGGCTGGAGAACGGCGAGACGGTGACGTTCAACCTGTCCCAGCCGGGGTTCCGCTCGATCTCGACCGCGGTGCCGGTGTTCGACGCCGACCACCGGCTGCTGGGCTTCGTCGCGGCGAGCATCGCGGTGGAGCGGGTCGACGCGATCGTCAACGCCCACCTGCCGGTGCTGCTCGGCGGCGCGGCGGGCGCGGTGGTGCTGGCCGCGGCCGGCGCGGCGGTGGCCTCCCGGCGGGTGCTCCGGCAGACCCACGGCCTCGGCCCGGCCGAGCTGGCCCGGATGTACGAGCACCACGACGCGGTGCTGCACGCCGTCCGCGAGGGCGTGCTGATCATCGACGGGGACGGGCGGCTGATGCTGGCCAACGACGAGGCCAAGCGGCTGCTGGCGCTGCCCGCCGGCCCCGAGCAGCAGCCGGTCGCCGCTCTGGGCCTGCCGCCCGCCACGGCCGCCCTGCTCACCTCCGCCGAGGAGGTCACCGACGGCATCCACCGCACCGGCGACCGGCTGCTGGCCGTCAACAAGCGGCCCACCGCCCCGTACGGCGGCCTGTCCGGCAGCGTGGTGACGCTGCGCGACACCACCGAGCTGCACGACCTGACCAGCCGGATCGCGGACGCCGGGCAGAGGCGCCGGCTGCTGTACGAGGCGGGCATGCGGATCGGCCAGAGCCTGGACATCACCCGCACCTGCGAGGACCTCGCCGCGGTGGCGGTGGAGGGTTTCGCCGACCGGGTCTTCGTCGACCTGGTGGACTCGGTCAGCCGCGGCGAGGAGCCGCCGGCCGGGATCGACGGGCCGGGCGAGGTGCTGCGCCGCACCGTGCTGGTGGGCCCGTCGCCGGGCGCGATGCCGGTCGGCGCCGCGGTGGTGGTGCTGGCGGACGGCCCGCAGGCCCGGGCGGTGGCCGACGGCCGCGCGGTGGTGGACGCCCACCACGCGGCGCTCACGGTTCCGCTGCGGATCCGCGGCGGGCTGCTCGGCCTGGTCGAGTTCGGGCGCACCGCGCCCAGCCCGCCGTTCGACCGCGAGGACGTGCTGCTCGCCGAGGACCTCGCCGCCCGCGCGGCGGTGTCCATCGACAACGCCCGCCGCTACACCCGCGAGCACGGCACCGCGATGGCCCTGCAGCGCAGCCTGCTGCCGCGGATCGTGCCCGAGCGCACCGGGCTGGACATCGCCCACAGCTACCTGCCGGCCACCGCGGGCGTCGGCGGCGACTGGTACGACGTCATCCCGCTGCCGGGCTTCCGCACCGCGCTGCTGGTCGGCGACGTGGTCGGCCACGGCATCAACGCGGCGGTGGTGATGGGCCGGCTGCGCACCGCGCTCCGCACCTTCGCCACGCTCGACCTCCCGCCGGACGAGGTGCTGGGCCGGCTCGACGAGCTGGTGTCGCAGCTCGACGAGGACGCCTCCGAGCTGAACGTCACCGGCTCGACCTGCGTGTACGCGGTGTACGACCCGGTCACCGGGCACTGCCTGCTGTCCCGGGCCGGGCACCTCGGGCCCGCGGTGCTGGCCCCAGACGGCACCGTCAGCTACCCGGAGATCGCGAGCGCCCCGCCGCTCGGCGTCGGCGGCTACCCGTTCGGGACCACCGAGATCGCCCTCGCGCCCGGGTCCCACCTGCTGCTGTTCAGCGACGGCCTGGTGGAGACCCGGGGCCGGGACATCGACGAGGGCCTGGAGCAGCTGCGCTCGGCCCTGGCCGGCCGGACCGGGACCGGCCCCGACGACGTCTGCGCGCTCGCCGTCGAGAGCTGCCTGACCCCGCACCCGGCCGACGACGTGGCGCTGCTGGTCGCCCGGACCGGCCTGCTGCCCGCCGACCGGACCGCCTCCTGGGACGTGCCCGCGGACCCGGCCGCGGTCGCTCCGGTGCGGGCCGCGTGCGTGCGGCAGTTGACGGAGTGGGGCCTGGAGGAGATCTCGTTCAGCACCGAGCTGATCCTCAGTGAGCTGATCACCAACGCCATCCGGCACGGCGCGCCGCCGGTGCGGGTCCGGATGCTGCTCGACACCAGCCTGGTCTGCGAGGTGTTCGACGCCAGCAGCACCGCGCCGCACCTGCGCTGGGCCGCGACCACCGACGAGGGCGGCCGCGGCATCTTCCTGGTCGCCCAGCTGGCCCACCGCTGGGGCACCCGGTACACGCCCACCGGCAAGGTCATCTGGTCCGAGCAGTCGCTCACCGCCGACCCCGCGGCCTTCGCCCCGCTCGACGACCTGTAGCCGCCCCGAGGGCTCAACTCGCCTGGCCGGTGGGCATGATGGTGACCTGCTGGAGGTTGACCCGGGGCGGCAGGGCGGCCAGGAAGCCGACGGTCTCGGCGACGTCCTCGGGGGTGAGCCACTCCATCGCGTCCTTGGCGCCGGCCAGCCAGTCGAGCGCGCCCCGGTCGGTGACGTGGGACTGGAGCTCGGTGCCGACGATGCCCGGCTCGATCGCCGAGACGCGGACCTGCTTCGCGCCGAGCTCGGCCCGCAGGTGGCGGGAGAGGTGGGTGACGTAGGCCTTGGTCGCGGAGTAGACGGCGAAGGTCGGGAAGATGTTCAGCGCCGCGATCGAGGAGGTGTTGACCAGGTCGGCGACGCCGCGTTCGGCCGCAGCGGCGACCAGTTGCGGGGTGAACGCGCCGATCACGTTCATCAGTCCGGACACGTTGAGGTCGATCTGCTGCTGCCACTGCGCGGTGGCCAGCTCCTCGACCGGCGCCGGGAGCATCACCCCCGCGTTGTTGAACAGCAGGTCCGCACCGCCCAGTTCGGCGGCGACCCGGTCGGCGGCCGCCCGCACGGCGGCCGGGTCGGTGACGTCCGCGGCGATCGCCACGGCGCTGCCGCCGCGCTGCTCGATCCGGGCGACCAGGTCGGCCAGCCGCTCGGCCCGGCGGGCCAGCACGACGACCCGGGCGCCCAGCCCGGCGAGCTTCTCGGCGGTGGCCTCGCCGATGCCGCTGGACGCGCCGGTGACGACGGCGACGCGACCGGCGAGGGGCTTGGCGGTGTGCGTGGACATGGTGGTGCCTTCCGTACGGAGGAGGGGAGTCGTGCCACCGGGTCGGTCCCGGGCACAGCTCCAGCAGACCAGTCCGGCGGGCCCGTCGGGGGCGCGAACTCGGCCCTGCGCCGACTGGTACCGGCAGGGCCACCCGGCGGGCCGCCGGCGCCCCGGCGGGGCGGCACACTTGGTCCATGGAACGCAGCAGGGAAATCGCCGACTTCCTCCGCACCCGGCGCGCCGCGATCGGCCCGGAGGCCGCGGGGCTGCCCGCGGACGGCCGGGTGCGGCGGGTGCCCGGACTGCGGCGCGACGAGGTCGCCCGGCTGGCCGGTGTCAGCACCGAGTACTACACCCGGCTGGAACAGGGCCGGGGCGGCCACCCCTCCCCCGAGGTGGTCCGGGCGCTGGCCCGCACCCTGCGGCTCGACCCCTCCGAGCGCGAGCACCTCGCCGACCTGCTGCTCCCCGCCCCGCAGGCGGCCCGCCGCGCCCCCGAGCGGCCGCAGCGGGTCCGGCCCGGGCTGCACCTGATGCTGGAGACCCTGGCGCACGTGCCCGCGTTCGTCATCGGCCGGCGCACCGACGTGCTGGCCGTCAACCGGCTGGCCCGGGAGGTCCTCACCGACTTCGACGCGCTCCCCGCCCCCCGCCGCAACCTGGCCCGCTACTACCTGCTCGACCCGGAGGCCCGCGAGCGGGTCGGCGACTGGGAGCGGATCGCCGCCGACACCGTGGCCATGCTCCGGCTGGAGGCCGGCCGGCACCCCGACGACCGCCGGCTCGCCGAGCTGATCGGCGAACTGACGCTCCGCTGCCCGGAGTTCCCGACCTGGTGGAACGACCACCAGGTGCTGCGCCGCACCCACGGCGCCAAGCACTACGTCCACCCGCTGGTCGGCGACCTGCACTTCTCGTACGAGTCCTTCCAGGTGCCCGGCGACGCCGACCAGACCCTGTGCGTCTACTCGGTCGAACCCGGCTCCGCCACCGCCGACGCGCTCCGCCTGCTGGCCGGCTGGACGGCGCCCGCCGCCGCGTCCTGACGGTCAGGGCAGCAGGACGACCTTCCCGACGGCGCGGTCCTCCTCCATGTACCGGTGGGCGGCGGCGATCCCGTCCAGCGCGAACACCCGGTCCACGCGCGGCCGGTGGACGCCCGCCTCGACCTCGTGGACGATCCGCTGCAGCACGGCGGCGCCCGCCGCGCCCTTCATGGTGTCGCTGTGGAAGGAGGTCAGCCTGGTGCCGGACGGGATCATCGCGATCGGTTCGAAGTCCTGGATCAGCCAGCCGCTGAGCGATCCGGAGACGCAGACCGTGCCGCCGCGGCGCACCAGGTGGAGCGAGTCCACCGCGGTGGCCGCGCCGACCAGGTCCAGCACGTGGTCCGGGCCCTCGGGCCAGAACGCCCGCACGGCCGGCCCCAGCGGGGCGCCGTCGTCCAGCAGCACGTGGTCGACGCCGGACTTCGCCAGCGCCGCCGCCTTGGCGGGGCTGCGGGTGGTGGCCGCGGTCCGCAGGCCGTAGCCGGCGGCGATCGCGGCCGCGGCCATCCCGACCGAGGACGTGCCGCCGCGGATCAGCAGCCGGCCGCCGTCGCCGGGCGCGACGCCGAGCGCGTCGAGCGAGCCCTGCGCGGTGAGGTAGGACTCGGGCAGGGCGGCCAGCACCTCCCAGGGCAGCGTGCTGGTGATCGGCATCAGCAGCGGGTTCGGCAGCAGCGCGTACTCGGCGTACCCGCCGTCGAACGCGCGGCCCATCTCGCCCATCACCGCCGCGACGGTCTGCCCGACGGGCAGCCCCGGATCGGTCGAGGCGGCCACCACGCCCACGCACTCGATGCCCAGCACCCGCGGGAACCGCACGCTCGGCGAGTGCCCCTGACGGGTCCTCAGCTCCGACCGGTTCAGGCCCGCCCCCTTCACCCGGACCAGGCTCCAGCCCTCGCGGACCTCCGGCACCGGGCGTCCGTGCACCTCCAGCACCTCGGGGCCGCCGGCCCGCACACAGACCGCCGCGCGCATCTCCGCACTCATCCCGCTCCCCCTCGCTCCCGCCGAACCGCTCGGCGCCCCACCGCCAACGCCCGCGGCGGGCGGGCGAATTCCGCGGCGGCGGCGAGGAACCACGAAGGACCGCAGGGCGCCCCTGCACGGGGCGCCCTGCGGTCCTTCGGTCCGGCGGCGGGTCAGGCGGAGCGGAACTCCGCGTGCAGCCGCCGGGTGTGGTCCAGGACGCGGACCGGTCCGTCCAGCCGGACGGTGGCGGTGAGCCGGACGTCGGTGCTGGAGGCGGCGATCCGCAGTTCCAGCTCGCCGGGCTCGACGATGCGGCGGCCGTCGCGTCCGGTGAAGGAGGCGAGGTCGGCGGGGACGGCGACCCGGACCCGGGTCTGCTCACCCGCGTCCAGGGCGATCCGCCGGTAGCCGATCAGGCGCTGGACCGGCTGGACCACGCTGGCGACGGGGTCGTGCAGGTACAGCTGGACGGTCTCGCTGCCGGCGCGCTCGCCGGAGTTGCGCAGGGTGAAGGCGAGTTCGACCGTGCCGTCGGTGCCGGCGGCGGTCTGCTCCACCTCCAGGTCGCTCCAGTCGAACGCGGTGTAGCCGATGCCGTGTCCGAAGCCGAACGCCGGGGTGGGGTCGGTGCTGGACACCTCGCTCGGTCCGGCCAGCCGGGCGGCGAGGTAGGTGGACGGCTGCACGCCCGGCCGGGCCGGGATGCTGACGGGCAGTCGGCCGGACGGGTTGGTGCGGCCGCTGAGCACCGCGGCGACCGCCTCGGTGCCGGCCTCGCCGGGGAAGAAGGTCTGCACCAGCGCCGCCGCCTCGGTCACCGCGCGCCCGAGGGCGTAGGGGCGGCCGGCCAGCAGGACGGGCACCACCGGCTTGCCGGTGTCCAGCAGCGCGTCGAGCAACTGGCCCTGCACACCCGGCAGTTCGAGGGACTCGACGTCGCAGCCCTCGCCGCTGGTGCCGCGGCCGAACAGCCCGGCCCGGTCACCGAGGGCGACGATCACCACATCGGCCCGGCGGGCCGCCTCCAGGGCTTCGCCGAAACCGGAGGTGTCGGCTCCGTCGACGCTCGCCCCGGCCGCGGTCCAGATCTCGCAGTCCGGGAACTCCGCCGCCAACGCCTGGCGCAGCGTGGGCAGTTCGATGCCGACCGGCACGCCCGGGTGCTGGCTGCCAACGTGCACGGGGAAGGCGTAGCAGCCCAGCACCGAGGTCGGGGTGTCGGCGTTGGGGCCGATCAGCGCGATCCGGCGGGGGCTGCGCAGCGGCAGCGTCCCGTCGTTGCTCAGCAGCACCACGGCCTGTTCGGCGATCTCCCGGGCCAGGTCGCGGTTCTCCGCGCTGTCCAGGTCGACCGAGCCGCGCAGCTTCCGCGGGTCGTCGAGCGAGCGGCCGGCCAACGCCGCCGGGACGGGGTCCCAGTCCGGGTCCAGCAGGCCGAGTTGGGCCTTCTGCACCAGGACCCGGCGCAGCGCCCGGTCGACCAGGGCCTCCGGCACGGTGCCGTCCTCGACGGCGCGCAGCAGCGGTTCGCCGAACGTCTTGACGGTCGGCAGTTCCACGTCCACGCCGCTGGCCAGGGCGAGGCCGGCGGCGTCGGCCCAGTCCGCGGCGACGCCGTGCAGCACCTTGAGGAAGGCGATGCCGAAGTAGTCGGCCACCACCGTGCCGTCGAAGCCCCAGGTGTCGCGCAGCAGCCCGGTCAGCAGGTCCTCGTCGGCGGCCGACGGGATGCCGTCGGTGTCGGTGTAGGCGTGCATGACCGAACGGGGGCGGCCCTCGCGGACGGCCATCTCGAACGGCGGCAGGATCACGTCGGCGCGTTCGCGGGCGCCCATGCCGACGGGGGCGAGGTTGCGGCCCGCCCGGGAGGCGGAGTAGCCGGCGAAGTGCTTGAGGGTGGCGACGATGCCCGCGGACTCCAGGCCCTGCACGTAGGCGGTGGCCACCGTGCCGACCAGGTACGGGTCTTCGCCGATGGTCTCCTCGACCCGGCCCCAGCGGGCGTCGCGGACCACGTCGAGGACGGGGGCGAGGCCCTGGTGGACGCCGACCGCGCGCATGTCGCGGCCGATCGCCTCCGCCATCCGCCGGATCAGGTCCGGGTCGAAGGTGGCGCCCCAGGACAGCGGCACCGGGTAGGCGGTGGCGCCCCAGGCGGCGAAGCCGGCCAGGCACTCCTCGTGGGCGAGGGCGGGTATGCCGAAGCGGTTGGCGGCGGCGATGCGCTGCTGGCTGCGGGCCAGTGAGAGCGCGCCGAGCGCCGGGTCGACCGGCACCGTGCCGAACGGCCGGGTCAGTTGGCCCAGCCCGGACGGGAGCAGGACGTCCAGGTCGGGCGGCTCTTCCATGTCGTGCTGGTGCGGGGCGACGTCGCCGCCCTCGTCGGAGGCGCCGACCCAGACGCCGACCAGCTGGGCCAGCTTCTCGGGGAGGGTCATCTCGGCGATCAGGGCGTCCGCGCGGTCCTCGGGGCTGAGCGCGCGGTCGCGCCAGCGGACGGTCGGATCTGCGCTCAAGGCGGCCAGGTTCATGTTGCCGGTCACTTTCCTCCGACGCCCATGAGGCCCTGGACCAAGGCACGCCGGGCGAACAGGTAGACGATGAAGATCGGGAGCATCGACAGCACGACGGCACTGGTCAGGCCGGGCACGTCGACGCCGTGCTCGGTCTGGAAGTTGTACAGGCCGAGGGTGATGACCTTGGTGCTCTCCGACTGGGTGAGGATCAGCGGGAACAGGAAGCCGTTCCACGCCTGCAGCGCCGCGAACACCACGACGGACGACAGGCCGCCCTTGGACAGCGGCAGCACGAGCTGCCAGAACACCCGCCACGGGCTGGCGCCGTCCATGGCCATGGCCTCGTACATCTCGCTGGTGATGTCGCGCATGGCGCCGGTGAGGACCAGCGTGCACACCGGCAGGCAGAACGCCGCGGTGGGCAGGATGACGCCCAGCAGGTGGTCGTAGAAACCGGCCTTGCTGATGACGTAGAACATCGGCACGATCACGGCCTGCGCCGGGATCGCCAGCCCCAGCAGGAAGATCCGGAAGACCGTGCTGATGGTCCTGCCCTGGGCCCGCACGATCGCGTAGGCCAGCGGGGGCACGACGAGCAGCACGATCGCGACCACGCTCACGGTGACGATCACCGTGTTGAGGAAGTCCTGACCGAAGCCGTTGGAGAAGTCGTCGATGTAGTTCTGCAGGGTGAGGTGCTCGGGGAAGCTGAGCGGTCCCTCGGAGGAGTAGCTGGAGCGGGTGCGGAAGGTCGAGATCAGCAGCACGTACAGCGGGAAGCCGACCAGGGCCAGCCAGACCAGCGAACCGAGCCCGGCGAGGTAGTTGGGACGCCGTCGCATCACAGTCCCTCCGAAGTGCTGCGCATCTTGTCGTAGCCGGAGAGGCGCACGACGGCGAGCGAGATCAGGGTGGCGACCACCACGAGGACCAGGGCGATGGCCGAGCCCGAGCCGAAGTCGAAGCTCTTGAAGGCCTGTTGGTACATGTAGTAGGCGCTGTTCGTGGTGTCGGTGCCGGGGCCGCCCTGGGTCAGGATGAGGACGGTGTCGAAGGTGGTGAGGCCGCCGACCAGCATCAGGATCACCGAGGTGATCATGGTGTTGCGCAGCTGCGGCAGGGTGATGTGGATGAACTGCCGCACCTTGCCCGCGCCGTCGATGGCCGCGGCCTGGTAGAGGACCTGCGGGATGGCCCGCGCGCCGCCCTGGTAGAGCAGGGCGTGCATGGGCGTCCACTGCCACATGCCGACGAAGGTGAGCACCGCGATCGCACCGCTCTGACTGCCCATCAGGTTGCCGTCTCCGAACAGCCAGGGCAGTTGCGAGGGCACGCCGAAGTTGGGGTCGAGGATGGCCCGCCAGACCACCGAGATCGCGGTGGCGGACAGCAGCAGCGGGACGAAGAAGATCGCGGACAGCACGGCGCGGTTGCGCTGGTGGCCGGCCGCCCACACGCCCAGCAGGATGCTCACCGGGGTCTGCACGAGCACGCCGGCCAGGGTCAGCACCAGGGTCAGCCAGACGCTCTGCGTCATCACCGGGTCGTGCAGCAGCTTGGTCCAGTTGGCGAGGCCGTTGAACCGGGGCGAGTCGACGCCGTCCCAGCTGGTGAAGGAGAGCACCGCCACCAGCACCAGCGGGACCAGCGCGAACAGCAGGAAGAAGACGGTCGCGGGAACCGCCCAGGCGAGGCCCGGGCGGGTCACCCCGACGCCGGCCCGGCGACCCGCCCGAAGGCGGCGGCCGGACCCGGACACGAAGGAGAGAGCAGTCATGAGAAGTCTTCTCAGGAGGCGGGCAGGGCCTGCATGGCCTTGATGAAGCCGTCCACGTCGAGCTTGCCGTTGAAGAACTGCTGCACGGCGGTCTGGAGCGGCACGGACGCGGCCGGCGGGTACGCCTGGTCCCAGGAGAGCTGGAACGACGGGGCGGCCTTGACCAGGTTGTACTGGAACTTCGAGTAGTCGGGGTTGGCGGCGGTGCCGAGGAACTGCTCGGTGTTGGTGGTGGTCGGCAGGTTGCCGATCGCCATCTGCGCCTTGACGAAGTCGTCGGAGTACATGAGCTTCAGGAAGGCGGCGGCCGCCTCCGGGTGCTTGGTCTTCTTCAGCACCGAGTAGAAGTTGTTGGTGTTGCCGACGACGTTCGCCTGGTCGCCCTTGCCGCCGGTGACGCTCGGGAAGTTGCTGAACCCGAGGGAGCTCTTGGTGAAGTCCGGGTTGGCGTCCTGCTGGGTGGAGTACTCCCACGAGCCCATCAGCTCGAAGGCCGCCTTGCCCTTGGCCAGCAGCGCCGGGGAGCCGCCGTCGGTGAACTTGACCGAGTCGAAGTTCGAGCCGAACGCGCCCGCGTCGATCAGCTGCTTGAGCATGCCGAGCGACTTCTTGGAGTCCTCGCTCTCCCAGGCGCTCTTGTCGCCGGACAGCGCCTTCTGGAACAGCTCCGGGCCCGCGACGCGGTCGAAGACGTACTCGTACCACATCAGGGTCGGCCACTTGTCGCCGCCGCCGAGCGCGAACGGGGTGACGCCCTTGCCCTTGAGCACCTGGACGGCGTTGATCAGCTCGTCCCAGGTCTTCGGGACGCTCAGGCCGGCGTCGGCCAGCACCTTCTTGTTGTTGAACAGCAGCACCGGCTGGGTGCCGCGCATCGGGATGCCGTACGACTTGCCGTCGATCACCGCGGTGTTGAACACCGAGGGCAGGAAGTTGCTCTTCAGGCCCGGGTCGGCGGCGATCATGTCGTCGAGCGGGAGGAGCAGGTCCGACTTCACGTAGGGCTGGATGCTGCCGCCGCCCCAGTTGAAGAAGATGTCCGGGGCCTGGGGAGTGTTGATGACGGTGTTGAGCTTGGCCTGGTAGTCCGCGCCGGGGATGGCGTCGAGGACGACCTTGACCTTCGACGTCTTGTTGAAGGTGTCGACCATCTGCTTCTCGACCTTGTTGCTGGCGTCGCCGTAGACCAGCACGTGGATGGTCCCCGAGCCGCCGTCGGAGGACGAGGCGCCGCTGCCGCAGGCCGTCAGCCCCACCGTGGCCAGGGACAGCCCGAGCGCAACGGCGAAAGAGCGTCTCTTCATCAGAACTCCCCTAAAAGTTTCGAGCTGATTGTCGAAATCAGTGCCTGGCCGGGACGCTAAGTTGCGGGCATGTTGCGGGTCAACCCCCTGCGCCGAGGGTTACTGAAGCGTGATGCCGTGGACGGCGGGGTTGCGGCGGTGCCCTATGCTGCGGCCATGGACAAGGTCGATGAACTGGGACGGGTCACCCTCGCGGACATAGCGCGAGAGGCCAGGGTCTCCGTTTCGACGGTTTCGAAGGTTCTCAACGGTCGAACGGATGTTTCGAGCGCCACCCGCGGTCGTGTCGAACGTGTGTTGCGTGACCACGACTACCAGCGGACTGCTCGCAACGGCGGAGAGGCACCGCTGGTGGAGATCGTCTTCCACGAGCTCGACAGCCTCTGGGCGATGGAACTCCTGCGCGGCGTCGAGACGGTGGCGAACGAGCACGGGGCCGGCGTCGTGGTCACCCACAGCGGCTCCCGGCACGCCCCCGGACCGGAGTGGATCGAGGCGGTGCTGCGCCGGCGACCGCTCGGCATCGTGCTGGTCTTCTCCAGCGTCCCGCCCGAGCTGAAGCGCCAACTCCGGGCCCGTTCCATCCCGTTCGTCATCATCGACCCGGCCGGCAACCCCGATCCCGACGTGCCCTCGGTGGGCTCCGCGAACTGGGCCGGCGGCCTCGCCGCCACCCGGCACCTGATCGAACTCGGCCACCGGCGGATCGGCATCGTCACGGGCCCCGAGGACACCCTCTGCTCGCTGGCCCGGCTGGACGGCTACCGCTCCGCGATGTCGATGGCCGGCCTGGACGCCGACCCCGAGCTGACCGCCTTCGGCGACTTCCACGCCGAGGGCGGATTCGCCCAGGCCACAAGGCTGTTGGAGCTTCCCGACCGGCCCACCGCGATCTTCGCGGGCAGCGACCTGCAGGCGCTCGGCGTGATGGAGGCCGCCCGGGTCCGCGGCCTGCGGGTGCCCGAGGACCTGTCCGTGGTCGGCTACGACGACCTGGACATCGCGCAGTGGACCAGCCCCGCGCTGACCACCGTCCGCCAGCCCCTGCGCGAGATGGCCGAGCAGGCGACCCGGCTGATCCTGGCCCTCCGGGCCGGCGAGAGTTCGACCGCCCCGACCCGGCTGGAGCTGTCCACCACCCTGGTGGTGCGCTCCAGCTCGGTGGCGCCGCCCGCCGCGCGCTGACGGGGGGCACAGCGACGGGTCCCGGCGAAACTTTCGCCACCCCTCTTGCCAGGCCGAGCTTCGCGAACTAATTTGTTGTTCGGCCTTACGAATGGTGTGGAGCGACGCGACCGTGCGACTCCTCCCGGGCCTCCCCCGAACCCTGGGCGTGACTGATGACGACCACCGACCCGCTGACCAACTGGGCAGGCAACCTCGCCTTCGCCGCCCGCGCTGTCCACCGGCCGCGCGCCGTCGAGGAGTTGCAGGAGCTGGTGGGCCGCAGCGAACGCGTCCGGGCCCTGGGCAGCGGCCACTCCTTCAGCCCGGTCGCCGACACCGACGGCGACCTGGTCCAACTGGACGACCTGCCCGACCGGATCGACCTCGCCCCGGACCGCCGCAGCGTCACCGTCTCCGCCGCCACCCGCTACGCCCGGCTGGCGCCCGTCCTGCACGCGGCGGGCCTGGCCCTGGAGAACCTGGCCTCGCTCCCGCACATCTCCGTCGCCGGCGCCACCGCGACCGGCACGCACGGCTCGGGCGACGGCCGCCGCTCGCTCTCGGCCGCCGTCCGCTCGCTGGAACTCGTCGGCGCCGACGGCGAGTTGCGCACGCTCACGGATCCGGGGGCGGTGGTGCACCTGGGTGCGCTCGGCATCGTCACCGCGGTGACACTGGACGTGGTCCCCGCGTACTCCGTGCGCCAGTACGTCCACGTCGGCCTCGCCCTCGCCGACTACGCGGCCGAACTGGACGAGATCCACGCGGCCGGATACAGCGTCAGCCTGTTCACCGACTGGGGCTCCGACACCGGCCGGGTCTGGGTCAAGCAACTCGCCGACGGCAGCCCCGCCGCGACCGTCCCCGGCGCCCGGCCGGCCGACGGCCCGGAGCACCCGGTGCCGGCCATGCCCGCCGTCAACTGCACCCCCCAGCAGGGGGTTCCGGGCCCCTGGCACCAGCGGCTGCCGCACTTCCGCGCCGAGTTCACCCCGAGCAGCGGCGCGGAACTCCAGTCCGAGTTCCTGCTGCCGCGCACCGCCGCCCCGGCGGCCGTCGCCGAACTGCGCGCGCTGGGCGCGCAGTTGGCCCCCGTCCTGCACATCTCCGAGGTGCGCACGGTGGCCGCCGACGAGCTGTGGCTGAGCCCCTCCCACGGCCGCGACTCGGTGGCCTTCCACTTCACCTGGAAGCCCGACCTCGCCGCCGTCGCCCCGGTGCTGGCCGCCGTGGAGCGCGCCCTCCTGCCGCTGGGCGGCCGCCCCCACTGGGGGAAGATCACCTCCCCGGGGCAGGCCGGGCGCAACTACGAACGGCTCCCGGACTTCCTGGCCCTGCGCCGATCGCTGGACCCGGCCGGGAAGTTCGCCAACCGCTTCACCGAAGCGCTGGCCGAAGCCGCCGGCTGAGCGCCGGCCACCGTCCTCCCTTACCCCGCCGCCTCCCGAACCCCGCCGCCTCCCGAACCCCGCCGACCGAGCGGCACACCCGCTTCCGCCGCCGGTCGGCGGTTCCCGTTCCCCGCCCCCGTTCAGCGGCGGCGCGGGGAACGCGAGGGCCGGCCGCCGACCCGCAACGACGCGGAACCCGTCGGCGGCCGGACCGGACCCACCACCATGCGAGGAACCCCATGAACAGCCAGGCCCCCACCGTGCGCCGCGCCGGAACCCTCCCGCTCCCCGACGGGCGCAGCACCGAGCGCTGGGTGCTGGCCGCGGGCGGCGTCACCGTCGAGCTCCTCGACCTCGGCGCCCGGCTCCAGTCCGTCCGGACGCCCGACCGGCACGGGCGCCCGGACGAGGTGGTGCTCGGCGCGGAACCCGGTCAACTCCTCGGCGAGGGCGCGTACCTCGGCTCGATCGTCGGCCGCTACGGCAACCGGATCGCGAACGGCGAGCTGCCGCTGGACGGCGCCGTCCACCGTCTCAAGACCCAGGACACCGGCCACACCCTGCACGGCGGCCCCGACGGCTTCGCCACCCGCAGCTGGGCCGCCGTCCCCGTCGCCGACGGCGTCCGCTTCCACCTGACCAGCCCCGACGGCGACCAGGGCTTCCCCGGCACCCTCGACGTCTCCGTCAGCTACCTGCTCGACGCCGACGGCGACCTCACCATCCGCTACGAGGCCACCACCGACGCGCCCACCGTCGTCAACCTCACCAACCACGCCTACTTCAACCTGGCCGGCACCGGCGGAGCCGACGTCGGCGACCATCTGCTGCACGTCCACGCCGACGCCTACCTGCCGGTCGACGCCGACCTGATCCCGCTCGGCCCGCCCGCCGCCGTCGCCGGCACCCACTTCGACCTCACCCGGCCCACCCGCCTGTCCGACCGCTTCGCCGACGGCGGCTTCGACCACAACTGGATCCTCCGGCCCGCCCCCGCCGACCGGCTCCGCCGGGCCGCCGAACTCCACCACCCCGCCAGCGGCCGCCGCCTGGAGTGCCTCACCACCGAACCCGGGCTGCAGGTCTACACCGGCAACCACTTCGACGGCGCCACCGGCCCCGCCCACGCACCCCACCGGCGGCACGCCGGCATCGCGCTGGAGACCCAGCACTTCCCCGACAGCCCGCACCACCCCGAGACGTACCCCTCCACCGTCCTGCGCCCGGGGGAGACCTACCGCTCCACCACCGTCTACCGCTTCCGCACGACCGTCGACGCGGACCTTGCGTAGCGGCGTTCCCGGCCACCCGGAGTCACCGCCCGAAAGGGGTTCAAAGCGTCGACGAAGGCGCGGAGACTGGGAACCACGGGGCACGCCGAGCCCCAGGAAACGATCTCTCATGCACATCCAACCCGTCTGGCGATCGGTCGTGGTGGCAGCCGCCGCCCTGGCCACCGCCACCGCGATCGGCACCGCCGCCCCCGTCACCGCCCTGGCCGCGACCTCGACCTCGACCTCGACCTCGCAGAGTCACGTGTCGGCCTGGACCAGCGACGGCTGGGGCGGCGGCACAGTGGTCAGCCAACCCGCCGGCATCAACTGCCACCAGACCGCGTGGGACCCGTACGACGGCAGCGACACCCCGCAGCCGGACCCCTCCGGCACCTGCGACGCGCTGTTCCCCGTCGGCACCGTGGTCACCTTCACCGCCACACCGGACCCCGGGTCGAACGTCAACTACGGCCCCGACCCGGCGAGCCTGACCGTCCGCGTCGGCTACAACGCCACGTACGTGGTGTTCTGCCCGAACGACAACCTCTGCTCCGCCTGGTACTGACCGCCCGTCAGCTCCGCGGCACCCGGGGCCCGCCCGCTCCCCCGGCCCCCACCGCAGGCTGTCCGCACACCGCCCTCAGCGTCGACCCGCAGTGTCGCGGAGTACGCGCGGGAGGCGATCACAGTAGCGGCGGTGGCCAGCAGCACCCTCGGCCGGCGGGCCCAGCCAAGCGCCAGTGGGAAGAGCGGGACTGGTCCGTTCCGATCCGGGGTCGTGCCGGTCGTCGCAACCACCCTGCGGACCGACGGCGGTCTCGGGCCCGCGCCCGTTCGGGTTGCCGGATGCCGCCCGGGGAGATGACCTCGGTGGGACAGAATTCTTCCGCGCTGGTGTCGATCCGGCCGCCGGGCGTTCGTGTAGGGGGTGAAGCGGGCCGCGGGAGAGCAGTCCACCGGAGCAAGGGAACGCCATGCGCAAGATCAACGTCACGCTGTCCATCACCCTCGACGGCGTCGTGCAGGGCCTCGGTCGTCCGGACGAGGACCCCCGAGGCGGATTCACCCACGGCGGCTGGGGCGGTCGATACCAGGACGCCGTCATGGCCGGGAGATGGGCAAGGGCATGAGCCGGCCCACCGACATGCTGTTCGGCCGCCGGACCTGGAACGACTTCATCACCGCCTGGAGCACCCGCACCGACGGGAACCCCTTCACCGCGCACATGAACGCGGCCACCAAGTACGTCGCCTCCCGGACGCTGGAGAACGCCGACGCCTGGCAGAACTCGATCCTGCTGTCCGGCGAGGCCACGAAGACGGTGGCCGACCTCAAGACCGAGGACGGCAACGACCTCACGGTCATCGGCAGCGTCTCACTGGTCCGCGACCTGCACGCGGCCGGCCTGGTGGACGCCTACCAGCTGCTGATCCACCCGCTCACCCTCGGCACCGGCGCCCGGCTGTTCGAGGGCCCCGCCCCGCTGACCGAGTTCGAGCTCACCAGCAGCGTCACGACCACCACCGGCGTGATCATCACCGACTACACCCGCAAGTAGGAGCCATGCCGAAGTACCTCCTGTCGATCTACCAGCCCGAAGGCGCGCCGGATCCCGAAACCATGGCCCGGATCGCGGCCGACCTGCACCGGCTCAACGAGGAACTGCGCGACAGCGGCTCCTGGGTGTTCACCGGCGGCCTGCACCCCCCGGGCACGGCCACCGTCGTCCACGCCGACGGCCTGCTCACCGACGGCCCCTACGTCGAGGGCAAGGAGCACGTCGGCGGATTCTGGGTGATCACCGCACCGGACCTCGACGCGGCGCTGGGGTGGGGCCGCAAGGCCGCCGCCGCGACGACGCTCCCGATCGAGGTCCGCCCGTTCCGGGACGTCGAACCGTATTGAACCCGACCCCGGAACAGATCGCAGCCGTCTTCCGCGCCGAGTACGGCAGAGCCGTCGCCGTACTCGTGCGCGGACTCGGCGACATCGGCACGGCCGAGGACGCCGTCGCCGACGCCTTCACCAGGGCCCTGGAACGCTGGCCGGCCGACGGCCTGCCGCCCAGCCCGGCCGGCTGGATCATCACCACCGCCCGCAACCGGGCCATCGACCACCTGCGGCGCGAAGCCGTCCGCGCCCACAAGCACGCCCAGGCACAGCTCCTGCACGCCCCCGACGAACCCGAGGAGGAAGGACCCGTGCGCGACGACCGCCTCAGGCTGGTGTTCACCTGCTGCCACCCGGCCCTGGCGGTGCCGGCCCAGGTCGCGCTGACCCTGCGGCTGCTGGGCGGACTCACCACCACCGAGATCGCCCGCGCCTTCCTCGTACCCGAACCCACGATGGCCCAGCGCCTGGTCCGTGCGAAGGCGAAGATCCGCGACGCCGCGATCCCCTACCGGGTGCCCGGCGACGCCGACCTGCCCGACCGCCTCCGTGCGGTCCTCGCCGTCCTCTACCTGATCTTCAACGAGGGCTACGTCGCCTCGTCCGGCGCCGACCTGCTCCGCGAGGACCTGTGCGCCGAGGCCATCCGCCTGGCCCGACTCCTGGTCGAGCTCATGCCCGACGAGCCCGAGGCCGCCGGACTCCTCGCCCTGATGCTGCTGATCGACGCCCGCCGCGACGCCCGCACCGACCCGACCGGCGCCCTCGTCCGCCTCGCCGACCAGGACCGCACCCGCTGGAACACCGACCTGGTCGCCGAGGGCCGCGCGATCGTCCGCGCCTGCCTGCGCCGCAACCGGCCCGGGCGCTACCAGATCCTCGCCGCCATCAACGCGGTGCACACCGACCCCGTCACCGACTGGGCCCAGATCCTCGCCCTCTACGACCAACTCCTGCACTTCGACGCCGGCCCGGTCGCCGCCCTCCACCGCGCCGTCGCCGTCGGCGAGGTCCACGGCCCGCAAGCCGCCCTCGACCTGGTCGACCACCTCCCGCTCGGCACCTACTACCTGTTCCACGCCGTCCGCGCCGACCTCCTCACCCGCCTCGGACGCACCCCGGAAGCCGCCCAGGCCCTCGACACCGCAGCCCGACTCACCGACAACCAGGCCGAACGCACCCACCTCACCGCCCGCCGCAACCAACTCGGCTGAACCCTCGCAGACCGGAGAAGGCGCCGGGGCTGCTGCGCAGCACGGCCTCCCGTAACGTCGCGGCCCCGGGCGGTCGCCACTCGGTCCGCACAAGCGCGGTGACAGCTCTGGATCGACCGCCGGTCAGCGGGCCGGGAAGGCCTCCAGGGCCCGGTCCCAGCTGTCGGCCGCGCGGAGCAGGGCTTCGCTGTCCAGGCGCAGCGGCACGTAGTACTGGTAGATGTCCGGCCGGTCGTCGCCGTTCTGCCAGGGTGGGGCTGCTTCGAGGGAGTAGTGGACGCGAATCACCAGGTCGGTGCCGTTCCGGTCGGCGAGGCTCATGGCGAGGACCGGTTCGACGAACCAGGTGTCCGGTGACAGCCAGCCCTCGTCGGGCGCGCTCGGCTCGGTCCTGCCAGTGGCTGTCGCCCGCAGCCAGCCGGAGAGCTGGCGGGCTTCGTGGACCAGCAGGCACGGGTCGGTGAAGGACCAGCTGCCCTCGGCGGTCGCCACCGAGCCGGCGACGACCAGCCAATTGTCGTCGTGGACTTCGCCCCGGGCCTCGGCGAACTCGTAGCGCAGCGGGCGGAGTTCGACGCTGCTCTGATGATCACTCAACTGCACGCGCCCAGGATGCCACGCGCCACCGTTACGTCCTGGCGAACGACCAGTCCCGCGGTCCGGGTGAGGTCGCCCCGCCGCCAACGCCTCGCACTGCGTCGGGCAGTCAGTCGATTGCCTCCACGGCGTCCGGTTCGGGGAACGGCATCATGTCCCCGCCCACGGGCCACCCCAGCGGCCGCTGGTCTCCCGCTACGCCCTCGAGCACCCGCGAAATTCGCCGAGCCCACCGCTGAGTAGCTCTGGCTGGCGAATCGCTCGCACTCGTGCGGGCAGTAGGGGCCGGACCCGCGCCAACGCAGCCCGGCACCGGACGTCGTCGGCGAACTCTGGCTCGCACCACGGGTAACCGTCCTCCACCTCTGCCACGAACTCCCGGCACGCATTGAGAGTGCACAGCCGGCCGCGGCCAGGCGCCCAGCACCGATCGGCACAGCGGACTGCACCGCCTCGTACTCCTCTGCGGTCAGGAGCGCGTCACCGACCTGCTCGGCCCCGCCCGGCCACCGCTCGCCCGGCGGCAGTCCCGAAACCGGCCGAGCCGGGCCCGGGACGGCCTCCCGGTTCGAGGACCAAGCGGCGGGCCACGGGCCAGGACGTCGGGGAGACGATCGAACGCGCCGAGTCGATCAAGGAACACCAAGCCCGACGAGGATCGTGGGCTCGTCCGGTCGCTGCGTTCCGCCCAGCCACCCGTAGCGGCCGACGTCCGCGACCGGCGGGTGACGGGTGGACGCCGCCATCCCGCTGCGCACCCCACGAAGATGGCGGGTCACGGCCCGGTAGCAGCGCCTGCACCTGATCGCCGCTCGATCGTGGTGGCGGACCAGGCCCGCGGCGCCCACGTCACGGCCGACCGGGACGGCTACGGCCCCCAACTGGTCTCCGAGGAGACGGGAGTGCGCCACTCGCGCCTCGTCAAGTGAACAGTCACCGCAGCACGAAGAAGCCCGCTGACCCGGATCTCTCCAGTTCAGCGGGCTTCCGACATCTCTGTCGGGACGACAGGATTTGAACCTGCGACCCCTTGACCCCCAGCGTCCGAACTGGCGTCTGACTGATGCTCACCCATCCGAATACCGCAGGTCAGGGCCTGTCACGTCCAGCCTCCATGATGCCCGATACCGCCTCGTGACACCCAGTCCGTGAGAGGCGCGTGAGAGGCAGCCCCCGCCAAGGCGCTGGATGCAAGGCTCCAGCGGTTCCCCAGAAAACAACCGGCAGCCGACCATCACCCGATCGAAGAAGCCGACCCACCGAACCCTACGACCCCTGCCCCCGGACGCACGGGAGCACCCTCTACCCATCTGCCAGGCGCTGTGATCTTCCTCCCGGTGTGTTGCCTGGCGTGTGTCGCCGCCAGGCAGCCATTGCGTGCTTCGCGTCCCACTCCCCGCGCCCTGCCGGCACGCCGAACAGGCCAGCGAACCTTGGTGCCGGAGAGAACCGAGCGCGAGGAGAGGTTCATGGGACAGCGTTCACAGCGGGGCAGGGTGTACCGGCGATGCGGCTGCAAGGACGGCGCTGGCAAGCAACTCGGGCCGTGGTGCCCGCTACTGACCGCGGATGTGAAGCACGGGACATGGACCTACTGCGTCGACCTCACCCCCGACGAAGGACGGCGCCGCACCCGCCGCCGGGGCGGGTTCGCCACCCGCGCCGAAGCCACCCGGGAGATGAGGGCCGTGCTCGACGGCGAGCTGCGCGGCGTCTACGAGAACCGGCGCACCACGGTGGCGAGCTTCCTGCGGGAGTGGCTGGTCCTGCAGAAGGTGCGGTTGGCGCCGAACACGTACGCGGGCTACCGGGCGTGCGTGGAGCGCGACCTCGTCCCGGCGTTCGGCCATCGGCGGCTCCTGGACCTGCGGCCCGAGCACATCGACGCGTGGATCACCGCTCAACTCGACGCCGGCCGAGGCGCGGTCACCGTCTACCGGGCCGCCTCCACCCTGCGCAACGCCCTGAACGCCGCCGTGCGCTCCTGGCGCCTGCGCTACAACCCCGCCGACAAGGAGCACTACGCCGACCAGCTCACCAACCTGTTCGAGGTCATGCTCGGCACCGGCATGCGACGCGGCGAAGCCCTCGCCCTCCACTGGGACGACGTCCACGTCATGGACCGCAAGCTCTTCGTCCGCTGGACCCTCGCCGCCATCGACAACGGCAAACTCACCCTCGGCAAGCCCAAGACACCGGCCAGCCGCGCCTGGATCAGCCTCTCCCCTCGGGTCGTCGCAGCCCTCCACCGCCAAGCCGCCCTCCAGATGAGCGCCCACCCCGAAGGCCGACTCGAAGGACTCGTCTTCTCGACACCAGGCGGCGCTCCCCTGCGACCCCAGTGGGTCCTCGACCAACTCCGCAAGCGGGCAGCAGAGATCAGCCTGCCCGCCATCGGCCTGCACGACCTGCGCCACACCGCCGCCAGCATCATGATCGCCGAAGGCATCCCCCTCGCCATCGTCTCCAAGACACTGCGCCACTCCACCCTCGCCACCACCATCAACCTCTACGGCCACCTCTTCAAGGACTCCGCCGACCAAGCCGTCCACGCCCTCTCCCAAGCACTCGACCGCGCCCAAGCAGGCCGAACCCAGACGCACTTCAGCAGGGATGACGGAGGCGAGAACCCCATGCCCGTAGCCGCATAACCGTATGCTTCGGGTCTGTCCAGTGAACGGCTCTGTCCCGTAATCGGTGGTGACGCTGTGTGGTGATCACGGGAGGAGGATTCGGTGGCGGAGCAGAGGGAAGCCGGCTCGGCCGTGCATCTGCCGCATGATCCGTTTGGTTCGGGTGTTGACGCCCTCGGTGCGGCCGTTGCTGTAGGGGAGGGTGAGTCCGGCATTGACGGCGGTGCGGTCGAGTTCGAGACCTTTGGCGAAGGAGTGCAGCTGGGGAAGGTCGGCGGTGCGGACCTTGGTGATCCAGTCGGTGAGCTTTGCGGCGTTGCCCTCGGCCGGTGCCAGCAGCGTGGCGAACTCGTGCGTGAGGCATGCGAGTTCGGCCATCTCGGGGCAGGTCTGGACGAGTTCCTGCAGGAGTGAGGTGTCCTTGTCGCGGAGGTTCTCGGGGCGGGTGAGCAGGAGGCGGGCGAAGTGCTTCGGCGTGGTGACGGGCCTGTCGCCCTCGGCGCGGCCTTGGGTGAGGTAGCGGACCAGCAGGTTCGCGCTGCCGGTATAGCCGAGTTCCTTGATCTCGCGCAGGAGGTGGGTGACCGGCACTGCGGGGTCCTCGGCCCGGCGCCTGCGCAGGTGCTCGCGGTAAGGGTCGACGAGCGTGGGCTTGTAGCGAGGCGCGCGGTGATCGCCAGTGGGCTCCTTCATGCGGGAGTACCGCTTGACGGTGTTCAGGGCGACGTCGAGTCTGCGGGCGCATTCGAGCAGGCCGACGCCCTGGCCGAGCAGGTCGTGGACCTTGTGCCACCGCTCGCGGGTGGTCTGCTCGCGCATGCCACCGGGTCGGACGGGGTTCACGGCGGTGGCCCAGCAGGCGGCGTGGGAGCGGACCTCGGCCAAGACCCTGTGGCACAGGTTCGACCAGAGGTGCCATCTGTCGCTGACCTGCACCGCTTCGGGCAGGGCCTGGCGGATCGCCTCTCCGTAGCAGCCGGATCCGTCCCGGCAGACCACCTCGATCGCGGGGTGCTCGTGCAGCCACGCGGTCAGGGCCTGGGTGGTGCGGCCGGGCAGGACGTCGATCCGCTCGCCGGTCTCGGCGTCGATGAGCACGGTCGCGTAGCGGTGCCGGCGCTTGAGGGCGAAGTCGTCGACGCCGAGCACGCGCGGGACGCGACGGGGCGGCAGCGTCTGGCGCATCAGTAGACGAAGGGCGGTCGAGCGGGAGATTGCGCACGTCAGCGCGCGAGAGAGGCGGGCACCCGCCCGGCCCGCTAACTCCTTGACCACGGCACCGAGTTGGTCGGAAAGTCGTCTGGTGCGGCGCTGGTAGCGCTCCACGACGCCGGGGACCTGCTCGCGGAACGTCTGCCGCGAGCAGCCGAGCACTGGGCACACCAGCCGCCGCAGCCGCACCGACACCACGACCCTCCGCCCGTCGACCGGGACGTCCGCGACCCTCCGCCCGTGGAAGCCGTGCACCCGCCCCGACGGCCGCCCGCACGCCGGGCACGGCACCGGATTGTCCCGCGTCCGCGCCGACACCCGGATGACCTCGCCCTCGTCCGCCACACCCTCGACGACCAAGGCTGACAGGCCCGAAAACACCACGCCCACAAGCTTGTTGACATCACGCACACCATGCCAACGACGACCGTCACACCTCGTCACCACCGATTACGGGACAGAGCCCAGTGAACGGTGTAACTCGGGTGGGTTGAGTTAGCGGCGGCCGATGGAGAGTCGGCCGTCGGAGGCGATCTCGAAGGCGTTGAGTGCGGCCTTCCAGCGGGTCGTCCAGCGTTTGCGGCCGGCTCCGGTCGGGTCGAGCGACATGATTGCCATGTAGACGCACTTCAGGGCCGCCTGCTCGTTCGGGAAGTGCCCGCGCGAGCGGACGGCCTTGCGGATCCGGGCGTTCACCGACTCGATCGCGTTCGTGGTGCAGATGACCCGGCGGACCTCGGCGTCGAAGCTCAGGAAGGGCACGAACTCGGCCCAGGCGTTCTCCCAGAGCCGCACGATCGCCGGATACTTCCTGCCCCATGCCTCGGAGAACTCCACGAACCGCTCGAGTGCGGCGTCCTCGGTCGGCGCCGTGTAGACGGGCTTGAGCGCCTTGGAGATCTTGTCCCAGTCCTGCCGGGCCGCGTAGCGGAACGAGGCCCGGATCAGGTGGACGATGCAGGTCTGGGTGACGGCCTGCGGCCAGACCGCGGCGATGGCGTCCGGCAGCGCCTTCAGACCGTCGCAGACGACCATGCAGACGTCCGCGACGCCGCGGTTCTTGATCTCGGTCAGCACGTGCAGCCAGTACTTGGCGCCCTCGCCGCCGTCACCGGCCCAGAGCCCGAGGATCTCGCGGGTGCCCTCGACGGTGACCGCGAGGGCGACGTAGATCGGCCGGTTGGCGACCTGGCCGTCGCGGAGCTTCACGTGCACGCAGTCGATGAACACCACCTGATAGACCGGGTCGAGGGGCCGGTTCTGCCACTCGGTCATGCCTTCGATCACCTGGTCGGTAATGGTGGAGATGGTCTGCTTCGACACGTCCGCGCCGTAGACGTCGGCCAGGTGCGCGGAGATCTCACCGTGCGTCAGGCCGCGGGCGGACAGCGACAGCACCATCTCGTCGACGCCGGACAGGCGCCGCTGACGCTTGCGGACCAGTTGCGGCTCGAACGAGCCCTCCCTGTCCCGGGGGACGTCGATCTCGACCGGGCCGACCTCGGTCAGCACGGTCTTCGACCGGACGCCGTTGCGCGAGTTCCCGCTGCCGGCCCCGGCCGGGTCGTGCTTCCCGTAGCCGAGGTGATCCGTCATCTCACCTTCGAGCGCGGACTCCAGGAGCTTCTTCGTCAGCTGCTGGAGCAGACCTCCGGCGCCGGTGAGCTGCAGCCCGCTCGCGCGGGCCCGGTCGACCAACTGCCCGATCAACTGGTCGCCCAAGGCGTCCGACTGCAACTCCACCGGCCGCACGGCCTCCACGGCCTCAGCCGAGACGGTCACGTCTGTCATCAGGTGCTACTTCCTTGATCGGGAGTTACACCGTTCCTTTACAGACCCCGAAGACCGGGCGGTTCACCCCTTTGTGTTCGTTCGGGCAGGGTCTGGTGTCCGTAGGTGATGTACCCCGGTCGGGGATCGTGGGGCCGTTCCTGACATTTGTTCTGGTGTGCAGGGTTGTGTTGGTGGGTTGGTGGGGGTGTTTTCGGCTGGGGTGGGTGTGGGGGGTGGTGTGTGGTGGTGGCTGAGCCGGTGGTGGGGCGTGGCTCGGTGTTGGATGTTTTGATGTTTGTGTTGACGGGGTCGTTTTTTCCGCAGGCGAGTGCGTCGTTGGCGTTGGAGTCGTCGGAGGGTCTGGCGCGGGTCGGGGCGTTGATCCGGGATTTCGAGGCGGATGTCGATGATGCGGTGCGTAATGCGGCGCGGCATTTGCCTTCGGAGACGCGTGAGCAGTTCGTGCGGGCGATGGGGCAGTTCACGGATGGTGGCGGGGGTCTGCTGCGCGGGGTGCGGGGGCAGGTGTCGTCGGTGTCGGGGGTTCAGCGTGGTACGGCGTCGCAGATCTTCGAGGGCAAGGTCGAGTTGGTCGCGGAGCTGGTGCAGCTTTTCGTGGAGCTTGTGGTTCTGGAGATGTTGGAGCCGTTCTTCCCGGCGTGGGCGGGTGTGCAGCGGGCGTTGTTGATGGCGCGGGCGCGGGTGCGGTTGCTGGTGCGGCTGGTGCGGTTGACGCGGGTGGGGCGGTTGGGTGCGGCGGCGGCGTTGGAGGCGTTGTCGGAGTCGTTGACGAGTTTCGCGGCGCAGACGTTCATGATCGACGGGGCGCCGAGCGGGTTTCGTCGGCGCGGGTACGACTGGAGGGGTATCGCCAGGTCGGGTGCGATGGGTGCGTTCATCGGGGGTTTGCACAAGCCGGCGCTTTCGGTGGTGTCGGGGTCGGCTTTCGCGAAGGCGGTGGGGGCGAAGACCGGGTTGGGGCGCAGCCATCCGTGGAGTGTGGGGTCGAACGCGGTCACCGAGGCCTTGTTGGAGAGCGCGGCGGTTGCGGCGGTGGTCGGCGGGGGGTTCAGTCCGGTGGGTTTCGCGGGTTCGGGGGTGAGCAGTGTCTTTGAGCATTTCGTCTTCGAGGGCGCCCAGTGGGCGAAGGGCGTCCTGGGCCTCGACAAGGGGCACGGCCTCGAGGGTCTTGAGGCCCACCTGAACGGGCTTCCCGCTGCGGGTGCGGCGCTCGCGACGGGCCCGGCCTCGCTGCCGGGGCTCGTCACCGCGTTCGGTGCGGCGGACAGTGCGGCCGACACGGGTGCGGTGGGCACGCGGGGGGCTGCGCGGTCGGACCGGGCGATCGGTGTCGACGACACGTCGGCGGCCCGTGTCGGGACGCGCGAGGTGCACGACCGTGGCAGGGCGCTTCCCTCGGAGGTTGCCGGGATTGCCCGGCCCGCGGCCGCGGCCGCGGCCGCGGCCGTGGATGCTTCCAGCGCGGACTCCGGAGACGCGCGTGCCGCGTCTCGTGACGGGCAGGTGCCCATGCTTGGGGCGCAGCCTGTCGCCCGGCAGTCCGCGGGTCCGCTGCCCGCGGCCGCCCCGCTGCCTCGAACCGAGACCGCGGATGCTTCCGTGTCGCCTTCCGCGGACACGCGCACCCCGGCCACCGCCGGCACCCGCGCCACCAGCGCTGCTGCCGTCACGGGAACTGTCGCCGGTGCGGAGAATGCGGGCAGTGGCGGCGTGCCGGTCGACGCCGCGGCGTCGGCGACGGCGCTGCCGTCGCGCGCGGCGACCACGGCCGCGTCCGCTCCTGTGTGGGGCAGCCCCACCCCGTCCGGCCCGGTATTCCAGCACGCCGGTCCCGCCGGCCCGGCCAGCACCCCCGCGGGGACGGATCCGGCGGCAAGCGGCACTGTTCCCCTCACCGGCCTCGCCTCCACTGTTGGGGACGCTGTTCCCGTCGCGGGGGACCGGAATACCGCGCGCGGAGTGGTCGCGGTCGGGTCCGGGCCGGATGTGGCCGGGCAGAGCCAGCTTCACTTGCGGGGTGCCGTGCCGGCTGCGGCTGCTTTCGGTGCGCAGCCGACCGAGGGTGTTGCGGCCTACGCGGCGACCACCGGCATGCAACCGGTCGGCGATCCTGTCGCCCGGACTGTGGCGCGGACGGCACTTGGGCCGCGCACCGTCACCTCGGGCATCGGCCCCGGCGCTGATGCCGAGCGCTTGGCGTCTTTCGCGAGCACCTCGCGCGCCGTGGGAAGTGGGCAGGGGACGGCGGGACGGCGTGAGGTGCAGTCGGTGGGCGCAGCCGGCAGCGTGCTGGCGGTGCTCACGGGCAGGCCGGCTGCGGCCGAGGCCCCGGCACCGGTCCCGACCCCCGGCGAGGACACCCTCGACCCGGCCGCCACCACCGCGCCGTCACCGGACCCGACACCGGCAGTGGGATCGGCATCGAACCTGGAGCCCGCATCGGAACCGGCGTCGGACGAGGTGCTGGATTCGGAGCTGGACGAGATGTCGTTTGCGGTGCCGGAGCCGGGGGAGTTGGCGCGGATGGCGGCTTGGACGGCCGGGTGGCAGGAGGGGCCCGATGCCCAGGGGCGGGTGCGTGTCGAGGAGGACGTTCTCGACGAGTTCGACGTCCCCGAGCTCGACTCCGACGACGGGTCGGACGACGGTTTCGTCACAGATGAGGAGGACGACGGGGACGGGTTCGGGTTCGCGTCGGACGTGGATGTGGCGGCCCTGGACGAGGACTTCGCTGCGGATTATGCCGATGTCCGGGCTCTGTGGGAGGGGTTGAAGGACGTGGCCGGTGACACCCTGGCGGGGGCTCTGTATGTCGAGGCGTACCAGGTCGCGCCGCGTCTGTCGGCGAAGCCGTCGCGGCGTGTGGTGATCGGTGACTACGAGGAGTTGCGCGCGCGGCGGTTGCAGGCGTTGCGGGCGGCTCACGACCTGCATCGGGCGCCCAAGAAGGCCCGGTCGGACCTGGCCGCGTTGACGGGTTCGGACACCGAATGGGTCGGACTGCTCGGCGGAGTGAAGAGGCCGCGGAAGCGACATGCGGGCCCGGGCGAGTCGTCCACGACCGATACAACGACCGCCTCCGTCACGCAGAGCGAAGACGCAGGCCCATCCAGCAGCCGGAGCTGGTCTGTGGTGGCCCGGAATGGCCCGGCGGGCGACGCGAGCGTGCAGGACACGACTGCGGGCACGGTTTCGGGCGGCTCCGCCGTGGACGCAGCTCCGCCCGCGCGCAATACCGCCGACCGGTCTGGCGTGGTAGTGGCTGGAGGTGTGTCCGCCGTTCTGTCGGGAGGCGGGTCTTCGCAAGGGAACCTGGCGGGGAGTGGTGTCGGTCTGGGGCCGGAGGGTGTCGTGCCCACTAGGGGGGACGGCCGGGATGCCGGTGGGGATGTCGGTGGGGTGTTCGGTGGGTATGTGGATGCGTGGCTGGAGGTGGGGGGTGGCGTTTGGGGCCCGGTGTCCCCGGGCAACGGGAAGGAGAAGGGGAGGGCGCATCCGGTGTGGGAGGAGAGGGATCCCGAGCGGGTGCGGGAGCATCTCGTGTCGCTGGTGGGTGAGGAGGAAGCGGACGGCCTGGTGGCGGATGCGTGGATGCTGATCGGGCCACTGTTGTCGGGGCTGCGACTGCTCGCCGGTACCGATCCCGTTACGCAGGTCGTGCTCCGGCGCAGGGCACTGCTCGCAGGGGTGACGGCCTACGCCCTTCATGCCGACCCAGAGACCACTCGGGCCGTCGTCAGTGCCCGGACCCCGCGCGCCACCCAGCACACCACCGCCATCCCCGCAGGCGCACCCAGGACCCCCGCGCGCGGACCCAGGACCCCCGGGCTGAGTGCACTGGCTCGCCGCGGTGACCGTCGCGCCCTCCTCAACCATCCCCGGGTGAGCGGGCGGGGAGATCTCGCCGATCTCATCGAGGCCCACCCCACTCTGGTAGGAGCAGCCACCATGCAAAGCGCCGTGTGGCAAGCGGTGCTCAAGGCTCCGGCGCTTGCCCGATTCCTCACCGTCTCCGGCAACGTCACTGTGGAGCAACTCCGTGTTCTGATGAAGTCAAACAGCGGCGTTAGTCGGCTGATTCCGTGGATCGACGGTCTTTCCGATGGTGTGGCCGGGGCATTGACGGTGCAGCAGGTCCGTGAGTATTTCCTTCAGTTGGGCGGCACTTCCAGCGAGCGCGCCGAGAACGTGATTAGGCCCAACAACGCGGCGCTGAACTCAATCATAGTTGCTATCGACTGCAACAGCGTCCGTGTTGCTGGTGTTCTCCACGACCGCTGGCCCAAGCTCGCCCGGCTTCTGGACGCCAACCGCGGCCTGATCGGTCACTTGACAAACGAGAACGTCCTGGGTGCGGCCCTTTTTCGGGTGCCGGCACTGTGCGATTGGCTCCGGACCACAGGGGCCGACCGCGACATAATCACCACTGGAATATCGAATCTCCGGTACGGGAATCGGTTGTTCCTGGCGGTTCTGGCGGACCTGTCGACCAATGTCGCGCAGGGCCTGACGGTCGATCAGGTGGAGCTCCTCTACCAGCACTACAGGCAAACGACTACGCCGCATCCGGCCGGCCTGATCAGCTCCATGCCTGATGTCGCTGGGCCTGTTGCCCCCGCGGCCGGTGCAGCTGAGGCCGGTTCCGACGCTGACCTTGGCGTGGGTGGGGTGCCCGGGTTTTCGGAGGTTGTGTCGTCGCTGGGGGTGGATGAGGACGCTGCTGTTTCGTCGTCGGTTGTTTCCCTGGGCGGTGAGGGTCGGGACGAGAATTACCTTCTGAGGGAGGCGCTTCTGGCGGTGCACGGCAATTTGTTTAACGACCTTGTTTCTGATTCTTTGCTGTGGCGGGCTTTCGAGGCCAATCCGGGTCTGGTGCGGGTGATGACGCGGGCGTCGTCGGATGCGGTCGAGCGGTTGCGGAACAGCTGGGTGCTGCCTGTGGTGGCCAGTTCCGAGGTTGTGAGGACGGTGACTGACGCCAGCCTGGAGGAGTATCTAAGCGTATTCGGGGTTCTGAACGGCTCGCTGGGGTCGGGGGTTGGGAGTGCTTCGTCGTCGCGGGGTTCGGGTTCGGGGCCTGTGGGTGGTGCTCGCGCGCGGCGGGGCGGTGGGTCGGAGGATGGGGGTTCGGCGGGGTCGTCGGCCGGTGTTCCGCCCGGTTCGGAGCGCCGACCTCAGGGCGTTCCCGTTGCACGGGCGACCGAGGGCGTTGCGGCCGACGCGGCGGCCACCGGCATGCAGGCGGTCGGCCATTCTGTCGCTCAGATCGCGGGCTGGACAGCACCCGGGCCGCGCCCCGTCACCTCGGGCCCCGACGCCGAGGTTGACGTCGAGCGCCTGGCCGCCCCTGCGAGCGCGTCGCGGACCGCGGACAGCGGGCGGGAGACGGCCGGGCCGCGTGACGTGCAATCCTCGACCGCGGCCAGCAGCGTGCTGGCCGCGCTTACAGGCAGGTCGGCTGCGGCTGGTGCCCCGGTGCCGGTCCCGACCACCGTCGGGGACACCGCCACCACCCTGCCGACACCGGCACCGGCAGTGGAATGGGCAGTGGAATCGGCACAGACCCTGGAGTCCGCCTCGGAATCGGTGCCGGGCAAGGTGCCGGGCGAGGTGCCGTTCGCCGTGCCGGGCCGGGAGGAGCCGACCGGGACGGCCGCCTGGCAGGCGGGGCCCGACGCCCGGGAGTGGGCGCGCCTCGATGAGGACGTGCTCGATGAGGACGATGTCCCCGAAGGCGGGGGACCGTCCGGCAGCCGGAGCGGCGTCGCGGCCAGGAGCGGCCCGGTGGGCGAGACGGGTGTGCGGGACGGGGCAGCGGGCGCTGTTTCGACCGACTCCGTCATGAACCCGGCACTGCCTGTCCGCGACACCGCCGACCGGTCCAGTCCGGCAGTCGCCGAGCAGGTGTTCGCCGTGCTGTCGGGAAGCGACACTTCGCGGCATAACCCTGAGGGAAGCAGTAACGCCGCGCGGCCGGAGGCTGTCGTGGGCACCCGCGGGACCGAGGCCGACCGGGATACCGGTGGGGTGTTCGGTGAGTATCTCGATGCCTGGCTCCGGGCGAGGCACGGCGCCGAGGACCCGGCATCCCCAGGGACGGAGAAGGGAAAGGGGAGGGCGCATCCGGTGTGGGACGAGGCTGAGCCCGAGGCGGTGTGGGAACATCTCGTGTCGTTGGTGGGCCAGGAGGAGGCCGGGGGGTTGATGGCGGGTGGGTGGACGTTGATCCGTCCGTTTCTGTCGGGTGCGCGCTTGCTCGTCGGGACGGATACAGCATCGGTGGATGAGCGCCGATGGAGGGGGCTGCTGGCAGCGGTCACGGCGTACTCTCTCCACGTCGATCGCGATGCCACCCGGGCCGAGCTCGGCGCTCGTGTCCCGCTCACTCCCTGGGACAACCCCGGCCTCCCCGCAGGAGCCCTAAGAACCGCAGCCGCGACTGGGAGCCGGATCACGGACTCGCTCAGCCAAGATGTTGCTTCCACGGCTCGCTCGCTGCTGGGATCCGCACCGGAGACAGGTGTCCCTCACGGACTTGCTGCCCCTTCCGGTGCCGTGACAACTGCTGTGTCCGCGGCAGCCGCCCCCGACGGCGACGGTGCCCAGTCCACCCGTGTTGGGGCAGCAGCCGTTGCCGCGGGAGAAGAGTCGTCAGGGCACGGTCCGCAGCCCTCGTCGATGACAATCACCAACGTCATTGCCGCATTGTCGGGAGAGCCATCCGAAAGCGGGACGACAATACTGGGCCCACACGCCGGCGAAGGTGAGCCGGACTCTATGGCTGATGACGGAAGCGCGGGCACTGCGATTTCATCAACGCTGCTGGGAAGGGTCGCTCGCCGTAAGAACATCAGCCCTTTATTGCTGTCCAACACATCCATCGAAGCCGGGACGAGAAAGCGTGTCGAGCTCGGCCTGCCGAAGTCCGAGGCAGAGGAGTTGACCGACCGGCTTGCCGCCCTGCTTGATGCCGAGCTCCTGGACGAGGCCGGGCTGCAGGTATGGATCACTGACCTCTGCCGTCTGAACCCTCATGCGGCCGAGCAGTTCGATGAGACCTTCGAGTTCCGTCACCGGTACGCCCCGGTCGAGGCAGTCATTGAGGCAGCAGGCAGGGGTCTGCTCGCCGAGCACCTCGCACTGGAGCTGCTCGGCGCGTTGCACGAGGCGTGGCAGCCGCCCCGAGTGACCGACTGGCTGTCGGCGGTAGCCCTTGACGGGCGGCCCGACCCGAGTCCGACACCGCAGATCGTCGCACTGGTGGCCGCCGTGCATGAGGACTTGACGCGCGTCGGTGCAGGCGGATCGGCCAAGGCCTTGAGGCGGATCGGCGCGCTGGACCGGGATCTACGGGCTCTGTGGGCGCTCCAGCGGGTGTGGCGACAGGCATACGGCACGCAGCTGCGGGAGGAGTTGGTCAGCGCGTTCCCCGGCGCGGAGGACCAGATCGCGCACCTGCTGGCCGAGACCACGCTGGACGCCGTACCTGCCGAGGTGGTTGATGAGTGGCACCAGAACCTGTCCCGGGCTCATGTCCTCCACCCGCACCAGGGGCCAATATCCTTGGCGTACGACTACCCGGACGACGGCTGTCAGTACCGTGCCCACGAGGCTACGCTACTGCTGCACCGGTGGGGTGCCGCTGTCAGCAAGGTCGTGGTCGTTCGACGAGCCGGCCTGTCGGTGACCACAGAGAACGCCGACGGCGCCACGCCGACTCGGCCGGGGAAGGTCACGTGGGGCTGGCACATCGCTCCCGCTGTCCACCGGATCAAGCCGGACAGTACTAGGCAACTCGTGGTCCTGGACCCGGCTCTGAGTACCGAGGCGCTGCCACTGGACGCATGGGCCACGGCCGCAGGAGGTTCGGAGAAGCACGCGAATATCTACCGGGGCACGCTGGAACAGGTCCGCGAGCAGATCCTGGACGACCAGGAGAGAAGTTTCGCCGAGCACACAGCTGTCGCTGTGCTGCCCGCAACTGTGGGTTCGTTCGAGGTAGGGCGTGAGGCAGCAACGTTGGAAGACCTGGACGAACAGTTCCGTCGCTGGCAGATCACTGAGATTCTTGCCGCCTACAGTCAGCAAGCGGCCGACCGTCGCCTCGCCCGGGAACTCGACAGCTTTCTGAGGAACCCGCAGCACCATGGGCTCGCGCCCGAGGAACGCAGTGCCGCGCTGGAGCAGTGGCTCAACGGCCGCTCGCTTCACGTGGCCACACTGCGCCGCTACTCGCGAACGGCGGCTGCGCTGAAGGAGTTCACTGCTCCTCGGACGCGGCTGAATGCGCTTGCCGTTCGGGCACTGGACCGGAGCGACGAGGCCGGCTGGGAAGACTCCGATGCGGAATTGGACACATGGGAGAGCGTTGCTGAGATTGCCCTGCACCGAGGACCTGTTCCAGGTGCTGGCGGCGAGGATTTCGAATCGCTTCTGAGTGACCATCATCAAGGTGGAGTGCGGGCCTTCGTCGACTCAGACGACGAGTTTGAAGGGGAATACGATGAAGGTGAGGATCCGTCAGATCTCGCCGCTGTTCCCTGGGGGGTCTGACCCAGGGCGGTGTCGTTCAGCCGATCTGTCCGGTTTGATCACGTGATGCCGAGGGTGGCGAGCGGGCGGCGGGGGTCGCGGGCATGGTGGCGGAGTCCGGCGGCGATGTTGTCGTGGCCGGCGTGCCGGAGGGCGCCGAGCGCGAGGTTACGCAAGCCGGCCATGGCTCGGGGAGCGGTACCGGTGCGGACGCGGGAGGCGTCCTCGGCGTAGGTGGTGTCGCGCACGTGGTTCTCGATGCCCCAGTGGCCGCGCACCCATGAGGCGAGTTCGGCCGGTTCGGCCTGGTGGGAGTGCAGGCTGGTGATGCCATAGACGCGTTCGAGGGTGACCTTGCCCGTGGTGACCGTGTGGCGGCGGCGCACGACCTGAACGGCTTGGGCGGTGTGGGGGAAGTCGAGGCCGCGTGCAACGGAGCAGGTCTTGATCCGGCGAATCTCGTCGCGGCCGTGCGTGGTGGCGCGAGTCCTGCCGTGCAGCGGAATCTCCCGCCACGGCAGCCGCTTCAGCTCCCTCGGCAGGGTGGGGTGATTGCTTGATCAGGGCGATGTAGTGGGCCTGCTTGTCCTCGACCAGGAAGCGGGCGTGCTCGGTCTGCGAGTGCAACGCGTCGAAGGTGACGGGCCTTCGCCCTGAGTGGTGGACACGCTGATACTGGATCTGCTTGATCCGGAGGAAGCGAGAACACCGCCGATGGCGATGAAGGACTACTCGGAGTAGTTCAAGGCCGATGCTGTGGCCCTGTACGAGTCCACGCCCGGGGCGACGTACAAGGACATCGCCGCCGACCTTGGCATCAACAGGGCGACCCTGCGCGAGTGGGTACTGAGGGACCGCGGACGCCGCGGCCTCGACCCTGCCGCCGCTCGGCCGGGTGCGAACGCGCCGACCGGGGCAGGACGGCCGGCCGCGTCCGCCGACCCGGACGAGCGGATCCGGCAGTTGGAGGCCCGGGTGGCCGAGCTGGAGGCGAGTGAGCGGAAGCTGGCCACCGAGCGGGACATCCTGCGCAGGGCGGCCAAGTATTTCGCCGGCGAGACGAACTGGTGAGCCGCTTCCAGTTCGTCCACGACCACCGGGACGCCTACGAGGTGAAGCGGCTGTGCCAGGTCCTGGACGTCAACCGCTCCAGCTACTACAAGTGGCTCGGCGGCGCCGGAGCCAGGGCCGTCCGCCGTCGCGAGGACGAGGTCCTGGCCGAACGGATCCGCCGGATCCACGCGGACTCCGGTGGCGCCTACGGCTCGCCGAGGGTGACCGCGGAACTGCGCGAGAGCGGTGTGCGGGTCAACCACAAGCGGGTCGCCCGGGTCATGCGGACCTACTCCATCGTCGGTATCCGCCTGCGGAGAAGGGTCCGCACCACCGTCCCCGACCCGGCCGCCCAGGCGGTGCCGGACCTGTTCGAGAGGGACTTCACCGCCCCGGAACCGGGGCGCAAGTACATGGGCGACATCACGTATCTGCCACTTGCGGGCGGGGAGTTCCTCTACCTGGCGACCGTTTTGGACTGCTTCAGCCGCAAGGTCGTGGGCTGGTCGATCGCCGACCACATGCGCACCGGCCTGGTCACCGACGCGCTGCGGATGGCGGCCGCGACACGCGGCGGCCTGGACGGCGCGGTCTTCCACAGCGATCACGGCGCGCAGTACGGGTCCCGGGCCTTCGCCGGCCTGTGCTCGGAGCTGGACGTCACCCAATCGATGGGCGCCGTGGGCAGCAGCGCGGACAACGCGGCCTGCGAGAGCTTCCACGCCTCCCTCAAACGCGAGACCCTTCACGGCGCCCACGACTACGGCGACCCCGCCACCTGCAGGAGGCCGTCTTCGCCTGGCTGGTCCGCTACAACACCCGGCGCCGGCACTCCGCCAACGGCCACCTCAGCCCCAACGAATACGAACGACGCCACCACACCGCTAAACTCACGCTCGCCGCGTGACAACCGACCGCGTGTCCACCTTTACGGGCGAAGGCCCGACCACGGTGTCGGCGAGGTCGAGCGGGGCGAGCAGGGGCTTGAAGACGGTGATTTCGTTGGTCTTCGAGTCGACCTCGCGCTGGGCGATGACCTGGCCGCCTGCGGTCATGGCGGCCAGGAGGTGGACCTGGGTGCCGTCTGGTCGGCGGGCGCCGCGGACGGTCTTGCCGTCAACGGACAGCGTGCGGAGTGTCCCGCGTCAAGCAGTTGGCAGGTTTTCGGGTTCGGGAAAGTTGGGGACGAGGGGGTCTGCGGCGCCGGTGTGGACGTCGTGGGGCCGGTTCCAGGCCAGGGCCTCGTGCGGTCGGACGGTGTTGTAGTCGCGCCGGTATTCCTCGGCGTGCCGGACGAGGTCGAGGGCGTCGGGTATCTCCTCGAGGAACAGCTTCTCGTACTTGAGCGAGCCGAAGCCGCGCTCGCGTGAGCCGTTCTGCCCGGGCGTGCGGACCCGGGTGCGGACGTGCCGTCGCTCCGGTCGGGTGGCGATGAACGCCTCGATGCGGAACGAGCGGAACGGTCCGCTGTTGTCGGTGACGATGGTGACCAGCGGCTCCACGGTCCCGTCCGCGTCGCGCGGGGCGAGCTCGGCCAGTGGCTTTCCGGCCAGCGACTCCGCTTGCTTGATGGCGAGTTCGATCGCGGCGATGGCGTCGTGCTGGTTCGCGGTGGGCGACACATGCCAGCCCAGCTCGTACTTCGACCAGTAGTCCCGGCAGCCCGCGAGCCGCCAGGTGCCGCCCGAGGCGGTCTCGAACTCGGAGAAGTCGAGCTGCCAGACCTGGTTCGGGCCGCTCGGCCCGGTCGCGAAGGCGGCCTAGACGAGTAGTTCCGAAGTGAGTCAGTGGTCGTAGGCGATGAGTGATCGGGTGACGGGGTGGCCGGTGGCCCGGTTGTGCCAGATCGCGCAGGTCATCGCCAGCAGTCGCTGGCCGACGCGGGCGCCGACGCCTTCGATGGTGCGGCCGCCATGCTGTTCGAGTCCGAGTTGTCCCTTCAAGGTGTCGTTCACGGACTCGATCAGCTGGCGGACGGATTTCAGCAGCCCTTCGCCGGCGCGTGGGGTCCGGTTGCGGTAGGACGGCCGCAACAGCTGGGCCCCGAACTGTTCCAGGAAGCGGTCGAGTTCCGCGGAGACGTAGCCCTTGTCGGCGAGGATCAGCAGGCCGGGCCGCTCGCGCACGAGATCGGGTTCGGTCTCGACGAGTGCGGCCAGCACCTCGCGCTCGTCGACCTTCGGGCTGGCCAGGGCCCAGGTGACGGGCAGCCCTGCCGGGGTGCAGACCAGGTGCAGCTTCAGGCCCCAGAACCAGCGCGAGTGCGAGCGGCTGTAGCCGTAGCCGGCCCATCCGGCCAGTGCCGAGCGGCGGACGGTGTCGCGGGAGCGGCCGCACTCCACGGGTGTGGAGTCCGTGACCCAGACCGGGTCGGCCCATAGGTCGGTGGCCCGGGCCAGCTCGCGGACGGCCTGCTGGAGCAACGGGCGCGCGGCGCGTAGGCGCTTGTTGTAGCCGGGGCGTTCGGGCAGGTGGGGGAACATGCCGCGCAGGTGGGCTCGGGCGAAGCGGATCCAGCGGGCTTCGGAGTGGAAGCCGAGCAGGGCCTGGGCGACGGCCAGGCAGACCAGCTCGGAGTCCGTCAGTCGCGGCGGGCGCCCCAGCCATCGCGTTCGGGGCAGATGATCATCGATCTGCACGTAGAGTGCCGTCAGGAGGGTGTCCAGCTCTTCGGTCGTCACAACCCGAATGCTGGACACCCTCCCTCCACGTCCGAAGCAGAACCAGGAAACCCAACCGACTTCGGAACTACTCGTCTAGCGGCGGGCAGCGAGCTGCCGGCGTTCGCGCTGGTAGTTCGCCTCCAGCAGCAGGCCCTCGTCCCGCAGCAGCCGCAGCACGGTCGCCCGAGAGACGCGGTGGCCGTCCCAGCGACACATCGCCCAGACCTTGCGGTGGCCCCAGGTTGGGTGCGCGAGCGCGTGTCGGCGGGCGGTCTCCCGGACGCCCTCGCGGGCCGGGCGCGGCCACGGTCCTCTGGCCTGCGCGCCCTGGCGGGCGCGGGCCTGGTGGCGGCGCCAGGTCCGCTCGGGCACGCCGATGAGCCGGTAGAACCCCGCGGTCGGCATGCCCGCCTCGGTGCGGATCACCTCGAGGTCCTCGAAGGGCCCAGCCGGCCCTCCGCGGACTTCTTCCACACCCGCAGCTCGACCGCGGCCTCACCCAGTGCCTGGGTCAAGTCGGCGACCTGGGCTCCGAGTTGCTGTTCCCGGGTGCTGGGACCGGACTTGCCAGCGAGGCCGGCCCGGCCGGCCTCCAGGAACTGGCGCTTCCAGGTCCCGATCGACTGCTCGGACACCTTCGCCCGCCGCGCGGCCTCGGCAACGGTCATCTCACCGGCCAGGATCGACAGCACGATCCGGACCTTCTCCTCCGGCGGCAGCGCCGGTGGCCTCACCATGATCGATCAGACTCCTTCAAGCAGCAGGACCCGCAAGAAACGAGCCCTGCCACAAAGTCTGACGCGCGACAAACCCACCCGCCTCGGCAAGCCTCCGGGACCGAAGAACAAGCGACCCAAACGGTTGAACGCCAAGCCAAACGTTCTTCGGATCACTGGTCAGTGCGGCTTTCGGCCGATGTCGGGGCCGCCCCGGAGGGCACGGTCAGGCGCCCGAAGAGGGCCGATCACCCGGCTACTCGGTCCTTGACGACCGGTGATGTGTTGCGATGGCGCTGTCCCGGCAGCCGCTCATCTGGGCAGCGACGGTCCCGGAACCCCACATGCGGCAGCCTCTCGAGCCATCGCGCTCGAGATTGTCGGGCGGTCGGCAGAACACCCCGCATACCGTCCTGCACTCGCACCCCTTGTGGTGCCTCTGCGGACGCCGCATCCGTCAGCACCAGAGAGGCGGCGAACCCTCTTGCGTTCCACCCGGCTGTCCCCATATCCGGCGTTCCGGAACCGGTCCGGCTTCGGATCGAGTACCTCGGCAGACGGACGGCGGGAAGGGCAGTCCGCCGAACCTCCAGGCATGCCCGGCGTCCCAGATAGCTCGGTCAATACGAGCGACGTGATCGGTCGGCATGCCCAGACCGCCGCACTTGCAGCGCTGTTAGCGGCGACGGACGAGCAGCGGTCGGGCGGCGCGGTGCTGCTGACCGGCAGCCCTGGAGCGGGCCGGTCTTCCCTACTGGCATGGACGGGTCGAGAGCACCACAGGCGCGGTGGCAAGGTAGTGAGTGCTGTCGCCGTCGAGGCCGAGCAGACCTTCCCCTACTACGTGCTGCACCAACTGCTCGACGCACTCCGGGAACCGTTGGGCCGCCTCCGGCGACCGCAACGGGCTCTATTGGAGGGTCTCTTGGCACCAGGCATCCTGCCATCGGCCCCCGGCATTCCAACAGCGGTCATCGGCACGGCTAGCGCGACGGGCAGCGGCGAATTGCTGTGCGACATGGCCGGCGGCGCCGTCGCCGGGAGCCCGGAACCGCTGCCCAACCGTCCACCGGGCCTCCGTTCCGGCGGAGCGGCGGACCAGCAAGACGTAGTGACTGTCGGGGTGGCGGTCTCGGTGCTGGCGCTGCTGCACGAGGCGGCCCGGGAGCGGCCGCTCCTCCTGTCCGTGGACGACGCCCAGTGGGCGGACGTGCCGAGCGCCCGGGTGCTGGGCTTCATCGCCCGCCGATTGCGCACCGCGCCGGTGGCGCTGGTCGCATCGGTTCGGACGGACCAGCCAGGCGCGTTGGCCGCTGAGCAACTGCGCGAACTGACGTTGCCTCCGTTGGGAAGGGTTGAGGCCAGCCGGCTGCTGGACCTTCGTCATCCCGGGCTGGACTCCGGCGTAAGAGCAGCCGTGCTCCGCAGCGCGCAGGGCAACCCACGGGCCCTGCTCGACATACCCGACGAGTTGACAGCTGCCCAACGGGCCGGAACGTCATCCCTTCCGGACCCTCTCCCGGTGAGCGTCCGAACCGCTGCCCCGCTGCTCGCTCGCATCGCCCGGCTACCTGCCTCCGCCGCTGAGTTCCTCCTGCTCGCAGCCCTCCAACGTTCGTCCGATTTGCGGGTCCTGCTGTCAATCGTCCCGAATGCGGCGGACGCGCTCGCGGCGCTGGAACAAGCAGGTCTGGCCGTAGCGGACGGCCGCAGACTCGTGCTTACCGACCCTCTGCTACGTGCCGCCGCGGTACGCGGTGCGGCTCCCGAACAACTGCGCGCAGCGCACCGGGCGCTGGCTCTCGCGGAGGAGCAAACCCCCGACAGCCGAGCTGCACACCTGGGTGCCGCGGCTCTTGGTATGGACGAGGAGGCCGCCGCCGCCTTGGAAGCTGCCTCGGTCAGGATGACCGCCCGCGACTCTGTAGACGCACTCCTCCGAGCCTCCGACCTCAGCCTCGGCCCAACCGATCGACACCGCCGACTGGTCCTGGCTGCCCGCGCGTCCGCTTGGGCGGGACGGATCGACACCACGGCCGCGCTACTCCTGATGGCTCGCTCGATCGGCGACATCTCCGGCATTAGTTCCGCCGACATGAGCGCTGCCGGTGCCGAGGCCGAGGCGTGGGTGCTCTTCGAACGCGACGGCGACACCGAGTCAGCTGCCTCGGTCCTTACTGCCGCCCGCGACTCGCCACAGCCTCCGGTTCACACGCCCGAAGGCCAGAAAATCCTGTTGGAGAGTGCCCTCGCAGCAGTCTGCGAGGCTGGCGCGCTGTCCTCTCCCAACCTGCCTGGCAGCCTCGACTCGCTACCAAGAGTCGGCTCCACAGCCCCAGACCGGCCTTTCGGCCACCCGGGTCTTCCCTCGTGCGTGGCAGCCGTGGCGAAGGCCCAATTGGAGGTTCCGGCGCGTGGGGTGCTGGGCCCGTCGCGATCTGCGGTCCAGCAGGCTGCTATCGACGCAGCCGCCGGAGGCTGGACGGCGGTGCGGGTGTCCGCTCTTCTCCTGTTGGCCAGGGACGCCTACGCCCGGAGCCACTGGTCCGAGGCGGAGAAGTTGGCTGCCAGAGGTCGGTCCGCCGCCCTCGAATTCCGACTCGCTTCTTCGGCCGTCCTGCTGGGCGCGGTGGGAGCGCTGGCCACCGCGGCGCGCGGCGATGACGCCCGTGCCCTGGCCCACGCCGAGGAGGCCGGAACGCGCAGCCGCACCTGCCTCGCGCACGTTCGCCTTATGGCCGCGCTCGCCCAGGGCGACTCTGCGCGCGCCGCCGCCGCCGAGTCACTTCTGCCGCTGGCTCCGGATGTGCCCGGGCTCTCTCTCCTGGTACTGGACCGGGTGGAGGCGTCTCTGAGCGGAAGCGACCGGTTGCGTGCCGAAGCGATCGTCATGGCGGCGGATCGGCCGCAGTCGGCGCGCGCCGCCGCGCTCCTGACCGCGGCGAAGGTCCTGCTTGCCAGCCCCATGGCCGATATCTCCGCGACGAATGCCGCATTGGCCGCTCTCACCGCCATCGAGGCCCCGTTCGAACATGCCCGCCTGCGCCTCGCCTGGGGCCGCGCGCTGCTCGATGACGGACACCGCAACGCGGCAGCCGAGGAACTCGCCGCAGCCGCATCAGCCTTCCGCCAGCTCGGGTCCGTATCCTGGGCCGAGGTGGCCGGGTCAGCCCGGCGCGGCGCAGGCGGCTCACCCCAGCCGGAAGGGGTCGCCCGACGCGACCGCACCGGCGTCACCACTCAGGAACTGCAGATAGCTCGGCTGGCGGCCACCGGCCTGACCAACCGTCAGATAGCCAGACGTCTTTTCGTCTCTCCCCGAACCGTGAACACGCACCTTTACAACCTGTTTCCGAAGCTTCGCATCATTTCCCGCTCCGCCCTTCGTGACGCCCTGGTCGCTGCGGGCCTGGACGAACGCGTCCGCTGACCACCGCCTCGGCCTCACCCCATTCGCCCAGCGCCATCGCCGCATACTTCCGCGTCACCATCTGGCCTGCCCAGAGACTGGCTCGGTCCCGTATCCGGGATGCTGTTGGTGATCTTCACTGGTGAGAGCGAGGTTACCTTCGATCAGCGGCCGATGAACGGGCTTGCCTGTTCTCCTGGTCGGGGAGTTCGGCCTGGTTAACGGGGTAGGTTGCGGTGGCGATGGGTTCCTCGTCCGGTCGCGAGATCCCGCCGGTGACTGTGTGTATGGCCCGGGCGAGCAGCCCTCGGGGCACCGCGGCGATGGTGTCTACGGGATCACCTGGACGGGCTGTTCATGGACAGCGACTCCGAGGAGTGGTATCCCGCTGACGGGCGTGGCCTGTCCCCGGCAGTGCTGGCGCTGGTGTCGGTGCTGCAGCACGCCGAGAACCTCACCGACCGACAAGCCGCCGAGGCCCGTCCGGTGCCGTCTGGACTGGAAATTACTGCCTGGGGCTGGAGTTGGACGATCCGGGCTTCGACTTCTTGGTGCTGGGCGGGTTCCGTGAACGGATGGCCGGGGGCGGCCGCGCGAACCGGTTGCCGGCCGTGATGGTGGATCGGCTGGCGGAAGCAGGACCGGTCAAATCGCGCGGGTGCCAGCGAACCGACTCCACCCACGTCCTGGCGGCGGTGCGAGTTGACCGCCGCCGACGAGGACTGGGTGTCCGCCCTGGTCACCGACGAGTGGGCCCGGCGCTTCGGCCGCCCGGTGCGCTATGACCGGCTCCCCACGGAGGCGAAGGAACGAGAGCAATATGCGCTCACGGTCGGCGAGAACGGCAATACGCCTGTTCCGCGCTCTTCTCGCCGCTGACGCCCCCACCCGGCTGCGGCGGCTGCCGCGTGTAGACGTACTGCGACCGGTCTGGGTCCAGCAGTACTGGCACGACGAGACCGGCATTCTGCGCTGGCGCGGGCCAGGGCTGTTTCAAAGTCGCCGTCAGCGCGTGAGCCCGCTGGTCACGGCGGTGTGAAGCCGGTCGGGGTCAGGCCGTCACGAACGCAACGAAGCTCCGGTTGAACGGGGTGACCTTCCCAAGTCGCCTCGTACCACCGGAGCTTCGATGTGCCGCCAGTCTGCCACCGTCTGCCTGAGCAAGTCGCCCGTTCTGGACCGTGTGTTGGGATCGCCGCTGGTGGAGCGGTTGCGGCTGCTGCCGGACCCGCGTCGCCGCCGAGGGGTGCGTCACCCGTTCGTGGCGGTCCTGCTGATCGCTGCCTCGGCGGTCGTGGCCGGCGCACTCGTACACGGCGATCGGCCAGTGGGCGGCGAACGCCCCACAGCACGCCCTGGCCCGCCTCGGAGCCCGCGTCACGGGAGCACTGGGCGTGCGCGTCGCACCGAGCACCGCCACGATCCGGCGGGTGATCAGCCTCGTCTGCCCCGGCGGCCTGGCCGACCTGACCGGCGCCGACCCGTCCGGGGCGGACACGCTCGCCGTGGGCAAGGCCGCCCGCGGCTCCCGGCACGGCACCTCGCCCACCGCGCACCTGCTCGCGGCGATGACCGGCGACGGCCGGACCGGCACCCAACTCCGCGTCCCCGGCAAGTCCAACGAAATCACCTGCTTCACCGCCCTGTTGGAGCCCTACGACCTGACCGCCGTCACCGTCACGGCCGACGCCCTGCACACCCAGCGCGGCCACGTCTGCTTCCTCGTGGAGGAGAAGAACGCCCACTACCTGTTGGTGGTCAAAGCCAACCAGCCCGAACTGCACCGCAGGCTACGAGCGTTGCCGTGGAAACAGGTCACCGCCCGCCGCTACGAACGCGAGATCGGCCACGGCCGCCGCGAGACCCGCACGACCAGAGCCCTCACCGTCACCGGCCTCGGACTCGACTTCCCCCACGTCGCCCAGGACGTGCGCATCCTGCGCCACCGCACCGACCTCGCCACCGGCGCCGTCACCCGCCAAACCGTCTACGCGATCACCGATCTGACCTCCCGACAGGCCTCGCCCGAGCGCCTCGGCCACCTCGCCAGGTCGCAGTCCGCCTACTGGTCCCACTTCTGGTTGGTGGTGCCCTTGCACGTCCACAGTTGGAGGCGGGTTCCACTCGCTGTGCCCTTGTCCACTGCGTCCACGCATTTTCCGGATATCGGGTTCACCAGATTGCCCGAGCTGTCGAGGGTGAAGCGCTGAGCGCTGCCGCCGTTGCAGTTGACGAGTTGAATGGCGGCTCCACTGGAAACGGAGGCCCAGGCGACGTCCATGCAGCGCCCGAGGGCGTGCACGGAACCGTCCGAGCGGAACTCCCACATCTGGGATGCCACGCTTGCGCAGTCCTGGAGTTCCAATTGCGTGCCGTCGTTGCTCCGCCCACCGACCGTGCCGATGCAGCGTCCTGAGGCGCGGCCGATGAGCGCGGAGCCCGCCACCGCGGTCACGGTCGTCGGCGCTGTCGTCGACGAACCGGCCGGCGGGGCCGGGGGCTGGCCGGGCGCGGCGGGCTGGGCCCCCTGGGCGGCACCGACGGCAGCTGCCGCCGCGCCGGCCCCTCGTCCGGTGCCCGTGGCGCGTTGCGTTGCCGACCCGGCGGCGCCGGCGGCAGGAACGCTGCCGTCGATGGAGCTTGCGCTGGGGCTCGGAGAAATGTCCGACCCGGCGCTTGCCCCTGCGGCAGGGGGGACGTGGTCGTCCGGACCCACCGTTCCGTCGGCCACCAGTGCACCAGCGTCCGCGTTGGCACGGGGGGTGCTCGGCGTCGTCGGCTCACCGCCGGACCCGGCGTTGGTCAGGAACGCCGCCGCGAGGAGCAGCAGAGTGACTGTCACGCCCCCGAAGGCGATGGCCTTCCGATGAGGGAGTCCGTTCCCGGCCTCCGCACCGCCATACGGGTCCTCCGCGTCCTCTTCGGGTTCCGGCGACGCGCTCTGACCGCCGAAGGACAGCACTTCGGCGTCGGCTTGGTCCTCGGCTGGACCCGCTTCCGACCTGCGCGCGCGTTGCTCGGCGCGGTGGAACAGGCTGCCGAGTCCGGTCCGCCGGGCAGCGTTGTCACCCGCTTCCTCGTGGTGACTTGCGCTGTCGGGCTCGTCGGGCACCGACAGGCCCGGTTCCTCCGTGGCGGCGAGTGCACCAACCGGAGGAGCGGCGGCCCCGGGTGCGGCCGCACTCAGCGGGGCCGACCCCGCATCGAACGACGGGGCATAAGAGGGGCTCGCCTGCCCCGGCGAACCGGGGTCGTATCCGCTCGACCAGGGTGGTGACTGGTCCCACAGGGCAGGCGGGGCTGGGGAGGTGCCCTCGGACGTGCTCGTCGCCGCGGACGATCTCGTCGTCACCGCAAGGCTCCTGCGTGACCAACGGGCGCTCATTCGCTGCCTCTCTCCTGTCGAGCAGAGATTCGGATCCCCTGGTCACGAGGCATCCGGCCAGGCGGATCTGCCACGAAGCAAAGGTGCTGGCGATGTTATTCGGGCCTCGGAGCGTTCTCCCCGACAGGCCGTCAGTCCTGGTTCTTTGGGAAGGATCTGCTGCCCTTTCGGACCTCCGGCGGTACCGGCAGTGAGCCGGAGCCGGAGGTCGCCCGCGAACCACCGCGCATGGATGTCGTGTCCGGCAGGGCAACAAGGAGACGTCTTTCATGCACGAAGCGCGCGAGCGGGCACAGTGCTCCGGCTTGGAAGGCAACCATCGCCGCAGAACACGGACGGCGCCGGCAGGATCGGCGGCCGGTGCGAGGAATCAGGAGAACGATGGAACCTCTCCCCTATCGCACGGTCTTCTCGACCGCGCACGGACATCCGGACGCTGCAGCTGTCGTCGAGAACGTGCTCCGGGGCTGGCTCGCCGGGAAGCGCTACGAAGTCGGGGACATCGAAGAGGGAAGCGTCGAGCTGGCCCCGAATGCGACGCTGCACTGCCAGACCCGTTCCGGCGTGTGGAGGCGTTGGCAGTTCTGCGAGTCGATGAGCGGCAACTGGGGTAGTTGGCTCGTGACCGTCGTCTCGGCCTCGGACGAGTCCGCGGGACGTGACTACAGCTGGCTGCAGCTGGACGTCGAACATCTGCCCAGCCTGCCCGGCGGAACCTCCGCCCGCGCCCTCGCGCCACGTCTGGCCAGCGATCTCATGCAGGAACTCGGTGCCCGCGACGGCGAGTTCGAGGTGTTGCCGCACGCGCGGTCCGTGTCGGCCGGCAGAATCGGAGACCTGATCGACCAACTGTGCGATCCGGGCCGACGCTTTCCGGTCGTTGTCGCGGTCGCCCCCGCGGCCGCCTCTTTCAAGGCCTGGACCTCGACGTCGGCACCGACAGTGCTCCGGCACCTTCCCGGGCTCGCGATCATGCATGTCCTCAGGACGGGTGCTGCCGTCCGGCTCAACCGGGAGTTCGAGTTCCACCAGGTGTTCAACGGCGCCTTGCGGACGTTCCTCCCCGGTGTGGATCCGGCCTGGCCGGAAGACGCGCGGCGGCACCCGGTCATGACACGGGGAACCGTGGAGGCGGACCCGGCCCGGGCGGCCCGCATCGTGTCCCTCACACCGCAGCGCGCAGCTGTGAACAAACCGCTCCCAGCAGCGCTGCAGATCGTTGTGGACGGTGCCGGGCCCCGGGGTAGGCCCGAGGAACTGCACCACGGGGCGTGACGAGAGCCCTGCTACCTCTGGCGGTCCGGCAAGTCCCGCCGGGCCTGAGATTCCCTTTGGGGACAGCGGCAAGACAGGCAGCATCGGGTGTACTTTCCGACATGATCCGCCACTGCGGCTTGGCGTGCTCCCTGGTAGGGCTTGGGATAGCGGTGTCAATTCCACGGCGCCGAAAGCATCTTCCCGGCGTCCCGTCCTGGCCCGCCACCGGTTTGCCCAGGTGTGCGGGCCGCCTCTAGGGAGTCCCACCAGTGCAGAACATCCGCGTGTTCCGCAGGTTGGTTTCTGCGGCCGGCGTGTGTGCGGTCGCAGCCTCTGTCCTCTCCGTCGCCACCCCGATCGCCTCGGCCGCCGACTCGAGCCAGTGCGACTCGCGAAGCCACGTCGAGTATTCGATCGACAACGGCCAGAGCTGGACCCGCCAGAAGGGCCTGACTCAGGCGGCCCCGCCGGCTTCCTTCACCGTCCGCCTGACAGCGCAGGCCGCGGCGGGATGCAGCTATCCGGTCTCCCTCGCGTCTTACCGCACCCAGGGCGACAAGTGGGAGACCTCAGGCCAGCAGACACTGGTCGACTGGGTCACTGTCACCCTCACCAAGGCGAGCCCGCAGGCCACCCTCAAGGTGAAGTCCGCGGCCCCGGCCTGCTTTGGGCAGCTGGACCTCTACGGAAACGCCGTCAAGTACGACGGCAGCCAGGGGCCCCTGCCACACTACCCCGACGCCGATTACCCGAAGGACCACATCACCTGGTGGATCGGCGGTAAGGCCTGCACCACGGCGAGCCCGAGCCCCAGCCATGCGCCCACCCCGGTCAACTCCTCCCCGACACCCAGCTCACCGCCGTCGCCGAGTCCGTCGGCGACGAAGTCGCCGACCCCGACCCCGACTCCCAGCCGTCCTAGCCTCGCGGAGACCGGCGTCAACGGGCGGGGCAGCGCGGCTCTCGCTCTCGGGGCGCTGGCCGTCGTGGTATTGGGCCTGACGCTCGTGCTGGTCACGCGTCGGGCGAGGCGCGTCCGGCGCTGACCGCGGCATCCGGCCTCGGGCCGAGGCCTCACGCAGACGTCGGGGCCGCGGCACTCCCGGGACGACGACCTGCTCTCCGGACCGGAGGAGCTGACGGCCGACGCCACCGCGGAGTTGCCGGTCGACGGTGCCGACGCACAGTCGTTTCTCCCAACCTCCCAAGGAGCCTTGCGTGCACGACGTCCACACCATCGACCCGGCCGGGCAGAATCTGAGGGCGGAGGCTGAGCGCTTGGCGGCCCTCGGTCCCGCGGCGCGCGTGATGCTCCCGGGAGGAGTACCTGCGTGGTCGATCACCAGCGACGAATTGATCCGCAGCCTGCTGACCGACGACCGGGTCTCCAAGGACGCGCGGCACCACTGGCCGGCCTTCATCGAGGGCCGGATCACTCCCGAGTGGTCGCTGTACGCTTGGGTGGCGGTGACCAACATGTTCACCGCCTACGGAGGCGACCACCGACGACTGCGTCGGCTCGTGGCTCCCGCCTTCACCGCCCGGCGGACCGAGTCGCTCCGTGCGCGCGTCCAGGGAATTTGTGCCGAGCTGGTCGACGGTCTGTGGGCGCTTCCGGCCGGAACGGTGGTGGACCTCAGAGAGCAACTGGCGCAACCGCTGCCGCTCCAGGTCATCTGTGAACTCTTGGGCGTGCCGGTCGAAGTCCGCCCCGACCTGGGTCGGGCCGTTGACGGAGTCTTCGCCACAGGGGCCTCGCCGGAAGCCGCGGCGGCGAACTACCGCGACCTCTACCGGGTGCTCACCGAGTTGGTCGCGTCCAAGCGCGAGTACCCCGGGGACGACCTGACCTCCGATCTGGTGGCCGCACGGGACGGCGATGAGGACACCGGATCGGAAGGCCTGAGCGAGGAGGAACTGCTCGACACCTTGTTGCTGATCCTCTCCGCCGGCTACGAGACGACCGTGCACTTGATCGGAAACGCGGTCCACGCGCTCCTCACGCACCCGTCCGATCTCGCACGGGTGCGTTCCTCCACCGCGAGCTGGGAGGACGCCGTCGAGGAGACCCTCCGGTGGGCACCGAGCGTCGCCCACCTGCCACTTCGCTTCGCGGTCGAGGACATCGCCGTGCCCGGGGGCGACGTCATCCGGGCCGGCGACGCGATCATGGTGTCCTACGCTGCGGCCGGATGGGACCTCGAACGGTTCGGCGAGGACGCCGGACGCTTCGACCTCACGCGTGCGGACAAGGACCACCTGGCCTTCGGCTACGGCGTACACCGCTGCTTGGGCGCACCACTGGCGCGGATGGAGGCAGGTATCGCCCTGTCGGCCGTCTTCGAGGCTTTCCCGAACCTGCGGCTCGCCGTCCGGCCGTCCGAACTCAAACCGGTTGATTCGTTCATCAGCCATGGATTCCAGGCGCTGCCCGTCGTCCTGCGCTGACAGGCTCTCCAGGCGCGTAGCTCCGATCAGGTGCCCCGGGCACAGCGCCATGCTGGTCGCGCTGCGCCCGGGGCGGCCGACCTCCGCGAAGGCTGCCCGGTCCGAGGTAGAGACGGCTGGTGAACTGAGCTGAACCGGATTTTGTAGAGGCCCTGAAGCCAGGCGTGATCGCCCTGGCAGATGGGAGAACACAGGTCCGATGCCTGCTCCACGTAAGTACCCCGACGAGCTTCGCGAGCGTGCGGTCCGCGAGGTCCGATCCTCCGGGCGTCCAGTCGCGCACGTGGCCCGTGACCTGGGCATTCATAAGGAGGCCCTGCGTAACTGGGCGCGCCAGGCCGAGGCCGACCAGGGCGACCGGTCCGACCTGCTGACGAGCGCCGAGAAGGCCGAGATTGCGCAACTCCGCAAGGAGAACTCCGAGCTCGGTCGGTGGAGATCCTTAAGGCCGCCTCCGTGTTTTTCGCGAAGGAGCTCGACCAGCCCCGCACGAAGCCGACGCGGTGATCGACCACCGGCGCGAAGGCTTTCGGGGTCGAGCCCATGTGCCGGGAACTTGATTTGTCCGTCTCCGCATACTTCGCCCGCCGCCCCCGGCCGCGTTCCGCCCGATCGGTGCGGGACGAGGTACTGCTGGAGCGGATCCGCGCCGTCCACGAGGACTCCGGGGAAACCTACGGGGTCAGGCGGGTCCACCGCCAGCTGCGGCGCGAGGGCATCCATACGGCCCGCTGTACGGTGGAGCGGCTGATGCGCGAGGACGGCGTCGAAGGTGTCATACGCAGCCGGCGCCGCCGCACCACCGTCCCCGAACCGGCCGCTCCCAGGCCGCCGGACCTGGTCAACCGCTCCTTCACCGCCCACCGGCCGAACCAGCTGTGGGTGGCCGACCTGACCTACGTGAGGACCTGGGCCGGCTGGGTCTACGTGGCGTTCGTGCTGGACGCGCACTCGCGGATGATCGTCGGATGGCAGCCCGCCACCCACACGCGCAACCGATCTGCCCCTGGACGCGCTGGAAATGGCCCTGTGGCGGCGGGGCATCAAGAAGGGCTCCGGCCTGACCCATCACAGCGACAGGGGAAGCCAATATGTGTCAATTCGCTACACTGAGCGGCTCGTTGACGTCGGGGCCTCGGCATCGGTCGGGTACATCGCGGACTCGCACGACTGTCAGTCTTCTCGTACCGGATCCCGCAAGGATCGGGTAGCCCCGGCCGAGACGGTCTGACTCTTGCTTATGACTGACCCGATGAGTGTCCTGGCGTTGATCTGTCGACCGCCCGGCCGGGCACGCAGCAAGCGCTGCCGCCGGACGGACGTGACCTGATAGGAGCCTGGAGCCGACTCGCCAAAGCATCCCCGTGACAGTCCTGTCCGTCCGGCCGGCGACAGGGTGAACCCCACGCTACCGACCGGAGGGAAACCCTGTGCGCACCATCGAGCAGTCCCGATCCGGGCACGTCGTGGTCGGCGTCGACACGCACAAGCACCTGCACGTCGCGGCGGTGATGGACACGATCGGAGGGATCCTGGCCACGCTGACGATACCCACCGACACCGGTGGCTTCCGGCAACTGGCCGACTGGGCGGCCTCGTTCGGCACGGTCCTGGCGTTCGGGATCGAGGGCACCGGCTCCTACGGCGCCACGCTGACGTCGTTCCTGCGCAGGTCCGGCCACAAGGTGGTCGAGGCCGGCCGCCCGGACCGGCGGCTTCGGCGCATGAACGGCAAGTCCGACACCCTGGACGCCGAGAACGCCGCCCGCGCTGTCCTGGCCGGGTTCGCAACCGCCACGCCGAAGACCGCCGACGGCGAGGCCGAGATGATCCGCCAGCTCAAGATCGCCCATGACCAGGCCGTCGAGCAGCGCGCCGCGGCGATGGTCACGATGAAGGCGATGCTCGTCCACGCGCCGGACGCCCTGCGCAAGGAGATGGCCGGCAAGACCCAGATCACCCTGGCGCGACATCTGGCAGCCCTGCGTCCCCGCCGCCTGGAGGAACCCGAGGACGCACTGGGTCACACCCTGCGGACGCTCGTCAAGCGGTGGCAGTATCTGAACGACGAGGCCAAAGAGCTGGCGAAGATGATCGGCGAACTGGTCCAGCGGGTCGCCCTGCAGCTACTCGGGCCGTTCGGCATCGGCGTGGACACCGCCGCCGAGATCCTCGTCGTGACCGGCGACAACCCCGAGCGGATCAAGTCCGAGGCCGCTCTCGCCAAGCTCGCGGGAATCGCTCCCGTGCCCACGGGCTCCGGCATGACCGGCGGCAGGCACCGGATCAACCACGGCGGCCACCGCCAGCTCAACGCCGCGATCTACCGAACCGTCATCGTCCGGATGCGCTTCCACCAGCCAACGATCGACTACGTCGCCCGCCGCACCGCCGAGGGCAGGACGAAACGCGAGATCATCCGCTGCCTCAAGCGCTATGTCATCCGCGAGGTCTACCACCTGCTTCGACCTACCCCACGAACGGCCTCCCAGGCGAGTTGACAACTATAGGAGCGTCAACGCGCTCGCCGAGGCCCTGAACGGTACTGCCGAACTGATCGAACATCAGGGGCCGTGGCGGGACTTCGACGAGGTCGAGCGGGCCCTCTTCCAGTGGGTCGCGTGGTACAACGGTGAACGACTCCACTCCGCCCTGGACTACGTCTCGCCGGACGAGTATGAGCAGGCGTACTGGGCGAGCCCGGAGTCATTCCCGCAGACCGCTTGATCACACGATCGCGGACTCCACGAAACTCGGGGCAGCTCAGTCACCGTATCGACTGAGCTTGCTCCGCTTTGACGGACACCATCGTTGTGGTGGTCAGGCCGCGAGGACGGTTTCGTACTCAGCGGGGCTGCGGTAGCCGAGGCTGCTGTGCAGCCTTCGTATGTTGTACCAGCTCTCGATCCACTCGAAGATCGCGGAGTGGGCGGCGGCCCGGCTGGGCCAGGTCCGGTTGTCGGTCAACTCGCGTTTGATGGTGGCGAAGAAGGACTCGGCGAGGGCGTTGTCCCAACACTGCCCGGTGCGGCCCACCGAAAGCTGAATGTTGAACTGGCTTGCCAGGTAAGCGAATTCACGGCTGGTGTACTGGCAGCCGCGATCGGAGTGGAAGATCACCGGGCCGCTCGGACGGCGCTGTCGACAGGCTGCCCGCAGGGCGTCGGCGACGAGTTCGGTCCGCAGGTGGTCGGCGGTCGCCCAGCCGACGACGCGGCGCGAGGCGATGTCGATGACGGTGGCCAGGTAGAGCCAGCCCTCGCCGGTCGGAACGTAGGTGATGTCACCGCACCAACGCGTCCCGGTGGCCTGTGGATCGGGCTGGAAGTCCCGCAGGACCAGGTCGGGCCGCGCGGCGGCATTGGGGTCGGGGACGGTGGTCCGCTGCCGCCGGCGACGGTGCAGACCTGCCAGACCGGCCCGACGCATCAGGCGCGCAATCCGACGCCGGCCGCACCGCTCACCGGCGCGCCTGAGTGCGGCGTGGACACGCGGGGCTCCGTAGCTGCCGCGCGAGCTCTCGTGGACCTCGGCGATCCTCACCGTCAGCTCGGCGTCGCGCGCCGCTCGGGGTCCGGCGGCGCCGTTGCAGCGAGCGTAGAAGGCGGCACGGGAGACCTTGAGCAGCTCACACGCCCGTTTGACGTTGTTGCGACCCGCTTGCTTCTCCGCCTCGATGAACGGGTGCACCGTCACCGGGTCTCCGTCGCGAAGAAAGCCGTGGCCCGGCGGAGGATGTCGACGTCCTCGCGCAGGCGGCGGTTCTCCCGCCGCAGCCGGGCGAGTTCCTCGCGTTCGTCACAGGTCAGGCCGTCCCGTTCACCGGCGTCGGCCTGGGCCTGGTTCACCCAGGCCCGCACCGCGGTCTCGGTCAGGTCGAAGTCCTTGGCGACCTGACCGACCGAGCGGTCCCCGCGCCGGCACAGCTCGACGATCTCGGCCTTGAACTCCGGCGCGAACGAGCGGCGAGGACGCGGCTTCTTCTTCCCCATGCTCCCCATGATGGACATCATCCCTCCGGGGCCCAAGGCCCCTGATCAGAGGTGTCCGTCAAAGCGGATCAAGCCCAGACCTTGGTGGAGGGGGCTGGCCCGTGTCGGTGTTCATCGGTTCCGTGGGGATCGTGCCGGACGGATTGGGCGGGCTTGTCGGGCCGGTGAGGTCCATCATGTTCGTTGTTGTGGTCGTGTGTCGGTGGGGGGAGGGGGTTGGGTGTTTCGCGGGGGGTGGTGGGGGTTGTTGTGTGCCGGGGGTTGTCCGGACAGGATGTTGTAGGCGTTTCGTCCGGTTTGGGACAAGAAGGCGGTGTGTGGGGAGGGGTCGTGGTCCGGGCCTGTTCCGGGGCTCGATTTCGGGTCGATGTCCATGGGGGCGTCGTCGTGGTCCGTTGCTGCCGTGTCCGTGATGTCCGCCGGGTGGTCGAGCCGGCCCGCGAACCGGGACCAGTCCCCGTCCGCCCGGGCCCAAGCCCTGGCCCCGGACGCCCCGAGGAGGTCGAACGGGTCGAGTGGGTTGTGGGTGTCGTCCGATGCGGGGAGCGCCCAGGATCGCCCGAACATGTCGGACATCCCGAGCGGGTCGCTCGGGTCGAGCATCCCGAGTGGGCCGAACGTCCCGATGAGCGGGTCGGGGGGGTTGTCCGGTGCGGTCTGCTCTGGTGTGTCGAGGGTGGGGAGGGTTTTCAGCAGGTGCAGGAGGGCGTCGATGTTTTGCGGGTGGGTGGGGTCGTCGGCGTCGGTGGTGTCCATGGCGTCGGTGGTGTCCATGGCGTCGGTGGTGTGCAGGGCGTCGGTGGTGTGCAGGGCGTCGGTGGTGTGCGGGGGGTGTGCGGTGTCGTGGTCGTCGGTGGTCCCGGGCCGTGTCGTGCCGTTGCGGGGTGCTGGTGCTGGTGCTGGTGCTGGTGCTGGTGTTGGTGGGGTGGGGGGGTCGTTTCTCGGGGTCTGGTTCGTGCCGGTGGTGTGGCTTGTGCCGGTGGTGTGGTTTGTGTCGGGGTTCGCGGTGGTGGTGTTGGGGCCGCTGGCGGTGGTGGTGGGGTTGGGGGTGAGGGCGAGCCAGTGGTTTTGGCTGAGGACGAGGGTGTGTGTGGGGCCGGTGGGCGGGGGGAATCGGCCGTCGGGGTCGTCGAGGAGGGGGGCGGTGGTGCCGTTGGAGTGGAGTATGTGCAGGTCGAGGTTGAAGTGGAGGCGGAAGAGGTAGGGGGTGGCGCCGGCGGTGTCGTTGTTCCAGCTGCCGGCGGTGGAGATCTCGGCGATCACCTGTGCGCGTCGTCGGGCGGTCTCCTGTGGGTCCAGGTCGGCGATGCCGACGAATTGCTGGTGCAGGGGGATCGCGGGGTCCTCGAGGGCGTTCCACAGGGGGCGGTCGCCCGGTGGGTTGCGCAGTTCCGCGCGCAGTACCTCGGCCATGTGGGCGCGCAGGGCCTGCGGGCTGGTCAGGGAGGGGTCCACCGCGGTGAACGTCTCTGGTGTCAGGGACAGCAGGGCGTGGTAGAAGCAGTCCCCGTCACCGGGAGGGCTGTAGGGGGTCAGCCCGTGCTGTGACAGGTAGGCGATCTGCTGCTTGTTGAGGTAGCGGCTCCAGCCCGGCAGCGGGCCGCCTCCCGCCCCGGCCGCCGCTCGTGTCGGTGCGGTCCGGCGGCGCTTGGCCGCCCGGCCCTCCGCTCCGGCACCGGCCACGACCACGGAGCCCGTACCGGCATCGGCACCGGCCACGACCGCGGCACCCGCGCCGACGCCGGTGACCGCTGCCCGCCGGGCAGCCCCCGCCCCCGCCTTCCCCGCCTTCGCCTTCCCGGCCGTCCCCGCCTTCCCGGCCGTCCCCGCCTTCCCGGTCTTCGCTTTCGCTTTCGTCTTCCCTGTTCCGGCTCCTGCTTTCGCTTGTGCGGTCTTCGTGGCGTGGCGTTGCTGTGCCTTGGTGAGTTGGATGTCCAGTGCTCGGACGACGGCCATGCCGGGCTCGCCGAGGTCGAGGAGTTTCAGGATGTCCTGGGGGCGGGGTGGCTGGTCCTTCCGGTGGTTGTCGAAGTAGCCGCCCAGGGGGAACTTCTGGTTGTGGGCGTCGGTGAAGACGCCGCCCTCCTCCGGGCCGGGCAGCGGCGCCACCGCTCCGGCCACCGCGTCCCCGCCGCCATCGCGCGGGGTCGCGAGGTAATCCGCCAGAGCCAGCAACGCCTCCCTCGACGGGACGATCTTGTACGCGTGCCCCCGCGGCTCCCCACCCTGAGCGCGGGTGAGGCTGGCGCCGGGCATGCCGGCCTGGTGCAGCGCCTCCACCGTCTCCCGCGTCACCGCGGTCTCGCCTGTCTTGACCTTGTAGTACCAGTCCCCGGTGATCCGGTCGTGGTCGGCGTCGGCCGGCCGCACCACCTCGGTCCTGACTGGGAGTTTGCCGGCATGGCCGGAGCCGGCGGCATACCAGGCGCGCAGTGCCCCGACGGCCACGACGGGGTTGATCTGGTTTCGGCCGGGGGGTGCGGGCAGGTCCAGGCGTTGGGCCAGGCCCGCCTTCTCCAGCCTCCGGTACTGCACCACGGAGGGCAGGATCTCCTGTTTGCGCAGTCCCTCGACGTAGGGGGCGAACTTGGTGGAGTGGTTGTGGGCGTCGTGGAAGGCCGCGTCGACCGGCAGGTCCTCGACACCGGCACCGTCCGGCAGGTGGCGGAAGCGGTCGATCAACGCGCCGACGAACTCCTCCGACGCGACGAGCTTGTAGCGCTTCCGCCGCTCCCCGCCCCGGCTGTCGGGCATGCCGACGCGGTGCAGCGCCTCCACCGTCTCCCACGTCACCGCGGTCGCGCCCCTGCTGACGCGGTAGTACCAGTCCCCGGTGATCAGGTCGTGGTCGGCGTCGGCCGGCCGCACCACCGCCTCCACGGGCGGGAGTTTGCCGGCGCGGCCCGAGCCGGAGGCATACCAGGCGCGCAGCGCCCGGGCGGCCACAACGGGGTTGATCTGGTTTCGGCCGGGGGGTGCGGGCAGGTCCAGGCGTTGGGCCAGGCCCGCCTTCTCCAGCCTCCGGTACTGCACCGTGGAGGGCAAGATCCTCCCTGCGCGCAGTTCCTCGACGTAGGGGGCGAACTTGGTGGGGTGCTCGTGGGCGTCGTGGAAGGCCGCGTCGGCCGGCAGGTCCTCGACACCGGCATTGTCCGGCAGGTGGCGGAAGCTCTCGATCAACGCGCCGACGAACTCCTCCGACGGGACGAGCTTGTACTCGTGCCCCCGCAGCTCATCGTCCTGGCCGGGGATGAGGCTGGTGTCGGGCATGCCGGCCTGGTGCAGCGCCTCCAGCGTCTCCCACGTCACCGCGGTCTTACCCCTGCTGACGTCGTGGTACCAGAGCCCGAGGATGGGGTCGTGGTCGGCGCCGGCCGGCCGCACCACCGCCCGCACGGGGGGGAGTTCGCCGGCATGGTCGGGGTTGGCGGTGTACCAGGCGTGCAGCGCCCGGGCGGCCACAACGGGGTTGACCTGGTTTCGGCCGGGGGGCGCGGGCAGGTTCAGGCGTTCGGCCAGGCCCGCCTCCTTCAGCCTCCGGTACTGCACCACGGAGGGCACGATCTCCTGTTTGCGCAGTCCCTCGAGGTAGGGGGCGAACTTGGTGGAGTGGTTGTGGGCGTCGTGGAAGGCCGCGTCGGCCGGCAGGTCCTCGACACCGGCACCGTCCGGCAGGTGGCGGAAGCGGTCGATCAACGCGCCGACGAACTCCTCCGACGGGATGATCTTGTAGCGCTTCCGCCGCTCCCCGCCCCGGCTGTCGGGCATGCCGACGCGGTGCAGCGCCTCCACCGTCTCCCACGTCACCGCGGTCTCGCCCCTGCTGACGTTGTAGTACCAGTACCCGGTGATCGGGTCGTGGTCGGCGTCGCCCGGCCGCACCACCGCCCGCACGGGGGGGAGTTCGCCGGCATGGTCGGGGTTGGCGGTGTACCAGGCGTGCAGCGCCCCGACAGTCGCGACCGGGTTGATCTGGGCCCGGTCGGTGGACGATGGTGCGGCGTAGTCGGTGAAACGGATCTGGGACTCGGGAGGCAGTCCCGCGGCGCGCAGCCTGGCATACACCGCCGGGGGCACCGCGGCCTGCCCGGTCTGCACCCGCTGCAGGGCCTCGCCCGGGACCCCGCGGGGGAAGAGGCGCACGGCATCGGCGCCCCCGTGGCTCCCGAGCCATTCGACGACCTCCGCCACCCTCAAACCGGTGTCCAGGAACATCGCGCCCCGGGCGTCGGGCGGCTGCGGATCCGCCTCGATACGGGCCCCCAGACGGGTCAGCGCACGGTGCAACTCCGCACTGCCCGGGACACGGCCGTCGGCGACCGCGCCCAGCCAGCCCTGCAGGTCCACCCCGTAGTCCTGCCTGGGCAGGACCAGCGGCCCGGCGTCCAACCGGTCCAACGACCCGAACATCTGGAACGCCTCCACCGCCCGCTCCAGCCACCACCCCTCCTCCTCCCGCCCGGGCAACCCCCCCAGCACCCCGAGCGTCTGCCGCGCCAGCCCCGCGGTATAGGCATGACGCAGATCCGCCAGCTCCAGCGGTGTCAGACCCCGGGCCTGCGGGAGCCCCAGGACCAGCTCGTCCGTCCACGGCCCCCGCCCGGGTACCAGCAGCACCTCCAGCAACCCGAACAGCCGCTCCCGCTCCAGCGCGTGATAAAACCCCGCGAGCCGGCAATTGAAACCCGCCGGCGGACGATGACCCTCTACCCCCGACCCCGGCCCCGACCACCCCCACACCCCCACCGACAACTCCGGCCCCACCAGCACCACCGCATCCACCCCACCAGCACCGGCAGCACCGGCCGCCCCCGACACGAACCCAACACCCGACCCCGGCAGAGCAAGACCGGGGCCGGGCAGGGCAAGACCGGGCCGGGCAGGGCAAGACCGGGCGCGGAAGGGGTGAACGCGGACAACAGCAGGCCGTCGGCCTGGTCGTCGTCGCCGAACAGATAGTCGTCCGGGCCCAGCGGCCCTCCCATCAGCTCGGCGTGTTCCTCCTCCGCAACAGCGGCCGATCGCGTCGAACGCCCCGCCGAACGCGCATCGACGCCCGTGCCCGCCCCTTCCCCACGGGACGACCCCGCCCCCGCCGTGTCCTGCCCGGTGTCCTCCCCGCGTCTGCGTTTCTTGGCGCCCCCCGGGAGCACGGCACGCCCGAACCTGCGGCCCGGCAGCGCGGCCAGACCCGCCCGGACCTGCTCCGGATCCCACCACAGCCCGTACGCGACCTTCAACGCCACACTCCGGCGGACCCGCAGCGTCCCACCGTGCTCGACCCCCATCAACAGAGGCCGCTCCAGGAAAGGACGCAACTCGGCATACGCCTCGACAAGAAGCCGCTCCGCACGAACAGGCCCCGCCATCTCCCGCAGACCCCGCCACAACCCCTCGGCATCCCCGACCTCCCCCATCCGCGACCCGACGAGCACCCCCACCAAGGCCTCCACACCAGCAAGAACCCCAGCCTCCCCGCCATCCACACCACCGGCACTGCCAATGCCGGGCTGCGGAACATCCCCCCCGACCGGAACCTCCCCCTCCCCGGCCGGAACCTCCTCCTCCTCGGCGGGAACCTCCCCCTCCAGCCGGGGCCGGACAACGGACGACGACCCCACCGACGCATCCGACGCATCCCCGGATCCAGACCGGAGACCACCCGGAAGCGACCAGGAACCCTCACCCCACGGGGCGACGGACACCCTGCCCGCCCCGGCGCCCAGAACTCCGTGCAAGGTCAGGAAGGCCCTCACCGCGGCATCGTTGTCCGCCGACGCCGCTTGCGCGAAGCCCGGCATGCCCAGCAACTGTTCACTGTCCCGCCGCAACACGGACATCTCCTGCGGCGAGGCATCCAACATCACCCGTACCAGCGCGCGGCTGTTCTCGAAGGCCCGCCACAGCGCAGTGCCACCCGCCTCGTCCGATTTAAGGCTAGCGTGGGCGTCCAGGAGGTGATCCAGTTCGAAAGCGGCCTCCTCCTCCATGGCATCCGGGCCCGTCTCCACACCCTCTACCGGGTCCAGAACCTGGTACCGGGTCAGGAATTCCCTCATCCCGTCGTCGTCCTCTTCGGCAGCTCCCTCGGAGGTCAGCATGCCCAGCAGGATGGTCCTGCCCCGCATCTTGAACAGTTCATGCGGCGCGGCAGCGGTCATCACCCGTACCAGCGCGGGGCTGTTCTCGAAGGCCTGCCACAGCAGGGTGCCACCCGCCTGGTCCAGCACCAGGCCGCTATGAGTCTGGACGAGCTGTTCCAGCTCCACGGCTTCCACCCCCGGCGCCGCCGCGCTCTCGGCGACATCCCACGGCCCGGCAGCGGCACCCGCGCGCCGGCCTTGGGCGCCGACCGCCCCACCCGGCTCCACGCCGCCGGGCAGACCGGACGGTCCTGTCACACGGCCCGGCAGCGCGGCCAGACCCGCCCGGACCTGCTCCGGATCCCACCACAGCCCGTACGCGACCTTCAACGCCACACTCCGGCGGACCCGCAGCGTCCCACCGTGCTCGACCCCCATCAACAGAGGCCGCTCCAGGAAAGGACGCAACTCGGCATACGCCTCGACAAGAAGCCGCTCCGCACGAACAGGCCCCGCCATCTCCCGCAGACCCCGCCACAACCCCTCGGCATCCCCGACCTCCCCCATCCGCGACCCGACGAGCACCCCCACCAAGGCCTCCACACCAACAAGAACCCCAGCCTCCCCGCCATCCACACCACCGGCACTGCCAATGCCGGGCTGCGGAACATCCCCCCCGACCGGAACCTCCCCCTCCTCCTCGGCGGGAACCTCCCCCTCCAGCCGGGGCCGGACAACGGACGACGACCCCACCGACCCACCCGACCCCACCGACGCATCCGACGCATCCCCGGATCCCGCCGACGCCGGCACGCCACCCGTACCCATGACCACCTCGGAGGCGCCAGAGGCGGGTGCGTCCTCACCGGTGGTCTCGATCCGCACGGGGGCGCCGGCTGCGGGGTCTGTGCCGTTGAGCGCGGCCAGGACACGGTCGGCCGCGGTCGAGGACTGCACGTCACGGCGCCGGGCGCTCCCCTCGCCGCCTCCGCCGGCCTCAGCCGCGGTCCCCGGCACGACGAGGCCGTCGACGACGACACGCCCGGCGTCCGAACCCGAAGCGACGGCACCCGAGGCCTCGGTGCCCGAGGGTCGGGGGCCGGAGGTGACGGGGCCGGAGGCGACCGCGCGCGGCCCGGGTGCCGTCCGGGCCGCGCTCTGCAGGACAGGATCGCCGACCGACCGCGTGCCGCCGGTGGCGCCGTCGGCCGCAACACCCTCGGCCGACTGCACCCCGGGAGCGGCCGCCGCCGGCGCGGCACCCCGTGCCTGCGGCCCGTTCTGCCCGGCCACCTCCTGCCCAACCAGGTCCGGCCCGGGGCCGACCACGACCGCTCCCCGCGGAGCACTCCGGTCCCCGACAACGGGAACAGCGCTCCCGACAGGGGCGGTGCCGGCGGGGCCGACCACGGAAGCGGTACCGCTCACCGCCGAATCCGTCCCAGCGGCAGCAAGGCCGGTGAAGGCGGTGCCGGCGGTGGTCACGGGAGCAGTGCCGCTCGCCGTCGGATCCGTCCCAGCGGTTGCGGGGGCGGGGGCGGCTGTGGTGAGCAGGGCGGCGCCGCCCTTCGCCGGACCCGACCCCGCCACGGTGAGGGGCTGGGGTGTCGTGTCCGTGGCGTGGGTCGCGTCTTCGCCGGCTTCGCCGAGCGCACCCGTGGGAGCGGCGTGCTGGAGCACGGGAGCGGACGGGGCGGCGCCGCCCGACACCGGGCCCGCCGCGGCCGCGGCCGCCGCCCGCGACGACGCCGTCGCCGACCCGGCGGCGTCGACCGGCACACCCACACGGCCCGCGTACTCCACGCCGGCGACCGCGGCAGGCACAGCGACGGCGGCGGCGGTGCCGCGAGCGCCAGCAGCGGCCGGAGCGCGCGTGTCACCGGAAGCCAGAGCCGAAGCATCCGCGGTCGCGGTCGCGGTCGCGGTCGTGGTCGTGGTCGTGGTCGTGGTCGTGGTCGTGGGTCGTGGCAGCGCGGCAGACGCGGGCAGCGAACTCGCGGACTGCCGCGCGACAGGCTGCGGCCCCTGCCCGGAAGCGTGCCCGTCACGGAAAGCCGCACGCGTGTCACCGGAGTCCGCAGCCGAAGCACCCGCGGCCGAAGCACCCGCGGCCGAGGTCGTGGGCCGGGCAAGCCCCACCGCCGCTGCAACCGCGGTGTCGCGTTCCTGCACCGTGCGCGTCTCATGCCGCTCGCCGTGGGCCGCCGACATGTCGCCATCGGCCGCACTGTCCGCCGCACCGAACGCGGTGACGAGCCCCGGCAGCGAGGCCGGGCCCGTCGCGAGCGCCGCACCCGCAGCGGGAAGCCCGTTCAGGTGGGCCTCAAGACCCTCGAGGCCGTGCCCCTTGTCGAGGCCCAGGACGCCCTTCGCCCACTGGGCGCCCTCGAAGACGAAATGCTCAAAGACACTGCTCACCCCCGAACCCGCGAAACCCACCGGACTGAACCCCCCGCCGACCACCGCCGCAACCGCCGCGCTCTCCAACAAGGCCTCGGTGACCGCGTTCGACCCCACACTCCACGGATGGCTGCGCCCCAACCCGGTCTTCGCCCCCACCGCCTTCGCGAAAGCCGACCCCGACACCACCGAAAGCGCCGGCTTGTGCAAACCCCCGATGAACGCACCCATCGCACCCGACCTGGCGATACCCCTCCAGTCGTACCCGCGCCGACGAAACCCGCTCGGCGCCCCGTCGATCATGAACGTCTGCGCCGCGAAACTCGTCAACGACTCCGACAACGCCTCCAACGCCGCCGCCGCACCCAACCGCCCCACCCGCGTCAACCGCACCAGCCGCACCAGCAACCGCACCCGCGCCCGCGCCATCAACAACGCCCGCTGCACACCCGCCCACGCCGGGAAGAACGGCTCCAACATCTCCAGAACCACAAGCTCCACGAAAAGCTGCACCAGCTCCGCGACCAACTCGACCTTGCCCTCGAAGATCTGCGACGCCGTACCACGCTGAACCCCCGACACCGACGACACCTGCCCCCGCACCCCGCGCAGCAGACCCCCGCCACCATCCGTGAACTGCCCCATCGCCCGCACGAACTGCTCACGCGTCTCCGAAGGCAAATGCCGCGCCGCATTACGCACCGCATCATCGACATCCGCCTCGAAATCCCGGATCAACGCCCCGACCCGCGCCAGACCCTCCGACGACTCCAACGCCAACGACGCACTCGCCTGCGGAAAAAACGACCCCGTCAACACAAACATCAAAACATCCAACACCGAGCCACGCCCCACCACCGGCTCAGCCACCACCACACACCACCCCCCACACCCACCCCAGCCGAAAACACCCCCACCAACCCACCAACACAACCCTGCACACCAAAACACCAACACAGGACCGAAAAGACAACCCCCCACCACAACACCTCACCCACAGCCATCAAAACCTGCCCGAACGAACACAAAGATGTCGCGCCCGGTCTTCGGCTCTGCCCCGTAATGAGTCTGTCCAGTGAACGGCTCTGTCCCGTAATCGGTGGTGACGCTGTGTGGTGATCACGGGAGGAGGATTCGGTGGCGGAGCAGAGGGAAGCCGGCTCGGCCGTGCATCTGCCGCATGATCCGTTTGGTTCGGGTGTTGACGCCCTCGGTGCGGCCGTTGCTGTAGGGGAGGGTGAGTCCGGCATTGACGGCGGTGCGGTCGAGTTCGAGACCGTTGGCGAAGGAGTGCAGCTGGGGAAGGTCGGCGGTGCGGACCTTGGTGATCCAGTCGGTGAGCTTTGCGGCGTTGCCCTCGGCCGGTGCCAGCAGCGTGGCGAACTCGTGCGTGAGGCATGCGAGTTCGGCCAACTCGGGGCAGGTCTGGACGAGTTCCTGCAGGAGTGAGGTGTCCTTGTCGCGGAGGTTCTCGGGGCGGGTGAGCAGGAGGCGGGCGAAGTGCTTCGGCGTGGTGACGGGCCTGTCGCCCTCGGCGCGGCCTTGGGTGAGGTAGCGGACCAGCAGGTTCGCGCTGCCGGTATAGCCGAGTTCCTTGATCTCGCGCAGGAGGTGGGTGACCGGCACTGCGGGGTCCTCGGCCCGGCGCCTGCGCAGGTGCTCGCGGTTAGTAGCCGTTGTCGTACCGCTCGCGGGGGTTGTCGATCGAACGGGAGTCTCGTTCGGGTGATCGCGGGATGGTGGGCGCATGAAGACAGGGCCTCCGGTGCAGCTCCTGGGTGTTGAAGCCGAAGAAGCACCAGGGAGGCCCTGTTGCCGCAGTTGTACGCCATCACGCCGGGACAGTCCAACTCGACGCGCTCGCAGTGTGATTGCCTCGCACACCGGTACGGGAACGCGGCTGACCATGGTGAACGTGTTCGACGTTACGACTCCGACATGACGGACGCCGAATGGTCCGAGATCAAGGACCTGCTGCCCGTGCCGGCGTGGATGAACGGCAGGGGCGGTCAGCCGGAGGCCCACTGCCACCGGCAGATGCTGGATGCAATCCGCTACCTGGTCGACAACGGCATCAAATGGCGCGCGATGCCGGTCGACTTCCCCGCCTGGGACCGGGTCTACGCCTTCTGGCGCCGCTGGCGCGACCGAGGGCTGGTCAGGGAGTTCCACGACCGGCTCCGCCGCAAGGTCCGCGGGAGCGAGGGCCGCAACGCCGAACCGACCGCGGCGATCATCGACTCGCAGTCCATCCGGGGCGCCGCGTCCGTGCCGGCCTCATCAAGGGGCTTCGACGGCGCCAAGAAGACCAACGGCCGCAAGCGGCACATCATCGTGGACTGCCTCGGGCTCCTGCTGATGGTTCTGGTCACCCCGGCCGACACCACCGACCGCGACGCCGCCTGCGGCATGCTGCCCCACCTCGTCGCCCGCTACCGGACGATTCGACTGCTGTGGGCCGACGGCGGCTACACCGGACGCCTGGTCGACTGGGCCAAAGACACGCTCCGGCTCACGCTCGAGATCGTCAAACGCAGCGACGCCCAGAGCGGGTTCGTCGTGCTGCCTCGCAGGTGGGTCGTCGAGCGGACCCTGGCCTGGCTGATGCGCTCACGCCGCCTGGCCCGCGACTACGAGACCCTGCCCGCCAGCAGCGAAGCCGCCGTCCTGTGGTCGATGACCATGCTCATGGGACGCCGACTCGCCCGGAACCGCGCCCGCCAGGTCACCCGGTTGTTCCTCGCGGCGTGAACACCCCGGGGCGTTCCTCGGCCAGCCAGCCCCGCGCGGCCAGCCGCTTCGCCTTCACCCGCACGCCCTCGACCTTCGCCGACACCAGCTCCCCACCCAGCAGCCCGGCCAGCTCCTTCGCTCGCAGCCCTTCCGGGCCGGCCCCGGCCTCCAGCACGGCCAGCAGCCTCCGATACTCGGGCGCGAGCGCCTGCACCGTCATGCCCTCCCGCCAGCCGGGCACCACCGATCCGGCCACCGGCTCCTTCGCCACCACCGGAACCGGCACCGGCCCGACCGGCTCCTCCGGCTGAGCATCCGCGGCCAGAGCCTCCGTCAACTCCATGAGCGCGATGATCCGACGCTCCAACAAGGCCTCCGCCTCCGAGAGTTCAGCCAGGATCCGATCCGCCTCCACGCGAAGCTCCTCCACCCGAACCCGCGCGGCCGACTCCCTCGCCTCCAACAACCCCACAACCGACGGCATCCGGAACCTCCCCGACGAGACGACATCACACACCACCTCTGCCGCAGATCCACCCGCACCATGCCTGACCAGCTGAAACGCGGCTTCCACGTTCGGAAAGACAACGGCCACTGATTCATGACACTCCCTGACGGGGCAGAGCCGTTCTTTTACAGACCCTTCGGGCAGGTTTTGGTGTCCGCGGGTGCCGTACTACGGCCGAAGATCGTGGGGCCGTTCCTGACATTTGTTCTGGTGTGCAGGGTTGTGTTGGTGGGTTGGTGGGGGTGTTTTCGGCTGGGGTGGGTGTGGGGGTGGTGTGTGGTGGTGGCTGAGCCGGTGGTGGGGCGTGGCTCGGTGTTGGATGTTTTGATGTTTGTGTTGACGGGGTCGTTTTTTCCGCAGGCGAGTGCGTCGTTGGCGTTGGAGTCGTCGGAGGGTCTGGCGCGGGTCGGGGCGTTGATCCGGGATTTCGAGGCGGATGTCGATGATGCGGTGCGTAATGCGGCGCGGCATTTGCCTTCGGAGACGCGTGAGCAGTTCGTGCGGGCGATGGGGCAGTTCACGGATGGTGGCGGGGGTCTGCTGCGCGGGGTGCGGGGGCAGGTGTCGTCGGTGTCGGGGGTTCAGCGTGGTACGGCGTCGCAGATCTTCGAGGGCAAGGTCGAGTTGGTCGCGGAGCTGGTGCAGCTTTTCGTGGAGCTTGTGGTTCTGGAGATGTTGGAGCCGTTCTTCCCGGCGTGGGCGGGTGTGCAGCGGGCGTTGTTGATGGCGCGGGCGCGGGTGCGGTTGCTGGTGCGGCTGGTGCGGTTGACGCGGGTGGGGCGGTTGGGTGCGGCGGCGGCGTTGGAGGCGTTGTCGGAGTCGTTGACGAGTTTCGCGGCGCAGACGTTCATGATCGACGGGGCGCCGAGCGGGTTTCGTCGGCGCGGGTACGACTGGAGGGGTATCGCCAGGTCGGGTGCGATGGGTGCGTTCATCGGGGGTTTGCACAAGCCGGCGCTTTCGGTGGTGTCGGGGTCGGCTTTCGCGAAGGCGGTGGGGGCGAAGACCGGGTTGGGGCGCAGCCATCCGTGGAGTGTGGGGTCGAACGCGGTCACCGAGGCCTTGTTGGAGAGCGCGGCGGTTGCGGCGGTGGTCGGCGGGGGGTTCAGTCCGGTGGGTTTCGCGGGTTCGGGGGTGAGCAGTGTCTTTGAGCATTTCGTCTTCGAGGGCGCGCAGTGGGCGAAGGGCGTCCTGGGCCTCGACAAGGGGCACGGCCTCGAGGGTCTTGAGGCCCACCTGAACGGGCTTCCCGCTGCGGGTGCGGCGCTCGCGACGGGCCCGGCCTCGCTGCCGGGGCTCGTCACCGCGTTCGGTGCGGCGGACAGTGCGGCCGATGGCGACATGTCGGCGGCCCACGGCGAGCGGCATGAGACGCGCACGGTGCAGGAACGCGACACCGCGGTTGCAGCGGCGGTGGGGCTTGCCCGGCCCACGACCTCGGCCGCGGGTGCTTCGGCCGCGGGTGCTTCGGCTGCGGACTCCGGTGACACGCGTGCGGCTTCCCAGCCCTCGACCTCGGCCGCGGGTGCTTCGGCCGCGGGTGCTTCGGCTGCGGACTCCGGTGACACGCGTGCGGCTTTCCGTGACGGGCACGCTTCCGGGCAGGGGCCGCAGCCTGTCGCCCGGCAGTCCGCGAGTTCGCTGCCCGCGTCTGCCGCGCTGCCACGACCCACGACCACGACCGCGGCCGCGGATGCTTCCGGTGACACGCGCGCCCCGGCGGCTGCTGGTACTCGCGCCGCCGCCGTTGTGCCTGCCGCGGTCGCCGGCGTGGTGCACGTGGGCGGTGCGGGTGTGCCGGTCGACGCCGCCGGGTCGGCGACGGCGTCGTCGCGGGCGGCGGCCGCGGCCGCGGCGGGCCCGGTGTCGGGCGGCGCCGCCCCGTCCGCTCCCGTGCTCCAGCACGCCGCTCCCACGGGTGCGCTCGGCCGAGCCGGCGAAGACGCGACCCACGCCACGGACACGACACCCCAACCCCTCACCACTGCCGGGAGCCCGGCGGCGAGCCGCACTGCTCCCGTGACCACCGCCGGCACCGCCGGCACCGCCCCCGCAACCGCTGGGACGGATCCGACGGCGAGCGGCACTGCTCCCGTGACCACCGCCGGCACCGCCTTCACCGGCCTTGCTGCCGCTGGGACGGATTCGGCGGTGAGCGGTACCGCTTCCGTGGTCGGCCCCGCCGGCACCGCCCCTGTCGGGAGCGCTGTTCCCGTTGTCGGGGACCGGAGTGCTCCGCGGGGAGCGGTCGTGGTCGGCCCCGGGCCGGACCTGGTTGGGCAGGAGGTGGCCGGGCAGAACGGGCCGCAGGCACGGGGTGCCGCGCCGGCGGCGGCCGCTCCCGGGGTGCAGTCGGCCGAGGGTGTTGCGGCCGACGGCGCCACCGGCGGCACGCGGTCGGTCGGCGATCCTGTCCTGCAGAGCGCGGCCCGGACGGCACCCGGGCCGCGCGCGGTCGCCTCCGGCCCCGTCACCTCCGGCCCCCGACCCTCGGGCACCGAGGCCTCGGGTGCCGTCGCTTCGGGTTCGGACGCCGGGCGTGTCGTCGTCGACGGCCTCGTCGTGCCGGGGACCGCGGCTGAGGCCGGCGGAGGCGGCGAGGGGAGCGCCCGGCGCCGTGACGTGCAGTCCTCGACCGCGGCCGACCGTGTCCTGGCCGCGCTCAACGGCACAGACCCCGCAGCCGGCGCCCCCGTGCGGATCGAGACCACCGGTGAGGACGCACCCGCCTCTGGCGCCTCCGAGGTGGTCATGGGTACGGGTGGGGCTACGGGTGGCGTGCCGGCGTCGGCGGGATCCGGGGATGCGTCGGATGCGTCGGTGGGGTCGGGTGGGTCGGTGGGGTCGTCGTCCGTTGTCCGGCCCCGGCTGGAGGGGGAGGTTCCCGCCGAGGAGGAGGAGGAGGTTCCGGCCGGGGAGGGGGAGGTTCCGCAGCCCGGCATTGGCAGTGCCGGTGGTGTGGATGGCGGGGAGGCTGGGGTTCTTGTTGGTGTGGAGGCCTTGGTGGGGGTGCTCGTCGGGTCGCGGATGGGGGAGGTCGGGGATGCCGAGGGGTTGTGGCGGGGTCTGCGGGAGATGGCGGGGCCTGTTCGTGCGGAGCGGCTTCTTGTCGAGGCGTATGCCGAGTTGCGTCCTTTCCTGGAGCGGCCTCTGTTGATGGGGGTCGAGCACGGTGGGACGCTGCGGGTCCGCCGGAGTGTGGCGTTGAAGGTCGCGTACGGGCTGTGGTGGGAGCCGGAGCAGGTCCGGGCGGGTCTGGCCGCGCTGCCGGGCCGCAGGTTCGGGCGTGCCGTGCTCCCGGGGGGCGCCAAGAAACGCAGACGCGGGGAGGACACCGGGCAGGACACGGCGGGGGCGGGGTCGTCCCGTGGGGAAGGGGCGGGCACGGGCGTCGATGCGCGTTCGGCGGGGCGTTCGACGCGATCGGCCGCTGTTGCGGAGGAGGAACACGCCGAGCTGATGGGAGGGCCGCTGGGCCCGGACGACTATCTGTTCGGCGACGACGACCAGGCCGACGGCCTGCTGTTGTCCGCGTTCACCCCTTCCGCGCCCGGTCTTGCCCTGCCCGGCCCCGGTCTTGCCCTGCCCGGCCCCGGTCTTGCTCTGCCGGGGTCGGGTGTTGGGTTCGTGTCGGGGGCGGCCGGTGCTGCCGGTGCTGGTGGGGTGGATGCGGTGGTGCTGGTGGGGCCGGAGTTGTCGGTGGGGGTGTGGGGGTGGTCGGGGCCGGGGTCGGGGGTGGAGGGTCATCGTCCGCCGGCGGGTTTCAATTTCCGGCTCGGGGGGTTTTATCACGCGCTGGAGCGGGAGCGGCTGTTCGGGTTGCTGGAGGTGCTGCTGGTACCCGGGCGGGGGCCGTGGACGGACGAGCTGGTCCTGGGGCTCCCGCAGGCCCGGGGTCTGACACCGCTGGAGCTGGCGGATCTGCGTCATGCCTATACCGCGGGGCTGGCGCGGCAGACGCTCGGGGTGCTGGGGGGGTTGCCCGGGCGGGAGGAGGAGGGGTGGTGGCTGGAGCGGGCGGTGGAGGCGTTCCAGATGTTCGGGTCGTTGGACCGGTTGGACGCCGGGCCGCTGGTCCTGCCCAGGCAGGACTACGGGGTGGACCTGCAGGGCTGGCTGGGCGCGGTCGCCGACGGCCGTGTCCCGGGCAGTGCGGAGTTGCACCGTGCGCTGACCCGTCTGGGGGCCCGTATCGAGGCGGATCCGCAGCCGCCCGACGCCCGGGGCGCGATGTTCCTGGACACCGGTTTGAGGGTGGCGGAGGTCGTCGAATGGCTCGGGAGCCACGGGGGCGCCGATGCCGTGCGCCTCTTCCCCCGCGGGGTCCCGGGCGAGGCCCTGCAGCGGGTGCAGACCGGGCAGGCCGCGGTGCCCCCGGCGGTGTATGCCAGGCTGCGCGCCGCGGGACTGCCTCCCGAGTCCCAGATCCGTTTCACCGACTACGCCGCACCATCGTCCACCGGCCGGGCCCAGATCAACCACGTCGTGGCCGCCCGGGCGCTGCACGCCTGGTACACCGCCAACCCCGACCATGCCGGCAAACTCCCAGTCAGGACCGAGGTGGTGCGGCCGGCCGACGCCGACCACGACCCGATCACCGGGGACTGGTACTACAACGTCAGCAGGGGCGACACCGCGGTGACGTGGGAGACGGTGGAGGCGCTGCACCGCGTCGGCATGCCCGACAGCCGGGGCGGGGAGCGGCGGAAGCGCTACAAGATCATCCCGTCGGAGGAGTTCGTCGGCGCGTTGATCGACCGCTTCCGCCACCTGCCGGACGGTGCCGGTGTCGAGGACCTGCCGGCCGACGCGGCCTTCCACGACGCCCACAACCACTCCACCAAGTTCGCCCCCTACCTCGAGGGACTGCGCAAACAGGAGATCGTGCCCTCCGTGGTGCAGTACCGGAGGCTGGAGGAGGCGGGCCTGGCCGAACGCCTGAACCTGCCCGCACCCCCCGGCCGAAACCAGGTCAACCCCGTCGTGGCCGCCCGGGCGCTGCACGCCTGGTACACCGCCAACCCCGACCATGCCGGCAAACTCCCAGTCAGGACCGAGGTGGTGCGGCCGGCCGACGCCGACCACGACCCCATCCTCGGGCACTGGTACCACAACGTCTGCAGGGACGAGACCGCGGTGACGTGGGAGACGCTGGAGGCGCTGCACCAGGCCGGCATGCCCGACACCAGCCTCACCCGCGGCCAGGACAAGGAGGTGCGGCGGGAGCACGAGTACAGGCTCGTCGCGTCGGAGGAGTTCGTCACCGCGTTGATCGACCGCTTCCGCCACCTGCCGGACAATGCCGGTGTCGAGGACCTGCCGGCCGACGCGGCCTTCCACGACGCCCACAACCACTCCACCAAGCTCGCCCCCTACCTCGAGGGACTGCGCGCAGGGAGGATCTTGCCCTCCACGGTGCAGTACCGGAGGCTGGAGGAGGCGGGCCTGGCCGAACGCCTGGACCTGCCCGCACCCCCCGGCCGAAACCAGATCAACCCGGTCCTGGCCGCCCGGGCGCTGCGCGCCTGGTATGCCTCCGGCTCGGGCCGCGCCGGCAAACTCCCGCCCAGGACCGAGGTGGTGCGGCCGGGCGACGCCGACCACGACCCGATCACCGGGTACTGGTACTACCGCGTCAGCAGGGGCGAGACCGCGGTGACGTGGGAGACGGTGGAGGCGCTGCACCAGGCCGGCATGCCCGACAGCCGGGGCGGGGAGCGGCGGAAGCGCTACAAGCTCGTCGCGTCGGAGGAGTTCGTCACCGCGTTGATCGACCGCTTCCGCCACCTGCCGGACAATGCCGGTGTCGAGGACCTGCCGGTCGACGCGGCCTTCCACGACGCCCACAACCACTCCACCAAGTTCGCCCCCTACGTCGAGGGACTGCGCAAACAGGAGATCCTGCCCTCCGTGGTGCAGTACCGGAGGCTGGAGAAGGCGGGCCTGGCCCAACGCCTGGACCTGCCCGCACCCCCCGGCCGAAACCAGATCAACCCCGTCGTGGCCGTCGGGGCACTGCGCGCCTGGTATGCCGCCGGCTCCGGCCATGCCGGCAAACTCCCAGTCAGGACCGAGGTGGTGCGGCCGGCCGACGCCGACCACGACCGGATCACCGGGGACTGGTACTACAAGGTCAAGACAGGCGAGACCGCGGTGACGCGGGAGACGGTGGAGGCGCTGCACCAGGCCGGCATGCCCGGCGCCAGCCTCACCCGCGCTCAGGGTGGGGAGCCGCGGGGGCACGCGTACAAGATCGTCCCGTCGAGGGAGGCGTTGCTGGCTCTGGCGGATTACCTCGCGACCCCGCGCGATGGCGGCGGGGACGCGGTGGCCGGAGCGGTGGCGCCGCTGCCCGGCCCGGAGGAGGGCGGCGTCTTCACCGACGCCCACAACCAGAAGTTCCCCCTGGGCGGCTACTTCGACAACCACCGGAAGGACCAGCCACCCCGCCCCCAGGACATCCTGAAACTCCTCGACCTCGGCGAGCCCGGCATGGCCGTCGTCCGAGCACTGGACATCCAACTCACCAAGGCACAGCAACGCCACGCCACGAAGACCGCACAAGCGAAAGCAGGAGCCGGAACAGGGAAGACGAAAGCGAAAGCGAAGACCGGGAAGGCGGGGACGGCCGGGAAGGCGGGGACGGCCGGGAAGGCGAAGGCGGGGAAGGCGGGGGCGGGGGCTGCCCGGCGGGCAGCGGTCACCGGCGTCGGCGCGGGTGCCGCGGTCGTGGCCGGTGCCGATGCCGGTACGGGCTCCGTGGTCGTGGCCGGTGCCGGAGCGGAGGGCCGGGCGGCCAAGCGCCGCCGGACCGCACCGACACGAGCGGCGGCCGGGGCGGGAGGCGGCCCGCTGCCGGGCTGGAGCCGCTACCTCAACAAGCAGCAGATCGCCTACCTGTCACAGCACGGGCTGACCCCCTACAGCCCTCCCGGTGACGGGGACTGCTTCTACCACGCCCTGCTGTCCCTGACACCAGAGACGTTCACCGCGGTGGACCCCTCCCTGACCAGCCCGCAGGCCCTGCGCGCCCACATGGCCGAGGTACTGCGCGCGGAACTGCGCAACCCACCGGGCGACCGCCCCCTGTGGAACGCCCTCGAGGACCCCGCGATCCCCCTGCACCAGCAATTCGTCGGCATCGCCGACCTGGACCCACAGGAGACCGCCCGACGACGCGCACAGGTGATCGCCGAGATCTCCACCGCCGGCAGCTGGAACAACGACACCGCCGGCGCCACCCCCTACCTCTTCCGCCTCCACTTCAACCTCGACCTGCACATACTCCACTCCAACGGCACCACCGCCCCCCTCCTCGACGACCCCGACGGCCGATTCCCCCCGCCCACCGGCCCCACACACACCCTCGTCCTCAGCCAAAACCACTGGCTCGCCCTCACCCCCAACCCCACCACCACCGCCAGCGGCCCCAACACCACCACCGCGAACCCCGACACAAACCACACCACCGGCACAAGCCACACCACCGGCACGAACCAGACCCCGAGAAACGACCCCCCCACCCCACCAACACCAGCACCAGCACCAGCACCAGCACCAGCACCAGCACCCCGCAACGGCACGACACGGCCCGGGACCACCGACGACCACGACACCGCACACCCCCCGCACACCACCGACGCCCTGCACACCACCGACGCCCTGCACACCACCGACGCCATGGACACCACCGACGCCATGGACACCACCGACGCCGACGACCCCACCCACCCGCAAAACATCGACGCCCTCCTGCACCTGCTGAAAACCCTCCCCACCCTCGACACACCAGAGCAGACCGCACCGGACAACCCCCCCGACCCGCTCATCGGGACGTTCGGCCCACTCGGGATGCTCGACCCGAGCGACCCGCTCGGGATGTCCGACATGTTCGGGCGATCCTGGGCGCTCCCCGCATCGGACGACACCCACAACCCACTCGACCCGTTCGACCTCCTCGGGGCGTCCGGGGCCAGGGCTTGGGCCCGGGCGGACGGGGACTGGTCCCGGTTCGCGGGCCGGCTCGACCACCCGGCGGACATCACGGACACGGCAGCAACGGACCACGACGACGCCCCCATGGACATCGACCCGAAATCGAGCCCCGGAACAGGCCCGGACCACGACCCCTCCCCACACACCGCCTTCTTGTCCCAAACCGGACGAAACGCCTACAACATCCTGTCCGGACAACCCCCGGCACACAACAACCCCCACCACCCCCCGCGAAACTGAACCGCCGACTTGTATGGCTGTAGCGGAACGCGGTCGGGTTGGCCGTTCGTAGCGTTCTGTAGGACGCCGGTCCGGGTGACTCGTGAACCGTCTGCAGCCCTTCGGGGCCGGCTCTCCCGGGGTATGTCGCCGGTGTCAACGGTCATTGAGATGCCCCGGTGGGCGGCCGTGGGGTGTCCGGGCTGGTGGCCATCAGAAATCCATGCCTGTGGCCAGCGGTGTTCCTGAGGGTGAGGGTCAGGTCAAGGGGACCACTCCCTTGCCGGCGAGGGCCTCGGCGAGGCGGTGTGAATCGCCGGTGGTCGTCACCAGGTGAGCGTGGTGCATGAGGCGGTCGGTGCTGGCCCCGGCGAGAGTCTTCGGCATGATCGTGTCGAACCCCGAGGGGTGAATGTTGCTGGTCACCGCGATCGAGCGACGCTCGTAGGCGGCATCGATGATCCGGTAGAACGCCTCGGCGGCGTCCTCGCCGACCGGAAGTAGGCCAATGTCATCGATGACGACGAGGTCGGCCCGGCAGATCCGCGCGACCGTCCGGGCGGTCGAGCCGTCGACCTTCGACTTGCCGATCGCGGCGGCGAGGGTCTCCAGAGTGAACCAGGCGACCCGCAGGTCCTTCTCGATCGCGGCCTGGGCCAGCCCCTCGGTGAAGTGCGACTTCCCGGTCCCGGACGGGCCGGCGATCACCAGGTTCTCCGCGCGGCCGATCCACTCCAGGGTGATCAGGGAGTTCTGGGTGGGTTCGGGGATGGTGGAGTCCTCGGCCCGCCAGGACGCGAGGGTCTTGCCGGTGGGGAAGTTCGCCGAGTGCCGGCGAAGGCGCCTCGTTGCCGCGTCGCGGCCGGTGACCTCCTCGGAGATCAGCAACCGCAGGACCTCGGCGGGATCCCACCGTTGCGCGCGGGCGGTGGCCAGGACGTCGGGTGCGGCCTTGCGCATGTAGGGCAGGCGCATCCGGCGCATCAGCTTGTCGAGCTCTTCGGGCAGGGCCGGGGCCTGGGGAAACGTCACGGTCGGTAATTCCTTCGTGGGTCGTGGTGGGCGCCGATAGGCTCGGCGGATGATCAATATGGCGGTGCGTGGAGAACACGGGGACCTCGTTGTCCGCGCCAAAGCGGGTGTGGAGTGGACGGCCGGCTTCGCGGATCTGGACCCGGCGCAGTTCCCGATGCTCTGGGCCCTGACGCCGTATGGCGACGCGGTTTTCAACCAACGGCAGGTGCCGCTGCTGTTGTCGGAACTTGACCGGCTTCCTGCCGGCTTGGGCGGTGACTGGGTCGGGCAGGCCCGCGAGCTGTGCCAGGTCGTGGAGCGGGGAACGCACTTGTATCTGTGGTTCATCGGCGACTGACCAGGTCAGTCGCCCCTCGACTCGCCGGCCGCTGTCTGCTGCCGGCCCAGGGCTTGCCAGGCGATGGTGCCGTTCTGGACGGAGTGGGCCTCGTCCGCGCGGACGACCTGGCCTGCGGGCTTGTTTGCCGCGATGTGCTCCAGGATGGAGACGACGTCGTCCTCGGCGAAGCGCGCGGCCGTGGCCGCGAGCCCGAGGGCCTGGTCGACCCGGTCGCTGCCCAGGACCGCGGCGAGCTCGACGGCGTGGGCCATCTTGGCGCGGATGCGGGACGCCCCGGCGGGTCCGGCCTCCTTCAGCCAGCGTCCGGCTCCCGGGCCGATGCCCACGAACGCGACCTCCGCCTCCGAGCGCGGCTGGAGCCTCGGCTGGTGGACCGAGCGGCCATCAGGGTGGTCGGGGTAGTGCGCGTCGATGATCTGCGGGACGCCGAGCGTGGACAGCTGGTGGCGCCAAATCTCCGACAGGTCACCGGAGTTGGTGCGGGCGGTGATCGACAGCTCGTCACCGACCACCCGGCACCAGACCCTGGCACCGGTGTAGCCGGGCGGGGTCGAGTAGCGCACGGAGTTGAAGCTGACGGTGCGGTCCGAGCCGACCACCCGCTCCTCGCCCAGCGCGAGCGCCAGCGGCTCGATGGGCAGGACGTGCAAGGTGGTGCGTTCGATGTCGAGCCGGTCCGCCGGTATCTGTCCAGTCGACCGGTGCCGACGCGTGTTCACCATCTCGCACCAGATCAGGCAGGCGTCCGCGAGCTCGGCGAAGGTGTCGTAGGCGGGCAGCAGGTTCGCCTCGGTGGGGACGAGGTCGGCCTTCGCGATCCGGACCGTGGCCTCCGCGCCGCCCTTGGACTCGGGGTCGTAGGGAACGCAACTGACGACCTGGCAGCCGTAGTGCCGGCCCGCGGCGACCATCTGCGGGTGCCGGACCGGGATCCCGGCGATGTGCTCGACGGTGACCGTCTTCGCGTTGTCGGTCAGCACGTAGGTCGGCGCCCCGCCAATCCGGCGCAGGGTGGTGTCGAGACAGGCCACCAGCGTGCCCAGGGTGCAGTCCCAGACCGGGATCACCACCCGGAACCGGGACCAGGACAGCCACGCGCAGAACAGCCAGGCCCGCCGCCCGTCGATCTTCGGGCCCTCTCCCCAGTCGAACTGCAGCCACCGCCCGGGCTCGGGGATCCACGGACGGTAGGTCCGCCGCTTGCCGGCCTTCCACGCGGTCTTCGCCGCGTTCACCGCCCGCCGGGTCGAACGCGCGCTGCCCCGGAAGCCCATCTTCACCAGCTTGTCGTGGACCACGTCGGCGTGGATCGTCCCCTTCGACTGCTCGACCCACTCCTCGACCTTCTCCAGGAACGCGTCGATCATCTTCGGTCGCGGCTCGCGCTCGAACGGGTTCCGCCCGCTGGCACGGGCCTCGACATACCGCTTGACCGTCTTCGGGTCGTGCCCCGTGAGGGCGGCCGCCGACCAGACCGTTTCGGTCAGGTCGTACGCCTCGAATATCTCCATGATCTCTCTGTCAGACTTCGTCACAGGACCTCTTCGACCGATTCGCTGATGCTTCGTAAACACCAGCAAACCGGACGAAGGGGTCTCCTTCGTCTGCGGAAGCGATCAGGAACACCGCAGGCCGGACGGCCATCCACCTGGAATTCTGGTGGCCATCAACCGGGACTCAACTGGCCGCACACCTGGACTCTGCCACGGCCGCCGTCAGCCGGTCCGGCGCCCGTCCTTGGCCTGACTCGACAGAGGCGTGTCCCGGTCGGTCGGGGGAGCCTGACGCTCGTGCTGGTCACCCGCTGCCAGCGGAGCAACCGGCGCTGATCCCCGCGTTCCGCGTTCTGTCGTGCGCTGCCCAGTGGCCCCCGGAGTGGCCCATGGGGCAGCGCACGAGGGCGTGAGGGCACGGCAGATGGTCGCCGCGTATCCACCGGCGCATGCGGGCCCGGACGATGAGCACGGTCCGCCGGCACGGCCGGGGGCCTGACCGCATCCGCGTGCCGTGCGCGCGCTCCCTCGTCGAGAGGTGCCCGTCCTCATGACCTCCACGGTCCCTGCCGCCCCCGCGCTGGCCACTCCCGCGCCAGCCTCCCACGCGTCGGCCGCCATCCACTGTCCGTTCCCCGCCCGGATCCACCCCTACGCCGAGGCGGTCGACGCCCGGACCCTCCGCTGGGCGGAGGGTTTCACCATCCCCGTCGACGCCCGGCACCGGGCCCGGCTGGCCGCCGCCCGGCCGGGTCTGCTGACCGCGCGCGTGGTCCCGGACGGGCCGCTTCCACAGGTGCAGGTCTTCACCGACTTCCACACCTGGCTCTTCGCCTTCGACGACGACCACTGCGACGGTGCTGGCGAACGGCCGTCCGTGCAACACTGGGGGCGACGGCTGGCCGTGCTCGCCAGGGTCGCCGAGAGCGGTGACACGGGCCCGGCCCCCGACGACCCGTACGCCCTGGCACTGGCCGACGTCTCGCGGCGGATCGCACAGCACTCCTCCGCAGCCCAGTTCACCGGATGGGCGAACGCCGTCCAGGAATACCTCGCGACCCTCCTCTGGGAGCGGGTCCGGCGGACGGGGTCCGCGGGCCCGTCCGACCTCGATGGCTACGTCCTACTCCGGCTGCGCAACGGGGGAATGCGGTCCAGCATCGCCCTGCTGGACATGGCCGCCGGTTACGAGGTCCCGTGTGAACAGCGGTGTTCGGCACCGGTCCGGGCCCTCGCGGAGATGTCCGCGCTGCTGGTCTCCTGGGACAACGACCTATTCTCCCGGCACAAGGAGGCGACGGTGGACGGCAGCGAGGAGAACCTGGTCGACGTCCTCGCAGCGACGGTCACCGGGGACATCGCGACCGCCGAGCTCGAAGCGGTGCGCCTGCGCAACCGGGTGACCCGGCTCTTCCTCGACCTCCGGGCGGCCGTTCTGTCTCGGGCCGACCGCGAGCTGGCCCGGTACGTCGATGCGTTGGCCGGCTGGGTCCGGGCGAACCTGGACTTCAGTGCTGGCAGTCCGCGCTACGCGTACCCCGGCCGGCCGCAGCCGCCAGCCGCCTGGCCGGGACAGGGCCAGGCCAGGGACGCCGGTCCGCCGCCCTGCCCGTCCCTGGCATGGTGGTGGGAGGTCCTGGACGCCGTCCGGGCCGAAACCGCCCCCACGTCCCCCACGTCTTCCGACTCACCCGAACAGCGCGTTCCTGCCGGTGCGGCCTCCCGTTAGTAGCCGTTGTCGTACCGCTCGCGGGGGTTGTCGATCGAACGGGAGTCTCGTTCGGGTGATCGCGGGATGGTGGGCGCATGAAGACAGGGCCTCCGGTGCAGCTCCTGGGTGTTGAAGCCGAAGAAGCACCAGGGAGGCCCTGGGCAATCAACTCCCGCATGGTGTGCGAGACGTGGGTGTTCAGGAGGTCCCAGACCAGCACGATCGGCGCCTTGACGAGTTGGTGGACGCCGTCGACCAGGGCGATGAAGTCGCGCTCGCCCATGCTGCGACGCTGGCCCTTGCCCCCGGGGTGGGTGCGGAGACGGTGACACAGCCTGGTGCGCGAGCCCGGCCGTATGGCGATCAGTCCCGCTACGGACAGGCGTCCCGAGCGGCGGCCGCTGACGGTCACGACCGGCGTGCGGCCCCTTCGGCCCCAGGTGCGGCCTTTGGGCGGTCGGCGGGTGAATCCAGCTTCGTCCTAGAAGCAGACGTAGCCCCCGCAGGCCGCCCGCGCTCTTTTACCTCCGCCCAGGTCACTTCCTTCCATGCGGTGACGGCTTGCTCGTCGCGCTCGGCGACCCGCCTCGCGGGGACCTGGGGGCTGAAACCGAGCCGGTGCATCAGCCTCGTCGCACCCGAGACGCTGTAGGTGACGTGGAACTTCCGCCCGATCAGCGTGGCTACCCGCGAGGCCGTCCACACCTGGTCCTCCACCCAGCCGTGCGCGGCCGGACCCTGGTCCAGATACGCGGCGAGCTTGGTTAGGCAGCGCGGTGACAGGCGACACCGCGACCCGGCCGGGCCGCGCGATGCCAGCGCCTCGATCCCGCCGTCGCGCCACAACTTGTGCCACTGGTAGGCCGACTTCAAGCTCACCCGCAGACACCGGGCCACCTCCGCCGGCTTCACCTCCTGCTCGAACAACTCGGCCGCCTGCACCCGCACCGACTCCCGACGCAGCCGTCCCACGGCGGTCAGCCCGCCCCCATCCGCATATCTCACACACCATCGGTACAGCCACCGCTGCAGGCTCATCAGGCACTTCACACAGATTCACCCTGACGCGCCGAAGTCAGTATTGCCTCTCCTGGAGGGGTGTCGCCGCGGATGGAGGAGCCGGATGCGCGGGTGACGGGCGCCAGGCCGGCGTAGGCGGCCAGATGGTCGGCGCTCGGGAAAGGCGCGGGCGTCGCCGACGTCGACGAGGATCCGGGCAGCGGTCCTGACCCCGATGCCGGGCATCGGGGTCAGGACCGGTGGGCCTGCAGCAGTTCCTCGATCCTCGCGGCGAGGAGTTTTCTCTGGTCGAGCACGGAGCTGAGTGAGACGGCGAGGCTGGGGACGATCAGTGCGGCGGCGTCGGTGCCGGGGACGGTGACGGTCTGCTCGTCGAGAGCGGTGAAGATGTCCTCGACCAGGCGCTCGGCCGTTCGCGGGGCCTTGGGCCGCAGCAGTGTGATCAGTCGCCGTCGGCCGGCTTTCCTCAACAGGTTTGGTGAGCCGTGTCGTTCGAGCAGGGTGAGGACGGCCGGGTGGTCCAGTCGCGGACCCAGGACGCGTTCGAGGGAGGGGTGGATCTGGGTGAGCAGTCCGCGAAGGCGGTTCTTGATCCTGGTCGATTCGCCGGCGAGGTCGTCGTCGAATCCGGCGATCATCTCGAGTTCGGCGACGGTCTCGTCGCTCGGGGCCAGGTCGCGCAGGGTGTGCGGCATGGTGCGGGCGGCGTCCGCGATGACGTGGGCGTCGCGGGCGTCGGTCTTGGCCTCACCCGGGTAGAGGTCGGCGATCCGGCGCATGGTCAGGCCGGGCAGGTAGGCGATGCGGCAGCCGGTGTCACGGGCGACGGCCAGCGGCAGGGCTCCGACGGTGGCCGGCTGATCGACCACCACCAGCACCGTCCCGTGCTTGGCCTGCAGCTTCGTGAACAGCTCACGGAGCTTGGGCTCGTTGTTGGGCAGTGCCTTGTCGAAGACCTTCTTACCGGTCGGTGTGAGCGCGGTGGCATGATGCTCGCCCTTACCGACATCCAGTCCGAGATAGACGTCGATGCCGTCGGTGCTGGTCAATGCCCCTCCCCAGGCTTTGCTCTCCCGGCCCTGCGGCATCAGCGTGCCGGCATCCACGTTACGAAGAGCCTGCCTCACCCGAGTGCGGGATCGGCGCTCAAGCCCCTCATCAGCGGTCTGCCAACGCCTCCGAGCCCGGTGACACCACTTTTTCGATCATGGTCGACAAGGGGCACACAGTCATGCCGGGCCGGGAGGCCGGGAACCCCATTGCGGGGCCGCGAAAACGGTAACGGGGGTGCCGGGGTTGGCCCGTCGCCGGTCGATCGCGGCAAGTCGGGCAGCAAACACCACCTGATCTGCGACGGCAACGGCACCCCATTGAAAGGATCACCACCGGTGGCAACGTCCCCGACATCACCCAGACCCTCGCCCTGGTCGACGGCGTCCACCCGTCGCCGGCCGTCCACAGCGACTGCGCAAGCGGCCCAAGTCGATTGTGGGAGACAAGGGTTACGACAGCTGGCACGTTCGCCGCGAGCTGACCCGCCGTCGGGTCCTGCCGGTCATCTCCCGCCGAGGCGAGCCCGACATCCGCGGCCTCGGCAAGCTCTGCTACGTCATCGAGCAGACCTTCGCCCTGCTCCACCAGTTCAAGCGCCTCGCCATTCGATGGGAACGCCGCCTCGACCTCCACGACTCACTCGTCTCGCTCGCAGCCACCCTCATCTGCTGGCGAAGGCTCAACAAGCCGACACCGTGACCGTGTTACGAGCTTTCGCGACCGGACGCCGACGCGACCACCGAGGAATTTCGAGGCTGCTGATCCGCCGAACTTGAAGGAGATCCCCAATGATGCTGTCACGCCACCGTGAGGGGCACTCGGAAGCTTCCTCACGTCACGGCGCAGCTGGCTCAGCCGAGTTGGCGCCGAAGCTCCGGCCGTCACGCATGAGGGCCCTGAGCACGTTCAGTCGGGATTCTGACGTAGTGTCGGACATGCCTCGATCATGGTCCCGATCAGGCGGTACCCGACGAAAGTCAGCCCCTCCGAACCATCGGAACGGCACAGCCAGACACAATCGCGAGGTATAGCGGCACTGCGCGCCGGACCTACCGAAAACCTCGTTAGCATGAGCGAGTCCCGCACCTGCCGGTCGGCGCCGACCGCATCCGGCCCGGAATGACCCGCGCCCCCGATATCGCCGCGGAATCTGCCGACACTCGGAGACCTCCGGCCAACATACCCGAATCGCTCCCGCGCTTCCGGCGCATCGTCGGCTTCGGGTGCGGCTGGCTCCGCGGCGCCGTCCCGGGTCAGTGAGAGAACCTTACCGGCGCGGCCGGAGGGAACCGGGCGGTAACAGTCCCCTGTTTTCTGGGGTTTCCGCCTCATCCGACTCAGACTCGCCACCGAAGGGCAACGTTCTCGTGAGCAGCATTCCCGCAGTACCCGCGATCCCTACCGTCACGCTGAACAACGGCGTGCGGATCCCGCAGCTCGGCTTCGGCGTCTGGCAGGTGCCGGACGCGGAGGCCGTCCCCGCGGTGCGCACCGCGATCGAGGCCGGCTACCGCTCGATCGACACCGCCGCGATCTACGAGAACGAGGCGGGCACCGGCCGGGCGATCGCCGAGTCCGGCGTGGCCCGCGACGAGCTGTTCGTGACCACCAAGCTGTGGAACTCCGGCACCGTCGACTGGTCCGGCGAGCAGGGCCGGGACCGGGTCCGGCGGGCGTTCGACGAGTCGCTGGCCAAGCTCGGCCTGGACCAGCTGGACCTGTACCTGATCCACTGGCCGCGCCCGATGCACGGCAACACCTTCCTGAACATCTGGCCGGTCTTCGAGCAGTTGCAGGCCGAGGGCCGGGTCCGCGCGATCGGCGTCTCCAACTTCCGCGTCCCGGACCTGGAGCTGCTGCTCAAGGAGACCTCGGTGGTGCCGGCGCTGAACCAGGTCGAGCTGCACCCGTACTTCCCGCAGGCCGAGCTGCGCGCCTTCCACGCCGAGCACGGCATCGCCACCGAGGCGTGGAGCCCGCTCGGCCAGGGCGGCGACCTGCTGGCCGAGCCCGCCCTGCTCGCGGTGGCCGCGAAGCACGGCCGCTCGGCGGCCCAGGTGGTGCTGCGCTGGCACCTGCAGAGCGGCGTGATCGCGATCCCGAAGTCGGTGACGCCCGCCCGCATCCGGGAGAACTTGGACGTCACCGGCTTCGAGCTGGACGCCGAGGACCTCGCCGCCGTCGCCGGGGTCGCCACCGGCAAGCGGATCGGCCCGGACCCGGCCGACTTCGACTGGAACTGACACTCTGTCACATCAGCTCGGCCGAAGGGCCTGCCAGCACGCCCTACTGACTTCGGCTCGTCAGGGTGAATCTCGGCGAAGTTCCTGATGAGTTGGGAGCGGTTGTCGCGCGTCAGACTTTGTGGCAGGGCTCGTTTCTTGCGGGTCCTGCTGCTTGAAGGAGTCTGATCGATCATGGTGAGGCCACCGGCGCTGCCGCCGGAGGAGAAGGTCCGGATCGTGCTGTCGATCCTGGCCGGTGAGATGACCGTTGCCGAGGCCGCGCGGCGGGCGAAGGTGTCCGAGCAGTCGATCGGGACCTGGAAGCGCCAGTTCCTGGGGGCCGGCCGGGCCGGCCTCGCTGGCAAGTCCGGTCCCAGCACCCGGGAACAGCAACTCGGAGCCCAGGTCGCCGACTTGACCCAGGCACTGGGTGAGGCCGCGGTCGAGCTGCGGGTGTGGAAGAAGTCCGCGGAGGGCCGGCTGGGCCCTTCGAGGACCTCGAGGTGATCCGCACCGAGGCGGGCATGCCGACCGCGGGGTTCTACCGGCTCATCGGCGTGCCCGAGCGGACCTGGCGCCGCCACCAGGCCCGCGCCCGCCAGGGCGCGCAGGCCAGAGGACCGTGGCCGCGCCCGGCCCGCGAGGGCGTCCGGGAGACCGCCCGCCGACACGCGCTCGCGCACCCAACCTGGGGCCACCGCAAGGTCTGGGCGATGTGTCGCTGGGACGGCCACCGCGTCTCTCGGGCGACCGTGCTGCGGCTGCTGCGGGACGAGGGCCTGCTGCTGGAGGCGAACTACCAGCGCGAACGTCGGCAGCTCGCTGCCCGCCGCTAGGCCGCCTTCGCGACCGGGCCGAGCGGCCCGAACCAGGTCTGGCAGCTCGACTTCTCCGAGTTCGAGACCGCCTCGGGCGGCACCTGGCGGCTCGCGGGCTGCCGGGACTACTGGTCGAAGTACGAGCTGGGCTGGCATGTGTCGCCCACCGCGAACCAGCACGACGCCATCGCCGCGATCGAACTCGCCATCAAGCAAGCGGAGTCGCTGGCCGGAAAGCCACTGGCCGAGCTCGCCCCGCGCGACGCGGACGGGACCGTGGAGCCGCTGGTCACCATCGTCACCGACAACAGCGGACCGTTCCGCTCGTTCCGCATCGAGGCGTTCATCGCCACCCGACCGGAGCGACGGCACGTCCACACCCGGGTCCGCACGCCCGGGCAGAACGGCTCACGCGAGCGCGGCTTCGGCTCGCTCAAGTACGAGAAGCTGTTCCTCGAGGAGATACCCGACGCCCTCGACCTCGTCCGGCACGCCGAGGAATACCGGCGCGACTACAACACCGTCCGACCGCACGAGGCCCTGGCCTGGAACCGGCCCCACGACGTCCACACCGGCGCCGCAGACCCCCTCGTCCCCAACTTTCCCGAACCCGAAAACCCGCCAACTGCTTGACGCGGGACACGGCTACTCAGGTTGAACTCGCTATGTCGGTGATCAGGCCGGTCGCGGCCAGGCAGCCGTCGATGAGCTGAGGCCGATACTGGATCTTTCGGAGGCCGCGTCTGACCGTGCGCACGAGGTGGTCGGGATCGGCGAAGGCGACGTTGGCCAGGAAGCCTCGCCGCAGCAGAGACCAAATGCCCTCGACCGGGTTGAGGTCGGGCGCGTACGCGGGCAGCTGGTAGACGGTCAGCCAGTCCTGGGCGGCGATGAACTCCTTCATCCCGGCGGCCAGGTGGGTGTTCAAGTTGTCCCAGACCAGGACGATCGGGCCGTCGAGCTGGTTGTGCGCGGCGACGATCAGGTCGCGGTAGTCGGTCCAGGCGAAGCTCTTGCGGCCCTTGCTCCGGCCCTGGCCGTCGTCCGGCCTGGGCCGGTAGATCAGCCGGGAGCGCTCACCGGCCTTGTAGCAGGTCAGGGCGGCGATCGAGACCCGTCGGCGGGAGCGGCCACGCACACGGACAACGGGTGTGCGGCCGCGGCGTCCCCAGGTGCGGGCCCGCGCCGGCGTCATCGAGACCCCGGCCTCGTCCTCGAACACCAGCCAGGCCCCGAGCGCCGCCACTAGGCTTTTACCTGCGGCCACACCTGCTTCTTCCACATCTCGACCGCCCCGTCGTCGCGCTCGACCGCCCGGCGGACCGGCTGCTGACACGACCAGCCGTTGCGCCGCATCAGCTTCCACACACCCTGGACCGTGTACGAGACGTGGAACCGCCGGCCAATCAGCGTCTTGATCCGCGCCAGCGTCCACCGCTGGTCCTCCCAGCCGTGAGCGAGCGGCCCCTTCTCCAACTCCCGCTCCAGCTGGGCGAACTGCCGCTCACCGAGCCGGGGCAGCGACTGCGGCCCCTTCGACTCCAACGCCGCCGAGCCACCGTCCCGCCAGGCCCGGCGCCACCGCTCGACCGCCCGCACCGTGACCCTCAAGTCACGGGCGATCATTCCGTTGCCGTCACCACGCTCGAACCGCTCGGCGGCATCAAGCCGCACCCGCTCCCGGCGCTGCTGTTCCTGGGCAGTGAACCCGCCCCCCTGCGCGTATCGCACGAATGAGGCATACCCACCGATCGACAGCCCTCAGCACCCACGACAAGGCGAGTTCAACCTGAGTAGTACTCCAGTGAGAGTTCTGCGTTTTCCCTGTTCAGCGGCCCGGTGGCGGCGAGTTTAGCCGGGCTGCGCCAGGGGTGGTGGGGTGTTCGCGGGGATGTCGCGCGAACGAGTGGCCCCGGCGTCTGTAGTGGCAGCGCCGCGCGTGTGCTTGGTGACGGCGGCGCCATCTGGACCAGGTCAGGGTGTGGTCGCGGTCGGCAGGGCGGTGGCAGGGTCGAGCTGCCAGCAGACGGCGAATCCCGGCTGGTGTGAGGTCCACGAGGTCGGGCGTGTCGTCACTGCCGCCCCCTTTTCGCGCTCCTGGGCGGCCATGACGGCCAGAAACGCGTGGGCGAGCATCGCGAGGGTGATGTGCCGGTACCAGCCCACGTAGCGGCGGACCTCGTACTGGTCCAGGCCGCACTCGTTCTTCGCGCTCTGGAAGCACTCCTCGATCTTCCAGCGGCATCCGGCGACGCGGACCAGGTCGGCGACGGTGGCGTCCAGGGGCGCGCAGGCCAGGTAGTAGGCGACGTCGTCGGGCTTGGTCAAGCTGCGGCGGGCGAGCATCCAGCGTTGGCGGGTGGGCTGGTCGCCGTCGAATTCCCAGACAGCGGGCAGGCGTGCTGCGGCCCAGTCGTAGAGGCGCTCGCCCTTGGCCCCGGAGCCGGCGGACAGTCGCTGCCAAGCCTCGGGCGGGGCCTGGGCGATGAGGAAGTCGATCCGCGGGCCGTGGACCTGCTGGGACTTGGGAACGGCCACCACGTAGCAGAGCCCGGTGTCTTCGAGGAAGCGCCGGAAGTGCGAGTCCTGGCCGTAGGCCGAGTCAGCGGTGACCCACGCGATCGGCAGCGGCGAGGCCAGAACTCGCCTGACCATCGCCCGTGCGAGCTCCAACTTGGTGGCGAAGCCGCGCTCGTCGGGGACGCGGGCGGCCTGGCAGCGTTGCCGGTCGTCGGTCCAGGACTTGGGCAGGTAGAGCTCGCGGTCGACCAGGACATGACCCTTGGTCGAGGCGTAGGCGGCGAAGACGCCGATCTGGCAGTTCTCCGTGCGGCCGGCGGTGCCCGAGTACTGGCGCTGCACGCCCGCCGAGACGGTGCCCTTCTTCACGAAGCCCGTGTCGTCGATGATCAGGACACCGTCAGTGGCGCCGAGTTGCTCGCCGATGTAGGCCTGCAGGTCGTCGCGGACCTCGTCCGCGCTCCAGCAGGCGCGGGCAAGCAGGTGCTGCAGCCGATGCGGAGCCGGATGCCCGGCGAACTCGGCCAACTGCCAGCTGTTCTTTCGCCCCACTGGACCCAGCAGCCCACGCACGTAGTCCCGCATCCGCCTCCGCGGCTCCACCCGCGTGAAGCGAGCCCCGATCCGCAGGAAGAGTTCGGTCAGTTCCCGGTCCCACACATCCGTCAGATCGTCGCTCACACCGAGGAACTGTCCACGTCGCTGCCACTACATGCGCCGCGGACACTCGTTCGCGCGACATCCCCGCGAACACCCCACCACCCCCGGCGCAGCCCGACTAAACTCGCCGCCACCGGGCCGCTGAACAGGGAAAACGCAGAACTCTCACTGGAGTATTAGCGGCGGCCGATGGAGAGTCGGCCGTCGGAGGCGATCTCGAAGGCGTTGAGTGCGGCCTTCCAGCGGGTCGTCCAGCGTTTGCGGCCGGCTCCGGTCGGGTCGAGCGACATGATTGCCATGTAGACGCACTTCAGGGCCGCCTGCTCGTTCGGGAAGTGCCCGCGCGAGCGGACGGCCTTGCGGATCCGGGCGTTCACCGACTCGATCGCGTTCGTGGTGCAGATGACCCGGCGGACCTCGGCGTCGAAGCTCAGGAAGGGCACGAACTCGGCCCAGGCGTTCTCCCAGAGCCGCACGATCGCCGGATACTTCCTGCCCCATGCCTCGGAGAACTCCACGAACCGCTCGCGTGCGGCGTCCTCGGTCGGCGCCGTGTAGACGGGCTTGAGCGCCTTGGAGATCTTGTCCCAGTCCTGCCGGGCCGCGTAGCGGAACGAGGCCCGGATCAGGTGGACGATGCAGGTCTGGGTGACGGCCTGCGGCCAGACCGCGGCGATGGCGTCCGGCAGCGCCTTCAGACCGTCGCAGACGACCATGCAGACGTCCGCGACGCCGCGGTTCTTGATCTCGGTCAGCACGTGCAGCCAGTACTTGGCGCCCTCGCCGCCGTCACCGGCCCAGAGCCCGAGGATCTCGCGGGTGCCCTCGACGGTGACCGCGAGGGCGACGTAGATCGGCCGGTTGGCGACCTGGCCGTCGCGGAGCTTCACGTGCACGCAGTCGATGAACACCACCGGATAGACCGGGTCGAGGGGCCGGTTCTGCCACTCGGTCATGCCTTCGATCACCTGGTCGGTAATGGTGGAGATGGTCTGCTTCGACACGTCCGCGCCGTAGACGTCGGCCAGGTGCGCGGAGATCTCACCGTGCGTCAGGCCGCGGGCGGACAGCGACAGCACCATCTCGTCGACGCCGGACAGGCGCCGCTGACGCTTGCGGACCAGTTGCGGCTCGAACGAGCCCTCCCTGTCCCGGGGGACGTCGATCTCGACCGGGCCGACCTCGGTCAGCACGGTCTTCGACCGGACGCCGTTGCGCGAGTTCCCGCTGCCGGCCCCGGCCGGGTCGTGCTTCCCGTAGCCGAGGTGATCCGTCATCTCGCCTTCGAGCGCGGACTCCAGGAGCTTCTTCGTCAGCTGCTGGAGCAGACCTCCGGCGCCGGTGAGCTGCAGCCCGCTCGCGCGGGCCCGGTCGACCAACTGCCCGATCAACTGGTCGCCCAAGGCGTCCGACTGCAACTCCACCGGCCGCACGGCCTCCACGGCCTCGGCCGAGACGGTCACGTCTGTCATCAGGTGCTACTTCCTTGATCGGGAGTTACACCGTTCCTTTACAGAGCTCTCTGGGCGTGATCATGCCTGCTGAAAACTCGCCGCGAGGGCCTTTCGGTCCCGTTCTCCGGACGGTCAGCGGCTCGCGCCCGAGACTCCACCACCGATTCAGCTGGTTCAGCGTCACAAGGTGGGCGAAGGACGTGGTCGTCACTGTGTACTTGGGGCTGCGGGGCCCGGCTCCCCGCGCGCGCCAGGCCTTTCCGACGGCCCATCAGGGGTTAAAAGCACTGCACGGGGCAGCAGACGGGGGTCGCGGTCACCGGTGGCGGACCGTCCGGTAGGCCAGACCGGGAGGGTCGGACCGGTCCATCACCAGGATCGGCGGGCGGTGCTGCAGGTCAAGGGATCAAGACCATCCGGAACCGGGCCGCGCCGGCGAGCATCTTGGTGAAGGCGTCGGCCGCCCGGTCCAGCGGGACCGGCTCGACCCAGGGGCGGACACCGGTGCGGACGCAGAACTCCATCGCCGCCTCCGTGTCGGCCGCAGTCCCGGCCGGATGACCGATGACGGTGTGGCCCTCGGCGACGAGCAGCATGGTGTCGATAGCGAGCGGCTCGCTGTCCACGCCGACGACCATGAAGCGGGCCCGCGGGGCCAGGCCGCCGAGCACGGCCGACATGGCGGGGGCGCTGGCGGCGGTCGCCAGGACGACGTCCGCGCCTCCGAGGGCTTGCAGGGCCTGCACCGGGTCGGCCGCGGAGGCGTCCACCACGTGATGGGCGCCTAGGTCCTTCGCCAGCCGGGCCTTCTGGGAACCACGGACGACAGCCACGGTGTCGAGGCCGGAGTGGACGGCGAACTGGAGCGCCAGGTGGCCGACGCCGCCGAGGCCGAGCACTGCGACGAGCTCACCGGGCCGGGCTCCGCTCCGCCGGAGGGCATTGAAGGCGGTGACACCGGCGCAGCCCATGGGTGCGGCGTGCTCGGCGGACATACCGTCGGGGATGGCGGCGAGCGCCTCCTGCGGGACAACGACGTGGGAGGCGTAGCCGCCCGGGTAGGACCAGCCAGGGACCTTGAGCGCGCGGCAGGTGATCAGGTCGCCACGTCGGCACGGAAGGCAGACTCCGCAAGAGCCGCCGAACCACCCCACCGCGACCCGGTCACCGACCCCTGCGGTGGTGCCCTCACCGGCCGCGTCGACGCGGCCGGCGATCTCGTGGCCGGGAACGAACGGAAACGCGACCCCGGGGATGAGCCCGGCGGCGAACATGGCGTCGGTGTTGCAGATACCGGCCGCCTCGACGGCGATGCGGACCTGGCCGCGACCGGGCTCGACCAGCTCGGCCGGGCAGATCTCCAACCGTGCGCCCTGACGGGGAGCCCGGACGACACGCCTGGGCGGAGCGGCGGCACGCCCGGAAACGCGTCCGAGGAAGGGGAGTTCGGCAGGCGCGGCGGGCAAGGGGATGACGGACAACGGGGGCCTCCGTGGCGTGAGAGGGGGAGCTCGGTCGGGCTGCGCCCGCCCACGGCGGACGGGCATCGGGTGCGGAGTGCCGCACAGCGGTCCGGGCTCGGCCGGGAGAGCGGCCGACAGTCGGGGAACACTCATGCAAGTCGCCCAGCCCTCCGCGGACCAGGGTGAGTCGTCTTCTGTGCCCCGCCGGACCATTGACGGGGAGCCGCACGGGCACGATCGCCCGCCGGATCTGCCGGGCAGCACAACTGGACGTCTAGCTTCCAGTCCCGTCTGCACGGCGCGGTTCCCCAGACGGCGTACCTGTTCCGTCCCCGCGCACGGCCGGAGGAGTCCTCCATGGCATCTGTCACGTCCCCGTTTTCGCTCACGCTGCCCCCCGTCCTCGGCCCCGTCGCCGCCGGCGCATCCGCGCGGGCTGCCGAAGACGCTCACGTCGGCGAGCCCTCGCCGTACGACATGTACATCCGACTGGCCGAGCTGACGACTGCGTGGGCGGGTGCCGCCGACGCCCGCGGCGGGTCCCCGGCCGTCGCGGCCTCGGTCGCTGACGCCCTGACGGAGGCCTTGGCCGCCGACTCCGAAGCCGACCGGCGGCCTCACGTGGACTGCGAGGAGCGCACGGCCCGGATCCGGTCGCTGCGTCGGAGCGGCCGGACACTGGCGGCTCTGCTTCCGGCCCTACTCCCGGACGGTGACCCCGTTCCGCGGACTCCGATGGGCGGCCCGACGGCCCCGGGTGCCAACCACGAGGCAGAACAGGCAGCGACCGACAGCGTCATTGCGCAGCTGCGGGCCGCGGTGCCGGCCGGGCCGGAGGATCACATGTTCCGGACCGCCCATCAGGTCACCGAGTGCTGGCTGCACGTCGCCCACACCTGTGCCGCCGCCGGCGTCCAGGCAGCGGGGCGGGGCAACTGGGAGACCGCCGCACGGCAGCTCGACGTCGCCGCTCGTGCGGTCGGACTCGCCATCACCGCAGGGCAGTTGCTCGACCTGATGGACCTGGCGGACTACCATCCCCTGCGCGTCTTGCTCCGCGACGGCAGCGGCGCGCAGTCGCTCGCCGCACGTGCCCTGCCCCGGTCCGTCCGGGCCGCGGCGACCGCGTTGACGTCGTCGCTGGAGCGGGACGGCCGCACGCTGGTGGAACTGCTCGCCCGTGCTGTTCCGGGAACCGTCCCGGTAGTGGCGGGCACCCCGGCCGAGTTGGGATACGTGCGCTCGCTTCGGCTCCTCTCCAAGCGCTGCCAGGAGTTCCTCTTCCAGCACTACCTGCTAGTGCTGGAAGTGCTGGGCGCCGACAACACCGGGTCGCTCGGCTACGCGGTGGCGACGATGGCACACCGGGCCGCACAACCGCTGGTGCCCGAACTCAACCGGGCGCTCCACGACTTCGCGAAGGCGACCGACCTCCAGCACGCCACCCGGGCTGGCGTGATGATCCTGGAGAACGAGCGCAGGGCGGGCTGGGACCCGGCGCCGCCGGAACCCGGCGAACAGATGCAAACGGAATGGGCCGACGAGGTCGTCGCCTCCTACTTCGCCGCGCTGGCGGACCGGGACACGGAGCGCTGGACGGAACTCTTCCACCCCGCGGGACATCTGGTCGGGCAGTCGGGAACCCGCCCGTTCATCGGGCGGCCCCGGCTGAAAGTCTTCATGGACTCGATGCTGTGCCAGTTCACCGCGCTGCAGCCGGAAGTGACGACGGTGGTGCGCACCGGTCCGGCATCCTTCCGCGCGGTGTGGTCGATCAGCGCCGTGCACTACACGGGCCCGGAGGTGACGCTTCGCGGTGCCGAGGAACTGCTGCTGGCAGCCGACGGGCTGATCGTCTCGGCGATCTCCGACTGGAACGCCGCACAGGTGGCGGCGCAGCTGTGGCCCGGAGCGCCGGCAATGCCCTCGCCCAACCCGGCGAGCTTCGACGGGCAGCGCCAGTCCAACGGGCCGGCGGAACGCTGGGACGCGGCCGTCGCCTGACGCCCGTCGGGGCCGCCGTGCACAGAACGACGGAGTTCAGTGCACGGCACACCGCCCGCGCACCTGTGTCCTTCCCTATCGTCTGAGCCACGTCGGATCGAGCGCGACAGTCGAAAAGAGGACGCCATGAGCACCGAGCCCCGCTTGTTGCCCTCCTTGGAACACACGGGAACCCGTCCACCGGTCCAGTTGACCGCTCAGGAACGCCGGATCGCTGAACTCGCCGGTCAGGGGCTGACGAACAAGGAGATCGGCCTTGTTCTGAAGCTGTCCGCGCGAACTGTGGGCACCTACCTCTACGGCGTCTACCCGAAGCTCGGAATCTCCTCCAGGGTCGCCCTCGGCGATGCCCTGGACATGCTGGACGCCCCCACTGCGATCGTGCCCGCCCTTGGCACCGGCTCGGGCGCCGCTCTGCTCAGCCCGGCCGAGCTCCGCGTCGCCCGGGCGGCCGCACGGGGTTTGACCAACCGGGAGGTCGCGGAACTCCTCGGTCTGTCGCCCCGCACCGTGCAGGTCCATCTCTACCGGCTCTTCCCGAAACTCGGCATCGGGTCCCGGGCCGGGTTGCGGGGGGCTCTGCGAGGTTGGCCGTCTGAGGCGACCGACAGCCGGACCCCCGCGGGGTCCGCCGCCCACCGGTCGGGGGAGCTCCGCACGGCCTGAGGGGCCAGACGTCAGCTCACCGACGTGTCCTCGTGCCACCACCGGGTGAACACCGGCCCGTCCGTCCCCGGTCCAGCCTGTCCGGTCCGTGCGCCGACGGACTCCGCCCGACGGGCGAGTATGGCGTCGGGTTCTCCCGGACGGGCGTAGCGGGCGCTGGTGCGGCCGAAGTCCAGGTTGGCGCGAACCCGTTGGCGCAGGGCGGCGATGTGGCGGAGGAGCTCCGGACCAGCCTCCGTTCCGGCCCGGGACGTGGCGTCGAGGAAGCGGACCATCACCGCGTTGCGCATCTCGACGGCGGCCCGGACGGCACCCGCGTGGTCCAGGCCGTGTTCGACGGCCAGGACGTCGACCAGGTTCAACTGGCCTGGGGGGCCGTCGCGCTTCTCCTTGTACCAGCTGAACAGGTCGTTGTCCCAGCCAACCAGGGCGCAGGTCATGTCGGCCAGTGCCCGCACGGCCGGCTGCTCGGCGACCTGCGAGGGCAGGACGTACCCGCCAACCATGTCCAGGAGCACCAACCCTGCTTGTACGGCCCCGTTGTGGAGCCGGAGCAGCAGGTAGTCGTCGAAGGTGGGCCGGACGGAGCCGTCCCGGGTCTGCGCTTCCCAGATGAGGGCCATGAACCACTGACACAGTGCGGCCCGCCAGCGCATCCGCTGCACCGGGTGGCCGAGTTCGCGCACCCTTCGCTCCAGCTCGTGCAGGGCCCCGGCGTGCGGGTCGGCACCGAGCGGCCCCAGGTCGCTGGTGTCGACGACCCGGGCGAGGGCGTGCAGGTACCGGGTCCACTCCGGGAGGGGCAGTGCGGACGGCGCCGCCTCGTCGCAGTACTCGTCGTCGAAGGCGAGCGCCCAGGTGTGGAAGTCCGCAAAGAGCTGCACTCGGGCCGGTTCACCGGACGGCAGGCATCGGGCGGCGAGCAGCCCGGGCCGGGCCCGCTCGGCGGCGTGCAACTGCCACGGGTCGCTGTACAGGGCGTGCGCGCGCAGCCAGTCGACGGTGCGGCGGTCGATGCCGGCGGCGTCCGGGTGCACGGCTTCCGGCACGGGACAGTACAGGCGCGGCGCCTGGGCGTCCGCGGCCGCGATCGGGGCTGGGCTCATCGGAGACCGTCTCCTGCCAGTGGTGGGGGCACGCGCGGGTTCCGGCGGCCGGTCCGGGGCGGCGACGCCCGGTCAGCGGGGTTTCCGAGGGATCTCGGTCCTGGCTCAGGCTGTCACCGTACCCGCGGAGCCCTCGAGTGCGGTACCCCTTCCGGATACGGCTCCGGGGGCCCGGTCCTGGTGGGGTAGGCTGCCTGCCCCGGCGGCGGCAGACGCCAACTCCTCGCCCAGCGATTCGGATTCGACGACCAGACTCACGGCAGCGGTCGGATTGACGACGAGACGGTATCCGGCCGGAAGGCCGGCGAACACGTCCGCGACCGGCTCGAACCGGTATCCGAAGGGCCCGGCGGCACGGGCGAACAACGAGGAGGTGTAGACGGGGATCAGCGGTCCGCCGTCTGGGCCGGTGACCGCGGCCGGCGCACCGTCCGGCCCCGGAACGACGGCGACGGTGGAAATGGCGAGCAGCCGGGGGACGTCCTCGGCCGGACCGTAGCCGGTGACCGCGTTCTGGAGGGCGGCATCGATCCGGTCGACAGGGTCGGGCAGGCCGAGGACCGAGGGCGACGGCCGGTACTCCTCGTTCTCCCGCCACTCCGTCGGGAGACCGGCCCCGTCCGTGCGCCACTCGCCGACCACCGCCCACCTGGGTGGCGTTCCCGTACCGGGCCAGGCCGGGTCGACCAGTTCGACCGACCGGCCCGGGGCAAGCCTGGCTGCCTCCCGCAAGTGTGCGGGCATCTCGGGTACGTCCACGGGAACGGCTTCGGGCTCACCGCCGGGGTCAGCGCTCTCCGTCGGCGGCGGCCCGGGGGGATCCACGGACGCCTGCTCCGCCGGCGGGGCGGGCACGTCGAGTGCGGGCACCACGGGTGTGGTCGAGGGGCCACCGGCCAGGATCGCAGCCACGACAGCGGCGGTGTGGGCGGGGTCGCTCACGGACATCTCCAAGGGGCCGTTGTCGCCATCAGCAGGGGCCCGGATCCCCTGACAAGGCCAAGGGGGTGAACGCCTGGAGCGGCGACCGGACAGGTCCTTCCCGGCTGGCCTCCCGACGCCTTTCGGGGCATGTCCATTCCACGGCCTCGCCCGGATCCGGGGCAACCCCCGAAGCGGGAACGATGGCCCAAGGGGCAGTGCCACTGCCCCCTCCGTCCACGGGCGCGTCCGTACGTCAGCGCGGTTCGCCATCGGCGAGGCGGGAGAGGGCGCGCCAGGCTGTCGGCGACGTCCCGTAGACCGCCCTGAAGGTCCGGCCGAAGCGGTCGGCGCTGCCGAACCCCCAGTGGACGGCGGCCTCGGCCACCGTCGTCGACGGGTTCGCGGCGAGTTCCTCGCGGCAGCGGTCCAGGCGCCGGGCCCGGATCCAGTCTCCGAAGCAGATGCCCTGCCCTGCAAGGACGTTGTAGAGATGTCGACGGGACACGTGGTGCGCCCGCGCCACCTGGTCCGGAGTCAGGCCGGGATCGGCGAGGTGCCGCTCCAGATAGTCGATGACCCGCAGAAACAGGGTTTCGTGCCGGGCTTCCCGGACGGTGCGGTCCTCAGTACCGACCTCGGCGACGACACCGCGGAGCAGCGCCACTGCTGCCGCTGCCGTGGCGGCCGCCCCGATGGGTGTGTCGGTCACCTGGGACGAGGCCATGGCCGCAATGAAGCTAGAGGCGAGGCCTCCGGTGGTCCCGGGGCCACCGAGCGGCCGGGCCACGGCACCGGTAAGCAATCGAGGGCTGAGGGCCAGGTCGTCCCGGGGGACACGGAGGAAGTGCGTGTGCACGCCTTCCTCGAACAGTAGGGTGTAGGGCCGCGTGGTGTCGTACAGACCGATCTGTCCCGGGCCGATGACGGTGTGCCGGCCGTCCTGCACGATCATGCTGGTCCCGGTCGCCTGGACGCTCACGAAGACCCACGGCTCCGCGTCCTCCTTGGCCTGACTCGGCAGGCGGTGCACAGTGGCGGGGTTGGCGTGCACTGTGCTCACCTGGAGCGGTCCTGCCTGGCTGATCTCGACCTCGGCGAAGACCTCCGACGGCCGCTCGGGAAGTCGCAGTTCGACCGGGACGAGGTGGTCGCGGACGGTCTCCCGAAGGGCGTCCGCGCGGTCGAAGAGATCGAAGGTCGCGGTGGACCACGCAACGGTCATGGCCTGCTCCACTGGGCGCACGAGAGGTGATCGGGTCTCGGCCTAGGCTAGCGGGGTGCCTGTTGCGGTGGGGGGCGCCTGCAGCATGAGGCAAACGTCCGCACGCTGGGGACAAAACTCGGCCGGGCAGCGGCGGCGTCACGTCCCGGCCACCGTCGTCGCGCCCGGCCCGACCGAAGCCAGGACCGGCATCGACGAGCCGTCGGCGGATTTCGTCACGTCCGTGCCGCCTGCACCCGGCACCGTACGGGGACCCGGGACCGCTACCCCCGCCGCACCGGCCAGGGAAGCGAAGCCGACCGTCCGTCCGGCGGTGTCGATCAGCGGACGCGCCTTCACCTCGCTGTCCAGCACGCCGGGTACGGACTGCCCCGCGGCGGGAGTCGGCGCCGGGGCGGACACGGGTGCCACAGACACGGCGGGCGTCGCGGTCAGGGTGTGGAGCCGGGTTGCCAGCTTGGCGATCCGCGCTCTGTCGAGCCCCCAGCCACGAAGCGCCTCCCGGGCTTCGCGGACCCTGTGCTGCGCGCGCAGGACGGAGCGGTCCAGTCGTTCCCGCTCCGTGCCTCGCGGGGCGGCCCCCGCCGGACGCGGGACGGCGCCGAGGGCCGCCCGGTCGTCCACCGCCTGGTACAGCTCGTCGAAGGCCTCGGCCAGATCGGCCCAGGCGTGGACGGGGCCCCGGGCGATGGCTCCGGTCAGTGCAGGGGCGTTCTCTGGGACGGCCTGCCGCAGGAGGTGCGCCCAGAGCGCGGCGCGAACGGGGTCGCTCTTGCGGACTGCCGTACCGGCGGGGCCTGGCGCCTCCGGCCGTCCGGAGGCGTCGGGCAGTGCGAGGCCAGGCTCGGCGTCGCCATCGCCGAAGTAGTCCCGGAGGGCCGGGAATTCGGTGGCCGACACGGGGTCGTCGGTCGAGGCGTCTGCGCCAGCCGCAGCTGGCGGGGTGGGGACCGTTGCGGCAGTGGGCTGTCCGGGCGCCCGGGTGAAGGCGCCGGGGTCGGCCGCGTCGAGATCCGTCAGGTCGGCGGCGGTCGGGGTCGGGACGTACAGGACGATCCCGTACGCGACGTCGGCCCGTGCGTGGCGGGGCGCGCTGGAGGGCGGCTGCCAGGTCAGGTGCCAGCGGGCCGTCGGAGTGGCCAGCTGCGTGAAGTCGGCGGACTCCTTCTGTCCGCGTTCGGATCCCGCCCGGGCACCGCTCGTGTCGGCACCCGTCCGGTGGTCCGACGTACCGATGAGGCTTCCGCCCGCGGTGACCATGGGCAGTGCTTCGGCACCGGGTCGGTCTCCCGCGCCGCCGGCCTCGCCGGGCAGCGCGGAGGCACGTCCGCCGACACTCACCCGCACCGTTCCGAAGCCGTCGGCTGCGCTCCGGCGCTGCTCGGTGTGCCGCTGCGTCGTCTTGCTGACGCCGCCCTTCAGGGAGACACCAGTCGGTTCGAGTGCGCTGAGATCGAGGCGCAGCGTGAGGACGCCCGAGGCGGTGGACCAGCCGAGCGTCGGCACGGGGATCTCCACCTCCATTCCGGCGCCTATGAGTTCTGGCAGGGCACCGTTGAGGCCGGTCTCGCTGAAGACCTTCGACAGCCTGGCATCCGACTGCCACATCAAGGAGAGCCAGTCCTGTCGGCCGGAGTCGTCAACCGGTGTCTGCTGCCCCCGGACCAGTTGCTCTGCCAAGCCGCGCAGATCGGCGAGATTCCCGTAGGAGCCGACCGATACCGCGATCAGGTCGTCGGCTCCGAGGGCAATGCCCACTCTGCGGTGGCTCTCCGCGTCCCGTGTCACGGTCAGGGGGCGGCGTGGCACGGCGTGCGCCCGTGCCTGCGCGGTCTCGCGGGGGAAGGTGAGCAGCAGACCGGGGTGGGTCTCCCGCACCTGCCCGGCCGAGAGCGGACGCAGCCCCGCCAAGTGGCCGGTGGGGACCGGCAGGAGGGGCAGGGCCGCCGGGGCGGCGTGGGCCACCTCGTAGTCGACGGTCACCTGAAGGTCGTGCAGGGACTCCAGCGGAACCATCTTGAGGCGGGTCATGGCGAAGCCCGCACTCTCCCGGGCCACGGTGGTCGACGTCCGCAGGCTGCGGGTGCCGACGATCGAGCCCGCGGCGGCCCCGTCCCGGTCGAGGTCGAACGGCGCCCCCGGCGTCATGGTCCAACTCCCGTTCAGGGCTGCGGAGAAGCTGGTGGACTCCGACACCACCTTCAGGGCGGACCGGATCCGCGTCCGACGGTGATCCAGTTGCCTGGTGATCGGCGACGCTCCTCGAGCCGTACCGGGCTCGACCTTGAAGGTGACGGTGAGTTTGACCGTGCTGTCGATGCCGGCCGGGTTCCGGTGCGGAATCACCACGACAGCTCCGCTCATGCCCCAGGCGAACAGGGCAGCCGTGCCGTTCGGGGCGAACATCTTCCTCAATTCGGCGTGAACGGCGTCGAGGTGCGACTTGAAGACCAGCGGTGCCAGGGCGGGAAGCACCGTGGCGGTGAGCATCGTTCCGAGGTCCGGGACGCCGCGCACCTGCGTCAGGTCCAGGCCGTCGCCGCGGAGTACCGCGAGCGGGGGGTGCTGTCCGGCCGGCGATTGCTGCGCCGCGGTCGCTCGGTCGCCCTGGGCCTGCGGCAAGAGCCCGTGCTCGGTGGCGTCCGGAGGCTCCATCAGAACCACGCCCTGAAGCGTCACGTGGGTGCTCGTGCTACCCGGAACGGTGATGAGGGGGCCATTGACAGAAGCTGTCGCAAAGGTAAAATCAAGGTGGAGTTCGGAGTCGGCCACCAGAAGCCCACCCATACCGTTGTTGGTGGCATCGGCGCGGGTGTGGGTCTCAGTTCCCGATCCACTGGGGCTCTGGGTTGTTCGACGTCTCGAACCCGCAATGCGCAGGGTGCCGCCGTTTCCGGTCCCGAAGCCGAGTTCCAGGCCTGCTCCGGCCGTTCGTTGAAGGCCGGTGCTGGTCGACATGGTGGACACCCGGGTGACGTCGCCGAGCACAGTGACCGTGCGGCCGTCCGCCCGACCGAGTGCGGTCGCCTTCCCCAGTGCGGCCCTGACAGACAGTTCCACTTCTGTCGACGTACCCCAAGGGGTCGTGCGGGATTTGAGCCGCATCACCGGGCGTCTGACGCCAAAATCCCGCAGCCGGGCGGTGAGTCCGTGCAGCACCATGCGCAGTGCGGCCCGGTCCTCCTCGTCCAGGGGCCCGAACGGGCTGCCGGCGATCCAATCCTCCACCTCCTTCGCCGCGGCCGCGGTCGGGAAGAGATGGACGGCCTCATGTCCTGCCCACTGCTGGGGTGCCGGGGTCCAGGTTCGGCCGTGCACAGCAGTGGACGGTGCGGCGGTGGGGGCAGTGTCGGTCGACGCCGAGCCGGCATTGACCGGTATGAGCACGGAAGGCAGGGGGCGGCGGACCACCGCTCCCTGGTCCACGGCCGATTCCACCGCGGGCACCGGGGTCGCCGTCCCGTCGGGCCAGACCTCGTCCAAGTGGATCTCGGGGTAGAGCAGTTCGACCCGGACGGGCTGTGCGACAACTGCGCCCCGAGTGGCCCCGCCGTTGGACGCGGGGGCCGGTGGACGAATGGCGGAGCCGAAGATCGGCTCCTCGTGGGCGCTCACCCGAATGATGAAACTGGTGGCCATCCGGGCCGTCCATGGCGTCTTGACACTCGACACCCGCCGGGCGGAGGTCTGATCCGTCGTCGTCAGCGACCAGCCGCGGGCCGCTCCGACCAGCGGCCCGCCGGTGATCGTCGACAGCGGCGGCAGGATCGGCTTCCGATTTCCGAAGGGCAGATCGACGCCGACCGAGAACGAACCGCTATTCTCGCGGCCCAGGCCGATCGGGCTGACGACCGTGGTCCCGAACTCGTTCTCGGTCTGCACGCTGCCGAGATAGACGTCCGTGGAATGGTCCGGTTCGGCCTCCACAGTCACGAACAGGCGCCGGGGCCCGAACGCCGTCTGTTTGACCAGCACGAAACTCTCCGCCCCGACGACCATCGCGTGCAAGCGCACGGCCAACCCGTCCGGCAGCAGGACGCTGGCCAGGACGGTGGCGTTGCCGAACACGTCCGGGGAGTCCGGCAGGTAACCGTCGAACGACTCCCGCACGTACGCAACGACGGCGTCCAGCAGCGCAGCAGTGTGCAGCGGCTCCACGCGGGCGACCACGACGCTACTCGGCAGCCAGTCGGCGAACCGGTCCGGGATGCGCAGTTCCCGACCCGCCGAGGTCCGGGCCCGCCGGTCCACGCTCTCCGTCCGCACCTCCTCGGGGTCGCCGGGAGCACTCGGCGTCTGGCGTCCCACGCGGCCCGCTCCCCTGGCCTGCGAGGCACCGGACGACGCTGAGAAACCAGCCCTCCGGACCTCACCGGGCAACGGGAGCTCCGGGTCGTCGGGCACGCCGCCGAGCGCGCGGGCATCGGCGGCGAGCATGCGCACCCGCACACCTATCCGCACCGGCACGACCGGTGCGGTGGAGGCGGCGCCCCCCGTCCCGAGCACGGACACCTCCATCCGAACGTCGAAGTCCACCACCGCGGTTGCTTCGTCGTCGACGTTGATCTTCTGCGTGAAGACCGTCGTCGCACCGGTGCCCGGCAGGGTGAACTGAGTCGCCTGCTGGCCAGTGGCACTGACGCCCACGCGCAGGACCACTCCCGAGGTCAGCGGCACGGCCCCGCTGAAGACGAAGCCGTACTCGTTGCGGTCCCGCATCGCCGGCGGACGGCTCGGATACTGGCTGAGCGAGGTCTCCAGCTCAAGCCTCGAATAGGGGTCTTCGGCAATGACGATCTTCGGGTTGTGGGCCGTAGCCGTGATCAGGAGCTGGCATGGCCCTTCACCGAGGTCGAGGACGACCGTGCGGTGGCCACCGTGCAGGGCCTCGTGGAACGTCGTCATCAGCTCGGTCACTGACACCGAGGACAGCAGCAGCTCGCGGGACACCCCACCGATCAGGTCCCCGCCGGCAAGGGCGAGCGCCGCCTCCCGAACCCGACCGGCTCCGGTGAGCGTCTCGACCCTGGACAGGGACGGGATGTGGACCGGCGGCCCGAGCCGCCGGGGCACCGGAACGGGCGCGGCGGGCATAGGTGCGGGCATGGCGTCGGAGTCTGTCGGGGACGCACGCAGTGCGCCGACCGCGCCGGCCTCCGCAGTCGTCGCCCCGTTGGAAGCGAGGGACTGCCCCGGCTTCCAGTCGCGGAAGTCTCCTGGCTCCACAGCGGGGATACGGGCAGCGGACGCGCGGGCCAGGGCTGCCCGCAGCTGCGGAGTGTCGACCATCGGACCCTCCCCGGGCGAAGCGCGCCAGCTCCTGGAGGAGCCGCCAAGGCGGTCACCGGCATACCGGGGCGCATGCCGAAGGAGTTCACGCGGGTACCGCAGCAGGAGGCCGTGTCCGACGACGCCCTGACGCTGGACGCTGGGCAGGCCCGGTCGTTCGAGCACCAGGTCGAAGCCCACGTCGTGGAGGAAGTCAACCGAACGGTACGAGGATCCCTTGCTGCCGCGTTGCGTCGAGGCGATGGTCGTGGCCGCCTTGGTCGTCGCGGTGTGCACGATCGAGGAGACCCCCCGCAGGGACCCGGTCACCCCGAGCACCTCCCTGGTCAACAAGGTCCCCGGGCCGCCTGCCGTTTCCTGGTCGAGCGCGACGGTCTCGGTACCGAACACCGCCGTGGTGGTCTGGCGGACCGTCGATTCCTGTGCCCGCACCTCGCGGCTCGCCCAACCCTTCGGCGTGATCCCGAACTTCTTGGGGTCCCGCAGCACCAACCGACCGCGGGGATCGCTGGCCTGCCGCCACCCGCCGAGCCGCAGCCGCAGGTGGAGAACGGTATCGCCGACCCTCAGCTCGACGACGTCGCCCACAGCCTGACGGACCATCGGAGCAGCAGAGCGCTTGTCCCCCAGCGGTGCGAGAGCGGCCCGCAGCGGATGGTCGGCCGCGAGCCCGAGCCCGGTCATCTGGTGCTCCAACGCGGCCAGAAGCCGCCGTCCGACGGGTTCGACGTTCTCCATGCCGATCGCATGCTCGAAGTCCGGCGAAGTGACGTACGGCGGCGGCGCGAATCGCCGGTGGTCGTCAGCGCGGTCGGTGGCCGTCGTGGTGCGGTCGGAGAGAACGACCCGACTCGGCAACGGCCCCTCATCGTCGGTCAGTTCGTCCTCGCCCTCCTCGTCTTCGACACGACAGTCCACATCCTCCTCGTCCTCGTCGTCATGCTCGGCGTCGAGGTCGTCGGCATCAGCTTCCTCCTCGCCCACGGCGGCGCGCTCGTGCTCGGCGTCGGCCCCTCGGTCCGCTTCGACAACGCGCCGGTCGCCGTGCTCGGCAGCATTCCCTGTGCTGCTCTCTCCCTTCTCATCCGTCCGAGGACCGGCGGTGTCCCGCCGGCCCGCCGCGTCGGCTACCTCGACACTTCCGGTCTCGATCACCGGTCCGGGGCCGTCGGCCTCTTCGTCGCCGAGCGGACCCGCGCCGGCTAGCCCGCCGCGGCCGGCCCAGTCCTGGCGGAACTGCGCGGCGAGCTTGGCCAGCACGTCGGGGGTGAGGCCCCAGGCCGCGAGCTCGTCAGCCGCGGCCCGGTACGCGGTAGCTGTCCGGGTGACGGCGAGTTCGGCCTCCCGCACTCGGTCGGCATCGCTTCGCGGCGGGGTGGAGCCGCCCGCGCCCGGATCGGCTCCCCACTGTTGCATCCGCTTGGCGTCGAGGGCGGCCTTGAGGCGGCCGACCGGCGGGCGACCGCTCAGGCGGGCAACCTCGTTGCGGGCTTGGTAGAGCGCCACCAGGGCCTCGGTGTACTCCGTCCAGGCCCTCGCCGGTTCCCGACCGGGTGTAGAGCCGGCGGACGGACGGTCGTGGGCCGCCGCGCGGAGTCGTCGCCCCCAGTCGCGTGCCGTGGCGCCGGCGCCCGGCGTGCGTTGGTCCTCGGCCCAGAGCGGGTCGTGCGTGCTGTCCTCCATGATGTCAGGGCTACCTGCGGCATCCGGCAGAGCCAACCTCGCCTCGGCCCCACCATCCCCGGGCCGGGCCCCGAGCCTGCTCCCCCGGCCGTCCGCGTGACCGGCGGACAGGTCCTTGTCCTTGCCCTTGCGGGTTTCCGGCACCTGTGCTGGTGCGTCGCGCCGCCCGCCGTCGCGCCTACGGCGATTAGAATGGGCTCCCGCCACCACCGCACGACTGTCGGGCGCTCCGCGTGGCACGGTGAGACCGTGGCAGATCCGTCCGCGGTCGGCCTCGGCCGTGACAATGATCGCGGGAAAGGCGCGCGCGGTGGTTGCGTGTAGCGGACGGGCAGCGAACCTTTGTCCGCCGGGAAGTAGCAGCTGTACCGGGCGGCCCGTGACCTCGGAGGCCAGGCGTGCGACGAGTCGGCGGCCGGCCGGGCCGGGCTCGGTGCGGACGAGGTGGCGAAGGAGTTCATCCTTCTGCCGGCCGGTCAACGCAGGAGCGAGTTTCCTTGCGATCCGGGCGACCTCTCCGGCCCGGTCCGCCGCAGTCGCCGCCCGGTCGGGCAGGGAGCCGAGCTTCCGAACCGGCGCTGCGCCGCGATCGTCCCAGGCGTCCGCAGCCCGCTCAGGAGCCGGGGCCGCAGGGTCAGCATGGTCGCGACCGGCGGCGGCAGCCGCCCTGAACTCAGCCAGGGCCGCGACAGCATTGTCCGCCACCAGGTCCCACAAAGGAGTGTCGCCGCGCCCGAGCTCGTCCCGGAGCAGGCCGATTAGCCGCTTACGCAGGAGTGGTGCGGTAGCCACCGTACGAGGATCAGGCCTGCCCTCCCCATGGCCCGGGCAGACCACCGCTGCCACAGCCGACCAGAAGTCGTCGCGCCGCCGCGGGAGGGGCCACACTACGGCCCCTGCCGTCGCCAGGGCGCGGTCCTGCTCAGGGGTGGTCACGGGCGCCACGGTGTCGAGGGACAGCAGCGGCTTGAGGTTGGCCCAGACGGCGAGCAGTTCGTCGGCCTCTTGGGGATCGATACCGAGTCGACGCAGCCCGTCCACAGCTACCGCGAGGTCCTGGCGAAGCCGGCGCAACGTGGGGGACTGCTCCCGGGCTGACCCGGGGGCCAGGGTTTCGGCATCCGACGAGTTCGTCCACTGTTGTGCCTCTTGCTCGTCCTGCAGTTGCTCGGCGATCCGGGCTGCTCGGTACCGGCTCCAGGCTTCCACCCGGTCCTCGGCGGAAGCGGCCGGGTCGCTACCCGGTCCTTCCTGAGCCCGGGCAGTCCGTGCCCAGAGGTCGAGTTGCGCACCCCATTCGGCGCGGGTGACACCGAGCGCGGTGAGGACGGTGTCTCCGTAGGAGGGGGAGATCTCCGGCGCGCGGGAACGCTGACTCGAACGGGTGATGGGCCAAGCGTGCTCGTGCGGGAAGAGGCCGCCCACCGCGACCTGTTCGCGAAGTTGGAGCTCCCCCACCCCGGGCAGCCGCCGGTGGTGGTCGAACCCCGGGTCGAACGCGAGTCCGAGTCGTCCACCGACCGACTCGTCATAGGCGGCTGCCCCGGCGAGGACCTCGTTCAGCGAGTGGTGCCTGACAGAAATCATGTAGCCCGCCGTGGCCAGGAGAAAGAGTCGTGGGTCAAACGAGATGCTGGTGACAGTGCTGATCTTCACGGCTATGTGCATGAGCACTGCCGCGGTGCCCGACGGACCGGTCGACACGATGCCTCCCAGTCCCTGAGCCTCCCGATGAAGGCCTGCCGAGAGAGGAATGTCGGCGTGGTCGCTGCCGTGCTGCCATCTCAGTCGCCCCTTTTTGTCGACGACGAACGCCTGCTCGCGCTTGCTGAGCGGCGGAAACACTGACGCAGCCATCGAAGGGGGAGCGTCCGTGGAGGAGTACCGTCGCCGAACCGGCCGCCACTTTTCGATCGGATCGAGGCGGGGCCCCCACCATTCCGGGCCCAGTGCCGCAGCGTTGTAGATCAGCAGCATCTGCTCCCGGATGTTGCCCCCGGTGGCCACGTCGCGCAGCGTCCTGACATCCGTGCCGACCGCGCCGGGGAATGTCGGTTGCTCCGCGCCGAGCGCTACCAAGAGTTGCACGAGCTCGCGCGCTCCGGCCCCGGAGCCGCTGTCCCCGGCGACCTTCCAGAATGCGCGGGCCAGGTCGGCAACCTGGCGCTCCACCGCGGGGAGGCCCAACAGGAACCGGCCCAGACGCCGCTCGTAGACCACGGCGGCCTCCATGTACTCGATCCGGGCCCGGTCTTCAGGGTCCGAGCGGGCTCCGCTGCCGGGGTCGACGTCGACCGTGGCCCGGTCACTGGTATTCAGACTCGATGTCGGAGTGGTGGTGAGGAAGACGTTGATCCAATGCAGATCGGGGACGTTCTCGCCGGCTCGCTTCCGGGCCGCGAAGGTCTCGACCAGCACGTCGCGCAGGACCTCGACCACCGCTGTGCCCTTGGCCGCCGCCTGTTTGGAGGTCGAGAACAGTTTGAAGGTGTGCGTGGTCACGGTCAGCCGCGGCAGCTCGATGCCCCGCCGGTGGTGGGCGCTCGCCAGATCGGCGTACACCTCCGCGATCGTGCGGAGTTGCTGCGCATCGTCGGGGCTGAAGGGATTGGTGCCTCGGCGCACCGTTACGGCGACCGACTGGCGAAGCCCTCTGCCGTCCTCGTGGCCCGCGCCACCGAGGAGCCGCGGGTCGCCGGGCTTTCCGGTGAGCGGGACCGAGCCCCGGCCAGCCGGATTCGCGGGGTCCATGCCGAGCGCTACGACGCGGCCCCTGGCTTCGGCCCAGGCCGAGGTCCTGTCGGCGTACGCTGCCGATGCGGCCCGCAGTTCCTCGACGGCCCGCGATCCTCCGAGGCGCTGGTGGCCCTGTCCGCGGTCCAGCACGTCCCGCAGCCGGTCGGCCCCCGCGGCCGCCTCGCGGCCCGCCTCGGTGAATTCTCCGAGCACCTCACCGACCGCCTCGTCCTCGGCATCGGCGGCCCTCTGCCGGCTCCGGTCCTCGCGGACGCCATGCGACACCAACTCTTCGATGGGCCCACTTTCCCCGGTCACGGACGCAGTGCTGTCCTGTAGCGCAGCGATGTCGCCGGTCCGCTCCTCCGTGCCCCAATGATCCGCTTCGGGCTCGGCCGTGTCGGATTCGTCGGGGGGCACCTCACCATCGCGCTCCGCACCCGGTACTGCAGGTCCCGTTCCACCGGTCGGCGACCGGCCTGGCCCGCCACCGCCCCGGTCCTCGTCACCGTCCTCGTCACCGTCCTCGTCCTCGTCGTGGTTCGCGTCCTCGGCCTCGTTACTGTCGTCATCGCTGGGCACGTCCACAACCACGCCCCTCAGCCCTGCGGCAGAAGTGTGGGCGGCGAACTCGGCGGGCGTGACCGGAGGCACGTCGGCGGCAGTGAGCGGGGTGCGGGCCGGGCCGAAGCCGCGCAATCTGCCGTTCTGGGTGTCCCAGTCGGCGGCCTCATCCAGGGCAGCCTCCGCGCTGCGACCGGTGGCCGTGGCGCGGGCCACGGCTACCAGCCGCAGCAGGGCGTAGTCCGGAAGGTAGTCCGATGCGCCGATGGATTCCTGTTCCAGGCTTCGGGCGGTCTCCAGGATCAGGTGCGTGTCGTCGAGCCCGGTGGCGTCGATGAGGCTCTCGCTCTCGCGGACAGCCAGGAGCAGTCGGTCGAGGGAGACGAGCGCGTCCTCGTCGGTGAACGGCTGGATCGCGAGATGAGGCTCCACAGCCTGCCCGAGTCGGCGAATCTCCGCGCGGACGTCGGACCGGTCGGCGAGGTGGGCGCCGAGCAGCCGGTCGGACTCGGTCACGGGACTCGAATGATCACCCTGGCTTGGGAGGCCGACCTCGTCCTCCCAGGACACCTTGCGCACCGGGCGGGGGACGCCGCGCCGCGGGCCTGCCTCGGCAGGGCCCGCCTGCCACGAGGCGGCGCTGCCCTCAGCGAGACGCGCGGAGGCGAGAGCAGATTTCACCTGCCGCGGGGCAGCGCTACCCTCAGCGGGACGCGCGGAGGCACCGGTCTGGACCATCCGCGTCAGCGCCGAATCCAGCACGGTCCGCCGGCGCTGGTTCCACCGCTCGGTGTACAGGTCTGCCGCGAGGCCGGCCAGCCGAGCGCGGTTCAGCCCCCACGCCGCCAGATTTTCCTCGGCCAGGTGGACGGCACGCCGGGCATCGGTGAGCTTCTGCTCCCGGAGATTCTCCTCCTGGGCCCAGTAGGCCCGCTCTTCGCTGCTCTGGTCGGGCGGAGGGTTCTCCCGCTGGGCCCGTAGACTCTCGCGGCTGTCGGAAGCCTTCCGCCTCTCGTCGAGCGCGTCAGTGAGGACGTTCCAGGCTGCGACGGGTCCGATCGGCGCGTTCTCGGCACCGGACACGTGCGCGGTGTTGTGGCGCGCGGCGGCGCGGCGAAGCTTAGTGGCCCAGGCTTGGGACCACTCCCCGTCGTCGCTCTCGGGACCATCCGGCATTCCCGTCCGGTCGGGCATGGCAACGAGGTGGTCGGCACCGCCGTCGCGGAAGTGCTCGGCGAGTGCGTCCCCGTCGTCGGCTGTCCGGCGCCCGCCCGCTCGGCTCCCGCTCTGCGACATCCCCGCCTCGTCCGTCCAGGCGGAGCCGGTGGCTGCCGGCCGGGGGGGGATTGGGTGGAGAAAGGCATCCGGGTCGGACGCGGTCAACGAGGACAGCGGCCCGGTGAGGCGTTCGGGGACGTAGAGGACGACCGCCTCGTCCACGACGGTGACCTGGGCGTGGCTGGCCGTGCCGGAACCGGGTTGCCAGGTCAGGTGCCAGACGGCTTCGTGGGCGGTCATCTTCTCGTAGGTGAGGCCCGACTCCTTCTGCCCGCCTTCGGCCTGGACGCGGTGCCCACCGGTGTCGGAGGCAACCCGACTGTCCATGACGAGAACGGGCCCCACGCCCGCCGAAATCGACGGCAGTGCTCCCGGCAGTGTCCCGGGATCGAGGTCGCCAGCGCCGGTAGGGAGGAAGGATTCGCGACCGCTGATGCCGGTGCGCTGGGACACGTTGACCGACCGGAGAGATCGACGCCTCTCGATGTGACGGCTCAGGGTCTTCCGCGTGGACTCGGGGAACGAGACATCGACACTCCGCAGCGCAGGAAGGTCCAGGCGGACCACCAGGCGGCCGGTCGACAAAGGCCCGAAGACCTCGGGAACGCCCATCTCGATCACCATGCCTTCACCGAGCAGTTGGGGAAGGAAGGCCGCGAGTGAGGTCTCCGTCAACGCCACCGATAGCCTCACGTCGTTCTGCCACATCGAGGTGAGCCAGTCCTGGTGCGCCCGTTCGGAGCGCCCGCCCCGAATCAGCTGCTCGGCTGCCTTGCGCAACCCGATCAGGTCTCCGAAGGAGCCGAGGTTGACGCCGTGGAGCAGCGGAGGAGCAACCGCCACCCCGTGACGCTCAAAGGGCGGCACATTGCGGTCGATCTGCGACGGCATCCGGGGCTGGACGGCATTCGCGCCCGTGGCGGTGGTCAACGGGAAGGTGAGTGCCAAGCCCGGCAGGATGCGGCTGACCGATTGGCGCACCGGCGGGGGAACGGCCTCCGCGGTCGTCGGCGTCGTGCCACCGGTCGTGCCGGTGGCCGACGGCTCGGGGTGCCGGATGCCGGTCAGGCCGGACAGGAACCCGGCCGGCAACGGGACACCGGGCATGGTGACCGACGGCGAGGTGGAAATCTCGAAGTCGACGTCGACCGCGAGCCCGTGGGTGCTGTCCAGCATCGACTGTTTGAGCCTGACCACCGCGATGTTCCACATTTCCTCGCTGACGGAGACCTGTGTGCCCGCACCAGTGGTGCGGGTGTAGGCGCCGCTGATCGAGGCGTCCCGATTGGCGTCGAAGGGCGCCCCAGGGCTGCGCGTCCAGTTCGCCATGCCGGTCATCGCGAGCGAGGTGTTGCGGGCGGCTACAGCCGTACTGACGACCGAGCCCAGGTTCCTGCGCTCACTGAGGCGTGGTACCGAACTGAGCCCCAGCGAATGGGAGCCGGCGATCCGGAAGGTCACGCTGGCCTTCAGCAGAGTCTGCCCGCCCCCCGGCGTGCGGTAGGGGAAGAGGAGGACCATCTGGTTGAGGGCGGCCGTGAACATCGAGCCGGTACCGGTCGGCGTGAACAGCTTGGCGAGCTCGGTGTGGACGAGGTCGAGGTGCCCCGGAGCAAGATGTGGGCGGAGGACCGGGAGCACGTCCTCCCGGAGCATCCCCGTGAGGTCGGGAACCTGGAGGACGCGCGCCAGGTCGAGTCCGTCACCGCGCAGCACCGCAGCGCTGGGAAACGTCGGACTGTCCGCGGCCGGCAGCGGGGGGCGGACGGTCTCGGGGTGGTCGGGGACGATCAGCCCGCGCGGTGCCGCATCCGAGGCGCCAAGCATCACGAGTCCCGTCGCTGTGGCGCTGTGATTCTCGGCTGCGCCCCCAGGGGTCGGCGGCTTGACCGTTCCGGGAAGCGAAGCCGCTCCTCGCACGGGGCTGAGCGAGAACTCCAGGTGGAGCACCGAATCCGCGAAGACGACCGTGCTCGGGCTGAAGAACAGGCTGTCGTTCCGACCCTGTGCCTCGATGGAACGGCTCTGGGGCTCCTGTTCCGTGCTCCGCTGAACGACTCCGGCCCGCAGCGTCCCGGAGCCCGGGGTGTGGAAGGCGAACTCGAGCAGCCCGCCGCTGGTGCGCTGAGCGCCCGAGGACGTCTCGGCCGTCGCGATTCTGGTGAGGTCGCCCTTGAGGGTCATGGTAATGCCCGAGGTGGTACCCAGTGCCGTGGTCCTGCCGATGCGCGCCTGCACGTTCAGCTGCACCCAGGTGTCGGTCTCCCAGAAACGACTCCCCGCCCGCAGGAGGAACAGCGGCTGGGGGAGCGTCAGATCCCGGAGGTGGGTGCTGAGCCCGTGCATCCGCATTCTCAGCGCCGACCGCTCCTCGGGCGTGAGCTCGGGAAGTCCGCGGTCGCGCAGCCAGCTCTCCAGGCCCTTGATCGCCGCGCCGGTGTGGAAGAGGTGCATGGCCTCGTCACCGCCCACGTCGCCGGCCACGGGGTGCCAGGTGGGCGCGGCAGCGCCGGGCGAGGTCGTCGCGGTCGCGGGGCGGCGCACGGCACGACCATTGTCACTCGCCGACTCCATCGAGACGGAGGGAACGAAGGCCCCGGTCTCCGGGTCTTCCTCGTCCAGCTGATCCTCCGGCACGAGGAGCCGGACACCGACCGACACGGGTTCGCTGGCGCTCGGGGTGCCGGGTCCGGCCTGGGCGTCGGCCTCGGTGTCCTCGTTCTGTTCACGCGGTGCCGCTGGCGTCCCGTGGCCCGGCCGTGGACCGGTCTGGGCGGGGGCCCGCCGGCCGGGCGTCGTGGCCGGCAGCGGGAGGTCGCTGAGCGGGACCATCTCGCTCCCGTCCGTGTCAGCCTCATCACCGTCCGGTACGACCTCCTCCGCCCGAACGCGGAAGACGAAAGCGGTGGACATCCGCGCGGTCCATTCGGTGCCAATCGCGGAGATCCGGCGGCCGGCCCGCTGGTCCGTCCTGGTCAGGCTGCGCACGTCGCCGATACCGTCGGTCACCCCTGTGTAGATCGAGGTGAGCAGCGGTGTGAGGGAGCCCGCGTTGCCGACCGGCACGTCGAGCGTTCCGAACCGGGCGACGGAGTCATCGCGCGCGGTCGTGAGATCGACCTGGGAACCGGCGGCGAACTCGTTCTCGGTGAACAGGCTCTGCTCGTAGGTGGCGTTCGTGTGGTCGGGCTCGGCCTCGACCACGAGGAAGAGACGTCGCGGCCCACGCTTGGTCTGCCGGGTGAGGACCAGCGTCTCCACCCCGCTGATCATGGAGTTGAGCCGGACGGCCAGCCCCTGCGGACGGAGGGCCGCGGTGAGGAGGTACGCGTTGCCGAACTGCTCAGTCAGGCCGAGGGCCTTCCGCCCGCGGCCGACCGGACTGCCGTCGCCGGTGTCCACCGGCGGCAGATAGGCGGCATGATGCGTCCGCAGATAGCTCAGGACGGAGTCGAAGAAGACGGTCGCCTGCTTCGGGTCCACGCTTTCGACCAGGACGCTCTGCGGCAGCCAGGCGCCGTAGCGTCGGGGTATCGCCAACCGGCGCCCGGGTGCCGTGCGCGCGGCGCGGTCGACGCCGTGGGTCCGGTCGTGGCCGTGGTGCCGCGTGTTCTCCTCGTCCTCGCTGCCAGTGCTGCTCGGCAGGGCCTCCGTGGCCGGGCCGGACACGGAGGCCGACCGGGTTCCGACCGCCTTTCGGGCATCCGAGGTGAGCATGCGTACCTGGGCCTTCACCCACACCGCGGGCTGAGCGGAGAGCGGCACGTCCCTGGCCGACAAATCGGACAGGCGCACCTTCACGTCGAACTCCACCACGGAGGTGTGCTCGCCGTTGACGTTGACCTTCTGGGAGAAGAAGGTCAACGCGCCCTGACCTGCCTGTGTGTACTGCACCGCGCGCTGGGCCGTTCCCGTTAGCGCGGGCCGGACGACGACCGGACCGAACGGGATCGGGCCCGACGCGGTGACGCCGTACTCCATGCGGTCGCGGCGGCCGACCGGGCTGCCCACACCCTGGATGTGGACGATCTCGTATTCGAGATGAGAGTAGATGTCCTCCTCCACGACCATCCGGGGGTTGTGCGCCGTGGCGGTCAGTTCCAGGGCCGTGGACCCACCTGGCAGGGTGACCAGCGGGGTGCGGTAGCCGCCCTGCAGAGCCTCATGGAGCCCCGTCATGAGCTCCAGGACCGAAATGGACCCCAGCACGACGGTGCGGGTCTCCGGGTGATACGCCTCCACACCATCGATGAGCTCGGTGGCCGCGAATCGGACCCGCTCCGCACCGACAAGCGTCTCGATCCGGGACAGGCCGTTGATCTCCACGGGCGGTCCGACCACCGCCGGGCGGCCTGGCTCGCGCCCCGCAGGAACGGCCCCCCGGTACGGGTTCGCGGCGTCGCCGTCGTCCTGGGTCGCCTCGCTCCGGTCCGGGCCCTCCCCTACCTCGTCGTTGCCGGGATCCCATTCGCTGAACTCGGCGGGGTTCGCGGTCGGGCCCGTTCTGCCGGTGGCGGCGCGGTCCAGGGCGGCACGCAGCTCGTCGGTGTCGGCCTGGCGACTCCTCTTCGTGGCGGGCCAGTTGCGGGATCCGCCGCCGCGCGGTTGGCCGTCCTTGATCGCCGTGGACTGCAGGATCTCGCGCGGATACCCCATCACCAGGGCGTGTTCGACGATCCCGTGTGCCTGGCGCGGCGACTTGCCGTCGCTTTCGAGCACGAGATCGAATCCCACGTCGTAGAGGAAGTCGACCGAGCGGTACGAGGAACCCTTGCTGCCTCGCGAGGTCATCGCGATGGTGGTCGCCGTCGTGGTGCGGGTGACCGCCCCGAGCGACGCGACGGCCCGCAGGTTCGCGCCAATGCCCATGTTGTCCTCGGTGAGGACGGCACCCGCGCCGATCGTCGTCTCCTGGTCCATCCCCAGCGTGACGGAGGACGTCGTCGGGGTGATGACGCGGGTGTCGGTGATCTCCTGGCGCCGCTGCTCACTGCTGGACGACAGCTGAGGATCGAGGTTGAAGACGGTTCGGTCGGGAACAACACTCCGTCCCCGGGGGTCCGTCAACTGGCGCCAGCCGCCGAGCCGGAGCCTCAGGTGGAGGGTGGTGTCCCCGACCTTGAGCTCCAGCACGTCTCCGACGGCCTGCCGGACGAACGCTGCGTCGTCGCCCGACTCGGCGAGCTTCTTGAGGTGCCGCCGCAGCGGGTGATCGACGCCCAGACCGAGCCGGTCCAGTTCATGGCCGACGGCGCCGAGCAGGACACCGCCGACCAGGTCGACGTTCTCCATGCCGACCGTCTGCCGGAAGTCCGGGCTGGTGCTGTAGGCCGGCGGCGCGAACCGCCGGGTGAGGTCCGCCCGGTCCGCGTCGGTCGTGGTGTCCGGGGCGGTGGAGGGCGTGGGTCCGGGTTCGGCCGGCGAACCGCCCGGCCCGTCCTCAGGCCCGTCGCCCGGCCCGTCCTCAGGCCCGTCGCCCGGCCCGTCCTCAGGCCCGCCGTCCGGCCCGTTCTCCGGTTCGTCGTCCATCCGGTCCGCTGCCGCCGTCGCCGTGCGGTCTGGCTCAGGCTCCGGCGCGGTTTCGCCTGCGGTGCTCCCCATGACGGCTGCTGCCACGCCGCCCCGGCGTGAACCTCCCCGGAGGCCCGGCACAGTAGCCATCCTTTCGTCGAACCTGGCCTTGATCTGGGCGCGGACGCTCGAGCCCAGGCCCCAGGCCCGCGCGTCTTGCTCCGCTTCATTGAAGCGGTCCTCGGCCCGCTCCAGTTCGGCCCTCCCCTCCGAGAAGTCCGGTTCCGATCCGCTGCTGTGGTTCCGCTGGTGCCGGGCGTGGTCCTCAGCCGCCCTCAGTTGCTCGTCCACCTCGTCCAGGTGTGCCTCGGCGTGCTCGAGCGCCGCCCATGCCTCCATCGCGGTGGTAGGCCGATCGCGGTCTGCCCTTTGCCCCACGGGGTAGACCGCCTTCCTGTTCGCCCGCTCGTTGATCAGAGAGGCGAGCAGGGCACGCCGCCCGTCCACGTCGAGCGGCCCGGGCCGCGTGTCGCCGTCGGGCTCGGCGCGGACGGGGGGGTCCTGCCGTTCGCCGCGGTCCGCGTCGGCCACGGCCGGATCCTCGTGGCTGGACCGAACGGTGCTCGGTACCGGGGACGCGACCTCTGGGTCACTCCCGACGGTGCGCGGTGCCGGGGCCACGACCTCCTGGACGCCGGCCTCCTCCGCGTCCTGCCGCCGTGCGTCCTCGAAGGCCCAGTGCTGTCCCAGCTCCCGACGCAGTTCCTCCGCCCGGTCAGGGTCGACTCCGACCTCCTGCAGTCCCTCACGGGCAGACTCGATCTCGGCGAACGCGGCCTCGAAATTCGCCGAACGGCGTCCCCTCTCCTCCTCCGAACCGCCAGTGTTGAACGCAAGCAACTCAAGTGCCGCACCCGCACGCATCCTGCGATACCAGGCCTCCAGCACCCTCTGTGCTTGCGGCGAGGACGGGTCGTCCACTCCGGCGATCTCCAGCAGCCTCGACTTCCAATGGTTCGCGCGCCGGCTTGGGTCCGCGGCTCGCCGGGCGGTCCGGCCCGACCGGCCGCCGATAGGAGACGCGTTGGCACGTCGGCCCGTGTCCAGCTCCGACGACTCGCTCTCGGCGTCGCTGGAAGTCTCGCTCCCGGCGTCGCTGTCGGTGTCACTGTCGGCGTCGGGGTCGCGGTCGGCAACGCGTTCGATGCGGACATCGCGGTTCGGGTACACGGACTTGGCGCCGCTGCCAGGCTCTGGGCCACTGGCAGTCAGGGATGCCTGCGCTGCCGGCGCGGGCCGTTCCAGCACCTGCGACAGGGGCGGGGGCTCCACACCGTATTCGGGGGCCAGGTCTTCCAGTTGACGACTGAGCGCCATCTCGAAGACCCGCTGGACAGCACGCGCCCGCTGCATCCCGTACTCCGACGACCAACTGCCGCTGCCGTACGACCGCCGCTCCGCCGGACCGCCACCGCCCACCGCACGAACACGCGGCAAGCGACGCCCGGCCACCTCCGCCTCCAGCACCTCCCTGGCAAATCTGCGGGCGATCTGGCCAATGACACGGTGCTGCTCGTCCCGCACATCAGTCTGGCCCTTGATGAACGCCGGAACGTCCACCGCCTTCCAACCCTTGTCCACCGGCTCCGACGGTACTCCCCTGTCAGCACCGAGACCGATGTCACCCCCGGCGTCGACCGGCTCGATCACGACCGCCCGCCCCGCCACCGCCCCCTCGTCCGAACGCCACAACCGGAAACCCCTGGTCGTGGAACTCACCGCATACGGAGCCAAAACAACGACGGACCTCAACTGGGACCCTGGAATACCGCGATGGGCCAGTTCCGCTTCGACCGCCAGAACAAGACCCGCACTCACCAGACCAGCCCGATCCACCGCCAGGGCACGATGCCACGAACCGAACCCGAGCATCGGCCGCTCGTGCCCCTGACCGCCCGCCCGCACCCGGAACCTGGGAGGCGTCCGTCCCTCACTACGGGCCTTCAACCCGGCATCCACAATCCGCGCCGCCGTCCGCGCGATGTCCTGCTGCTGCTCATCGGACAGCCTCGCCCGCCCCCGCTCGAACGCCGCCACCCGCGACGACCGCTCGGAAAGAGTGCGAACCGCCGGAACCACCAAAGAAACACCCCGCGACGACACCACCGACGAAGCACCATCACGGCCATCTCCCTCACCAGTGTCCGATGCCTCATCGTGCGTCTCGCTGCCGCGAACAGACTGCGTCTCAAGGACTCCGTCGAGGTCCTCCCCCTGGCTGCCGAAGCCCACCAGCTCCCTTCTAGCGGAGCTGAGCCGGTCCTCCGCCCTCGCCAACCGGTCGCGGGCGTCCGTCAACTGGGCCGGAGCCGACGCCGTCGTGCCTGCGAGGAACGCAGACCTCGCGCGGAGGAACCCCGCCTTGGCAGCCTCGTACTCGGCCAGCGCCCTCCGGTGGGCCCCCCGAGCCGTCACGCTGGCCCCGGGCCGCGACACCGCCGCGCGGACGTCCGCCCCGACCTGGGGCGTCTGGGCGCGCAGCGTCCGCAGGACCTCGACGGCCTGGTCTCCGACCCTCTGCGAACGACTCGGTCCCGCCTCGGGGTCGGCAATCGGCAGGGCAGAGGGCTCACGGGCCGCTGCCGTCCTCTCCGCGTCGCCGTTGAAGGCTTCGGGCCGTGCGGGGTCGTCCGCTCCGTTTGCCACGGCAGTATGGACGCCGTCCGTTGCTCCGCCGCCATCGGAACGGCCCGGCAGGACATCGACGGCAGCGGCGAGAATTGACTGCTCGACCGTGGCACGGGCGACTTGCTCGACCAGCTCAGCCTCCGCCACCCGCTCAGCCACCTCCAGAACCGGCACGGTTCGTTCGACCATCGCAGTCGGCTCGGCCTGTCCTACCGGTGCGGCCAGCACGGAGCTGTGGTGGATGCTGGGCGTCCCGACGGCCCTCTCCAGGCCAGGGCCGTACAGGTGCCCGAGCAGATCGACAATGGCCTGGGGCTGGGTCGCACGAACCCATGCGGCTCCGTTGTGACGTTCCTGTTCGGTGACGGGGTCGGTGCCGTGGTTGACACCGTTCCAGGCGAGGCTGAGCCCGGTGAAGAAGGCCTCGGCATTCTCCGTCGAGCGATTCGCCTCATCGCCCCATCCAGGGCCAAAACGCGGGCCGTCCGGCCACGGGGTTCCCCCTTCGGCGTGGCCGTGGGCCGCTGTTCCCGACGTCTCCGTCTCCGCTTGGTCGGCATGTTCATGCCTCGCGAAGACTGCCTCGACCAGTTGGCGGTCCTTCTCTTCCAGGTTCGCGTGGACGAGCTGTGCCAACGCGGCCGCCCCCGCGGGCCGGTCCGACCCGTCGGCACTCGCTACCACGGCATCCGCGGCAACACGGGCGCTGTTCCCGGTGCGCACCACGTCCGGTTCGGTCCCACGCGCAGCCACCACTCCCTGAGCGGAGGGGTGAACCTCGATCCGGGCGCCACCGAGGACGACCGGTGCAAGAGCCATCGGGTTTCGCAGCAGGGGCACGAGCTGGGCCTGCGCGGTCCGCACGGCGATGGATGCCGAGCTCACACCCGACTGTGCCCGGACGAGCAGCGCGGAGGCGTGACGTGCCCCGTCGGCCGACGAGAGCAGGGAGCGGACGGCCGCCGGATCGGGTTCACGCGCATCGGGCTGCCCGGTCGAAATGTCGTGGAAGACGGTCTCCGCCTCCTCGCCGGGGGGACGAAGACGAGCCTCCACCTCGCCCATTCCCCCGGCAACTGGCCGGGGTTGCACCGTGTCCCGCAAGGGCGAGACCTGAACAGCATCCTCGTCGATGGGAAGGCCGACCTTCGAGAGGGGGGAAACGCCCTCACCGTCGTAGTCCTCGAAGACCGAGTATTCGTCGTCGTCCGCTCCGAAGGTCCCTCCGAATATTTCCGACCGGTTCGGACTGACGCTCGGCCAATCCAGCTCGACACGGGTTTCGTCGTCGAGCGGCCCGGGCCGCGTGTCGCCGTCGGGCTCGGCGCGGACGGGCGGGTCCTGCCGTTCGCCGCGGTCCGCGTCGGCCACGGCCGGATCCTCGTGGCTGGACCGAACGGTGCTCGGTACCGGGGACGCGACCTCTGGGTCACTCCCGACGGTGCGCGGTGCCGGGGCCACGACCTCCTGGACGCCGGCCTCCTCCGCGTCCTGCCGCCGTGCGTCCTCGAAGGCCCAGTGCTGTCCCAGCTCCCGACGCAGTTCCTCCGCCCGGTCAGGGTCGACTCCGACCTCCTGCAGTCCCTCACGGGCAGACTCGATCTCGGCGAACGCGGCCTCGAAATTCGCCGAACGGCGTCCCCTCTCCTCCTCCGAACCGCCAGTGTTGAACGCAAGCAACTCAAGTGCCGCACCCGCACGCATCCTGCGATACCAGGCCTCCAGCACCCTCTGTGCTTGCGGCGAGGACGGGTCGTCCACTCCGGCGATCTCCAGCAGCCTCGACTTCCAATGGTTCGCGCGCCGGCTTGGGTCCGCGGCTCGCCGGGCGGTCCGGCCCGACCGGCCGCCGATAGGAGACGCGTTGGCACGTCGGCCCGTGTCCAGCTCCGACGACTCGCTCTCGGCGTCGCTGGAAGTCTCGCTCCCGGCGTCGCTGTCGGTGTCACTGTCGGCGTCGGGGTCGCGGTCGGCAACGCGTTCGATGCGGACATCGCGGTTCGGGTACACGGACTTGGCGCCGCTGCCAGGCTCTGGGCCACTGGCAGTCAGGGATGCCTGCGCTGCCGGCGCGGGCCGTTCCAGCACCTGCGACAGGGGCGGGGGCTCCACACCGTATTCGGGGGCCAGGTCTTCCAGTTGACGACTGAGCGCCATCTCGAAGACCCGCTGGACAGCACGCGCCCGCTGCATCCCGTACTCCGACGACCAACTGCCGCTGCCGTACGACCGCCGCTCCGCCGGACCGCCACCGCCCACCGCACGAACACGCGGCAAGCGACGCCCGGCCACCTCCGCCTCCAGCACCTCCCTGGCAAATCTGCGGGCGATCTGGCCAATGACACGGTGCTGCTCGTCCCGCACATCAGTCTGGCCCTTGATGAACGCCGGAACGTCCACCGCCTTCCAACCCTTGTCCACCGGCTCCGACGGTACTCCCCTGTCAGCACCGAGACCGATGTCACCCCCGGCGTCGACCGGCTCGATCACGACCGCCCGCCCCGCCACCGCCCCCTCGTCCGAACGCCACAACCGGAAACCCCTGGTCGTGGAACTCACCGCATACGGAGCCAAAACAACGACGGACCTCAACTGGGACCCTGGAATACCGCGATGGGCCAGTTCCGCTTCGACCGCCAGAACAAGACCCGCACTCACCAGACCAGCCCGATCCACCGCCAGGGCACGATGCCACGAACCGAACCCGAGCATCGGCCGCTCGTGCCCCTGACCGCCCGCCCGCACCCGGAACCTGGGAGGCGTCCGTCCCTCACTACGGGCCTTCAACCCGGCATCCACAATCCGCGCCGCCGTCCGCGCGATGTCCTGCTGCTGCTCATCGGACAGCCTCGCCCGCCCCCGCTCGAACGCCGCCACCCGCGACGACCGCTCGGAAAGAGTGCGAACCGCCGGAACCACCAAAGAAACACCCCGCGACGACACCACCGACGAAGCACCATCACGGCCATCTCCCTCACCAGTGTCCGATGCCTCATCGTGCGTCTCGCTGCCGCGAACAGACTGCGTCTCAAGGACTCCGTCGAGGTCCTCCCCCTGGCTGCCGAAGCCCACCAGCTCCCTTCTAGCGGAGCTGAGCCGGTCCTCCGCCCTCGCCAACCGGTCGCGGGCGTCCGTCAACTGGGCCGGAGCCGACGCCGTCGTGCCTGCGAGGAACGCAGACCTCGCGCGGAGGAACCCCGCCTTGGCAGCCTCGTACTCGGCCAGCGCCCTCCGGTGGGCCCCCCGAGCCGTCACGCTGGCCCCGGGCCGCGACACCGCCGCGCGGACGTCCGCCCCGACCTGGGGCGTCTGGGCGCGCAGCGTCCGCAGGACCTCGACGGCCTGGTCTCCGACCCTCTGCGAACGACTCGGTCCCGCCTCGGGGTCGGCAATCGGCAGGGCAGAGGGCTCACGGGCCGCTGCCGTCCTCTCCGCGTCGCCGTTGAAGGCTTCGGGCCGTGCGGGGTCGTCCGCTCCGTTTGCCACGGCAGTATGGACGCCGTCCGTTGCTCCGCCGCCATCGGAACGGCCCGGCAGGACATCGACGGCAGCGGCGAGAATTGACTGCTCGACCGTGGCACGGGCGACTTGCTCGACCAGCTCAGCCTCCGCCACCCGCTCAGCCACCTCCAGAACCGGCACGGTTCGTTCGACCATCGCAGTCGGCTCGGCCTGTCCTACCGGTGCGGCCAGCACGGAGCTGTGGTGGATGCTGGGCGTCCCGACGGCCCTCTCCAGGCCAGGGCCGTACAGGTGCCCGAGCAGATCGACAATGGCCTGGGGCTGGGTCGCACGAACCCATGCGGCTCCGTTGTGACGTTCCTGTTCGGTGACGGGGTCGGTGCCGTGGTTGACACCGTTCCAGGCGAGGCTGAGCCCGGTGAAGAAGGCCTCGGCATTCTCCGTCGAGCGATTCGCCTCATCGCCCCATCCAGGGCCAAAACGCGGGCCGTCCGGCCACGGGGTTCCCCCTTCGGCGTGGCCGTGGGCCGCTGTTCCCGACGTCTCCGTCTCCGCTTGGTCGGCATGTTCATGCCTCGCGAAGACTGCCTCGACCAGTTGGCGGTCCTTCTCTTCCAGGTTCGCGTGGACGAGCTGTGCCAACGCGGCCGCCCCCGCGGGCCGGTCCGACCCGTCGGCACTCGCTACCACGGCATCCGCGGCAACACGGGCGCTGTTCCCGGTGCGCACCACGTCCGGTTCGGTCCCACGCGCAGCCACCACTCCCTGAGCGGAGGGGTGAACCTCGATCCGGGCGCCACCGAGGACGACCGGTGCAAGAGCCATCGGGTTTCGCAGCAGGGGCACGAGCTGGGCCTGCGCGGTCCGCACGGCGATGGATGCCGAGCTCACACCCGACTGTGCCCGGACGAGCAGCGCGGAGGCGTGACGTGCCCCGTCGGCCGACGAGAGCAGGGAGCGGACGGCCGCCGGATCGGGTTCACGCGCATCGGGCTGCCCGGTCGAAATGTCGTGGAAGACGGTCTCCGCCTCCTCGCCGGGGGGACGAAGACGAGCCTCCACCTCGCCCATTCCCCCGGCAACTGGCCGGGGTTGCACCGTGTCCCGCAAGGGCGAGACCTGAACAGCATCCTCGTCGATGGGAAGGCCGACCTTCGAGAGGGGGGAAACGCCCTCACCGTCGTAGTCCTCGAAGACCGAGTATTCGTCGTCGTCCGCTCCGAAGGTCCCTCCGAATATTTCCGACCGGTTCGGACTGACGCTCGGCCAATCCAGCTCGACACGGGTTTCGTCGTCGAGCGATCCGAGGTTCGCTGAAGATCCCGCCGAATTGACCGGGCTGACGGTCCGGGCATCGCTGTTCGACCCGGCAGGAGTTCCGTCGTCCGACTGACTTCCCCGCGACGGCACATCGTCGACCGTGCCCGGCGACCCCACGGTGCGTACCGCGAGGGACCCGGTGACGACGAAGGTCCCGAGTCGGCCGGCGGTGACCGGCACGTGCACGGAGCCAGCCGTGCGGTGCTGTTCCACGGTCCTTCCGGCACCGTCGTTGATTCGGGCTCGGAGGACGTCACCCTGTACAGACTTCGGCCCGACAGGACCGGTGCCGGAGGGCGTCTGCTGATCCGCCGTCGGCACCGCGTCTGCGCCGGACCGGACGAGCGCGTCGATCCGGTTGAGGTGGCGGCGGGAGAGGCCTGTGCCGCCGACGCCGGTGGACATCGGGCCGGTGTCCCGCACCGCGCTGCTGCCCGGGGCGCGCAGGAGCGAAGCGGGGTCCTCGTCCTCGTCGGCGAGACCGGCGTAGTGCAGGAGTTCGTGCAGCAGCACCGCGTCCGACAAGTCGGTGTCGAGGGTGAGCTGGTCGGGGTTCCCGATATGGGCTCCAGAGGTCAGGAGGATGACGTCGTCGTCCGCCTGCTCCTCCTCCCCCGGCGGGCGGGTCACTTCTTGGAGGTAGGCCTGAAGGTGCAGTTGTTCGCCTCCGGGCAGGACGTAGCCGGCGGCGTTGACGTGGCGGTCGAGGATGTCCTGCAGTCGTCCCGCAAACTCCCGGACCTTCTCCTGCCCAATCCCTGGGACGGCCGCTACCGGGAGGGGAAGGCTGAGGTGGAGGACGCTGCCGCGGTCCGTCGACAAGCGGCGGGCGTCAGCGCGCACCAGGTGGCGGCGACCCTCCAGCCTCCGCGGAACCGGGCCGGCGAAGGTTGTGCCCTCGGCCGACGGCACGAACACGTCCGCGTGGATCCGCTGCGGCGGCACGCCGGCCACGAGCGGGCGCCACAGTTCCTCGGGCACCGGATTCGGGTTGACCCTCCCGGGCAGGTCCCCGCTCTCGCGTTCGGCCTGCTGCGAGCGGGTCGGCTCGGGTCGGGGTGCGGCACCTCGGGCGGGGGTCTTCCCCTCGGTCTTGCCGAACGTGTCGGGCGGAGTCGTCCCGATCATTGCCTGCGGTGCACGGGCCCCGCCGCGCCCCGCTTTCGACGCGATGGCGCGTTCCTCCCGCAGGCGGGCGACCCGGGCGATCGAGTCGGCGAGGTGGGGATCGCCGTTCTCGCCATCCGGAAGGGGCGCGGGGCCCGAGGTCCCGGTTCCGCCGTAGCCGATCCAGTGGTAGGCGTTGCCGCTCCTGCTGGTAGCGCGGGCGTACACCAGCAAGTCCACCCTGCCGTCCTCGGCGAGGACGAAAGCGACCGAGGCACCGCCCGAACCACCGTCGAGATGGATATGCAGCGGCTTGTTGATGCTGATGCCGTGTTCGCGGATGCCCTCGGCATGCTGTGCCGCCCGTCCGATGGCGGCCATCTGCTTCGGTGTGAAGCGGCCTTCGAGGCCCGCAGACCATCGGACGACGCCGCTGCGCGTCCAGGTCGAGTCCGTCTGGGAGGAGAAGACCTCGATGCGCTCGGCGGTGGCCTCGCGCTTCCGGTCCTGCTCCGCCAGCTCAGCGTCGCGTCGGCGTTCCCATTCGGCTCTCAGCACGGCCTTGAGGCGTCGTTCGGTGCCCCGGTCGCGGTACAGGGGGATGCCGGCGGCGTGCACCTTCTTCTGATAGGCCGCCAGGTCCTCCTCGAAGTTGTCCCCAACGTCCGGGAGCAGGGAGGCGAAAGCGAGCGCAGCGGCCGCCTGCGGGTCCGCGAGTTCCACCAGCAGTTCCGGCTGTACGGCGACCAGCACCAACAGTTCGGGGTGGCGCATGAGGTTCGGCGCGGCCTCGGCAAGGGCGTCCCAGGCGTCGGACTCCTGGACGACGGACTCGATGAGGGCCGCGAGCTCATCGTCCTGATCCAGCACGGCGGCACCGACCGGCAGGACCCCGCCCAGCCGGGTCAGCGCGGAAGCCCCCTGGTCCGCCGGTCGGTCCACGCGCGTGCGCCGGGCCGTGCCCGTGGACTGCGCGGCGGCACGGTCCGATGCCCGGGCGGCCACCGTCGACTGCGGGCGGGAGGCCGGCGGCGCCGCGTCGGTGGTGTCCGGAGAAGCGAGGGCGGGAAGGACCTCGGCGAGCCCTGCGAGAGCCGACCGCGCCTTCGCGGGGCGGGTGCGGTTCCCCTTGTCGCGTTCTTTCCCCTTGGTGGCGTTCGCAGCGGCCGCCGCAGTCTCCTCGCGGCTACGGGCTGCCGCACGGCGGACGAGATGCCGGGCGAGGAGGTCCGGCGCCTCCAGCGCCCGGGCGAGCAGATCCTCCTCGCGCAGCAGTTCCGCAGTGAAAGCCGGGTCCTGGTCGAGCGCTGCGTGGAGATCCTCGGCTGCCACGAGGGCCGTGAGCAGGCTTTCCTCGAGCGCCCGTCCGGGTGCACGGCCGCGGTCGGCCAGCGTCTGCAGCAGGTTCCCGTAGCGATGGAGGCGGTTGAGCGCGCCGAAGCCTTCGTCGGTGGCCCCGGTGTCCTCGCCGGCGTCCTCCGCGGGTGCGAGGCGTGTATGAGCAAGGGCACGCGCCAGCCCGGGAAGGGCGATGACCGCCTGCCACAGCGCGGTGTCACCGAAGAGGTCCATGACCAGCGACCGGTGGGCGGCGAGGAGCCCAAGCAGGTCGGGCCGGGTCTCCAGGGCAAGAGTGCGCGGGTCTCCCAAGGCCAGGGCGTCGACCAGGCGCGGGTGGGCGGCGAGGACGGTACGCAGGGCCGGCTCGTCGACGAGCATCCGCAGCAGGGCCGGGTGGGCGTCCAGGGTCGCCTGGCTCTTCCCGTTCGACAGCAGCGCGACGACACCTGGGTCTGTCAGGTGCGCGGCCAACTCCGGCTCCTGGGCGAGGAACTGGGCCAGTCGCGGACGGGCGGCCACCAGGCCCAGTGCCTTGGGGTGGGCGGCCAGTTCCTTCAGCACCGGGGTGCTGAGAAGCAGAGCCAGGTCCGGCCTGGCCGCCGCCTTGTCGATGAGCAGTTCGGCCAACCCGGGGACCCGGGCGATCCAGTCGACGGCCGCAGGGTCCCGGCTCAGCTGTTCGACCGTTCGGGGAGAGACGAGCGCTGCCGAGACGACGAGGTCCCGCTGGGTTTCGACCCAGCGGCCGTTCGGCGCCCACTCGGGGCCGTCAGGGGTGCCCGCGGTCCAGACCTGCTGCAGGGCAGTGAGCAATCCGTCTGTCTGGAGGAGCGGATCGAGGATCTCGGGGGCCGTGACGAGCGCGCGCGTGGCGGCCCGGGAACTGTTGACGAACCGGAGGAGCCGAGGCCGGGACCTGACCTTGGTGAGCGCCGTGCGGTCGAGGCTGAGCGTGATCAGGTCCGGGTTCGCGAGGATCTCCCGGCTTCCCTCCGTCGGCGATTGGTGCTCGACCACGTTGCGGGGATACATGTTCAGGACCGGGAATGTCCTGGCGAATCGACTGTCGGCCCGGAGGAACTGTGCGATGCGCGGCACCCGGTACACGGCGCCCACGACGTCGGACGCGGGGTCCGCGACCGGGCCGGCCAGGTGGTTGTGCTCCAGCACTGCGGCCAGCAGTCCGGGCAGGGTGAGAACGACTGCGATCGCCTCGGGGTTGTCGCGCAGCCGGCGGAGCCCTTCCGTCACCTCGGGTCGACGGAACAATTCGAGCAGGCCGCGCATCAGCGGTTCCCGCTCGGGGTCGCCGACGATGCCGGCGCTCTCGGCGAAGGGCCGCAGGGCGGCGTCCGACGCCCCCCTGGAGATCTCCCGGGCCAGCCGGACGACGTCCGGCTCCACCGGGACACCCCAGGTGGTCAGGTCCGCAGGCGTCGAGTCGATCAACGCAGGAAGCGCGTTGACGGTCACCGTCAGTCGCCGGAGTTCGGCTTCGTCCGCCGTGCGGAGGTGGTCCAGCACCGACGGGCGGGACAGCACCGGGATCAGGAGGCCGTCGCGGGCGATGCGGCCGACCAGTGCCGTTCCGGCGGGGCTGCCCAGGACGGCGAGCAACCCAGAGTCGTTGAGCAGCCGGTCCCATTGCGCCTCGCTGCCGTTCGAGCCGTACTGAGCGAGGACCCGGAGCAGCGGTGCGTTGGCGCGGACCTCGGCAGGGGTCCAGCGGTTGCGCGCCAGGGCGTCGAGGGCGCCCTGGTGCTGCCCGAGCGACCGGAGCACCAGCGAGTTCTCCGCGCCCGCCGTCGCGGCTCCGCCCGGCCGCGCCAGCAGGCGGATCATGGTCTGGCCAGCCTGCAGACCGGCCACGGCTACGGAGGAGCGCTTGAGCAGGTCCTTCACCTCCGGGTCGTCGATCACCTTTCCGACGAGGTCGCGGCGGTTGAAGAAGGCCCACGCGAACGCCGCGTCATCGGAGCTCAGCGCCAGGCCGACGGTGCCGCTGCCGCCGAGGAACTCCTCCAGCCAGGCGGCGTCGCCGAGGTGCATGCGGAGCCCCGGCCTGCGGGCGATCAGGGAGATCAGGGCCGGGACACGGAGGTGCGGCTGCGTCAAGATCAGCTCCCGGACGGACTCGTTCGCGGGGAGGCAGAGCCGCCTGAGGTCGCGCACGGACGGAACGAGCTGCGGGTTCGCGATTAGCAGGTTGAGAAACTCGCGACCCTTGAGGTCGTCGACGAGGAGTTCCAGTCCGTTCGCGATGTCGGTCAGGTTCCCGACGCTACCGAGCAGGGGTCGCAGGGTTGGGGCCTTCTTCAAAGCCTCGATCATCGCCCATCCCTCCGTGGTCTTGACGACCCATGACACGGGGGTGATCTTCGGCGGCTCGGCGAGCGGCGAGCTGATCATGGACATCAGCGTCCCGGCCGGCAGCAGGTTGTGCCGACCCACGTCAGTGGCCGTCGCGGCGTGGAAGCGGCGCGGGTAAGTGGTCAGTACCTCCACGATGTTCGGGTTGGCGGCGGCCGTCTCGATCCTCACCGGGTTCTCGGCGAGCCAGGCGGCGAGATACGGGACGTCCACGAGTGCACCGGCGAACTCGTCGACCGAGGCGATGGTATCCAGCAGGCCCTGATTCTCGGTGACGAGACGCAGTAGGCCGGGGATCTTGACAAGTGCGTCGTGGGTGGCGGGGTGGCGTCCCACGCGGCCCTGGAGGTCGAAGTCCCGCAGCAGCGTTTTCAGCTCTCCGGACTTCACCGAGGCCCCCGGCTCGATCAGGGCGCGGGCGAGCGCGGGCATCCCGCGGAGCACGGTGAGCGCGGCGACCGGATCCGGAGCGGCCAGGACCGCGATACGCACTGCGGAGTTCGCCCGGACGGCCGTCGCGACCGTGAGGTTCCGTGCGAGCTCGGTGAACAGCAGGACCTTGTCCTTCGCCACGAAGAGCATCTGGAGATCACGGAAGACTGCGACGGCAAAGCCCGGGTCGCTCGCGACGTGGTCCAGCAGGACCGGGTCGGCGAAGAGCAAGTCCGCAGCCCCGAGGTCACCGAGCATCGCCGTAAGGCGGTCCATCCCGAGCGCCCCGGTGAGGCCGTCGAGCAGCGCCGGGCGGCCGGCTAGCACCGAGATGTACTGCGGCCGGGCGAGCAGCAGTTCCGCCAGGAGTGGGAATTCGACGACCGCGCTGAGCAGATCGGGGTGGTCGGCCAGGTCGGCGATCGCCTGGGCATGGCCGGGCTCGATCGGTACGCGGGTGACGAACAGGCGGGCCACGTCGAGTGGCATCCCCGTCCGCAGGGCGGGCGGCAGGTCGGGGAGCACCTTCCGGATCCGTTCGGCGACCTGATTGGGCGCGTGGGGCTGTCCCGGGCCGGTCTGCGGGGCCCACTCAGGCTGGGCGGCCACGAAGACCGACCCCTTGACGGCCTCGATCGCAGCGCGGGCCAGGACCTCCACACTGTCGACCGCGGACTGGGACGCAGGCGCGGCCCCACGCCGACGGCCACGCTTGACGGGAGCGGCGGGCGTGGTGGCGTCGGCGGACGCGGTGCCAGGTGTGGCGGGCGTGATGGCGGCTGCGGGAGCGGACACGGTCGCGGACGGGCCCGCGGTGGCCGGAGCCTCAGCAGCGGAAGGTGTCGAAGGGGTGCTGCTGTCCGGCGCGGCGTTCCGGCGCCGCCGCCGCGCGCCGCCGCCCGGCTGGGGTGCGGCGCTGCCGGAGGCGACTCCGGAGCCGTCGGCCAGGGCCTTGGGCGCCTGGACGGTGGGGCCGCGGTCCGTTCCGCCGTCGGGTCCGGCGGACAGATCGGGCCACAGATCGTGGCGGGCCCGGCCGGTCTCGGCGGCCATGCCTTCGACGAACCGGGCCACGTCGCCGTCCAGCGGCACGGGACCGGAGCTGTGCAGTTCCCCGAGCCACTTGTACACGTTGTTGGCGCGTCCGGTGGCGCGAGCATACACGATCATGTCCACCCGCCCGTCAGCCGCCTGGACGTAGGTCACCGACGCGCCACCGGTGCCTCCGTCGAAGTGCACGTGGAGGGGGCGGCCCGATGTCTTCCGTGCTTCGCGGATACCGTTACCCGCTTCGGCCGCCCGCTGCAGCACCGCTGTCTGCAGGTCGGTGAAGCTGCCCTCCGCGACGCCCACGTAGTGGATGCGCCCGCTGTACTGCCAGGTCTGGGAGTTCAGCGGGGAGAAGGAGGTGAACCGCCGTCGTAGGGCGGCGCGCTCCGCCTCCCGGGCAGCGTCGTGTTCCCGTCGGCGGTCTTCCCACTCGTCGGCGAGCACGCGCCGCAGACGTTCCTCGGCACCCGGGTCGCTGTAGAGCGGCACCCCCCGGACCAGCATCCGCTTGCGGTAGCGCTCCAGGTCAGTGGAAAAGCTGTCGCCGATGCCGTTCGGAGTGTTCGTGAACGACAGGCTTTCTGCGGCCCCCGGCTCGGTCAGCTCGACCAGGATCTCCGGTTGGACCACAGTCAGTTGGAGCAGCTCGGGCCGACCGTCTAGGTGCGGGGAAGCATCGGTGAGTGCGTCCCACAGGTCCGCCTCCGCGATACCGTCCGCAAGCCGGCTCAGCAGGTCCGGATCGCTGTCGAACAGTTCGGCGTGGCCAGGCAGGACGCCCCGGACGCGGGCGGTTGGGCTCATCGCGGGGGCGTCGACCGGGCCGGCGGGGCTTGCCGCCCCCGGTGCGGAGGACGGCGCCGCCTGGGGCGGGGCCGTTCCGGCAGCGTCTGCGGCTGCGGCTTCGGCTTCCTGTGCGGTGGGGCGTGCGAGCACGGCTTCGAGCCCGGCAAGCGGGGACCCGGAGCCGGCGGGTGCCATCGGCCTGGCCTTGCCCTTCTTGGCCTTCGGTCGGCGGGTCCCGCCAGCCGAAGGCTGCGCCTGCATGGTCTCCAGGTGCGCCAGAAGCCGCTGCGGATGGCGCACCGCCCGACCCAGTAGCACTTGGTCACGGATCAGCGCCGCGGTGAACACCGGTTGCCGTTCGAGGGCTTCGAGCAGTTGCTCGGACTCGACGAGCGCGGCGATCTCCGCCATTTCAGGCCGGGTCCCGGACAGGGAGCCCGCGGCGGCAAACGCCTCCAGCACGTTCGAGTGATGTCGCAGCCGCTCCAGCAGGGCTGGCTTTGCCACAGTCAACGCGCGCGCCAGCGGGGCCATCCCGCGGACGGCCTTCCAGAGCTGGCTCTGGTCCAACAGGTCTTTGACCAGCGATCGGTGGGCCCGGACCGCAGCGATCAGGTCGGCCCGGTCGGTGAGGGTCAGCGCCTCGTCATCGCCCCGGGCGAGGGCGGCGGCGAGTCGAGGATGGGCGCCGATCAGCTGCCGGAGAGCCTCAACGTGGGCAAGCTCGGCGATTACCTTGGGCGATCGTGCGAGGTTGGCCACGACGCCGGGTTGGGCGAACAGTTCCGCGAGTTCCGGGTCGTCGAGGTGGGCGGCGATGTCCGGCTCCAAGGCCACCAATGAGGCCAGCGCGGGCTTGTCGGCGATAGCCTTCACGGCGTTCGGTGCCGAGGCGAGCACGCCGAGGATCCGGGGGGTCAACAGCTTGGCCAGGACGGGTTGCGACTCGGCTCGGGTGGCCAGCAACTGAGCGAAGCCGGGCACCGAATCGATCATGCTGACGGCGGCGGGGTTCGCCACGAGGGCGTTCATCGTCTTCGGCGAGGCGAGGGCGGCAGCGACTGTCGCGTCGCCAGCATTCGGCCGCCGGCGGCCGTCCGGTCCCCAGCCGGGATGAGGCTCGTTCCCTGCTACCCACGCCTCCAGGAGGCGTTCGGTCAGGGCCGGGTTGGCCCAGAGCACGTCGGCCACGCCGGGGTTGCGGCTGACGGCTTGTGCGGCCGCAAAGCTGCCGACGAGGAGGCGATCGAGAACGTGGCTCCGGCCCAGCCACGGGCTCAACTCATAGTCGCTCGCGATGGCCAATATGTCCGGGTTGTCCGCGAGCCACTGCCCGCCCATCTCGTCTGCGGTCTCGACGTCCATCCGCGGCTGGCGGTTGCCGGCAGGGTAGAGCCGAGCGAATTGGTCGTGGTCGCGCAGGGCCCGGCCGAGGTCGGGGACAAGGTGCACCGCGCCGACCACGTCGCTGTGCGGATCGGCGACCGATGCCAGCAGGTGCGGGTGGGCGATGACAGCTTCGAGCAGGCCCGGCACGGCGAGCAACACCGCCACGGCAGGCGTGTTGGCTTGCAGCACGGCGGCGGTCTCGATGGCGGCCGGCCCGAACGCCAGTTCCCTGATCAATCGGACCCGGTCGGCCAGTGGAGGGCTCTGGGGATCCGCACCGTCCTCGGCCGCCAGGATCAGCGGCTCCAGGTCCTCCATGCTCCTGCCGCGGGCGAGGCCCTCGGCCAGCTCAGAGATCCGCAGCGCAACGGGTACTCCCCACGGGGTCAGGTCCGCAGCGCTGGCCTCGATCTTCCGGCGCAGAGCCGGGACGTCCGCTGCCGTCGCCCGGAGTTCTTCGTCTGTGCTGCTGCGCAGTTCCGCCAGGACGTGGGCCGGGCCAGCACATCGACGAGCAGGTTCTCGCGGGCAAGGGTCGCCAGCAGTGCCAGCCCACCGGGCGTGCCGAGGGCCGTGAGGAGTTCTGGGTCCTGGATCAGCCGCATCCAGTGCGCTCTGCGCCCTACCGAGTGATGGCCCAGCAGGACGTTCAGCAGAGGTGCGTGGGCCCGGACGTCGGCCGGGGTCCAGTTGGCCTGCGCGAAGGCCTCCAGGGCACCGGAGTGCCGTCCGAGCGCACGCGGAACCAACGCGTTCATCGCGGACGCGGAGTCCGCGGTCTCGCGGGTCCTGAGGAGCGTGGCGACGTAGACTCCGCTTTGCTGCAGCATGACCATGGAGGAGGAGTTGCAGAGCAGTTTTCCGGCCACCGCCCCGCCCTCCAGGGCCGCAAGCCGGGACCTCGGTCGCTCGAACAGCAGGAACAGCAGCGCGGGGTCGTCCACTGCCGAGTTGGTCAAGTCCGGGTCCAGGTCCCGTATGTCGCGCACCTGGTTTATGTCTGCGACGTAGGGCAGCACCGTCGGCTGTGCGGCGACCAGGCCGATCACGGCCGGATGCCACAACTCCTCCCGGGTGCTGAGCTGGTCGCGGAAGGCACGCCTTTCAGGCCTGAAGAGACGGAGGATGTCCACCGACTCGGCCGCTATCGTGGCGTGCGCCAGCAGCATCTTTGTGAAGGCAGGCTCTTCGACCAGCACTCGGTGCACCTGCTCCGAGACGCCAGGCAGCGAACCCATCAGGCTGAGCATCGGCCAGAAGCGCCGGTTGGCCACCACGGCAGCAGCCCACTCAGCCACAGCTCTGCTGCCGACGATCGGTGGCTGGTCCAGCTCCGACGTCAGCTTTGCCAACAGCTCTGCCTCGGGGATTTGGGACGGCGCCACGACCGGGGGAAGCATGGGGAACCACACGCCAGCGAGGATCGCGTCCGGGGAATGGTCGCTCCTCACCAGGGCCCAGAGTCGCTCGGGCTCCGCGACGAGCCACTCACCGAGCTGGGGCGCCTCGTACAGCGCTGCGGCCAGGGCGGGATGGGCGTTGAGCGCGGCGAGGAGGTCGGGGTCATCGGCAAGGTCACGGTCAAGGTCCCCGGGGAGGTCGCGGTACAGCAGCCCGAGCATCCCAGGAATGGCTCCGGCCGCCACGTGCACCGCAGGGTTGGCCGCCAGGCGTGCGAAGGCCTCAGGGTTGTCCACGAACGCCCTCAGCTCATCGACGCCGACCCGGCCGGGCCTCTGGGACATGACCCACATCAGGGAGGGAAGCTGCCGAACGGTGAGCAGCGTCTCCACGGGGTCGGCGCTTTCGGCCAGCAGCGTGTTCAGAGGCCCGTTGGGGGTTTCCGCGCTAAGGGCATGGCCGACCATCCGGTCCCCGGCGACCAGGGCGAACACCGCCGGGTCCACGACGCCACGGGCGACCAGGGACAGGGAGCAGAAGAGCGCTTCGGCGAAGCCTGGATCGCTCTCGATCCGGTCGAGCAGGGCGGGATTGGCCAGCAGATTGTCGCTGCCCTGCGTGCTCCGGAGCAGCGCGTCCGTCCGCTCGATGCCGTACTGGCCGGTGAGGACGTCCACCAGGCCGGGCCGGTTTACCAGAACGCGGATGAACTCCGGCCTGAGGCCCAGCAGTTCGCCCAGGGGCGGGAAGTCCACGGCGGCCTGCAGCAGGTCCGGCTGCGCGGCCAACTCCTCCAGGGCCCGGATCTGCGGCTTCATACGGGTGGTGAACATCCTGGCCAGGTTCGCCGGCATCGCGCTCCGCAGCCCCGGTGACAGCTTGGGAAGTGCGTCTGCAATATGCCGCTTCACCGTGACCGGATCGCTGCCGGGCCCGGGCTTCCAGTTGGGCTTGGCCTTCATGAAGTCCGAGTCTTTGAGGTCAAGGACGGCGGTGCGGGCGAGGGTGTCGGCGTCGGGCGGGGGCACAGCCGGGCCGGGCACCGCTGCGTCATCGAACGGTAGGTCGCGGACGACGGGGCCGCTGCCGAGGACGATGTCGAGCCGGTCCAGGTGTCGCTGTCGCAGGCCGAGGCCGCCGACGCCGTCGGACATTGGGCCGCCAGAGCGCACCGAGTCGCTCCCAACCCCGCGCAGCAGGACGGCGGAGTCCGAGTACTCGTCCACCAGGCCGATGCCGTGCAGCATCTCGTGCAGCAGCACGGGATCGTTGTGGCGCAGGTCGAGGCGGCGCTGCTCAGGCGCGGGCACCGGGCCGCTGCCGGTGAGGCGCACGGCGTCCGGATCTGCCGGATCCACCACGGCCCGAACGTCCACGACCAATTGGTCGCCGTTGCCGAGAACGTACCCGTTCTCGTTGACATGGTGATCCAGCAGGGTCTCGATGCGGCGGGCGAAAGCGTCGAATCCGGCCTGGGCCTTGTCGTCGCCCGGGGCGATGCGCAGCGGCACGGTGACGTGCCGGACCCAGCGCCCGTCCGCGGCCTGGATCCGCCGGACCTCCGCCCGGATGACGTGGTCGGCAGCGGGCAGCTTGATGGGGGCACCGCCCGCGAAGACGGCGCCCTCGGCGTCCGGAACGCGCACGTCCACCGCTAGGGTCGCGCCCTTGGCGAGCGGGAGCCGGTGCCGCCATTCCGCGCCGCGCAGCGGCTGCGGGGCGCGCTTCGCGGGCCGGTCCCCACGCTCGCGCTCGGCCTGTTGGGCGGGCGTCCGCTGTCCGCCGGCCGCGCCGAGCAGCGCGGTCGGACCGCCCGTCACGGTCCCGCCGGTACCTGCCGGCTTCCGGTTCGCTCCGGTTCGGGCGTCGGCTATGGCCTTGGGGGCACGGGCGGTGCGGGGCTGGTCGTCCGGGGCCGCTGCGGCCCGGCGCAGGGCGGTGAGGTCGCGCACCAGCCTCTCGGACGTGCGCAGTTCGGGGGTGTCCTCGGTCATCCGCCAGGGGGCGGGGCCAGAGGTGGGGGCTCCACCCCCGATCCACTGGTAGGCGTTGTCGCTTCGGCGCGACGCCCGAGCGTAAACCAGCAGGTCGACCCGCCCGTCGGGGTTCAGGACGTACGCCACGGAGGCACCGCCGCTGCCCTGGTCCAGATGGAGGTGCAAGGGGCGGTTCACGGCGATCGCCCGCTCCCGGATTCCGCTCGTGCTGGTCGCGGCCCGGCGCAGCACGGTGAGCTGATCCGGCGTGAAGGCGTCCACCACCCCGTCCGCGAAGCGCACTTCGCCGCTGAGCTCCCAGGTCTCCGGTACGTGGGCCCGGAAGCGGTCCAGCGCGGTCTCGACCCGGGCCTGCTCGGCTACGGCCCGTTCGATGTCGCGGGCGCGCCGTTCCCGCCACCCGGGCCCGGCCAGGTCCCCCAGCCGGCTCTGGCCGGCGCCGACGGAGATCCCACGGACCGCCAAGTGTCTGAGGTAGGCCTGCAGGTCGTCGTCGAAATTCTCTGAGGTGGCCGGGACGCCACCGGCGAAGGAGAGGTCCGCGGCGACGGCAGGGTCGGCCAGCTCGCCCAGCAGCTCGGGCTGAACGGCCACGGCGGCGAGAAGTTCGGGCTTGCCGTCCAAGGCGGGCGCGGCGGCAGCCAGCGCTTCCCAGGCCGCGTCCCGCTCCAGCCCAGACGCAAGCTCGTCCGCCAGTGCGGGATAGGTGTCGAGGACGTCGGCGTGCCGGGGTAGCGCGGCTCGCAAGCGCACGCCGGGCGGCAGCTCCGGCGTCGCGTCGGTGGCCGGTCCGACCGACCCGGTTCCGATCGCTCCCGGGGCCGCGCCGTCCCGATCCGTCGGCCCGCCGACCGCCTCCGGGGTCGGAGCGAGGTTCTGGGAGGCAGCGGTGCCGGACGGGTCCTCGGGCTCGTTCGCCAACGCATCGGCGAGACCAGCGAGCCGGTCGGGGCGCTTGGCCTTGCCCTTGGCAGCGCGCGCCGAGGCGGTCTGCAACCAGGCGACCAGCCGATCGGGACGGGCCACGATCTGTTCCGCCAGGTCCGGACGGCGCATAAGCGCCGCGGTCAACTCTCCGTTTCTGCCGAGGAGTTCTCGAAGCTCACGGGACCGGACAATGGTGTCGAGCAGCTCCGCGGGAATCGCGTCCGCCTCGGCCCGGGAGAGGTCGGCCAAGGCCCGCAGCATCGGCTCGGCACGACGCAGTCGTGCGCTGTCGGCTGCGGACGCCTCGGCCAGCACCCGGGCGAGCGGACGCACCGCCAGCAGCGCCTGGCCGAGCGGAGTCCCGGCCAGCAGGTCTCCGGTCAGGCCGCGGTGGGCGGTCAGCACCGACACCAGGTCCGGACGGGTCGCCAGGGCCAACGCGGCGGCGTCGCCGCGTGCCAGGGCGTCGGCCAGCCTGGGGTGGGCGGCCAGCAGCTTCCGGAACCCGGCATCGGCGGCGAACGCGGCCGCCGCCTTCGGGTTTGCGGCGAACACGGCCGCCAGGCCCGGGCGTTCCAGGACACCGACCGCACCCGGGTCGGTGAACAGCCGGGCGAGGCCCGGCAGACCCGCGACCAGGGCGAGCCGCGGCCGCTCGGCGACGGCCGCGAGAGCACCGGGGTTCCGGCCCAGGGCGTTGAGCGCCGCCCGGTCGAGCAGGGCTGCCAGGTCGGGCGAGGTGCGACCACGGTCGGCGAGCAGCTTCGCGACATCGGGGAGCCGGAGCAGCCGGGCCGCCAGCTCCTGGTCCTCTCCCATAGCGGTGAGCGTCTGCCTGGTGGCGAATGCGGCGCCCATCATGAGGTCTCCCGGGCGCCGGACGTCCTCGCCATTGGCAGAGATGACCGCCTCGGTCGCATCGTTCTTGGTCAGGCGGTTCAGCTCGCGGACCAGGCCCGGGTACCGGGCAAGGGTCGGGAACACCTCCGGGTCACGCGCCATGGCGGCCATTGCCACGGCGTTGTTGCCGGCCAGTTGGACCACTTCGGCGCCGGCCATCTGGTGCTTGCGCAGGTACGCCTGGTCGTGGGCGAGGCGGACGACTTCGGGGTTGCGGAGGTAGTCGAACAGCTTGCTGTCCTGGCCGGATTCCGCCAGGTAGCGTGGCAGCACGTTGCTGATCGGGAACATGTCCGCGAAGACGCCGCTGTCCCGCAGGAGGTACGCGAGCCGGGGCTCGAAGGCGATCGCGCTCATGATGTCACGCTGCGGGTCGAAGAGCACGCCGGCGAGTCCGGGTCGGATCTCCAGGACTTCCACCAGCACCGGGTGGATCAGCATGGCCAGCAGCGCGTCCGTGTTCCCGCGCAGTCGGCGGTCACTGTCCGAGTCTTCCTGGGCGGCGAGCAGGGCCGCCAGACGGAGGAGCGTCTCCCGACCGCCGACCTTCCTGATCTCGCCGGAGGACAGACCCGCGAGAATCGTGTCGACGGGCACCTTCTTGCGCAGTCCGTCGGCCACCCGCCGATGTTCCGGCGTGATCTCCTGGCCCCACGGCAACAGGACCGGTGGGTGATTCGGGATCATCGCCGAAATCGCGTCGGGGTTCTCGGCCAGCTCCAGCATCTCCGCCTCGGACCCCGCCACCAGCGTCGCCAGCAGGGCGGGACGGGCGAGCACGTCCACCAGGAGGTTCTCCCGGCCCAGCGTTCGCAGCAGGCTCAGGCCGGCCGGCCGGCCGAACGCGTCGAGCAACTCGGGCGAGGCGAACAGCCCCTTCCAGTGGGTCTTTCGGCCTGCGGACCGGAACGCGCCCAGCGTCTCCAGGATGTCGCCGAGCCGGAACACCTCCGCCTCCCGCCATCCCGCCTCGAGAGCCGCTTCCATCGCACCGCGATGGCCGAGCAGCGTGCGGGGCACCATCGCCCGGCGGGCCGTGGCCAGCGCGATCCCCCCGGGCCTCTTGATCACGTTGTGCAAAGCGCCAAGCTGGAGCAGTCCCCGAACCAGTGCACTGGAGCTCGTCAGCGCTTCGGTGAACCCGGGGCCAGCCTTACCGAGCTCCTCGGCCATCTGCGGGGAAGAAACCAGCGACAAGGCCAATGACCGGTCGTGGACCGCCGCCGCCAGCGCCTCGGGGCCCGCCGCGATCACCTGCATCACCGACGAGCTGCTCGGAAGGTAGGCGAGCACCCCCGGTATTCGGAGCAACAGTGGCAACATGCCCGGGTAGGTCAGCTCCCGGCGGGTCATCAGGGCCGTACGCAGGGACTTCGAGTCCGGCGCGAACAACATCCGGTAGTCCCTAGTCGTACCGAGGAGGTCGGGCGTGTTGATCAGGAACTCGACGAAGGCGGCATCGGAGAGGGTCTCCCTCAGGCCGTATGCGGCGTCCGCGCCGTTCTCCCGCTCCCCGAACAGCGGTCGGATCAGCGGGTTGTCCGCAAGCACCCGGACTCGGCCGGTGACCCAGGCGGGGGCTTCGCCGAAGTCCTTCGGACCCGTGGCCGTCAGGAGCTCTTCCAGTGCGGAGTCCGTGGCACGCCGGCCGATCACCCGCCCGGTCCGCGGGTCGGTGCTCCAGGTAAGGTGCGGCCGGGCCATCACTGACTTCACGAAGCCGGGGTTCTCGACGGCTCGAGTGAGCCGGGCCAGGTCTTTGGTGACCCACTCGCCCAAGTCCCGATTGTCGGCAAGGGCTTCCAACAGCGGTAGGTTCTCCGCCAGCTTGTCGAGGATCTTACGGTTCTCCATGAAGTGGCCCATGAGGCCGGATACCTGAGGGAGGTAGAACTGCACCTGCGGGTAGTCGATGAGCCACTTCTGATATTCCGGCGACGCGGCGAGTTTCAGAAGGTGCTCCGCCTGCACGGCCGCGCCGGGCCGACACAGGCCGACGAGGAGTCCCGGAGCGAGATTCAGGAGGTGCAGCAGCCTGTCTCGGTCCGGGGCCTCGAGCAGGGCCTGCCGCACACCGGAATTGTCACGGACCGCCGTGGCTAGCTGCATGTCGTCCGCGAGCTGGCCGAAGAGTCCCAGATCCCCGTCGCAGAGCACGAGGAGCGGGAGATCCCCGAAGACCGCATTGGCGAACGACTTGTCCGCGGCCATGCGGTTCAACAGGTTCTTTCTCCGCAGCAGCACCTGCCGCGCCTCCGGGGACCTCGCCAACGCGCGGCTGCGCGCGTCACCGCCAGCACCGGTGAACAAGTCGAGCAGCGCGGGATTACTCGCGAGCACCGGCGTGATAGCCGCGTCCTTGAGCAAGAGTTCGGCCAGCGCCGGGGACTCCGCTGCCGCATCGAGCAGGGTGGGCTCGTCGGCCAGTTCGTCCAACGCCCGGACGTGCTCCCGGGCGATCTCGACGTCTCCCACGAACAGCCGCAGCAGGGCCGGCGACGGAGCGGCCTTCAGACGGGGCAGCACCGAGGCCATCCGCTCTTCCACCCGCCCGAGAGCGTTGCGCTGACCCAACCGGGTCTGCGGGTCCCACCCGGACGCAACCGCCGCCGAGGCATTGACCGCCGCAACCGCCCAAGCGGCGTTCTCGGCATGCCCGCGGCTCTCCGGGCCTTCGGCCACTGGCCGTGCCGGGGCCTGCGCGGTTGCGGCCCTTCCGGCCGCTGGCGCGGCGGGGCCAGCCGTGCTGGTGGTGCGCATGCCTCCAAGTGCTGCGCCGGAGGCGTTGCCGCTCTGGCTGCTGGACGGGCCGGCTGCTTCGCTCTGCGTGGCAGAGATGGCCGCCGCATCGGTTGTGGACGCCCCGCCCGGGCCGCCCGCGTGTCGCTTGCGCGGCTTCTTCACCCCGCCGAGAAGTCCGACCCACCCGGTGTCCGAACCCGTCAAAGCGGCCAGGTCCGCCCGGGTCTTCCCCGGGTCGCGGTGAAGGTCGTGGGCGGTGTGCAGCGCCTGCAACCGACGCGCGCTCAACTCTTCCTGGTCCCCGATCACCAGACGCCGCGACGGCTTCGACGACAAGTACGGCGCGACCCGGTACGCCTCGGCGTACAGAGCCCCGGCCCGCACGTCACCGGCCGCGTCCTTCAACCCCGCCCACAGAGTCCGCGCATCGGCGGACTCCGCGGCGAAGTCCTCCTCCAACGCCGCCACATCCACTTCCGACGAGAACCCGAACCCCTCATCCTCATCGTCCGTGTCGAAACCGTCATCCGAACCGTCGTCGGAGTCGAGTTCCGGGACAACGTCCTCGTCGGGCACGTCCTCCTCGAGCCCCGCCCGCTCCCCGGCGTCGCGATCCCCCTGCCACACGGCCGTCCAGGCCGCCGCCCGGGCCAACTCCTCCCGGTCCGGCACCTCGTGCGATGCCGATTCCAGCACCTCGTCCGGCACCGAATCCAGCACCGCTTCCGAGGCGGACTCCAGGGCCGGTGCCGATTCCACTGCCGGTGAAGGTTCCGGCGCCGGCACGGTGGCGGTGGTCGGGCCGGGAGTGTCCTCGCCGGTGGTCGCGACCGGCACCGGGGCACCAGCCGTGGCTGGCCTACCCGTGAGCGCGGCGATCACCCCGCGGGCCGCGCTCACGGACTGCACCCCACCCGGCCCCGCCGTCTCCCGCCCGCCGCCCACCGCCCGCAACGCGCTCGCAGGAGACGCCAGGCGCTCGACATCGGCTTCGGCGTCGGTGCCCGAGGCAACCGGGCGCGGCCCGGGAGCTGCCGCGGCCCGAGCGACCGCATCGCCGACCGGCCGCGTGGCGGTGGTGGCGCCGTCGGCCGCAACACCCTCGGTCGACTGCACCCCGGGAGCGGCCGCCGCCGGCGCGGCACCCCGTGCCTGCGGCCCGTTCTGCCCGGCCACCTCCTGCCCAACCAGGTCCGGCCCGGGGCCGACCACGACCGCTCCCCGCGGAACACCCTGCTCCACAGCGACGGCAACCGAATCCCCGCCAACAGCCGCGGCGGGACCGGTGACGAACCCGGCGCCGCCCTTCGCCGGACCCGACCCCGCCACGGTGAGGGGTTGGGGTGTCGTGTCCGTGGCGTGGGTCGCGTCTTCGCCGGCCCGGCCGAGCGCACCCGTGGGAGCGGCGTGCTGGAGCACGGGAGCGGACGGGGCGGCGCCGCCCGACACCGGGCCCGCCGCGGCCGCGGCCGCCGCCCGCGACGACGCCGTCGCCGACCCGGCGGCGTCGACCGGCACACCCACACGGCCCGCGTACTCCACGCCGGCGACCGCGGCAGGCACAGCGACGGCGGCGGCGGTGCCGCGAGCGCCAGCAGCGGCCGGAGCGCGCGTGTCACCGGAAGCCAGAGCCGAAGCATCCGCGGTCGTGGTCGTGGTCGTGGTCGTGGTCGTGGTCGTGGGTCGTGGCAGCGCGGCAGACGCGGGCAGCGAACTCGCGGACTGCCGGGCGACAGGCTGCGGCCCCTGCCCGGAAGCGTGCCCGTCACGGAAAGCCGCACGCGTGTCACCGGAGTCCGCAGCCGAAGCACCCGCGGCCGTGGGCCGGGCAATCCCGGCAACCTCCGAGGGAAGCGCCCTGCCACGGTCGTGCACCTCGCGCGTCCCGACACGGGCCGCCGACGTGTCGTCGACACCGATCGCCCGGTCCGACCGCGCAGCCCCCCGCGTGCCCACCGCACCCGTGTCGGCCGCACTGTCCGCCGCACCGAACGCGGTGACGAGCCCCGGCAGCGAGGCCGGGCCCGTCGCGAGCGCCGCACCCGCAGCGGGAAGCCCGTTCAGGTGGGCCTCAAGACCCTCGAGGCCGTGCCCCTTGTCGAGGCCCAGGACGCCCTTCGCCCACTGGGCGCCCTCGAAGACGAAATGCTCAAAGACACTGCTCACCCCCGAACCCGCGAAACCCACCGGACTGAACCCCCCGCCGACCACCGCCGCAACCGCCGCGCTCTCCAACAAGGCCTCGGTGACCGCGTTCGACCCCACACTCCACGGATGGCTGCGCCCCAACCCGGTCTTCGCCCCCACCGCCTTCGCGAAAGCCGACCCCGACACCACCGAAAGCGCCGGCTTGTGCAAACCCCCGATGAACGCGCCCATCGCACCCGACCTGGCGATACCCCTCCAGTCGTACCCGCGCCGACGAAACCCGCTCGGCGCCCCGTCGATCATGAACGTCTGCGCCGCGAAACTCGTCAACGACTCCGACAACGCCTCCAACGCCGCCGCCGCACCCAACCGCCCCACCCGCGTCAACCGCACCAGCCGCACCAGCAACCGCACCCGCGCCCGCGCCATCAACAACGCCCGCTGCACACCCGCCCACGCCGGGAAGAACGGCTCCAACATCTCCAGAACCACAAGCTCCACGAAAAGCTGCACCAGCTCCGCGACCAACTCGACCTTGCCCTCGAAGATCTGCGACGCCGTACCACGCTGAACCCCCGACACCGACGACACCTGCCCCCGCACCCCGCGCAGCAGACCCCCGCCACCATCCGTGAACTGCCCCATCGCCCGCACGAACTGCTCACGCGTCTCCGAAGGCAAATGCCGCGCCGCATTACGCACCGCATCATCGACATCCGCCTCGAAATCCCGGATCAACGCCCCGACCCGCGCCAGACCCTCCGACGACTCCAACGCCAACGACGCACTCGCCTGCGGAAAAAACGACCCCGTCAACACAAACATCAAAACATCCAACACCGAGCCACGCCCCACCACCGGCTCAGCCACCACCACACACCATCCCTCGCACCCAGAAACGGCAAAACCGCCCCGACCTGTCAGTCGGGACGATTCTGCACGTCAAAGCAGGTGTCAGGAACGGCCGCACGATCCTCGGCCGTGGTACGGCACCCGCGGACACCGGACACTGCCCGATCGACCACGGGGAGGCTTCAGTGCCTTCCGGACTGATGGATGGCCTCGATCGCGTTGTTCTGCTGGTGGTCGATCGAGGTGGAACTCTTCTGCGTGCCGGACACGATGCCGTTCACGGCCTTGCTGATTCCCTCGAGCGTCTCCGTCAGTTGTGTCGTGGTCTGTCTCCACCAAGGATCCTGCGCCTTGTGGAAGTCCTCGTCCGGCAGCCCGGTCCAGGGCGCGACCCTTGCGAGGAGGGTGGTGGTCTCGGCGTTGATTGCCGTCGCCTTCTTCACGAGGCCCTGGATGACCTGGGTTGCCTGGAACACCGCTTGGGGCGAGGACTCGAACGAGTCGGCCATGGGGGTGTTGCTCCTTTCGTTCGGGTGGCGGCCGGTTCAGTGAGCTCTTTCAACTCGGCCACCGATCAGGTGACAGCGCGGGCGCACGGGGGTGCGCCCGCTGGCGAGATCCGGCAGGTCGAAAGCCCGTCAACGGCAGTCGGTTCACCACTCGTCCGGGGCGCCGTTGAAAGAGCTCAGTGGGTGTGCGGCGCTACGGGCGCGCACGCGGTGGGGAGTCGGCCGGGTCTGCGTCCTCGGCGTCGTCCTCGATCTCGTCGCGGAGGTGGGCGTCGGCCGCCGGGCGGGCCGCTCCTTCCGATTCGAGCTCGGCGAACAGGTCGGCGAAGAGGGCTTCCAGGCCGCCGGTGCCGCCGGGCAGCCCGTCGAGGGACGGGGTGAGCGCGGTCAACGGCGAGACCACATCGACGACCTGACGGAGTACCCGGGCCCGGGCCAGCCGGGTGGCCTCCAGGACGGAGGCGGCGAGCTGCGGACCGGCCATTCGCTGGAAGCGGTTGTCCGGGAAGCGGATGTCGGTCAGTTGCCCGTCGGCGCTCATGCCCACCTCGACCGCGCGGTCCTTGGACACCGCACGGGCCGCCGTGGTGTCTAGCCGTGTCCGGACCTCGGCCGTTGCAGCCGTGGCGCGTGCCAGTTCGGCTTCGGCCTCGCCGAGGCGCCGGTCGAACTCTCCGTTTTCTGTCATCGTCATCCTCCCGTGTAACGCTGCTGCTGTGCGGCCGTCGCCTGTTCGGCGCGGCCGATGACGGCCGGGTTGCCAACCGTCTCGGTGCCCCAGACGTCCTCGTCCTCGTCAATCCAATTGGCCCGCTCGCGGTCCTTGCTCTCGGTTCCTTGGCCGCTGCCCTGGCCGCCGCCTGGCATGTAGGGCATGGAGGAGCCGTTGGGTGCCTGGGTGCTCCTCGCGGTGGCCACGGGGTCGGGGACGGCCTCGCGCATCCGGTCCCCGCCGAGAGCCGCTGCCGCACTGCCTGCGCCGCCCATGCCCATGCCCATGCCTCCCATGCCGGAGAGGTGCGAGGCGGCCGCGGCGGCCGCGGGGTTGTAGCCGAGCGCGGTGCTGGTTCCCGTGTCGACGAAGCCGGTGCCGTAGGCACCGAAGTCGGTGGAGGTGTCGTAGAAGTCCTCGCCGTAGGACGGCAGCGCGGCCGTCGGGTCAACCCCCCCGGTGGAGCCGGCGAGCGCTCCAGCCGCACCGCTGACGGATGCACCACCGGTCAACGAGCCGCCGTTGACCGTGTCCAGTACCGAACTGGTGCTGCTTCCGCTGTTGAGGGGCGGTGCCTCCACGGGTGCGGTGATTTTGCCGCTGTCGGTGATGTGGGTGCTGGTCCCGTCGGCGGTGGTGACCGTCGAACTCCCGTCCCGATAGCGGGTGACGGAGGAGCCGTCCGGCTGGACGGTCGTCACCGAGCGGTCCGCCGCGGTGACCGTGGTGATGCCGTCGGGGGTGGTGACACTAATGCTGCCGTCGGGACGCCGGAGGGTCTCCGTACCGTCCGGGGAATACGTGGTGACGGTCCCGGCGCTGGCAGAGGTCTGGGTGCCGTCGGCGTCGATCGTGACCGTGGAACCGTCGGGATAGGTCGTCACGGTGGAGCCGTCCGGGTAGGTGACGGTGGTGGAACCGTCGGGGTTATTGGTGCCGGCGGTTTTGCCGCTGGACCCGGTGGTGGCCAATCCGGTGCTCAGCGGCGGCATGCTAATGCCTGCGGTCTTGGTGACGGTGGCGTTGCCATTCTTATCGGTGGCGGCGGCGCTCGTCGGGAACAGCCCGCTTGTTTCCGGTCCCGCGCTCGCCGCCGCGTCGGCGCCGGTCGACGCGCCGATGCTGCTGCCGTCCAGGCCCGCCGAGTCGAGGGCGCTGGCGAGGTCTTGGGTGGTCGTGGTGGTACCGGTGTCCGGGTTCGCCGTGGCACCGGTGTCCGGGCTCGCTGTGGCGCCGATGTCGGAGAGGCCGCTGTTCGGTCCGTCGGCGCCGTTCAACGCGCTGTCCAGGTCCGCGGTGGTGGTCGTGGTGTCCGGGCCATCGGCCCCGGCGGCGTCGAGGTTCGGCCCGTCGGCACCGCTGTCGGTGCCCGTGTCCGGGCCCTTGATGTCATCAAGATTCGGGAGGTTCGTGCCGTTCTTGGTCCCGTCCTTCGTACCGTTGTCGCCGGTGCCGACATTGGTGGCGGGCGCATTGATGGGCGCGCTGAGGGCCGAGGACGCTTGGATGAAGGCGTTGTTGACATCGCTGGTGGACTGTCGGCCCTGGCTTCCGAGCATGCTGTCCACCAGTCCCAGCCACTGGTTCACGGCCTCCTGGCCCACCTTGACCCAGTTGTCCACGTTCGACATGTCCCCGAACTCGGGCATGTCCTGCCAGAAACCGGGCTTGGGAATCACCGCGTTGCGCACGACCTTCCCGGAGTCAACGGCAGTGGTCACCTCCTGCTGGACCTGCGACATGTTGAGGTCGTGCAGGTTGGTGGCGATCTGCTGGATCAGCCGGTCGAGGACACCCATCGGATTGGAGCCAGGGTTGGCGCCCCACTGGTCCCAGGCCGCGAGCATGTCGGTCGCCGAATCGTGCAGTGCGACCTGGGCCTTGACCAGGGCATCGCCCTGCTTGGTGATCGATCCGCTCCGGCCGAACACCGGGAAGAGCGCGGGGGTGCCGCCCGCACCGGCGGGGGCGATCTGGTCGTGGTAGGACTCGTTGTTGCTACGGTGCTGGTCGAGTACTCCCCGGAACGCTCCGGCGGCCTCGCCGCGCCAGGCCGCGCCCTCGTGGCCGAGGCCGTCGACCCAGTCCTTCAACACGTCGGCGAGGTAGGTGAAGTCCGCCGCGGCCCGGTCCCAGGCGCCGGCAGCCTGCGAGAAAGACTCCAGCACGACCGCGTTCGCGTCGCCAACCGATACCCCGTCGAATGACACGCCCTGAGTCGTCCGGTTGTACACGAGCCCCATCAGGGCTGTACGCGGCCCGAGGATGTACTGGTTGAGCGGTGTTCCAGGGCGCGCGGGCTGCCGGTCCGGGTCCCACAACAGGTCGATGGAGATCCGGTTGAGGTCCAGTCCGTTCTTGCCATTACCTCGGAAGCTGTACAGCGTCCAGGAGTGGCCGCCCGTGTTGCGTCCCCATTCACCCGGCATGTCGAGCGGGGTGATACGGCCCAGGTTCTGCACCGTCACCGTCATCATGTACGACTTACCGTCGGTGCCCTTCTCCTTCTCGAAGAGGCTCGCCCGCTCCGGCATGGTGTACCCGGTGAACAGTTGAACGGCGGTGCCCCATGGGTCGTCGGGCATCAGGTGACTCCTGAAGGTCGGGACAGTCGGTGGAAGCTTTGCGGTGGGCCAGCGGCGGGGGTCTCAGGTGCTGGTGCTGGTGCTGGCCAAAGGATTGACGGTCGGACCGGCCGTGGGCGTCACGGTGATGTGGTTTAGGAGTTCCTCGGCCGAGATCGAGTCGAGGTTGCTGCCCTGGTGCTCCAGGAAGTCCTTGATCAGGTCGAGCAGGCCCTGCTTGATCCGCTCGAACTGCTGGTCCTCCGAAGCGAAGATGTTGTCGAGCAGCTTCGCAGCGGTCACCGTCCCCGAGTTGAGCGCCTGACCGTGGACGGCGTCGCTGCCGGCCATCAGGCCGAGGGCGAGCGGTTTGGCGAGCGAGACGTTCGACGCGTTGGTGTAGCCCTGGGCGATGTCGCCGACGGAGAGGTTGCCGCCGGACTCGCGTCGGGCTGCCACGACGTACTCGATGAACTGCGTCAGCGGACCGTTGATGAACGTCTGCAGTGCGCCCTGGTCAAGGCTGGTGAGATCGGCGTCGGTGGCCACGTGTCCTCCTCCTGATAAGAGTGTCTTGGTGTCGTGGACGGTTCAGCACCCGGACAGCTGTCGTCCGGCCCTCGGGTGCGCGCGCCGGCCGGGGCGAACGGTTCGTCCGCCCCGGCCGGCGCGCGGGCGTCAGTAGCTGACGCTCCCCCAACGGTTGGCCAGGTTCCGGTCGAAGACCTGGTAGCCGTTGCCGATCTCGTCCAGCAGGCCGGCGTGCGAGCGCACGGCCTGCTGGGCGCTCTCCAGCAGACGCTGCCACTCCGCGAACTTGGCTTCGAAGGCGTCCTTGCCCATGCCCTGCGCGCTGGGCTCCCACTGGCGAACGGAGTTGTGGGTGTCGTCGAGGATGTTCGCGATCTTGGTGCTCGCATTGGCGAGGGTCTCGACGACCTGCGCGGTCGGCCCGTAGTGGATGGAGATCGTGGTGTCGTCCGGCATGCCGGCCCTCCTTGTATGGTATGGCGGGGTCCGCCCCGGCTGGTCCGGGGCGTGGTGTCCGCGGCGAAGTGCCGGACTGCGGGCGGTACCGCGCCGGCGTGCGGAGACCGCCTGCGTCAGGTCAGGCCTGCATAGGCGGTGCGGGCCTGGAGCGACTTGATGTCGTCCAACCTCGCCTCGCTCTGCTGGTTCGTGGCCGTGCTCTGGGCGTGCATGGTGTTCTCGACCTCGGAGAGCCCGGCGAGCACCTTCTGGATGTACCCGTCCCACTGGCTGAGCAGCTGCTGGAACGCCGCACCGTCGGCGCCCCGGTAGCTGGAGGCCAGAGTGGAGGCGCCGGAATCGGCCTGGTTCTTCACGCTGGTGATACCGCCGATCGCCTGCTGCATGGCATTGGCGATCATTTGGTTGGCTTGTACGGAGCCGGCGGTCGCTGTGCCTTCGGCCATGTCAACTCCTCACTGATCCAGCCCGAGCGGTTGCCACCCGGGACTGCGACGGGTTGTATCGGGGGCCGGTAGCACTCATGCCCCTGGCCTCCCGAGGACCGGGAGCCTGTCTCGGCCTGGCACGAGACTTGCCGCAAGCAGCGGGAACGGTCCATACGTCACATGACTGAGCACCCACCGTTCCCCGCGTTCCCTGCCCCAACGGCCCACCCCCCGACGGCCACAGGTGCAGGCCGCCCGAGCGGGCTACGGGCGGACTCAGGGCGGGCTCAGGGACGCGCCGCCGCCACCAGGGCGTAGCCGTTGAACACCCACACCGTCAGCGGCAGCAGCGCGGTGGCGGCGAGCAGCCGCATCGCCGGACCGATCCGCCCCCACCACCGCACCCGCCACGACGGAACAGCGGGGACGGCGGGCGGGCCGGGCGGCGCACCGGCGACGGTGCGGGCCGCGCCGGCGGCCAGCAACACGCAGGCGACGGCGAGACCGGCCGCCACGCCGCTCTGTACAACGGTTCGCGCGCCGAGGAGCGCCGGCAGGCCGGCCGCCACCGCGACGGCCAGCGTCGGGAGCACGCTCGCTGCTGACCGGAGCGCCAGTCCGGCGGTCCAGGGCGTGAGCAGGAACAGCAGCGCCCACACCCCGGCAGTGACCTGGCCGGGGACGCCCCCGGTAACGGCCAGGACGGCGCCGGTCGCCGAGGTGAGCACGGCTGCGGTCAGCCGGAGCCCCGCGGTCCACGCGGCCTCCGCCTGCCGGTCGCGTTCGGCGCGTTCGGCACGGCGGGCACCGTCGGGCAGGGCCGCGCGGACAGTAGGCAACGGGGACGGGTGGAACCGGGCAGCGGTCCGGCCCAGGCGCGGCGCGGTGACGGCGAGCAGGGCCACCAGTGGGGCGACCGCCGCCGCGGCGTGCGCGGGGGCCAGGCCGGCCGGACCGATGAGGGCTCCGTACCCAACCGACACCAGCGCGGTGAGGGCGAGTTGGGCGGTGAGAACCGGCCAGGCGCCCAGGGCCAGGAAGGCGGTGAGCGCCCACGCCCCGGCCAGGGCGGCGGCGGGGAGCAGGCGGTCGGTGGTGCCTGCCCAGCCGTGAGCGCCGGAGGCCGGCAGCCTCCAACCCGTCAACGCGGCGAAGGCGGTGGTCGCAGTTGCGAGCACGACCGCGGTCGAGGCGTCACCGGCGGCGCGGGCGGCGGCGAGCGCGCCCAGCGCGAACAGCACGGCCGCGAGGCCGGCGAGGGTGGTGACGGTCGTCCGGTCGGTGGTCCGGGTGACGGCCGGGACGAGCAGCGCCGCCAGGAGGACGGCCGCGGCCAGGCCGGAGGCGACGCGCAGGGTGCGGCGGGCCGCCTCGGGCGTCCAGGAGTGGCCCAGTGCGTGGACACTGACTGAGATGCCGTCGATGAGGTCGTCGTAGTGCGGTTCGCGGCGGCTCTCGGGGCGGGGCAGCAGACGAAGCCCGGCGCCGTCGAGGGCGCCAGCGGGAGCCTCCGGGTCGACCGGGGCGCCGTCGGGGGTGTGGAGGTCCCAGCCACCGTGGTCGACACCGGCCTCGGCGGTCTCCTCTCCGGCGGCCCGGATCACCACGGGGAGCAGTTCGGCGGCCGGGAGGTCGGCGGGCAGCGTCAAGTCGAGCACCACATCGGGAAGTTCGACGGTGATGACGACGGACGGTGGGAGCGGTGCGGCGGCCGTCCTGATGCCGGTGCCGCCGGTGGTGCCGGTGCCCTCAGGGACCGGCACCGGGTGGGCGGTTGCGGCGGGCAGGGCGCCGGTACCGCTCCCGCCGGGGGCCGGGAGTGCGCGATCGGCCACGGGTTTCCTTCCGTTGGGGCGGACTCTGGGCTGCGGGGTACCGGTGGGCCACCGGCGCGCGCCGCCTGTGGCTAGGGTCGCCGCACGGTGCCCGTACAGCGGGGCGCGTGCACCGGTCCCTGCCCGCGCCGCCTGCTGCCTCTGCCCTCGTGGCCGCCCGGCCAGCCCGCTCCGCAGACACCGCAGCGGTGCGGGAAGGTCGCCCCGGCGGCCGCCCGCACTGCTGTGCCCGTAACGACGATCCCCGGAGGCCGCCCGTGAGCGTGGTCCTGTTCCGCCGACCCGCTCGCCGTCGTGGGCCCGAGATGCCGGACGGGGAGGTGAGCCTCCAGGAGCCGCCGGCGATGGCCGAGCCGACGAACAACTCCGCAGCGATGTGGACGTTCCTGCCAATGGGCATGATGTCGATGTCGATGATGGTGCTGTTCCTGCGGCCGGGAGAGAACACGGCGCTCAGCTACGTCGCGATGGGCATGATGGTGGGCTCGTCGGCGATGATGGCCGTCGGGCAGGTGATCCAGCGACGGGGCGAGCGCAAGACGCAGATGAACGGGCAGCGCCGCGACTACCTGCGATACCTGTCCCAGGTGCGGCGCCGGGTGCGGCGCGCGATCGGGGAGCAGGAGCAGGCGCTGGCCTGGCGCCACCCGCATCCCACTGCCTTGAGCGGACTGGTCGGCACCAGCCGGCTGTGGGAGCGGCGCGGGGTCGACGAGGACTTCGCCGAGGTGCGGATCGCGGTGGGGGAGCAGCGGTTGGGGCTGAAGATGGCCCCGGTATCGACTCGCCCGGTCGAGGATCTGGAACCGCTGTCGGCGCACGCGCTGCGCAGCTTCATCCGTGCGTACACCGCCGTACCGGACCAGCCCATCGCGCTGTACCTGCGGGCCTGGTCGCGGCTGCTGGTGCGGGGCGAGGCCGCCGAGTCCCGCGCGCTGGCCCGGGCGATCGTCGCGCAGCTGGCGGCGTTCCACAGCCCGGACGAGCTGTGGATCGCGCTGTGCCTGTCCGAGGAGGCGCAGCGGGAGTGGGAGTGGGCAAAGTGGCTGCCGCACCTGCTGCATCCGCAGGCGACCGACGGCGCCGGCCCGGTGCGGCTGGTAGCGTCGTCGATCGGGCAGTTGGAGGACCTGATCGGGGCGGAGTTCCGTGAGCGCCCGGCGTTCGACCCGACGGCGTCGCCGGGCCGTGAGGAGCCGATGGTGGTGGTGATCGTCGACGGCGGCAGTGTGCCTGCCGGCCACCGCTTCGACGGCTCGGGATACCGCAACGCGGTGGCGGTGGATCTGTCTCAGGCGCTGCGATGGCGGGCGGGGCGGACGACGCTGCGCCTCGAGGCCGCAGAAGGGTACCTGAACCTCGTGCGCACGGACCGCGACCGGCGCGAGCAGTCGACGCCGCTGGGAGTGCCGGACCTGCTGGGCCCGGCCGGCGCCGCGGCCCTCGCCCGCGCGCTCGCCCCGTACCGGACGTCGACGGGCGGCGAGAGCGTGGAGTCCCCCGCCGGCGACATCCAGCTGACGGGTCTGCTGGGCATCAGCGACCTGCGGGCTTTCGACCCGGCCACCCTGTGGCGGGGCCGGAGCGAGGCGCGGCACCTGAAGGTGCCGATCGGTGTCGCGGGCAACGGCGCACCGGTGGACCTTGACATCAAGGAGTCGGCACAGGGCGGCATGGGCCCGCACGGGATGCTGATCGGCGCGACCGGTTCCGGCAAGAGCGAGCTGCTGCGGACGCTGGTGCTGTCGCTGGCGCTGTCCCACTCCTCGGAGCGGCTGAACTTCGTCCTGGTCGACTTCAAGGGCGGTGCGACGTTCCTCGGCCTGGACGCCCTGCCGCACGTCTCGGCGGTGATCACGAACCTGTCGGACGAGGCGGCGCTGGTCGAGCGGATGAAGGACGCCCTGCACGGTGAGCTGATGCGCCGCCAGGAGCTGCTGCGGCAGGCCGGCAACCACGTCTCGGCGCTGGAGTACGAGCGGGCGAGGGCGGCGGGCGCTCCGTTGATGCCGTTGCCGAGCCTGTTCGTCGTGGTCGACGAGTTCTCCGAACTACTGTCCGCTCACCGGGACTTCATGGATCTGTTCGTGATGATCGGCCGGCTCGGCCGTTCGCTGGGCGTGCATCTGCTGCTGGCGTCGCAGCGGCTGGACGAGGGCCGGGTGCACCAGTTGGAGGGACACCTGTCATACCGGATCGGACTTCGGACCTTCTCGGCGATGGAGAGCCGGGGCGTGCTCGGCGTGCCCGACGCGTACCAGCTGCCGCCGGAGCCCGGCAACGGTTACCTGAAGACCGGTATGGAGGAGCTGTTGCGCTTCCGTGCCGCGTACGTGTCCGGCACCTACAAGGGCCGGAGCCGCTCGGCGCAACGGGCGCGGGCCGCAAGCCAGATCGTGCCCTGGTCCTCGTCGTGGGTGGTGCCCCGGCAGAGCAACGTCGCGGAGCAGCCGGACCCGTCGGAGGAGCCCGGGAGCGAGACCCTGCTCGAACTGGCGGTCGCGGCGCTGAAGGACTCCGGGCCGCCCGCCTATCGGGTGTGGCTGCCGCCGCTGGCCGCCTCCCCCGGCCTGGATCAGCTGCTGCCCCCGCTGGAACCGCACACAGTGCTCGGTTTGGTGACGGTGGGCCGCACGGCGGAGCCTCCGTTGACGGCGGCGGTGGGCATCGTGGACCGGCCGTTCGACCAGACCCGCGAACTGCTCCGGGTGGACTTGTCCGGAGCCGGCGGTCACGTGGTGGTGGCAGGAGGCCCGCAGAGCGGCAAGTCGACGCTGCTGCGGACCCTGGTCGCTTCGCTGGCGCTCGGCCACAGCCCCAGGGAACTGCAGTTCTACCTGCTCGACCTGGGCGGCGGCACGCTGTCCTCCCTGGACGGTCTTCCCCATGTCGGCGGAGTGGCAGGTCGGTTGGACCCCGACCGGGTGCAGCGCACGGTCTCTGAGGTCACCACGGTGCTGACCCGCCGCGAGCGGCTGTTCATGGACCATGGTGTGGAGTCGATGGCCGACTACCGGCGGCGCCGGGCCCGGGGGGAGTTCGCCGCGGAGGACCACGGCGACGTCTTCCTGGTCATCGACGGCTGGGCATCGTTCAAGCAGGACTTCGACCCCCTCCTGGAGGAGATCCCGAAACTGGCACAGCGCGGCCTCAACTACGGCGTGCACGTGGTGGTGTCCGTGAGTCGGTGGATGGAACTCTCCCCCGCGATCCGAGACAGCGCGGGCACCCGTCTGGAATTGCGGATGGGCGACCCGATGGACTCCCTCGTAGACAGCCGCAAGGCGGCGACCGTGCCCAGGGACACCCCCGGACGCGGCCTCACCTCGCAGACCAAGCTGCACTTCCAAGCCGCGCTGCCGCGTATCGACAGCGCCTCGGGACCGGAAGATCTGCCGGAGGCCGTGACCGCGCTGTGTGAGGCGGTGACCCTCCAGTGGGCGGGCCGACCCGGTGCCCCAGCCGTCCGGATGCTGCCAGCCGAACTGCCGTGGCAGCAGTTGCCCGCCGCAGCCGGAACGCGGCTGGCGATCGGTGTCGAGGAGACCGAACTCGGCACGCTCTGGCACGATTTCGCCGAGAGCCCGCACCTGATGGCGATCGGCGACACCGAGAGCGGCAAGACCAACCTGCTACGGACGGCCGCCCTCGCCATCACCTCGCGGTTCACCCCCGCCGAGGCGCGCATTCTGGTGGTGGACCAACGGCGCGAACTGGTCGAGGCGGTTCCGCCCGAGTACCGCCTCGGTCACGCGGTCAGCGCTGAGTCGGTCAAGGAGTACGTGGACGGCGTGGCCGAGGCCATGCGGGAGCGAACACCGGGCGAGGACATCCCGCCGGCCCGAATGCGGCTGTGTGACTGGTGGACGGGACCGCGGCTGTTCGTCCTGATCGACGACTACGAGATGCTGGAGTCACCGCTTGACAACCCGTTCAACGCGCTCCTCCCCCACCTCAACCTCGGCTACGAGATCGGCCTGCACTTGGTGGTGGCCCGCGCCGCCGCAAACGCCGCCCGAGGCATCGGCGACCCGCTGCTGCGCCGCGTCCGCGACGCGGGCAACACCGTGCTGGTGATGTCCTGCCCGCGCTCCGAGGGTCAGTTCATCGACGGCGTACGACCCAAGCTGCTCCCTCCAGGACGCGCCTTCCACGTCCAGCGGCGCCGGATCACCATGGTCCAAACGGCCTTGGCACCGACCGGAAGCTGATACAGCCATCCCGGTACGGCGAGCCGGACAACCCTCGACGCGACCACCATCAGACGGTCGTGTCGAGGTCATGACCGACGGCTACAGCGCCGCTCGGCCGCATCCTGTCCGGCCCACCAGCACGCCTTGCCAGCCAGCCGCCCGACCTTAGTAGCCGTTGTCGTACCGCTCGCGGGGGTTGTCGATCGAACGGGAGTCTCGTTCGGGTGATCGCGGGATGGTGGGCGCATGAAGACAGGGCCTCCGGTGCAGCTCCTGGGTGTTGAAGCCGAAGAAGCACCAGGGAGGCCCTGTTGCCGCAGTTGTACGCCATCACGCCGGGACAGTCCAACTCGACGCGCTCGCAGTGTGATTGCCTCGCACACCGGTACGGGAACGCGGCTGACCATGGTGAACGTGTTCGACGTTACGACTCCGACATGACGGACGCCGAATGGTCCGAGATCAAGGACCTGCTGCCCGTGCCGGCGTGGATGAACGGCAGGGGCGGTCAGCCGGAGGCCCACTGCCACCGGCAGATGCTGGATGCAATCCGCTACCTGGTCGACAACGGCATCAAATGGCGCGCGATGCCGGTCGACTTCCCCGCCTGGGACCGGGTCTACGCCTTCTGGCGCCGCTGGCGCGACCGAGGGCTGGTCAGGGAGTTCCACGACCGGCTCCGCCGCAAGGTCCGCGGGAGCGAGGGCCGCAACGCCGAACCGACCGCGGCGATCATCGACTCGCAGTCCATCCGGGGCGCCGCGTCCGTGCCGGCCTCATCAAGGGGCTTCGACGGCGCCAAGAAGACCAACGGCCGCAAGCGGCACATCATCGTGGACTGCCTCGGGCTCCTGCTGATGGTTCTGGTCACCCCGGCCGACACCACCGACCGCGACGCCGCCTGCGGCATGCTGCCCCACCTCGTCGCCCGCTACCGGACGATTCGACTGCTGTGGGCCGACGGCGGCTACACCGGACGCCTGGTCGACTGGGCCAAAGACACGCTCCGGCTCACGCTCGAGATCGTCAAACGCAGCGACGCCCAGAGCGGGTTCGTCGTGCTGCCTCGCAGGTGGGTCGTCGAGCGGACCCTGGCCTGGCTGATGCGCTCACGCCGCCTGGCCCGCGACTACGAGACCCTGCCCGCCAGCAGCGAAGCCGCCGTCCTGTGGTCGATGACCATGCTCATGGGACGCCGACTCGCCCGGAACCGCGCCCGCCAGGTCACCCGGTTGTTCCTCGCGGCGTGAACACCCCGGGGCGTTCCTCGGCCAGCCAGCCCCGCGCGGCCAGCCGCTTCGCCTTCACCCGCACGCCCTCGACCTTCGCCGACACCAGCTCCCCACCCAGCAGCCCGGCCAGCTCCTTCGCTCGCAGCCCTTCCGGGCCGGCCCCGGCCTCCAGCACGGCCAGCAGCCTCCGATACTCGGGCGCGAGCGCCTGCACCGTCATGCCCTCCCGCCAGCCGGGCACCACCGATCCGGCCACCGGCTCCTTCGCCACCACCGGAACCGGCACCGGCCCGACCGGCTCCTCCGGCTGAGCATCCGCGGCCAGAGCCTCCGTCAACTCCATGAGCGCGATGATCCGACGCTCCAACAAGGCCTCCGCCTCCGAGAGTTCAGCCAGGATCCGATCCGCCTCCACGCGAAGCTCCTCCACCCGAACCCGCGCGGCCGACTCCCTCGCCTCCAACAACCCCACAACCGACGGCATCCGGAACCTCCCCGACGAGACGACATCACACACCACCTCTGCCGCAGATCCACCCGCACCATGCCTGACCAGCTGAAACGCGGCTTCCACGTTCGGAAAGACAACGGCCACTGATTCATGACAGGGTCTGTCCAGTGAACGGCTCTGTCCCGTAATCGGTGGTGACGCTGTGTGGTGATCACGGGAGGAGGATTCGGTGGCGGAGCAGAGGGAAGCCGGCTCGGCCGTGCATCTGCCGCATGATCCGTTTGGTTCGGGTGTTGACGCCCTCGGTGCGGCCGTTGCTGTAGGGGAGGGTGAGTCCGGCATTGACGGCGGTGCGGTCGAGTTCGAGACCTTTGGCGAAGGAGTGCAGCTGGGGAAGGTCGGCGGTGCGGACCTTGGTGATCCAGTCGGTGAGCTTTGCGGCGTTGCCCTCGGCCGGTGCCAGCAGCGTGGCGAACTCGTGCGTGAGGCATGCGAGTTCGGCCATCTCGGGGCAGGTCTGGACGAGTTCCTGCAGGAGTGAGGTGTCCTTGTCGCGGAGGTTCTCGGGGCGGGTGAGCAGGAGGCGGGCGAAGTGCTTCGGCGTGGTGACGGGCCTGTCGCCCTCGGCGCGGCCTTGGGTGAGGTAGCGGACCAGCAGGTTCGCGCTGCCGGTATAGCCGAGTTCCTTGATCTCGCGCAGGAGGTGGGTGACCGGCACTGCGGGGTCCTCGGCCCGGCGCCTGCGCAGGTGCTCGCGGTAAGGGTCGACGAGCGTGGGCTTGTAGCGAGGCGCGCGGTGATCGCCAGTGGGCTCCTTCATGCGGGAGTACCGCTTGACGGTGTTCAGGGCGACGTCGAGTCTGCGGGCGCATTCGAGCAGGCCGACGCCCTGGCCGAGCAGGTCGTGGACCTTGTGCCACCGCTCGCGGGTGGTCTGCTCGCGCATGCCACCGGGTCGGACGGGGTTCACGGCGGTGGCCCAGCAGGCGGCGTGGGAGCGGACCTCGGCCAAGACCCTGTGGCACAGGTTCGACCAGAGGTGCCATCTGTCGCTGACCTGCACCGCTTCGGGCAGGGCCTGGCGGATCGCCTCTCCGTAGCAGCCGGATCCGTCCCGGCAGACCACCTCGATCGCGGGGTGCTCGTGCAGCCACGCGGTCAGGGCCTGGGTGGTGCGGCCGGGCAGGACGTCGATCCGCTCGCCGGTCTCGGCGTCGATGAGCACGGTCGCGTAGCGGTGCCGGCGCTTGAGGGCGAAGTCGTCGACGCCGAGCACGCGCGGGACGCGACGGGGCGGCAGCGTCTGGCGCATCAGTAGACGAAGGGCGGTCGAGCGGGAGATTGCGCACGTCAGCGCGCGAGAGAGGCGGGCACCCGCCCGGCCCGCTAACTCCTTGACCACGGCACCGAGTTGGTCGGAAAGTCGTCTGGTGCGGCGCTGGTAGCGCTCCACGACGCCGGGGACCTGCTCGCGGAACGTCTGCCGCGAGCAGCCGAGCACTGGGCACACCAGCCGCCGCAGCCGCACCGACACCACGACCCTCCGCCCGTCGACCGGGACGTCCGCGACCCTCCGCCCGTGGAAGCCGTGCACCCGCCCCGACGGCCGCCCGCACGCCGGGCACGGCACCGGATTGTCCCGCGTCCGCGCCGACACCCGGATGACCTCGCCCTCGTCCGCCACACCCTCGACGACCAAGGCTGACAGGCCCGAAAACACCACGCCCACAAGCTTGTTGACATCACGCACACCATGCCAACGACGACCGTCACACCTCGTCACCACCGATTACGGGACAGAGCCGTTCACTGGACAGACCCTCGGAAAGACAACGGCCACTGATTCATGACACTCCCTGACGGGGCAGAGCCGTTCTTTACAGACCCTTCGGGCAGGTTTTGGTGTCCGCGGGTGCCGTACTACGGCCGAATATCGTGGGGCCGTTCCTGACATTTGTTCTGGTGTGCAGGGTTGTGTTGGTGGGTTGGTGGGGGTGTTTTCGGCTGGGGTGGGTGTGGGGGGTGGTGTGTGGTGGTGGCTGAGCCGGTGGTGGGGCGTGGCTCGGTGTTGGATGTTTTGATGTTTGTGTTGACGGGGTCGTTTTTTCCGCAGGCGAGTGCGTCGTTGGCGTTGGAGTCGTCGGAGGGTCTGGCGCGGGTCGGGGCGTTGATCCGGGATTTCGAGGCGGATGTCGATGATGCGGTGCGTAATGCGGCGCGGCATTTGCCTTCGGAGACGCGTGAGCAGTTCGTGCGGGCGATGGGGCAGTTCACGGATGGTGGCGGGGGTCTGCTGCGCGGGGTGCGGGGGCAGGTGTCGTCGGTGTCGGGGGTTCAGCGTGGTACGGCGTCGCAGATCTTCGAGGGCAAGGTCGAGTTGGTCGCGGAGCTGGTGCAGCTTTTCGTGGAGCTTGTGGTTCTGGAGATGTTGGAGCCGTTCTTCCCGGCGTGGGCGGGTGTGCAGCGGGCGTTGTTGATGGCGCGGGCGCGGGTGCGGTTGCTGGTGCGGCTGGTGCGGTTGACGCGGGTGGGGCGGTTGGGTGCGGCGGCGGCGTTGGAGGCGTTGTCGGAGTCGTTGACGAGTTTCGCGGCGCAGACGTTCATGATCGACGGGGCGCCGAGCGGGTTTCGTCGGCGCGGGTACGACTGGAGGGGTATCGCCAGGTCGGGTGCGATGGGCGCGTTCATCGGGGGTTTGCACAAGCCGGCGCTTTCGGTGGTGTCGGGGTCGGCTTTCGCGAAGGCGGTGGGGGCGAAGACCGGGTTGGGGCGCAGCCATCCGTGGAGTGTGGGGTCGAACGCGGTCACCGAGGCCTTGTTGGAGAGCGCGGCGGTTGCGGCGGTGGTCGGCGGGGGGTTCAGTCCGGTGGGTTTCGCGGGTTCGGGGGTGAGCAGTGTCTTTGAGCATTTCGTCTTCGAGGGCGCCCAGTGGGCGAAGGGCGTCCTGGGCCTCGACAAGGGGCACGGCCTCGAGGGTCTTGAGGCCCACCTGAACGGGCTTCCCGCTGCGGGTGCGGCGCTCGCGACGGGCCCGGCCTCGCTGCCGGGGCTCGTCACCGCGTTCGGTGCGGCGGACAGTGCGGCCGACACGGGTGCGGTGGGCACGCGGGGGGCTGCGCGGTCGGACCGGGCGATCGGTGTCGACGACACGTCGGCGGCCCGTGTCGGGACGCGCGAGGTGCACGACCGTGGCAGGGCGCTTCCCTCGGAGGTTGCCGGGATTGCCCGGCCCGCGGCCGCGGGTGCTTCGGCTGCGGACTCCGGTGACACGCGTGCGGCTTTCCGTGACGGGCACGCTTCCGGGCAGGGGCCGCAGCCTGTCGCCCGGCAGTCCGCGAGTTCGCTGCCCGCGTCTGCCGCGCTGCCACGACCCACGACCACGACCGCGACCGCGGATGTTTCCGTCCCCGATTCGGAGGACACGCGCGCCCCGGCCGCTGCTGGCGCTCGCGGCACCGCCGCCGCCGTCGCTGTGCCTGCCGCGGTCGCCGGCGTGGAGTACGCGGGCCGTGTGGGTGTGCCGGTCGACGCCGCCGGGTCGGCGACGGCGTCGTCGCGGGCGGCGGCCGCGGCCGCGGCGGGCCCGGTGTCGGGCGGCGCCGCCCCGTCCGCTCCCGTGCTCCAGCACGCCGCTCCCACGGGTGCGCTCGGCGAAGCCGGCGAAGACGCGACCCACGCCACGGACACGACACCCCAGCCCCTCACCGTGGCGGGGTCGGGTCCGGCGAAGGGCGGCGCCGCCCTGCTCACCACAGCCGCCCCCGCCCCCGCAACCGCTGGGACGGATCCGACGGCGAGCGGCACTGCTCCCGTGACCACCGCCGGCACCGCCTTCACCGGCCTTGCTGCCGCTGGGACGGATTCGGCGGTGAGCGGTACCGCTTCCGTGGTCGGCCCCGCCGGCACCGCCCCTGTCGGGAGCGCTGTTCCCGTTGTCGGGGACCGGAGTGCTCCGCGGGGAGCGGTCGTGGTCGGCCCCGGGCCGGACCTGGTTGGGCAGGAGGTGGCCGGGCAGAACGGGCCGCAGGCACGGGGTGCCGCGCCGGCGGCGGCCGCTCCCGGGGTGCAGTCGGCCGAGGGTGTTGCGGCCGACGGCGCCACCGGCGGCACGCGGTCGGTCGGCGATCCTGTCCTGCAGAGCGCGGCCCGGACGGCACCCGGCCCCCAATCTTCGGGCGCCGAAGCCTCGGGTGCCGTCGCTTCGGGTTCGGACGCCGGGCGTGTCGTCGTCGACGGCCTCGTCGTGCCGGGGACCGCGGCTGAGGCCGGCGGAGGCGGCGAGGGGAGCGCCCGGCGCCGTGACGTGCAGTCCTCGACCGCGGCCGACCGTGTCCTGGCCGCGCTCAACGGCACAGACCCCGCAGCCGGCGCCCCCGTGCGGATCGAGACCACCGGTGAGGACGCACCCGCCTCTGGCGCCTCCGAGGTGGTCATGGGTACGGGTGGGGCTACGGGTGGCGTGCCGGCGTCGGCGGGATCCGGGGATGCGTCGGATGCGTCGGTGGGGTCGGGTGGGTCGGTGGGGTCGTCGTCCGTTGTCCGGCCCCGGCTGGAGGGGGAGGTTCCCGCCGAGGAGGAGGAGGAGGTTCCGGCCGGGGAGGGGGAGGTTCCGGTCGGGGGGGATGTTCCGCAGCCCGGCATTGGCAGTGCCGGTGGTGTGGATGGCGGGGAGGCTGGGGTTCTTGTTGGTGTGGAGGCCTTGGTGGGGGTGCTCGTCGGGTCGCGGATGGGGGAGTTCGGGGATGCCGAGGGGTTGTGGCGGGGTCTGCGGGAGATGGCGGGGGCCTCTCGTGCGGAGCGGCTTCTTGTCGAGGCGTATGCCGAGTTGCGTCCTTTCCTGGAGCGGCCTCTGTTGATGGGGGTCGAGCACGGTGGGACGCTGCGGGTCCGCCGGAGTGTGGCGTTGAAGGTCGCGTACGGGCTGTGGTGGGATCCGGAGCAGGTCCGGGCGGGTCTGGCCGCGCTGCCGGGCCGTGTGACAGGACCGTCCGGTCTGCCCGGCGGCGTGGAGCCGGGTGGGGCGGTCGGCGCCCAAGGCCGGCGCGCGGGTGCCGCTGCCGGGCCGTGGGATGTCGCCGAGAGCGCGGCGGCGCCGGGGGTGGAAGCCGTGGAGCTGGAACAGCTCGTCCAGACTCATAGCGGCCTGGTGCTGGACCAGGCGGGTGGCACCCTGCTGTGGCAGGCCTTCGAGAACAGCCCCGCGCTGGTACGGGTGATGACCGCTGCCGCGCCGCATGAACTGTTCAAGATGCGGGGCAGGACCATCCTGCTGGGCATGCTGACCTCCGAGGGAGCTGCCGAAGAGGACGACGACGGGATGAGGGAATTCCTGACCCGGTACCAGGTTCTGGACCCGGTAGAGGGTGTGGAGACGGGCCCGGATGCCATGGAGGAGGAGGCCGCTTTCGAACTGGATCACCTCCTGGACGCCCACGCTAGCCTTAAATCGGACGAGGCGGGTGGCACTGCGCTGTGGCGGGCCTTCGAGAACAGCCGCGCGCTGGTACGGGTGATGTTGGATGCCTCGCCGCAGGAGATGTCCGTGTTGCGGCGGGACAGTGAACAGTTGCTGGGCATGCCGGGCTTCGCGCAAGCGGCGTCGGCGGACAACGATGCCGCGGTGAGGGCCTTCCTGACCTTGCACGGAGTTCTGGGCGCCGGGGCGGGCAGGGTGTCCGTCGCCCCGTGGGGTGAGGGTTCCTGGTCGCTTCCGGGTGGTCTCCGGTCTGGATCCGGGGATGCGTCGGATGCGTCGGTGGGGTCGTCGTCCGTTGTCCGGCCCCGGCTGGAGGGGGAGGTTCCCGCCGAGGAGGAGGAGGTTCCGGCCGGGGAGGGGGAGGTTCCGGTCGGGGGGGATGTTCCGCAGCCCGGCATTGGCAGTGCCGGTGGTGTGGATGGCGGGGAGGCTGGGGTTCTTGCTGGTGTGGAGGCCTTGGTGGGGGTGCTCGTCGGGTCGCGGATGGGGGAGGTCGGGGATGCCGAGGGGTTGTGGCGGGGTCTGCGGGAGATGGCGGGGCCTGTTCGTGCGGAGCGGCTTCTTGTCGAGGCGTATGCCGAGTTGCGTCCTTTCCTGGAGCGGCCTCTGTTGATGGGGGTCGAGCACGGTGGGACGCTGCGGGTCCGCCGGAGTGTGGCGTTGAAGGTCGCGTACGGGCTGTGGTGGGATCCGGAGCAGGTCCGGGCGGGTCTGGCCGCGCTGCCGGGCCGCAGGTTCGGGCGTGCCGTGCTCCCGGGGGGCGCCAAGAAACGCAGACGCGGGGAGGACACCGGGCAGGACACGGCGGGGGCGGGGTCGTCCCGTGGGGAAGGGGCGGGCACGGGCGTCGATGCGCGTTCGGCGGGGCGTTCGACGCGATCGGCCGCTGTTGCGGAGGAGGAACACGCCGAGCTGATGGGAGGGCCGCTGGGCCCGGACGACGATCTGTTCGGCGACGACGACCAAGCCGACGGCCTGCTGTTGTCCGCGTTCACCCCTTCCGCGCCCGGTCTTGCCCTGCCCGGCCCCGGTCTTGCCCTGCCCGGCCCCGGTCTTGCTCTGCCGGGGTCGGGTGTTGGTGTGCCCGGGGCGGGGGTTGGGTTCGTGTCGGGGGCGGCCGGTGCTGCCGGTGCTGGTGGGGTGGATGCGGTGGTGCCGGTGGTGCTGGTGGGGCCGGAGTTGTCGGTGGGGTGTGGGGGTGGTCGGGGCCGGGGTCGGGGGTGGAGGGTCATCGTCCGCCGGCGGGTTTCAATTTCCGGCTCGGGGGGTTTTATCACGCGCTGGAGCGGGAGCGGCTGTTCGGGTTGCTGGAGGTGCTGCTGGTACCCGGGCGGGGGCCGTGGACGGACGAGCTGGTCCTGGGGCTCCCGCAGGCCCGGGGTCTGACACCGCTGGAGCTGGCGGATCTGCGTCATGCCTATACCGCGGGGCTGGCGCGGCAGACGCTCGGGGTGCTGGGGGGGTTGCCCGGGCGGGAGGAGGAGGGGTGGTGGCTGGAGCGGGCGGTGGAGGCGTTCCAGATGTTCGGGTCGTTGGACCGGTTGGACGCCGGGCCGCTGGTCCTGCCCAGGCAGGACTACGGGGTGGACCTGCAGGGCTGGCTGGGCGCGGTCGCCGACGGCCGTGTCCCGGGCAGTGCGGAGTTGCACCGTGCGCTGACCCGTCTGGGGGCCCGTATCGAGGCGGATCCGCAGCCGCCCGACGCCCGGGGCGCGATGTTCCTGGACACCGGTTTGAGGGTGGCGGAGGTCGTCGAATGGCTCGGGAGCCACGGGGGCGCCGATGCCGTGCGCCTCTTCCCCCGCGGGGTCCCGGGCGAGGCCCTGCAGCGGGTGCAGACCGGGCAGGCCGCGGTGCCCCCGGCGGTGTATGCCAGGCTGCGCGCCGCGGGACTGCCTCCCGAGTCCCAGATCCGTTTCACCGACTACGCCGCACCATCGTCCACCGGCCGGGCCCAGATCAACCACGTCGTGGCCGCCCGGGCGCTGCACGCCTGGTATGCCGCCGGCTCGGGCCGCGCCGGCGAACTCCCGCCCCAGCCCGAGGTGGTGCGGCCGGCCGACGCCGGCCACGACCGGATCACCGGGCACTGGTACCACGACGTCAGCAGGGGCGCGACCGCGGTGACGTGGGAGACGGTGGAGGCGCTGCACCAGGCCGGCATGCCCGATACCAGCCGCATCCCCCACCAGGACAAGGAGGTGCGGGTGCACGAGTACAGGCTCGTCGCGTCGGAGGAGTTCGTCGGCGCGTTGATCGAGCGCTTCCGCGAGCTGCCGGACGGTGTCGAGGACCTGCCGGCCGACGCGGCCTTCCACGACGCCCACAACCACTCCACCAAGCTCGCCCCCTGCCTCGAGGAACTGCGCGCAGGGAGGATCGTGCCCTCCGCGGTGCAGTACCGGAGGCTGGAGGAGGCGGGCCTGGCCGAACGCCTGGACCTGCCCGCACCCCCCGGCCGAAACCAGGTCAACCCCGTCGTGGCCGCCCGGGCGCTGCACGCCTGGTATGCCGCCGGCTCGGGCCGCGCCGGCGAACTCCCACTCTTTCATGCGGTGGTGCGGCCGGGCGACGCCGACCACGACCCCATCCTCGGGCACTGGTACCACAACGTCAGCTGGGGCAAGATCGCGGTGACGTGGGAGACGCTGGAGGCGCTGCACCGCGCCGGCATGCCCGACACCAGCCTCACCCGCGGCCAGGACAAGGAGGTGCGGCGGGAGCACGAGTACAGGCTCGTCGCGTCGGAGGAGTTCGTCGGCGCGTTGATCGAGAGCTTCCGCGAGCTGCCGGACGGTGTCGAGGACCTGCCGGCCGACGCGGCCTTCCACGACGCCCACGAGCACCCCACCAAGTTCGCCCCCTGCCTCGAGGGACTGCGCGCAGGGAGGATCGTGCCCTCCGTGGTGCAGTACCGGAGGCTGAAGAAGGCGGGCCTGGCCCAACGCCTGAACCTGCCCGCACCCCCCGGCCGAAACCAGATCAACCCCGTTGTGGCCGCCCGGGCGCTGCGCGCCTGGTATGCCTCCGGCTCGGGCCGCGCCGGCGAACTCCCACTCTTTCATGCGGTGGTGCGGCCGGGCGACGCCGACCACGACCCCATCTCCGGGCACTGGTACCACGACGTCAGCTTGGGTAAGACCGCGGTGACGTGGGAGACGCTGGAGGCGCTGCACCAGGCCGGCATGCCCGACACCAGCCTCACCCGCGGCGGGAAGTGGCGGGTGCACGAGTACAAGCTCGTCGCGTCGGAGGAGTTCGTCACCGCGTTGATCGACCGCTTCCGCCACCTGCCGGACAATGCCGGTGTCGAGGACCTGCCGGTCGACGCGGCCTTCCACGACGCCCACAACCACTCCACCAAGTTCGCCCCCTGCCTCGAGGAACTGCGCGCAGGGAGGATCGTGCCCTCCGTGGTGCAGTACCGGAGGCTGAAGAAGGAGGGCCTGGCCGAACGCCTGGACCTGCCCGCACCCCCCGGCCGAAACCAGATCGACCCCGCCGTGGCCGTCGGGGCGCTGGACGCCTGGTATGCCGCCGGCTCGGGCCGCGCCGGCAAACTCCCACCCAAGGACGCGATGGTGCGGCCGGGCGACGCCGACCACGACCGGATCACCGGGGAGTGGTACTACAAGGTCAAGACAGGCGGCACGGCGGTGACGTGGGAGACGCTGGAGGCGCTGCACCGCGTCGGCATGCCCGGCGCCAGCCTCACCCGCGCTCAGGGTGGGGAGCCGCGGGGGCACGCGTACAAGATCGTCCCGTCGAGGGAGGCGTTGCTGGCTCTGGCGGATTACCTCGCGACCCCGCGCGATGGCGGCGGGGACGCGGTGGCCGGGTCGGTGGCGCCGCTGCCCGGCCCGGGGGAGGGCGGCTTCTTCACCGACGCCCACAACCAGAAGTTCCCCCTGGGCGGCTACTTCGACAACCACCGGAAGGACCAGCCACCCCGCCCCCAGGACATCCTGAAACTCCTCGACCTCGGCGAGCCCGGCATGGCCGTCGTCCGAGCACTGGACATCCAACTCACCCAGGCACAGCAGCGCCACGCCACCAAGACCGCGAAAGCAAAAGCGGGGACAGGTAAAGCAGAGGCGAAGACGGGGAAGGCGGGGACGGGGAAGGCGAAAGCGAAGGCGAAGACCGGGAAGGCGGGGACGGCGGGGAAGGCGAAGGCGGGGAAGGCGAAGGCGGGGACGGCGGGGAAGGCGGGGGCGGGGGCTGCTCGGCGGGCGGCGGTCACCGACGTCGGTGCGGGCGCCGTGGTCGTGGCCGGTGCCGGAGCGGAGGGCCGGGCGGCCAAGCGCCGCCGGACCGCACCGACACGAGCGGCGGCCGGGGCGGGAGGCGGCCCGCTGCCGGGCTGGAGCCGCTACCTCAACAAGCAGCAGATCGCCTACCTGTCACAGCACGGGCTGACCCCCTACAGCCCTCCCGGTGACGGGGACTGCTTCTACCACGCCCTGCTGTCCCTGACACCAGAGACGTTCACCGCGGTGGACCCCTCCCTGACCAGCCCGCAGGCCCTGCGCGCCCACATGGCCGAGGTACTGCGCGCGGAACTGCGCAACCCACCGGGCGACCGCCCCCTGTGGAACGCCCTCGAGGACCCCGCGATCCCCCTGCACCAGCAATTCGTCGGCATCGCCGACCTGGACCCACAGGAGACCGCCCGACGACGCGCACAGGTGATCGCCGAGATCTCCACCGCCGGCAGCTGGAACAACGACACCGCCGGCGCCACCCCCTACCTCTTCCGCCTCCACTTCAACCTCGACCTGCACATACTCCACTCCAACGGCACCACCGCCCCCCTCCTCGACGACCCCGACGGCCGATTCCCCCGCCCACCGGCCCCACACACACCCTCGTCCTCAGCCAAAACCACTGGCTCGCCCTCACCCCCAACCCCACCACCACCGCCAGCGGCCCCAACACCACCACCGCGAACCCCGACACAAACCACACCACCAGCACCAACCACACCACCGGCACGAACCACACCACCGGCACGAACCAGGCCCCGACAACCGACCCCCCACCCCACCAACACCAGCAGCAGCACCCCGCACCGAAGGGACGCAGCCCGGGACCACCGACGACCACGACACCGCACACCCCCGCACACCACAGACGCCATGGACACCACAGACGCCGACGACCCCACCCACCCGCAAAACATCGACGCCCTCCTGCGCCTGCTGGAAACCCTCCCCGCCCTCGACACACCAGAGCAGACCGCACCGGACAACCCCCCCGACCCGCTCATCGGGACGTTCCACCCGCTCGGGATGCTCGGCACGTCCGAACCGCAGACCGCACCGGACAACCCCCCCGACCCGCTCATCGGGACGTTCCACCCGCTCGGGATGCTCGGCACGTCCGAACCGCAGACCGCACCGGACAACCCCCCCGACCCGCTCATCGGGACGCTCGACCAGCTCGGGACGCTCGGGACGTTCGACCCGAGCGACCCGCTCGGGATGTCCAACATGTTCGGGCGATCCTGGGCGCTCCCCGCATCGGACGACACCCACAACCCACTCGACCCGTTCGACCCACTCGGGGCGTTCGGGGCGTCGGCCCGGGCCCGGGCGGACGGGAACTGGTCCGGGTTCGAGCGCTGGCTCGACCACCCGGCGGACATCACGGACACGGCACTAACGGGCCACGACGACGACCTCGCCCCCGCCCCCGCCCCCATGGACATCGACCCGACATCGAGCCCCGGACCAGGCCCGGACCACCACCCCGCCCCACACACCACGCTCCTGTCACAAACCGGACGAAACGCCTACAACATCCTGTCCGGACAACCCCCGGCACACAACAACCCCCACCACCCCCGCGAAACACCCAACCCCCCTCCCCACCGACACACGACCACAACAACGGACATGATGGACCTCACCGGCCCGACAAGCCCGCCTTACTGATCGTTTCAGAATGAGTTTGGTTCTGGGGATTGGCAGTTGAGGTGTTCGGGCGGCAGAGTGCTGCCTGTGTCGGATGATCTTGTGCCTGATGACTTGTGGGATCGGGTGGCCCCGTTGCTGCCGCCGCGTCCCGCGCGGCGCCATCGCTATCCGGGCCGCTTGCCGGCGGATGACCGCGCGGCCCTTCGCGGCATCGTGTACGTGCTGTGCAAGAGCGTGAGCTGGCGGGACGTGCCTGCGGAGCGGACCGGGTGCAGCGGGATCACGGCCTGGCGCCGGCTGCGGGACTGGACCGAGGCCGGCGTGTGGCCGCGCCTGCACGAGGTCCTTCTCGCCGAGCTGCGAACCGCGGGCCTGCTGGAGATGGACGACTGCGCGATCGACGGCTCGCACGCCAGGGCTCTGAAAGGGGGGCTCACACCGGACCTTCGCCGGTCGACCGGGCCAGGCCGGGCAGCAAACACCACCTGATCGTCGACCGCCACGGCACCCCGATCGCAGTCACCCTGACCGCCGGCAACCGCCACGACGTCACCCAGCTCCTGCCGCTCCTGGACGCGATCCCGCCGATCCGGGGACTGTGCGGACGCCCGCGGACACGGCCGCGCAGGCTGTTCGCCGACCGGGGCTACGACTTCGACAAGTACCGCCGCCTGCTTTGGAAGCGTGGGATCAAGCCGCTCATCGCCCGCCGCGGCGTCGCCCACGGCTCCGGACTCGGCAAGACCCGCTGGGTCTTCGAACGGACCTTCGCCTGGCTCCATCAGTTCAAACGCCTCCGCATCCGCTACGAGATACGCGCCGACCTCCACCTCAGCCTGCTCCAACTCGCCTGCAGCATCATCTGCTTGCGACGACTCCGAACCTCATTCTGAAACGATCAGTTATGCCGGTCAGGTGGTAGGCAGCCAGTACGTCGAAGTCGAAGTGGCCGGCGAACCCGACCGTCTCTGGGTGGAGAGGGATCGCCTCGCCCGGGGCGACGTGCCGGCAGACCAGAGTCTCGGTGCGGTTGCAGACCATGCTCATCGGCACATCGCCGAAGTGTGCGAATTGCTGCCGGTGGCAGTCGACGAACGTCGCGACGTCGTGGCTGCAGAACGGGCAACGCGAGCACGACAGCGTCACGCGGAAACGAGTAGACCTTCGGGATGCGGACGTGGGCGAGGATTGTCCCCTCGGCGTCTCGGTCCACTTGGGATTGCGGGCTGCGCAGGGTCAAGCGGGTGCCGACCGAGGTGCCAGAAACCTGTGATGATGCGACTTTCTGTGGGCTTGAGCCTGCGATGGTGCGGTCCCGCGGTGGGGCCGGAGCGTCATCGAGAGGTTGGCTACCACCTTCGGGGATCTGCCCGGCTGCCTCTTTCGTCCATCGCTATGTCCATATTTCGCCTGATATTCATGCACGAAGGTGCATGCCTGACGCCACGACCTAGGGGCGGCCAACACGGCTGTTTAACATCGGCGACACAACACCAACTCACAGACAGGCGCACAGGGTGGACGCGACCCAGGACCGCCGGTGGTGGCGCGATGCCGTCATCTACCAGGTCTACATCCGCAGCTTCCTGGACAGCACCGGCGACGGTCTCGGAGACCTCGCCGGCGTCCGTGCGGGCCTGCCGTACCTCCGCAAGCTCGGGGTCGACGGTATATGGCTGAGCCCTTTCTACCCTTCGCCGCAGCACGACCACGGCTACGACGTGGCCGACTATCGTGGTGTGGACCCGCTCTTTGGTGACCTGGGCGAGTTTGACCTGCTGGTCGCCGCCGCACACCGGATGGGCATCCGTGTCCTGGTGGACATCGTCCCCAACCACTGCTCCAGCGATCACCCGGACTTCCGGGCGGCGCTCGCCGCTGCCCCGGGCAGTCCCGAGCGGTCCCGCTTCCACTTCGCACCCGGACGGGGCGCGACGGGAGAGGAGCCTCCGAACAACTGGCACGCCATGTTCGGAGGCCCGGCCTGGACCAGGGTGACCGAGGCCGACGGCCGCCCCGGTGAGTGGTACCTGCACATGTTCACCCCGCAGCAGCCGGACTGGAACTGGCGTGTCTCCGAGGTCGGCGACGACTTCGAGCGGACCCTGCGGTTCTGGCTCGATCGTGGTGTGGACGGTTTCCGCATCGACGTCGCGGCCGGCCTGTTCAAACACCCGGAGCTGCCGGACTCACCGGACCCGGAGGCCGACGCGCGGACCCGTGACTCAGTCAACCCGCTCGCGTGGAACCAGCCCGAGGTGCACGACGTGTGGCGTCGTTGGCGCGCCGTCTGCGAGGAGTACGCCGCCGCCGACGGCCGCGAGCGGCTGCTCGTGGGCGAGGTCTCTGTGCCAACGGCCCGCGAGCACGCCCGCTACGTTCGCCCCGACGAACTGCACCAGGCGTTCTTCTTCGACCTGCTAGCCGCCCCCTGGGACGCGGACGCCTTCCGCAAGGTGATCTCCGAGGCGGTGCGAGACATCGCCGGGACGGGATCCACGGTGACGTGGGTGCTGAACAACCACGACCAGGTCCGCACCGTCACCCGATATGGCGAGCCCGTCCCCGGCGGCAGCGGTCTCGGTGCCGCTCGCGCGCGCGCCGCCGCGCTCCTGATGCTGGCCCTCCCGGGTGCGGCCTACGTCTACCAGGGCGAGGAACTCGGTCTCCCTGAGGTCCTCGACCTGCCGGACGACGTCATCACGGACCCGATTTTCCGGCGGACTGGCAGCCGGGCCCGAATCCGGGACGGCTGCCGTGTCCCGCTGCCCTGGTCCGGGTTGGCCTCCCCGTTCGGCTTCACCTCCGGTGCCCAAGCCGCGAAGCCGTGGCTCCCGCAGCCCGACTACTTCGCCGCGCACGCCACCGACGCCGCGCTCTCCGACACCGAGTCCTTCTGGCACCTCTACCGCAATGGCCTGCAACTGCGCTCCGAGCTTCCCCAGTTGGGCCAGGGCACGATGACCTGGCTGGAGACCTCACCGGACGTGCTTGCTTTCACCCGCGGCGACGGCTTGGTGTGCGCGGTCAACTTCGGCAGCTTTCCTGTGCCCGCCCCCGCCCCCGGCCTGCCTCTGCTGGCCAGCGGCCCCTGCCAGGCCGGTGAACTGCCGGGCGCCACGTCCGCCTGGTGGGTCACTGACCTCTGAGCATCCGGATCGTTGGTCCTTACGGCCTCGCGCCGTCCGTCACCACTTACCTGAACACATGGATCCCCGGGTGTCACCCGCCACCGGGTGGCACCCACGACCGAAAGGGCATCGACGATGATGCGACGTTCCCCCCTGCTGCTCGGCTGCACCGCCATCACCTTGGCGCTGACGGCTACCGCGTGCGGAGGCAGCGACCCTGGCCCCGCCGACAGCGCGGGCAACGGCCTGTCCGGCCACACCGTCACTGTGGCCGCTGTCTGGTCCGGCACCGAGCAGGAGAACTTTCAGAAGGTCCTGGACGCCTTCACGAAGAAGAGCGGTGTCAAGACCTCGTTCGTCTCCACCGGGGACAACCTCTCCACCGTCGTCGGCAGCAAGATCGAGGGCGGCAACGCGCCCGACATCGTGATGGTCCCGCAGGTCGGAGTGCTTCGACAGTTCGCCGCCAAGGGCTGGCTGACGCCGCTCCCGGAGACCGTCAGAACCGTCATCACTACCAACTTCGCCGCCTCCTGGAAGAAGTACGGCACCGTGGACGGTACCTTGTACGGCCTGTACTTCAAGGCCTCCGACAAGTCGACCGTGTGGTACAGCCCGGCAGCCTTCGAGCGGGCCGGTGTCACGACGCCGAAGACCTGGGACGAGATGCTCCAGGCTGGCCGGACCGTCTCCGACTCGGGCCTGTCCGCCTTCTCCGTTGGCGGCCAAGACGGCTGGACCCTCACCGACTGGTTCGAGAACGTCTACCTCTCGCAGGCCGGTCCCGAGAAGTACGACGCCCTCGCCGCACACACGCTGGCCTGGACCGACACCAGCGTAGTCGAGGCACTGACCACCTTGGGCAAGCTCTTCGGTGACAAGCAGCTCGTCGAGGGCGGTGCCCAGGGGGCCCTGAACACCGACTACCCCGGCTCCGTGGAGAAGGTGTTCGGCCCCGCCCCCAAGGCCGGCATGGTCTACGAGGGCGACTTCGTCGCCGGCAACGCCAAGGACCTGGGCCGCAAGATCGGCGAGGACGCCAAGTTCTTCCCTTTCCCGGCAGTCGGCACCGGCACGCCCCCGGTGGTCGCTGGCGGTGACGCCGCCGTCGTCCTCAAGGCAGGCAAGGACCCCGAGGCCGGAATGGCCCTCATGGAGTACCTCGCCTCGCCCGAGGCCGCCGCCGTCTGGGCCGGCGCAGGCGGCTTCCTCTCCCCGAACACCAAGCTCGACCTCGCCGCCTACGCCGACGATGTGACCCGCGAGACCGCCGGGTCCCTGATCGGAGGCGGCGAGGCTGTCCGCTTTGACATGTCCGACCAGACCCCGGCCGCCTTCGGTGGCACCAAGGGCGCGGGCGAGTGGAAGATCCTCCAGGACTTCCTCGCCAACCCCTCCGACCCCGTGGCCACGGCCGGGAAGCTGGAGGCCGCGGCTGCCCAGGCGTACAACGGCTGACCACGATGACGACCTCGACCCCCCTCAGGGAGGGCGGGCCGCCGGCCGCCGCCCTCCGGCCCGGCCCCGCGCGTGACAAACGGCGGCGCGCCCGCCGCCGCGGCAACACGATCGCGCTGCTGTTCGCCCTGCCCGCCCTCACCCTGCTCGGCGCCCTAGTCGTCTATCCCGTGCTCTTCTCTGTCGGCCGGAGCCTCTTCAACGCCTCCGGCGACCACTTCGTCGGGGTCGACAACTACGTCGGGATGTTCCAGGACCCCGCCATCCTCAAGGCGATCCGCAACACCGCCGTCTGGGTCGTGGTGGCGCCGGTGCTACTCACCGGCGTCGGCCTGGTCCTCGCCGTCCTGGTGGAGAAGATCCGCTGGGCCACCGCCTTCAAGCTGCTCCTCTTCATGCCGATGGCGGTCTCCTTCCTCGCAGCCGGCATCATCTTCCGGCTCGCCTACGACCAGGACCCGGACAAGGGCGTCCTTAACGCTGTCGCCGTCGGCGTCCACGACACCTTCTCCGGCGGCTCGCCCTACCCGACCGCCCACGCTCGCGACGGCCAGGGCCTGGTCGCGGACAGCGGCGGCTACCGCACCACGGCCGCCGTCCCGCAGGGGAGGACGGCGCTCCTCGGCATGGTCGGGGTGCTTCCCGCGAACCTTCCGCCCGACGCCGTCGCCGCAGCCGGCGCAGCCTCTCTCCCGGCCGCCCCCGGTGAACTGCGCGGGGTCGTCTACCTCGACTTCACCCCCGGCGGCGGGGGCCGCCAAGGCCAGGTGGACCCGGGAGAGCGCGGCATGCCGGGGATGGAGGTCAAGGTGGTGTACGACGGGCGGACCGCAGCCACTGCGAGGACCGGCCCCGACGGCTCATTCCGCTTCACCGGACTGCCCCGGAGCGACTACACCATCAGCCTGCCAGCGTCCAACTTCGCGCCGCCCTTCCAGGGCGTTTCCTGGCTGGGACCGGCTCTAGTCACCCCGTCGATCATCGGCGCCTACCTGTGGATCTGGACCGGTTTCGCAATGGTCCTGATCGGGGCCGGTCTGTCCGCGCTGCCCCGGGACGCCCTGGAGGCTGCTCGGATGGACGGCGCCAATGAGTGGCAGGTCTTCCGCCGGATCACTGTGCCCATGCTCGCCCCCGTCCTCACTGTCGTCTTCATCACCCTCGTCATCAACGTGATGAAGGTCTTCGACCTGGTCTACATCATCGCACCGGGCCCAGTGCAGGAGGACGCGACGGTGCTCGCCACCCAGATGTGGCTGGTCTCCTTCGGCGGCGGCAACAACCAGGGCCTCGGCAGCGCCATCGGCGTACTGCTGCTCCTGCTCGTCCTGCCCGCGATGGTCATCAACGTGCGCCGAACCCGGAGGAGCCGCTGATGAACGCGAAGAACTCCCTCCGCCGCCACCTGGGCAACCGCGTCGTCCAGGCTGTCCTGTCCGTGATCGGCCTGGTCTGGGTCACCCCGCTGGCCGGACTCTTCCTGTCCTCCCTGCGCACCACCGAGGACACCGCCTCCGGCGGCTGGTGGACGGCACTCGTCCACCCCGACCGGCTCACCTTCGAGAACTACTCTGCGCTGCTTGGCAACTCCGGCATGACCAAAGCGTTCTGGAACACCGTCCTCATCTCCGCCCCCGCCACCGCGCTGGTGGTAGTAGTCGGAGCACTGGCCGGCTACGCCTTCGCCTGGCTGGATTTCCCCGGACGCGACACCGTCTTCTTGGTTGTGGTAGCGCTCCTGGTGGTGCCGGTGCAGATCGGCCTGCTGCCGGTGGCCAAACTCTTCGGCGCTCTCGGCCTCTTCGGGACGATCCCCGGCGTGGTGCTCTTCCACGTCGCCTACGGGCTGCCGTTCGCTCTCTTCCTGCTGCGCAACTACTTCGCCGAGATTCCGGCGGAGATGCTGGAGGCCGCCCGGCTCGACGGAGGCACCGAGTGGCGGATCTTCACTCGCCTGGTGCTCCCGGTCGGACGGCCAGCCATCGCCAGCCTGGCCATCTTCCAGTTCCTCTGGGTCTGGAACGACATGCTGGTGGCTCTGCTCTTCGCCGACAGCTCCTCACAACCGCTGACAGTCGAACTGCAATCTCAAGTACGACAGTTCGGCAGCAACATCGACGTGCTGGCCCCGGGCGCCTTCCTCTCACTGCTGGTACCGCTGGTCGTCTTCTTCGCCTTCCAGAAGCAGTTCGTCCAAGGGGTAATGGCAGGCTCGGTGAAGTAACCCGTACCGCGGGCTCGGCCACGGGTCGGCCCAGAAGGGGCTGCGGGAGACGAGGGCCAGGTGCAAGTTAGCCTCTTTCATCCTGTCCGGGGAGGGTGAAACAGCTGCTCAGCGAGGGTGGGGTAACAGACGAGGCTCCTGGTCGTTGCGTTGGTGTTCTTTACGCACCACGCTCTGACCGAGGAACCTCGTTTGGTCCCGTGTCCTGCCATGCTCGGCGTCCTGCACGAGCTGGTCGAACACGTCTCATGGCTCATCCATACCCGAAGGTGTGTTCTGGGATCGCGTTGGCGGAAGTTGAGCTGCTTCAATCAGGGCCTGCTGGTCCTGGCCCATCTTCGGAGGAACGGTGGAGTCAATCGGTCAGCGCAACACCCGAGGTGGTGGAGGGTGTGGCGTAGGGCGAGGATGGGTCGTCCGGGCATGCCGGACGCGCAGAAGCGAGAGTTGTGGGACCGCTGGAAGGCCGGCGAGTCGATCAGTGTGATCTCCCGTGCCTTGGGCAGGCCACCGGGGTCGATCTTCACGATCGTCAAGGCCAACGGCGGATACGTTCCGCCGGTCCGACGCCGTCGGCCGGGCTCGCTGACGTTCACCGAGCGGGAGTCGATCTCCCGCGGACTGGCTCCAGGCGACTCGCTCCGCGAGATCTCCCGCGCCCCGGGGCGTGCGGCATCGACCATCAGCCGGGAGATCGCCCGCAACAAGGGTGCCAGGCACTACCGAGCGGTAGACGCAGAGGATCGGGCCTGGGATCGCGCCCGACGCTCCAAACCCTGCCTCCTGGCCACCAACGAGCCTCTTCGTGCCCTGGTCGCCGAGAAGCTGGCCGAGGACTGGTCACCGAAGCAGATAGCCGGGCATCTGGCAAAGTCCCAGCCAGCCAAGACGGGGATGCGAATCAGCCACGAGAGCATCTACAAGTCCCTGTTCATGCAGACGCGCAAGGTCCTCGCGAAGGAACTCCAGCAGCTGAACCGCCCCGTGTTCGGTAGAGGTCTCAGTGGCCGTTGTCGTACCGCTCGCGGGGGTTGTCGATCGAACGGGAGTCTCGTTCGGGTGACCCAGCAGCCCGGCCAGCTCCTTCGCTCGCAGCCCTTCCGGGCCGGCCCCGGCCTCCAGCACGGCCAGCAGCCTCCGATACTCGGGCGCGAGCGCCTGCACCGTCATGCCCTCCCGCCAGCCGGGCACCACCGATCCGGCCACCGGCTCCTTCGCCACCACCGGAACCGGCACCGGCCCGACCGGCTCCTCCGGCTGAGCATCCGCGGCCAGAGCCTCCGTCAACTCCATGAGCGCGATGATCCGACGCTCCAACAAGGCCTCCGCCTCCGAGAGTTCAGCCAGGATCCGATCCGCCTCCACGCGAAGCTCCTCCACCCGAACCCGCGCGGCCGACTCCCTCGCCTCCAACAACCCCACAACCGACGGCATCCGGAACCTCCCCGACGAGACGACATCACACACCACCTCTGCCGCAGATCCACCCGCACCATGCCTGACCAGCTGAAACGCGGCTTCCACGTTCGGAAAGACAACGGCCACTCAGGTTGTGGTTGTGACCTGTGGTTTTGCGGTTGTGAGGTGGTAGGTGTTCTCGTATTCGAACGGATCATCTCGGCCTCGCCGTCGGCGGTCTTCGGCGTGGCGGTTGCGAACCCGGCCAGGACAGCGCGGGCGGCGTTCTCGGCGTCCAGGGTGTCGGACTTGCCGTTCATGCGCCGAAGCCGCCGGTCCGGGCGGCCGGCCTCGACCACCTTGTGGCCGGACCTGCGCAGGAACGACGTCAGCGTGGCGCCGTAGGAGCCGGTGCCCTCGATCCCGAACGCCAGGACCGTGCCGAACGAGGCCGCCCAGTCGGCCAGTTGCCGGAAGCCACCGGTGTCGGTGGGTATCGTCAGCCTGGCCAGGATCCCTCCGATCGTGTCCATCACCGCCGCGACGTGCAGGTGCTTGTGCGTGTCGACGCCGACCACGACGTGCCCGGATCGGGACTGCTCGATGGTGCGCACAGGGTTTCCCTCCGGTCGGTAGCGTGGGGTTCACCCTGTCGCCGGCCGGACGGACAGGACTGTCACGGGGATGCTTTGGCGAGTCGGCTCCAGGCTCCTATCAGGTCACGTCCGTCCGGCGGCCGCGCTTGCTGCGTGCCCGGCCGGGCGGTCGACAGATCAACGCCAGGACACTCATCGGGTCAGTGAGCTCTTTCAACGGCGCCCCGGACGAGTGGTGAACCGACTGCCGTTGACGGGCTTTCGACCTGCCGGATCTCGCCAGCGGGCGCACCCCCGTGCGCCCGCGCTGTCACCTGATCGGTGGCCGAGTTGAAAGAGCTCAGTGAGCTCTTTCAACGGCGCCCCGGACGAGTAGTGAACCGACTGCCGTTGACGGGCTTTCGACCTGCCGGATCTCGCCAGCGGGCGCACCCCCGTGCGCCCGCGCTGTCACCTGATCGGTGGCCGAGTTGAAAGAGCTCAGTGAGCCTCTTTCATCCTGAGTTTTCGCAGGTTGCAGGGCTTTGGATCATGAGGGTGTGGACGGCGGCGATCAGGCGGCTGATCCGGTTGGTCGAGCAGCGGGCCCGGCGGAGGACACGCCAGGACTTGAGCTGGGCGAAGGCGCGTTCGCCGGGTGCGCGGAGTCGGGCGTGGTCGCGGTTGTACTGCTGGTAGTGCTCGGGCAGTTCGTGGTGGTTGTAGTACGGGGTGCGGATGGTGGCGCCGGCACCTCGGTAGGCCCGGTCCGCCAGGACGAGGATCTCGCGGGTCAGGCAGGCCTGGACGATGCCGTGGGCGCGGGCCGCGGTCAGGTCGTGGGTGCGCCCCGGCAGGGCGCGGGAGAACCACAGGGGTGTGCCGTCGGGGGCTGCGACGACCTGCACGTTCATCCCGTGCTTGCGGTGCTTGTGCGAGTAGTACGGCTCGTCCGCCTTGATCCGGTCGGTCGGAACCAGGGTGCCGTCCACGATCACGAAGTCGCCCTCGCCCAGTCCCACCAGGGCCTCGCGCAGGCCCGGCGCCCACGCGGCCAGGACCTCCACGGTCTCCTTGACGTACCGCCAGGCCGTTGCTTCGGATACCCCGAACCCGGCGCCGGCCTGTGCGAGGGTCTCGTTCTTGCGCAGGTGGGCCAGGACCAGGAGTGCCTGTTTGAAGCACCCCAACTTCCGCCACCGTGAGCGTAGTTCACGCCTTCGGGTGTAGATGAGCCACGAGACATGCTCGACCAGCTCGTGCGGGACGTCGAGCATGGCAGGATACGGGACCAAGCGAGGCTCCTCGGTCAGAGCGTGGTGCGTAGAGAACACCATCGCAACGACCAGGAGCCTCGTCTGTTACCCACCACCGCTGAGCAGCCATTTCACCCTCCCCGGACAGGATGAAAGAGGCTCAGTGAGCCTTTTCAGCGTTGAAGCTCGAGGGTGAGTACGGCCTTGGCCGCTGACGTCAGCCAGTTCGGACTGCAGCGGGCGTGGCGGAAGATCCTCCAGCGTTTCAGGGTGGCCACGCCGCGTTCGACGGGGTGCCGCCGCCGGGCATGGGCCCGATTCAGCGATCTCTGTGCGGCAGTGAGCTCCTTGCGGGGCGGGCGCTTGGTCGGCACGGCGAACGTGCCGCCCGCGCCGGTGTACGCCATGTCGGCCAGAGCCGGGATCCGGAGCCGGACGCAGGTCTTCACGATGCGGTGGGTTCGGGTGGCGGTCAGGTCGTGCGTTCGGCCTGGCAGAGCGCGGGAGATCCACACGAGCCTGCCCGTCGGACCGGTGATGACCTGGAGGTTCACGCCGTGGCGGCGGTGTTTTCCCGAGTAGTCGGCGCACCCGTCGCCGACCCGGTCGCACTCGGCGAGGGTGCCGTCGACCAGGACGTACTCCGGGTCGGCCTCGCGCAGGGCCTGCGTCAGACCGGGCGCCTTCCGGGCGAGGAGGTCGGTGACCTGGTGGACTAGGCATGGGCGGTGCCGACGCTGATCCGAAAGCCGGCGGCGATCTGGGCGAGGGTGTCGTGCTTGCGCAGATACACGAGCGCGACCAGGGCCCGCTGGGAGGGCCGGAGCTTGCACCGGCGGTCACCCTCCCGGGTGACGATCAGCATGGTGACCCACTCAACGAGGGCGTGCGGCAGGTCCAGTGCGGCAGGATAGGTAACCACCAGGGCACCCCGGCAGAAGAGTTGAGACGTCAGATACCTCACTCAACTGCCCGGGAGCTCTGTCCGTTCTTCCCCGGTCCACGACCGCTGGCCGTCACCCGATCGGTGGCCGCTCTGAAAACGCTCAGTCATAAGCAAGAGTCAAACCGTCTCGGCCGGGGCTACCCGATCCTTGCGGGATCCGGTACGAGAAGACTGACAGTCGTAGGCGTCACCGACCGACCCGATGGAGGCTGCGATGCCGGCGGCATCGAGGTGCTCGGCCAGGCGGAAAGACGTGTACTGACTGCCCGCGTCGCTGTGATGTATCAACTCGCCCCGTCGGGGCGGGTATCCGTCGCGGTCGCGCTGCCACAGGGCCATCTCCAGGGCGTCCAGGACGAGCCTGGTCTGCTTCGTGGTCGCGGCGGACCGGCCGACGATGCGACGGGAGAAGCTGTCCACGACGAACGCGACGTAGACAACGCCGGCGAATGCCGCCACATGTGTGAAGTCCGCGACCCAGCACCGGTTCGGTGCGGAGGCGACGAAGTCGCGGTCGACCAGGTCGGGGGCGCGTGCGGCGGACGGGTCGGGGACTGTGGTGACCACGCGCTTGCCGCGGACGGCTCCGGTGATGCCCAGGTCGCGCATCAGCCGCTCGACGGTGCAGCGGGCCGCCGCGTGGCCGCGGCGGTTCAGCTCGCGCCAGATCTTGCGAGCCCCGTAGACCCGGAAGTTGTCTTCGTACGTTGCCGTGATCAGATCCTTCAGTTCCGCATCGCGGACCGAACGGGCGGAGGCGGCACGGTTGTTGAAGGCGTAGTAGGTGGAGGGGGCGATGCTGCAGCCGTGCTCGGAGAGCACGCGGCAGATCGGCTCGACACCGCCGAAGCGGCCCCGGTGCCCGTCGATGAACGCTACGAGCGCAGGTGTGGCCGGTCGAGCTCGGCCGCGAGGAAATTCGCCGCGGCCTTGAGGATCTCGTTGGCGCGCTTGAGTTCGGCGATCTCCTTCTTCATCGCCTTGATCTGCGCGGACTCCTCCGTCGTGGTGCCGGGGCGCTGTCCGGAGTCGACCTGGTCCCGCCGGACCCAGTTGCGCAGGGTCTCGGCGGAGCCGATGCCCAGCTTCTCGGCGACGGCCCGCAGCGCGGCCGACTCGTTCGGGTACTCGCCGAGGACCTCGGCGACCATGCGCACCGCACGACGGCGCAGCTCAGGCGGGTAGGAGGAAGGACGTGCCATGACTCGAATCCTTACACGAAATCGAGTCTCCACCGAACCCGGGGCGGTTCACCGGTGTGCAGCGATGGCAACGGGCAGTTCGTTACGAAGACGTCTTCTCCACTCGCGTATGTCCCGGGCAATGCACGCCGTCCAAAAGGGCGGACAAATGGACATTGCGGCACAAGGCCCTGGTGGACCGCCGAGCAGGCACTTAACGTTCCAGTTCACGCGGCTAGACTCTGCCCGGTCCTCGAGTCGCGTCGTTGCGGCCCTACCTCGGCCGCTCCATTGACCGGGGCCCGCTCTCGAACAGCGGGCCCCGGTCACCGCGGTATCGGAAGGGGTGGCGCGGGCCGTGACAACGCCAAGCCGCTCCTACTCCGAAACGCGCCGATCGGACGTCAAGTTCGATTCCTGGAGACATTGCAGGGATCCAGCGACCCGGTGGACCCGCCCTGCCAGCTCCGAAGCTGACGTACCCGCCGACGTCCCGTTCGGGCTGTAGGCGAGGAACGGCATGGTGGAGCTCTTCCCTCCCCCGGCTGATGACTTCGCCGGGGCGTTCGCGGGTCCATCGGAATTGGCCAGCGAGGCATCTCCGCCACAACCGAGGACGCGCCGCGCGAGTCCATCGTGAGCACCAAGAGTGAAAGGGCCGACTGCCATGGGACGGATCGACCAGCTTGATGTCTTCTGGGACCCTGAGGTACTGAGGCTGCCGCCCGCGACGGCGGAGTTGCCGATCCGCGCGCAATTGTACGTCGCCTCCCGCGCGGTCGACGCGCAGGATCTGCGGCAATTGCTCGACGCGCTTGGCCTGTTGGGCGCCTTGCAGTCTCCTGCCGCGCGTGTTTGCATCAGGTGTGGGAAGGCCCACACGAATTCCTAGTGCGCATCCGCGCCACCGATGCTTTCCTGATAGTCCAGCCACCTCGGAAGCACGCGGAGTGGCGGCAGGCACCCCCGGGCCTCCACTCAGCCGTCAAGTCCCCTCGGCGATTTGCCATTTCACCCTTATCCCTGAGTCGACGGCTCATCGCTATCGTCCCAACGCTCAGGGTTACCGGTATTGAGCTGCTGCGGGCCGTCACGACCGTCCAGGTCCGGGTTGGAGACTGGGTGCCGTCGCCACCGAGGCGGCATCGCCTGACAGCCCACCCCAGTGATCCCCGGTTCGTGCGGCATGCAGACGTCCATTGCAGCGCGGGAGAAGCCATGCGGAAGAAAACGGGGAACGGGCTGCCGGCCAAGAAGAAGGGGGCCGGCAGCGCTACGCCCCGGCCTGCCCCCGCCCGGTCACCGGGAACCCGGCCGGAGCCGGACGAGGAATGGGACTCGCAGTGGGACGGCGAATCCGATGGCGGCCTGAGCTACATTCCGGCCGGACGACAGAGCGAGATAGGGAGCGGGAGGACGAGGCGGCCGAAACCCGCCCAGCGGGTCCCCGGCCACCCAGAACCTCCCACGAGCAGGACAGCCTTGGCTCGGGAGCGCGAGGTGGTGCGTATGGTCAACGACATCCGGACACGCCACGAACTGTCCCGTCTTCGTGATGACCCGGTGCTGGCGACCGCCGCGCGGGCACACAGCGCGGACATGGCCCGTCGACATTTCTTCGACCACGTTGATCCGGATGGGACGACTCCGTTCGACCGGATGCGGGCCTACGGGGACAGCGCACCCGGCGGGGAGAACATCGCCGTGGGACAGCGGAGTTCCAGCGAGGTGGTGCTCGCGTGGATGAACAGCCCGGGCCACCGCCGGAACATCCTCGACCCGCGGTTCACCCGGATCGGAGTCGGAACGCACTCGGCTCCTGATGGCGTGAGGTGGACGCAGAACTTCGGATTCTGACCCGGAACAGCTCCGGAATCGAAGTGCCTTCGAGCCCGTAACAGGATCTTGTGGTTGTGGGCTGGTGGGCCAAGGCCTCGGCATAGTCGGGTGATGTCCGGTTTGTGATCACGCGAGTCCGAGGAGTCCGAGTGGTCTCTGCGGGTCGCGGGCGTTGCGGCGGAGGGCGGCGGCGATGTTCGTGACGCCGGTCCGCTTCAGGGCTCCGATGGCCAAGTTGCGCAAGGTCGCCATCGCGCGTGGCGCACTACCGGTCCGCAGTTGGGAGGCGTCCTCGGCGAATGTGGTGTCCCGGACGTGGTGCAGGACCTCGATAGTCCAGTGGTCGCGGATCAGCCTCGCGAGCTGGGCCGGGGTGGCCTGGTCGGCGGTGAGGCTGGTGACGGCGTAGACGGTCTTGATGGTGATCCTGCCCGTCTTGCGGTCGGTGCGGCGGCGCTTGATCTGGATGGCCTGCCTGGCGCCGGCGAACAGCAGGCTGTTCACAGCGGCAACCTTGATCCGGCGGATCTCGGACCGTCCGTGGCCGATGTTCTTGGTTCGGCCCTGGAGCGGGATCTCCTTCCAGGGAAGGGACTTGAGCTGCTTGCGGAGGTTCTTCTGGTTGCCCTTGACGATCACGATGTAGTGGGCGCGTCGACCGAGGAGGTATTCGGCATGCTCGCGCTGGGTGTGCATCGCGTCGCTGGTGACGACGAGGCCGGCAACGTCGGCGACGGTGTCCAGCAGCGGCTGGAAGCAGGTGATCTCGTTCGTCTTCTCGCCGTCGTCCAACTGGGCCAGGACCAGGCCGGTGGTGTGCGCCATTGCGGCGAGGAGGTGGATCTTGCGGCCATGCGCCTTGGCGGCTCCGCGCAGGCTCTTGCCGTCCACCGCCAGCCCGCGTAAGCCGGCGGTCACGGGTCCGCGGTCTGCGAACCAGCGGCCGACGGCCCGGTCCAGCGCGTCGGCGTCGATGCGGGCCGGCAGCCGGCGGACCGTCGATCCGGCAGGCAGAAGCCGTTCGGGCATCAGAGGATCGGGGCGGACACCGAGGCGCTCCAGCAACTGGGCTGGGGCGTCGGCGATCCATTCGCCCACCGCTAGAAGCGAGGTCGCCCCGGCCAATACCGCGCACGCGGTCAGCGCGAGCACGACGGCAGGCGCGTGGCGCACCCCGCGCGGATCACGAGGGCCCGGCACCGCGGCCAATCGCTCCAGCAGCCCCGGAACCTCGGCAGGAGCGACCTCGGGTTGCTCGCGGAGCTGATCAAGGGCAGGCGAGATCAGAGATGATGCGTCGACAGGCACGGTCTTCCACTTGGATCACGGGGCGTAGAGAACTCCATGATCTTGGAAGCCGTGCCTGCCTGACCCGGGCAAGCATCAGCGACGGGGTCCGACGGCACGTAGCATCAGCCTGTGACGAGGACACCGAGGCCAGGAGCCCATTGCCCTGTGTGCGGGCTCGATCAGGGATTCGATCCCTGGGGTTCCGACGGACTGACGCCGTCATTCGCAATCTGCAGCTGCTGCTTCATCGAGTTCGGCTACGAGGACGCCTCGAACGCGGGGGTCATGACCGCGCGAGCTGCATGGATCGAGGCTGGCTGCCCTTGGCGCGGATCGGTGAGCGAACGCCCGGCGGCGTGGGATCCCCAGGTGCAACTGGTCGACAGCTTGAAGCTGCCGTAAGGCTGGGTCTCGGGCTGGACATCCGTATCCGTGAATGCCTCTCACCCTCTTGAGGCCACATGCTCACGAATCGGACATCCCACGACTTCGCCGAAGCCCTGGCTGGTGGGCCGTGTCCGGTGTGACGATTCGTCCGTTGGTGGTGGTGTGAGTGCACCGTGGATGGTCGACGACGAGCTGTGGGCGCTGACCGAGCCGGTCCTGCCGGCGTGGCCGGAGCGGTCGCCGGGGCCTCGGCCGGTGGGTGACCGGCTGTGCCTGCAGGGAATCCTGTTCGTGCTGTTCACCGGCATCACGTGGCAGCAGCTGCCTCCGGAGCTGGGCTTCGGCTCTGGGCAGACGTGCTGGCGCCGACTGTGCCGGTGGACCGAGGCCGGCGTCTTCGATCAGGTCCACCGGATACTCCTGGCCCAGCTGAACGCGGCCGTGCGGATTGACTGGACACGTGCCTGCGTGGACGCCTCCCACGTACGGGCCAAAAGGTGCCCCTATGTCTTTGGTCAAGCAGTGGCGGCGGTCGGCGGCTGATAGAGGGTGCCGTCTCTGAGCACGGCGAGGAGGACGTCGATGCGGCGGCGGGCGAGTGCGACGAGGGCCGCGATATGGTGTTTGCCCTCGCGGCGTTTCCGGTCGTAGTAGGCGCGTGAGTCGGGCTGGGACAGGGATGCGAACGCGGCGAGGTAGAAGGCTCGTTTGAGCTGGTTGTTGCCTCTCCTGGAGGGGTGTCGCCGCTGATGGAGGAGCCGGATGCGCGGGTGACGGGCGCCAGGCCGGCGTAGGCGGCCAGATGGTCGGTGCTCGGGAAAGGCGCGGGCGTCGCCGACGTCGACGAGGATCCGGGCAGCGGTCCTGACCCCGATGCCGGGCATCGGGGTCAGGACCGGTGGGCCTGCAGCAGTTCCTCGATCCTCGCGGCGAGGAGTTTTCTCTGGTCGAGCACGGAGCTGAGTGAGACGGCGAGGCTGGGGACGATCAGTGCGGCGGCGTCGGTGCCGGGGACGGTGACGGTCTGCTCGTCGAGAGCGGTGAAGATGTCCTCGACCAGGCGCTCGGCCGTTCGCGGGGCCTTGGGCCGCAGCAGTGTGATCAGTCGCCGTCGGCCGGCTTTCCTCAACAGGTTTGGTGAGCCGTGTCGTTCGAGCAGGGTGAGGACGGCCGGGTGGTCCAGTCGCGGACCCAGGACGCGTTCGAGGGAGGGGTGGATCTGGGTGAGCAGTCCGCGAAGGCGGTTCTTGATCCTGGTCGATTCGCCGGCGAGGTCGTCGTCGAATCCGGCGATCATCTCGAGTTCGGCGACGGTCTCGTCGGACGGGGCCAGGTCGCGCAGGGTGTGCGGCATGGTGCGGGCGGCGTCCGCGATGACGTGGGCGTCGCGGGCGTCGGTCTTGGCCTCACCCGGGTAGAGGTCGGCGATCCGGCGCATGGTCAGGCCGGGCAGGTAGGCGATGCGGCAGCCGGTGTCACGGGCGACGGCCAGCGGCAGGGCTCCGACGGTGGCCGGCTGATCGACCACCACCAGCACCGTCCCGTGCTTGGCCTGCAGCTTCGTGAACAGCTCACGGAGCTTGGGCTCGTTGTTGGGCAGTGCCTTGTCGAAGACCTTCTTACCGGTCGGTGTGAGCGCGGTGGCATGATGCTCGCCCTTACCGACATCCAGTCCGAGATAGACGTCGATGCCGTCGGTGCTGGTCAATGCCCCTCCCCAGGCTTTGCTCTCCCGGCCCTGCGGCATCAGCGTGCCGGCATCCACGTTACGAAGAGCCTGCCTCACCCGAGTGCGGGATCGGCGCTCAAGCCCCTCATCAGCGGTCTGCCAACGCCTCCGAGCCCGGTGACACCACTTTTTCGATCATGGTCGACAAGGGGCACACAGTCATGCCGGGCCGGGAGGCCGGGAACCCCATTGCGGGGCCGCGAAAACGGTAACGGGGTGGCCAGGACGACACACCCGACCTCGTGGACCTCACACCAGCCGAGATTCGCCGTCTGCTGGCAGCTACACCCGGCCACCGTCCTACGGATCGCAGCCATGCCGCGAAGTGGTCACGATGGCGACGTCGCCACCAGGCAAACGCACGCCGCTGTCACTACATGCGGCGCGGCCACCCGTTGGTGGGACGATCCGCACAAGACCGTCCCACACCCGGCACCGCAGCGCTACACTCCCCCCTCCCAGGCCCTTGACCAGAAAAAACGGAGAAGCGCTGCTGGAGTACTACAGCCTGTGCGGTCTCCCATTCGACCGTCCTACGCTTGCTCATGCGCCAAGCCCCAAGCCCCCACCGTGCGTCCCGCCGGTGGTCGGCGTCGACGACTTCGCCCTCAAGCCCAGGCACCGCCACCGCGACCGTGATCATCAACGCGAGACCGGCAAGCGGGTCGATGTTGTGCCCGGGCGTCGAGGTAGCCTGCCGGGACGGCTCGGGCCGCCACGGCGAGGCGATCCGGCAGGCCCAACCCGACGCGGTACAGCTCAGCGACAGGCGACGTCTCTGGTCGAACCTGTGCGGCAGGGCCCTGACCGACGCCCACTCTGCGCAGCGCAACTGCCCTACCTTCATGCCTTCGCCAACGGCCTGGAACTCGACCGCGCTGCCGTCGATGCCAGCCTCACCCTCCCGCACCACAACGGACGGGGTGGTGGGCGTGAACACCCTCACCAAGCAGATCATGGCTTCAAAGGCTGCACGAAGATCAGTGCAGCCCAGTTCAACTGCCCGTTAAGACACCATCGAGCGACCGGAAGGGCGGAGCGATGCTCCACCCAGGAGAGACACTCTGAGAGTGCGCCTAATATCGGATCTCTGCCCGATCAGGAGACAGACAGTCGATGAACGCCAGTTGGTCACGTGGAGGCATAAATACAACGGTGCAAAACTCGTCTGAGGGAGATCTGCCTACTGGCCACGCCGTTTGGAACCAGCCGCTACCATGGTCGAGCGAATACGTAGCCGACGGGGGGACTACAGCAGGAGTCCCCACCCACGCCATGTCGTGGAAACAGGATACGAAGCACTCGGCGATGTCGTCTGGGCCGAAGGTCGAGGTTGACTCCGCGTCATGGCAACACGCTGCGGCGCGAGAAAGCTACCCTCGCTCTTTTCCCGGGCAGCAGATGGAATGCGACGACGGCGCTACCCCTCCTGGCAGGCCAAGGTGTACGTCTTGCGGTCGGCGAGTCCCAACTGATCGCACCTGCCGCCCAGGCCCCGGCCGCCCGGCCCCCTACGCCGACCGCGAAGGCGACGACGGCCGCTCCGAGCGCGACGGCAGTGGCTGGCTACCAGATCGTCGGAGTCGCTTCGGGAAGGTGCATCGGGACGGTCGGCGGGCTGAGCAGAGATGGCACGCAGTTGAAACTGCAGAACTGCGCGGATGCGGCGTCGCAGAGGTGGGACTCCCGTTCGGATGGCTCTGTTCACGCCCTCGGACGTTGCATGGACGTCGCCTGGGCGTCCGTCTCCGACGGAGCAGCCACCCAGCTCGTCAACTGCTAAGGCGGCAGCGCCCAGAGTTTCACCCTCAACAGAGCGAGCGACCTGGTGAACCCGAAGCCGGGAAAGTGCCTGGACGCGGTGGGCGAGGCACCGCGAGCGGCACCAGGCTCCAGCTGTGGAGCTGCGCGGGCACCACGAACCAAACGAGAAACGCAATTAGCGGTACCCCGTCTCGGGCCGGCTGACCTATTCGTGTGCGCACATGCTCAGGCCGACCGGTGAAGAATTTCCCATCCGAAGCGATATTCGCGATTCCGGAGGTAACCGGCGTGAAGCCCGGCGAAATCGTCCTGATCCACGGCCTGTGGATGACCCCGTTGAGCTGGCGTGACTGGGCAACTCGTCTGGAGGCTCGCGGATACGTGGTCCACACGCCCGCGTGGCCCCGCATGGACGCCTCGATCGAGGAACTCCGCAGGGCACCAGACGTGGTAGGCGGGCTCGGCATCGAGGAGATCACTGACCACCACGCCCAGTTCGTCACGTCTCTGGACTCCGAGCCCGTAATCATCGGACACTCGCTCGGCGGCCTGGTCACCCAGCTTCTGCTCGACCGCGGCATCGGGTCCGCCGGTGTGGCCGTCCACCCCGGGCAGACCAAGGGGGTCTGGGGTCTGCCGCCCGTACAGCTTCGGGCGGCTTGGCCCCTGATCGGCAACCCCTTCAACCTCCGGAAGGGCGTTCCGCTGACAGCCCGGCAGTTTCACTACGGTTTCGCCAGTGCCCTGGACGAAACGGGTGCGCGCGCCGCGTGGCAGACCTTCCACGTCCCGGCCCCGGCTCGTCCCCTCTTCCAAGCCGCCCTGGCCAACATCATCCCGGGGGCACCGACCGCGGTGGACTACCGCAAACCGGACCGCGCACCATTGCTCTTCCTCTCGGGCAGTCTCGACCGCACCGTCCCGGCGTCGGTGGTCCGGGAGAACCACCGGCGCTACAAAAGCGGTTGCGTGGAACTCAAGGAGTACGCCGGACGCTCCCACTTCACCGTGGGCGAGCGCGGTTGGGAGACTGTCGTCGACGACACCATCGACTGGGTGGAGCGGAAGCTGGGGTGGTGAAGCCTTCCGGCCCCGTCGTACGACCCGCGGCGCAACCCTGCCCGTACGACGGGGCCTGCAGGAAAATACCTCCGCAGTTCAGATTGAACCGCCCCGTGTTCGGTAGAGACCTCAGTAGCCGTTGTCGTACCGCTCGCGGGGGTTGTCGATCGAACGGGAGTCTCGTTCGGGTGATCGCGGGATGGTGGGCGCATGAAGACAGGGCCTCCGGTGCAGCTCCTGGGTGTTGAAGCCGAAGAAGCACCAGGGAGGCCCTGTTGCCGCAGTTGTACGCCATCACGCCGGGACAGTCCAACTCGACGCGCTCGCAGTGTGATTGCCTCAGGGCTGTCCCGTAATTGATCTTCGGGCGTCTCGGGCGCGGGTCGATGCTCGGCGGGCGCCCGCCTCACGCGGCCTGGAGGAGGTTGTGCAGGCGGGCGATGCCGAGCATGGCGTGGTGGACGCCGTCGCCCTTGAGGCGGCAGTCGCGGAGGATCTTCCAGGTCTTCATTCGGGCGAAGACGTGCTCGACGCGGGCGCGGACCTGTTTGTGTTCGCGGTTGTGCTCGGCTTGCCACTCGGTGAGCTCGCCGCCCTTGGGTCGGCGGTGCGGGATGACCAGGCCAGTGCCCGGGTAGCCGCCGTCGGCGATCGTCGTGGTCCGGCCGACCGCGTCCTTGGCGCCGGATTCCTCCCAGGCCTTGCAGTCGTTCCGGTTGCCGGGCAGGGGTCGGCCGACAGCGACGACCAGGCGGGTGTGGGCGTCGATGAGCACCTGATGGTTGGTGGAGTATCGGTAGTTCTTGGACTGCTCGGCGATCGTGTGGTCGCGGGTGGGGACAAGGGTGCCGTCGACGATCAGCACGGTGCCCTTGCGGAAGCGTTGCCGCGGCTTGAGCGCGAGCAGCGGGCCGATGTGGTCGATTATGCGGTCGGCCGCCGACTTGGACACCCCGAACAACGGCGCGAGCTGCCGCATCGTCAGGTTGGTTCGCCAGTAGGCCGCGACCAGCAGGACCCGGTCCTCAAGGGGCAGGCCCCATGGCCGGCCGGGGCGGCCCGTGTCAGCGCCCTCGCGACGCAGTACTGTCATCAGCTTGCGGAAGTCGCGCGGGCCCAGCCCGGTGAACGGGGTTATCCAGGACGGCTCCGACGCCGTGATCACACCAGCCACTGACAGATCGTCTCATCTTGACCACCGTCGCGAGTATCGCCAGATCTGGCGGGACGCATCTCAGAGGGCGGAATGTGAGCTGATATCCGTTCTGTCGTCGCCTGAACGTGTGGCCTCGCCGTCTGTGGCACGTTGCCGGGCCGGCGCCGTGCTGAGGTAGGTGCGTGACTGACCGCAAGCCTTACAAGAGCGACTTGTCCGACGAGCGCTGGGCGCTCGTCGAGCCGGTGATCACCTCGTGGAAGGCCCAGCACCCCTCCGTCAGCGGACACGAGGGCCGTTACGAGATGCGGGAGATTGTCAACGCGCTGCTCTACCAGTCCCGGACCGGATGCCAGTGGGACTACCTCCCGCACGACCTGCCGCCTGCCGGCGCGGTGAAGTACTACTTCTACACGTGGCGTGATGACGGCACTGACCAGGTCATTCACGACCTGCTGCGCTGGCAGGTCCGCGAGAGGAGGGGCCGATTAGCCGACCCCAGCCTGGTGGTGATCGACACCCAGAGCCTGCACGCCGCGGCCGGGGTGCCCTCCGAGACAACGGGTCGCGATGCGGCGAAGAAGGTGCCGGGACGCAAGAGGGGACTCGCCGTGGACGTGCTGGGCCTGGTGATCGCCGTGGTGGTGCTGGCCGCCTCCGTCCACGACAACGCCTTCGGCACAGCCCTGCTCGACAAGGTCGCCGCCAGTACTGCCGGCACGGTGACGAAGGCCATGGTGGACCAGGGGTTCAAGAAGACCGTCGTTGACCACGGCAGGCAGGTGGGCATCGAGGTCGAGATCGTCGAACGCAACCCGACCGAGACCGGGTTCGTCCCGCAGCCGATCCGGTGGCGGGTGGAGCAGACGAACGGGATCTTGATGCTGCACCGGCGGCTGGTACGCGACTACGAGCACCGGCCCTCGTCGGCCGAGTCCCGGGTGTACTGGGCGATAAGCGACCTGATGACCCGTCGGCTGACCGGCAGCGCGACCCCGTCCTGGCGCGGCGCATGACCGGTGGGGAACTCACCCTCGGCGCGGTGTTGGTACGGCTGGAAGAGCGCGAACGGGATATCGTCGCGCAAGCAGAGCAGACCCGCGCGCAGATCACGCAGCTCACCGCCATGCTGGACGAACTCGGCAGGGCTGCCGAGGAAGTGCGGATCACCCGCAAGACGCTGCTGGAGCTGCCGGAGCCGACCCCGCCCACGCTGTCGGCGGCCGGATCGGAACTGCCGGACAAGGCGGCCTACCAGGAGATCCTGGCCGCGTTCTCCGAGGCCGACAGTCCGCTACGGGCGCGGGCCGTATGCGGGGCGACGGACCTGGACCTGACGCCGAACAACATCAACAACGTCCGGACAAAGCTCAAGCGCCTGGCCGGGCGCGGCATCCTGACCGAGCCCGAGCCGGGCCTCTTCGCCCTGCCACGGCCGTAGCCGCCTGGCACAGCCACTCCATCCACAACGACGAAACAGACATCAGCTCACATTCCACCCTCTCAGTAGCCCGGACGGTTCCGGCATGAGAGCCTCACGATCATGGCTGCTGAACACGAGGTAGGCGAGCTGCTGCACCAGCGCGGCTGGCGGACGGCCTTCACAGTCGCTGAGAGGGTGAACGCGTGGGCCACGCTGGTGAGCATCATCGAGCGCGGCTACGACGACGACGTCTACGAGTACACCAACGACCTCTATTGCCGAAACTGGCTCCACGAGGCGTGGACCCTCCTGGACGAACACATCGTCCAGCTCTGGACTCCCCAGATCAAAGCCCTGGACGACCGGTACAAGGCCGCGACCGTCGACGACGACGGCCAAGCACTCGACCAGTTCCACAGGCTGCCGGGCCCCGACCTGTGGTGGTGGCGGCGACACCCCCGCATCCTCACCGGAGACCTCGGGCGATCGCTTCGCTCTGCTGGCGCCATCGGCACCGACCCGGATACTGCGTGACCCTCAGCCTGCCGCGTTACGGGACAGCCCTTCGCACACCGGTACGGGAACGCGGCTGACCATGGTGAACGTGTTCGACGTTACGACTCCGACATGACGGACGCCGAATGGTCCGAGATCAAGGACCTGCTGCCCGTGCCGGCGTGGATGAACGGCAGGGGCGGTCAGCCGGAGGCCCACTGCCACCGGCAGATGCTGGATGCAATCCGCTACCTGGTCGACAACGGCATCAAATGGCGCGCGATGCCGGTCGACTTCCCCGCCTGGGACCGGGTCTACGCCTTCTGGCGCCGCTGGCGCGACCGAGGGCTGGTCAGGGAGTTCCACGACCGGCTCCGCCGCAAGGTCCGCGGGAGCGAGGGCCGCAACGCCGAACCGACCGCGGCGATCATCGACTCGCAGTCCATCCGGGGCGCCGCGTCCGTGCCGGCCTCATCAAGGGGCTTCGACGGCGCCAAGAAGACCAACGGCCGCAAGCGGCACATCATCGTGGACTGCCTCGGGCTCCTGCTGATGGTTCTGGTCACCCCGGCCGACACCACCGACCGCGACGCCGCCTGCGGCATGCTGCCCCACCTCGTCGCCCGCTACCGGACGATTCGACTGCTGTGGGCCGACGGCGGCTACACCGGACGCCTGGTCGACTGGGCCAAAGACACGCTCCGGCTCACGCTCGAGATCGTCAAACGCAGCGACGCCCAGAGCGGGTTCGTCGTGCTGCCTCGCAGGTGGGTCGTCGAGCGGACCCTGGCCTGGCTGATGCGCTCACGCCGCCTGGCCCGCGACTACGAGACCCTGCCCGCCAGCAGCGAAGCCGCCGTCCTGTGGTCGATGACCATGCTCATGGGACGCCGACTCGCCCGGAACCGCGCCCGCCAGGTCACCCGGTTGTTCCTCGCGGCGTGAACACCCCGGGGCGTTCCTCGGCCAGCCAGCCCCGCGCGGCCAGCCGCTTCGCCTTCACCCGCACGCCCTCGACCTTCGCCGACACCAGCTCCCCACCCAGCAGCCCGGCCAGCTCCTTCGCTCGCAGCCCTTCCGGGCCGGCCCCGGCCTCCAGCACGGCCAGCAGCCTCCGATACTCGGGCGCGAGCGCCTGCACCGTCATGCCCTCCCGCCAGCCGGGCACCACCGATCCGGCCACCGGCTCCTTCGCCACCACCGGAACCGGCACCGGCCCGACCGGCTCCTCCGGCTGAGCATCCGCGGCCAGAGCCTCCGTCAACTCCATGAGCGCGATGATCCGACGCTCCAACAAGGCCTCCGCCTCCGAGAGTTCAGCCAGGATCCGATCCGCCTCCACGCGAAGCTCCTCCACCCGAACCCGCGCGGCCGACTCCCTCGCCTCCAACAACCCCACAACCGACGGCATCCGGAACCTCCCCGACGAGACGACATCACACACCACCTCTGCCGCAGATCCACCCGCACCATGCCTGACCAGCTGAAACGCGGCTTCCACGTTCGGAAAGACAACGGCCACTAATATGCGGCTTGATAGGGCTCCCTGAATTTGGCTCTGGCCGGAGTTTCGTGAAAGGGCCTGGACTTGTCAGCAGTCAGGGCAGTCCGTCACCTCTGGCGGGGAGGGAAACGTGCGGTTTCCCCGCAGCCAGTCGGTAAGCCACTCCGCCAGGGTGAACCTCTCCGGGAACAACTGGTGGCGCCTGCACCGCGCGTTCGGATCCCAGCCCCACATCTGTCCGTGGGGGCTTCGGAGATCAATGTGCCACCAGATCGCGCAGCCCAGGGTCACCAGCGGCACAACGTGGTAGGGGTAGATGTCCCACTCCTCGGGCGGCTGCGACCAGTGTCGGTAGACGTCGAGGAGGGATTCCTCGTCGCTGTACCACCTGCCGTTGTCGGTGAGGGACACCACGTTCCCGTCGACGCCGAATCCGCCGTCGGCGACCTCGCAGTAGATGCTGCGCAGCAGCGGCGGCATCGGCTGTCCCGATACGGCCTCGAACTTGTCTGCGGCTGCGGACGGCGCTGGCGGAGGGAGTTCGTTCTGTTCGGCGAACTCGCGGATCCTGGCGATGATCTCGTCGTCGGTCCACGCGGCAGGATCGGTCACGACGGACACCGTAGAGGAGGCTGTGGACGGTCACGTAATTCCCCAGGACTGGTGGTCAGCTAATTCCCCATGCCCTGGCCTGCTGTTTCAGCGGTCGACGGTCCAGGTTGCGTCGGTGGGAGGGGCGCCGGTCGTGAGGATGTGCGAAACGATCCGCAATGCCTGAGCCAGCGGGAGCGTGTCGTGGTCCAGGTATTGGTCGTGTTGTCCGTTGGCCAGGATGAAGCCGCCGCTGTGGCCGTCGGCTCCGGGATCAATGGCGTGCTCGCCGGGGTCGTCGTCGCCGTCGAGCAGAAGGATCATCGCTCGCTCGGTATTGCTGATGACCGCCAGCGATCGCCCGGACGAGCTGGTCAGCCAAGTCTCCAGCTGGCCAGCCGCGATCCGTTCACGCAACTGCAGCAACGCCGCGCCGGCTGACGCCACTGCCGTGCCGTCGTCAAAGGCCCAGGACTCGATCACGGGAACGAGCCTTTCATATCCGGCTGGGCCAGGGAGGCTAGCTGTTCGGTGGCCTGTCGCCGGGGTTCTTGGGCCGCTTGTTCGGCCGGTAGCTGGGGCCGTTCATGATCACCTGGTGGCTGGTGTTGATCAGCCGGTCCAGCAGCGACTCGGCGACGACGGGGTTGGGGAAGAGCGGATACCAGTCGCTGGGAGCCCGGTTGCTGGTGATGATCAGCGAGCGCCCCTGCCGCTCGGAGACCAGTTCGTAGAGGTCGTCGGCCTGGGCCGCGCTCAGCTGCCGCATGGCGAAGTCGTCCAGGATCAGGACGTCGGGTCGGATCAGCTCGCGCATGCGCTTGTCCCAGGTGCGGTCCGCGTGGCCGCCGGCGAGCTCGGCGAGGACCCGGCTGGTCTTCGTGAAGCGGACGTTCGCGCCCTGGCGGACGGCCAGGTGACCCAGGGCCTGGGCGACGTGTGTTTTGCCCACCCCGACCGGCCCGAACAAGATCACCGACTCGCCCGCGTGGAGCCAGCGCAGGGCGGCCAGGTCGCGGATCTGGGCCGCGAGTAGCTTCGGGGAAGCGGCGAAGTCGAACTCCTCCAGGGTGACCTGCTGCTCGAACTTCGCCTTCTGCAGGCGCCGTTGGAAGGCGACGGTCTCGCGGCGGGTGATCTCGTCCTGGCAGAGGACCTGCAAGAAGTCCAGGTGGCCGAGTTCACCACCGTGGGCCTGGATCAGCCGCGCGTCCAGGGTCTCCAGCATCCCGGACAGTCGAAGCGCCTTCAGCGACTCGCGCAGGGCGGTGTCCATCACGCTCATCGGGCGGCCTCCTCGGCGTCGTCAGCGTCAGCGCGGCCCGGGGTGCCCTCGGGCTCGCCGGAGGTCTGGGAGGGGATGCTCGTGGCGAACAGGCCCTCGGGGCCGTGGAGGAAGGCCGCGGCCCCGGCGTCGCCGGTCTCCGGCTCGGGGTCGGTCTCGGTGCCCGCGATCAGGATGCCCTTGATGGTGCGGTAGGAGGGGTCGCCGACCGCGATGGCCTTGGTGCAGGCCGCCTCCAGCCGCTGGTCGCCGTACTTCTTCCGCAGCCCGAGGATCCCCTGGGCCGCGCGGAGCCGGTAGAGCGCGTTGACCTCCAGCAGCTGGTCGATCACCTCGCGGCAGGCGTCGCCGACCTCGGAGGACTGGCCGCGGCACCAGATCGGCGTCTTCATCTGGAAGGCGATCTTCTCCGGCGGGTAGTCGCTCTTGTCCGTGCGCTTGCCCTGGTCGAGTGCGGCGTGGGTCTTGACCAGCTCGCCCTCGTGGAAGACCTGGACCATCGTGGCGGTGGAGCGGACGTCGACCTTGCGGCCGATCAGCTTCCACGGCACCGAGTAGAGGGTGCGGCCGACCTTGATGTGGATGTCAGGGCCGACTGCCGCGGTGGACCAGCGGGCCAGCACGAACGGCTTGTCCGGCACCGGCAGCAGGGCCTTGGCCTCGACCGCCTCGAACACCGACAGCGGACTCGCACCGCCCAGCGGGCGGCACTGCCTGCGGCCGGCGGTGCCGGCCGACCAGGTCAGAGCCTCGGCCTGCATCTGCTCGACCGAGGTGAACTGGCGCCCGCTCCAGAACGAGTCGCGGACATAGGGCATCGGCCGCTCGACCCGCGGCTTGTCCTTCGGCTTCGCCGCCCGGGCCGGGTCGACCAGGGCGCCGTAGTAGGTCGCGAGCTCGGCATACGACTTGTTGATCTTCGGATCGTAGAGGTCCGGCCGGTCCACCGCCGTGCGCAGGTTGTCCGGCACCAACCGCCGCGGGACACCGCCGAAGAACCGAAATGCCTCAACGTGGGCCTGGGTCCAGGCGTGCTGGTCCATGTGAACCACTGGCCGGACGAACATGTGCCGCGAGCAGGGCAGAACCATCACGAACGCCCAGATCCGGTGCCGCTTGCCGGTCGACGGGTTGATCCACTGCCCCAGGAAGCCGTAGTCGATCTGGGCCTCCGAGCCCGGCTCGACGTCGTCCCGCAGCACCGTCACCTTCGACCGGGCCGACTCGTCCGGAAGGTTCTCGGTCACCCACCGGCGGAACGTCGACAACGACACCGCCAACTTCCCCTCGTCTCTCAGGCGTTGGTGGATCGTGGTCACCGTGGTCGTCTCCAGCAGCCCCTTGACCAGGTCGCGGTGCGGCTCGATCTCCGCCCACGTCACCTGGTTCAGCCGGCGCCGGGCCAGCTCCGGGAACCAGCTCTTGATCAGCTTGCCCCAGTCCGCCTCGCTCATGGGCGGCCCACCGGGGGCCATCCCGGACGCCTCCGCCGGCGCCAGATACTTCCTGATGGTCTTGCGGTCCACCCCCAACGAGGCAGCGAGCTGGTTCTTCGACCGGCCCGCGTACCAGTGGACGTAGATCTCGACGATGTCGACCACGGTGAACGTTCTCCTTGCCATCCAGAGTGTCCGTCGACCTCTCGGCCCGTCGGTCGAGGGACGGTGACGACTCCGAGACGGCCAGGACCCTCAACCCGGCTCGGGGATGCCCAAGGGGAACCTGAACGATTCGGATGGAACGAGCACTCGCAGGCCAAACCACCTGATCTGGGGTATTCGAGGCTTCCGCCGTGGTCAGGTTCCCCTTGGGGACTCATGACCACGGCGCTGTCCCATTCCGTGACCACGAAGCCTCGGAAGTTGGGGAAATCGCTGACCGTTCACAGAGGCCGGTGACAACGGCATCCGATCGGTTCCTGGGTGGAACCACCGCGGTTACGGCCGGGTGAGGATGCGGATACGGAGTAGTCGGAACGAGGCCCGCCCGTACATGGCTCTTTTGAGTGTTTTGACCCGGTTCACGTTGCCTTCGACCTTGCCGGAGCTCCATTCGATGGTGAGGCCGGCGGTGACGGCGGCGAGGTCGCGGCGGAGGAAGCCGGCGAACGAGCGCACCGGCGCGGGGGCGTGCTGCTCGGCCTGGTCGATCCAGTCCGGCAGGAGGGCGCCGAGGCGGTTGGTCATCAGGTTGTGGAAGCATCGGGCCATGTCGTAGGCGCGGGCGATGTCCGGGCAGGCGATCCTGACGTCCAGCAGCCTGTCCTGCTCGCGTTCGGTGAGCGTGCCAGTGGGTCGCATGATCCAGGAGGTGATCCGGCGCGGGCTGGGGATGTCGGCGCGGACGGGTTCGGCGGTTCCCTTGCGCAGGGAGGCGACGTGGCGGCGCACGGCCAGGACGCTGCCCCGGTAGCCGCGTTCGGTGATCTCGCGGAACAGTTGCTGGGCGCTGGTGCACCCGGCGGTGAACCGGCTGTTCAGGTAGGGCTTGAACGGGTCGATCAGCCCCTGCCTACTGGCCCCGAACTCCCTCGCCGAGGCCAGGAGTTCGTCCAGCGGGGTGGTCTTGAAGCGGCGGACGGTCTTGCGGTCGAGACCGAGGTGGCGGGCGATCGCGCTGATCGTCCACTTCTGGTCCAGCAGGCGGTGGACGTCCGCGTAGCGGTCGCGGGTGCGTTCGACGATCGGGGTCCGGGGCAGTTGGAGAACCGGCAGGTCGATCGCCGGGGGCTCGGGCGGCACCTCCTGGTCGGCGTGTTTGCGCAGGCAGGCGCGGTGCTGGTGGCAGGTCTTCTCGACCGCGGCGGACAGGTTCTGCAGCAGGTGCCAGCGATCGGCGACCTCGACCGCGTCCGGTGCGGCCTCCTTGATCGCCCGGCTGTAGGAGCTGGCGCGGTCGCGGCAGACGATCTCGGTGCCGGGGTGCTCGCGCAGCCAGGCGGCGAAGGTCTCCGAGGTCCGGTCGGGCAGGACATCGACCACGCGGCCGGTCTCGACGTCGACCAGCAGGGTGCCGTAGGTGCGGCCCCGACGGAGGGCGAACTCGTCGACGCCGAGCACCCGCGGCGCCCGCTCCGGCACGTCAGGCGCCTCCAGCAGTCCGAGGAGCCGGGTGCGGCCAGCCGCGACACTGAGCTTGCGGCACAGCCGCTCGCCCGCACGGCCTCCGAGTTCGACGGCCACCGCCCGCGGCCAGTCCTTCAGCCCCGTGCTGGAGCGTAGGTGACGCTCGCTCAGCCCCCGGACCTGCTCGACAAACGTCCGCCGCCCGCACCGGAGGCGGTCGCAGAAGTACCGGCGCACGCGCAGTCGTATCAGCAACTTCCGTCCCGCCAGCGGGCGTTCGGCCACCGTGCGCCAGTACGTGGAGTGGACCCGCCTGCCCCGGATCCCGCAGTCCGGGCACCGGACGGCCGGGCCGCACGCGGCGACCTCGACCAGCACCAGGTCCAACCCGGCGGTCACCCGCTCCAGTTCAACATCGACTCCAGGGAACAGCACGTCTTCGATCGTGTCGAGAGCCACCTGGAGGTCATCCCGCAGTGAAACGATCCTGCATTCACGCCTGTGACCTGGTCTTTCACGAAACTGCGGTCAGAGCCAATTTCGCGGATCCTCATCACGCCACTGAGCTCTTTCAACTCGGCCACCGATCAGGTGACAGCGCGGGCGCACGGGGGTGCGCCCGCTGGCGAGATCCGGCAGGTCGAAAGCCCGTCAACGGCAGTCGGTTCACCACTCGTCCGGGGCGCCGTTGAAAGAGCTCACTGTTCGGGGTGTCCAAGTCGGCGGCCGACCGCATAATCGACCACATCGGCCCGCTGCTCGCGCTCAAGCCGCGGCAACGCTTCCGCAAGGGCACCGTGCTGATCGTCGACGGCACCCTTGTCCCCACCCGCGACCACACGATCGCCGAGCAGTCCAAGAACTACCGATACTCCACCAACCATCAGGTGCTCATCGACGCCCACACCCGCCTGGTCGTCGCTGTCGGCCGACCCCTGCCCGGCAACCGGAACGACTGCAAGGCCTGGGAGGAATCCGGCGCCAAGGACGCGGTCGGCCGGACCACGACGATCGCCGACGGCGGCTACCCGGGCACTGGCCTGGTCATCCCGCACCGCCGACCCAAGGGCGGCGAGCTCACCGAGTGGCAAGCCGAGCACAACCGCGAACACAAACAGGTCCGCGCCCGCGTCGAGCACGTCTTCGCCCGAATGAAGACCTGGAAGATCCTCCGCGACTGCCGCCTCAAGGGCGACGGCGTCCACCACGCCATGCTCGGCATCGCCCGCCTGCACAACCTCCTCCAGGCCGCGTGAGGCGGGCGACCGCCGAGCATCGACCCGCGCCCGAGACGCCCGAAGATCAATTACGGGACAGCCCTAAGGCGAATCGTCCTGCCAGTCCTTCGATCTCAACCGGGCTCTATGGCTCCACGGCAGATCTCAAACGCGGTCTGAGCAACTGGGATTGCCGATGGAACCTGGGTCGATTCAGGGAGATAGTCGTTCCAGGATTTCCGCATCCAGGGACTTATCCCTCTTCCACGAATTCGCATACAAGCGCACTAGTTCATCTTTTTCCAAGCCTGCCGCACGAGCTTTTCTGACTGTGTTGGCATCGAGCGCTCCCAGCTGGTATGCCATGTCTAGGTCGAAGTCGTTTAGGCCTGATATCTGCAACGGGTGAATATAGTGCACCCGTCCGCAGGGCTCTGCCCACAACCGTCTGCCCCGGGGCATGCGGCTATCCATAGGCGGTGGAATATTAATGTCGAGACGGATTGCCGCGTGCAGTTCGTGGGCAAGGTCACGTGCAAGTAGCTCCCACTGCGCCCGTCCGCTCACAAGGGAGAACGCATCTGGTGCCGCAGATGCGAAGCCGGGGAGCGAACTGACCATGGCGCTAAGTTCCTCGTGCAAGTCGACTGTAACCGCATCGCAGCCTGGGGGTAGCCTGTCCGCGATTGTCGATTGAAGGGCCAGGCCTCGATCCCGCCAGGCCCTGTACGAGTTAGCTAGCGCCTGCCCCACATCGAGGGTCAGCGCCAAGGAGACGAGTGCTCCCGGGCGTCGGGCGAGGCGCCGGGCCAGCTTGCGGGCGAGGAGGAGATGGAGCTGGTCGGGCTCGAATCCGGCAGCAGACAGGGTTTCTTCGAGGAGCGGCAGCAGTTCGAGGTGCTCTTGAGAGGCATCAAGGTGTCGCCAGGCGTGGGCGGGAAGCTGAGCGTCATTGGGCGCTCCTCGGTCGATCATCTCGTATAGTTCATCCTCCGGAATCTCGGCGTAAACGTCACCGGTGACTGGGCTGCTTCGGAAGTGCCTTCCGGTGGTGCGTTCTAGCGGGAGCCAGTGCTCCCGATATTTCGTAGCCTCCAGCCAGAACTTGCCACGCATGCGGACTAGGTGAAGCCGGCCCTGCTGTTTAGCATGTTGTTCGTGGCGAAAGCTTCGACCCCCTGCATCGGTTTCTCCGGCACTGGTGGACCGACTCAGGCCGCTGCCTGGGTTCATTGAGGAAGCCGGATGGGGGGTGTACTCGTTCAGGGTTCCCGATCCGGTCAAGTTAACGTTGACGGAAGGACGCAGCCGGTTGGCACCGTGGAACATGCTGGTCGCGTGGGATTCCTTGGCGTAGCGCCCGGTGCCCGAGCCTTCGATCACCCCCAGCGTCTGGAGGTCATAAAGATCACCCGTAAGCCAGACCGCCGCGCGGTTCGGTGAGCTGCCCGGCGCGAAAAGATCCTCGGCAACGAGGTAGCTCTTGCCGCCGACGGCTTCGTGCATGTGGCCAATGAGCTGGCTGCGTGAGAGCAGTACCTGAAGCGGGCCCAGATGGTCTGCCTCTCGGCCGAATACCTCGACTAGCAATCGGTTTGCGACCGGCTTGATGTCGTCCAGTAGTGCACCCACAAAGTACGCATCGTGCGGAAGCGCCGGGATCTTTCGCAAGCTTCGTACGCGACCCGGATTTGGTGGGTTCGGTGCGATTTCGGCGAGCCCTTTTGGCACTTGGAGGATCAGCGTTGCCATGGCCTCGACATGAAGTGGTGCGGGGAATGAGAGCCCAGCTGCTCTGCGGTAGAGCGCGGTGGCCATGGCTCGCAACGAGGAAGGCCGGGCGTCGACTCGGTCGACCTCCACATGGATACGCTGGCGGATTTCGACAGGATAGTAGCCGTTCCACGTGTAGGCAGTGCGTTCCACGGTGTTGTCGTGTGTCCTGGAGACGGCTTGGGCCTCTCCTTGGGAGAAGGCCAGGCCACCTGAGCCGCCCGCGTGCAGCCCCCCGACTGTGACCTGCCCAAGGTTGACACTCTGTCCTGAGGCGATCGAGTGGCTCTGGGATTGCTGCGTGTAACCGTGAGTGTAGGTTTCGATTCCGGAATTTTCGACGAGCTCACCGATTTTGGCATTTCCGACAAACTCGGCCCAGATTCGAACTCGTACGTGATCCCCAAGGTTCCACCCAATTGGGTTGGTGAAAGACAAAACGATCCCACCCTCGGCCAGCATATCGTCCAGCAGCACCTGGTCGCGGCCTTGGGCGAACAGGGATTGGAGGGCATCAATGCCGCCCTGGAGTCGGCCGATCTGTCGACCGTCCGCACCCCAAGCTACGACGTCAGCCGTGATCAGGCCGGGGGCGGCCTTCCTGAGCTGGCTCTTGACCAGTTCCAGAGTGGAGGTCCGCTCGCCACTGACAGGTTGATCGTACCGCAGAGTGGTGATGCCGCTATGGCCAAGAACATTACCGCCACGATCCCGGCGAAGCAAATATTCCGGCAGTCGGACTTGAACAGGTACGGGAGGATCGAGCTCGGCCGCGAACTCAGCCAGAAAGTCGCGGCGGATGCGGGAGTCGCGTACTGGCAAAGTACCGTTGCAGTGCCTGACGCGTAGTGTTTCAACTGCCGCGCGGATCTCCTGCGAGAATTTCGAGCCCCGGGTTACATTGGTCTCTGCAATGGTCTCAAGCCTTTCCTCTCTAGGAAGAGGCGCGTTGCCCTTTGCCCAACGAAGTAGGATGCCAGCGACAGTGTCTCCGTCCAGTTTTAGTTCTCCCTCGGCCCAGCGCGCCAGAACGTCAGACAACTGTTTGATTGGAATCGGCACTACGCCCTGAGCGTATCTACGCAATGCCTCAGGTTCCGGGAGTAGGTACACCAGTCGGTTCGAGTCAACGCGTCGCGCCGACGGCCGATGGTACGAAGCTGGCGCGAATTTGCCAGACTTTTCCTGCCGGCCTTGGACACGGAAGTCCACCAGTGTTCGGAATGCGTAGGCGCGATCAAAGGAGAGCTGGATGCGCTCCGTTCCTCCGGTCCGAGTTCCGCCTCGGCTGCTGTTCCAGTTCCAGTTCCGGGACACGGACCATCCTGCTTTGGCGGCGGAACTTTGTCCGTGATTGAAAGAGTCGCCGACAGAAAATTCAGCCTGATTCCAAAAAAGTCCAGTTGACCTGTTGTGGCTAGTGCCACCGATGTTCAGTCCGAGCTTGATTTGGCCCATGACGAAGGGTCCACTGGTAACGCCTGCAAACTCGCTCGGACGTAGGGTGGCGCTTATGTCCACCATGCCGTACGTATCGCGGAACAGGCCAGGATCCACAAAAATATCGCTGGTGTAGGTTCCGCTCAGGATCGCTCCGATGTGGGCGCGGACCGAGGTACCGCCCGCGAAGTTATTTATCTCCTCATCTGCCGCACCCTGCGGGCCGACCAGGTCCTTGACTGCGTTCCGCGCAGCCTCACGGAGCCCGGTGGTGTCCAGGTAGGAGACGACGCCGCTCTCGAGGATGTCGATTGGAGTGTTCGTACACCCTGGATCTATCGGAGGAAAGTCGTTAGCCATCGTGGGCGTGCGAATTCGAGCAGTCAGAGGGAAGGTCGGCGAGGGCGAGTTGCGCCGTCCGATGCCGATCCGCCCCCGAAGTCCAGAGTGCTGGTAGTGGATGGATACAGTGACGGTACTGTGAACGTCGAAGACGTCCACCTTTCCAGGGGATTCGAGAAGGGACGGCATGCTGGTGAAGGTGGTGGAGGATTGCGCGGCGCCGACGGCGTGCCGGACGCCGATCCCCACAGAGGCAGACTGAAGTCGACGGTAAGGGGTTCTGAGCCTAGCGTTCAGGCTAACCTCGCGCCGTCCGGCCAGCGACTGCCCGGCCGTGTCCATTCCCATTGACAGGTTGACGACGTGGTAGTTGTCCGCAACGCCTCTGAAGTAGATCTGGTCACCCTCGCCCTTGTGACCGTGGATGTAGATGGTGGCTTCGTCGACGTCTACCGCTATTCCCAGGAAGGTTCGATAGCGGTACAACTTGAGAGACATTCCGTCGTCCTGGTGGATTTCGTCGTAGTGGCTCTCAAAACCGCGCCGGGAGATAAATTTCTTCAGAAGGGCCTCGTTCTCCCACAGATCTGCGTGCTCCCACCACATTACGTTCTGGGGCATCTCGGTCGGAGGGAGGAATCCCTGTTCTCGCAGTTGGGTGGCGATAAAGGCGTGGACGGCTCGTGTGACGGACTCATCAATCTCGACCAGGCCCATGCCGACACCCCGGCGCGACTCCAGGTGATCGGGAACGAGCGGTGTAGGGGCGTTGAGGAGTTCCATGTCGCGCAATTTTGTTTCAGGGGGAAGCGTTTGTGGTGCCGTGGATGCCAATAGCGCTGGGCCCTCGGTCGCCTTGTCATTCTCGACGGTTTGCCATTCCCCTCGCAGCACTGCGGTTGCGTCAATGGGCAGGCCGAGTCGGAAGGCGTCCTCCTCGCGAAATCGGACCACAGCTGTGCCCTCCACCCACGGTGTGTCTGTTGCTTCGCGGCCGACCGCGGTAACAGTGGCTCGGTGGCGCACTGCCAGGCGGTAGGCGACTGTATGGCTGTCGCTGCGGGGTACGCTCACCCACAAACCCGTCCGCCCGGTGCTGTTGCCGGCCGAGGAGGCCCAGGTCCAGGCCAGTGCCGCAGAGAAGCCCAGCCCGAAGCCGGGGTTCAGGGGCATGGGATGGAGGCCGACGTCGACCTGGGGAAAGGTCAGCGTGGTTGCGTCCGTGGAGGTCTGGCTTCCCCCAGTGCCCCTGATTCCAGTCCGCACGCTCTCAAGATGCGCTACCCGACTGGCGGCGCCCACCCTCTCTGGCTTGCCCTGGAGCTCGCTCCGAACGACGATGTGGGCGATCGGCCGCCCTCTCTTGTCGTGAATCATTAGTGTGTAGCCGCCATCAGTCGATTCGTCCAGGTGTACGTCCAGGCGTCCGATCAGCTGTACAAGCTCGCTGTAGGTAATTCCGGCCAGTTCCACGGTGAGTCCCTGCCCGGTGAGCGCAGCGAGGATTTCGTCGACCAGTGTGGGCAGGCTAGTCAGCCCTGAGGCGTAGTAGTGGGATGGGAAGCTCGAAGGTAGGCTCGCGGTCCGGACTACCTGATTCAGAGACGGGTCCATCAGGTAGGGTCGGGGCACATAGACAAGCAGCCGATCCTGGACAGGGCAGGTGATGTGGGCAGCTTCGGTCCACGAGATAGAGGCGCTCCTGCGTATCCGCACCTGCCACTCTGTTTTGTAGGCAACCAGGTCATGGTCGACCCGATTGTCCTCAACGTTTCCCCCCTCGGCGTCCATGACCGCCGTGGTGGAGCGATCGATTCCGACCCCTGTCGCTACCCCGATACCAGCTCCCACCGTGGCGACTATGCCGCCGGTACCGATCCCGAAGTTGACACCAACAGATGCACGGAAGTTGGAGGTCGAGCCAAATTTCGTGTGAGTGTTGGCACCAGTCCTGAAAACAGCATTGATTCCTTCGGTTCCTTTCGCCTGGCTCGCGTTCGATGGATCGCTGTCCTGGTCCCCGCCTCTCCCATCCTCCTCCACTTCCTCGACCGCAGTCAGCGTTGCTCCGTCTGGCACAGGTTTCGGACTGTTCAACCTCAATGTAATCAGTGCCTCAAATCCAGGCACGATCATGATTGGCAGGCCCGATATGTAGGTCACGTTTTCTGATGCAAGCAAGTAGCGGTAGTTGGCAAGTAGAGTCCGAGGTAGCCGATCCCAGAATGCATCCGGCACTTCTAGGCTTTCGGCCGCGGCCTGGGTTCTTAGGACCGCCATCACGGGACCGACCGGCAGGTCGCCGCGCGGGATGCCGATGCTCTGCACCGCCGGGTGGACCCGCACGCGGTTCACACGGAGCGGCCCACGCAACCCAGGCGATAGGTCGTGCACGTCGCGCCCAGTAAGGTCCGTGGGTACAGCACGCTGCTCGCTCGCCATTCGTACCGCAGGCGGGTACTCGAAAATCCCTAGCTGGGGCAGTGCACGTGACACGGCGGTAGCGTAGGGTGTTGGTGGTTCCGGTGCCTGACTCTCCGAGCTAAGCCGTCCCAGTGCGTCGGTAGGGGGATGCGCAGCTTCGGTACGAGCGTCTGCTTGGTGTTCCGCCCTATCCGTGGTGGGAAGTTTGTCAGTTCTCTCCTTCAGGGTGCTTTGCGACTCGGGATTCCCAGCGTATTTCGTTGCAGACGGGGAAACAGGGGTGGCCGCCACGGTGTCCTGTGCGTGATGTGAGGGTTGCTCAGTAGGGTGGAAGCTTTCGTCGGGCTGCTCCGCGCGGAATGGTGGCAGATTCGCCGAGTGCACTGCGGACGGGACAACGCCGGCCGCCTCCGCGGAGCCGGAGGCGGCATTCGTCTCTACGCCAGTACGAGGCAGGGCGGACTGTGCAACGGCGTCTAGGGGCGTGAGGGGTGCTGCCACGGCGTCGGGAAAGCCGAAGCCAGACCCTCCGGAATCCCTGCGAGTGACGATGAACGTCTCCGGCAGGCCTCGCTCCGGTATCGATTTCACCAGAGAGTGGGGAGTTCCCGACGGCACGATCAGCTCGGCCTCTTCCGAGGTCCGTGCGGCACCAGATTCGTCGGGAAACAGCTGATCGGAGGAGGATCCGGGACGACGGCCGAACGATGTTGCGAGAGGTGTGTCGACATAGGAGCCATTCTCGCGATTGGCTCCTATGCCCCCCGCCCCATCGGTCGACCCCAATGCAGTGGTCCCGTTCGCTAGGGTCGCGCCAGACAGCGCGGCAAGCACACGTTGGGCCAGCGTCGATGGAACTCTTTGCTCTCGGTTTTCATTCTGATCGAGGCTATCTGCGAAGACAACGATGGTCGGAACGGGCTGTCGAATCGGAGGGCTCCAGGGGCCGGCGGCTGGCTCCCCTGCTTTGGGTGCCTGGGTGGCGTGTGTCGGATCCGCAGCCACGGTGTCCGATACCGCCGGCACAGCCCCATGGTCCAGCTGATCTTGATTAGTTTGGGAGGCGGCGCCCGGCCGTTCGGCTGTGCTGCTGTCCGCCGGTCCGTTCTCAGGCGATTCAGATGGCGGGTTGTCGGGTTCTGCCGACAGTGCCGGCATGGCAGTGGCGATGCTGACGGTTTCCAGGTCGGACGTGTCGTCGCCGACAGTCTGCAACGATTGAACCGTCTGGGTGGTGAGCGGTTTTCCGGTCAGCGCGGCGAACACGGTCCTGGCCGTCGTCACGGACTTCAGCTCAGCCGCCCGCGCTGACCCTTCACTACTGGCGAGGCCAGCGGGGCCGGTGGTGGTCCGGCTAATGGAGGGCCCGGCCACCGGGCCCTGGGCAGCAGTTGACGTCTCCTGTGTGGTCGAGGGTCCCGCGCTGTCGCCCGGCCAGACCCGGCCCGTGCTCTGGGCGCCGCCGGGCAAGCCCGACCACTGATTCCCGGGGGCCGTGCACGCGGTCAGGGCGGCCCGGGTCCTGTCCGGAGCCCGGTGCAGTTCGTGGGCGGTCCGCAGAGCGTGGAGGCGTCGTGTGCGCAATTCATCGTTGTCTCCGATCACCACGCGTCGGGACATCTCGGATCTGGAGCGTGTGGCGGCTCGGTACGCCTCGGCCACTAGGGCTGCGGCTTCGGTATCGCCAACTTCCTCCTTCAGGCCCGACCACAAAACCCATGCGTCGACCGAGTCGGTGGCGAAGTCTTTGTCAAGGGCCTCCACATCGACGGCTGGGTAAGGAGCATTAAACCCCGCGCTTCTGTCCTTGCCCGTCTCGGAGCCATCGTTCAAACCGGCGTCGAGTTCGGGGACGTGACCGAGGTCAAAGCGGGAGTGCGCCCGGGCGCTGGTATCCCCCTGCCTATGGGTGGGCAAGGCTGGGATCTCGGCAACCGGTTCCCCATCACTCTTCTCCAAATCGGCTTGATTTTCAGGTTCCGTTGGCAGCCTCGGTAGTGCCGACACTGTGAGGACCTCGGCACCGACACCGCTGGCGGTGTCCAGGTCGGATATGTCCTTGTCGACCGCGGAAGGATTTCCAGTCAGGGCGGTGAGCACGCGCTCAGCCTCGGCCCGGGGCTGCAGCTCACCAGCCCGCGCCGTTTCTTCACACCCAACGAGGCGATCAGGACCGTTGGTGAGGCCCTCGGAACGGGACGCGGGGAGGGCAGTGCGGTTGAGGTCCGACGAATTCGCCACAGCCATGGGCGGCAGGGCCGCCCATGGCTGCCGCTGCTCCTGCCCGAGCCGGCTCTGGGGTGTTGGGGCGGTGGGCGTGGGGGCCTGTGTTCTAGTTGTATCGGTAGTGGGTGCGGTCTGGGTTTTCGCCGGGCTGGAGCCTGTCGCGGTGATGGGGAGGGACACCGTCTTACTGCTGTTTGCCGCATCGCCGGTCCGGTCTTGAGGGCCAGTGTTCTGTCGGACCGGACCCGACAAAATCGCGCTGTCGGCTGCAGGGGCGCTGCCCACCTTGGCAGCGGCGCCCAATGCGTTAGTCACCAGCACGCGCGGCGAAGGTGCTGGTGAACTGGTCCGGCCGGTGTCGGCGGGGGCTGCAACGGGAATGGCCCTGTCGGCGAGTCTGGTGCTCCGGTCCGCCACTCTCGTGGCTTCCTGCCGGCCGGCACTGGCCGTAGCAGGGGGGTCGGTTTCCACTGGGTTGTGCGCGGCCGTGTCCTGGGCAGTGACCGTAGCGGGTTTGGTGGCGATGGCAGCAGTGTCCGCGGGCTCGGTAGTGGCGATCAACCCCAATGGGGGCAGCGTGGCAGGCCTGGCGAGGGTGGAGGCGGGAGGATGATTGAGAGCACCGCGCGGACCGACGGGGTCGTAGCCCTTGTCCAGGCCCAGAACGTTCTTCAAGCCCTCCACACCCTGTGAGATGAAATGCTCAGAGGCGCTGCTGACCGCAGAGCCGAGGAACCCCACCAAACTGAAGCCGCCGAAGATCGCCGCTGTGGCGACACTCTCAAGCAACCCTTCGGTGGCCGCATTTGTTCCGATGGTCCACGGATTGTTTAGCTCGAACCCAAACTTGGCGTCCCCGGTTACGGCCTTCATAAAAGCGCTTCCGGAGACTATCTCGTGCGTTGGACGGTGCAGACCGCCTATGAACGCGCCGACCGCGGCGGCTTGCCCGATGTTCCTCCAGTCGTACTTATTTCGGCGTAGCTTCTGGGGCGCACCATTGATCATGTATGTCTGAGCGGCGAAGCTCGTGATCGACTCCGACAGCGCCTCGAAGGTGGCAGCTACGCCCAGTTTGGCGAGCTGCGTAAGCCGGGCTATTTGCAACAGCAACCTCACCCGCGCACGGGCCATCCGAAACGCCCGCTGGGCGGCGGACCAAGTGGGGAAGAAGGGCTCGAGCATCTCGAGCACGACAAGTTCGACAAACAACTGGACCAACTCGGCGATCATTTCCGCCTTGGCCTCGAAAATCTGCGAGGCCTGACTGTTTTGCCCTCCCGATACCGCATCCACCTGGTCGCGTACCCTGCGCAACAGCCCACCCCCACTATCGGTGAACTGCCGCATCGCTCTGATGTAATGCTCGCGCGTCTGGTCAGGCAGATGCCGTGCCGCGTGACGAATTGAGTCGTCTATACCCGCCTCAAGATCTCGGACCATCGTGGCGACCCGCGCCAGACCCTCCGACGACTCCTGCGCCAACGTCGCACTCGCCTGGGGGAAATGCGTACCCGTCAACATGAGCATCAGAACGTCCAGAACAGAGTCGCGCCCAATCGATGGCTCCGCCATCACTCACCGTTCCTGCGGCATTATCCGGGTAGGTTTAGATCCCGACTTGCTGATCTTGTCTGATTCTGCATGCCAGTCACAGATTCACAAGATACGCTGTTGAAACAATACTGTTGTAGTGCCCTCCGGAGCCTCGAAGTGTTCCCCATCGACCAGATGTTCTGGTGAAGATGACGGTCGCGTCCAGCTTGGCGGCGTGGCCGGGGTGGCGTCGCTCAAGCGGGCTGTCCGTTTTGCTGTCGGTTCAGGCTGCTGACGTGGTTGCGAGGTTCGCCGGCTGGTTCCGAAGGGGAGGCAGGCACGGTCTCCGGTGATCATGAGGCGTCGAGTCCCTGATCACCACGACGGAAGACGGTGCCTGCCCGATCGTCATCGCCTGTGCGTGCCGGCCTCGGCCGGCTCGCCGACGCCCGGCCTGCCGAGCCCGGGGAACAGCCGCGGCTGCCGGACCGCCCGGCAGCGGTGACCGATCCGCGCCGGGCCAAGGGGCACCGCCATCCCCTCGTCGTCGTTCTCGCGCTCGCCGCGTGCGCAGTGCGGGCCGGCGCAAAATCCCTTACCGCGATCGCGGCTGGAGCAGGCCGACATCTTCCACGTCGTGGCCACCACCAGCCACGACACCGTCGTCACCCGATGGGCCATGGACCGTCGTCTGCACGACCTGACGGCCGGCCTGCACAGGCAGAAGTGGAAGCGCGGGTCGTGCGGCGAAGGCGCCCAGGGCCTGCGGATCTACGACCGGGCGCGCGTGGAGGTCCGGCCCTGGCACCGCCCCGACCGCAGGCACTGGCTCCTGGCCCGCCGCAGCATCACCGATCCCGCGAAGATCGCCTACTACATCGCATACGCGCCCGCCGACGCCACACTCAACGAGCTGATCGCCGTCGCGGGCGCCCGCTGGACGATCGAGGAGTGCTTCCAGACCGCGAAAGGCCAGTGCGGTCTGGACGACCACCAGGTCCGCCGCTACCCGGGCCGGCACCAGGCACATCACTCTGACCATAGCCGCCCATGCCTACCTCGCCGTGGTGCGGGTGCAACAGCTCGAAAATGGGCCGGACCGGCTCGAATGCCAGACCTGTTCCCCCTCACCGTCCCCGAGATCCGCCGGCTGATCACCGGTCTCCCCAGGCCTGTCCACCGCAGCACCGCACACGTCCTGCACAGGTCCCGCCGGCGCCGCCGACGCCAACACCAGGCCCGGACCAGCCACTACATGAGACGAGGCCACAGCCCAAGAGCTGAAGCCTCGTCACGATAAGCACCGTTGCAGCACTAGGCTTTTACCTGCGGCCACACCTGCTTCCTCCACACCTCGACCGCACCCTCGATCGCCCGGCAGACCGACTGCTGGCACGACCAGCCGGTTCGCCGCATCAGGTTCCACACGCCCCGGACCGTGTAGGAGACGTGGAACCGCCGACCGATCACCGTCGTGATCCGCGCCAGCGTCCACCGTTGATCCTCCCAACCATATACCAACGGCCCTTTCTCCAACTCCCGCTCCAGCTTGACGAACTGGCGTGCGCCCAGCTTCGGCAGCGACTGCTGCCCCGGCTCCAAGCCGCCCGAACCGCCTCGCCTGACGCCACCGCTGCACCGACCGCACAGTGACCCGAAGGTCAGCGGCGATCAGCCTGTTGCCGTTTCCACGTTCGAACCGCTCAACGGGCTCCAGCGTATCCGTTCCCGACGCTGTTGCTCCCGGGCAATGAACCCGCCACCCTTGCGCGTATCGCACCTTGATGTCGTACCGCAGGGATCAAGGCCCGTCAGCACCTAAAGACAAGGCGAGTCCACCTGAGTAGCTGCCGGGCAGCGGCCCCTCTTCGCTCCACCTCACTGTACGTAGAAGGCCGGTGAAAACGCTGCCTCGGAAGTGAACCCGGGCGCATTCCGCCCCTTGATTCCCACCTCACGGGCCGCACGGGCAGTGGTCCTCCCACACGACCCGGCGCACGCTCGGGACGCCTAGTTTCATCGGCATGCGCAGATGCGCATATCCCCCCCGGCCGGAAGGAAGTCCACCGTGCACGTGAGAGCCCAGGCTGTCCTGTTCGACAACGACGGAACGCTCATCGACTCGACCGCGGCCATCATGCGCTGCTGGCGCCAATGGTCCACCGAGTTCGGGCTGCCCGAGGGCGTCATCGACCTCGGCCGCACCTTCGGCCGTACCGCCACGGCCATCGCGTCGGAGGTCCTGCCTCCAGCCCTACTTGCGGACGCCGTGGGGCACTATGAGGACCTGGAGGAGGCCGATCCGGTCTGCGAGGTCCTGCCCGGTGCCGCTCGGCTGCTCCACGCACTGCCCCACGACCGCTGGGCGATCGTCACCTCCGCGGCCTTCACGGTCGCGCTGGCCCGACTCACCCACGCCGCACTGCCCATCGGTACCCTTGTCACCGCCGACGACACCCTGCGGGGCAAACCCGACCCCGAGCCCTACCTGATCGCCGCCCGCCGCCTCGGCGTACGCCCGGAGGACTGCGTGGTCTTCGAGGACGCACCCGCCGGACTACGCGCCGCCCGGGCCGCCGGCATGACGGCCGTGGGATTGACCACCACCCACCGGGCGGACCAACTCCTCGACGCCGACGTCCTGGTGGAGAACCTCGACGCGGTCGAGGTGCTGACAAAACCTGCCGGTCAAGGCGTGAACCTCGTCCTGCGCACGCTCCGCCCCGTCGCCGCCCAACTCGCCGGCAGACCCTGACCGCGTCCGGCGGCCCTCCGGCCCTCGCCCCGACACCGGGAGACCTCATGACACCGTCCGCCGTCCCCCCGCCCGGTGGCGTCCCAGCCGTCGGCTTCGTCATGCCCTACTACGACGACGGCACCCCGTGGCGCCGCGCCGCGCTGTGCCGCACCCTCGACTCCCTCCGCGCCCAGACCGACCCGAACTGGCACCTGTACCTGACGGACGACCACTCCCCCGCCGCCGGGACCGCGGCCCTGCTGGCCGAACTCGCAGCCGGATTGCCCGACCGGATGACGGTCCTGCACGCCCCCGTGAACGGCGGAGCCGGCCAGGCACGGAATCTGGCGATCACGGCTGCGGCCGCCGCCGGCGTGCCGCTCCTGGCATTCCTCGACGCAGACGACCTGGCCCACCCGGACCGGGTCGGGCGAGTGCGGAGCGCGTTCGATTCCGACCCCGCGCTGGACCTCGCCTACCTCGACATCGCCTTCGTGGACGAGCACGGAGCCGACTGGCAGGAGGACGAACTGCTCCCCACCCTGCGGGAGATCAGCCGCCAGCAGGCCCTACCCCCGCTGCGCGGGCGCGAGCACTGGCGGGCCCAGGCCGTGGATCGCGACTGCCTGGCCATCCCCTCGGCGCTCAACCTTCGCACGCCCCTCGCCGTCGCCCACCCGTTCCCGCGGACACCGTTCTGCGAGGACGTGGCCACGCTCTTCCGATACCTGGGCAGCGGGGCAAGGATCGACCGGATCGAGGGCGCGCCGACCTCCTACCGGGTACCGCGGACCGGCGGGAGCGCCTCCCGGGCGCAGGCCGGCGACCTTGCCGAGTTCAACCGCCTGCGGTGCGTCAACGAACGCGCCGGACTGGAGGACGCGTTGGCCGACGCCCGGGCACGCGGAGCGGTGACCGCCGACGACGCCCGGGACGTGCTCTGCCGGTACCTGATCCGCATCGGACGAACCGTGGCCGCAGACGGCTGTGTCGAACTGGGGCTGGCCCAACTGGCCGACGCGCAGGCCCTCGCCCCGTGGACCTTCGCCGCATTCGCCACTCCCGCGGAGCGGGCCGTCCTGCGCCAGCCGCTCGGCCGGGCCGACGAGCACTGACGCACGCCGGGTGGGCCATCGGGCGCGGTCTGTGCCCGACGGCCCACCCGTTCTCAGCCCCTCCGGGGCTCCGGGGACACATTGCCCGTTCCCCGCACAGCCGCCCAACTGCCCACCATCGCCAGCAGGATGACCGCCACCACGAACGGCAGTCGGTTATCTCGGTCGACGGCCAGGCCGGTCAGCCAGACCAGGGCGGTGGTCGCGGCGGCCGCCATGACACCGAGACCGGAGTTCAGCACGGCGCGTTCGTCGTCCGACGCCCGAGCCAGCACCCAACCCTGGTGCAGCGGGTTGAGCGGGGCGATGCCTACCGCGAAGACGACAACACCTCCGTGGACCAGGACGCCCTCGCCCGAGCAGAGCCCCACGATCCCCAGCACCGCGACGACGCAGCCGATCACGAGAAGACGCGGCACCGGCAGACTTCGGGCCAGGACGTCCCCGCAGGCCCGAGCCGCGGTGTGCACCGCCCAGAGCAACGACAGCAGCGCGGTCGCGTGGGCCAGCGTGTAGCCGTATCGCCACTGCCCGATCGCCGTCACCCAGGAGACGACGACCGTCTCCCCACCGAGGATCAGCGCGTAGACGACGAGCTCGGGCGCCCATATCCGGATCACCCGGACGACGGCCACTCGTCCCATCCCGCCGCTCCCGTGGTCCACCCGGCCGGCGGCGGTCTCGGACTGACCGCCCCCGACGGAACGCCGTACGGCGCATAGCCAGATGTACAGCGCCCCGAGCGGTACCGCGTAACCCGCGTACACGAGCGAATAGGCGTCCGGAGTACGCATTAGCATGCCGACCGCGGCGGGCGCCAGGATACCGGCCAAGCCGAACGTTGCGGTCAGGGCCGCCAGTCGACGGAACTCCGGTGGCAGGCGGAACAGCGCGAGGACCGCGGCCGATGAGCCCAGTGAAAACGCCGCGCCATGCAGGAACACCGCCGCCAGCACCCCAACGTAGCTCCGGCACGCGAAGGCAGCCGCGCAGCCCGCCAGCGCGGTAACCACCGCGCCTCGCATGGCGCGCTCGGGCCCGTACCTCCGGAGCACGACCGGACCTGCGACCATCGCCGCGATCAGACCGAGGTCCTTGAGGTTGTGGATGTTCGCGACCGACCCCCCATCCAGCGCGAAGACGGCGGACCAGGCGGTCGCCAGGGCGGGCGCGAGACCCATTCCGACCGACAGAAACCCGAAGACCGCTCCAAGGCGGAGCACGGCTGCCATCGGCGCGCCGGAATCCCCCGAAGTCTCGACCATCGCCATCGTACTTTCGGGGCGGATGGGGTCGGGTGGGTCGCTACGAACCAGTTGGTGGACGGTGGTCACGGATACTCCCGGGAGATTCGGTCTCTGGTGGATGTCTTGGGCCGCTGTGGAACTCGGTGCGCGTATCGGCTGCCGACAGCGCTACCGTGCGCTGTAACGTTTCATGCGCGGCGGAGAGCAGCCCCTCGCCCGGCCTGCCTCGCCCGGGTAGCCCCTAAGGTCTGCCTCTCGTGACAGCCGCCGAACCAGAACCCTGGGTAGGGGACGAAACGCCCAGTTACTGGGCGTTTCGTCCATGAAGGCGGCGGTCGATCCTGACTTCCGGGCTGTCTGGCCGGCTCTTCTGCGGGTACTCCAGAGGCTGATGCGCTGGGAGTGCTGCCTGCATACGTATGTCCGCCGGAACTGCGCACTGCGTCCTGTCTCATCCCAGGAAGCCGGGCTGGAGCACGATTGTCCCCTGGATCCCGCGGCCTCTGGCCGCAGGCGAGATTCCGCAGTATGCCGTCGTTATGACGGATCGTCGACCGTATCCGAGCGACCTGTCCGACGCCCGCTGGGCCCTCGTCGAGCCCACCCTGACCGCCTGGCGCCGAGCCCGAACCGAACGGGCCCTCGCGTTCGGCCGGCCGCCCGAGCACGAACTGCACGACCTGCTGGACGCGATCCTCTACGTCGACCGCACCGGCATCCCCTGGCGCTACCTCCCGCACGACTACCCGCCCTGGGAAACCGTCTACGCCTACTTCGCCCGCGGGCAGAAGGAGGGAGTCTTCGAGCAGCTCAACGGCCTCCTCCGGCGCCTGGTCCGCGCCGCAGAAGGCCGCGATCCGGAACCCACGGCCTGCATCATCGACTCCCAGAGCGTGAAGACCTCCACAAATGTCCCCGCCGCCACGCAGGGCATCGACGTCGGGAAGAAGATCGCGGGCAGGAAGCGAAACATCGTCACCGACACCATCGGCCTGCTCCTGGTCGTGCTGGTCACCGCCGCGAGCGTGCAGGACGGCACCGCCGGCAAGCAGCTCCTGACCACGGTCGCCACCCACCACCCCGGTATCAGCAAGGCCTGGGCCGACATGGGCTACAAGAACGCCGTCGTCGAACACGGCGCAGCCTTGGGCATCGACGTCGAGATCGTCCGCCGTGACCCCGCGACCAGGGGATTCGTCGTCCAGCCCCGTCGCTGGGTCGTCGAGCGGAGCTTCGGCTGGCTCATGAACCACCGCCGACTCGCCCGCGACTACGAAGCCCTCCCGGCCCGCTCCGAAGCCATGGTCCACGTCGCGATGATCAACCTCATGACCCGCCGACTCACCGGAGAGTCCACCCCGACCTGGCGCGGAACATGAGCCTTGGAATCACGGATGAAACGCCCAGTCACGACCTCCTGCGGTTGGGAGTGGGCGGTCTTGGGCCGCACAGGGTGCCTGTTGGTCACACGGCTCGGCCGGCGGCCAGGGCCTTCAACTCGGTTTTCTGATGGGCTTGTTGGCCGGATAGGAGTCCAGCGACGGCTCGGGGAGGTGGTCGCGGCGGCTGTGGCGTCGGGCGAGGGTGCGCCAGTTCTTCAGGTGGGCGATGCTGTGCTCGACCGGCATGCGTCGTGAGGAGTACGCGAAGCGGGCCTGCTCGTGGTGGGCCATCAGCCACTGGACCTGTTCGAGGTACTTGCCGCGGCGCTTTCTGGGCGGGGTGACGACCTGGCCGCAGGTCTGGGCGGCCAGGCCCTGGTAGCCGGCGAGGATCTCCAGGTGGATGGTGTCGGCGAGCAGGGCGACCAGGCCCGCGTCGCGGACCTGGGTGATGTCGGCGACAGATCCGGCCCGCACCTCACCGCAGAACAGCACCCGACCTCAGGTCTCGGTGACAACCAGGGCCTTCATCGCGTTCAGCCGGCTCTTGCCGGAGACGAACCGGTTGCGGCACGCGCGGTGGGCGGCCGGGCGGCGGACCCTGATCTCGGTCGCGTCGATGATCCCGGTCTGCCCGGTCGCTCCCAGGTGGGCGACCACGTCGGCCAGGGTACGAAGCCGTAGGCCGGCCTCGATGCGGCAGCCACGTTCCGCCAGCAGAGGCCGGACCTCTCCGATCGCGCGTGTAATGGTCGAGCGGTCCACTCCGAACCAGCAGGCAAGCACGTCGTGAGTGACTGCGTGGCGCAGGTGGACGAGGGTGACCAGAAGCCGGTCGACGAAGACGGGCTTGTACTTCGCGCCCGCGCCGACTGCACGCCTCCGTGGCCGGTCGCACAGTTCGGCATCATGCCGGGCCTGCCAGACTGGCCCCAACTCGGCGACCAGGTCGGCGATAACGGCCCGCGACAGGCCGGTAATCCGACGCTCCGAGCCAACCAATCGACGTGCTGCTGTCCCCACCACGGATGGCCCAACGAGCCAGCCCCCTCACAGGCCACGGCTTAGCTTGTTGTTTAACCTCGCAGGTCACTCGACCTGCTGATCTGCGGCTCTTCCCGGGACAGCAGAGACGGCCGTTCTCCACGCTTCGAGATGTCGAGTCACGAAGAACCAGAGAACGGCCGCTGCTCATGAGTCTCCCCGTCGACGCGCCCACAGGTGACGCGTTGGGCATCTTGTCCCGCTTTCGGGTCGAGTTCTACGAGAGCCTGTACAAGCGGGCGGATGTGCTCTTCGAGCTCACCGACGCCCTGCTGTGCACGGACGGCCCGGTCAAGACGCTGGTGGACCTGTCGCTGGCGGCCGAGCACCGGCGCGGGCACGGGGCGATGTACGCCGCGCTGGACCGGGGCTGGCTCGAGCCGACCCGGCTGCGACAAGCACTGGCCGCCCTCCCGATCCCACGCCTCGCCGACGGGCGCATCGCCCTGGCCGTCGACGTCTCCAACTGGCTCCGCCCCGACGCCCCCACCAGCGACGACCGCCTGTTCTGCCACGTCTACGGGCGCGGCCGCAGCGCCGACCAACTGATCCCCGGCTGGCCCTACTCCTTCGTCGCCGCCCTGGAATCCGGCCGCACCTCCTGGACCGGACTGCTGGACGCGGTCCGGCTGGGCCCGGCCGACGACGCCATCGCGGTGACCGCCGCCCAACTGCGCGAGGTCACCGGACGCCTGATCGAGGCCGGACACTGGACCACCGGTGACCCGGACATCCTGCTCGTCATGGACGCCGGCTACGACGTCACCCGCCTGGCCCACCTCCTGTCCGACCTCCCCCTCGAGCTCATCGGCCGACTGCGCTCGGACCGCGTCATGCTCCGCGACGCGGGCGAGCCCCGCTCCACACCCAAGGGCGGGCGCCCACGCAAGCACGGCACCGCGTTCGCGTTCGCCAAGCCCGAGTCCTGGCACGAGCCCGACACCACCGCCCGCACCGACACCACCCGCTACGGCAACGCCGAAGCGAGGGCCTGGGACCGGATGCACCAACGTCTGCAAAAATGCGGACCCTGGCTCGACCACGAAGGCGAAATCCCCATCACCCACGTCACGTTGGTCAGGGCGGTGTCGTTCCGCGGATCTGTCCGGTTTGATCACGTGATGCCGAAGGTGGCGAGTGGGCGGCTGGGGTCACGTGCGTGATAGCGAAGCCCGGCGGCGATGTTGTCGTGGCCCGCGTGCCGGAGTGCGCCGATGGCGAGGTTGCGCAGGCTAGCCATCGCCCGGGGTGCGGTGCCGGTGCGCACGCGTGAGGCGTCCTCGGCGAAGGTGGTGTCGCGCACGTGGTGGATCTTGTTCTCGATGCCCCAGTGGCCGCGGACCCATGAGGCGAGATCTGCCGGGGAGGCCTGGTGGGGTCGCAGGCTGGTGACGCCGTAGACGCGTTCGAGGGTGACCTTGCCGGTGGTGAGGGTCCGGCGCCGGCGCACGACCTGGACCGCCTGGACGGCATGCGGGAAGTCGAGGCCGCGCGCGACGGAACAGGTCTTGATGCGCCGGATCTCGTCGCGGCCGTGCGCCGTGGCGCGGGTCCTGTTCTGCAGTGGCACCTCCCGCCACGGCAGCCGTCTCAGCTCCTGTTGGAGAGTGGGGTGGTTGCCCTTGATCACGGCGATGTAGTGGGCCTGCTTATCCGCGACCAGGAATCGGGCGTGCTCGGTCTGTGAGTGCAGCGCATCGAAGGTGACAACCGTGCCGGTGAGGTCGAGTGGGGCGAGTAGGGGTTTGAAGACGGTGATCTCGTTGGTCTTGTGGCCGACCTCGCGTTGGGCGATGACCTCGCCGTCTGCGGTCATGGCGGCGAGGAGGTGGACCTGGGTGCCGTCTGGTCGCCGGGCGCCGCGGACGGTCTTGCCGTCGACGGCGAGTACGCGCAGACGTTGCGGGGCCGGAGCCTGGGTTGGTTTCGGCTCGCGGCCGGTGAGCCAAGTGCCAATCGCGGTGTCGAGGGCGTTGCCGTCGAGGCGTTGCAGCAGGCGGCGCACCGTCGCCCCGGCTGGGGCGACCGGCCCCGCCGGTTCTCGCACGGGCCCGCCGAGCGAGGTGAGCAGGGTCGGCGGCGCGTCGGATACCCATTCTGTGATTGCGGCCAGGGACTTTGCGCCGGCGAGAACGGCACAAGCGGCCAGTGCCAGGACGAATGCCAGGGGATGACGACGGCCGGCAGACCGACGCGGGTCGGGGACCGCAGCCAGGTGCTGGAGCAGGCCCGGATGCTCGCCGGGAGCGGGCGGTGACGCGGTGGCGAGCTGGCTCAGGCCAGTCGGGATGCACAATGAGCCTTTTCAGCGTTGAAGCTCGAGGGTGAGTACGGCCTTGGCCGCTGACGTCAGCCAGTTCGGACTGCAGCGGGCGTGGCGGAAGATCCTCCAGCGTTTCAGGGTGGCCACGCCGCGTTCGACGGGGTGCCGCCGCCGGGCATGGGCCCGATTCAGCGATCTCTGTGCGGCAGTGAGCTCCTTGCGGGGCGGGCGCTTGGTCGGCACGGCGAACGTGCCGCCCGCGCCGGTGTACGCCATGTCGGCCAGAGCCGGGATCCGGAGCCGGACGCAGGTCTTCACGATGCGGTGGGTTCGGGTGGCGGTCAGGTCGTGCGTTCGGCCTGGCAGAGCGCGGGAGATCCACACGAGCCTGCCCGTCGGACCGGTGATGACCTGGAGGTTCACGCCGTGGCGGCGGTGTTTTCCCGAGTAGTCGGCGCACCCGTCGCCGACCCGGTCGCACTCGGCGAGGGTGCCGTCGACCAGGACGTACTCCGGGTCGGCCTCGCGCAGGGCCTGCGTCAGACCGGGCGCCTTCCGGGCGAGGAGGTCGGTGACCTGGTGGACTAGGCATGGGCGGTGCCGACGCTGATCCGAAAGCCGGCGGCGATCTGGGCGAGGGTGTCGTGCTTGCGCAGATACACGAGCGCGACCAGGGCCCGCTGGGAGGGCCGGAGCTTGCACCGGCGGTCACCCTCCCGGGTGACGATCAGCATGGTGACCCACTCAACGAGGGCGTGCGGCAGGTCCAGTGCGGCAGGATAGGTAACCACCAGGGCACCCCGGCAGAAGAGTTGAGACGTCAGATACCTCACTCAACTGCCCGGGAGCTCTGTCCGTTCTTCCCCGGTCCACGACCGCTGGCCGTCACCCGATCGGTGGCCGCTCTGAAAACGCTCAATGATGATCTGGCAGGCACGGTCCTCCGTTGCGGTGATCAGGGACTCGACACCTCATGATCCCGGCAGCCATGCCCGCTTCCGTTCGCTCCGCCCAGCGAACAAGCGAGCCACGCCCGCTATTTGGTCAGCATCAATCCGGACAGCTTTTCGGAACGACTCCGCTCTGCTGAGCTGATTCCCGTAATGCCGTGGTGGCCTGTCGGACCCGCTGGCTAGAGTCGCGCCGTGACTCAGGAGATCAGCTACGTCGTCGGCGACGCAACCGCACCCCAGGGCGAAGGCCCGAAGATCATCGCGCACGTCTGCAACGACGCGGGCGGTTGGGGCAAGGGCTTCGTGCTGCCGCTCGCCCGACGCTGGCCACGACCAGGACCGCATACAAGACCTGGTACCACGACCGGGAGACCAGCGGCTTCGCGCTCGGCGCGGTGCAGTTCGTGCCCGCAGAGGACAGCCTCCTCGTCGCCAACATGATCGGCCAGCACGGCTACCGCCCCAGCAGCACCCCACCTGTCAGGTACGAAGCCATCAGCGCCGCCCTCGCCACCGTCGCCGAACGTGCGCTGCAACTCCGAGCTTCGGTGCACATGCCGCGGATCGGTTGCGGACTTGCCGGCGGCCGCTGGGAACTGGTCGAGCCCCTCATCGTGGAGCAGCTGATCCGGCGCGAGGTGCCCGTCACGGTCTACGACTTGGCCTGACAGCACTGGCAACCACCAACGCTCCCTCACGCGGCGCCGGCCCCGGGAACGTGACGGTCCGGGCTCTGCGGCAACCGCTTCGCACGCCACCACCCGTAGGCACAGCCGCCAGGGCGTGGCGTGTGCCACCTTCGGCATCACGTGATCAAACCGGACAGATCCGCGGAACGACACCGCCCTGGCACGTTGGTACGCCTCAAGGTCGACCACCTGCCCGGGGAACGCGAAGCGAAGCCGCTGTGGCTGTGGTCCTCCGCCACCGGAATCGACACCGTCCACCTGGACCGGATCTGGCGCACATTCCTGCGCAGATTCGACCTTGAACACACCTTCCGCCTACTCAAGGGCACCCTCGGCTGGACCGCGCCGCACTTCCGCGCGCCGGACACCGCCGACCTGTGGACCTGGCTGGTCATCGTCGCCCACACCCAGCTCCGCCTGGCCCGCCCGCTGGCCGCAGACCTCCGCCGCCCCTGGGAACGGCCACTGCCCGCAGCGAAGTTGACCCCCTCCCGGGTCCGCCGAGGGTTCCGCAACATCCGCGCGAAGGCCCTCACCCCGGCCCGCGTGCCGAAACCCTCTCGACCCGGTCCCGGACGGCCACCCGGCTCGAAGAACCGCCAGCCAGCACCCCGCCACGACGTCGGCAAGACCGTCAAACGCGAACCCACGCTCCAGGCCCACCTCGCCGCACGAGGTTAAAGATCAAGCTCAGGAGATGATCGGATACACCCTGGACAATCACCTGGAGGTCAACGCGAACCTTTTCGAGGCTGCCGTGCCGGCCGTCAGCGTGATCCTGGCGGCGCTGGCCAGCGAGCTGTCGACTCTGGCCCGCGACCACCTTTTGATCTCGCTGTGGCGTCTGGCCTCCGGTGACACCCACAACACCGAGCAGGCTCTGGGACGAATCAGTCTCGGTGACGAGTGCCGGGCCAAAGCCCGGGAGGGCTTGTGGCTGATCCTGCAGCTCGGGCTCACGGGCAGCGCGGACGACGCCGATACGGCGGCCGACCTGTGTGAGGTCATCGACCTCGACGACAACAGGTCGGGTTTCTACCAAGCCCTCCTTCGTCAACGTGCGAGTGCGAAGACCAAGCACCGGCGCTTGCACTGACAGCCGGGTCGATCACGGCCGCGTGAGTACCCGGGTCCGCAGAAGTCGGAACGAGGCCCGGCCGTACATGGCTCTTTTGAGTGTTTTGACCCGGTTCACGTTGCCTTCGACCTTGCCGGAGCTCCATTCGAGGGTGAGGCCGGCGGTGACGGCGGCGAGGTCGTGGCGGAGGAAGCCGGCGAACGAGCGCACCGGCGCGGGGGCGTGCTGCTCGGCCTGGTCGATCCAGTCCGGCAGGAGGGCGCCGAGGCGGTTGGTCATGAGGTCGTGAAAGCATCGGGCCAGGTCGTAGGCCCGGGCGATGTCCGGGCAGGCGATCCTGACGTCCAGCAGCCTGTCCTGTTCGCGATCGGGGAGGGTGTCGGTCGGCCACATGATCCAGGAGGTGATCCGGCGCGGGCTGGGGATGTCGGCGCGGACGGGTTCGGCGGCGCCTTCGCGCAGGGAGGCGACGTGGCGGCGCACGGCCAGGACGTTGCCGCGGTAGCCGCGTTCGGTGATCTCGCGGAACAGTTGCTGGGCGCTGGTACACCCGGCGGTGAACCGGCTGTTCAGGTAGGGCTTGAACGGGTCGATAAGCCCCTGCTTGCTAGCCCCGAACTCCCTTGCCAAAGAGCGGAGTTCGTCCAGCGAGGTGGTCTTGAAGCGGCGGACGGTCTTGCGGTCGAGTCCAAGGTGGCGGGCGATCGCGCTGATCGTCCACTTCTGCTCCAGCAGACGGTGGACGTCCGCGTAGCGGTCGCGGGTGCGTTCGACGATCGGGGTCCGGGGCAGTTGGAGAACCGGCAGGTCGATCGCCGGTGGTTCGGGTGGCGCCTCCTGGTCGGCGTGTTTGCGCAGGCAGGCGCGGTGCTGGTGGCAGGTCTTCTCGACCGCGGCGGACAGGTTCTGCAGCAGGTGCCAGCGGTCGGCGACCTCGATCGCGCCGGGTGCGGCTTCCTTGATCGCCCGGCTGTAGGCGCTGGCGCGGTCGCGGCAGACGATCTCGGCGCCAGGGTGCTCGCGCAGCCAGGCGGCGAAGGTCTCCGAGGTGCGGTCGGGCAGGACGTCGACGACACGGCCGGACTCGACGTCGACCAGCAGGGTGCCGTAGGTGCGGCCCCTGCGGAAGGCGAACTCGTCGACGCCCAGCACCCGCGGCGCCCGCTCGGGTACGTCGGACGGACTTCACCGCGACCTGCCCGAACGGGCCGCTGATGCCGCGATCCTGCACGAGTCCCCCGGCCTGGAGCCGGCCGACGCGGCCGCGCTGATGGGCCAGGAAGAGCCCGCGGTGCACGCCCACTGAAGGCCGCAGAAGTTGGACCAGAACCGATGGTTCACCTACACAGCCAGCGAAGTCACCAAGCTGTGCTCCGCCCTGGCTGTTGCCACCGCCGCCCTCAACCCCTCCAACCGCCCCGGCGCGCTCTGACCTCCCCTCCGAAGGCCGCCCGCCCACCCGACAGGCTGGAGGTGCTCGTCCAACCCACGTCACACACGAACACCGACCCCACTCCGTGACGTCCGGGTGAACCGACACCGGAATAGCGGGCCGCCCCCTCGCAGGGAAGCTCCGTCCACCACCCGGCAGTAGCGGGGCTCGAGGCGTGCGGTGGTGGTTCCGGGTCAGATCCCGCGCGTCGGTGAACTCGCCTGAGCTGCGGTGGAAGGTGCGAGCGGGGTCAGCTCGTCCGTTCGACCAGGGGCTGCAGAGGTCGTTGGGCTCGCAGAGGTTGTCAGGGCAGCCGGGGTGGGCATCGGGATGGCGCCGAGCAGCGCGATCGCGGCGGCGACCAGTGCCGGCCACCCAGTGCCGAGCAGCAGGGCCAGGACGGCTGGGCAGCTTATGGCGGCGGCCACACGCGAGGCGCCGCGCAGGATCCGGACCGCGGCGGCGGTGCATGCTAGATAGATGATGAGAAACAGCGCCGTAGGCACGGCTACCAGTTGAGAGGACGTCAGAACACCCGACCCGACGAGAGCGACCAGCGGGATACCGGTGAGCGCCGTCATGCCCACGATTGCGAACGAGCCACGCCAGCCGGCCGCCGCCCCCGACGGGAGCAGCGCGTCCAACAGGGCAGCGGCGCCCGTCAGGTAGGTGTTGGTGGCGGCCAGCGTGAGGACCAGGGCTGCGCCGGCGGCCAGCAGTGGACCGCAATCGCCTATCGCGGCGCGCATCAGGTCGGCGAGCGGGACGGGGCCGCCGGCCTCGGGGCCGAGCACAGAGACGGTCGCGGCGGCCAGACCCAGGAAGAGCAGCGAGGTCACGATGAAGGCGATCAGAATCACCCGGCGCAGCTCGCGGCGCGGGTCGCGCAGCTGGGTGGTCAGCGAGGCCGCTGCTTCCCACCCGATGAACGCGAACATCAGCGGAGGTGCGGCCTGTGCAACGCCGGTCCAGCCGTGCGGCAGGAACGGCGTCCAGTGCGCGGCTTGTGCGGCAGGGGCCGAACCGAGCACCGCGAACACCACTAGGCACACCAGCGCGCAGACCAGCACCAGTTGGAACCCCGCCCCTGTCCGCACCCCCAGCAGCCGGACCGCCAGCACCAGCGCGAGCAGCACCAGGCCCGCCCGGACGGCGGTCCGCTCGTCCGCGCCGACGGCCGCCGCCGCGTAGCCGCCCCCGATCAGGCCGACCACCGGGGCACCCGCGACCACGCCCGCCAGGAAGCACCAGCCCGCCGCGCGCCCTGCCCGGGGGCCCAGCCCTGCGGCCGCGTACCCCGCCACGCCGCCCGCCGATCCCAACCGGGAGCCGAGCCCGCAGAACACCACGGCCAGCAGACCGGACAGGCCGAGAAGGGCCAGCCAGGCCAGCAGGGAGGCAGGGCCGGCGGCGCGCGCCGCCAGACCGGGGAGCAGGAGCAAACTCGGGCCGAGCAGCGCACCGATGTACAGCGCGGACGCCCCGGCGGTGGACAAGTGGGACCGAGATTCTGACGTAGTGTCGGACATGCCTCGATCATGGTCCCGATCAGGCGGTACCCGACGAAAGTCAGCCCCTCCGAACCATCGGAACGGCACAGCCAGACACAATCGCGAGGTATAGCGGCACTGCGCGCCGGACCTACCGAAAACCTCGCTAGCATGAGCGAGTCCCGCACCTGCCGGTCGGCGCCGACCGCATCCGGCCCGGAATGACCCGCGCCCCCGATATCGCCGCGGAATCTGCCGACACTCGGAGACCTCCGGCCAACATACCCGAATCGCTCCCGCGCTTCCGGCGCATCGTCGGCTTCGGGTGCGGCTGGCTCCGCGGCGCCGTCCCGGGTCAGTGAGAGAACCTTACCGGCGCGGCCGGAGGGAACCGGGCGGTAACAGTCCCCTGTTTTCTGGGGTTTCCGCCTCATCCGACTCAGACTCGCCACCGAAGGGCAACGTTCTCGTGAGCAGCATTCCCGCAGTACCCGCGATCCCTACCGTCACGCTGAACAACGGCGTGCGGATCCCGCAGCTCGGCTTCGGCGTCTGGCAGGTGCCGGACGCGGAGGCCGTCCCCGCGGTGCGCACCGCGATCGAGGCCGGCTACCGCTCGATCGACACCGCCGCGATCTACGAGAACGAGGCGGGCACCGGCCGGGCGATCGCCGAGTCCGGCGTGGCCCGCGACGAGCTGTTCGTGACCACCAAGCTGTGGAACTCCGGCACCGTCGACTGGTCCGGCGAGCAGGGCCGGGACCGGGTCCGGCGGGCGTTCGACGAGTCGCTGGCCAAGCTCGGCCTGGACCAGCTGGACCTGTACCTGATCCACTGGCCGCGCCCGATGCACGGCAACACCTTCCTGAACATCTGGCCGGTCTTCGAGCAGTTGCAGGCCGAGGGCCGGGTCCGCGCGATCGGCGTCTCCAACTTCCGCGTCCCGGACCTGGAGCTGCTGCTCAAGGAGACCTCGGTGGTGCCGGCGCTGAACCAGGTCGAGCTGCACCCGTACTTCCCGCAGGCCGAGCTGCGCGCCTTCCACGCCGAGCACGGCATCGCCACCGAGGCGTGGAGCCCGCTCGGCCAGGGCGGCGACCTGCTGGCCGAGCCCGCCCTGCTCGCGGTGGCCGCGAAGCACGGCCGCTCGGCGGCCCAGGTGGTGCTGCGCTGGCACCTGCAGAGCGGCGTGATCGCGATCCCGAAGTCGGTGACGCCCGCCCGCATCCGGGAGAACCTGGACGTCACCGGCTTCGAGCTGGACGCCGAGGACCTCGCCGCCGTCGCCGGGGTCGCCACCGGCAAGCGGATCGGCCCGGACCCGGCCGACTTCGACTGGAACTGACACTCTGTCACATCAGCTCGGCCGAAGGGCCTGCCAGCACGCCCAACGACCTCGTGCGTGGTTGGGAGCGGGCGGTCTTGGGCCGCGTAGGGTGCCTGGTGGTCACACGGCTCGGCCGGAGGCCAGGGCCTTCAACTCGGTTTTCTGATGGGCTTGTTGGTCGGAGAGGGGTCCAGCGACGGCTCGGACGGTGTCGGGGAGGTGGTCGCGGCGGCTGTGGTGTCGGGCGAGGGTGCGCCAGTTCTTCAGGTGGGCGATGCCGTGCTCGACCGGCATGCGGCGTGAGGAGTGCGCGAAACGGGCCTGCTCGTGGTGGTATCGGTGATCTCGCTTTCAAGGGCGGACTCCAGCACGTGGTCAGCGGTCAGCTGCTGAAGCAGCCCGCCCTCACCGGTCGGCTGGAGTCCGCTGTACGGGCCCGGTCGACCAGTTGCCTGATCAACCGCTCATCCAGCACGTCCGCCGACAACTCACTCGGCTGGCCCTCCTCGACCGAGACGATCACGTCGTTCATCAGGCGCTCTTCCTTGATCGGGAGATAGGCCGGTCACCGTATCGACCTTGGTGGAGGGGGCTGGCCCGTGTCGGTGGTCGGATCGGTGTTCATCGGTTCCGTGGGGATCGTGCCGGACGGATTGGGCGGGCTTGTCGGGCCGGTGAGGTCCATCATGTCCGTTGTTGTGGTCGTGTGTCGGTGGGGGAGGGGGTTGGGTGTTTCGCGGGGGGTGGTGGGGGTTGTTGTGTGCCGGGGGTTGTCCGGACAGGATGTTGTAGGCGTTTCGTCCGGTTTGTGACAGGAGCGTGGTGTGTGGGGCGGGGTGGTGGTCCGGGCCTGGTCCGGGGCTCGATGTCGGGTCGATGTCCATGGGGGCGGGGGCGGGGGCGAGGTCGTCGTCGTGGCCCGTTAGTGCCGTGTCCGTGATGTCCGCCGGGTGGTCGAGCCAGCGCTCGAACCCGGACCAGTTCCCGTCCGCCCGGGCCCGGGCCGACGCCCCGAACGCCCCGAGTGGGTCGAACGGGTCGAGTGGGTTGTGGGTGTCGTCCGATGCGGGGAGCGCCCAGGATCGCCCGAACATGTTGGACATCCCGAGCGGGTCGCTCGGGTCGAACGTCCCGAGCGTCCCGAGCTGGTCGAGCGTCCCGATGAGCGGGTCGGGGGGGTTGTCCGGTGCGGTCTGCGGTTCGGACGTGCCGAGCATCCCGAGCGGGTGGAACGTCCCGATGAGCGGGTCGGGGGGGTTGTCCGGTGCGGTCTGCTCTGGTGTGTCGAGGGCGGGGAGGGTTTCCAGCAGGCGCAGGAGGGCGTCGATGTTTTGCGGGTGGGTGGGGTCGTCGGCGTCTGTGGTGTCCATGGCGTCTGTGGTGTGCGGGGGGTGTGCGGTGTCGTGGTCGTCGGTGGTCCCGGGCTGCGTCCCTTCGGTGCGGGGTGCTGCTGCTGGTGTTGGTGGGGTGGGTGGGTCGGTTGTCGGGGTCTGGTTCGTGCCGGTGGTGTGGCTTGTGCCGGTGGTGTGGTTTGTGTCGGGGTTCGCGGTGGTGGTGTTGGGGCCGCTGGCGGTGGTGGTGGGGTTGGGGGTGAGGGCGAGCCAGTGGTTTTGGCTGAGGACGAGGGTGTGTGTGGGGCCGGTGGGCGGGGGGAATCGGCCGTCGGGGTCGTCGAGGAGGGGGGCGGTGGTGCCGTTGGAGTGGAGTATGTGCAGGTCGAGGTTGAAGTGGAGGCGGAAGAGGTAGGGGGTGGCGCCGGCGGTGTCGTTGTTCCAGCTGCCGGCGGTGGAGATCTCGGCGATCACCTGTGCGCGTCGTCGGGCGGTCTCCTGTGGGTCCAGGTCGGCGATGCCGACGAATTGCTGGTGCAGGGGGATCACGGGGTCCTCGAGGGCGTCCCACAGGGGGCGGTCGCCCGGTGGGTTGCGCAGTTCCGCGCGCAGTACCTCGGCCATGTGGGCGCGCAGGGCCTGCGGGCTGGTCAGGGAGGGGTCCACCGCGGTGAACGTCTCTGGTGTCAGGGACAGCAGGGCGTGGTAGAAGCAGTCCCCGTCACCGGGAGGGCTGTAGGGGGTCAGCCCGTGCTGTGACAGGTAGGCGATCTGCTGCTTGTTGAGGTAGCGGCTCCAGCCCGGCAGCGGGCCGCCTCCCGCCCCGGCCGCCGCTCGTGTCGGTGCGGTCCGGCGGCGCTTGGCCGCCCGGCCCTCCGCTCCGGCACCGGCCACGACCACGGCGCCCGCACCGACGTCGGTGACCGCCGCCCGCCGAGCAGCCCCCGCCCCCGCCTTCCCCGCCGTCCCCGCCTTCGCCTTCCCCGCCTTCGCCTTCCCCGCCGTCCCCGCCTTCCCGGTCTTCGCCTTCGCTTTCGCCTTCCCCGTCCCCGCCTTCCCCGTCTTCGCCTCTGCTTTACCTGTCCCCGCTTTTGCTTTCGCGGTCTTGGTGGCGTGGCGCTGCTGTGCCTGGGTGAGTTGGATGTCCAGTGCTCGGACGACGGCCATGCCGGGCTCGCCGAGGTCGAGGAGTTTCAGGATGTCCTGGGGGCGGGGTGGCTGGTCCTTCCGGTGGTTGTCGAAGTAGCCGCCCAGGGGGAACTTCTGGTTGTGGGCGTCGGTGAAGAAGCCGCCCTCCCCCGGGCCGGGCAGCGGCGCCACCGACCCGGCCACCGCGTCCCCGCCGCCAACGCGCGGGGCCGCGAGGTAATCCGCCAGAGCCAGCAACGCCTCCCTCGACGGGACGAACTTGTACGCGTGCCCCCGCCGGCCCTTGCCCTCACCCTTGGTGAGGCTGGTGCCGGGCATGCCGGCCTGGTGCAGCGCCTCCACCGTCTCCCGCGTCACCGCGGTCTTGCCCTTGCTGACGGTGTAGTACCAGTCCCCGGTGATCAGGTCGTGGTCGGCGTCGCCCGGCCGCACCACCGCCGGCCCGGGTGGGAGTTTGCCGGCGCGGCCCGAGCCGGCGGCATACCAGGCGCGCAGCGCCCCGACGGCCACAACCGGGTTGATCTGGCTTTTGCCCTCGGGTTCGGGCAGGTCCAGGCGTTGGGCCAGGCCCGCCTCCTTCAGCCTCCGGTACTGCACCACGGAGGGCACGATCCTCCCTGCGCGCAGTTCCTCGAGGCAGGGGGCGAACTTGGTGGAGTGGTTGTGGGCGTCGTGGAAGGCCGCGTCGACCGGCAGGTCCTCGACACCGGCATTGTCCGGCAGGTGGCGGAAGCGGTCGATCAACGCGGTGACGAACTCCTCCGACGCGACGACCTTGTAGTGCTTCCGCCGCACCTCGTCCTGGCCGGGGATGCGGCTGGTGTCGGGCATGCCGGCCTGGTGCAGCGCCTCCAGCGTCTCCCACGTCACCGCGGTCGCGCCCCTGCTGACGCGGTAGTACCAGTCCCCGGTGATCAGGTCGTGGTCGGCGTCGGCCGGCCGCACCACCGCCTCCACGGGCGGGAGTTTGCCGGCGCGGCCCGAGCCGGAGGCATACCAGGCGCGCAGCGCCCGGGCGGCCACAACGGGGTTGATCTGGTTTCGGCCGGGGGGTGCGGGCAGGTCCAGGCGTTGGGCCAGGCCCGCCTTCTCCAGCCTCCGGTACTGCACCACGGAGGGCACGATCCTCCCTGCGCGCAGTCCCTCGAGGCAGGGGGCGAGCTTGGTGGGGTGGTTGTGGGCGTCGTGGAAGGCCGCGTCGGCCGGCAGGTCCTCGACACCGGCATTGTCCGGCAGGTGGCGGAAGCTCTCGATCAACGCGCCGACGAACTCCTCCGACGGAACGAGCCTGTACTCGTGCTCCCGCCGCACCTCCTTGTCCTGGTTGGGGATGCGGCTGGTATCGGGCATGCCGGCCTGGTGCAGCGCCTCCAGCGTCTCCCACGTCACCGCGGTCACGCGCCTGCTGACGTTGTGGTACCAGCGCCCGGCGATCCGGTCGTGGTCGGCGTCGGCCGGCCGCACCACCTCGGCCTGGGGCGGGAGTTCGCCGGCATGGTCGGGGTTGGCGGTGTACCAGGCGTGCAGCGCCTGGGCAGCCACGACCGGGTTGATCTGGCTGGGGCCGGTGGACGATGGTGCGGCGTAGTCGGTGAAGCCGTCGTCCGGGCTCAGCGGCTCTCCCAGCTGTGACGGCCCCGCCCCCGCCGTGTCCTGCCCGGTGTCCTTCCCGTGTTTGCGTTTCAGGGCGCCCCCCGGGAGCACGGCACGCCCGAACCTGCGGCCCGGCAGCGCGGCCAGACCCGCCCGGACCTGCTCCGGATCCCACCACAGCCCGTACGCGACCTTCAACGCCACACTCCGGCGGACCCGCAGCGTCCCACCGTGCTCGACCCCCATCAACAGAGGCCGCTCCAGGAAAGGACGCAACTCGGCATACGCCTCGACAAGAAGCCGCTCCGCACGAGAGGCCCCCGCCATCTCCCGCAGACCCCGCCACAACCCCTCGGCATCCCCGAACTCCCCCATCCGCGACCCGACGAGCACCCCCACCAAGGCCTCCACACCAACAAGAACCCCAGCCTCCCCGCCATCCACACCACCGGCACTGCCAATGCCGGGCTGCGGAACATCCCCCCCGACCGGAACCTCCCCCTCCCCGGCCGGAACCTCCTCCTCCTCCTCGGCGGGAACCTCCCCCTCCAGCCGGGGCCGGACAACGGACGACGACCCCACCGACCCACCCGACCCCACCGACGCATCCGACGCATCCCCGGATCCCGCCGACGCCGGCACGCCACCCGTAGCCCCACCCGTACCCATGACCACCTCGGAGGCGCCAGAGGCGGGTGCGTCCTCACCGGTGGTCTCGATCCGCACGGGGGCGCCGGCTGCGGGGTCTGTGCCGTTGAGCGCGGCCAGGACACGGTCGGCCGCGGTCGAGGACTGCACGTCACGGCGCCGGGCGCTCCCCTCGCCGCCTCCGCCGGCCTCAGCCGCGGTCCCCGGCACGACGAGGCCGTCGACGACGACACGCCCGGCGTCCGAACCCGAAGCGACGGCACCCGAGGCTTCGGCGCCCGAAGATTGGGGGCCGGGTGCCGTCCGGGCCGCGCTCTGCAGGACAGGATCGCCGACCGACCGCGTGCCGCCGGTGGCGCCGTCGGCCGCAACACCCTCGGCCGACTGCACCCCGGGAGCGGCCGCCGCCGGCGCGGCACCCCGTGCCTGCGGCCCGTTCTGCCCGGCCACCTCCTGCCCAACCAGGTCCGGCCCGGGGCCGACCACGACCGCTCCCCGCGGAGCACTCCGGTCCCCGACAACGGGAACAGCGCTCCCGACAGGGGCGGTGCCGGCGGGGCCGACCACGGAAGCGGTACCGCTCACCGCCGAATCCGTCCCAGCGGCAGCAAGGCCGGTGAAGGCGGTGCCGGCGGTGGTCACGGGAGCAGTGCCGCTCGCCGTCGGATCCGTCCCAGCGGTTGCGGGGGCGGGGGCGGCTGTGGTGAGCAGGGCGGCGCCGCCCTTCGCCGGACCCGACCCCGCCACGGTGAGGGGCTGGGGTGTCGTGTCCGTGGCGTGGGTCGCGTCTTCGCCGGCTTCGCCGAGCGCACCCGTGGGAGCGGCGTGCTGGAGCACGGGAGCGGACGGGGCGGCGCCGCCCGACACCGGGCCCGCCGCGGCCGCGGCCGCCGCCCGCGACGACGCCGTCGCCGACCCGGCGGCGTCGACCGGCACACCCACACGGCCCGCGTACTCCACGCCGGCGACCGCGGCAGGCACAGCGACGGCGGCGGCGGTGCCGCGAGCGCCAGCAGCGGCCGGAGCGCGCGTGTCACCGGAAGCCAGAGCCGAAGCATCCGCGGTCGCGGTCGCGGTCGCGGTCGTGGTCGTGGTCGTGGTCGTGGTCGTGGTCGTGGTCGTGGTCGTGGGTCGTGGCAGCGCGGCAGACGCGGGCAGCGAACTCGCGGACTGCCGCGCGACAGGCTGCGGCCCCTGCCCGGAAGCGTGCCCGTCACGGAAAGCCGCACGCGTGTCACCGGAGTCCGCAGCCGAAGCACCCGCGGCCGAAGCACCCGCGGCCGAGGTCGTGGGCCGGGCAAGCCCCACCGCCGCTGCAACCGCGGTGTCGCGTTCCTGCACCGTGCGCGTCTCATGCCGCTCGCCGTGGGCCGCCGACATGTCGCCATCGGCCGCACTGTCCGCCGCACCGAACGCGGTGACGAGCCCCGGCAGCGAGGCCGGGCCCGTCGCGAGCGCCGCACCCGCAGCGGGAAGCCCGTTCAGGTGGGCCTCAAGACCCTCGAGGCCGTGCCCCTTGTCGAGGCCCAGGACGCCCTTCGCCCACTGGGCGCCCTCGAAGACGAAATGCTCAAAGACACTGCTCACCCCCGAACCCGCGAAACCCACCGGACTGAACCCCCCGCCGACCACCGCCGCAACCGCCGCGCTCTCCAACAAGGCCTCGGTGACCGCGTTCGACCCCACACTCCACGGATGGCTGCGCCCCAACCCGGTCTTCGCCCCCACCGCCTTCGCGAAAGCCGACCCCGACACCACCGAAAGCGCCGGCTTGTGCAAACCCCCGATGAACGCGCCCATCGCACCCGACCTGGCGATACCCCTCCAGTCGTACCCGCGCCGACGAAACCCGCTCGGCGCCCCGTCGATCATGAACGTCTGCGCCGCGAAACTCGTCAACGACTCCGACAACGCCTCCAACGCCGCCGCCGCACCCAACCGCCCCACCCGCGTCAACCGCACCAGCCGCACCAGCAACCGCACCCGCGCCCGCGCCATCAACAACGCCCGCTGCACACCCGCCCACGCCGGGAAGAACGGCTCCAACATCTCCAGAACCACAAGCTCCACGAAAAGCTGCACCAGCTCCGCGACCAACTCGACCTTGCCCTCGAAGATCTGCGACGCCGTACCACGCTGAACCCCCGACACCGACGACACCTGCCCCCGCACCCCGCGCAGCAGACCCCCGCCACCATCCGTGAACTGCCCCATCGCCCGCACGAACTGCTCACGCGTCTCCGAAGGCAAATGCCGCGCCGCATTACGCACCGCATCATCGACATCCGCCTCGAAATCCCGGATCAACGCCCCGACCCGCGCCAGACCCTCCGACGACTCCAACGCCAACGACGCACTCGCCTGCGGAAAAAACGACCCCGTCAACACAAACATCAAAACATCCAACACCGAGCCACGCCCCACCACCGGCTCAGCCACCACCACACACCACCCCCCACACCCACCCCAGCCGAAAACACCCCCACCAACCCACCAACACAACCCTGCACACCAAAACAGCAACACAGGACCGAAAAGACAACCCCCCACCACAACACCTCACCCACAGCCACCAAAACCTGCCCGAACGAACACAAAGGTGAGCTGCACTGATCTTCGTGGAGTCCTTGAAGCCTGGGTTGCTATTCAGGCGTAAGGAGAACCACAGCAGTGCCAGCACCCCGTAACGACCTCGTGCATGGTTAGTACTCCAGTGAGAGTTCTGCGTTTTCCCTGTTCAGCGGCCCGGTGGCGGCGAGTTTAGCCGGGCTGCGCCAGGGGTGGTGGGGTGTTCGCGGGGATGTCGCGCGAACGAGTGGCCCCGGCGTCTGTAGTGGCAGCGCCGCGCGTGTGCTTGGTGACGGCGGCGCCATCTGGACCAGGTCAGGGTGTGGTCGCGGTCGGCAGGGCGGTGGCAGGGTCGAGCTGCCAGCAGACGGCGAATCCCGGCTGGTGTGAGGTCCACGAGGTCGGGCGTGTCGTCACTGCCGCCCCCTTTTCGCGCTCCTGGGCGGCCATGACGGCCAGAAACGCGTGGGCGAGCATCGCGAGGGTGATGTGCCGGTACCAGCCCACGTAGCGGCGGACCTCGTACTGGTCCAGGCCGCACTCGTTCTTCGCGCTCTGGAAGCACTCCTCGATCTTCCAGCGGCATCCGGCGACGCGGACCAGGTCGGCGACGGTGGCGTCCAGGGGCGCGCAGGCCAGGTAGTAGGCGACGTCGTCGGGCTTGGTCAAGCTGCGGCGGGCGAGCATCCAGCGTTGGCGGGTGGGCTGGTCGCCGTCGAATTCCCAGACAGCGGGCAGGCGTGCTGCGGCCCAGTCGTAGAGGCGCTCGCCCTTGGCCCCGGAGCCGGCGGACAGTCGCTGCCAAGCCTCGGGCGGGGCCTGGGCGATGAGGAAGTCGATCCGCGGGCCGTGGACCTGCTGGGACTTGGGAACGGCCACCACGTAGAAGAGCCCGGTGTCTTCGAGGAACCTGCGGAAGTGCGAGTCCTGGCCGTAGGCCGAGTCAGCGGTGACCCACGCGATCGGCAGCGGCGAGGCCAGAGCTCGTTTGATCATCGACCGTGCGAGCTCCAACTTGGTGGCGAAGCCGCGCTCGTCGGGGACGCGGGCGGCCTGGCAGCGTTGCCGGTCGTCGCTCCAGGACCTGCGCAGGTAGAGCTCGCGGTCGACCAGGACATGACCCTTGGTCGAGGCGTAGGCGGCGAAGACACCGATCTGGCAGTTCTCCGTGCGGCCGGCGGTGCCCGAGTACTGGCGCTGCACGCCCGCCGAGACCGTGCCCTTCTTCACGAAGCCCGTGTCGTCGATGATCAGGACACCGTCAGTGGCGCCGAGTTGCTCGCCGATGTAGGCCTGCAGGTCGTCGCGGACCTCGTCCGCGCTCCAGCAGGCGCGGGCAAGCAGGTGCTGCAGCCGATGTGGGGCCGGGTGCCCGGCGAACTCGGCCAACTGCCAGCTGTTCTTTCGCCCTACCGGGCCCAACAGCCCGCGCACGTAGTCCCGCATCCGCTTCCTCGGCTCCACCCGCGTGAAGCGGGCCCCGATCCGCAGGAAGAGTTCGGTCAGTTCCCGGTCCCACACATCCGTCAGATCGTCGCTCACACCGAGGAACTGTCCGCGGCGCTGCCACTACATGCGCCGCGGACACTCGTTCGCGCGACATCCCCGCGAACACCCCACCACCCCCGGCGCAGCCCGACTAAACTCGCCGCCACCGGGCCGCTGAACAGGGAAAACGCAGAACTCTCACTGGAGTATTAGTACTCCAGCCGTAGATCGTGATCTTGTCGGTCGTGCGGCGACACGATCGAGGCGTGGGGGCTGAGGTCTGGCTCTACGCGATGTCGTCGGACTCAGCAGGCCAGCCGATGACACCATCGCGTTGGGCGTTTTGCAGGATCGCTCCCTTGAGGCGGGCTCCGGTGAGGTTGGTGAGGCCGTGCGGCGGTCTGCCAGTGTTCACTCGGCCGAACTTGGCGTCGGTGAGATCGGCATCGCGAAGATCGGCATCGCTGAGATCGCAGCCGAGCAGGCGCGCCCCACGGAGTGAGGCTCCGCGCAGGTCGACTCCCACGAACGAGCATCGGGTGAAGCGCAACTGTGGAGGGCGAGCGGAAGCGAGGCTCTGGCCGGTGAAGTCCTCCCCGTTCAGGGCTGTGTAGCGCGGGAGCGCGGCGAGTCGACGCCTCGCGTTCTGGGGCGTGGTCATGAGCGTTAGCGTGCCAGCCACTGGGCTTGATCCGCTTTGACGGACACTCCTGATCAGGGGCTTCGGCCCCGGAAGGATGATGTCCATCATGGAGAGCATGGGGAAGAAGAAGCCGAGGCCCAGGCGTTCGTTCGCGCCGGAGTTCAAGGCCGAGATCGTCGACCTGTGCCAGCGCGGTCACCGGTCGGTGGGTCAGGTCGCGAAGGACTTCGACCTGACCGAGACCGCGGTGCGCGACTGGATCCGTCAGGCCGAGGTCAACGCCGGCGAGCGGGACGGCCTGACCAGCGACGAGCGCGAGGAACTGGCCCGATTGCGGCGGGAGAACCGCCGCCTGCGGGAGGACGTGGACATCCTCAAGCGGGCCACGGCTTTCTTCGCGAAGGAGACCCGGTGACGGTGCACCCGTTCATCGAGGCGGAGAAGCAGGCAGGTCACAACGTCAAACGAGCGTGTGAGCTCCTCCAGGTCTCCCGTGCCGCCTTCTACGCCCGCCGCAACGGCGAGCCCGGTCCCCGCGCCGTCCGCGACACCGAGCTGACCTCGAAGATCACCGAGATCCACGCGGACTCCAGGGGAAGCTACGGAGCCCCGCGCGTCCACGCCGCCCTCCAGCAGGGCGGTGACCGGTGCGGCCGTCGCCGGGTCGCCCGGCTGATGCGCCAGGCTGGCCTTGAGGGTCGGAACCGTCGCCGGCGCCAACGCACCACGATCCCGGACCCGCGGGCGGCCACCCGGCCGGACCTGGTCCTGCGCGACTTCCAGCCCGACCCGACCGCCCTTGATGCGCGCTGGTGCGGCGACATCACCTACATCCCGACCGAGGAGGGCTGGCTCTACTTGGCCACCGTCATCGACATCGCCTCCCGCCGCGTCGTCGGCTGGGCCACCGCCGACCATCTGAGGACCGAACTGGTCGCTGATGCCCTGCGGTCAGCCTGCCGGACCCGCCGCCCGTCGGGCCCGGTGATCTTCCACACGGATCGCGGATGCCAGTACACCAGTCGTGAATTCGCTTCGCTGGCAGGCGACTTCGGCGTCCTCCTGTCGGTCGGCCGGACTGGGCAGTGCTGGGACAACGCGCTCGCCGATTCGTTCTTCGCCTCCTTGAAGCGAGAGCTGATCGGCGACCGACGGTGGCCAAGCCGGGCGGCTGTCCGCTCCGCGATCTTCGAGTGGATCGAGGGCTGGTACAACATTCGCAGGCTGCACAGCAGCCTCGGCTACCGCAGTCCCGCCAGCTACAAGAACGTCCTGGCGGCCTGACCACCACACCGAGGGTGTCCGTCAAAGCGGAGCAAGCTCAGAGTACTAACCATGCACGAGGTCGTTACGGGGTGCTGGCACTGCTGTGGTTCTCCTTACGCCTGAATAGCAACCCAGGCTTCAAGGACTCCACGAAGATCAGTGCAGCTCACCTTTGTGTTCGTTCGGGCAGGTTTTGGTGGCTGTGGGTGAGGTGTTGTGGTGGGGGGTTGTCTTTTCGGTCCTGTGTTGCTGTTTTGGTGTGCAGGGTTGTGTTGGTGGGTTGGTGGGGGTGTTTTCGGCTGGGGTGGGTGTGGGGGTGGTGTGTGGTGGTGGCTGAGCCGGTGGTGGGGCGTGGCTCGGTGTTGGATGTTTTGATGTTTGTGTTGACGGGGTCGTTTTTTCCGCAGGCGAGTGCGTCGTTGGCGTTGGAGTCGTCGGAGGGTCTGGCGCGGGTCGGGGCGTTGATCCGGGATTTCGAGGCGGATGTCGATGATGCGGTGCGTAATGCGGCGCGGCATTTGCCTTCGGAGACGCGTGAGCAGTTCGTGCGGGCGATGGGGCAGTTCACGGATGGTGGCGGGGGTCTGCTGCGCGGGGTGCGGGGGCAGGTGTCGTCGGTGTCGGGGGTTCAGCGTGGTACGGCGTCGCAGATCTTCGAGGGCAAGGTCGAGTTGGTCGCGGAGCTGGTGCAGCTTTTCGTGGAGCTTGTGGTTCTGGAGATGTTGGAGCCGTTCTTCCCGGCGTGGGCGGGTGTGCAGCGGGCGTTGTTGATGGCGCGGGCGCGGGTGCGGTTGCTGGTGCGGCTGGTGCGGTTGACGCGGGTGGGGCGGTTGGGTGCGGCGGCGGCGTTGGAGGCGTTGTCGGAGTCGTTGACGAGTTTCGCGGCGCAGACGTTCATGATCGACGGGGCGCCGAGCGGGTTTCGTCGGCGCGGGTACGACTGGAGGGGTATCGCCAGGTCGGGTGCGATGGGTGCGTTCATCGGGGGTTTGCACAAGCCGGCGCTTTCGGTGGTGTCGGGGTCGGCTTTCGCGAAGGCGGTGGGGGCGAAGACCGGGTTGGGGCGCAGCCATCCGTGGAGTGTGGGGTCGAACGCGGTCACCGAGGCCTTGTTGGAGAGCGCGGCGGTTGCGGCGGTGGTCGGCGGGGGGTTCAGTCCGGTGGGTTTCGCGGGTTCGGGGGTGAGCAGTGTCTTTGAGCATTTCGTCTTCGAGGGCGCGCAGTGGGCGAAGGGCGTCCTGGGCCTCGACAAGGGGCACGGCCTCGAGGGTCTTGAGGCCCACCTGAACGGGCTTCCCGCTGCGGGTGCGGCGCTCGCGACGGGCCCGGCCTCGCTGCCGGGGCTCGTCACCGCGTTCGGTGCGGCGGACAGTGCGGCCGATGGCGACATGTCGGCGGCCCACGGCGAGCGGCATGAGACGCGCACGGTGCAGGAACGCGACACCGCGGTTGCAGCGGCGGTGGGGCTTGCCCGGCCCACGACCTCGGCCGCGGGTGCTTCGGCCGCGGGTGCTTCGGCTGCGGACTCCGGTGACACGCGTGCGGCTTCCCAGCCCTCGACCTCGGCCGCGGGTGCTTCGGCCGCGGGTGCTTCGGCTGCGGACTCCGGTGACACGCGTGCGGCTTTCCGTGACGGGCACGCTTCCGGGCAGGGGCCGCAGCCTGTCGCCCGGCAGTCCGCGAGTTCGCTGCCCGCGTCTGCCGCGCTGCCACGACCCACGACCACGACCGCGGCCGCGGATGCTTCCGGTGACACGCGCGCCCCGGCGGCTGCTGGTACTCGCGCCGCCGCCGTTGTGCCTGCCGCGGTCGCCGGCGTGGAGTACGTGGGCGGTGCGGGTGTGCCGGTCGACGCCGCCGGGTCGGCGACGGCGTCGTCGCGGGCGGCGGCCGCGGCCGCGGCGGGCCCGGTGTCGGGCGGCGCCGCCCCGTCCGCTCCCGTGCTCCAGCACGCCGCTCCCACGGGTGCGCTCGGCCGAGCCGGCGAAGACGCGACCCACGCCACGGACACGACACCCCAACCCCTCACCACTGCCGGGAGCCCGGCGGCGAGCCGCACTGCTCCCGTGACCACCGCCGGCACCGCCGGCACCGCCCCCGCAACCGCTGGGACGGATCCGACGGCGAGCGGCACTGCTCCCGTGACCACCGCCGGCACCGCCTTCACCGGCCTTGCTGCCGCTGGGACGGATTCGGCGGTGAGCGGTACCGCTTCCGTGGTCGGCCCCGCCGGCACCGCCCCTGTCGGGAGCGCTGTTCCCGTTGTCGGGGACCGGAGTGCTCCGCGGGGAGCGGTCGTGGTCGGCCCCGGGCCGGACCTGGTTGGGCAGGAGGTGGCCGGGCAGAACGGGCCGCAGGCACGGGGTGCCGCGCCGGCGGCGGCCGCTCCCGGGGTGCAGTCGGCCGAGGGTGTTGCGGCCGACGGCGCCACCACCGCCACGCGGCCGGTCGGCGATGCGGTCGCTCGGGCCGCGGCAGCTCCCGGGCCGCGCCCGGTTGCCTCGGGCACCGACGCCGAAGCCGATGTCGAGCGCCTGGCGTCTCCTGCGAGCGCGTTGCGGGCGGTGGGCGGCGGGCGGGAGACGGCGGGGCCGGGTGGGGTGCAGTCCGTGAGCGCGGCCCGCGGGGTGATCGCCGCGCTCACGGGTAGGCCAGCCACGGCTGGTGCCCCGGTGCCGGTCGCGACCACCGGCGAGGACACTCCCGGCCCGACCACCGCCACCGTGCCGGCGCCGGAACCTTCACCGGCAGTGGAATCGGCACCGGCCCTGGAGTCCGCCTCGGAAGCGGTGCTGGATTCGGTGCCGGACGAGGTGCTGGAATCGGCATCGCACGAGGTGCCGGACCGGGAGGAGTTGGCCCGGGCGGCGGCCTGGACGGCCGTGTGGCAGGGGGATCGCGACGCCGGGGAGCGGGCGGGGCTCGAGGAGGACGTGCCCGACGAGGACGTTGTCCCGGAACTCGACTCCGACGACGGTTCGGATGACGGTTTCGACACGGACGATGAGGATGAGGGGTTCGGGTTCTCGTCGGAAGTGGATGTGGCGGCGTTGGAGGAGGACTTCGCCGCGGAGTCCGCCGATGCGCGGACTCTGTGGGCGGGGTTGAAGGACGCGGCCGGTGACGTGCGGGCCGGGGCTCTGTACGCCGAGGCGTACCGGGTCGCGCCGTACTTGTCGTCGAAGCCGTCGCGGCGTCTGGTGATCGGGGACCAGGAAGAGTTGAGCGCGCGTCGGTTGCAGGCGCTGCACACCGCCCACGACCTTCACCGCGACCCGGGGAAGACCCGGGCGGACCTGGCCGCTTTGACGGGTTCGGACACCGGGTGGGTCGGACTTCTCGGCGGGGTGAAGAAGCCGCGCAAGCGACACGCGGGCGGCCCGGGCGGGGCGTCCACAACCGATGCGGCGGCCATCTCTGCCACGCAGAGCGAAGTAGCCGGCCCGTCCAGCAGCCAGAGCTGGTCTGCGTTGGCCGGGAATGGCCCGGCGGGCGACACGAGCGAGGCGGATGTACGGGACAGGACAGTGGGCGCTGTCTCGGCTAGCCCCGCCGTGAACCCGGCCCCGCCCGTTCGCGACACTGCTGATGCAGCCGGCCCGTCCAGCAGCCCGAGCTGGTCCACGTTGGCCGGGAATGGCCCGGCGGGCGACACGAGCGAGGCGGATGTACGGGACAGGACAGTGGGCGCTGTCTCGGCTAGCCCCGCCGTGAACCCGGCCCCGCCCGTTCGCGACACTGCTGATGCGGGCTCGGCAGTGGCCGAGCGTGCGCCCGCCGCGCTGTCGGGAAGCGGTTCTTCGCCGGAGAGCCCGACGGGGAGTGGAGTCGGTATGCGGCTGAAGGGCGTCGTTCCCACCCATGGGGCTGGGCCCAGTGGGGTCTTCGGTGGATATCTGGATGCGTGGCTGGGGGTGGGGCGTGGCGTGGGGGGCTCTGCGTCCCCGGGCAAGGGGAAGGGGACGGCGCATCCGGTGTGGGACGAGGGGGATCCCGAGCGAGTGCGGGGGCATCTCGTGGCGCTGGTGGGTGAGGAGGAGGCGGACGGCCTGGTGGCGGATGCGTGGATGCTGATCGGGCCTCTGCTGTTGGGGCCGCGTCTGCTGGCCGGTACCGATCCTGTCACGCAGGCCGTGCTCCGGCGCAGGGAATTGCTCGTAGGTGTGACGGCCTACGCCCTTCATGTCGCCCCAGAGGCCACCCGCGCCCACGTCATTACCCGCACCGCTCAGCACACCACCAGCCTCCCTGCACATTCTGCGGTGGACCCCAACCCTAAGCAGACCGTGCAGGACGTGGAGACGGCGGCCGGCTTCGACCAGCAGGCGTCGGCGCTCCGGCGGGCGGTGAAGCCACTGCGACGGACCGTGCGGGAGCTGGTGCCGACCGACCAGGTGCAAGCGAGGCAGCACCTCGAGCAGGTGCTGGACACTCAGGAGGCCGTTCTGGACGAGGCCACTACACCCGATGACCTGGCACGGATCGAGAACGGGCTGGGCGAAGTGTTCCGCGCCGTGGAGGCTTGGCGCGCAGCGCGTACCGGCCGGCCGTTGCCCGGCCGGCTCGCGCTGCCGAAGGCCCTGCTGAGCCGCCCGGAGTGGTACGAGATCTTGGTGGCGCGGGTCATCACCACCGTGCCGAAGGTGACGCACCTGCCGAGCAGGCCGCCGGCCGACACCGGTGAGGCCGATCCCAGCAACCTGGCCGTGCGGTCCCGGGGGAAGGCCCGCGCGGTGCTGAACCAACGGGTGGTGGCACTGGCCAACGCCTACGGGCTGGCGTCCGCTCAGCTCGCCGTCGCGCACGAGACGGGGTATCTGACGGGCCTCGACCCGCTTGATGCCGCAGCCGTCGACGGGCTGGGCACCCCGGATCGGGCGCAGTGCGTGGCCGCTGCCCAGCGCGTCAAGAAGGCGCGCGCCGAGCTGGAGGCGGCGCTGGACGCGGTCGATCGGCAGCTCGAGGACCACCCTGAGCACCCCTGGGAGGCGGCGGCCCACGAGGAGGGCTGGCAGCCGGAGCACAGGTTCCAGCCGCCGGAGTACCTGACCGGGCAGAACCCGGTGCTGGGCCACGACGTGCCGGAGGCGGTCTCCGATCGGGCCATCGCCACGATCCGCGAAGAGATCCGCACCACGCTCCCACCTGTGCTGCGTAGCGAGGCAAACCTCCGGCTGATCGAGCAGCGCACGACCCGAGAAAAACTCCTCAGCCATGCCGAGCAGTTGGTCGGCGACCGGTACACCTTCGAGGTGGCCGGGCACCAGGTGGCAGTACGGCTGAAGCCAGCGGCGTGGAAGCAGCGCTCCGACCCGGTGGAGCTACGACTGAAGACCACCGACCATCAGCGGGCACTGCGCGGCCGGGACCGAGGTCACGGCTACTTCGCCGACGCCAACCTCAACGTCGGGTACGCGCTGGAGACCTTCGAGGGCACGCACCCGTTCCAATTGAACTACACCGAGGCGTTCAAGGGTGTGTTCACCATCGTGACAGGTGAGCACCAGGAGAACGCCAACATCAGCGTGCAGACGGTGCAGGAGAGGACGGTCAAGAACTCCTCCTACCAGTCTCTGCTGTTCTCATACGACGCGACGGTGCACGTTGAGGTACACGAGCCGCAGCGGACCAGCCTGTACACCTCCCTGTTGGGCAGGGAGACAGTCCCCCACACCTGGCGCAACGGTCAGAACGGGGAGCGGCCGCGGGTGAAGCAGGCGCTGGAGATCTGGTCCTCGCGCGAGACGGTGCGCCCGGTGGACGGCGCGGCGAAGGCCGTCCAGGGATCCGAGCACGTGCCGAGCGGGACCGGCGGCGTCTCGGTCGTCGCCAAGTACGCTGAGACGGACGAGCTGACCGGCCGGCACCTGCCGGTGCCGATCCCCGCAAACTCGCTCGTGGAGTCCTTCCCCGGAGGCGCGCAGTTGCGCGAGGTCATCGAGCAGGCGGCCGGGGAGCTGGCACCGCCCGGAACGGCGCAGCGCCGGCGGCTGGATGCGCAGACCAGTCCGGTCGGCCTGAAGAACCTGGTGCATCCCGCGGTCCGCAAACAGGGGTACACCATCAGCTTCGGCGACCACGAGGGCCGGACTCCCGCGGCGCTCAACGTGAAGCTGCGGCTGACCAGACCCGAGGTGAAGGTTACCCGCGACACCTCTACCTGGATGGATATCGACGATCGGGTAACCCGGATCGCGGAGTGGGCGCTGGCCCACGAGGACTCCATCGACATCCCACCTGGGCTGATGCTGTTCGCGCTCAACTTCGCGGTGATGTCGAAGGATTCGCTGACCCCGTGGCTGTGGTTCTGGCCCACGCTCGACGCCGAAATGGCGCACACCGGGGCCGGCATGGCGACCACCGAGTTCACCGGTGTCCGCTACGTCGGCGAGTCGACCACCGTGAGCAGCTTCGCCGTCGAGGCGGTGATCACCCGCACCGACCGGCCGCAGGACGAGCCGATCGTGGTGCAGCTGGACGACCCGATGTGGCTGCGATCACTCTCCAAAGACGCGAAGGAGTGGGCCAAGCTGCCCGAGCCGCCGTCGACCGAGGGCACGCCGGAGCCGGCTCCGGTGCTCAAGCTTGCGGACGGGATCGGGCTGAACTTCGGCAACATGCACCGGTTCAGCGAACTGGAGGGCGCGGACGACCTGCTGGAGAACGTCGAGCAGGAGCTCAACGAGCGCTTCCCAGGCCTTCTGCCCTCCCCGGACGGAAACGAGCACTGGAACCAGGGAGTCGTCGGCCGCGTTCTGGACAACAAGTTCGCCGGCACGAACCAGCGCCGGCTGCATCAGGCCCTGCACCCGGACACTCTGCGGGCGCACCGCAGCGAGCTGATGTCTGCCGACGGCTACTCGGTAGTGCTGTCCAAGGCGCACGTGTTCGGGCCCGAGCAAGAGGACGTGACCGTACGGATCCGGGCCGAGCACGGCAAGGTCGGCGAGGACGGAGCGGTGATCCCCGCCGAGCCGAAGATGTCCGCCTGGCTGCCCGACTCCGAGCTGGACGTCAACCGCACCGAGGAGCAGGACTCCACCCTTGCGGCGGCGACGATCCTGGGTGCCTGGCTGGGGCCGCAGGCGACGTACTCGATCGGCGAGGCGAAGAGCGGCCCGCTCCAGGCCGCCGAGGTGCGCCCGATGCTGCACGGCCGGAAGGTCAGGGTGAAGGGTGTGGCGTCAGGGCAGGCGACCTGGGGGATGCAGGGGTTCGCCCTGGACGGGCTGGCGGAGTTCTCCGGCAGCCTCGTGCTGACGGCGAGTATCGAGCACTCGTCCGACCAGCACCCCGCGCCGGCCCCTGCCGTGCCGCAGTCGCATGTTCAGGAACCCGAGCCAGCTCACCTGTCGCAGGAGAGCGGGGACCACATCGTCATCGAGATGGGGGTCCTGGGACGGCGGTCGGAACTGCCCGGTTCCTTCCCCGGCACCGAGACCGACTACTCGTTCTCGACCGTCAGCGAGGTCAGGCACCTCCCGCCGGTGCAGGTGGACTACAAGGTGCTGGTGCCGGCGAACCTCACCCACAAGAAGGTGGTGGACCCCTCCTCCCGCCGTGAGGTCTGGGTTCCGTTCGATGCCGCCGAGTTGGGTACCAAGGAACTGGTCTGGCGGCGCGAGGAGGGCCGTCTGGAGTTCCCCAACGACATCTGGGTCGACGCTGGCCCCGGTGGCCTGGCCGCCGCCGTGTTCGGGGAGTTCAAGAAGCAGGGGCACATCCATGTTCCGGCGCACGTGCGTTCCGACATCGAGGCGCATGTCGCCACCGCGGTCAAGGCGATGCCCACGTTGCAGCAGCGGGAAACCCTGGTCTGGAAGGGCACGATCGCCCACCAGAGCGTGATCGACAAGTCGCTGACCGGGCTCCAAGTGCACGCAGAGGTGCTGGTCCGGGCGGTCGTGGACGAGGTACGGACAGTTGCTCTGCCGCAGGGCTTCGGGACCTACCTTGACAGCGGTGCGGCCAGCTTCATCGAGGTCGGCCGGGAGACAAGCACCGGCTTCTACGCCGGCCTGCGGGCGCGGTTCCCGATGAAATTCGGGCAGGACACCGCCCACCATTCCGAGGAGGAGTTCCAGCCCTGGACGCTGACCCCGCAGCCACAGGCCTTCTACCGTCGGGAGAACGCCCTCGGCACCTTCAGCTCCACGGGCGGCAGCTTGGCCCGGCTCACCATGGAGGGCACCGCCACCGCGGCCGGCCCGGCCAAGGTCCGCTACCAGGTGCAGGTTAGGACCTGGTGCGAGACCCGGCTTATCAGCTACGGCCGGCAGGAGACCAGCACCGAGGTTGAGGTCACGGGCGAGGTGCTGATGAGCGCCATGCAGGCCACCGCGCTGGGCCTGATGCCCAAAGGGCTGGAGGTGCGCCTCGACACCTCGGTCCCCTACGAACTGCCCGCGGAGCAGATCGGCGACCTGGGCGACTCCGGCATCGTCTCGCCGCCCGACGCCGGCGCCGTGGTGACGGAGGTCACTGACTGGGTAGAGCAGAAGTACGGTAAGGCGACCGCCGACGCGGTGGCGGACGGCATCGGCAAGGTACTCGGTCCGATGAACACTGCGGGTGCCATGGACCTGCTGGTGCACGGCCACCAAATCACCGTGCCGGTGGTCGGTCGGGCGGTGCTGGCTTCCGAGCGCCTCGGCGTCAAACTGCCGACCCTCTTCCCTGTTGACCGGACCTTCACCATCGAGTTGAAGGCCGAGCTGAGCGAACCGAAGTTCCTCGGACGGGTCCCGTACAGCCGGATCGGCAAGCGTTACACCGCCGAGACCACGGCTGGCGAGTCCAGCAGGCGGGCGGCCCGGTACGGCGTGGACCCGGTGCGGTTCTGGTACAACAAGACCACGATGGGGGAGGGCTACCGCAGCTTCTGGCAGAACGTCAACCTCACCCGTTACGGCCAGACGGCGCGCAAGGCCGGCCTCACCACGAGCGTCGAGCACAAGCTGGGTACCACGCTGGAGCGGCAGGGCCTCACTTCGGCGGACTTTTCCCGCAAGGTGTCCTGGTCCGCCGTGATCACGGTGGAGACCGCTCCGTCGGCGATGGTGGACGCGGCGACCCTGGGCTCGTTCCAGACCACCGTCACCCAAACCGTGCATGCCCAGCAGACCAGCACGCTGACGACCCGGCACGACGTCGCCATGCTCAACGAGGTCAGCCACCCGGACCGCAGCGTCGAGCCCACCCAGGCCGACGCCGGTCAGATCGGGAACGACGAAGAGGCGCAAGCCGTCCAGCCGCACACCATCCGGCCGGACTGGGCGCCGCAGCTGCCCGATATCGATCGCACCTTGCTCCCCCCGCAGACCCGCCTCTCCGAACTGCGCGAGGGGTTGGACCTGTCGAAGTTGCAGGCGATCGAGCCGGATGTACTCGGCAGGGTGGAGGTGCTTCGCTTCCAGGGCCTGCGCGAGTTCGGCGACAAGGTCTACCGGCTGATCCTCCCCGAGGAGGCCGCGTACCCGAAGAGCATTTCCGGCCCCAGGGACGCCGCTGGCTACGCCAAGGCGCTGTGGCAGAACTTCGTTTCCAACCCGCCGCCCGGAGCGAGCTGGTTCAACCCGCGCAGCAACCTGCGCGGTCAGGTCTCGGCGACCGTCAACCCGGCGTTCCTGGGCGGGCAGATCAAGGGCCTGCTCACCGGCGGGGTGGAGGTCGGGATCGAGATCCCCGGGCGGTTCTCCACGCTCAAGGCCGACCTGGAGCTGCTCACCGACGTCGTCCGGGTGCGCGACGGCAACCGCAGCGTCGACGAGTCCTTCCTGACCGAGTTCGACGCCACCTCGCAGCGGGCCAGGATCGGCACTGAGGCGTTGTCCGGATGGTTCCTCGGCACGTGGCTGATGCCCGACTTTCACCTCCCCGGGAAGGCGGAGGAGGACATCATCGGCCCGATGCTGGGCCTGGACTACCTCACCTGGCACAGCACCTTGGGCATGGCCGGCGCCCAGCAGGTCCACTCCGGCGGCAAGAAGACCACCGGCCGCAGCCTGCGCCTGCTTCACCTGGACGTGCGTTGGAAGGCGGCGCTCGTACCCGAGAACCCCAGCCTGTGGTTCAACCCGGGCGAATGGCTAAACCCGGCGGCGTACCGGGGCAAGAGCAGCGAGACCTTCACCGACGACACCATCCGACGGATCTCGGTGTGGGTCCCCGAGGAGGACGCGCCCTTGTTCCTGGGTCTGGGCCGGCAGCAGACCGAGGACCAGGCAGATTCCGGGACACACATGATCACTCCCGGTGCGAAGCGGACCGGCCCCGCCGTCGCTTCGGGCTCGGACGCCGGGCGTGTCGTCGTCGACGGCCTCGTCGTGCCGGGGACCGCGGCCCGGGCCGGCGGAGGCGGCGAGGGGAGCGCCCGGCCCCGTGACGTGCAGTCCTCGACCGCGGCCGACCGTGTCCTGGCCGCGCTCAACGGCACAGACCCCGCAGCCGGTGCCCCCGTGCGGATCGAGACCACCGGTGAGGACGCACCGGCCACGGCGGGCATCATCCTGCCTGCGCTGGAATCGGTGCTGGAGGCCGATGGCATGCTGTTCGCCGAACCGGACCAGGAGGAGAACGCCGGGACGACGACAGCCCGGACGCTCGCCTCGCGGGAGGAGTTCGACGCACAGCAACGCGTGCGCCGCGAGGACGTCCTCGACGAAGACGTCATCGATGCGGACCCCGTCCCCGAACTCGGCTCCGGCGACGGTTCTGACGACGACTTCGACTCCCGCGACGAGGAGGAGTTCGCGTTCTCACCCGACATCGATGTAACGGCCGGGCAAAGCCCAGGTCCGGATCGGTCTGGTGGCCGAAGCTCGGTCGCGGTCGAGGCCGGAGTTGCGGGCTCTGTCACGAGTGGTGTGGGGTCGGATCGCACTGCGGACGGTCGGGTCGGTCCGACGGTTGCCGGGCGGGTGTTCACCGTGCTGTCTGGGGGCGATTCTTCGCGGTCGGACGTCGCGGGGCTGCGGGAGCCGTTCGTTGCCGGCTCACTGGCCGGTGACGGTGGTGATGTGGGCGGGTTGTTCGGTGCTGTCCTGGAGGGCTGGGCGGAGGCTGGGAAGAAGCGTACGGAGCGGCCGGCGGAGACCACCGACGACACGGCATCCGCCAGCACCACAACAGCGACCGACGGCCCCGGGGATGTGGCAGTGGGGAAGAGGAGGGGGCATCCGGTGTGGGACGAGGAGGATCCCGAGCGTATACACGCCCATCTTGTGTCGCTGGTGGGTCAGGAGCGGGCCGAGGGGCTTGTGGGCGAGGCGTGGACGTCGCTGCTGCAGAACGTTCTGCCCAAGAAGGGGCCCAGTGTGGTCATCGCGACCGATCCGTCGACGCGCGAGATGCTGCGGCGGCGCTCCCGGCTGGCCGCGGTGACCGCTTACGCCCTCCACGCCGATCCCGACACCGCCCACAACCTCCTCGCACTCCACGCCACCACTAGGACCGAAGACACCACGACCGACACCGCCCGCAAGAGCGTCACCGGCAGTGTCAACGGCGGAGCCCCGCGCAACCCGGCCGTCGTGGCCATTCGCGGGAGTGACCGTGCCGCCCTGCTCGCCCACCGCGGGGTGGACGGGATCGAGCACCTCGCCGACCTTCTCGAGGCCCACCCCCAGTTGAGCAGAGCAGCCATCGAAAATAGTCCACCGTGGAGAGCGGCGCGCAGGTCCCGGGCGTTCGCCGAGTTCCTCACCACCGCCGGCAACGTCACCCTGGCGAGCGTCCGCTATTTCAGCAAAGTCAACCGACATTCTCTGGTCAGTTGGGTCAATGAGCTCCCGGAGGACGAGGCCGCCGCTCTGACGCGCGCCCGGATACACCGGGAGCTCGGGGGATTCGCCATCGTTCTCAGCACGCTCCCGGCAGACGCCCGCACCACGCCCATGCCCACCAAGGAAGACCTGAACGCGGATAGGCGCTTCGTCCGAGACGGTCTTCCCGGCGTTTCCCGCTGGAGCGAACTGGCCCCGACCCTGGAGGCCTTCCCGCGCCTTCACACTTCCTTGGAGATCCGGACCGTGTTGGGCGTGGCACTGGTCCGGGTGCCGGCGTTTGCCGCCTGGTTTCGGGAGACGGAGCGGGAAATCTGCGATGATTTCGTTCGGCAGATGACCAAACCCATCCCGCCGTTGCGGTTTCAGCTCTTCGTGGCGGTGCTGGCGGATCTCCCGTCCGACCACGCAGCAGTCCTGACGACCGGGCAGGTGAGAGACCTCTTCGAGCATTACCGGAAGGGTTGGAGCGAGCCGCATCCTGCCGGCATGCTCGCTCCGGTCGAGCCTGTGGCGGGGTCGTCCACCGGCCCGGGCACGCGGGAGGGTGCGGGATCGTCCAGCGGTGCGGACCCCGGCGGCGCGGGGGAGATCACCGGCGCACGGACCACCACTGGCTACGCAGTTGCGGGTGGTCCGGTCGTCGGTCAGGAGGTGGGTGGCGCCGGCGGGCAGACGGCCCCCGGCCACCCCGACGCCCTGACCGACTGGTTCAGCATCCTCGAGGGCACCGCCACCACCCTCGCGGACACCTCCGAACTGACGATGCACCACGACACGCTGGACAGGCTCGTGGCTCGCCACCCCGACCTCGCCGAGGACCGGGCCTACGACAAGGGCGACGGCAGCCTGTTGTGGACGGCGCTCGTCGCCGTTCCCGCACTCGCACGGGTAGTGAACGGCGCCGACGCCTCAGCAGCGACACTCGACTGGCTCCGCACACAAGAGGACCTCCTTCGGACTTTGGCCGAATCCCCGGCAGCGAGGTCGTCGCACGACGCCGAAATGATCCAGATCCTCAACCAGGCGGCAGCGGATCAGGAGACCTCCGCAGGCCCGAACACCCACCCCCACCCGGCCCGGGAGACGGGCGGGAGCTTCTTCACCCCCTCACCGACCACCACGGCCCCCGCCGTTCCGGGCGTTCCGGTCACCGACGCGGCCGGCACTGCCATTGCCACCGAGGAGACCCTCAATGCGGCGGACCTGCCGACCGCCGTCGGGCAGACCCTGACGGTCAGCCAGACGGAGAGCCTCTACCAGCCCCACTGGGGAACGAGCAATCCGCATCCGGCGAACCCGATCCCCGCAGCCGGGGTTCAGGACGGTGGGGTTGCGACTGCTGGGCCCAGTGCTGCCGCGGAAGGTGGCGGCGGACCGGGAGATTTCATCGCTGCGCTCAGGGGGTATCTCGGTGGATGGAGGCGCAGTGAGTCCGGGCGAGCGGTGTATGGCCCGGTATGGGATGCCGGTAGTGACGGGCCGGTGGGCGGGGACTCCACGTTCGTAGCCGGGCCGGCCCAGGTGCAGCAATTGTTCGACCGCCTGGCGGCCGAGGTGGGGAACGTTGCGGAGGCCCGGCGATTGGTCGGTCAAGCGCATACGTTGGTCAACCAGATCGCGCCGGTGCCCTCCGGCTTGAACGAGGACCTCCAGCGATCCGTGTTCATGGTGTTCCTCAATATCGCCCGCGGCCTCAACCACGATCCCGAACGCACCGGGAGAGTCGTGGAAGAGGCCCTGAGGACGAAGAAGGCCGCTGCTGCGACTGCCGGCGCGGCCGGGAGGCTGGGCCTGCCAGCGCCCCCTCCCCGCACGCGCACGGAGCAGGTGCGGGCGGTGGAGGCCCTGCAGGCCTGGCAGGCGGCGGCCCCCGGCCGCACCGGCCGCATGCCCAAGCAAGTGGAGACGGTGGCGGAGGCCGACGCCGACGGCGGCGCTGTCATCGGCCGGTGGTTCTACAACGTCGGCCGGAACATGGCGTGGGTGACGCGGGAGACGTGGGCGGCGCTGCACGCGGCGGGCCTGCAGCCGACCCGGCCCGGACGGGTGCAAGCATCGGAGGAGTTCGTGCGGGCCCTGGCCGATTGGGCAGAGGACAACCCGGACGCCACGGAGCCCGACGAGGGACCCGCCTTCGAAGACGCGTACAGGCAGCCGCAGAATCTGCGGGACTACTGGCAGGCCGTCCGGGCCGGCGATGCCACGCTCAGCACCGCCCAGTACCGGGAGCTGGGCGGAGCCGCCGGCGCGGCCGGGAGGCTGGGCCTGCCAGCCCCTCGCACGCGTGCCGACCAGGTGCGGGCGGTGGAGGCCCTGCAGGCCTGGCAGGCGGCGGACCCCGGCCGCACCGGCCGCATGCCCGGGGAGCGAGAGGTGGTGGTGCCCAGGGGCGCGGAGGGCTCCGCCGTCACCGGTCAATGGTTCTACGACGTCGGCCGGGGCCTGGCGTGCGTGTCGCGGGAGACGTGGGCGGCGCTGCACGCGGCGGGCCTGCAGCGAACCGGGCCCGTACGGGTACACGCATCGGAGGAGTTCGTGCGGGCCCTGGCCGATTGGGCAGAGGACAACCCGGACGCCACGGAGCCCGACGAGGGACCCGCCTTCGAAGACGCGTACAGGCAGCCGCAGAATCTGCGGGACTACTGGTGGGCCGTCCGGGCCGGCGATGCCACGCTCAGCACCGCCCAGTACCGGGAGCTGGGCGGAGCCGCCGGCGCGGCCGGGAGGCTGGGCCTGCCAGCGCCCCCTCCCCGCACGCGCACGGAGCAGGTGCGGGCGGTGGAGGCCCTGCAGGCCTGGCAGGCGGCGGCCCCCGGCCGCACCGGCCTCATGCCCAAGCAAGTGGAGACGGTGGCGGAGGCCGACGCCGACGGCGCCGCTGTCACCGGCCGGTGGTTCTACAACCTCGGCCGGGGCAGGGGTGCGGTGTCGCGGGAGACGCTGGCGGCGCTGGTCGCGGCGGGCATGCCGTCGATCGGAGTGGTGCAGGTCCCGTCCCTGGAGGCGCTACTGGCTCTGCTGGACCACATTGCCGCGGGCAGCGCCGGGCTGCCGGCCCCTGGCGAGGGCGGGACATTCACCACCGCCTACGGGCAAGAGTTTCCTCTGGGTGGCTACTTTGACGGCCACGAGCGCTTCGGCAGAGTGCCAGCCGAGACCGTCGGGGAGTTCCTGAAAGCCCCCGGGCCCACGGCGGAGGTCCTGGCCATGGTGGGCATCAAACCCGGAAGGAAAGCGCTCGAAATCGCACGCTCGGTCGGGGAAACTTCACAGGACCCGACAGGCCAGAAACCCCCCACCGCCCGCCGCCAACCCCAGGCACCCGCCGGCGGAACGCCGGGACGGCCTGCCAAACGCCGCAGAACCACCACCACGACCGCGACCGCGCCCACGACCGGGAACCCCCCGCCCCCGCACCGGCAGACCGACACCACCGCTGCGGGCCCGGGCACCCTAGCGGCCCGCCCCACCCCGGTGCCGCCCGCGGGCGGCACCGGGGTGGGGCGGGCCGCGCACCCCTGGCTGTCCCCGGCGCAGAACCAATACCTGTCAAGCTCCGGGCAGACCCTCTACAACCCGCCCGGCGACGGGGACTGCTTCTACCACGCACTCCTCGCGGCCGCCCCGGCCCAGACCTTCACCGCACGAGGGATCGCCCCCACCCCCCTCGGCCTGCGCACCCACCTCGCCAACCGTCTGAGAGCGGAACTCGCCCACCCGACCGGCCCCCAACGCCCGCTGTGGAACGCCCTCGAAGAAAGCCAGTTCCCCGTCCTCGAAGGCATGGCATGGACCAACCCCCACCTTCCCGACGAAGCCCACGCCGACGCCGTCCGCGCCGGCATCGCCGACGCCATCGCCACCCCCCGGAACTGGCACGACCGCGCCGGAGACATCACTCCCTACCTCGCCCGCCTCGTCTTCGGCATCGACCTGAGACGACTCGACCCCGACGGCGCACTCGAAACCCTCGCCCGCCCCCACTTCCCCCCAACCACCGGACCCTCCGTCACCCTCGTCAATAACTACGAGCGCCACTGGATGGCCCTCCAACCTCCCACCCACCCGGAACCCGACACCGACGCCGCCATGGACACCGCCATGGGCACCGACGCCACCTTGCACGACTTCATACTCGGCCTCGGAATCGACCCCGACCCCCCTACCACCGGGCCCGCCTCCGCACCGGCCGACACCGACCTCTGGCAATTCCGGCACTCCGTCGACACCCCCCCAATCCCCGACCCGAAGGCCCCCCGACGACCCGACGCTCCCGCTGCGGGCGGCGGCGCACCCGCTCTTGCCGGCAACCAGGACCCCGGTCTCACGCCCATACTCGAGCGCCGCCTGGGGTCTGTCTCCACTCCGGAGGGATCTGCCCGGCACCAGGCCTGGGCACGCTGGCAGCAGGCCTTCGACGACTACACCAACGCCCTCAGCAACGGCGAGACCGACGTCGACCGCCTCACCAACGCCTGGAACGACGCCGAAAACGCCCTCAACGTTCACGACATCGACCCGTGGGTGCTGCTGCAGGAAATCCAAGCCTGGGCGGGCTTGGCCGCGGTGACGGATTCGGACACCGGGCAGATCCGAATGCTCGGCGGAGCGAAGAAGCCGGAGCAGCGACACGTGGGCACGAGCGGGGCGTCCACGACCGGCCCGACGACCACCCCTGTCACGCAGAGCGAAGGCGCGGGACCATCCGGCAGCCGGAGCGGCAACGCGGCCGGGAGTGGCGCGGCGGGCGACGTGGGCGTGCGGGGCGCGGCAAGGGGAACCGTTTCGGCCGGCTCCGCCGTGAACCCGGCCCCGCCCGTTCGTAACCCCGCCGACAGGTCCGGCTCGGCAGTCGCCGAGCGCGTGTTCGCCATGCTGTCGGGAAGCGATACTTCGCAGCTAAGTCCGGCGGGAAGGGGTGTCGGTGGGGGGCCGGAGGCTGTCATGGGCGCCCGCGGGGCCTGGGACGGTGGGGAGGCCGGTGGGGTTTTCAGTGGGTATCTCGACGCCTGGCTCCGGGCGGAGGAGGGTGCCGAGGACCCAGTGGCCTCGGGGAAGGGGAAGGGGAAGGGGAAGGCGCATCCGGTGTGGGATGAGGGGGATCCCGGGCGGGTGCGGGAGCATCTCATGTCGCTGGTGAGTGAGGATGAGGCGGACGGCCTGGTGACGGATGCGTGGAGGCTGATCCGTCCGCTGCTGTCCGGGCCGGATCTGCTCGCCGGGACCGATCCCGTCACGCAGGCCGAACTCCGGCGCAGGGCACTTCTCGCAGGGGTGACGGCCTACGCCCTCTACGTCGACCCCGAAGCCGCACACGCCGTGATTTCCATCCGTGTCGCTACTGCCACCCGCTACAGTACGGACCTCCCTGGCGGAACCCCCAGACCTTGGACCGAGGCTGGTGGCAGGGCTACGGACTTGGTTGGCAAGGACACCGACCGTCAAGCCACCGGGGCAGGCCTCAGAGGGCATTTGATGTGATCGAATTGCTCTTTATGCCCTCAGGGCTGTCCCGTAATTGATCTTCGGGCGTCTCGGGCGCGGGTCGATGCTCGGCGGTCGCCCGCCTCACGCGGCCTGGAGGAGGTTGTGCAGGCGGGCGATGCCGAGCATGGCGTGGTGGACGCCGTCGCCCTTGAGGCGGCAGTCGCGGAGGATCTTCCAGGTCTTCATTCGGGCGAAGACGTGCTCGACGCGGGCGCGGACCTGTTTGTGTTCGCGGTTGTGCTCGGCTTGCCACTCGGTGAGCTCGCCGCCCTTGGGTCGGCGGTGCGGGATGACCAGGCCAGTGCCCGGGTAGCCGCCGTCGGCGATCGTCGTGGTCCGGCCGACCGCGTCCTTGGCGCCGGATTCCTCCCAGGCCTTGCAGTCGTTCCGGTTGCCGGGCAGGGGTCGGCCGACAGCGACGACCAGACGACGACGACGTCTACGAGTACACCAACGACCTCTATTGCCGAAACTGGCTCCACGAGGCGTGGATCCTCCTGGACGAACACATCGTCCAGCTCTGGACTCCCCAGATCAAAGCCCTGGACGATCGGTACAGGGCCGCGACCGTCGACGACGACGGCCAAGCACTCGACCAGTTCCACAGGCTGCCGGGCCCCGACCTGTGGTGGTGGCGGCGACACCCCCGCATCCTCACCGGAGACCTCGGGCGATCGCTTCGCTCCGCTGGCGCCATCGGCACCGACCCGGATACTGCGTGACCCTCAGCCTGCTGCGGTTACGGGACAGCCCTTACTGGGTGTTTTGCCCTTATAGGCAATGGATTGCGGCGTTTTACGGTTCACTCGACGGTGTGTCTGCCGGGGCTGGTGAGACGGTGACCAGCAGGAGTGTCGCCTGCACACGGACCACCGCCTGAACTGCGAGCTTCCTCCTGTCTCATCCCAGGAAGCCGGGCCTGTGTGTACTTGTCCCGCCATCGCCGCGGCCTATGGGCAGAACGGCAATCCCGCAGTATGCCGTCATCATGACGGATCGTCGACCGTATCCGAGCGACCTGTCCGACGCCCGCTGGTCCCTGGTCGAGCCCACCCTCACCGCCTGGCGCCAGGAACGTACCGCCCGCGCCCTCGCCTTCGGCCGGCCACCCGAGCACGACCTGCGCGACCTCCTCGACGCGATCCTCTACGTCGACCGCACCGGCATCCCCTGGCGTTACCTCCCACACGACTACCCGCCCTGGGAGACCGTCTACGCCTACTTCGCCAAGTGGCAGCGCGAGGGAGTGTTCGAGCAGCTCAACGGCCTCCTCCGGCGCTTGCTCCGCACCGCAGAAGGCCGCGATCCAGAGCCAACGGCCTGCATTCTCGACTCGCAGAGCGTGAAGACCTCGACCAACGTCCCCGCCGTGAGTCAGGGCGCCGATGTCGGCAAGAAGACATCCGATGCGGAAGAGTCGTCAAGCTGCGAGGGACAGCTGGACTTCTCGTGGCGCGGGGAAGGCGATGTCCTCGTTGAAGTTCGTGCGCCGGGTGAGGCAGTGGTGGAGGCAGCCGATCATGCGGCTGAAGAGGTTGCGCTGGGCTGCGGTGTGGCGGTCGCCGGCTTCACGGCGGCGGTCGTAGTGTGCCCGGGCTCCGGTCGAGTGGGCCATGGCTGAGAAGGCCCACATGTAGCCGGCCCCGGCCAGTCGCTGGTTCTTGACTCTGCGGGCCATGACTACCGTGCTCTTGCCGGAGGCCCTGGTGATGGGGGCCGCGCCTGCGTATGCCTTCATGCCCCTGGCGTCGGCGAAGCGGGAGCGGTCGTCTCCGATCTCGGCCAGGACGCGGGCGCCGCTGAGGGGGCCGAGGCCGGGGAAGCTGGTGATGATCGCAGCGTCAGGGTGCTCCTCGAAGGCCTCGGTGGTGGCTTCGGCGAGGTCGTCGGCGCTGATGCAGGCGGCGTCCAGCTGACGCAGCAGTGCGCTGGCTTGCCTGCCCATGGCCTCTTCAACCAAAGGGAGTTGGCGCATCTGCGGCGTCCTGAGCGCGGCGTGTAGGCGCTCGGCCTCAGCGTCGATCGTGTTCTTGCGGCCAGCCTTCTTCAGCAGGGCCCGCAGCTGGGTCCGGGTGAGCTTGGCGGCCTGCTGCGGAGTCGGTGCCGCGGCGAGGAGGACGCGGGCGATCGGGTGGAACATCCCTTCGCGTCGGTGGCCGACGGCCGCCAGGTAACCGGGGAAGTACTGACGCAGGTGCGATGTCAGCTTGTTGCCGGCCTGGGTGCGGTCCCAGACCGCGTTCTGCTGGGCACGGGCGAGCACGGCGACGGCCTGGACGAGCTCGCTGTCGGCGGGCAGCTGCCGGTGGGCGTCGGCGTCGGTGCGGAGAATGTTCGCCAGCACTAAGAACTCCTAACGAAATGACCTCCAAGGTGGTTGGATCACTTCGGGATTGATGATTCGGGGTGCGGGGCGGTTCGGCCGAAGCCCTTGCAAGGCGACGACGAGTTGTGGGCGGTGCACGCTGCGCCGCGGAGAACGTAAATGCGTCGACAGCGCCCCTCGGCACGCGGCACAGTGGCCACCCGTGACGAGCAGTGAAGTGTGGACCCGCGCGACCGCCGACCGCTACGACGCCGAGGAGGCCGAGGCGTCTTCGGCTGCCGTTCTCGGACCGACCCTCGCCTTCCTGGCCGAGCTCGCCGGAGACGGCCGGGCGCTGGAGCTCGCCATCGGAACCGGACGGGTGGGAGTCCCGCTCCGGGAACGCGGCGTGCCGGTGGTGGGCATCGAACTGTCCGAGCACATGGCAGCGGTGCTGCGGCGCAAGATCGACGAGGACACGCTCCCGGTAGTCATCGGGGACATGGCCACCACGGTCGTTCCCGGCGGGTTCACCCTGGTCTATCTCGTCTACAACACCATCACGAACCTGCTCACTCAGGACGAGCAGGTCAAGTGCTTCCGCAACGCCGCACGGCATCTGGAGCCCGGCGGTCGGTTCGTCATCGAGCTGGGTGTGCCGCCGCTGCGGCTCCTGCCGCCCGGCCAGGTCGCGGTGCCGTTCGACGTCTCTCAGCAGCATCTCGGCTTCGACACCTTCGACCTGGTCGAGCAGATGCTCGTCTCGCACCACTTCACCCGCGACGGCGACGACGGCCACTACCGCCGCGAAAACTCCCGGCACCGGTACGCCTGGCCGGCCGAGCTCGACCTGATGGCGCGGATCGCTGGGCTCGAACTGGAACGTCGCGTTGCGGACTGGGACGGGGCCCCGTTCACCCAGGACTCCGCGAAGCACGTCTCCGTATGGCGCAAGCCGACCTGAGGTCGGCCACCGGGCCATAAACGTTGGCCGTGCCTGTCTTGAACTTCTATCGGGAGTTCAGGCGGCGCCAGCAGATCAGTACGCATCCGAGGGCGAGGAAGGCTTCGTGGATGTCGTCGCGGATCTCCCAGCGGATCCGCAGGCGGCGGAACCAGTGCAGGTGGGCGAATGCTCGTTCAACGACCCAGCGTTGCGTGCCCAGGCCCGAGCCGTGCTCGGTGCTCCGGCGGGCGATCAGCGGCTTCACGCCGAGATCCCGGACGAGGCGGCGGTACTTGTCGTGGTCGTAGCCGCGGTCGCCCAGCACCACGTCCGGGCGGCGCCGGGGCCGGCCTCGCTTGCCCCTCACCGGCGGCACCGCCTGAAGCAGCGGGATCAGCTGGGTGACGTCGTTGCGGTTGCCGCCGGTCAAGGTGGCGGCGAGCGGGATACCGGTGGCATCGGCGATCAGGTGATGCTTGCTGCCCGTCCTACCCCGGTCAACAGGGCTTCGTCCCGTCTTTGATCCCCTTTCAATGCCCGTATGTGGGAGCCGTCGACGGCGGCCCGGGAGAAGTCCAGGGCGTTCACGCTGCGAAGCTTGGCCAGAAGGACCTCGTGCAGTCGGGGCCAGACTCCAGCCTCGGTCCACTCGGCCAGGCGGCGCCAGCAGGTCATGCCCGAGCCAAAGCCGAGTTCCTGCGGCAGATGCTCCCAGGCGATCCCGGTGTGCAGGACGAACAGGATGCCCTGGAACACCAACCGGTCCGGATGCCGCTTTCGCCCGGGGTGCCGGGGCCGACGCGCCACCTTCGGTAGCAGCCGATCGATCACCGCCCACAGCTCGTGATCGACTTCCCACGGCTTCGGCCGAGCCACTCCAACCCCCGGATCGTCAGTCCCGGAGTGATCCAATCACCTTGGAGATCATTTCGTTAGGAGTTCTAAGGCGTCCAGGTGGTCCGACTTCTTGCGCGCGACGGTCCGGCGCTCGCGGTAGCGCGCCGCGGCCATGGGGTTGATCGCGTACACAGCGCGGCCGGTCGCGCGCAACGCGGCAACCAGGAGGCCGTGCGAGGTCTCGATGGCCACCGGGATCGGGTTCTCCGCTGTGTCGCCGTGTTCGGCGAGCATCCGGAGAAGCTCGTTCAGGCCTTCGGCGCTGTCGTCGATGCGGGCCCGGGCCTTGAGCGCACCCGATTCGTCGACGATGGCTATGTCGTGGTGGTCGCTGGCCCAGTCGATGCCGCAGAACACTCTCACTTGCTCCAGTTCTCTCATCTGCTTCCTGCGTTTGGGCTGGTCGAAGCCGTGCAGGGCATGCGTCTCTCTAATGGAAGGGCTCGGTGGCCCGACATCCGATTAGCCGTTCATGACCCCAGCGACCTGCGGGGCCCTCAGTCTCGAACGGAGCTGGTGGCTCCCGATCACGTAGGAGGTGGTCCCCACAGGAGGCTTGAACCATGATGATCATCGGTCATCAAGGGGTGGCGCTCGTCGTCGGCGGCGAGCGCCAGCGCACGTCAGTCTTCTTTGAGGGCTCGCGGGCCCGGATCGTGGGAGGACGTTGTGCTGACGCCGGCGGCCGGCAACGAGCGGGGCTCCGATCGTGCAACTGGCGCCCATTAGATCGCGGGCAGGAAGCGAAACATCGTCACCGACACGATCGGCCTGCTCCTGGTCGTGCTGGTCACCGCCGCGAGCGTCCAGGACAACGCCGCCGGCCGACAGCTCCTGACCACGGTCGCCACCCACCACCCCGGTATCAGCAAGGCCTGGGCCGACATGGGCTACAAGAACACCGTCGTCGAACACGGCGCAGCCTTGGGCATCGACGTCGAGATCGTCCGCCGTGACCCCGCGACCAGGGGATTCGTCGTCCAGCCCCGTCGCTGGGTCGTCGAGCGGAGCTTCGGCTGGCTCATGAACCACCGCCGACTCGCCCGCGACTACGAAGCCCTCCCGGCCCGCTCCGAAGCCATGGTCCACGTCGCGATGATCAACCTCATGACCTGCCGACTCACCGGAGAGTCCACCCCGACCTGGCGCGGAACATGAGCCTTGGAATCACGGATGAAACGCCCAGTCAGGGACGAGGACGTCGCCGCATCTCCACGCGCAGTCCGTGCGCTCCCGCCATAGACAGACGGTGGCCCTGGGAACACCGCTGCTGTCCTCGAACACGGGCTCCTGCGCAAGCGAACGAAAAACCTCGGCAAGCGAGTCGAACAGACCAGGCCACGGCGTCGGCGGCGAGACACGGTAGGCGCTGATCGGCGACTCGTGATTGCACGCCTGGGCATAGACCCCAGTCGCAGAGAAGACGATGACGTAGTCGTTCCCGCTGCCGTCCCGCATCGAGGCTATCTCCTCACCCGGAGCCCACCGGGTCTCATACGATTGCCACTCCGGGCTCAGGACGGCGTCCAGCATCGCCATCGCCTTCGAGCGGGCTCGCACCGTCTCGGGCTCGGGCAACTGCTTGATCACTTCGTAGACGCTCACGCGGCAATACAACCGGAGGCCGCTGACACAGCCTCGACCGCCCCCGGCGCTCTCATCTCTCGGCAACGTTCCCCGGCTGGCCGACCCGCAGCCGCTCGCCGAAGCCGCCAACAACCGCTCTCAGTTCTCACCTACGCAGCCACCCACCCGACGCAACAGCCGGGCCCTCGGTATTTCGACAGGCAGAAACCCCAGCCCGGACAAGCAGAAACGGCCCGCTCAGCCAGACTGACGAGCCGTCATGCAAGATCGAGGCTAACCTGAAACCGGATCACCCAATGGGTGTCGATACACCACTCAAGCGGACCTGACCCGTCAACCGCTGACGAATCGAGGTCAATCGTGGCCTCGTTGCCCTGGAAATGGGTCAGTCGCCACGAATCATACCGTCATGACCAATAACTTCCCATGATCACCAGGACTTCGAAACGCCCCTGAACGCCCCTGGCCCCGGTAGACAGGCTGGCACAGAAAGCAATATTTTACACTACTACCCCCATCCAAATGCCCGAGGCAGCGATCACAATTAGTGCTGTCCATTGCGCCTCAGACAAGGGACCGTATATGGGGCGGTGTCGGTGTCCACGCAAGCGCTCCATCGCTAGGCGGGCTGCGCTATAGGACCCGAGGAATGCGGGAAGCAGGGGCACCGGAGGCGGAACATTCGCGGCGAGCATGAACAGCGCCGCTGCGATTACGATATTAATGCCAGAATCGACGAGCTGTAGGGGCAGGACCCGCTCATTGGGCGCTGGGCCAGGATCGAATCGACGCCATCGTGTTCGCGCCGCTACGACAAGCTCGGAGTCGTATGTGATACCCCCCGGACTGGGCCGCCCATAGCAACACCCGCCCACCAGACAACCGATGCGATAGACAGCCAGCATTACAGGGAGGGCCAATCCGAGATAATCCGTCGCGATTTGGGCGGTCATGCCAAAGGCCAGGGAGAGGGCGAGACTGCCGGGCACAATGAACAGAACAACGTCCTGAAGGAATGATCGGGCAGGCGTACCAACCACTTTGAGTTTCATCTTCAAGAAGAGCGGATAGCCGATCGATTTGATCAAGGCCAGCGGTACCGCCAATCGCCACCATTGCACATTGCCCCACAGGTGCGCGACCGCCAACGCCACGCCAAGACAAGACATAAGCGCGATATCTGAAGCAAGAAAATATGGATGATAGCGGCCGCGTCGAGCCACCCGATGGGACAGTTGAATAAATCTCTCAACCGCACGCGCAGCAGTTCGATGAAGACATCCAATCTCGCCAGATAAGTCTCCCGCTCCCCTTGGCCCTATCGTAACGGAGTGCGACTCGGAAGAATTCGAGCGAGGCGGGTCTGGCGTGATCATTATTTTACCTCCGCTTGGTAGTGCCAAAATTCTGACCGCGCGCAATATCAGGAAAGGGGGAACGTATTGGCAATTTCCTGCATTGCCTGGTCACGCATGAGCCTGCCGCGCATTGGATTTTTCAAGTCAGGGAGCGATCCCTTCTCTCCCTATTGACAGGACACCGAACGATCCATGCCACCCCATGCCAGAAGCGCTCTTTGGACTCTATCGAATGACAGGGTCAGCATCCTGCTAGAATTCTAGATTGGTTGGCAATATTGGCACCGCAGCCACTCGGCTCGGGTTGGCCAACCCGCAATAGAAGAATCTACCCTCGGAGGAGAGTTCCGCCGACGCATTGTCGGCATTCGCATGCGGGGTACATTGGCTGGCCAATCCCCCGGCCCCGATGGGGTCGTTCATCAAACTAGCCTCCGCCGCCGCCCTCATGGCGTCAAAATCGAATCGCCTGACGTGTCCGGCCATCGCCTGTCATTTCCTTTATACTTTTCGCCGTTGATCTTAGTCGCGACCGCCTCGCCACGCCACCAACCGATGCATGCTGTGGCACTTAGGGCAACTCTCTTACCCTTTGGGCTGCATTAGAGGGCGTTTCATCCCATTGTTTAGAGGAGCTACTCAGGTTGAACTCGCCTTGTCGTGGGTGCTGAGGGCTGTCGATCGGTGGGTATGCCTCATTCGTGCGATACGCGCAGGGGGGCGGGTTCACTGCCCAGGAACAGCAGCGCCGGGAGCGGGTGCGGCTTGATGCCGCCGAGCGGTTCGAGCGTGGTGACGGCAACGGAATGATCGCCCGTGACTTGAGGGTCACGGTGCGGGCGGTCGAGCGGTGGCGCCGGGCCTGGCGGGACGGTGGCTCGGCGGCGTTGGAGTCGAAGGGGCCGCAGTCGCTGCCCCGGCTCGGTGAGCGGCAGTTCGCCCAGCTGGAGCGGGAGTTGGAGAAGGGGCCGCTCGCTCACGGCTGGGAGGACCAGCGGTGGACGCTGGCGCGGATCAAGACGCTGATTGGCCGGCGGTTCCACGTCTCGTACACGGTCCAGGGTGTGTGGAAGCTGATGCGGCGCAACGGCTGGTCGTGTCAGCAGCCGGTCCGCCGGGCGGTCGAGCGCGACGACGGGGCGGTCGAGATGTGGAAGAAGCAGGTGTGGCCGCAGGTAAAAGCCTAGTGGCGGCGCTCGGGGCCTGGCTGGTGTTCGAGGACGAGGCCGGGGTCTCGATGACGCCGGCGCGGGCCCGCACCTGGGGACGCCGCGGCCGCACACCCGTTGTCCGTGTGCGTGGCCGCTCCCGCCGACGGGTCTCGATCGCCGCCCTGACCTGCTACAAGGCCGGTGAGCGCTCCCGGCTGATCTACCGGCCCAGGCCGGACGACGGCCAGGGCCGGAGCAAGGGCCGCAAGAGCTTCGCCTGGACCGACTACCGCGACCTGATCGTCGCCGCGCACAACCAGCTCGACGGCCCGATCGTCCTGGTCTGGGACAACTTGAACACCCACCTGGCCGCCGGGATGAAGGAGTTCATCGCCGCCCAGGACTGGCTGACCGTCTACCAGCTGCCCGCGTACGCGCCCGACCTCAACCCGGTCGAGGGCATTTGGTCTCTGCTGCGGCGAGGCTTCCTGGCCAACGTCGCCTTCGCCGATCCCGACCACCTCGTGCGCACGGTCAGACGCGGCCTCCGAAAGATCCAGTATCGGCCTCAGCTCATCGACGGCTGCCTGGCCGCGACCGGCCTGATCACCGACATAGCGAGTTCAACCTGAGTAACCTCGATCTTTCGTGACGGTCCGTCGGTTTGTCCGGCGGGCCGTTTCGGCTTGTCGGGGTGCTGATGGGCGTGTCGGTGGCCCGGCTGTCGCGTCGGGTGGGCGTCGGGTTCCACGGCTCCGAAGGTGTGCGGCTGCTCGTCGGGGTGGTCGTTGTTGCCGGTCAGCCGGGATTGGGCAGGGCTTGCAGGCGTTCGAACGCGGTGGTGATCACGTCGGTCCAGGGCCAGTGGCGGGCGAGGCGGGGTAATGGCGGCGGCCGGTGGTGACGAGCTGGGCGGCGGCGGAGAACAGTCGTAGTCGCAGGCGCTTGGGCTCCCACCGGCGGGCGTCGCCGGTCAGGGCGAGCATGGGCATCCAGGCCGGCAGGTCGAGTGCGAGCTGGACGATCTCCAGCCAGACTCGATTCTGGGCGGCTTCGTGCAGGGGGAGGTTGCGCAGGCCGGTGGCCCTGGCCGCGCGGATGCGGTCCTCGGCCCGGGCCCGCTGGCGATGCCGAAGCTCCAGCTGGGCGATCGGGGTGCCGGTGGTGTTGGTGCCGAAGCAGGTCAGCCGCATCCCATCGGCGTCGGTGAAGCGCAACTGCGCTCCCGGGTGGGGTCGTTCCTTGCGCGCGATCAGCCGCATTCCCGGCGGCCATCCCTTGAGGACGTCTCCGGCGAGCTCGGCCACCCAGGCGCCGTCACGGACCTCGCCGCCGGGCTCGACCGCCGGCGTCCAGGCCGTGGCCGGCACGAGCAGAACGGCCTGGTGGACCTGGTCGGTGATGGTCATGCCGACCGAGTAGGACAACCACCTGCCGCGCGCCGCAGCCCGGTTCACGAACGCGTGGGTGCCGCCGCCGGAGTCCGTGCGAACCAGGGTATGCCGTCCGCGCCGGTACTCCTTCGGCAGCTGGGACAGTGCGAGGCGGGCGGCCTCGATGTGGTCGGCGGCGGTGTTGCTGCCCGCGTTGCCCGGCCGCAGCAGGCCCGCCATCGGTTCCCCGGACCCCGCCGCCCCGTGGTCGACGAACGCCATGAGCGGGTGATGGCCGAAGGTCTTCTTCCAGGTCGCGGCCGCTGCCTCCTTGTCGGAGTGCGCGATGACGAGCACCCCGTCGATGTCCACGATCACGTGCCCGTCCGCGTCCGGGGCCGCCTGCCCGGCCAGCTTCCACACCCGTTCGCGGACATCGGCCCGCGCCCGCCGGATCGCCGCGAGAGCCCGGGGACCGGCCGCGGCCAGCGTGTCGATGAGCCGCGAGACGGTCGGATCGGAGGCGACCGGCCCGAACGCGCCGGGATCGGCCCGCAGCACGCCGACGTCGGCCAGGCAGTCGCCACCCAAGGCCACCGCCAGGGCGATATCCAGAAGGATCTTGCCCGGATCGTGCACCGCCCGGGGCTTGCGCCACGATGCGAGCGCATCGGATATCGCGGTATCGAGCCCGGACCTGCGGATCGTTTCCACCAGCAACACCCAACCGGCCTGGGAGACCACCCCGTTACCGCCACCCGAGACCCGGACACGCGGATACGACCCGCCACGCTGACTCACCTGGGAAGTGCCTCCGACAGTGGTAGGAACAAGGACCTCGACAATCCTCATTCTTGCTGGTCAGAGGCACTTTCTGCTTTCCTGACCACCCGTCGGACAGCCTGCCCGGGCGGCGGCTCCACGAGGTTGGCTATGCCGCGTCGAGCGCATGAAGGTGACGAGGCAAACGACCCTGTCCGCACCCCGGGTCCCGTTCTTTACCGTGCGGGCGACCTCATCGCCGCGAGCACAGCCGGTCACGGGAGCAACGCTGGGAGAGCCTCCCAGGTAGACGGGCGATGTGCCACTTCACCTGGGAAGTGCTTCCTTCCGCACACCCAGCAGGACCCTCGGCAAGCCCCGATCTTCGCTGGTCAGGGGCATCCCCCACCGCCGTGATCAAGGCGTGGAGAGCCCGGCCGGTGAAAGCCCGAGGCTAACACAAAGACGCTCAGCGGCCATGTCCCCTGCACTGCTCCGTCGTTGGTCATTGCGTGGGGAAGGGGATGGGGCCACCGTGGTTGGTGGCGGATGACCTACGGGAGCGGATCGAGCCGCTGCTTCCGGTGCGTGAACGGCGTCCGCGGTTCCCTGGGCGGTTGCCGTTGGACGATCGCAAGTGTCTGCAGGGGATCTTGTTCGTGCTGCACACGGGGATCCAGTGGGAGTGGCTGCCGCAGGAGCTCGGCTTCGGCTCGGGCATGACGTGCTGGCGCCGGCTGCGGGACTGGAACGCGGCCGGGGTCTGGGACCGGCTGCACCAGGTGCTCCTGACCGAGCTGCACCGGGCCGGTGACCTGGACTGGTCGCGGGCGGTGATCGACGGCTCTCACCACCAGGCCCATCGGGGCGGCCCAAAACGGGACCGAGCCGGGTCGACCGCGCCCGACCCGGCTCGAAGCACCACGTGACCACCGACGGACACGGAACCCCACTGGCCATCGCCCTGGCAGGCGGCAACCGCCACGACGTCACCCAACTACTACCCCTGGTAGACGGCGTCCCGTGCATCCGAGGCAAGAGAGGCCGGCCACGCAACCGCCCCGATCAGCTCTACGCCGACCGAGGCTACGACTACGACAAGTACCGCAGGCTGCTGTGGAAACGCGGGATCAAACCGGTGATCGCCCGTCGCGGCGTCCCGCACGGCTCCGGACTCGGCGCCGTCCGATGGGTTGTCGAGCGGACGAACGCCTGGATCCACGGCTTCCGCCGGTTACGGATCCGGTGGGACATCCACGAGGCCTTCCTCAAGCTGGCCTGCTGCGTCATCACCTACCGCCGTGTGCTGAGAACCGCGGGTTCCAAACCCGTTCCTTGATCAGTCAGCTGGGCGGACGAAGCGCATCCGGCAGCGCCGGTAGTGCTCGTCGACGTCGAAGCTCTGTTCCTCAAGGTGCCATCCGGCAGCCTCGATCCGGCCGATGTACAGGGCAAGGTTCTGGTCGGGATGCACGGGGTGGAGCCGGATGCTTCGAACGTGCTCGTCGTCGCCTCGCTCGAAGCAGCGCAGGGCGTGGTTGTCCACGGGGCTGAGTCCAGAGGGAACGCGTCGATCCACCCGGCGATCGTAGGCGGCCACCAGAGACCCTGCACCTGCCTTTGTGTTAGCTCCTCTTAGTCCTGGATTGCCGGGCTGATGGTGGTTCATGTACCTCGCCATGTTGGTGTGCTCTCGCCGGTGAGTCTGCGGTCATGAGGTTGATCATCGCGACGTAGATCATGGCTTCGGAGCGGTGTGCGTGTGCTTCGTAGCCGCGGGCCAGGCGGCGGTGGTTCATGAGCCAGCCGAGCGTTCTCTCGACGGTCCAGCGCCGGGGCAGGACGGTGAATCCCCTGGTCGTGGGGTCGCGACGGACGATGTCCCGGCTTGTCCCACCCCCGCCGGCCCCCGCAGCCCCGAGCTGACCGCACAAACGGCATCGGATCCGACGTCACGACGCAGCCGCCGCAGGGGCCCGATCGGCGGGCCCTGCGGCGCACTGTGCTCGCGCTACCCGCTGATAGACGTGCCGATCGCCGGGACATCCATGACGCCGGGGAGGACGCCGGGGGCCCGCATCTGGACGGGCAGCGCCGAGGCGGGACGGCCCGGCGGGCGACCGGGGGCCTCGGACCAGGCCGTGGCGGCGCGGTCGAGTCCGGCGACGGCGACAGCGGCGCGGGGCGACAGGGCTCCGGGTTCGACTCCCGGCGCGTCCGGCTCGGCAACAGCGACCTCCCTGAGCAGCACCGTACGGCGCGGGCCGTCCTCCCGGACGTCCAGGACTTGGAAGCGGGTACCGGGCAGGAAGACGACGCGGGTGGGAAAGTCACGGTCCAGCACGGCGGTCCGACGCGCCGTCGCCGACCAGATGAGCAGATCGGTGTCGCCCTCGGCGGAGCCGTCGGCCCGGGTGAACGCGGTGGTCCAGCCCCAGTCGTCGACGGTGTCGCGGCCGGCGAACCAGGCGCCGCCGGAACCGCCGATCGAGACCCTGGCCCACGCAGCGCCGCGGTAGGACGGCAGGCGCCGCAGGCCGGCCGTTACGCACCGGCCCCGGCCCACGTGGGTCCCGGGTGCGCCCGCGCACAGCAGGGCGTCCAACTCCTGCATCGAGCCGATCAGGTAGAGGCGGGCTGCGGCAAGGTCCACGTCGGCCCCGCCGATGCTGTCGGCATCGGGACCGATTCCACGCAGACCGGGGATCTCGGACATGATCTCGCGGACCGTGCTGTGGGCGGAGTCGAACGCCGTGCCGAGGGCCGTTCGCAATTCGTCGCGGTGCGGTTCGGGGCCGCCGGCGACGACCGCCGCCGAAGCCTCGGCCGCCGGCACCGGCTGCGCGGCCAGTCCGGCCGCGTCGAGCAACCCGGGTGTCGCCTCGGCGGAGGTCGGCCCAGGCCCGGCCGGTGCGAGGTCCCTCGCGGGCGGTTCGGACGGGGATGGCGGGATCTCGGCAGTCTCCACCGCCGCATCGGGTTCCACCGGGGGGACGGGTACGGGGGGTTCTCCTCGGGTTCGGGAGCGACGCCGAAAAGGGCATAGTCCCCGCTGAGGAGCAGCGAGGATGTGACGAGGTCGGGTGCCGCCGCCGCCGAGGGCGGCGGGACCGGCGGCGCAGTGGCAGCCTCCGGAGCCGCCTTCTCCGTGCCGAGGACGCTCGAAGCGGGTTCCGCGGGCGCCGTGGGCAGGACCGGGACCGGGCCCCCCACGAGCTCTGCCGCCGGAATCCCTGCGGAAGCTGGCAGCGATGCCTCAGACTCGACGGACGCGGCGTATACCGTGGGCTCGGCAACGGGTGTGCCGAGGACCGCGGTTCCGTGCGCGGGAGTCCCGTCGATGCCCCAAAGGGCCTCCGCGGCACCGGTCTGCGGGGCTGGAGCGGGCTCCGGGCCGCGGCCCATCGCTTCGCCCGCGGTCCGTCCGGCAGGTCGGACGGCTTCTGTACTGGCCACCGGAAGGGCTTGCGAGGCCCAGGTGCTGCCGAGCGCGAGCCCGTACCGGGCGGGAACCGCGTCGGCGGGCGCGGGGACCAGCAGCGACAGCGCACGGGTCTCGTCGTCGAGGCCCAGCAGGACCTTGTGAGCGAGCTCGCGGAACCGTCGCTCGCAGGGGCCGGGAAGGAGGCTGTGCAGCACCGAGGCCCGCTCGGGGTCCGGCGGCAGGCGGCGGACGGCGGCGGCACCGGGGGGATCCTCCGAGCCCCGCACCCACAGTCCGCTCTGCACCACCTCCACCACCGCATCCGGCGCCAGAGAGTAGACGCCCGGGCCGACTTCGGTCAGACCGGGCAGCGGGGCGCGGTGGCTGAGGACGACGGGCGCGGGTGCCGGGTCGCCAGCCGCCGCCCGGGGCAAAAAGCGCAGTTCGTGGGCGTAGCTCTGCCAGGTGGCAACGCCGTCGGCGTCGATCAGCCGGCACTCGCGCCGGTGCCAGTCCCCGGTGGGCAAGCCGGCGAAGCAGTCGACGGGTCGCTGGAGCACGTCTGCGAGCGCCTGCCCGAGCGGCTCGGAGACCCGCCCGGCCGGGCCGAAGCCGAAGAAGCGGAGCGCGGGGCGGACCGCGGCCCGCAGGCTGTCGACGTATCTGGCGACCTCGTCCAGCGGCGGCGGCGCCGTGCCGGGAGCTCCGACGACGACGGGTAGCAGGTCGGGATGGAGCTGAAGGTCGGCGACCAGCCGGCTCCGGTGGGCGGCGTAGCTATCCTCGTCACCCGGGCCGTGCAGCCACACGCCAGCCGGAAGCGGCTCCACCGTGGTGGACCGACCGACCCGCCAGGTGCGTTCGTGGAGCAGCGGTTCCCAGCCGGGCCGGGGGTGGCGCAGCGCGATGTGCTCGGGATCGGTGTCGGGAGTGAACCGCACCCAGCCCGCGCCGGTACCGGGGCGGACGAAGAGGCTGCCGCCACGGCCGGCTTCCAGCGGTCCGTCGGCGAGCACCACCGTTCGAGCCAGCCGCCGGGAGAACCACGTGCCGATGGAGAGGGTGTCGCCTGCGGGCGGACGGCCGAACACCAGCCGCATCGGGCCGGGCACCCGGGCTAGCAGGTGTGCGGCGGCACGGCAATCGGAGGGGCCCGAGCCCGCGGGCAGGTCCAGCACGACGATGCGGTGCTCGGGGTCGGCTAGCAGGCCCGCCGCGAACGCCCGGGCCTGCCTGGCCTGCTGGCCAGGCAGGCGGACCAGGAGGGCGTGGCCGACCGACTCCACGGACAGTGGGGCGCGGCGCCCCCAGGTGATCTGCGGCACGCGCGGCCTCCACGGGGCAGGGCTCGAACCCGGTCCTCGCGTACCGGGTGGTTCCAGGCGCCCCGACCCGACGCTCGGGGGAGAAACGTCGACGGGTCGGGGAACCACGGTGACGCTAACCCGTGGTTGTCGCGTCCGCCCCGGTACTGACCCACGCTCTGCATCAACGGCCTCCGCAGGGTTCCCGTCCGGTCGGGACGCGAGTTCGGACGCCGTATCGGCAGGCGTGGCGGCACAGCCGTCCCACGTAACCGCAGCACTTGGACAGCACGCCGGATGCGCCCTTTCAGGCACGGATGCCTGTCCATTCGGGCAGTGCCCACCGGACGAGGTGCCGGCGGAGGTGGGGGCTGCCGGACCACTGCCTAGCATAGCGCCGGGGCCGACGTCAGGGGGTCTGGCGGCTGTGCCTGTGCCTGATCTGACCGGCATCCGCAGGCCCGCCGACAAGGAGCAGCACCGGATGAGTACCGACCGCACTGACCACCCGGCAGGAACCGCGCCCGCTGCGGCGTCCGCCCGCCCCGAGGCGGGCGGTGGGGCCGTGTGGGACCGGCCGGTCCCCTGGCACTCGGTCTTCGAGAACCGCTCGCCCGCCCCCGCGTCCGGACCCGCCGTCGCTGCCCCCGGTCCGGCGGTGGAGCCTGGCCGGGGCATCGAGCCCGGCGCGGATGCCTCCGGTACCGTCAGCGGTTCCGCTTCGGCGGAAGCGCAGGACGCCCTGGATGCGACGGATCTCGCGGGTGAGGCCGAGCCGGTCCCCCGCCGGGTATCCCTGTTCGACAGCGACGACCCGGACGATCCCGAGGCCGATCCGCAGGCCGGTGACGGGGGACCGTCCCGGCACCGGTTCGCCGTGGCGGCGGGCGGAATCGCCATTACGCTCGGTCTGCTGACCGCGGCCGTGCTCGTCCAGGGCGGCAACGGCGACGGTCCTTCCACGACGGCGGCAGCGGGCGCGACCGCTCCGGCTGCGGCAGCACCGGCGATCGACGACGCGCCCACAGAGGACGCCCCACCGATCGCTCCCGGCCCTGCGCCGACGGCCTCCAGGGCGGTGCCGTTGGTCGCCGCGACACCGTCGCCGAGCGTGGCTGCGTCGTCCGGCAGCACCGGACGGACCACCGCTGCAAGCACCCTGGGGTCCACCGGTGCAAAGGCCCCCACCGCCGCCGCTGCGCCGAGTCCCGGTGCCACGAAGGCTGCCGCCGCGCCGGCGCCCCAAGCCAGCCCGACGTACCACGACAAGACCTTCGTCAACACTCTGGTGGTGAACGCCGGCGAGAGCATCTCCTCGGACCGCACCAGGGTGCTGCTGACCACCGGCGGAAACGTCCAGGTGCTGGACGAGAACGGCGTCGTGCGCTGGCAGACCAACAGTTCGGGCAGCAACCTCAAGCTCGTCTTCCAGGCAGACGGCAACTTCGTGCTCTACAACTCCGCCAACGCAACCGTGCTGAGCTCCAACACCGCTGGCCACGCCGGGGCGGTGCTGGTGTTCCGCGCCGACGGCAACGTGGTGATCACCTACGGTGGAAGCGTCATCTGGCAGACGGGCACCGCGCATTGACACCCGACGGCTCCCCCGCCGGTTCTGCCCCCGCTCCTCCCGCGCCGGCGTCCGGGCCCCCCTACCACAAGATGGTGCTGGTCCGGGCCGGACGTGCGTGGCTCGCGCACCCGCACGGCGGCTACGACCAACGGGCGTGGGTGTTCGCGGCGGGATTGGCCACGGACGCCGAACACACGCTGGTGGTGGTCGATCTGCCGGGCGGCGCGGGTGAGGCCGCGCTGCGCGAACTGGCCCGGGTCTTGCCCCGGAACACTCCCCTGCGGATCGTCTTCGGCCGTGCTCCGAGGGGCGGCCCCGCCGCCGCGGGCGCGCTGCTGGCCCGGCTGCTCGGCACCGGGGTGCTCGTCGCGGAGGGGCAGCCGATGCCGGCCGCCGGCGGCGTGCTGCATGTACCCGCCGCCAGCGGCCGCGGATGGCTGCTGTGCGCTCCGGGAATGCGGCCAGTCCTGCACTCGCGCCGTTTCCCCGCACCGCCGTGGGAGGTGGACGTCCCCGAGCAGCCGCTCCGCCCGACGCCCGGCACAGTACTCGAACCGCTGGCCGCCGGCATGTGGCTACGCCCGGATCCCAGCACGCCCGGGGACGAGGCGTCGGCGGCGGACCACCGACTGTGGCTGGAGTCACAGCTACTCGGTCCCGGGCCGCACTGCGCGCTCGTCGTCGGTGGCCCCGGGGGTCACGTCACCGCGGCGGACGTGGCGGCGGTGCTCGGCAATCTGCCGCGGCGCCTGGTCGGCGCAGTCCGCCTGGTGGCGCTGCCCGTCGGCCCGGAAGCCGCGGCCGGCCCGAGCCCCGCATCGACCCCACCCGCTCTCAACCGCACCGAACTCCCTGACCAGGTAGCCGAGTTGCTGGGAATTCCGGTGCACAGCTTCTGCGGACTTCCCGCCGTCCCCACCAGCGGTCCGGGCCGGACGGTCCTGCAGACGTTCGCCCTGCTACCCGGCGGGGCGGTCGGGCGTCCGCTCGGCGCGCTGGAGGCGGCGCACCTCCCGCCGGGCCACCCGGCCGGGCCTGGCCCGTTGGTGATCCGGCATGCCTGGCCCGTACAAGAACTGCAGGCCGAGGGCACGGCCGTGTACCGCTTCTCGACCGACGCCGTCGTCGAGGTCGTCCGGGCCGGCCTGTGGCTACGGGCCCCCGGCATTCCCGAGCCGACCACCGCCGCCCGGTTCCGAAGCCTGCCCCCGGACCCGTGGGGCGAGTTGGTGCTCTGGGAGGCCGACCACTTCTACGCGGCACGGCTCGAGTACCTGGCCGGCGAGGCGCTGCGCCGCCTGGACCCCCGGTCGGAGCGCGCCCTGCGACCGCACGCCCTCGACGTGTCCAGGGGGACGGTAGGCCGGACGGAAGCGGCACCTCCCACCGTCGCTCCGCCGTCCTCGGCCGACACCGTTTCAGTCCCCGTCCCACCACCGGACACCGCCGTCGGCCCTGCAGTGCCCCGGAACGTCCCCCGTCCGGAAGACCGCCGGCCCCCCGTCGTCGCCCTGGCTCCGCCGGAGAGCGATCCACCGGTCGAGGGAATGGAGTTGGTGGTCGCAGGCGATTTGGCGACCGCCCACCGGCACGACGCGCCGCTCGCGGAGCGGCCCGCGCCGTCCAGGGCCGTGCCCTCGGTCGGCAGCACCCCCCGACACTCCGTCGCCGCCTATGCCGGCCCGCTGGACTCGGGCAGCCCCGCCGACCGCTCGCCCCGTCCCGCCCCCGAGGTCGAGCCGCAGCCGGTGCCCGTGGTGCTTCCCACGCCCGGGGCACAGGCCCCAGAAGCGCTGGCCGCAGCACGCGATGCCCTCCGCAGCCGGGACGCCGAAGGCTTCACCGCGGCGGCCGACCGGGTCGCCCTGCTGCTGGTCGACCGTCCGGGGCTGATCCGCGGCCGGGCACCGTCCGAGGCGGTCACCGACCTGGCGGCCCTGTGGCTTTTCCTGCACCGGCCCGGGTCCGCCGCCGACGCCGAGGCCGCGCTCTTCCGTGGCGGCCCCGCAGTCATGCTGGCACTGGCCCGCTGCGCGGTCGAGGCGCTGGCCCTGCTCCCGGCTTACCAGGGTCCGGTCCACCTGCCAAACCGTCTGAACCCGCACCAGGTCTGGTGGTACGCCGAACAACCCACCGTGGCCGACTGGGCCCTGTGGACGGCCCGGAAGGGCCGCGGAACCCACACCGTTCCGGGGGTGTTGGCTCACTCGTCCGGCGGACGGGACGCTGCCCTGCTTACGGGCCCCGACGGTGTGCCGTTCGTGGTGTTCGCCCCGGGCAGCCGGTTCTCCGTGCTCGGGTCCCACCCGGACACGAACGGGAGATCAACCCTCCTGATGCGCGAGGTGCCGCGCGGCACGGACAGCCCGAATCCGGCTGCCGACCGGGTCGTCCACACCAAGCTGTCGAGCCTGCTCACCACGCCTGCCCCTGCTGCACCCGCCGATCCGTCCCACGGGACCGACACGCCGTACCGGCACCGCCTGCCCGGGTTGCTCGGCGTCGTCTGACCCCAGGTGGATCGGACGCATCCGGCCCACCCGCACATGCGACCACCCGCCCGCCGGCTCGCCCGGCGGTACACCGAGCTTTGAAGGAGCAACATGTCAGCCTCGCCGCACGCTGGTCGGGACACCTTCGTTCCGCCGTCCGATCGGGTCGGCCGCCGCCCGAGTCTCCGCAGCCGCGCCGTCCGGCAGCTGGGTGTCCTGACGAGTCTGCTGCTGACGGTGTCCGCCGCAGGCTGTGCGGGGGCTCCCGGCGGCGCGGCCAGCGCGCTGTCTGCCGGCCATCGGGACCGGGGCACGCTGCGGGTGGGAATGGACCTGCGGGTGCCGCCGCTGGAGTCGCGCGACGCGGCAGGCACGGCCCAAGGCATGGAGGTCGAGCTGGCGGCGGAGCTGTCCCGTCGGCTGGGGGTGAAGCTAACGTTGGTCGACATACCGTTCTCCGACCTGTTGGACTCGCTCACCACAAACAAAGTGGACCTGGTCCTGTCGGGCATGACAGACACCCGGGCTCGCCGCCTCGGCCGGGACAAGCCGGGCGGGGCCATCCGTGGACCGGTGGACTTCGTCGACTACTTCCAGGCCGGCACCGGCATCGTGGTCGCGGCGGACAATCCGCACGAGGTGCACGAGGCCGCCGACTTGTGCGGCCTGCGGATAGTGGTGCGACAGGGGACCATCCACGAGGACTTCGCCCATCGCACCGCCGACAACTGCCGAACCGCCCATCGCCCCGAGCCGACCATCCGGACCGTAGCCAGCGAGGAGGACTCGATGAAGGAGATCGCTGACGGCCGGACCGACGCCACCGTCTCCGACTACCCCGTGGCGGTCCACCTCGCGGCGACCTTCCGCGGCGGCAAGGCAGTACGGACTGCGGTCGCCAACCTTCGCCCCGAGCCGTACGGCATGGCGGTCCGGGCTGCCGACAAGGACCTCTCGGCCGCGCTCTACCAGGCCGTGGACGAGGTCATCGACGGCGGCGTCTACATGACGTTGCTGGACCACTGGGGCCTCCAGGACGGCGCCATGGTCAACGCCGACATCAACTCTGGTTCCTGACCGCCTTTTTTACACACCGTCAGCCAGACCGGCCGGGCGGATGCGGGCCGGACGCGCCCCAGAGGGCACAGCCTGGTGTCCGAAGAGGGCCGATCACTGGCCACCCGCACTTCCTCAACCTGCGCTGTGCTGGGATGGACCTGCCTCGGAACGCGACCCTCCTCGGGGACAACCGTGCGTCCCTCCCGTCCGGGCCATCCCCTGCGGCACCCCTGCGGATGCCGCGCCCGTCAGCACCAGAGAGGCGGCGAACCCTGTTGCGTCCCAACCGTCCGTATCCGGCGCCCCGAGACCGGTTCGGCTCCGGAGCGGGCGCCCAGGCGGACGGACGGCAGGAACGACAGCTCGCGGAGACCAAGAAAGCGCTCCTCGGCCCGGACGACTCCGGTGATCTGAGCGACGTGATTGGACGGCACGCCCAGACCACCGCCCTGACTGCCCTGTTGGCGACGACCAACGAGCAGCGGTCCGGCGGCGCCGTCCTGCTGACCGGCAGCCCGGGGGCGGGCCGCTCGCTGCTCCAGGCGTGGACTGCCCGGGAACACCGCAGACGTGGCGGACGAGTGGTCGGAGCCGTCGCGGTCGAGGCCGAGCAGTCCTTCCCATATTCGGTGCTGCACCAACTCCTGTACGCCCTCAGGGAACAGCTCGGACGACTGCGACGCCCGCAACGGTCCCTGCTGGAGGGACTACTGACGCCGGGCGTCCTGCCGCCCGCGGCGGCTGGTGCCGGCAGCGCGGCTGGCAGCGACGAGCTGCTCCGCGACTTGGCTGGCGGCACCGCTCCCGGAGGTTCGGAGCTGCTGCTCCATCGGGTTCCGGAGCCCCGCTCCGGGGGGGCCGGGGAACAGCAGGACCTGTGGACGGTCACGGTGGCGGTGTCGGTGCTGGCACTGCTGCACGAGGCAGCGCAGGAACGCCCGTTGCTGCTGTCCGTGGACGACGCGCAGTGGACGGATGCGCCGAGCGCCCGGGTTCTGGGCTTCATCGCCCGGCGGTTGCGCACCGAGCCGGTGGCGCTGCTCGCCTCAGTGCGGGCGGACCAGCCGGGTGCGCTGGCGGCCGAGCACCTGCCGGAGCTACTTTTGCCGCCCCTGGGCCGGGCCGAGGCCGGACGGTTGCTGGACCTGCGCCGTCCCGGCCTGGATCCCGGCGTCCGGGCGGCTGTACTTCGCAGCGCGCAGGGCAACCCCCGGGCCCTGCTCGATATGCCCGAGCGGTTGACCGCCGCCCAACGGGCCGGGACATCACCGCTGCCGGACCCGCTGCCGGTGAGCAGCCGGACCGTAGCCCCTCTGCTCGCGCGCATCGCCCAACTACCTCCCGCAGCATCCGAGTTCCTGCTGCTCGCGGCTCTGGAGCGATCCGCGGAGCTGCGGGTGCTGTGGTCGGTCGTCCCGGACGCGGCAAGCGCACTGGCCGCGCTGGAACGGGCCGACCTGGCGGTGGTGGACGGCAACAGGCTCGTGCTCACCGACCCGCTGCTCCGCGCCGCCGCCGTACGCGGTGCAGCTCCCGAGCAACTGCGCGCAGCACACAGGCTGCTGGCTCTCTCCCCGGAGCAGACGCCCGACGGCCGGGCCGCCCACCTGGGTGCCGCCGCGCTCGGTGTGGACGAGGAGGCCGCGGCTGCCATGGAGGCGGCGTCGGCCAGGATGACAGCCCGCGGGGCCCTGGAGACCTTGCGCCGGGCCTCCGATCTCAGTCCCGACCTGGCAGACCGGCACCGGAGGCTGGTCCTGGCCACCAGGGTGGCCGCGTGGGCGGGGTGGGTCGACACCGCCGCCGGCCTGCTCTCGCAGGCACGCTCGGCGGTCGACCTGTCCGGCAGGAATCCGGCGGACGCAGCCTGGGCCGACGCCGTGGCCGAGGCCGAAGCCCTGGTGCTCGTCGAACGCGACGGCGACGCCGAATCCGCCGCCTCGGTCCTCGCCGCTGCCCTCGCCTCACCCGCACTGCGAGCGTCGTCCAGGGACCGGATGATGGTACTGGAAGGCGCGCTCACCGCGGTCTGCGAGGCGGGCGTGCTGTCCTTCCCAGCCACGGCTCCCTGCCCGGACAGGGGCGCGGCATCGGGCGACGGTCCGCCCGGTACCGTGCGGACCGGACGGCGGTGCCCCGGCGGTCCCACAGGCTACCCGTCGTCCGTAACGGCCCTGGCGGAGGCCCGGCTGCGGCTCCCTACGGACGGTGTCCTGGGGACGCTGCGGGCCGCCACCCAGCAGGCCGCCGACGATGCTGCCGTCGCCAGCTGGGCGGCAGTGCGGGTGTCCGCCCTACTGCTGCTGGCCAGGGACGCCTACGCCCGGGGCCACTGGTCCGAGGCGGAGACCCTGGCCGCAGAGGGCCGGGCGGTCGCCCTCGAATGCCGGCTTGCCTCGTCCGCCGCCCTGTTGGGCGCAGCGGGAGCGCTGGCCGCTGCGGCACGCGGCGACGGCGCCCGCGCCGCAGCCCTCCCCGACGAGGCCGGGACGGTCGGACGCACCGCCGTCGCCCACGTCCGGCTGATGGCCGCGCTCGCTCTGGACGACGCAGCCGGTGCCGCCGCCGCGGAGGCGCTGATGCCGCTGAATCCGGCCGTGCCCGGGCTCTCGCTACTGGTCCTGGACCGGGTGGAGGCGGCGCTGCGCGGTGGCGACCGACCGCGCGCCGAGGCCGTCGCCGCATCGGTGGGACGACCGCGCTCACCGCGCGCCGCCGCTCTTCTGGCTGCGGCGCGGATCCTGCTCGCCGGGCCCACGGCCGACGCCTCCGCCACGACGGACGCGCTGGCCGCTCTCGCTGCGGCCGAGGCCCCGTTCGAGCATGCACGCCTCCGCCTCGCCCGGGGCCGCGCGCTGCTCGACGGCGATCGCTGTCCGGAGGCAGCCGACGAACTCGCGACCGCCATCTCGGCCTTCCGCCGGCTGGGTGCCGTCTCCTGGGCCGAGGCCGCCCGGTCGGCCCGGCGAGGGACGGCCGGCTCGACCCATGTCACGGGAGCTGCCCGGCAGGACCGCACCGAACTCACCGCGCAGGAGCTGCAGATCGCCCGCCTGGCGGCCACCGGCCTGTCGAACCGTCAGATCGCCGAACGCCTCTTCGTCTCCCACCGGACGGTAAGCACGCACCTGTACAACCTGTTTCCCAAGCTCCGGATCACGTCCCGCTCCGCGCTCCGCGACGCGCTGGTCGCCGCGGGCCTGGACGAGAATGTCCGCTGATCAGCGGCGACAGTCCTCCCGAACGATAGTTCCCCGTCACAATCGTGCAATCTCCCGGTACTTGCCAGCGATTGCGTGGCAGAGCAAGATGACGTCGGCTCCACCGCACAGCCTGAGTGGATCTCCCGCACCTCGCGCACCGGACAAAGAGGGATGCTCGTGCTGCGTTACGACTCCGCCCAACTCCCCCGGGACGAGCGGGGGGACGCGTTCCACGCTTTCATGCGGGAGGCCTGTGACCCGTGCCGCGTTGTCGGGATGGGAACGCCGTCGGCGATGCGGGTGAAGACGACGTTCTGGCAGCTCGGCACCGGCATAGTCCACTCCGCCGCGTCCACGGGCTACGTCCTGACCCGCACTCCCCGGCACCTAGGTGCCGGGGCACCCGAGGTCCTCGCCCTAGGCCTGCAACTGCGGGGGACGGCCCAGTTCGAGCAGCACGGTCGCCAGATCGAACTCGCCGAGGGTGAGATGATGATCAACGACCTCACCGCACCCTACGACTACACCGTCGGTGCCGGCTCCGCCACTCACGCATTCATGCTCGACCTGCAGACGCTGGGCGTGAGCGTGGACGCCGTCCGGCTCGCCCTGCCGTATGCGCTGTCAACGCCGGTGTACCCGCTCGTGCGGTCCTTCCTCACTCAACTCTACGTACATGGCGATCAGTTGTCGCTGGATCCCGGCCGGGAGCTAATTGCCTCGGCTGGGGCCGACCTAGTGCGCGCCATGTTGCTGTCCGCAATCGGCGCGCACCCGGAGAAGTCGGACGCGCTGCGCGAGACGCTGACCACCCGGATCCTCGCCTACGTCCGTGCCGCCCCGATGCGGCCCGGCCTGTCGGCAGAGTCCATTGCGGCGGCCCACGATGTCTCGGTCCGCACGTTGTACAAGGAACTGGAGCTGGCCGGGACGAGCCTGGAGGGCTACATCATCGAGCAACGCCTGGAGGGGGCGGCCCGCGAACTGGCCGACCCCGCTTCGACGGCCACGGTCGGTGCCGTGGCCAGGGCATGGGGGTTCACCTCCCAGGCGCACTTCTCCCGGCGGTTCAAGAACGCACACGGAACCACCCCGACCGAGTGGCGCCGCTCGCACGCCATCGGAGTGGCTGCCCACCGCAGCAGTCCCCGCGCGTCGTTCTCTCGTCGACTGACATCGCCTGGGCCGGATCAGCCGACCGGCGACGACGTCTGGACATAGGCCAACACCCGGTGCAGCAGCACCACCAGGGCGTCGCGCACGGTCCGCCGGTCGCGGGCGTCGAAGGCAACCACCGGCTGTTCCGGGTCCAGGGCCAGGGCCCACCGGACGGTCCCCAGGTCGTGCGCCGTACTGCCGTCGAATGCGTTGACGGCGACCACGTACGGCAGTCCGAGCTGCTCGATCCGGTCTACGACGGCAAAGCTGTCTTCCAGGCGGCGGCTGTCGACGATGACCAGCGCGCCGAACGCACCCTCGGCAAGGTCGGCCCACATGAAGCCGAACCGGTCCTGGCCCGGCGTGCCGAAGAGGTAGAGCACGAGGTCGTCGTCGATCCGGATGCGGCCGAAGTCCATCGCGACGGTGGTGGTGGACTTCACCGGTACCAGCCTGCCGTCGTCGATGCCGGCCGCGGCCTCGGTCATCAGCGCCTCCGTGGTCAGCGGGGCGATGTCGGAAATGGAGCGTACGGCGGTGGTCTTGCCCACGCCGAAGCCCCCCGCGATGACCACCTTGACCGGGGTCGGAGGCCGCCGGGCGGCGGCCGACGGGCCAGTGGCGGATCCCGCCGCTTCAGGAGATGGCACGAAGCCCATGGAGCACCCTCAGGATCGTGTTGACGTTGCGGGCCGCGTCGGTGTCGGGAACGTGGATGTCGAGCAGGCCAGCCCCCGCGAGGTCACCGACCAGCACCCGGACGACGCCCAGGTGCAGGCGCATTCGCGCGGAGATCTCGGCCACGGACAGCGGCACCGCGCAGAGGCGAACGATGTCGGCGCTCTCGAAGGCGAGCTCGCCGAGCGCGTCGAATCCGGCCTGCCTGGACACCACCTGGGTCTCCAGGGCGATCGCCGCGTCCGCGCCGTACGCCCGTCCCCCCGTGAGGAGGAACGGGCGTAGTCGTGAAGTCTGCCCGCCGACGGGACCGGAGACGGGCGACGGCGGCAATGTCACCTGTGGACCGCGCTCTTCAACTCGTCGATGAGCGTGGGCGTGAGCACGGACCCGGTCCGGTTGACGAAGAGGGCCATCTCGTAGGCAACCGTGCCCAGGGCGGCGGGTTTCGCCGCGACAACGCCGAGGGTGCAACCGGCGCTGACGGACATCAGCACGAGGTAGCCGTCGGCGAGGTCGACCACAACTTTCTCCAACGGGCCCAACCCGTGGTCCGCCGAGGCCCCGCCGGCCAGCGCGATCAGCCCCGAGAGGACCGCCGCAAGCCGGTCGGCCGCACCGGGGTCTACCGCGGTCCGGGGACGCCCGCGGCCAGTGTGTCCGTCGGAGGCTGCGACGAGCAGTCCGTCGGAGGAGACGGCGACTGCTTGTCGTACACCGGCTGTTTCGGCGGCGAAGTGGTCGAGCAGCCAATTGAAGTTCTGCGCCTCAACGCTGAGGGCGGTGGCGGGAGCATTCACGGACGGTGTCCCTCCTCGTAGTGTTCCCGGACGGCCAGTGCCGTCCGGTTGCCCTGACCGGGGGCATCAGGTGCTGCGGCAGCGCGGGCCACGCCGGTCTCGAACGCCTCCAGGTCCGCCTGGACGGCCCCGGGATCGGTGGCCTTCCAGGAACTGCCAGACCAAGGGTGCTGGGCGCCCGTGGACCGTGCCTCGGCGCGCAAGCTCGCCCCCGGCACACGGCGCGCAAGGCCCGGCGCCCCGGGATCGCCGGGCTGACCTGCGGCGGGTCCGGCCGGCCCGGCGGGGTTTGCGTCCCAGCCGTCCGGGTCAGGAGGCCTCAGTGCGGGGCCCGACCGCGCGGACTTCGCACCGGCAGCGCGCGGCGGTCCCTGCGCGAACCAGCCGAATCCGGGGGTCAGCCCGTTCTCCGGCAGCGCGGGCCGTGGCAGGACCGGTGCCGTACCCGCGATACCGGCCGACTCCATCGGCCGTGCGGGAACCCCCGGTACAGCCTGCGGCCGGCTCGGGCTCGGCCCGGCAGGGGCGTGATGGCCGGCAGCCGACGGAAGCATGGGCAGCAGGACCTCGGCAGTGGTGCCACCGCCAGGTGTGGGACGGAGCACGGTGTTCAGGCCGTGGCGACGGCTGAGCCGACCCACCACGAAAAGGCCGAGGACATTGGTGGGGACCAGGTCGAGGCGCTCACGGTGGACCAGTCGTTCGTTCTCGCGGTCGCGGGCCGCATCGGCCATGCCGAGTCCGTGGTCGACTATGCTGATCAGGACTCCGCCCGCGCCCCACGACTCGGCTGCAAGCCGGACACGGGTATGCGGAGGCGAGAACGCGATGGCGTTGTCGAGCAGTTCGGTGACCATCAGCAGCAGGTCGTCGGCGAGGGCAGGCGGCACCTCCGCGCGGGGCACGGCCGTCAGGTCGACCCGCCGGTAGTCCTCGACACCGCCGAGCGCCGTCCGCAGCAGGTCCGCCAGGGACTGAGGACCCGCATCCACAGCCGGTTCGTCCTGGTCCGAGAGCACCATCAGGGCGTCGGCATGTCGGCGGAGCCTGGCGGTGAGATGGTCCAGCCGGTACAGGCGCTCCAGCACCACGGGGTCCTGTTCTTCGCTCTCCAGCCGGTCAATGACCTCGAACTGACGGCCCACCAGGTTCTGGGTGCGCAGGCCGACGCTCCGGAACATGCCGGCGATGTTGCGTCGGCCCTGCAGTTGCCGCTGCACCAGTGCGACGGCAGTGGCCTGGACCTGGTCGACGGCGCGCGCCAGCGCACCGATCTCGTCGGCAGACCGGATGTCCAGTCTGCGCAGCCGGGGCGGCTCCGGCTCGGCACCGCCACCGTCCACCTCGTCCGCGACGCGCTCCAGCTCCGAGTTGGCCAGGGCGGCCACTTCGCTGGCAGCCTCGGTGAGTCTGCGGAGCGGCCCCGCGATGGACCGTCCCAGCAGCACGGACAGAACCACGACGGCGGCCGTCAGCAACAACGACAGGCCGGTCAGCAGCACTGCGTCACTCCGCGCCGCAGCCGAGACGGCCTGCGAGGCGTCGAGGGTGTCACGGGCGATCCGATCCTGCACAAGTCGGCGCAGCAGGCTCTGGGTGCGGACGGCGGTGAGGTTCCGGGACAGGGCGCGTCGCGAGGCATCGGAGCCGGCCTGGGCCGCATCTCCGGTCCCGGCGGCGGACACCAGTGCCGCCACCTGGTCCGCCGCGTCGCCGTGCACGACCAGGTCGAACAGCAGGCGGTCGGACGAGGACGCCAACTGCCGGAACCTGGCCGCCTGCTGTGTCTGGAGGCTCTGCGCGGTGGCCAGGGCGGTACGGACGCGGATCCGCTCGCCCTGTTCCAGGTCGGGGGCGATCAGCAGGACGAGTGCTTCCAGGCCGGCCCGATCGGCCTGTTCATTGGCCCGGATCAGGGCGTCCAGCCCCTGGTGGCGGGCGGCGGCGGAGGGGTCGGGGGCCGGGCCTGTTGTCAGTCCGAGCGCGTCAACCAGGCCGTCCACCGCGCCGTCCCAGGCGGCGTCGACCTCCGCCGGTGTGGCCTTCCCTGGCCACAGCAGGGCCCTGGTCCCGATGAGCCGGTCCAACGCGGTGACGGCGGCGCGCAAGCGCGGGTCTGCGGCGTCGCGCAGGCCTGCCGCCGCCGCCCGGACATCCTCCGCCCGGGCGGCGAGCTCCGACGAGTCGTCACCGGGCGTCAGCAGGTGCTGGACGGCGGCGGAACGCTCCTCGGACAGCGCGCCCACCAGGCGGCCGACGGCCCGGACGGTCGCGGCGGCCTCCGCCCCCCGGCCGGCCTCGCGGGCGCTGTCCAGGCGGTTGGCCACGAAGGCTGCGGTCAGCAACAGCACCATAGTCAGGGGCAGCACTACCAGTAGCACGATCCGGTGGCGGACGAGCAAGCGGCGGGCAGACCGACCCGGACTGAGCGGGTCGCGGGCGGGAGAGCTAGGGTCGGACACCGGCGGTCTCCTCGAAAGGTGCGGCGCGGTGGCGGCCGTTGTCCAACCAGTCCGGCGACGGAGCCCCGCCAGTTGTGCTGCCGTCGTAGTCTGAAAGGATCTTCGTCAGCGATCGCGGGGAACGTCCCGGTTCAATCGTCCCGGAGTGGGGGCCCTTCCCGTCGACTCCGTCGGCCGGCCCCTCCCGGCCGTCTCTCCGGCGGCGTCGGTCCGCCGTCCGGCCGAGCAGGGGGAACGCCTGGGCTCCGGACAGGCGCACCTTGAACCCGCGTTCGACGATTGTGCGACTGGTGCCGATGAGAACGAGCAGGCACAACACGGCTCCGGCCAGTGCTGACATGATGGTGAGCGCGGCGCGGTCGGCGGCGTGCCGCCGGTCGGCGAACTGGGCGCGGACGGAGGTGCTGAGACCAGCAGTCAGACGGGCGGCGGCCTCGGCGAGGTCCGCCCGGTCGGAGGCCAGCGTCCCCGGGTCCGCGGCGGAGGAGTCGTCGTTGGTGAGGGTGGCCGACGGGGCCAACGCTCCGACCAAATCGTGCAGCCGGTCCACCCCCCCGACCAGATTTAGCACGACCTCGCTGCCCTCTCCGCCGTCGAGGCCGAGCTCCAGATCGGTCTCCAGCGCGCTGCCGGCGGCGGCGAGCTGGTGGCGGGCCACCTGGGCCTTGGCCCGCATGGGGGCGGCCGCTGCCGGGCCGGCTGCTACTGCCAGCCGGGACAGGTCCTCCAGCCGTCCTGCTTCGGCGATGAGTTCGGGCAGGTGCAGCGCGGCGGCGCCCGCCAGGTGGCGCGGGCCGGTGAGGTCGGTGGGCACCGTCTCCGCCGCTTCCGCGGCCCGGCGCAGCAGGTCCAGCGTCAGGTCGATGACCGCGGAGAAGGAGGAGTAGGCGGTGTCGGCGCGGCCGGGGGTGTTGCGTAGGCCTTCGAGGTGCTGTTCCAGGCCCTGGCGGCGGCTGGTCAGCACGGGGTCACCGCCGTCGTCGACGGCCACGATCCGGGCGAGTGCCGCGTTCACGTCGACCCAGTTCGGGCGGTCGCCGCGCACGGCCGCGGACTGCTGGTCGGCCAGGGCCGCGAGGAACTGGACCGTCGGCTGGATCCAACTCGCGGAGCGGGCCGCCGCGGTGGCAGCAGCCGCGTCCCGGCGGACCGGTGAGAGCGCGGCGGAACCGAGAAGGAGCAGGGCGGTCGTGGTGGCGACGAGGGCCACGGCGCGCACGGCGAAGCGCAGGCGGCGCCGCGGGTCTCTGGCTGCACCAGAATTCATGTTCTCCACCGGTCGTCGTACCCGGCCCTGCTCCGTCCCGGCAGCCGAGCGGCCGGGCGGAAGGGACAGGCGGTTCGAGGTGGCCTTCCCCGGGAAGTGGAGCAACGTCACGGGTCCTGGGAGGCCTGGTGCCGACGGTGGAGACCAGTCCTCCCGCGCGGCGTTCCCTATCTGAGCGTGCCCCGATCGCCTTCGACTACCCCGACCGACGAGCACTGCACCAATGAGCCGCTACCGGTGCCCGATCCGCCACCGTTCCGGCGTCGGAGAGCTGCACGCTGCGCCCTGCCCCAAGCCTTGACTGTCGCTCACTTCTGCTGGCCTCGACCTCACATTCGAAGGCGACAGTAGCGGTGGAGCTTACGTTGCCTCAACGAACCACCACTGCGGGCGGAAGGGGCGGTGACCGGAAAGCGACGGGACGGGAGCGGTGTACGAAGGTGCAGCGAGGCGCCCGCGCCCTGTCGCCGAGCACGTCGGTGCGGCTTGCCTGGAACGAGGCACCCGTCGCACGCCACCGCCGCGGACCCGACAGCTCTCCCCGTCGGCCTGACCTCGGTCGGCTGCGCCCGCCTCCTGCCGAAGCAGCAGGAGTACGTCACCGCCCGTGCCCCGGCCCGAAGGCCGCGCGGGTGCCCCCCCCCCCCGTACTCGGGACCCCCAGCCTGTCGACGCCGGTCTCCGGAGGAGCCGCCATGGAAACGCCCACCCGAACCGCCGCGGCAGCCCACCCAGGGCAGGGACGCCTCTGGCCCGTCTCGGCACCTGCCGCCCTCGTGATCTCGCTTGAGCCCGAACGATCCGCCGCCTGGACCTCGTCGCTGCGCGCCGCCGGCCTGCCGGTACTCGCGTGCCGCCCGTGGGGCGACTCCCATGGCTACCAGTACCTGCTGCACAACCCCGGTGCCCTGGCCGTCCTCGATCTGCCAGGACTGGCCCCCCAACCGGACGGCGCCCTGGCACAGTTCGTCCGGGCGGCCCGCCTGCTGGCCCCGGTCACCGTGACGGTGCCCGCCGACACGGACGTCGTACCGCTGCTGGAGGCCGGCGCGCAGAACGTGGTCCGCCGCGACGAGCCGCCGCGGGTACTCGCCGCCCGGCTGCTCGCCGATGCCCGTTGCGCTGCGGCCTTCCAGGGCCCCGGCCCGTACCCGGTCCGGACGTCGGAGAACCGAAGCCGTCCGGACTGCCCCTGCGCGGGAACGTGTGCCTGTGACGGTGCATCCGGCAGACTGTTCTTCCGGTCGCAGGACGTGCTGCTGGAACTGCTGTGCCGGACGACCCGGCCGGTCTGCTGCCACGACCTCCGCTGCCTGCTGGGTTCGGCCACCCGCCCGATGAGCCTGCCCGCGCTGCGTGGCCGGCTGGACCGGCTGACGCCCCATCTCACCTCCCGTCGCAGGGAGTTCAGCCGCCACCATGCGTGGGGCATGGACACCTTCACCGTCCGCCCGAACGCCGCCGGCCCACAGGCCGACTCCCTCGCCGCCTGCTGATCCTCCGTCATCCCCCTCCGCGACGTCGGCCCCCTCCTTCCACGCGCCCCGATGGCCGGAAGGGCAACCACACTGCCCCTTCGGGCTGTTGGTTGCCCTTCCGGCCATCGGGGCGCGCTAACGTGCACCCGGAACTGCCCGGCGGCGGCACAGTCCCGAGGGCGCCGCACTGGGCAAAGACGGAGGGAGACCATCCATGACCGACTCGCCGACCGCCCCGACCCTCCCGATCGTGGTGCACACCGACGACCGGATGACCCGCGACGCCGTCGAGGCCTACCTGCGGGCGTCGTCCCGTCTTGCGGTACTGCCGCCCGAGCGGCATGCCGAGGCAGCCGTCGCCCTGGTCCTGGCCACCGAGGTCGACGACTCCACGATGGACCGCCTGCGCGAGGTCAGCGGCCCGGTGATCGTGCTGGTCGCGGACCGGATCGGTGAACGGCACCTGCTCCAGTCCTTCGCCCTCGGCCTTGTGTGCTATCTGGACCGGGCCCACTCTTCGATGCCACAGATCCGGCACGCCGTCTGGGAAGCCGGCCGCGGCCACTCGATGCTGCCCGGGGAGCACATCCGCTCGCTGATCGACCGGGTCCGCAACCTCCAGCGGGACGTACTGGAACCGCACGGGCTGGCGCTGGCCGGCTTCGCAACCCGCGAGATCGAGGTGCTGCGGCTGCTGTCACAAGGTCTCAACACCGCCGAGGTGGCGCGGGAATTGAACTACTCCGAGCGCACCATCAAGAACATCCTGGCCGGGATGATGAGCCGACTGCGGCTGCGCAACCGCTCCCACGCCGTCGCCCACGCCCTGCAAACCGGGGCCATCTGAGGACCCCGCCTCACGGGGAGATCCGGGCGGTCCGTGCGAGGTCGCCCGTCCCGCCCGGTCCCTCGGTGGTTCAGCCGGCCAGACGCACCGGCAGGTCCTCCGGGAGCAGCCCGGTCAGGTCGTTCACGTTCGGCGCGGCCAGCGCACCGATCCGTCCCGCCTGCCGGGTCATCATCGTCTCCACCAACTGCCTTGCGGTGCGGGCGTTTCCGAAAGACCGACCGCGCGGCAGCGTGCCAAAGTGGGTGCGGACCGCCTCCACGGTGTCGGCCGACAGCCGGTAGCCGACCTGCTCTGCGTGCTCGCGAACGATGGAGACCAGTTCGTCGGTGCTGTAGTCCTCGAACGGGATGTGCCGGTTGAAGCGGGAGGCCAAGCCGGGGTTGGAATCCAGGAAGCGGTGCATCTCGTCGGTGTAGCCAGCCGCGATGACGACAATCTCGTCCCGGTGGTCCTCCATCAGCTTGAGCAGGGTGTCGACCGCCTCCTGGCCGAAGTCGTTGCTCGATCCGGCCGGAGTGAGGGTGTAGGCCTCGTCGATAAACAGGACACCGCCCAGCGCACGAGTGAACGCCTCCTTGGTCAGCTGGGCGGTGTGGCCGACGTACCGCCCGACCAGGTCTGCGCGGCCGACCTCGACCAGCTGGCCGCGCGGCAGCACCCCGAAGGAGCGCAGCAGTTCGGCATAGAGCCGGGCCACCGTGGTCTTGCCGGTACCCGGCGGGCCGACGAAGACCAGGTGGTGGCTGAGCCTGGGCGTGGGCAGCCCAGCGGCCTCCCGGGCCCGGGTGGCGGCGAGCAGGTCAACGATGCCCCGCACCTCGGCCTTGACCGCCCCGAGTCCGGTCATCGCGTTGAGCCTGGCCAGCGCGTCCGAGTCGCCGGGAGCAGCCTTGCTGCCTCCCCGGACCTGCGCGGCGGCGTCGTCGCCGACGTCCTCTGCGGTCAACAGGGCGAGGTCGTCCTCGGAGACCTGACCCTGGGTGGCGAGCCTGAAGGCCTGCCGGTCGACCATCTCCTCGAAGACCTTGCGGGCCGCCCGGCCGTTGCCGAACCCCGCGTCCCTGGGCAGGGCAGTGAACAGCACTCGCAGCGCCTCCACCGCGAGGGGGTCCAGGGCGTAGCTGTGCGCCTCGCACATGTTGCCGACGATGGTGACCAGTTCGTCGACGGTGTAGTTGACGAACTCGATGGTGCGGGTGAACCGGGAGGCCAGGCCGGGGTTGGCGGCGAGGAAGCTTTGCATCTCCTTCGAGTAGCCGGCCACGATCACCACGACCTCGTCACGATGGTCCTCCATCAGCTTGACCAGGGTATCGATGGCCTCCTGCCCGAAATCGGCGCCGGATCCCTTGTCGCCGAGCAAGGTGTACGCCTCGTCGATGAACAGGACACCGCCGAGCGCCTTCTCGAACACCTCCGTCGTCTTGATTGCGGTGCCGCCGATGACCTGCGCCACCAGGTCGGCCCGGGCGACTTCGACGATGTGCCCGGAGCGCAGCGAGCCCAGGTCCGCGAGGATCGAGCCGTAGAGCCGCGCCACGCTGGTCTTGCCGGTGCCCGGCGGCCCGGCGAAGACCAGGTGCCGGCTCATCGGCGGTGCGGGCATGCCGAGCCGGGCCCGATGCTGTGCCAGCCGATTGAGGTTGATCAGCGTGGTGACCTGGTGCTTGACGCCTTCCAGACCGACCAGTGCGTGCAGGTCGCCGAGCGGAGTTCCGGGGGCCGGAAGGTCGTCCTGACCCGCCCCGGATCCGGCGGGCAGCTCTTGCGGCGGTGCGCCGTCCCAGACGTCGGTGGCACCGTTGGCGGCAGACACCAGCCCGTCGACTCCCAGCCGCGAGCCGGGCCGGGAGTGTCGCAGTCCGGCACCCCGGTTACCGCGTACCTGGCAGTCCGCGACTGTGACCTGCTCGGTGCTGTCGACGCGGATGCCATCGCCGCTACAGTCGTGGAATTCGCAGGCGTTCAGAGAGGCCCGGCCGCCCGCCGCGATCAGCACGCCGTGCGCACCGGAACCGGCCACCCGCACCCGGGTCAGTGACAGTTCGCCGCCGTCCTCGACCGAGACGCCCTCGGTGCCGGAGCCCTCGATGTTGCAGTCGCGCAGGGAGCCACGCCCGCGTGCACCGACGGACACTCCCGCCTGGGTGCAACCACGCAGGGTCGCATTGGTAACGAAGGGGTTACCGTGGCCTTCGATCCTGATGCCGGACGAACCCGCCTCCTCGATCTCGCAGTGCTCCAGCCGTCCCCGACCGTCCTCCGCGACGTGCACGCCGTGGCCACGGGCCCGGACCACCCTCGCTCGGCGCAGCAGCGGGTTTGCGCCGGCCCGGATGCCGATGCCGACCCCGAGCGCGTCCACGACGTCCAGCCGGTCAAACTCGGCGACCGATTCGTCGCCGATCTGCACCGCCACGCCTTCCGCGTCGCGGACCAGGGTGCCGGTGAGAACCGGCGCGGAGGACTCGGTGATCCGGACGCCCGATAGGGACGCCGCGGCGAAGGTGCAGTCCTCGAAGGTGCCCCGGGCCTTGCCGGTGATGAACAGCCCGCTGCCCCGGGTGCCATCCGTGGAACACCGGCGCAGCAGCGGGTCGGACCCGCCTGCGACGACGATGCCGTGGCCGCTGGTGTCGGCGACCCTGACGTCTTCCAGGACGGTGCGGGAGGTACTGGTGACGTAGACACCGACGGTAACACCGGTGACCTCGGTAGTGCGCACCGCAAGGGTGGTGGCACCCTCCAGCGCGAGGGCAGGCTTGTCGGCGGAGGACACGGTGCAGTCCTCCACCTCACCCCGGGACTCACCGTTGGCAAGGACGCCGTTTCCCCGGGCGTCCCGGAACCGGCAGCCGCGGGCGGTGATGCGGCCCCGTTCCAGCACGGCCAACGCGGTGGTGCCGAGGTGTTCGACGGTGCAGTTGTCGACCACGGAAGCGGTCGCCGAGGTGACGACGATGCCAGCTCCGATCGGGTTCGTGACCCGGCAGTCCCGCATCGCCAGCGACCCGCCGTCGCTGGAGAGCACGGCAACCCAGGCGGTGCCGACCACCTCGCAGCCGTCCATCGCGAGCTGGCCGCCGACGGCGTGCACCACCGGCACGTCCGACTCGCCACCGCGCAGCAGTAGGTCGCTGACCATGACGGCGTCGGCGGCCAGGGTGAGCGCCCGGTCCCGGCGCGGGCAGATCTCGACCGAGCCGCGCGGCCCGTCGGCCGCGAGGGTGAGCCGGTGCGCGATGACGAGGTTCTCCTCGTATCGACCGGGACGGATGCTGATCACGGCACCGGCGCGGGCGTGCCCCAGCGCGGCGACGATCGTGGTGAAGTCGCCCCCGCCATGCTGGTCGACGGTGAGCACCTGACGTACCACGCGGTCTCCTCGATGTCGGTCCGGCCGGACCGAGCCGAGCCGAGCGGGTGGTCCGGACGGCCGGCCGGCGGGGTGCGGCACCTCGTCGACCGGTCGACCCCGGACCCGGCCCAGGTTTCCCCAAGTCCGCGGTCCGGGGCCACCGCACGTTGACGTATTCAGGCCCGGCCGCGTGAGCCCCACCGGACGACGTAGACGACGACGTAGACGTAGTCGAACCCACCCCGCCGACCGGCCCGGTGACGTATTCGTGCGACCGGTCACGCAGACGACGCCGCGGCGGCCCGCGGGCTCCCTACGATCCGGAACCATGTCAGAGCACTTCGCCATGCTCCCCCGCCGTGCCGCCGGCACCACGCTGCCGGCCGTGCTGCTTCTGTCGGTCCTGCTGCCGGTCGGCCCGGCGACCGCGGCGGGGCGTCCGGCCGCCGACCCTTCCCCGTCCGCGTCCCAGGCCCCGCTGCCGGTCGTGGTGAACGAGCTGGCCGACAACGCTCCGTGCCGACCCGGCTCGACGGTCACGGCGCGAGCTGAACCGTGGACGCAGTCCCTGCTCGGCCTGGACGCGGCCTGGGCACTCACCCGGGGATCCGGCACGGTGGTCGCGGTGGTGGACACCGGCGTGGACGGTGCGGCGAAGGCACTGTCCGGCCGGGTCACCGCGGTAGGCGACGGCGGAAACGACTGCGTTGGCCACGGCACCTTCGTCGCCGGCCTCGCAGTCGGCGGCCCAGTGGAGGGGCTCCCGTTCACGGGCGTGGCCCCGCAGGCCAGGGTGCTGGCCGTACGCGGCACTGACCTGCGGGGCCACGCCACGGCAGACTCGGTCGCGAGCGCTCTGCAGCAGGCGGTGGCGGGCGGCGCGAAGGTGGCCGTGGTCCCATTCGCCCTGGCTTCCTCCTCACTGGCCCTGGACGCGGCTCTGCGGTCCGCCGCCGAACATGACGTGCTGGTGGTCGCCCCGGCCGGGCCCGATTCCGCGACGAACAATGGGGAAGGGGCCCCGCCTCCGCGCGACTACTGGCCGGCCGCCGCCGACGGCGTGCTGTCCGTCCTGGACTTCGGCGCCGACGGCAGCCGCCTCACCGAAGCACCTGAACCGAAGCACGCGGACCTGGCCGCCCCGGGCGACCGGGTGGTGGGGATCGGCCCGCGCGGCGACGGTGTCCTCACTGGCTCTGGCCCGTCCCTGGCGGTCGGGCTGGTGGGCGGCGCGGCGGCCCTGGTGCGTTCCTACCGGCCCGGGCTGACGGCCGCTCAGACCGCTGCCCGGCTCACCGCCACCGCCTTCCCGGCCGACGTCCCGCGGTTGGACGTGGCGGCCGCTGTCTCCGCCACCGTCGCCGCGCCGGGCGCGGCGCCCACGTCGGCCCGGCCCGCGGTCCTGCCGCGGCCGGTCTCCGACGGCGGTGCCCGGCGGAGGGCGGTGGCGATCACGCTCGGTGCAACGGGTGTGGCGGTCACCGTCGGGGCGGCGGCCTGGGCCGTCCCGAGAGGACGCCGACGCGGCTGGCGGGCCGCTCATTGAACGGCGCAACGCGGACAGCGGGCACCAGCCCACGCACCCACCCGAACGACCACCCGCGGCCCGTGGGAACTGTCCTGAACACCGAGACGGACCATGACGAGAGGAGGCACGGATGAACGAGGCGATCGCAGGACTGTGCCGACTGCACCTGAAGATGCCGGACCGGTCGGAGGACCTGGCCGTACCGGACGACGTACCGGTCGGCGACCTGCTGCCGGCCGTTCTGGAGTTTGCGGGGATCAGCCCCGAACCCGTTACCGCGCCCGGCAGCGGTTGGGTCCTGCAGTGCCTCGGCGGGGCGCCGCTGGACGACGAAACGACCTTGGCCTCGGTCGGCCTGCGCGACGGCGAAACGGTCCTGCTCCGACCGCACCACAATGCGCTGCCGCCCTTGGTCAGCACGCCCCGCACGGCCGAAGCCGCAGCGGCGTCACCCGCCACCGCCACCGCCGTGGTGCGGGCCCGCCTGCTGCGCGCTGCCGCCGTCGTGGCGGCGGCCGCCGTGTGGGCCGTGGCCGCGTACGGGGGACAGCCGGCGACGGTCGCCTGTCTTGCCCTGCTGCTGCTGACCGCCGCCCCCGTGGTCGCCTGGGCCCTGCACGACGAGGCCACGGGCGCGGTCCTCGGCCTCGCCGGCACCGCGGGTGCGGCACTGGCGGGCTGGCTGCTGGCCGACTCGGGGCTGACCGGCCACGCCGCGGCCCAGACGGTATTGGCGGCGCCCATGCTGGCGGCCGGTGCCGGTGCGTCGGCCGCCGCCGTCACCGTCGTGGCCTGGTCGTCCCGATTCCGGCCAGCCGCCGCAGGAGTGGGCGTTGTGGCGGCGTTCGCCCTGCTCGCCGGAGGCACCGCACTTCTCCTCGGACCGTCACCGGAGCACTCAGCCGCAGTGACCGCCGTCCTGGCGGTCGCCCTGACCGGCTCGGTGCCGGTCCTGGCTTTCCGGGTGGCCGGACTGCAGCTGCGGCCGCTGCCGACCTCGCCCAGCCAACTCCAGGACGGCATCGAACCGTTCCCCAGCGCCGACGTGGCCCGCCGGTCCGCGGTCGCGTCCTCCTGGCTCACCGCATTGTTCACCGCTACCGGCGCGGTCTGCGCGGTCTGCGCGGTCACGCTGGCGCTGGAGGGCACGACCGACGCCGTGACGACCGCGACGGTGCTGTCGCTGCTGCTGCTCCTGCACGGCCGGCACCAGGGCAGCGTCCGGCAGCGGCTGCCCGTGCAGGCGGCCGGAACGGCCGGTGCCGCCGCCATCCTCCTCGGCCGGGCAGCCGCCGGCGCACTGTCGCTGCCCGGGCTGGTCGGCTGCCTGCTCGGCGCGACCGCCGCGCTAGCCCTGGCCGTCGGCATGCTGCCGGGCCGTCGACTGGTGCCGTACTGGGGCCGGGCCGCCGAACTCGCGCACTCGCTCGCCGCCTGCGCCCTCCTCCCGCTGGCGCTGTGGGTCCTCGGCCTGTACGGCCACCTGCGCGCACTCACCAGCTGAGCAGCAGCGGCCGGCGGCGCGCGCCGCACCCCCCGCAGTCCCGATCCTGTCCCGCCCGGCCCGACGTCCGACCCTCGCCATCCCTCAGGAGGTCCCGTGCAGACCAAGCGTGACCAGGTGCAGGCCCACATGTTCCTCATGGGCCGGCTCGCCTCTGGCCTGCTTCGTAGCAACCCCGACAACGACGGGAGCCCCGGCGTCCGGACCCACAAGGGCCTGGCGGTGGGCCTCGCCGTGTCCGGCGTGCTTTCCGCCGGCGCGGCCCTCCTCGGCCTGGTCTCCCCCGGCGGCGTTGACTCCTGGCGGGCCGACGGCACCCTGGTCATCGAGAAGGGTACCGGGACCCGGTACCTGTACCTGGACGGCCGGCTGCGTCCAGTCCTCAATCAGGCGTCGGCCATGCTGCTGGTCGGCGCGGGGAAGGGTCCGGTCGAGGCGTCGGCCGGCGACCTGGCCGACACCCCGCGCGGTGCCCCGCTGGGCACTGCGGGCGCCCCGCAGAGCCTGCCTGCCACGACGGCGCTCAGCGACGCGCCGTGGCAGGTGTGTTCTGGGCTCACCCGCGACACCGCCGGCACGGCCACCGCCGCCACCCGCTTGACGATCGGCTTCACCGACCCCGGCCAGGCCCTGCAGGATACCGAGGCACTACTGGTGCAGGGTCCGGACGGCGTCCGCCACCTGGTGTGGCATGGAACCCGGCTCCGGCTGGACACCGAACACGGCGCCCAATCCGCACTCGGACTCGGTTCGGCAGCGGCCCGGCCCGTCTCGGCGGCCTTCATCAACGCCCTGCCGGTCGGGCCCGACCTCACCCCGCCCCACGTCACCGACCTGGGCGCGGCCGGACCCGACCTGGCCGGCACGAAGACCAGAATCGGCCAGGTCTTCGCGGTGCAGGTGCCCGGATCGGCCGTGCAGTACCACCAGCTGACCACCTCCGGGCTGGTCCGGCTGACCGCGCTCGGCGCCGCATTGACGCTCGGCGATCCGGAAGTCCGGGCCAAGGCGTACGACGACGGCGCGCCAACCGCGGTAGCCATCTCCGCTGCCGCCGTACAGGGCCGCAGCGCTACGATCGACGCGAGTCCTGGCAGCGGGCTGCCGGACGCGCCGCCGCACCTCGCCTCGGTACCCGTCGGCAGCCTGGCCTGTGCCCAGGTCCGGCCCAGCGCCCACGGCGGAGCACCGGTCGCCGTCTCAACCACCATTGTCCACGCCGCCACGAACCCCGACGACATCACCGACCAGCCGGCGGACCACGTGGCCGGTGCCTGCCTGCCGGTGGACCTGGTCGAAGCGAAGGCCGGACACGGCGTACTGGCCCAAGCCCTCAGCAGTACCGGAACGGCCCTCGGAGACGCCCGTTACCTGGTCACCGATTCCGGCGTCCGGTACCGAATCACCTCCGACGACGCCCTCGCCGCCCTCGGCTACAACACCTCCGAACTCCAAGGCGTACCTTCGGCGTTGCTGCTCATGGTGGCCGCCGGACCCGACCTGGACCCGGCCGCGGCCGCCTCGGGTCGCACCGAGTCGGCACTGCCCGGCTGCCCGGCCGGCGTGGGTGCCCCGAGCATCGCTGCGACCGGCACAGGCCGGTAATCGCGGCGGGCCTGAGGACCGCTCCGGCCCGCAGGCTCTACCAGTCAGAATGCTTACCTCCGGCCTCTCCCCTGATGCCAGGATCGTGCCAGGGCCCGGACCTCTCCGTCCGCGGCCGGTTCGTCCCGGTGATCCCGCCACGGCCGGCCCCAGCCGCATGTCCCTGTCCGCGTTCTCTCCCGATCGACGGCGATCGGCCCCTCCTCGAGACTCCCCGCTCCCCGCAACGGCACCCGCCTGCCCTGATACCGCGCCCGACAGCGCCGGAGCACAAGGCCTCGCCCCTCCTCGACCTCCGGAGACCCCGAAATGACCCCGATGACCGTCAGACTCATCGCCGACGACCCGATCACCGAAGCCGGAGCCACCGGTTTCCTGGAACGCTGGAACCAGGTGAAAGTGCTGACGCCCGAGGATGGCGGGCACGCCGAGGTGATCCTCGCGCTGCTCTTCGACCTGACCGAGTCGAAGCTGGCCCGAATCCGCGAGGCAGCCGCCATGTCGCTGCACCCGGCGGTCCGGATCGTCATCGTCTCTGACGAGATCACGGAGTCCCACCTGGCACACTCGGCCACGGAGTCCGGCCTTGTCCTGCTGGTACGGCGACGCACCACCTTCACCGCCATCCGCGACGCGGTCCTCGACCGCCACGTCCGCCCGTCCTACGGGTCGGAGCACTCCTCGGCCCTGCTGATGTCTCCGGCGAACGAACATGTCCGCCCCACCGCCGACAGCGCGCACCGCGGTCGAACTGCGGTCGCCACCCGCCCGCATACCCGACGGACGAGTGCCGGGGTGCTCCGAGAGGTCTTTCCCCCGCTCGCCGCCGACTCCAAGGCCCTTCAGCCGCGCGAGGTGGAGGTCCTGCGGCTGCTGGCAGCCGGGCAGAACACCGCCGAGATCGCCGTCGCGCTCAGCTTCTCCCAGCGCACCATCAAATCGATCATCCATGACATGCTCACCCGTCTGAACCTCCGCAACCGCCAGCACGCCGTCGCCTACGGAATCCGTACCAACGCGCTGTAGCACCGATGCCGTGAGCGCCGGCGGCGCGGCCGTGCGCATCGGCCGGGCGTCAGAACACCGACCAGCCCGTCGCGGTCGTGAGCGCGTCCAGGGCCGCGACCCCCAGCACCGAGTTGCCGGCGGCGTCCAGCCCGGGGCTCCACACGCACACCGCTCCGCGCCCCGGCAGCACCGCCAGCACCCCGCCACCGACGCCGCTCTTGCCCGGCAGCCCAACCCGGAAGGCGAAGTCGCCTGCGGCGTCGTACGTCCCGCAGGTGAGCATTACCGCGTTGACCCGCTTCGCCTCGCTGCGCGACAGCAGCCGCGAACCGTCCACCCGGATCCCGTGCCGTGCCAGGAAGAGCCCCGCCAGCGCCAGGTCCTTGCAGGACGCGGCGATCGCACAGTGCGCGTAGTAGTGCGCGAGCACAGAGTCCACCGGGTTGCGCAAGCTCCCGAAGCTCGCCATGAAATGCGCCAGTGCCGCGTTGCGGTGACCGTGCCGCGCCTCCGACTCTGCGACAGAGTCGTCCGTCCCCACCGCGGGGTTGCCCGACTCAGATCGCAGGAAGTTCCGCACCGCGCCCGCCGCGTCCCCCGTCAGCTCCAGCAGCCGGTCCGTCACCACCAGCGCACCCGCGTTTATGAACGGATTGCGCGGAATCCCCTGCTCGCTCTCCAACTGCACCAACGAGTTGAACGGGTTGCCTGAGGGCTCCCGGCCCACCCCGCGCCACAGCCGGTCCCCGCCCTCTGCCAGCGCCAGCGCTAGTGCGAACACCTTCGCGACCGACTGGACGGAGAACGGCTTCTCCCACTGCCCTACACCGTGCACCACACCCTCGACCGTCGCCAGCGCCATCCCGAACGCCGACGGGTCCGCCTCCGCCAGCGCCGGAATGTAGTCCGCCGACCGTCCCCGGCCCTGCTGGACGAACGCCGCCGCCCGTGCGTCCCGCAGCAGCTGCCCGTAGTCCATGCCGTCGTCGTCCACACGCCCATTGAATCTGACGGCGAAGGCCGCAGGCCGCTTCCCCGCAGGCATCGCACTGTTTGTTGATCTGGATCTCTGAGCTCTTTCAACGGCGCCCCGGACGAGTGGTGAACCGACTGCCGTTGACGGACTTTCGACCTGCCGGATCTCGCCAGCGGGCGCACCCCCGTGCGCCCGCGCTGTCACCTGATCGGTGGCCGAGTTGAAAGAGCTCTCTGACTGACGCTCAGCAGTCACGGCTTGGCCGGTCGTTGTCCAGCCGGACAACCGGACAAGCTCAGCCCCGTCCGCGGGCGACGCGGGTTCAGGGTGGGCTTGATCCGCTTGTCCCGCGTCAAGCAGTTGGCGGGTTTTCGGGTTCGGGAAAGTTGGGGACGAGGGGGTCTGCGGCGCCGGTGTGGACGTCGTGGGGCCGGTTCCAGGCCAGGGCCTCGTGCGGTCGGACGGTGTTGTAGTCGCGCCGGTATTCCTCGGCGTGCCGGACGAGGTCGAGGGCGTCGGGTATCTCCTCGAGGAACAGCTTCTCGTACTTGAGCGAGCCGAAGCCGCGCTCGCGTGAGCCGTTCTGCCCGGGCGTGCGGACCCGGGTGCGGACGTGCCGTCGCTCCGGTCGGGTGGCGATGAACGCCTCGATGCGGAACGAGCGGAACGGTCCGCTGTTGTCGGTGACGATGGTGACCAGCGGCTCCACGGTCCCGTCCGCGTCGCGCGGGGCGAGCTCGGCCAGTGGCTTTCCGGCCAGCGACTCCGCTTGCTTGATGGCGAGTTCGATCGCGGCGATGGCGTCGTGCTGGTTCGCGGTGGGCGACACATGCCAGCCCAGCTCGTACTTCGACCAGTAGTCCCGGCAGCCCGCGAGCCGCCAGGTGCCGCCCGAGGCGGTCTCGAACTCGGAGAAGTCGAGCTGCCAGACCTGGTTCGGGCCGCTCGGCCCGGTCGCGAAGGCGGCCTAGCGGCGGGCAGCGAGCTGCCGGCGTTCGCGCTGGTAGTTCGCCTCCAGCAGCAGGCCCTCGTCCCGCAGCAGCCGCAGCACGGTCGCCCGAGAGACGCGGTGGCCGTCCCAGCGACACATCGCCCAGACCTTGCGGTGGCCCCAGGTTGGGTGCGCGAGCGCGTGTCGGCGGGCGGTCTCCCGGACGCCCTCGCGGGCCGGGCGCGGCCACGGTCCTCTGGCCTGCGCGCCCTGGCGGGCGCGGGCCTGGTGGCGGCGCCAGGTCCGCTCGGGCACGCCGATGAGCCGGTAGAACCCCGCGGTCGGCATGCCCGCCTCGGTGCGGATCACCTCGAGGTCCTCGAAGGGCCCAGCCGGCCCTCCGCGGACTTCTTCCACACCCGCAGCTCGACCGCGGCCTCACCCAGTGCCTGGGTCAAGTCGGCGACCTGGGCTCCGAGTTGCTGTTCCCGGGTGCTGGGACCGGACTTGCCAGCGAGGCCGGCCCGGCCGGCCTCCAGGAACTGGCGCTTCCAGGTCCCGATCGACTGCTCGGACACCTTCGCCCGCCGCGCGGCCTCGGCAACGGTCATCTCACCGGCCAGGATCGACAGCACGATCCGGACCTTCTCCTCCGGCGGCAGCGCCGGTGGCCTCACCATGATCGATCAGACTCCTTCAAGCAGGGGCCTTCGCCCTGAGTGGTGGACACGCTGATACTGGATCTGCTTGATCCGGAGGAAGCGAGAACACCGCCGATGGCGATGAAGGACTACTCGGACGAGTTCAAGGCCGATGCTGTGGCCCTGTACGAGTCCACGCCCGGGGCGACGTACAAGGACATCGCCGCCGACCTTGGCATCAACAGGGCGACCCTGCGCGAGTGGGTACTGAGGGACCGCGGACGCCGCGGCCTCGACCCTGCCGCCGCTCGGCCGGGTGCGAACGCGCCGACCGGGGCAGGACGGCCGGCCGCGTCCGCCGACCCGGACGAGCGGATCCGGCAGTTGGAGGCCCGGGTGGCCGAGCTGGAGGCGAGTGAGCGGAAGCTGGCCACCGAGCGGGACATCCTGCGCAGGGCGGCCAAGTATTTCGCCGGCGAGACGAACTGGTGAGCCGCTTCCAGTTCGTCCACGACCACCGGGACGCCTACGAGGTGAAGCGGCTGTGCCAGGTCCTGGACGTCAACCGCTCCAGCTACTACAAGTGGCTCGGCGGCGCCGGAGCCAGGGCCGTCCGCCGTCGCGAGGACGAGGTCCTGGCCGAACGGATCCGCCGGATCCACGCGGACTCCGGTGGCGCCTACGGCTCGCCGAGGGTGACCGCGGAACTGCGCGAGAGCGGTGTGCGGGTCAACCACAAGCGGGTCGCCCGGGTCATGCGGACCTACTCCATCGTCGGTATCCGCCTGCGGAGAAGGGTCCGCACCACCGTCCCCGACCCGGCCGCCCAGGCGGTGCCGGACCTGTTCGAGAGGGACTTCACCGCCCCGGAACCGGGGCGCAAGTACATGGGCGACATCACGTATCTGCCACTTGCGGGCGGGGAGTTCCTCTACCTGGCGACCGTTTTGGACTGCTTCAGCCGCAAGGTCGTGGGCTGGTCGATCGCCGACCACATGCGCACCGGCCTGGTCACCGACGCGCTGCGGATGGCGGCCGCGACACGCGGCGGCCTGGACGGCGCGGTCTTCCACAGCGATCACGGCGCGCAGTACGGGTCCCGGGCCTTCGCCGGCCTGTGCTCGGAGCTGGACGTCACCCAATCGATGGGCGCCGTGGGCAGCAGCGCGGACAACGCGGCCTGCGAGAGCTTCCACGCCTCCCTCAAACGCGAGACCCTTCACGGCGCCCACGACTACGGCGACCCCGCCACCTGCAGGAGGCCGTCTTCGCCTGGCTGGTCCGCTACAACACCCGGCGCCGGCACTCCGCCAACGGCCACCTCAGCCCCAACGAATACGAACGACGCCACCACACCGCTAAACTCACGCTCGCCGCGTGACAACCGACCGCGTGTCCACCTTTACGGGCGAAGGCCCCAGCAGGACCCGCAAGAAACGAGCCCTGCCACAAAGTCTGACGCGCGACAGATACACCCCCAGGCCAAGCAAAACGGCTCGCCAGCTAGGCTGACGAGCCGTCATGCAAGATCGAGGCTAGACAAGTCCCAATCCAGGCTCATTCTTTGATCGCCCGGACAGTCTTGCCCATGAAACCGCACGACTAACCATGCGCGAGGCCGTTAGGGCCTGGTGTCGATGAAAGACGTGCCTGAGGCCGTCATCACGTTAGGCGAGGTGGTGGAACCAGCCACGAACACTGTCACAGAGCCAGTGAGCGCGAGGTGAGCGGTTCCCGCATAGAAGGTACCGGAGTTGCTGTTCCAGTACCCGTACACCTTTGCGTAGGTCACTCCTGCCAAGTTGAGAGTCTTACAGGAGTTGCGCAGAACACTCGTTGACAATCCACCTGCCTGCGGGAATACCGCGTAGCCCGCGTAGCTGCTACTGAAGCACACAGTGACCTTGCGTGCGGTCGCGGCCTCAGCGGTGACGGCCGGAATCATTGCAACAAAGGTGGCAACGGCAACAGTCACGATCTTGCGAATGATGTTCATGGGGCCTCCTTTTGGGAGAAGAGAAGTGGTGGGAATTCATCGCACCATCTGGCTGGAAATTATTCTGCTCCTCTGCGGCCTAGCCGGACCCTGGGTAGAAGTTGCCACTGTCCATTCACCAGCATTGGTTGCCCGAACGGTCACAACAGGAGGGTTATTCATGGAGCTCGTAACACGATCACGGTGTCGGCTTGTTGAGCCTTCGCCAGCAGATGAGGGTGGCTGCGAGCGAGATGAGTGAGCCTCTTTCATCCTGTCCGGGGAGGGTGAAATGGCTGCTCAGCGGTGGTGGGTAACAGACGAGGCTCCTGGTCGTTGCGATGGTGTTCTCTACGCACCACGCTCTGACCGAGGAGCCTCGCTTGGTCCCGTATCCTGCCATGCTCGACGTCCCGCACGAGCTGGTCGAGCATGTCTCGTGGCTCATCTACACCCGAAGGCGTGAACTACGCTCACGGTGGCGGAAGTTGGGGTGCTTCAAACAGGCACTCCTGGTCCTGGCCCACCTGCGCAAGAACGAGACCCTCGCACAGGCCGGCGCCGGGTTCGGGGTATCCGAAGCAACGGCCTGGCGGTACGTCAAGGAGACCGTGGAGGTCCTGGCCGCGTGGGCGCCGGGCCTGCGCGAGGCCCTGGTGGGACTGGGCGAGGGCGACTTCGTGATCGTGGACGGCACCCTGGTTCCGACCGACCGGATCAAGGCGGACGAGCCGTACTACTCGCACAAGCACCGCAAGCACGGGATGAACGTGCAGGTCGTCGCAGCCCCCGACGGCACACCCCTGTGGTTCTCCCGCGCCCTGCCGGGGCGCACCCACGACCTGACCGCGGCCCGCGCCCACGGCATCGTCCAGGCCTGCCTGACCCGCGAGATCCTCGTCCTGGCGGACCGGGCCTACCGAGGTGCCGGCGCCACCATCCGCACCCCGTACTACAACCACCACGAACTGCCCGAGCACTACCAGCAGTACAACCGCGACCACGCCCGACTCCGCGCACCCGGCGAACGCGCCTTCGCCCAGCTCAAGTCCTGGCGTGTCCTCCGCCGGGCCCGCTGCTCGACCAACCGGATCAGCCGCCTGATCGCCGCCGTCCACACCCTCATGATCCAAAGCCCTGCAACCTGCGAAAACTCAGGATGAAAGAGGCTCACTGAGCTCTTTCAACGGCGCCCCGGACGAGTGGTGAACCGACTGCCGTTGACAGGCTTTCGACCTGCCGGATCTCGCCAGCGGGCGCACCCCCGTGCGCCCGCGCTGTCACCTGATCGGTGGCCGAGTTGAAAGAGCTCAGTGAGTCGTGGAGGTCGAGGCGGCGTTCCCATCGAATGGCGAGGAGCTTGAACTGGTGGAGCAGGGCGAAGGTCTGCTCGATGACGTAGCGGAGCTTGCCGAGGCCGCGGATGTCGGGCGCTTCGGCGGGAGGTCACGGGCAGGATCCGACGGCGGGTCAGCTCGCGGCGGACGTGTCTGCTGTCGTAACCCTTCTCTCCCAGTCATGACGCCCGATACTGCCTCGTGACACCCAGTCCGTGAGAGGCGTGTGAGAGACAGCCCCCAAGAGGATCTCATGTAGTGATTTACATCACACGTCATGCTCGATCGGAAGGCGGGACGGATCAGAAGGCACGGGCCTACGGGCCGTCCCAGGGGCAATGCCGACCCGCCTACCCGGCCGAGGGACGCCCGGCAGACGGCCCATGGCCGACTGAGCGAGACCGTCCACGATCTGCCGGGCCCAGGGCAGGCCCGGGGCGCTCCAGGGTGAGTACCCGCTCTGCCACTCCAAGGCCCATTCGCCGTCGCGGAGTGTGTGGATCTCGGCGAAGAACGAGGCGTCGTTCCGGACGGCCACCGCAGCCAGCACTACCCGGGTGGTTCCTGCCTGGTCCTCGATCAGGGTCGTCGAATGCCCGGTCGGTCGGAGCGGGCCGCTGTCGTCGCTGAAGTAGGTCTCCGGGTCGTCAACCGGCCAGTCGTAGCTTCCTAGCCAGTTCCTCCAGGAGGCCCGCTCAAGAAATGGCCCGCGCGATCCAGTGACACCTGGCGTGCGCACTCCAAGATGTTGTGCGACCTTCGATGCCATGTGGAACACCTCGCCGCCAGCTCTGCGTTCGGAGGTGAGGAGGAACTGGGCCTCGCGTGTCGTCCCCCAGCGGGTGAGCCGCATCGCGTGTGGTTGGGTTTCCGTCAGCTGCACCCTGTCCATCAGTTCGAGCCAGCTGCGCAGTTGGCGGGCGAACTCGGCCATGGTCAACCTGGCTGCGGGGTCGATGCGGGTGGCGGCCTGGAGGACTCTGAGCAGAGTGCTCATTGGTGAGCCGTTCTTGGTGCGGGGATTCTGCCAGTTGGGCAGGTGGAACTCGTCGGCACTCGACCACAGCGTGCCGCCGGGAGGGTAGGGGCCTTCCCGTCGTGCGGCGACGAACAGGGTCTGGGCGAGGCTGTAGACGTCGGCCTTGCTGCCAATCTCCCCGGACAGGCCGCCCGCGGTGAACATCTCGGGGGCGAGGAAGCCCATCGGGCCGATCTTCTCGACCGGCTTGGTCGGTCCGGCCTGGCCCCAGTAGGCGATGCCGAAGTCCGCGAGGACCGCCCGGCCCGCGTGCCAGAACAGGTTGTCCGGCTTGATGTCGCGGTGGAAGACCCGGTGCTCGGCCAGGGCGGCGAGCGTGTCGGCCAGATCGAGGAACGGTGCCACGATCTCCTGAAGCGTGCTGGCCTGGTCCAGGTGGTCGGCCAGGCCGACCGCCAGGGGCATTACGTACCACTGCGGTTCGAGCCCATGGGAGGTGTCGATGGCGAGAACGGGCAGTACCCCGGGCATGCCGCTCAGCTACTGCATCTCCCTGGCCTCGGAGTGGAAGCGGTTGCGGCGGTTCGCAGCGTTGAGCTTCCTGTTGTCGAGGTACTTCAGCACCGCCTCTTCGCCGGTGCTGAAGTTCCTGACGCGCCGAACGAACTCCTTGCTGTCGATGCTGCCCAGCGGGCCGAGGTTCTCCCAACCAGGCACGTCGGCCTTGTAGTCGATCGAGGACCGTCGGTATCGGCGCGTGCGGGCGGAACTGCTGTTGTTTGCCACCGCCGCACCATAGGACGGACCGGTGGTTGGCGCATCCAATTTGCGACGTTGAGGCTGCATCGGGCCGGCAGTAATGCCCGCGCTGACCTCCGAACCGTGCGCCGAAGCGGAATATAGGGCTGCTGTTTTCGATTGGTCTCCTCGCACGCTCGTACGAAGGGGGCCGTTGGGTGAGCGACTTGAAGGTGTTCCGGCTCGGGGCGGACGGCCGGGACGTGGAGCTGCAGGGCTCGACGGTAGCGCTGGAGGTGGAGCTGCAGCGCCGGGTGGAGGCCGGGATGGAGCGGATGCTGGGTATCCGGTTCCTGGCGTCGGAGTACCCGACGGGGCCGTGGCACCGTGGGCGGGTGGACTCGCTGGGGCTGGACGAGAACGGCGTGCCGGTGGTGGTGGAGTTCAAGAAGGGCGCCGACAGCGGGGTCGTGTCGCAGGCGCTGTCGTACCTGACGTGGTTGAAGAGCAGCCGTCTGGAGTTCGAGTCGCTGGTGCGGGAGAAGCTGGGCGAGGCGGCCGTTGCGTCGGTCGACTGGCGCTCTCCCCGGGCGCTGTGTGTGGCGGCCGGGTACTCGTGGCACGACCGGGTGACGGTCGGCGAGTTGGGTCGGCGCTGGCCGATCGAGCTGGTGCGCTACCGGGTCTTCGACGGCGGGCTGCTGAGCCTGCAGCTGGTCGAGCCGGTCGTCGCCCCTACCAGCGCGCCGGCCCGGCGCCAGACGAGCGCGCCCGCGGTGGCGGAGGCCGTCGAGGTGGCCGTGGTGCCGGCTTCGGTGGAAGTGCCGGAGTGCCTGCGGGAGCTGTACGGGGAGCTGGACGAGGTGCTGACCGCGTCGGGCGAGGTGGAGACGGTTCAGCTCAAGCACTACGTGGCCTACCGGCGGCTGCGGAACGTGGCGTCGGTGGTCTTCCGGCCGTCCGCTTCGCATCGGGCGCTGCTGGTGTACCTGCCGCTGGACCCGGACACGGTGGAGCTGGAGGAGGGCTTCACGCGCGACATGCGCGGCATCGGCCATCTGGGGACCGGTGACCTGGAGGTGCGGATCGCCTCGCTGGCGGACCTGGCGAAGGCGGCGGTGCTGGTCGAGCGGGCCATCCAGGAGGTCTGACCGGCCGGACGGCGAGGGCGGCCGGAGCGTGGTGCTCCGGCCGCCCTTTCGCGTCTGCGGCTGCTGGGGGTTCCGGGGGTTCTCATGCTCATGCCTCCGGTCCGGCGAGGACGAAGTCGTCCTGGGTGAGTTCGGCGCGCAGGCGCTGTTCGGCGATGTCCGCGTAGTGGGGGGAGAGTTCGACGCCGACGAAGTTGCGGCCTTCGCGCAGGGCGGCGATGCCGGTGGAGCCGGAGCCGGTGAAGGGGTCGAGGACGGTGCCGCCCTCGGGGCAGATCCGGACGATCTGCTGCATGACCTCCAGGGGCTTCTGGGTGATGTGGACGCGGTCCTTGCGGGGCTGGCTGGCGATGAAGTGGCCGGGCAGGTAGATCGCCCGGCTCTTGTCGAGGGTGCCCTTGACGCCCCAGAGGGCGAACTCGGCGGACTGCTTGAAGCCGCCCTTGCGCGGGCGGCTGGCGGGCTTGATCCACGGGATGGTGCCCTGCCACGTCCAGCCGGCCATCTGCAGCGCGTCGCTGGTGGTCGGCTCCTGGCGCCAGTCCGAGAAGACCACGGCCACGGCGTGCTCGGTGCTGGCCCGGTAGGACTCGGTGAGCAGTTCGGTCAGCCAGGAGCGGTAGGAGCGCTGGTCGCGGTTCTCACCGGGGAAGGTCTGCAGGTCGTGGGCGGAGCCGCTGGTGACGTACTTGGCGCGGGCGTCGCGGCCGGTGCGCTCGGAGCTGGTGCGGCCGCCCGAGTTGTACGGGGGGTCGGTGATGACGGCGTTGACGCTCTCGTCGGGGAGGGTCTTCAGGACGGTGAGGGCGTCGCCGCGGTGGAGGGTGAAGGTGCTGTCGGTCATGGCGGTCTTTCTCGGGGCGGGGGTGGATCCCCGTCCTGCGGTGCCCGGCGGCCACCGCGGGACGGGGGGATGGCCGGGACGGTAGCCGGAAAGGACGGCCACACCTAACGGCGGCCGGGAGGGTTCCGGGCCTGGTGAGGGGTCGTTTGGTGCGGCCGGACTTGGCGTTTACTGTCTCGCCATGCCAACCGGGCCGCAGGGTCAACTCGGTCCGGGACGGCTCGTGTTGGTCCGTGCTGCCCCGTCCAGCGGGAGACTTCGCGGGCCCGCCTCCCCCTATCCCCTTCGTTCCAGGAGACCTCGTGTTCGGGCTGAGATTACGAGCGCGGCCGGCTGCCGCGCATGATCCGAGACCGGCGTCCGGGAGCTGCGAACTCCCTTGACCCGGGCCCGCCTTGAGGGCGGTTTCACTACCGGCGCGGTGCCGGCGACTTCTTCGCACGAGAGGCCGGCACCGCGTCCTCCTACAACACCCCGAGGAGTTGCTGCGATGCAGCGCGCCCTGGCACAGCCGTGCCTTCCCCCGCCCCGCCCGTCCACCCCGACCGTCCTGGGCGTCCGTTGCGCCCAGCGGCGGCGGTGAAGAAGTCCGCGGGTCTGCTCGTCTCCCTGGTCGCGGCCGGGCCGCTGGCCCTGGCGCTGCCGCTGGTGGTGGTCGCCGCCGGAGGTGCTCAGGCCACCACCTGCACCCCGGGCGGTGATCCACAGGCTGTGGATACCGCCGCCGTCGCGGCCCAGGTGAAGTCGATCCTGGACGGCTCCAACCCGCTGGGTGCGCCGACCGTCTCCGGGCTGGACAAGCCGGACGAGCAGATCCCCAACGCGAAGACGATCCAGGCCACCGGCGTCGCGATGCACATTCCCGTCCGCGGGCAGGTCGTCGCGCTGGCGACCGCGCTGCAGGAAAGCGGTCTGCGCAACCTCGACTACGGCGACCGCGACTCGTTGGGGCTGTTCCAGCAGCGGCCCTCGCAGGGCTGGGGCACGCCGGAGCAGATCATGCAGCCGGTGTACGCCTCGACGAAGTTCTACGAGGCGCTCCAGCAGGTCTCCGGCTGGCAGTCGATGACGGTCACCCAGGCCGCGCAGGCGGTGCAGCGCAGCGGCTACCCGGACGCCTACGCCAAGTGGGAGCCGCTGGCGACGGCGCTGCAGCAGGCCATCGCCCCGCTCCTCGAACCCGGCACCAACCCGGGTTCGGCTGCCTCGCCGTCGCCGGACGCCTCGCCCAGCGCCGCTCTAGCTGCGGGTGGCGGGTGTTCGACCGCGGGCGGCGACGGCAGCGGCTTCGGGACGATCCCGCCGGGCACCCTGCCCGAGGGGTACACGATTCCGGCCGACGCTCCGCCGCAGGTGCAGACCGCGATCCGCTGGGCGCTCGGCCAACTCGGCACCCCCTACCAGTGGGGCGGCAGCTGCGAGGACTCGCACGGCGCCGACCCGATGGGCCGCTGCGACTGCTCGTCGCTGATGCAGATGGCCTACAAGGCGGCCGGGGTCACCCTGACCCGGACCACCTACACGCAGGTCAACGAGGGCACCGCCGTGCCCTTCAACGCCCTGAAGCCGGGCGACCTGCTGTTCACCACCGGGACGGCCGCCGTGCCCGAGCACGTCGGGATGTTCATCGGCGGCGGCCTCGTGGTGCAGGCCCCGCACACCGGCGACGTGGTCAAGATCTCGACCCTCGCCGAGTGGCAGCCGCAGATTCTCGCGGCCCGCCGAATCGTCTGACCGGCGCTTCTCCCCTCCCCTCCCCTCTTCTCCCCTGTTCATCCGGTGCGCCTTCGGGGTGCCCGGATTCTCCTTGGAGTCCCCCCATGTACTTCGCCGACAAGGCCATCCAGCTCGCGTACGACCCGGGGATCTCCCCCAACGAGGGCGGCCTTCCCGGACTGTCCGTCCTCAAGCAGGTGATGGGCTCCATCAACCTGTTCGGCATCATCGCGGTCGTCGGAGCGCTCGCGGTGAGCGCCGGCGTGTGGGCCTGGGGCCACCACTCCGGCGGCCACCAGGCCGAGGCCAACGGCAAGAAGGGCGTGCTCGTCTCCGCCGGCGCGGCCCTGCTGCTCGGCGCGGCCAACGGCGTCGTCGCCTTCTTCTCCACCCTCGGAACGCAGGTCAAGTAGCCGTGCAGAAACGTTCCTTGAACTCCTCTGCTGCCCGCAGCGGGATGTCCGGCGGCGCCCTCGTGCGCCGCCGGGCGCTGCTGGGCACCGTGGTCCTGGTGGCGCTCGTCGCGCTGGCCGGACTGTTCTCCTACTTCACCCGCGACGGCCGCACTCCGTCCAACCGCCCGTCCGCGGAGCCGAGTCCGTCCTCGTCTCCGGTTTCCGCCCCGGCTTCGCCGTCCCCGCTTTCTGGTGACGGGACGACGTTGCCGGTGCCGCCGGACACCCACGACCCGATCGCGTTCGGGAAGGCCGCGGCGGTGGCGCTGTGGTCGTACGACACCCGGGCGTACTCGCAGCCCGAGCTGGTGGCCGCCCTGCACCGGTGGCTGACGCCCGAGCAGGAGCTGGCCGACCCGGCTTCGGTGGACCACCTGGTGCCTTCTCCGGTGCTGTGGGGGCGGATGGCCGACTCCGGGCAGTACGCCACCGGGAGCGCGGCCGAGGCGCACTTCCCCGAGTCCTTCACCCGGGCGCTGCAGGCCGATCCGGGGGCGATCACCCAGGCGTACGTGTACGCGGTGACCGTCTCCGGCAAGCAGTCCATCGCCTGGAACGGCTCGCCCCAGGGCGGTGCCGAGGACCGCTCGGTCACCCTCGCCGTGCAGTGCCGTCCCGACCGCCCCTGCTCCCTGGTCGGCGTGATGCCGTCCGTGGCGCCCTGACACCACGAAGGAGGTGCCCTCCGTGGGCGTCTGCGACATCCCCCTGATGGGCCAGGTCTGCAACGTGGTCGACGCGGTCAGCTTCGTGTCGAACCCGGGCAAGTCCATCACCGACGGCATCGGCGCGTGGATCGCCAAGTCCATGGGCGAGCTGGCCTCCAGCGCCGTCGACCTGGCCTCGCGGGCGGTGGACGAGACCACCGCCATCAACCTCAACGCCCCCTGGTTCAGGGCCAACTACGAGCTGGTCATGGTGATCGGCCTGATCCTCACCGTGGGCACGTTCTGCGCGCAGCTGGTGCTGGCCGCCTGGCGCCGGGACGAACGCGCGCTCGCCCAGGCGGCCTGGGGCACGATGACCGGCGTGCTGTTCTCCTTCGGAGCGATCAGCTTCACCGCCGTGGCCGTCACCGTCGTCGACACGGTCTCCGCCGGGCTGTTCAAGGCCGCGGGCACCAGCATCGACGACGCGATCAGGCGCCTGATCAAGGTCTCCGAGCTCGGCGCAATGTTCCAACTCGGCTGGGCGATCCCCGCGCTCGTCGCGGTCGGCTGCGCGATCGGCGCGTTCCTCTACTGGGGCGTGATGGTCGCCCGCAAGGTCGGCGTCCTGGTCCTGGTCGTCCTCGCCTCGTTCGCCGGTGCCGGCGGCGGCTGGGAGGTCGCCAAGCGCTGGCGGCGCGGCTGGATCGAGGCCACCGCCACCCTGGTGGTCTCCAAGCTGCTGATGACGGTCGTCTTCATCACCGGCGTCGCGGCCATCGGCGAATCCGACGCCAAGGACGGGCTCGGCGCGCTGTCCGACATGATGGCCGGAACGGTGATCATGGTGCTGGTGTTGCTGTGCCCGTACGCCGTCTACAAGTTCGTCCACTGGGCGACCGACGGCGGCGGCCACGACGACCTGCACCGCACCGGCATCGCCGGCATGGCCGTGGCCGCCGGGGCGGCGAAGACCGCCGGCAGCCTCGCCATGCAGGCAGGCACCGGCGCACCCGCCCCGCAGGGCCCCGGCCAGGTCCCCGGCACGAGTAGCGGCGACAGCACCGGCGGCGGGATCGATCCGACCGGGCGCTTCAGCAAGGAGGGCATCGACGCCGGCCCCGCCCAGCAGCCCACCACCTTCCGCTTCGGCGAGGACCCGAACGCCCCCGGCGACCGCGGACGCGCCCTGGTCACCCGGCCACCCGGCATCCCCGCCCTGCTCACCCGCCCCTCCAACCAGGGCAGCGGCGAGACGGCACCGTCGGACGGCGGCGAGGCACCGGAGACCCCGGCCGGAGCGGTTGCCAGCGGCCTCGCCATCACGCGCCCGTCCACCTCCGTCCCCTCCGCACCCGCCCCAGCCCCGGCCCTCACTGCGGCCCCGGCTTCCGTATCGGCCCCGTCGCCGGCTCCGGCCGCGACCTCGGCTCCCAGTGCGGCTCCGGCTTCCGTTCCGGCTCCGGAAGGAGCACCGGGCAGCGGACCGTCCCCGGCCGGAGGTTCCTCACCTGATCCGGTCCGGTTCGTCTACCCGCACCAGCCCCCGGCGTCCGGTTCCTGACCGCAGCGCCGTCCCGGGGCGGGCCGAAGCCCTCGGCCCGCCCCGGCGCCACCCCTCGAAGGAGCCCCTGGTCATGACCTCCAGAAGAACGCCGCGCCCCCGCCCACCTCCCGCTCACCTTCGTCTGGAATCCCGATGTCCTCCACCCCGAAGCCCGACGCCCCGGCGTCGGTGAAGTTCCCGCACCGCAGCCGCCGAGGCGTCCTGCTCGGCCTGAGCGTTTCCCAGCTGATCACCGTCGCCGCCACCGGCCTGGTACTGCTCGCCGTCCTGACCACCCGCGGCGTCGTCGGCGCCCTCCAACTGCTGCCCCTGTGGGGCGCGGTCGCCGCCGTCGTCCTCCTGCGCTACCGGGGACGCACCCTCGCCGACTGGGCCCCGATCGCCGTCCGGTACGCGCTGCGGCGCCTGCGCGGGCAGTTGGTCTGGCTTGCCCGGCCGTCCCGGCGTCCGGTGCGCGAGGGCCTGCTGCACCTGCCCGGCGGCGCGGCCAGTCTGCGCGTGGTCACCGCTCCCGACCGCCGTTACGGCGCCGTCCACGACCCGCACGCCGGCACCCTCACCGCCATCGTCAAGGTCTCCTCCCGCGCCTACGCGCTGCTGGACCCCGGCATGCAGGCCGCCAACGTGGCCGGGTGGGGCCGGACCCTGGCGGCGCTGGCCCGCACCGGGCACGTCGCCCGGATCCAGGTGATCGAGCGGACCGTCCCGGACTCCGGCGACGCGCTGCGCCGGTACTGGCAGGAGCACGGGAAGCCGGACGCTCCGCTGGCCGGTGCGCTCTACGGCGAGCTGGTCGAGAGCGCCGGTCCGGCCGCCGCGCCGCACGAGTCGTACATCGCCGTCGCGCTGGACTTCAAGAAGGCCCGCCGCCTGATCAACCAGGCCGGCGGCGGCCTCACGGGCGGCTTCGCGGTGCTCGCCCAGCTGACCTCCGCCTGCGAGCAGTCCGCGCGCACCGCCGGGCTGAACCCGACCGGCTGGCTGTCGGCCGCCGAGATCGCCGCCGTCGCCCGCACCGCCTACGACCCCGCCTCCCGCGCCGCGCTGGACCGCTGGTCCGACAACGGCCGCCCGGCCGCCGAACCGGCCGCGGCGGGCCCGGTGGTCGTGGTGGAGAAGGCCGACCACATCTCCACCGACTCGGCGCACCACACCACCTACTGGGTGGAGAACTGGCCCCGCACCGAGACCAACCCCGGCTTCCTGCACCAGGTGATGTTCGCCTCCGGGGTGCGCCGCACCGTCTCCCTGGCCTACGAGCCCAAGGACCTGGACGCCGCGATGCGCGACGTGCAGCGCAAGAAGGCTTCGGTGATCGCCGACTCGGCCGAGCGCGCCCGCAAGGGCCAGGTCGCCTCCGAGGCGGACTCGGTGGAGTACCAGGACATTCAGGCCCGCGAGCGGCAGCTGATCGCCGGGCACGCGGATGTCGCGCTGACCGGCCTGCTGACCGTCTCCGCCGACACCGAAGACGAGTTGCGCTCGGCGTGCGCGGTGATCGAGACCGCCGCCGTCGGCGCCCAGCTGGACCTTCGCCCGCTCACCTGGCAGCAGGCGACCGCGTTCACCGCCGCCGCCCTGCCCTTCGCTCTCGCCGCCTGACGCCGGCCCGCCCCTCCCCGAAGGAGACCACGATGCCGGCCACCCCCGCCGCCACCCAGGATTTTGTTCCGTACGCGACCGCCGCCGTGGACTTCCACCGCGCGCTCAACGTGCCCACCGGGCCGCTGGTCGCCTCCCGGCCCGAACTCGACTGCCTGCACGAGCACCTGCTGTCCCTGCACGCCCTGCTGGACGCCCACGCCGAGCGCACCACGCCGCTGCTGCCCGCCGAGGGAGAGCACCTTCGTGCCGCCCGCACCCGGCTGTGGCAGGCCGCCGACCACCTCCACGCCGCCTACCACTGCGCGCCCCGCACCGGCAGCGGCGAGGTCCCCGACGCCGAAGCCTGCCGGACCCGGCTGCCGGAAGGCGCGCCGGAGCTGACGCTCTGCCGCCGCCATCAGGACGCCACCCGCCTGGTGCGGCGCCGCACCACCCCGACCGACCTGCACTCCCCCTTCACCGGCCTCGTCCGGCACTGACCCCGGAAGCCGCCACCATGACCAGGAACCGCGCCACCGCCGCCCAGCTGTTCGTCCCGCGCAAGCCCAGCCGCGCCGAGCGCCGGGCCGCCCGCGAGAGCTTCGCCGAGGCCCGCACCAAGGCTCGCACCATCCGACTCCCCTCCCAGGAACGGGAGTTCACCGGGGCCGACCCCGAGCTGCAGCCGTCCTACCCCGCCTCCGGGCGGCCCGGCCCCGCCTCCGCCCGCGGCAGCAAGCTGCGTCTGCCCAAGCACCGCATGACCACCGCCGTCGCCGGCGGCGCCTACCCGTTCCTCGCCGAGGCCGGCCTCGGCGCCGAGGGCACGTTCATCGGCCGCGACCTGCACGCCGAAGCCGCGTTCTGCTTCGACCCGTTCACCCTCTACAACTCCGGCCGCATCGAGGGGTTCACCAACCCGAACGCGGTCCTGTGCGGGATCATCGGCATGGGCAAGTCCGCGCTGGCCAAGTCCATCGCGACCCGGTCGATCGCCCACGGCTACAAGATCTACATTCCGTCCGACCCGAAGGGCGAATGGTCCTCCCTCGCCCGGGAGTTGGGCGGGCAGACCATCGCGCTCGGCCCCGGCCTGCCGGGCAGGCTCAACCCCTTGGACGCGCCGTCGCGGCCCGCCGGGGTGGACGAGGAGGACTGGAGCGCCGAGGTCCGCAAGCGCCGGCTCCTGCTGCTGGCGAGCCTGGCGGCCACCGTGCTCAAGCGCGACCTGCTGCCGATGGAGCACACCGGCCTCGACGTCGCACTCGACCTGGTCGTCGCCGAGGCCGAAGCTGCGGGCGCGCCGCCGCTGCTGGGCGACATCGCCCACGCCCTCGGTCGCCCCGAGCGTCTGGACGCCGCCCTCGGCGACCAGGGCGCCGGGCTCGCCGTCGGCGACCTCGCCCACGCCTTCCGCCGGCTCGTCCACGGCGACCTGTCCGGCATGTTCGACGGCCCCTCCACCGTCGCCTTCGACCCGGACGCGCCGATGCTGTCGATCGACCTGTCCCGCCTGGGCAGCAGCGGCGACGACACCGCCCTCGTCCTGGCGATGACCTGCGCCAGCGCCTGGATGGAAGCGGCGCTCGCCGACCCGGACGGCGGCAGGCGCTGGGTGATCTACGACGAGGCGTGGCGGATCATGCGGCACGTCGGCCTGCTGGAGCGCATGCAGCAGCAATGGAAGCTCTCCCGGGGCCTGGGCATCGCCAACCTGCTGGTCCTGCACCGGCTTTCTGACCTGCTCGCCGCGGGCGACGCCGGATCGCGCGGCCGGGTCCTGGCCGAGGGCCTGCTCGCCGACTGCAGCACCCGCATCATCTACCGCCAGGAACCCGACCAGATCCAGGCGTCCATGGCGCTGCTGGCCCTCACCGGCGTCGAAGCCCAGGCCATCGCCGCCCTGCCCCGCGGCCGGGGCCTGTGGAAGGTCGCCGGCCTCAGCTTCGTCGTGCAGCACCTGCTGCACCCGCGCGAGAAGCAGCTGTACGACACCGACTTCCGCATGGCCGCATAGCCAACCACCCTGCCAATACAGCTGATTGAGGAATGAGATGCCTGTCGACCGCGGCGTGGAACGCGCCGAGATCCCCCACTCCATGCTCGTCGAGGAGGACTTCGCCGCCTTCGAGTCCCTGATCGCCGCCCAGCGCGTCGCGCAGGGCAGCAGTCACGACGACAACTGGCGGTTGATCATGACCTTCAACGGCACGGACGAGAAGGGGCGCTGGACCCACACCACCGGCGTCTTCCAGGCCGTCCCGCCCGACGAGATGACCCGGTCGGTGCCGCTGGGCTGGACCGAGATGGACTTCAGCGAGGACGGGCAGGCGCTGCCGAACACCCCGCTCGGCGAGGAGCGGCGCCGGACCATCGCCGCGCTCGCCCGCACCGCCACCGCGCACCCGGCCGGCCCAGCCCAGAGCACCCCCACGGCGGCGGCCTCCCCGACGACGGTACGCCGCACCCGCTGACACCACGCGGACCGACCAGCCAACCGAACGCCCTTCGAGAGCCGTGAACACCCATGCCCACCAACGATGCCGAGTCCTTCCTCGACCACGCCCACCTCGCCGAGGCCGACTTCGCGGCCTTCGAGCAGCTGCTCGCCGCCCGCGGCAACAACGACGACCGCGCCCACCCCGCCTGGGAACTCGTGTCCGCCCACACCAGCCACCTCGGCGGCGAGCTGCAGAACTCCTTCGCGGTCTTCCGCCCAACGGGCGAGCGCGGGAGCACGCTGCCCAACCACTGGGAGGCCAAGGTCAACCTCGACGAGGCCGGTCACGTCCTGCCCGAACGACCCGGCCCACCGGCTCCCCTTCCGCCGCTGGCCGCCGCGCTGGCCGCGCACCTGCCCGGCTGGTCGGCCCAGCCCCGCCGACTCAACCCCGGACGGGACCTGGCCGAACTCGCGGGGCAGCTCTGGGACCGGCACCCCTCGCAGTGGACCAGCACCAGCGCGCCGCACAGCGCCTTCGCCCTCGACGGCCCCCGCGGCGAGCGCCTGCTGGTCGTCCAGCCGCACCCCGACGGGCCACTCTTGCTCCGCGCGGCGCGGCCCGACAACGCGCCCGAGCACCAGGACTTCTGGGCGTCCAGGCCGCCGGAGCCGGTGGAGTTCTCCGCCGACACCGATCCCGTCGCGATGGCGGCCGAGGTCGAGGAGCGCTTCGCCCCCGCCTACCAGCGGGCCGCCTGGCACGCACGAACCATCGCCGTGGAAGACGCCCTCGTCGCCCTGGACGACCTGAGCGTCGCCTACGTCCTGCCGCCGAACACCCGGCACCTCGGGGAACCCGACATCTTCGAATCCGCGGCGGCCCGCGACCGCACCGCCTGGCGCCACCTCGACGTCCTGGCAGATCAAGGCCCCCACCTCATCGCCGGCATCCGGGCGGTGACCACCGCCGAGGACCGCCTCAACCGCGACCTCGGCCCACGGCTGCGCCGGCTCCACTACGCCGAGAACGCACTCAACGGCATCCGCGAGATCCGCAACCGGTGGGAAGTCCTCGCCACCCGCACCGCCAGCGACGACCCTGCCACCACCCGGATCCGCGCCTCGGCCCAGGACATGCGCAACGGCGAGGCGTGGTCGCGCACGCCGTGGGTCCCGATCATGTCGCTGGCCGTGCTGGCCCAGGACCTCACACCGCGGATCGGCCGCCCCGCGCCCAACCGCGACAAGCAGGTCCAGGCGGCCACGGTCCGCGGCCGGCACCGCTTCGGTGCCGCCCCGGAACCTGCGGCAGCCACACCGCCACCCGCCACTGCCCCACGCCGTACCCGCTGACCGCCTACCGCCTACCGCCTACCGCCTACCGCCTACCGCCATGGAGATCCACTCATGACCGATCTGGGTCATCGGGCGCACGGGGAAGTCCTTTCTCGGCCCGGTACGTCGGCCGCCCCACTTCGGCCGGCCGACAGGGCTGGGCAGGAGTACGCCGTCCAGCGTCTGGCTTCCGCCGAGGTGGGCGAGTTCCCGGAGGTGCTCCACCAGCTCGTGAGCAGCGACTTCGGTGCGGTCAGCCGACTGCACGAGCTCGTGAGCGCGGCGGCGCAGTGGTGCCAGGACCACGGTGTTCGGCGGTACGGGGCCGAGCTGGATGCCCTGGCGGAGCGGATCACCGAGGTCGGCGAGGAGCTGCACCTCGTCAACGAGGGTCTCGCCGGTGAACTGGCCGGCCGGAGCGAGCAGCTGGCCGCCGCCGTCAGCCGTTCCCCCGCCCACCCCGCACGGAGGCCGTCCCCGGCCGCCTCGGTCTCCGCTTCTCCGGTCCGTCTCGGAGCGCCGGTGCCCGGTCGCCGTTCCGGTCGCTGACGCGGCGTTCTACCACCGCTTCCCCGGCCGGGCCAAACCGCGGATCCTCCGGACCATCGACACCCCAGCCCCCGCTCTCGCAGGGGCGAGCGTCGTAGGAGCACCGCCATGCAGCCCGTCACGTTCTCCAAGTCCGGCTTCGAAGTCACCGCCCACACCCGCCGCCGCGTGCCGAGCGGCATGTTCGAGCCGATCACCACTCTCCTGGTGAACCGGGGTGTCGACTACACCATCGGCTTCGACACCGGCGGCTACATCGACGCACGGCTGCCGGACGGCAGTTTCCTGCTCGTCGGTCCCCAGTACGCCGACTACCAGGGGCCCGATCGAACCGGTCCGCAGGACGGCTGGTTCGCGGGCTGGCTTGAGGTCGGCGGCGAGCCCACCCCCCTGTACGACAGCCAGCCGGGACAGCACGACCACCAGCACGGCACCGACCCGGGACCACTGCTGGCCTGCATCAACGAGCACCTCGACCGGCGCGGTGTCCCCTCCAAGCAGGAGGTGCAGGAGCGACTGGTGCGGGCCGAGTCGCTGCTGCACCGCGCCGGCTTCGTCCCCACCGTCCACAACGGCGTGGCCTGCCACCGGCTCCCGGCCGCGATGCTCGATCCCGGCGAGCGCCGCACGGCCGTGACCCGGGCCGCCGACTACCTGCGGGCCGAGGGCTTCGGCGTCAACTACCCGGCGGACCTGACCGACTGGGTCGCCGAGCGGGCCGTCCTCCCGTCCCGCCCGCTCGCGGGCCTCGGCGGGGAGATCGCGAAGGCCGGCCACACCGAGGAGGTGGTGGCCGCGCTCAGCGTGCTGACCGCCCCCGGCGACGGCGTACTGGACCAGGCCGTCGACGTGCTCCACCAGACCGCCGCCTGGTGGGAGGGCCTGAACTCGACCGCCTCCGATCCGCACTACGCCGCCCGCCTCCGCGAGATCGCCAACCGCACCGACAGCTACGTCCGAGAGATCCGGGCGCTGCGGGGGGACCTCGCCGACCGGCACGCCGCGCACCCCCAGGCCGCGGCCCGGTCGGCGGCGAGCGGGCACGACCCGCGGGTGGCCGCTGCCCTCGCTTCCTCCCCGGCGTCCGAACGCACCCTCACCGGGCACCACGCCGAGACGCTGCTCGCCGCCCCACCTCCGGCCGCCGACCGCCCCGCCGGCCGCATCCGCTGACCCCCGTACGGAAAGCCCGCCATGCCCAACACCGCCCCGCAGCCCGAGGTCGTCCTCGGCCACCACCCCGACCACGGCGTCGTCGCCGCCCTGCCCACCCAGTCCGCCGCAGCAGCCTGGATGCTGGAGCGGCTGGAGTTCAGGCGCATCGCCGACCACCCGCACCTGTACGCGCTCACCGAGCAGCACCGTGACGTCCCGGACCGTCTCCGGTGGGCGATCAAGGTCCTCGACGGCGCGGGCTACGCCGTCCACAGCGACCTCTCGCTGAACGCCGGCCCCGAACCCTCGGCCGAACTCCCCCTGCAGGTGGCTGCACCAGCCCCGGTGCCGGAGCGCGAGCCGGATGTGGTCTTCGCCGAGAGCCCGTCCCTGGGGGTGATCGGGACGGTCGGCGACGGCCCGGCGCAAGAAGCCCACGCCGTGCTGAAGAGCTGCGGATGGTGGCGCCACGCTGAGGTGGACTTCTACTTCCCGCCCTTCCCACACACCGACCCGCACCTCGGTGAACGGGATAACGCGCTGCAGGCGGTCGCCGCCACGGCGCGCGAGCTGCGCCGGGCCGGCTACCAGGTCGGCGTACAGAGCCGGATCTCCGCCGAGGTCGCCTCCTACCGCCCTCCAGCCGCCACCACCGCCACCGCTCGCGAGTTCCCCACTGCCGAGGCCGCGCTGCTCAGGAGCCCGGTAGTCCGGCAGGTACCTACCGCGAAGGCGGCCCCGCCCGGGCCGCCGCCCACCGCTGTTGACCCCCGGGCCGCGTTCGCGCGCGCCCGCTGACCACCCTCCACCCGGTTTCGAGGAGATCCGCTGTGTCCACTCCAGCCACCACCGGTGAACGAGCCCCCGTCGTCCTGATCTGGCGCAACCACCAGGGCCCCGACGTCTATGCCGCGCCCGGCCTGCTGCCGCAGCCGGTCGCCGACGCGGTCCTGCCCGCGCTCGGTTTCGAGCCCGATCCGGCAGAAGCCGGCCTCTTCACCCTCACCGACCCCGAGCACGACGGCCAAGAACGCGCCCGGGCAGCGGTGCGGGCCCTGCGCACGATGGGCCACCAGGTGGGCACCGAGCCCGACTTCGACGTGCCCGGCACCACTTTGCGCCACCGCGACGAGCCGGACGTCGTCTTCGGCGAACACCCCTACCTGGGGATCGTCGCCGCCGTCAGCGACGGCCTGCCAATCGACCCGGCACCGTTCCTCACCAAGGCCGGCTGGCACCACACCCGCGGCCTCGACATCTACCTCGCCCCCAGCGTCGAACGCGAGGCCGGACTCGACGCCATCGCCGCCGCAGGCGAGCAGCTGCACCACGGCCGGTACAACGTCGCCGTCCAGCGCCACCTCGCCGCCGACGTCCACGCCCGCCGGGCCGACACCCGCGAACGCGGCCGGGCCCGGGTGTCCTCCGGCGCCCCGGCCCCGACCCCGACAGCCCGGTCGGCCGCCGAGGCGGCTGCCGCGCCGGTGTCCGCCGAGCGCGCCGGCACCCGCAGCCGCTGAACCCCCTTCCCCAGAAGCAAGGAGCAACCTCATGGCAGTGAAGAAGGTCTGGACGATCGCCCACTCCTGCGGGCACGAGAGCGAGCGCGACCTCGGCGACCGCCCGGCCGACCGCCGCGCCGGGTACGCCGACTGGCTGTCCCGGCAGGAGTGCACCGACTGCTGGCGCGCGGCGAAGGACGGTGACGAGGCCGACAAGGCCGCCTGGCTGGCGGCCAAGCGCGCCGAGGAGCAGGCGGAGTCCGACGCCTGGTCCGAGCGGTACCGGATGCCGCCGCTGGAGGGCACCGAGCGGGGCATCGCCTGGGGCGTGCGCTGCCGCCACCAGCTGCTCGCCGCCGCCTACACCGCCCTCGTGCTGGAGGGCGGCCTGCCCGAGGCCGACTGGGAGCGGATCGAGGAGCGGGCCCGCACCGTGACCCGCGCCGGGTGGTGGATCGATCAGCGCGCCTCCGAGCCCGGCGACCTGCAGGAGCTGCTGGAGGCCGCCACCGCCGCCGACCGCCCCACCGAGAACCCCTTCGTCTGACCTGCCCGACCCAGACCCCAGAGCCCAACTCCCCTTTCCCTGCAAACGATTCGGAGAACACCACCATGCACGCTCCCCGTCTGCACTGCACCGTCCGGCGCACCGAGAACACCCTCGCCCTGTTGAACTCGCTGTTCACGCTCAGCGACGACCCGGACTTCGAGCCGATCCTGCTCGACACGTGGTCGCCGGGGCCGCCCGCTGAGGAGGAACACAACATGGCGTGCCTGGCAGCGCTGCTGGACGAGCCGCTGGCACTGCGCCGGTCCCGAACCGGCCGCACCCCCTCCAAGCGCCTGACCTGGCACTGCTCGATCCGCAGCTCCCCGCCGACCGCGCTCACCGAGAACGACTGGTACGACCTGGCCCTGGATGTCCTGGACGCCACCGGCATCGATCCGACGGGCGACAGCACCGCCTGCCGGTGGGCGGTCCTGCAGACCACGGAGGACCGCATCGACATCGTCGCCACCGTCGTCCGCCAGGACGGACGCTGGGCCCGGCTGCACAACGACGAGATCTTCGCCCGCTTCGCCTGCGAGAAGTACAGCCGAGAACGCGCCGCCTCACGCCGCTGACACACCCGGCCCACCGCCGCCGGCCACTACCACCGTCCGGCGGCCCGGCCAAACCGCCGGATCTGAGGATCCTTCCCCCGTCAGCCCGATCGCCGGGCCCGCCGCCGTCCGAGAGGGGACCGTCGTGATCGCCCGCCTGCAGCGCGCCACCAGCACGGCCGCGCTGATCCCCGTCCTGTACGGGCACGACGCTCCGCGCTTTCGGCTGCGGCCCCGGCTGATCGGGGCCGACTACCGCGGCGCGCACCAGCAGCTGCCGCTGTTCGGCGACCCGCGGGAGGTCCTGGGCGGCGGCGTGCTGGACGCACCGGCCGCGCGGCTCGGCGCCCGGGCACCCGAGCGGCCGGTGTGGCTGTGCTCGGTGCGTTCCGACCCGCGCCACCCCGATCTGTCCGACGCCCAGTGGGCGGAGGTCGCCCGGCGCCTGGTCGCCGTCACCGGTCTCGCCCCCGCGGGCGACCCGGACGGCTGCCGCTGGGCGGCGATCCGCAACCTCGATCGCTCGGTGCACATCGTCGCCACCGTCGTCCGCGAGGACGGCTCCATCCACAGCACCTACCGGGACGCCTTCCACGCGCAGGCCGAGTGCCAGCGCATCGCCGCCGACCTCGGCCACCTGGTGCACACCGTCCCCTCCGTCACCACCTCCAAGGACTACCGCATGCCCACCCCTCCGATCGCCATCGGCCTCGAACCCAGCGGCGCCGTCGTCGCCAAGGGCGCCAGCGACGACCTCGCAGCCGCCCTGCTCAAGCACGCCGGCTTCGCCGAGAAGGGCGACTGGTACGGCCGCCGGTACCGGCTGCCCACCACCACCGCCCCGGCCGACCGCGCCGCCATCGCCACCCACGCCGCCGAGATGCTGCGCGCCGCCCGCTACGACGTCGACCTCGACCCCCGGCTCGACACCACACTGCCCGGCAACCCCGCCGCCCGGCACCAGCTCTCCGCCAACGACCAGCTTCTCCAGGTCACCGACCAGATCCGCGGCACCACCAGCGTCGGCGAACTCGCCGAAGCGCTCGACCAGGTCCTCGACCCCGACGGCGGCATCCTGGACCGCGTCCACGACATGCTGGAGGCCGCCTCCGAGCAGGCCACCGACCTCGACCCCGAGCAGTACGCCCTCTCCGACCGCATCGGCTTCGCCGCCGACTTCGTCTCCGCCGCCCAGAGCGAGCTGGGCGGCCTGCTCGACGAAGTGCAGCGCGCCCAGTCACACGACGCGCCCACCGACACCGCGTCCCTCTCCGCCACCGCCGACGCGGCCCGCGCCACCTCCCCCGCCGTCACCGCCCGAGGCGTAAGCGCCTCCACCCCGCCCTCCGCCGCAACCCCGCAGGCGGTCGTGCCCCGGCAGACGGGACGCACCCGGTGACCGGCACTTCCACCGTGGCCGGAGGTGGGCGCGATGCCTGAGCACTACTCGTCGATCGGCGAGGCGGTCGGTGCCGCGATGCGGCACAACATCGCCCTCGCCCACGGCCCGCAGGCCGATCCGCCCCTGCAGGTCCGCTACTTCCCGCCCCCGGCCGCCGATCCGTACTCGCTGCCCGGCATGATCGCGCGGTTGGAGGTGACGGCGGACCCGGGCGAGGTCGCCGCGATCGTCGAGGAGGCGACCGGCGCCCTGGTCGGCCCGCTCCCGCAGCTGACCGAGCTGGTCGCCGCCAGCGCCGACTGGGCCCGGGCCCGGCTCAACTTCGACTACCCGGACCCCTACGTGGCGGCCTTCGACCTGTGGACGCGCCTGGCCTCCGTCCACTCGATGCTGGTCTACGCCCAGGAGGAACTGGAGGCCGTCGTCGGCAACATCGCCGAGATGCCAGCCGCGCTCAGCGACCCGCGGCACCACGAAATGGTCCAGGTCAAGCGGACCCGGGAGCTGCTGCACGACGTCATGGGCCACGGCCCCTCGGACGCGGAGGCGATGCGGCAGCAGGCCGCCGTCTCCTACTCGCCCCGCGCCGCCGCCCGCCGTGCCGCGAGCCCCGCAGACGAGTCTGCGGCACCAGCGGCCGGACCGTCCCCCTCGCCCGGCCGCACCCGCTGACCACCGGCCTCCACCTACCAGGAAGTTGCTTCCCTCCATGTCCGACCACCACCGGCCGGAGCTGACGGCTCGGCTGTCCGAGACCGCCGCCCCCGCCGAGGTCGCCGACGTCCTCGACGCGGTCAACGGCGTCAGCGGCGATCGGGCCGGGATCCTGCCGCGGCTCACCGACCTCCTCGCCGAAGCGGCCAACTGGGCCCGGGCCCGGGTCGACGACGCCGACCCGGACTACAACCCGAGCCGTATCGCCTGGGAGCAGCTCGCCAACGCCCACCACTACCTGCGCAACGTCGAGGTGCTCCTGGGGCGGGTCCAGGACCACCTCGACGACTGCACCGGCGCCGTGGTCGATCCCGCGCACCGGTACGGGGTGGCCTTCCGCACGCGGGAGTTGCCGCACGTTGCTGCCGGCCCGGGGCGCTCCGACGCCGAGGCGAAGCGGCAGCAGGCCGCGCGCTCCAGCTCACCCGGCGCCGCCGGTCGCGCCGCTCACCCCGGAGCCGAACCCGGCGCGCCCCCGGCCAGGCCGCCTGCCACGGCCGCGCCCGCCGTCCACGGCCGCTGACCTACCCATCACCAGCTCGCGATCCTCGAAGGACCTTCTCCATGGGCAACTTGGCCGACACCTACGGCACCGACGTCGAGTTCTACCGCGGCGGCGACGGCCTGGTTTGGGCCGACTGCCGCACCGATGCTCCCGAGGTCATCGGCCTCGTCCTGCGCCGGTTCGACTTCACCGCCCCGGCCGACCCCGGCAACCCCGCCTCCTACCACCTCCCGGCCGACCTGCCGGGCCCCGACCAGCAGCTCGCCGCGTCGAACGCCTCGGGCCTGCTGGACGGCTTCGGGTTCCGGGTCGCCATCGAGCCCGAGCTGATCGTCGGTTTCATCGGTTTCGATGCCGTCGTCCCGGACCGGCAGCGCACCGCCGCCGCCCGCCTCACCTCCCCCACCGCCAAGGCCGGCCCCGGCCAGGTGCTCGCCGCCGCACCGCCGACCACGCCCCGCACCACCGGCCGCACCCGCTGAACTCCCCTGAAGGAGAGCAACGCCATGATCCGTTCGAGAGCCGAGCGCGCCCCGCCCCCCGCCCGCTCGCACCCACCTGGAACCGCCTTGCCCCCTCCGCGTACCAGCGCGCCGTCGACCACCACCGGCACCGACGCGCTCCTCTACCTCCTGTTCGGCGTCCTCGGGGCCGCCCTCGCCTTCGGCTCGCTGGCCTGGTTGACCGGCAACGCCGCCAACGCCCTGGTCGGCAGCGGACCGTGGGCCCGCTTCAGCGCCACCGACGCCCTGCTGCACCCCGACGCGCTGTGGCCGCACCTCGACGCCACCGCGCTGCTGCTCGGCGCCCGCGTCGTGCCCGGCGTACTCACCGCCTCCCTCGCCGCCACCGCCCTGGTGCTGTGGGCGCGCCACCGCGGCGGCGCGAAGAGCGGCCTGGCCCGCAAGGCGGACTTGGCGCCGCTGCTGGACAAGGAGGTCACCGCCAAGGCGCGCGACCTGCGCCCGAGCCTGAACGGCCGGGAGTGTAAAAGAGGTTGAGCCGAACGATCGGGGCATCCTGGTCGGCACTCTCTCGCCCGGCAGGGCGGAGGTCCGTGCCTCCTGGGAGGACGTCCTCGTCGCGATCATGGCGCCTCGCTCCGGGAAGACGTCCGGCATCGCGATCCCGGCGATCCTCGCCGCGCCCGGCCCCGTCCTGCTCACGTCGAACAAGGCGGCCAACGACGCCTTTACCGCGTGCTTCGACGCGCGGGCGAAGGTCGGCACGGTCTGGACGCTCGACCCGCAGCAGATCGCCCACCATCCCCGTGAGATGTGGTGGGACATCTTGGCCGACGCCCGCGACCTCGCCGGGGCGAAGCGGCTGGCCGGGCACTTCGTCACCGCGTCCGTGGACGAGTCCAGCGGCTCCGACTTCTGGTCGACCGCCGCCGCCAACACCCTCGGCGCGCTGTTCCTGGCCGCGGCCAGCCACCGGCGCCCGATCACCGACGTGCTGGCCTGGCTCGCCTCCCCGGCCGACCGCACCCCCGTCGACCTGCTCGCCGACGCCGGCCACCACGCGGTGGCCGCCCAGCTCCAGGGCACCGTCACCGGCGCCACCGAGACCCGCGACGGCATCTACGAGACCGCGCGCCAGTACGCGAGCTGCCTGCTGGACCCGGAGATCGCCGCGTGGGTCACCCCCACCGAGGGCCTCCCGGAGTTCAAGCCGTTCCACTTCGCCTCCTCCCGGGACACGCTGTTCCTGCTCAGCAAGGACGGCGGCGGCTCCGCCTCGGCGATCATCGCGGCGGCGGCCGACGCGGTGATGCGCTCCGCCGTGATCGTCGCCGAGCGCAGCGGTGGACGGCTCGACCCGCCCGCGCTGTGTGTCCTGGACGAGGCCGCCAACGTGTGCCGGATCTCCGATCTCCCGGACCTGTATTCGCACTTGGGCTCGCGCGGGGTCATCCCGATCACGATCCTGCAGTCCTATCGGCAGGGCCAGCGCTGCTGGGGTGAGGCCGGCATGGACGCCCTATGGTCCGCCGCGACCGTCAAGATCGTCGGCAGCGGTATCGATGACGCCGACTTCGCGGACAAGCTGTCGCGGCAGATCGGCGAGCACGACGTGCAGACCGTCTCCGTCTCCAACTCCGACGGCGGGAAGTCGACTTCCATCTCGATGCGCACCGAGCGGATCCTGCCGCCGGACCAGATCCGCGCACTGCCCAAGGGCAAGGTGCTGCTGTTCGCCACCGGGATGAAGGTGGCGATGCTGGACCTGAAGCCCTGGTACAAGGAGCGCTCCGTCAAGGCGATCGGCCCGGCCTCCGCCCGTGCCACCAAGGCCATCACCGCGCGCGCTCTCGCCAAGAGCAAGGACGGCTTCACCCTCTCGGCCTGACCGCCCCGCCCGGCGGCGCCGATCGAGACCTCCCGTCGGCGCCGCCCCTTCCCCTCCCCCTCCCCCTCTCTTCCGGGTCCCGCTGCCGCCGGGGCCCGCCTCTTCAAGGACCATCCCTATGACCACGACTACCGCTCCGTCCCTGCGAGTTCTGTCGCTCGGCGCCGGGGTCCAGAGCAGTGTGCTGTTGCTCCTGGCCGCCGAGGGCCACCTGCCCCGCCTCGATTACGCGATCTTCGCGGACACCGGGTGGGAGCCCCGCTCGGTCTACACGCACCTGGAGCGCATCGAGCGGGAGGTCGCCGCCCCGGCCGGGATCCCGGTGCTGCGCGTCTCCTCCGGCAACATCCGGGCCGACGCCCTCGACCCCACGAAGCGCTTCGCGTCGATGCCGCTGCACATCCTCAACTCCGACGGCGGCGAGGGCATGTCACGTAGGCAATGTACTGGTCAGTACAAAATCCGGCCGATCAAGGAGAAGGTCCGTGAGCTCCTCGGCTGCCCCTACCCGCAGCGGGTGCCGCGCGGGGTGTTCGTGGAGCAGTGGATCGGCATCTCGGTGGACGAGGTGCACCGGGCGAAGGACGCCGACGTCGCCTACATGAAGAACCGCTTCCCCTTGCTGGAGCAGGGCCTGACCAGGGAGGACTGCCTGCGGCTGCTGCGCGCTCGCGGCTTCGAGTCGACCCCGAAGTCGAGTTGTCTGGGGTGTCCTTACCACGGCAACGCCCAGTGGCGGGCCCTGCGTGACGGCTCCCCCGAGGAGTGGGAGGACGTCGTCGACTTCGACCGGGCGATCCGCGCGGGCAACGCTCGGGCTACCGCGGAGGGGACCCCGCTGCTGGGCCAGGCGTACCTGCACCGCAGCCGCCGCCCGCTCGACGAAGCGCCCATCGACCGGGTCACCGCGCACGAGTGGGCCGGGCGCCAGACGGACGTCTTCGACGCCATCGCCGACGCCGAACTGGAGGCCGGCGACGCGGACGGCTGCTCGCCCTGGGCCTGCCGCTCAGGTGCCCCGGTCGCCGCCGAACGCCTCACCCTCGCGGCCTGACCGCCTTTCCCCTCAAAGGAGTTACCCCGATGAACCACCCCTCCCCCCGGGGCGAGCGCCTGGTCGGTGCTCCGGTCGTCCGGCGCGGCGGCCACTGGTGGCTGATCAGCGGCAGCGGGTCGATCCTGGCGACGGACCCGACGTTCACGGGCGAGCTGGACCGCTTCGCCGCCGCCCGGGCCGCCGCCGAGCGCGAGATCGCCGCTCTCGCCCCCGAGCGCCGCCGGTGGTGGTCGTGATGGAGCCGCTGCTCGCGGGCGAGCAGGCCCTGCTCGGGGCCGTGCTGCTCGACCCGCGCCAACTGAGGCGCCTGGAGTGGCTGGAGCCGCGCGACTTCCACCGCCCCGCCCACCGGGTTCTCTTCTCTGCGCTGCGCGAACTGCGGGACGCCGGGCACCCGGGCTTCGCCGCCGACAGCGACCACGGTGAGGTGCCGCTGGAGTGGCTGACCGACACCCTCGCCCTGGCCGGTGAGCGCACCCGCGGGCTGGACCCCTCCTACCTGCACACCCTCATCGCCGCCTGCCCGCGCCCCGGCCACGCCCCTCTGTACGGGCGGATCGTCCTGGAGGGCTCGATCCGCCGCACCGTCACCGAGCACGCCGAACGCCTGCTCGCCGTCGCCGAGGAGGGCCTGGCCGCGGGCGAGGTCGAGGGCACCGCGCACCAGGCGGACGTCCTGGCCGGGGTCCTCGCCGACCTCGCCGGGCGCTGGGGCACCCCGCCCCGCACCCAGAAGCCTGCCGCCGTCCCGGCCCCGGCCGCCGCGCCCGCCGCCGAACTGTCCGACGATGCGCTGGCGGATGAGCAGTTCCTGCTCGCCCTGCTGGTGCACCAGGACGGCGCGCTCCAAGGGGTCTTCGACTGGCTGCGGCCCGGCGACTTCGCCGACCCTGGTCACGGCCGGCTCTACCGCTGCCTGGGTGCGCTCCACCACCGCGGCGAGCCGATCGACTCCGTCACCGCGCTGTGGGAGGTCCAGCGGCGCGGGCTCCTCGCCGACGGCACCCTCACCGAGGAGCAGCTCACCCCCGTCCTGGGGGCGCACCTGGTCGCCGGGTCCGCCGAGTGGCTCGGCGAACAGGTCCTGCGCGCCTCGCTCACCCGTACCGCCGGCCACAGCGCGCGGCAGATCACGGCTCTCGCCGCCGACGAGCGCCTCGCCCCCGGGCAGCTGGTCGGCCAGGCCCTGCACGCCCTCGGCCCGCTGGAGGAGGTCCGTGCCCGCTGGCGCACCGCCAACGGGCACCCCTCCCCCGGCACGGACCGGGCCGCCCCGGCGGCGGACGTCCCGGCGGCCCGGGTCAGCGCGGCGCTGTCGCGCAGCACCCCGCAGCCGCCCGTCTACAGGACGGCCCCGGCCGCCGCTCGAACCGGTGCCGCGCCCGCGCCGCGCCGTCGCCCCTCCTCTTTCCCCCTTCGGAGTGCCCAGTGAAGAGTCCCAGTTCCGAAGTGTCGGCGCTGCGTGCCATGGCGGAGCTGATCGACGACAAGCGTGCCAAGTTGCCCGCGGGTGGCGGCCCGTTCGTCCTGCCGGAGCCCGTCGAGGTGGGACGTCAGATCGCCGGCCTCGGCAGGGTGGTGGCCGAGCTGGGTGACGAGTACCTGTTCCGAGCGGCAGAGCCGACGCCGCAGGGGTACACGGTGCTGGCCGCCGAGGCGTTCGCCAGCGCTGGCAGCAGCGTCGCCCAAGCCGCGTCGGCGCTCGGCGCCGTCGCCCAGCAGCTCGCCTTCATCGCCCGCACAGCGAACATGCACGACGAACCCCGCTACCAGGAAGCCCGCGCGCTCGCCTACGGGACCGCCGAATACGCCGTCGAGACGGCCCGCGACGACCTCGCCGAAGCCACCCAGATCCTCCGGGCCGCCGCCGCGGAGATCTCCCTGCCGCAGGTCCGGACCCGACACAACTCAGTTACCCGCTCGCCGCGCACAGCACCGGCGACCCAGCCCTCTCCTGCGGCCGACCGTGCCGCCGACGAACGTCCGGCCCCGGACGGAGGATCCGCCGAACGCGCAGACCGTCCCGCTCCTTCGGTCCGGGTGAACGCGGCGCTGTCCCGCAGTGCTGTTCTGCCCCCTGCCTCCAGGTCGGGCCAACCACCCTCTGCTGTAGCCGAGTTTGGAACCCAGGGTACGGCCCCGGCCCTTCTTCCCGCTTCCCCTCGCCGCCGGAGTGCGCCATGAACACCCCTCTCTCCGAAGCTCTCGAACTGTCCGGCGCTGCCGTGGCGCTCAGCGACCTACGTCTCGGACTGCCCTCGGACGCCGATCCGTTCGCGCTTCCGGACCCCGCCGTCGTGGGTCGCAGGATCACCGAACTGGGTGCGCTCATCACCACGATGGGCGACGCCTACCTGCGCCGAGCCGCCGAACCGGCACAGCAGGGCTTTCCCGCCGAGGCGTTCGCCATCGCCCTCAACCGGGCCGCCCAGACCGTATCCGCCCTCGGCACCGTCGGCCAGCAGCTCTCCGCCCTGGCCACGATGCCGCCCGGTCCGAGCGGCCTGCCCGGCTCCGACTACACGCGCACGCTCGCCGCCACGTGCATCGACGAGGCCCTCCAGGCGGCGCACCAGCACCTCCAGGACGGTGTCCGGGTGCTGCGGGACGCGGCCTCGGACGTCTTGCCCTCGACGGACCGGTCCCACCAGGCCGCCCTCGCCCGCTCGCCGCACACGGCAACCGCGGGATCGGCGACCGCCGCTCCTGCCCAATCCGCCCCGCCGGTCCCGCCTGCGTCCGGCCGCACCCGATGACCTTCCCCCACCAGCTTCTGGATTCACCATGATCAACGAAGATGTCCGCTACCACGCGGACTGGCTGCGGCTGGCCGCCGCCGACCTGGCCGACGGGCAGGCGACTCTGCCCCGGTCCTTCGATTCCGCCTACGGCAACGGCCGCCGGGTCTCCGTCTCCTCTCTCACCGAGGCGGTGAAGCAGGTGGAGTGGCCCCTCCTGCGGGAGGCTCTCCGCGAGGCCGGCTTCCACGCACTGAGTTCCCGCCCGGACGCCGCCACCGTCTTCCTGGCCAGGGCCTGGACCTCCGTTGCCAGCGACCTGGCGCAGGCCAGCGTGAACTTCGCCAGGGCAGCCGACCTCACAGCCGCACTCACCGACGCGCAGATGCGGGCCCCCGACACCGCCCCCGAGGTCGAGGAGCAGGTCCGCGCCGGGGTCGACCACCTCCTCGCCGACGCCCATAGCGCCGTCGACCACGCCATCGAGACGATGCGGTCGACCGCCTACGCCCTGACCAGCGGACACCCCTTGCCCGCCCCGGCCACCGCCGAAGACCTCGCCTCGGCCACCGGACTCCAGCAGGACCCGAACGCTGCACGTCGGGCAGCGGCGCTCACCCGCTCGACCACCGCCCCGGCCGCCACCCCCGATCCTCAGCACCCTGCGCCGGCCGCACCCGAAGCGCCACCTTCCTCCGCGCGGGGACGGCGATGACGGCCGGCCGGCTGGTGTCGCGGCCCGGGCCGCTGATCGGCTCGCTGTGCTCGGGTTACGGCGGGCTCGACCTGGGCGTGATGGCGGCGCTCGGCGGCCAGGTCGCCTGGCACGCCGAGGTCGAGCCCGCGCCGTCGGCGGTCCTGGCCAGGCACTGGCCCGGCGTGCCGAACCTGGGCGACATCACGGCGATCGACTGGGCGTCCGTTCCGCGGGTCGGTGTCCTCACGGCCGGTTTCCCCTGTCAAAGACGTCTCGGTCGCGGGCCGACGTGTCGGCCTCAACTCGCAGACCCGATCCGGTCTTTGGCTGCACGTCGCGCGCGCGGTCGAAGCCCTTAACCCCTGTCTCCTGGTGGTCGAGAATGTACGAGGACTCCTCACCTCCCCGGGTTCCGCTGGCGACGTGGAACCCTGCCCGTGGTGTCTGGGAGACGACCCAACCCTCCCTCCTCTGCGGGCACTTGGCGCCGTACTCGGCACCCTGGCCGACCTGCGGTACGACGCTCGCTGGCTCGTTCTTCGCGCCTCCGACGTCGGAGCACCCCACCACCGCTCCAGGGTCTTCCTCGCCGCCTGGCCCGCCGACCACGGTGCTGAAGACCCCGACCAGCAACATCGGGAAGAACGGCGGCAGCCAGCACCCGGCGAAGCGCAAGAGCGGCGGGCACGGCCCGAACCTGGCCGACGAGGTGGAGTGGCTGCTGCCGACACCGAAGGCCAGCGACGGGATCAAGGGCTCGCCGAACCAGCGGCACGGCAACGGCGACCTGACCCTGCCCTCAGCAGCGGCCTCGCTGCTGCCGACGCCGAGGGCTTCCGACACCGGCACCCCGGGGCGCCGACCGGGCAAGGGCTGGCGTCCGCCGCTGTCGGCGGTGGTCCTGCCGCTGTGGTCGAACCCGCCCTCGGAGGCGACCGCGGACGGTGGGGGCAGTACGCCGCAGCCGTCGCCCGGTGGGAGACGCTCACCCGCCCCGCGCCGGCGCCGACCGACGAGGGCGGCCGGCTCCGCCCAGAGTTCGTGGAGTGGATGCAGGGCCTGGACGCGGGCTGGGTGACCGCCACCCCCGGACTCGGCCGCCCCGCCCAGCTCACCGCCCTCGGCAACGGCGTCGTCCCCCAACAGGCCGCCCGGGCACTGGAGTTGCTGGCTCCGCCGCTCGGCCGCTGCCCGCACTGCCGGATCCGGTAGGGGCTTCTACCTCATCTTCTCCGGCCGGACCAAGCCCCGGTTCCTCCGGATCCTTCTGCCCGGCAGCCGCACGAACCGACTGCCGGGCCCGCGCACCGCACCGGCGCGCACGACCGAAGGACTCCCCTCCCTTGAGCACCACCCCCGCCGTGCGGGCCCAGGACAGCACTTTCCGTGCCGTCCTGGGCTCGCCGCACGTCGCCCGCCTGCTCGGCGGCACCCTCATCGGCCGCCTGCCCACCGGCATGGCGCCCATCGCGATCCTGCTGCTGGCACGGGCCGAACACGGCCCCCTCGCCCTGGCCGGTCTGCTCGGCGCGTTGTACGGCCTGGCCGCCGCGATCGGCCAGCCGCTGCTGGGCCGCCTGGTCGACCGCCACGGCCAGCGCACCGTCCTGTGCGTCTCGGCCCCGGTGGCGAGCGCGGCGTTCCTGCTGCTGCCGGCCACCGGCCCGGTGCGCCACCCGGTGCTCGCCGCGCTGGTCGTGGTGCTCGCGGGCTTGGCGTCCCCGCCGCTGGAGTCGTGCCTGCGGGCGCTGTGGCCCCGTGTCCTTCCCGACGACGGCCGCCGCCATGCCGCGCTGGCGCTGGACAGCGGCAGCCAGGGCCTGGTGTTCGTGGCCGGTCCGCTGCTGGCCGCCGGCCTCACGGCCGGTGCCGGAGTGCTCGCCGCCTTCACCGCGACTGCGGCGCTGGGCCTGTTCGGGGCCGCCCTGGTCACCACCTCCGCGCCCTGTGCCCGGTGGACCGCGAGCACCCTGGCCGGGCGCGGGCACTGGGCGGGGCCGCTGCGGGCGCCGGGCCTGCGGGTGCTGTTCGCGGCGCTCGCCGGAACCGGGATGGCGCTCGGCGCGGTGAACGTACTCGCCCTGTCGCTGAGCGATCGGCACCACGCCGGGTGGCTGGCCGGGGTGATGCCCGCGGCGCTCTCCTTCGGCAGCGTGCTCGGCGGCCTGGCCTACGGCCGCCGTGCCTGGCCCGGGCCTCCGGCCCGGCACCTGGTGGCCGCCGCGACCGGCTTCGCCGCCGGGTGGACGGCGCTGCTGTCCGACCCGGTGCCGGCCGTCGCGCTCCTCGGCGCGCTCCTGCCCGGCAGCTTCCTCGCCCCGCTGCTGGCCGCCGCGTTCCAGAGCGTCGAACGCCTCGCGCCTGAAGGCGAGTTGGCGGAGGCGTCCGCCTGGCTCGTCGCCTGCATCGGTGTCGGCCAGGCCGCCGGCACCGCCCTGTGCTCACTCGCCGTCGCGGCCGGGCCGCTGCCCGCCGCCCTGGTGCCGCTCGCCGGAGCGGCTGCCGCGCTGTGGCTGCTGCGGCGCTTCCACCACCTCCTCCCCGCCTGACTCTCCCGCGAAAGAACCACCGTGAACGCCACTTCTGCCGATGCAACTCCCTTCACTCCCATGCACGTTGTCTGGGACTGGAACGGAACCCTCAAGGATGATCTCGACGACCACGTCGCCGCGCTGAACGCGACGCTTCCCGCCCTCGGCGGCACCCCCATCGATCGCGACACCTACCGGGCCGAGCACACCGTGCCGATCCCCGCCTTCTACGCCCGCCTGCTCGGCCGCGAGATCACCGAGCAGGAGTGGAAGGCCAGCGACGCGGCATTCCTTGCGCACCTGCGCGCACGGCCCGTGTGGCTCTACGGCCGGGCCGTGGAACTGCTGACGCTGGTCCGGGAGGCCGGGCACACCCAGTCGCTGCTGTCGCTGTGCCCGCACGAGACCCTGCAGCGCGAGGTGAACGAGGCGGGCATCGGGCACTTCTTCACCCGGATCGACGGCCGCACCGGGCCCTCCGGCGATACCAAGGCCGGTCCGCTGGCCGCGCACCTCGACGCTCTCGGCCTCACCGGACAGGAGCACCGGGTGCTGCTGCTCGGCGACTCGGCCGACGACGCGGATGCCGCCTACGCCAACGGCGCGCTCGGTGTGCTCCACGGCGGCGGCCTCCACCACCCCGACCGGCTCGCCGCCACCGGCTACCCCCTCGCCCACACCCTCGCCGACGCCCTCGTCCTCGGCTGCCAGCTCATCCGCTACCGGGCCCTCCTCTAGCACGAACCGACGGCCCGACCAAGCCGCCAGATCCGCGGATCCTTTTCTCACCCGCACGTCAGGAGCCTGTCCGTGAACCGCTCGATAAGACCCGCGCCGCCGCCAGCCCCCGTCCGTCCGACCTATCTGGATGTGCCATGTCCGACCCGTCCGCGGGCTCCCCCGAGCCCGAACCGATCCGCATCGCCGACGAGGACCTCGACGACCTCGCCAGCACGCTGGCGCGCACCATCGCCGAGGTCCGCCAGCACGGCGTCCTGCTCGACCGCCTCGGCGCCGACCCCGACCCGGCCGACGCCGAGGAGCCGGAAGCCGACTCCCCCGACGAGGCCGAGGCCGACGGCCCGACCTCGGTGTTCATCCTGGCCATGGGCGGCGCGGAGTACGCCGCCGAACTCGCCGCCCTGGGCAACTGGATCACCCACGTCCTGCTGCCGGTCTACGGGCGCGAGATCGGCTCCACCCGCCCCTGGTGCGCGCGCTGGTACGAGCACCCGGAAGCCGTCGCCCGCCTCCACGGCCTGTGGCTGGCCTGGCAGCAGCTCACGGACGCGGAGGCCGGCCTCATCGGGCCCTCGACGTGGCACCGCGACCACCTCGACCACGCCCTGGCCCAACTCCGCTCCCCCGACGGGCCGTTCGCCGCGTGCACCACCAGCCCGGCCCGGCCCAGCCACCGCGTGCTGGCCACGCCCGACCAGCTGGGGGTGGCCGCGTGAAGGACACCGACTTCCGGCTCGACGGCCTGGAGCCCGCCGACGAGCAGAGCGCCACCGCCTACGACCGCACCTGGATCTGCCGGTACCAGACGATCGCCCAGCACGACGTGGGCGAGCGCAGCTTCATCGTCGCCTTCGACCCCTCGGCCACCTGGGACGTCCCCAACACGCCGAACCTCGTCTCCTTCGACGTCGTGCGCGACCCCGAGCGGGGGACGTTCGGCATGCACAGCTCCGGGCACGCCACCTTGGCCTTCGCGCAGAGGTGGCTCATCGACCGCGGCTGCCCGGCGGAGGCGCTCGCGCCGATCGCCGACGCCCCCAGGCCCGCCGACGAGCTGACCGTCCGGGTCGAGGACCGCATCCGGCACTCGGGCGAGCGGCTTGCGGTCGTCGAGCACCAGGTCATCGACGGGGGCGACGTCGAGGGCTGGAGCATCGCCGTCGACCAGCAGGCCAAGGAGCTGCCCGTCCGGCTGTTCCTCGAATCGCTCCAGCCGGAGCAGTACGCCTACACGGTGCGCGCGGGGGCGTTCGCCGACTGGGACGCCGCCGACGACTGGCTGGAGGACCGCTCCACCCCGCTGCCCGAGGCGCCCGAGTACCGCCTCGACGCGCTCGACGCGCAGGCGCTGCGGACCGGCGCCGCACTCTCCCGCACCACCTCCTCGCTCCCCCGGGCCGGTGCCGCCCCGGGCGCACCCGCTGTTCCCGTCAACTCCCCGCAGCCGGATCGGGGGCGGTCGCTGTGAGCCGCGCCAAGTTCGCGTTCGCCGCGCACCCCGACGCCATCGCCGACCTGCGCCAGCTGCCCGAACCGATCCGGGACCAGGCCCTGCTGCACCTGCAGGACCTGGTCCACGGCGAGCGCGTCGCCACCCGGCTCAGCGAGCGGCTGGAGGGCTGCCACAAGATCGTCCTCGGCACGGGCGGCAACTGGGCCAGCCACCGCCTGGTGGTCCAGTTCCGCGACGCGCCGCCCACCTCCAAGCACGCCCGCGAGGTCTACCTCGTCGCCGCCGGCGCCCGGCACGAGTACGCGGTCTACAACGCCGCCCAGAAGCGGCTGGGCCGCACCGGGCTCAACACCCCTGCGCCCGACGCGGACCCGGAGCTGGCCGCCCGTATCCGGGAGGCCCAGGAGGCCCGCGTCCGGGCCGCCCGCGCCCGCTCCCCCCGCACCGCGCACGCCCGCCGCCAGGGCGGCATCGCCTACACCTCCGCCTCACCCGGCTTCGCCGCCGCCGACACTCCCCGAAAGGCCCGATGATGACCACCGATGCCCTGCCCAGCCGCTCCGACCTCGCCGGATGGCTCACTGACGCCGCCCAGGCGGTGGCCGGGATCCTCGTCGCCGAGTACGACGCACCCACCAGCCGCTCCTACCTCGCCCCGCTCCTCGGACCGTTGTCCGCCGGGCCCCGGGTGGTCGGCGAGCTGAACGAGCGCCTGGAGGACCTGCTCGACGAGCCGCTGCCGGCCACCCCCGTCGGCCTGTTCGCCCTGGCCTCCTACGCCTCCGCCCTGGGCTGGCTGACCGAGTCGCTGGCCGAACTGACCGCGGCGGTCAACACGATCTGCACCCGCACCGGCCTCCCCACGCTGGAGCCCGGAGGGCAGGCCGTGGCCGCCCAGGGCGGGGGCGAGGAGGGCTTCGACTTCTGCTTCAACGACGTCGAGACGGCTGCGATCCGCGCCGCCGCCGACGCGGCCGGGATGGAGATGGACGCCTACATCGACGTCCTCGTCGGCGCGCTGCGGGCCGCCACCGCGATCACTGACGCCTGCATGGAGATCAGCAGCGGCCTGATCGCGGACGCGCAGTACATCGTCGCCGAGGCCGCCAGCGAGGTCCGGATCGGCGAGGGCCCCGGCAGCCTGCCCACCCTGGTGCGCTCCCTGCTCGCCCGCCTGGAGACGCCCCAGTGAACCCCCACGACCCGCTGACCAACCCCCGCCGCCACCTCATCCACGAGCGACTCGGCGCCCCGGCCGCGTCCCCGCTTCCCCGCCTCCTGCCCTTCTCTTCCCCCAGCCGTTGAACCGGAGCACCGACCATGCCCACCACTTCCACCGCCGACCCGCAGGTCGTCGAGGCCGCTCTGCGCCGGCTCGCGCCGAACTGGACCACCGACATCGTCCGCTCCATCGCCAAGTACGGCCCGACGCTGCAGGTGCGGGAGGTCGCCGGCTACGTCCCGGGACTCAGCGAGTCCTACGCCAGCAAGCGGCTGGCCGGAATGCGCCAGGACGGCCTGGTGGACCGCGACGACGCATTCGACCGGTTCGCCCCGTACCACCTCACCCAGCAAGCACGCACCCTCGGCCCCGTCTACCGGGCCCTGAGCCAGTGGTCGTCGCAGCACATCGCCCCGACCATGCTGGAGCGCCCCGGCCGCATCGAGGACGCGCTCCAGCGCCTGCAGCCGATCGGAACCACCGGGGTCGTGCAGTTGCTGTCCGAGAACGGCGGCATGACCTACAACCAGATCGCCGTGGAGTCCGGCGTCTACCGGCAGTTGCTGGCAGTCCGGATCGCCCGACTCCAGGCCGACGGCCTGGTGGTCTCCAACGGCAGCCGCAACCACGGCCGGTACACCCTCACCGAAGCGGGCCAGGCCCTCGGCCCGGTCTACGCGGCCGTCCAGCAGTGGCACGACCGGCACACCGCCAAGAGCCCCGCCCCGGCCCAGGCCGCCAAGGTCCGCTCCCTCACCGCCCCGGCCGAAGGCGCGCAGAGCGTGCGCACCGCGGCGGCGCTGCGCCGCAGCCCGGTGCCGCCCTCCCTGTTCAGCCACGCCCCGCAGCCCCAGCGCCATGTGCCGTACGCCGTCACGGCCGCCTCCCACCCGGCCCGTGGCCGGTGAGCGCCGTGCTCCGCCGCAGACCTGCCCGCCGCCGGGCCGGGTCCGCGCGCTGCCCGGGCACTGCGGTGTCCGGCGCGCGGGCCCGGCCGCCGCCGACTCGACGAGGAACCCCGGTGCCCTCCGCCGCCCCTGTTCTCGTCCAGCCGCTGCGTCTGGCCGGGCCCGGCGACCGACGCCTGGTCACCGGCCCGCTGACCGCGCTCCACGGCTGGAGCTCCACCCGCACCCCCGAAGGTGCAATCCGCTTCACCAGTCCGTGCCGGACGGCCGCGCTCAGCATGGACGGCGACGGCGGCTCCCCGGTCGCCTGGACCGTGCACGGCTACACCCGGCCCGGCGCCGAGCCCCTGTGGCGGGCCTCCTTCAGCTCCGGCACACCCGCCGAGATCACCGCCGCCTTCACCACCGTGCTCGCCGCCGGCCTGCACTCCCGGCACTACGACTACCCGCCCGGCACTCCGGCCTCCGTCCTCGCCGCCCGGGGCTGGGTACCCGACCGGGAGAGCCGCCGGGGATTCCACGACCAGCTCTCCCCGGACGGCTGGGCCCTCTACCGGCACCGCCTGGGCCACCAACCCCACGAGGAGGAGGTCGCCGGCCTGGTCCCGGCGACCTGGACCATGCTCGCCGGGACTCCGCGATTCCCTTCCTGGCACGCGGAGTTCACGGCCGGTGTGCCCTTCCCCCCGCTCGTGAGCGCCGCCCTGGCCTTCAGCGACCCGGGCCCCGTGCTTCGGCCCACCGGCGAGGTCCCGACACGCCACCGGGCCTTCGTGACCGTGCTGCGGGATTCCTCCGGCGGCCGTCCGCCGGGCCCGCCCCGCCTCGCGGAGGCGAGTGCGGCCCACCTTCCGCTCTCCCGGCCCGCGCCCACCGCGCGGCGCCGCTGACCTTGGACTTCCGTCATGCCGAACCCCACCGACAAAGGGCGCGACTACCTAATCGCTCCCCGCTGCCTCGCCGGCAACACCGGCACCGGCGACCCCGTTCTGCTCCCCCTCGTGGACGCGGGCTGGAGGCTGCACCACGACGAGTTGGGCAACTTCTTCGCCACCGCCCCCGACCTCACCGTCCGCGTCGGCTACCTGCCCGAGGGCAACCGCGGCGACCTGTGGATGATCACCGGCCACGACGACGTCTTCGCCCCGCCCACCTGGCAGGTGCTCGTCGATCTGGCCGCCCCTCCCGAGATCGTCGCCGAGCTGACCGGCGCGCTCGCCGCCGCCCACCGCGTCTCACCCGCGTCCGTACTCCACGACCCCACCGGCGGCTTCGCCCTCAGCAGCAGCCTCGTCAGCGAGCACGGCTGGCGGCAGGAGGGCACGTCCGCGCTGACCGCCTTCCGCTCACCCGACGGGCTCACCACCCTGCACCGGCGCCGCGGACACCTGCGGGACTACGACGAGATGACCGGCGACCTGGAGCGCTGGACGTTCGTCGTGGGTCCTCCGGAACGCCAGTGGTACGCCGCCGCCACCTCGCACCTCCCCGACCGGTTCCTGGACGTGCTCGCCACCGCGATCACCGACCCCGCCCCCGTGCAGCGCTACCTGCGGCACTCCGAACTCGCCGAACTCCCGGCCCAGGCCACCGCGACCCCGGTGGCGCCGAGCCCGCTGGAGGTCGCCCGGGTCCGCGCGGCAACCTCCCGTTCCCTCTCCGTCCCCCGCACCGCCCCGGCGCCGCAGGCGGGCGGCTCCGTGCTCGCCTACACCACCGCGACCCGGCCGGCCGCGATCCCGAAGCCCGCGCCCACCGGCCGTGTCCGCTGATCCGCAACGAGGACCTGCTGTGCCCAACTCCCGTGAAGAACCCCGCGAGTACCGGATCGCGCCCCGCTACCTGGCGCACCCGGAGGCGGACGGATCCCCAGCCGTCGAAGTGCTGGTGAACGTCGGCTGGGCCCGCAGCCACGACGGCGCGGGGAACACCTTCGTCACCGCCCCGGACCTCACCGCCCGCCTGGCGCACCTGCCCGAGGCCGACGGCCCGGTGCTGTGGAAGATCAGCGCCGGGCCGGACGCCTTCGCGCCGCCCGAGTGGCTGGTCACCTTCGACCACCTGACCCCGCCCGAGGTCGTCGCCGACTTCACCGCCGCGCTCGCCGACGCCTACGCCCGCGGCCCGGACGGCTACCTGGGCGGCAGCCGCAGCAGGGGCACCGAGACGGCCCTCGAACTGCTCGACCGGGGCTGGACGTTGGACCTCTCGACGCCGTTCCTCAGCTACCGGTCGCCCGACCGCCTCGTCCGGTTCCACTTCCGGGACAAGCCGCTGCGGCACTCCGCCGAGATGGCCGGCGACACCGAGCGCCTGCTGGTCGAGGTCGGACCGGCGCGCTCCTGCTGGTACGCCACCGCCTCCTCCCGCCTGCCCGACCACCTGCTGCGGTCGTTCACCGACGCCGTCACCAACCCCGTGCCGGTCCGGCGGCCCATGCGGCGCATCGACCTGGAGCACCTGCCCGCCGCCGCCACCGCGACGCCCATCGCGCCCAGCCCGCTGGAGGCCGCGCGCGTCAGCGCGGCCAATTCCCGCTCGCCCTCGACGCCTTCCGTCTGCCGGACACCACCGGCCCCGACGCCCGCTCCTCTCGGTGCGGGCACCGTCCCGACTCCCCGAAGGAGCCTGCTTTGAGCAAGCCGTTGCACGGCCAGCCCCTCAGCCCCGCCGAGTCCGCCCTCCTGCGCTACCTCACGCAGGGCTACACCGTCGGCGGCCTCGCCCAGCGGCTGGGCGTCCGCACCGCGACCGTGCACCGCCGCGCCGCCCGCGCCCGCCGGAAGCTGGGCGCCACCACCCTCGACCACGCCGTCCAGCTCTACGCCCAGCAGCAGGCCACCGCCGCCCGCTACCGCTGACCAACCCTCCCTGGAGGACACCGTGCCCGATGCGACCGCATCCGCCCTCGATCACGCCGACGCGATGATCGAGAAAGCCTGGAACCGGCCGATCGCCGAACTGGAGAAGACCGCGGGCCGACGCCCCGTCGAGGACCCCCTCCTGGTGGCCGCCATGCGCACCAGGAGCCACCTCACGGTGGTCTCCAACTCGGTGACCGTACACCAGGACCGCCTGCACGCCCTCACCCGGCCCGGCCGGGTGCCCGCCCACTACGACCTCGCCGCCCTCACGGACACCGCGAGCGCGTTGCGGACCGCCTACGCCGAGAGCTACACCGCGCTGACGGCGCTGCGGCATCTGGTCGAGGCCCGCGAAGCCGTCAACCAGGACCTGGCCGCCGAGCGCGTGCGGGCGGCCACCGCCCGCCCCGCGCTCTCCCGGCCGCTGGGCGCGGCGTCCGACCGGCCCGCCCCGCCGGCGCCCGCTGCCCCCGTGCTGGGGGCGGCGAACCGCCGGTAGGACGGCGGTCAGTCCTCGGCCTGGTCGCGGTGGGTGCCGGGGTCGGCGGCGCACACCGCGCGGGCCAGCTCCTCCAGCGTCAACTCGACCCGCCGGCCGTCCTGCAGGCGCTCGCCCACCACGTCCTCCTGCGCGCGCTCGGCCCCGCTGGTCGTGGGCACGGCCCACTGCCCGTCGCTGATCATGACGATGTCGCCCATCGTCCACGGCCTGCCCGCGCTGCGGAACTTGCGCTCCAGCGCCGCCATGTCGCGCCCTCTGCCGAACTCCACTGCCGCTCTCCCCCTCGGGCCCGTGTACGGCCCCGCGCCGTAACCCTGCTTCAGCACCGGCCGCTCCCGGTTGATTCCCGCCGATCCGCCCACGGCGAACCGAACTGGTCCCGGAAACGACTACGTACATCGGTACACCGCATGTCAAAGTACCTGTGCGGCGGAAAACCGCAGGTCAACGAAGGGATCGAAACCCATGAGCGCGTCCACCCCCAACCTCCCCGCCCCGATCGTCCCCGGCCCCGAGAGCCGGTCCTGGCTCTCCACCGACCACTGCGCGGAGCCCGTGCTCGCGCTGCTCGTCGGTCTGGGCTGGCCGGTCGTCGACACCCCGGAGGCCAACGCCCACTGCACCAGCCCCGACGGGCGGCTGTACGTCGGCTGGCTGCCGGAGGACCCGGACGCCTGGGCGCGCGGCATCCTCTGGCGCGTCCAGGTCCGCCCCACCGATGCCGAGCCCTGGACCCAGGAGTTCGGCCCGAACACCCCCTCCGAGGCTGTCGCCGGGTTCCTCGCCGCCCTCATCACCGCTTCCACCCGCTGACCGGACACGTCCCCGCCCAACTACCCCAAGGAGGAGCCCCTTTGCCCTTCATCCGCACCATCAACTCCGCCCTCACCGACCCCCTGCCCGACGGCGAGGCCCCCATCGCCGGACGCGCCGCCTACCGGGCACTGCACCAGCGCGGCCTGCCCTTCGTCCCCGTCCACACCGGCGGCGGCTACTTCGCCCTGTCCCTCGCACTCCCCGACGGGGAGGTCCTGGTCACCGACGACAACGGGCAGATCGCCAACGACGCCGCCAACCATGGCGCCTGGCTCGCCTGCTTCTACGCCGCCCCCTCCTCGCCCTACGACGCCGATGAGGACGACGTGACCGAGGTCTACGTCGGCGACGGCAGCCTCTCCTTCGCGGACGACTGCGCCGCCCTCGCCGACACGCTCGCCGGTTGGATCGCCGCCCGCCGCGCCGACACCGGCTTCGTCCTCGCCTCCTGAACCCCGCTCGCCCGCCCCGGGTGCCCGGCCGACGCCAGGCACCCGGTCCGGCCTGTCCTCCTCCCCGTCATCGCCAGCCAGGGCCAGGACCGGCCCGTCGAGAGGACCAGCGTGAAGACCTCCATCGACCCGAACCGCATCCCCGGCCCGGGCATCCTCGCCATCGGCCTGTTCACCGCCTTCACCACCCACGACCTCACCGTCCTCGCACTCAGCATCTGCACCGCCTCCAGCGGCCTGCTCCTCACCGTCGACGACCTCCACGAACAGGACCTGCGCCGCGACCGGAAGGTCATCGCCCACCTCGCCAAACAGCCCGACGGCGCCCGCCCGTATCAGATCTGCCTCGCGCTGAACCTGTCCAAGCACACCGTCGCGAAGTCGCTCACCCGTCTGCTCGACGACGGCATCGTCGTGCGCGTGTACGAGGGCGAGCCCGTGCCGCTGGTCTCCTACCGGCTGGCTGACTGAAGCCGCCCCTCGCCCCGGGCCCAACCGGTCCGGGGTCCACCACCCGGCAAGGAGATGCCCACGAACGCCCACCACTTCCACGACGCCGACTTCCACCCGGTCGTCGTCACCGCCGCCACCGAGCACCGCGCCAGCCGCCGCGTGCTGGCCAACCCGCTGCTGCGCGTCGTCCGGGCCGACGAGGTCCGCCCCGGCGACCTCATCGTCTCCGCCTTCGACCCCCACCGTCCCGGCCGGATGCCCCGCAGCGGCTACTTCGCCTCCGGCCCCTACCCGGCCGAGCCCACCGCCTTCAACCCGAACTGCGGCTGCGGGGTGTGCACCCTCCCCGAGGTCCAGGGCCCCAACGGCACCGTCGTCCTCACCACCGGCTGGCCCTGGGACGCCTGCGACCCCTGGCCCGCAGACGAGCCCGTCCTCGTCCTCCCCCGCCTGCGCCTGTTCACCCGCACCCGACCGAACGGCACCCGATGACCACCCACCGCGCCCCGCTGACCAACCACCACGCCGACGGCTCGACCTGCCCGCCCGAACACAAGCACACCGTCACCGGCAAGCCGCTGCACCCCGACTGCCTCGGCCGCGACCACTCCCGCGCGGTCTGCACCTGCGGCAACTGGCAGTTCCAGTGCCCGGTCAAGGGCCAGGTGACCGAACACCGCAGACGCCACCTCGCCACCCACCAGGCACCCGCCCCCGCGCCGGGCCCGCTGGTACGCGACGCCCTCCCCTTCAACATGCGCTGATCCCGACAACCACCTCTCTTCGCTCCCTCACCCCTACCAGGAGGTTCCCGTGCCCCACTACCTGACCGTCGCCCAGCTGATCGCCGCCCTCCAACGCCTCGACCCGAACCTGCGCGTCCGCCTCGCCGTCAACCCCGACTGGCCCTACGCCCACTACGTCAGCACCGACATCGCCGTCCACGACGGCATCGCCTACATCGGCGAGGACGGCCAGGACGGCTACCTGCCGCCCGCCGTCACCGAACACCTCGCCTGGGCCTGAACCACCCCGCCACCGCTCCCGAACCAAGGAGGACCGCATCACCTCTCGCCGCCACCCCGCCACCACCCACACCCTCGACTCCCTCGCCCTGCGGCCGATGCCGGCCGGAGTCCGCGGCGCGCTCGTCCGCAGCGCCCCCTGCGGCCCCGACCGCCCGATCGGCGTGCTGTGGCTGCCCGCCGACGCGCCCCGCCTCCCCCTCGGCAGCATCAGCCTGCACTGGGAGGAATCCCACCGCTCGGGCTGGGACGTCACCGCCCGCCTGGGCCTGGCCACCACCGAGGTCCACCTCGCCTCCTGGCACGCCGCCCCCGACGACTGGCCCAACCTCGTCCGCCCCACCCTTACCGAGGTCGCCGGCCTGTGCTCCGCCCTGGCCGTCGCCACCGCCGCCCTCAACCGCGCAGTCGGCCTCACCGAACCCGGCCCGCAGCTCGACCTGGACGAGATGGGCACCGACGCCACGCACGCCGCCCTGGTCGACGCCGTGAACACCCTCAGCCCCACCCACCCCGTCCGCCAGCTCTGGGAACACCTGGACACCACCTTGACCGCCGGTGGCGTCGAGTGCCTCCCCGCCCCCTGGGACGGCTGGGACGGCCTCCCCCACCGGTGCCAGGGCCACCCCATCGACGCCCAGCGGTGCGACTGCCTCGACCTGTAACCGGCGCCCACACCTCCGCACGACACGAGGCCGCCCCAGCCCACCGGCAGGGGCGGCCTCGACGCACACCCACCCCTTCCGCCCCGCGTACCCTCGTGGGCGGAACCACCGAGGAGGAACACATGCCCGCCGACCAGGACGACCGGCCTTCCTGGGGCTACACCGAGGTCGCCGCGCACCTGGGCATCAGCGTCGGAGCCGCCCGCAGCCGCAAGAGCCGAGGCGCGCTGCCCGCCCCCGATGACACCACCATCCCCGACCGCCCGCGCTGGAAGCCCTCGACCTTCACCGGCTGGAAGCCACCCGGCCAGGGCTACCGCAGCGACCTCGCCGACCGCACCACCGACGAGCAGCCCACCGGCTGACCACTCGGGCCCTACGCTCCCTTCATGCGCGACTCCCCGATGCCCTCCCCGCCATTCCCGCCGCCGGACTCCGCCGTCCTGCAGATCATCGTCCGCAACGCCGTCGAGGCCGTACGCTCCGGCGAGGCCACCGTCGAGGAGGCCATCCTGCACGCCGCCGTCCACGGCTGGTACGAGGGCCACATCGCCGGAGAGGACGAGTGCCCCGGCTGCGACTTCCGGGGAGCACTGCCCAAATCGACCCGCCGCAGCTGACACCTGCTGCCCGGTCAGGAAGGACTGCTTCACCACCATGACCGACCACACCCGGCCCTTCGCTGTGGCGACCTTCGGCCTCCTCGCCGCTCTCGGTGCCGTCATCGCGATCACCGCCGCCGTCTTCCATTCCTTCGCGGGGTGCGCTGTCGGCCTGGTCGTCCTCGGCGCCGCCGCCCTCGCCGCGTACCGCGCAGCCCGAGCCGCCGAAGTCCGCACCGATCAGCTCGTCCTTCAGCAGCTGCGGCAGGACTCCACCCTCGACGAGCACGCCCTGGCCGCCGGTCTCGGTCTGCGCCCGGCCGCCATCCGGCTCAGCCTCCACCGGCTCTCCCAAAACGACGACCTCCCCCAGACGGGAGGACCTTCGGACGACAGGAACTGATCGCCCAACAGCGAAGGGGGCACCACCGATGCGGTGGTGCCCCCTTCGCTGTTCTCCTACTCCAGGTAGATCCCGGCGAAGGAGCCGTCGAACCCGAGGGCGATCTCGCCTTCGCGGACGGTCGGGTAGTGCGTCCAGTTCGGGTCGGTGATCATGGCGTCGAAGTCGGCGCGGGTGATCTCGGGCTCCAGCCACTTGTGCCCGCAGCGGCAGTGGATCCACACGTGCTGGCGGTAGTTGGTCAGCAGCCAGTCGCGCTGGGCCCGGCACTTGGTGCAGTAGACCGGCATGCCGCGCAGGTCCATTGCGCGGGGGCACTGCAGACCGCGGGTGGCTTCCGGTCCGCTGGGCGGGGCCGTCTCGTGCTCCAGCCGCAGCAGCGGGTCGCCGACCGTCGGCTGCGCGGTGGGCGCGGCCGGGGTGGTGGGGTCTTCGGTGTTTCTGGGCACGGGCTCTCCGTTCGTGCGGTGCGGGTTCTTGCGTAACACCTGGTGGGAGTGGGTGTCGAGGGGTTTCGGGCACCGGTCAGCGTCGGGGTGCAGGGCGGTGGGGGTCGGTGGTCGGTCGGGTGGGTGCCGGGGTTGCGGTGCGGGCGGCCGGGCGGGCGGGCGCCTTCTTGGTCAAGTTGGTGCCGGCCTTCGGCTTGCTGGTGCTGCTGGGGAAGGCGGGCAGGTCGGCGAGGCGGCGGATGCGCCAGACCAGCACGGCGTCCATGTCGCGGGCGCTCTCCAGCTCGCGGCGGTCGACGGCTTCTTCGAGGAGGGCCTGGGGGTCGTGGCCGGCCTTCTCGGCTTCGGCGAGGGTGGCAGCCAAGGCGTCGAACCGCTCGGCGGTGCCGGTGCGGTTGTCGGCGCGGGTGGCCGGTTCGCCGAGGGCGGCCCGGATGGTGGCTTCGTGGCGGCGGCGTTCGGGTTCGGGCAGCACCTGAGCCCTCTCGCGCATCGTCCGCAGCGGGGTCGCGGCGCTCTGCCGGTAGGCGGCGCGCAGGTGTTCGGCGGCCTGGCGGGAGGCTGCTGCCTGCTGGGCGTGGCCGCGGGCGGAGTGCCAGCGGGCGGCGGCGAGGGTGAGCAGGACGAGGGTGGAGAGGACCATCGCGGTGGCTCCGCCGTCCTCTCCTCGTCCAAGCGCTGTTCCGGCGTGGACTATTCCGCGGGCGGCCGAGCGCAAGGCGCGGATATCCGCGTTCTCGGCTCGGATGTGGGAACGGGTGGCGCGCTCGAAGGCCCTTGCTGCGTCACGTAGTTCGGCGCGGGTGGCGGCCGGTGCGGTCTGGGCGAGCGCGTCGAGGAGTTCGCCGGCGCCGACGAGCTGGGCGGCGGCTTCGTCGCCGTCTTCGTCGAGGAGTACGGTGGCGCGCTCAGCAGTAACGGCGGCGATGCGCCGGGTGCGGGCGGGCGCGGACCGGGACCGGTCGGTGCGGGACGTGCCGGGTCGGGGCGTGGCGGTGTCGGAGGGTGCGTCGGTCAGGCGGCGGCGGATCCGCGGCAGGGACAGATCGGGGGCCAACTTGGAGCCTGGGAACCAGATCGGCTCGCTGTCGCGGTTGCGGTCTCCGGGCAGGGCGACGTTGTAGCCGAGCACGTCGCCGGAGGGGGCGTGGCGGAGCTTCACCCGCAGGCCGGCCTCGCGCAGCCGGGTGAAGAACTCCTCTTCGCTCGCGGCTCCGGCAACAGCCTGGCGGACGGCTTCGCGCAAGCTCTCGCGCGGGGTCTCGGCGCGGCCGGTGCGCTCGGCCTTGAAGCGTTCGGCGCTGGTGGGGTTGGTGGCGGCGGTGCCGTCGCCGGGCTTGAGCTGGCGCAGTCCCATCTCCTGCTCGATGCGGCGGCATTCGGCCTGGGCCTTCTTGAAGTCGTAGTTCATCCGGGGTCGGCGAAGGTCGCCTCGGACCATGGTGGCCAGGATGTGGATGTGGTCGTCGGCGTGGCGGACGGCGACCCACCGGCAGCCGTCCGGGTCGCCTTCGGGGGCGAGGTTGACGGCGTGGACCAGGCGGCGGGCGACGGTGTTCCACTCCTCGTCGCTCAGGATGCGGTCGCCGGGGTCGGTGCGTACCGAGCAGTGCCAGACGTGCTGGGCCGGGGCGGCGGTGCCAACCTGCTTGACCCTCAGGTCCAGGGCTGCCGCGAGTCGGATCATGGTGGCCTTCGGGTCTGCGTCCGCGCCGGTGTCCCGGCTGGGGTCCGGAGCGAAGCCGTCCCAACTGCCCACCAGGTGGGGGTCGGTGTGCTCGTCGCGCTTCCCCGGACCGTAGAGGTAGGCGAGCAGGCCGTGGGTGCGGGAGCCGCGTCGGATCTTGGGGATCATCAGAGCCGCTTCTTCACCAGGGCTTCGGCCGCGTCGTCGAGGCGGGCGAGGGTCCGGACCAAGGCGGTTGTCGCGTAGGCGAGTTCGCCGCTGCGGGGCTGTCCGCCCGCGTTGATGTGGTGCGCGATCTGGTTGATGTTGTTGCCGATGCGGGCGAGGGCGGTGCGCAGGGCGGCCAGTTCGTCGATGGCGGCGTCGAGCTGGTCGTTGCTGTGCACGGTGGTCGAGCCGCGGGCGACGGCGAGGGCGGCGGCGGCGAGGAAGCGGGCGACGGTGACGGCGCGCTGCGCGGCGGCGGCGGTGATCTCGGCTTTCTCGCTGTCGGAGAGGCGGGTGGTCGTCTTGTGGGTGCGCTCGCGGGGGTTGCGGCTGCGGCGGCGGGGCTTGCGCTCGGGGAACGGCGGGGCGCTCGGCTGCTGGCGGTCGCGGGCGGCGGGCTGGTCGAGGGCTTCTCCTTCGAGCGGCGCCCCCTGGTGCTGCTCGCCTGGCTGGTTCCCGAGCGCCCTCGCTCGGGAACCAGCCAGGCTTCCCCCGCCCTCCTGGGCGGGGGCAAGTGCGTACGACGGGCCGTAGGACCGTCGTAGGCGACAACTTGCTCCGCCAGGAGCCTGGTTGGGGTCACCAGCCGCTCGTGGGGCGGTCGCCTCCGGGGCGGTGCCGGTCATCGGTGCGGCTCCGTGTCGCGCTGCTCGACGTCGCGGACGAGGTCCTCGATCCAGTCGAGGGCCAGGACCGGGTGGTGGAGGGTCCAGGGCCGGGAGTGCCGGCCCCGTTGGACGGTGCGGGTGCCGTCGGCGGCGGCTTGGACGTGGTGGAGGTGGCCGTGCTGGTGCAGGACGGTCAGCCAGGCGTCCGCCTCGGTCCAGGTGGCGGGGGTGGTGCGCATGACGGTGCTCCACTTCGGTGGTGCGGTGGCGGGTGGGTGACCGGCCGGGGTGACCTTCCCGGTCGCCCCGGCCGGTCGGTGTCGGTCAGCTCCGGTCGGCGTCGGCGAGTTGGTTTTTGCGCTGCTGTTCGCGGAGCTGGGCCATCAGCTGGGTCAGGGTGTCGCTGGACAGCGGGATCTGCTGACCGCGGATCGCGGTGGCGACCACGGCGCGGGTCAGCTTGTTGTCCGCTTCCGCGACCGCCTGCTTGGCGATCTCCAGCAGTTCCTCGGTGTCCCGGTCAGCCGCCCGGTCAGTGACCGGCCGGGAGGTGACCGGGCTGACCGGCGAGGCGGTCACCGGGGCGACGTCGGCCGGTCGGTCAGTGACCGGCTGACCGCTGACCGGCTGACCGCCCAGGTCAGCGGCCTCGGTCACCGCCACCGGCAGCGCGGTGACCGGGCTGACCGGCGAGGCGGTCACCCGGGCGAACTCGGCCGGTCGGTCAGTGACCGGCTGACCGCCCAGGTCAGCGGCCTCGGTCACCGCCACCGGCAGCGCGGTGACCGGGCTGACCGGCGAGGCGGTCACCCGGGCGAACTCGGCCGGTCGGTCGGTGACCAGCAGGGCACTCTGCTGGCCGGATTCGAGGTCGCCGGTGGTTCCCGGGTCTTCGGCCGGTCCGGTCAGCTGGTCGCTTCGGCCACTCTGGCCGTCCCGGTCAACCGGGTTGGCCGGTCCGCGGGCAAGCAGGATGTACAGGTGGACGGCGCCGGCCGAGGCGAGCGGGGCGATGGTGGAGAGCACCGCGACCACCGTGTCCGTCAACCGCAACCCGGCAGCGGCGCTCTGCTCGTTCATCCGGACCGCGTGCAGGGCGTTGGCCCACAGGCTCGTGCCGGTGGCCGCGCCGAAGAGCAGCCACACGTAGGCGCGGGCGCGCAGCGGGGCGTCGCGCATCACGAGCAGGGCGCGGATGCTGTAGGCGATGAAGCCGTCGACGATGAAGGGGAAGAGGTAGGTGAGGAGGCCGCGGACGTGGACGGCTTCGGCCATCTGCTGGAGGGAGTCGTAGGAGAGGGCGAAGCCGGTGGCGCCGAGGGCGATGACGGCGGTGCGGTCCCAGCCGGTGACGTGCACGGTGGCGGTGGTGGTCGGGGTGGTGCTCATGCGGCCGTCCCGAAGTCGTCCGAGGTCAGGCGGCCGGTGCCGGTGCCGACGGTCTGTCCGGTGGTGCGGGCGTCCTGCTGGAGTTCGCGGTTGCGGATGGCGCGGCGGGTCTTGCGGTAGAGCTTCTGGGCGTGGTCTTCGGTGATCTTGAGCAGGTTGGCGATCCGTTCGGCGCTGACGCCGTGGCGGTATCCGGCGAGAACGACGGCGTGGCGCTCGGCGGTGGTGAGGTGGATGTCGCGTCCGGCGAGGGCGGCGTTGACCCGGCCGTAGTCGAGGCGCTTGGCGATCTCCTTGTGCAGGGGTGCGCGCTCCTCCTCGGTGTAGCCGCCCCGGATGCCGTCCGTCTCGCCGCCTTCGAGGGCGGCGTCGAGGCAGGCCAGGCGGACGGGGCACTGGCCGCACAGCGACAGCGCGGTGGAGATCTTGTCGATCTCGTCGGGCCCGGGGAAGAACACGTCGGGGTCGACGGGGTTGTACTGGCTGGGGTGGCAGACGGCCTGGTCCTGCCAGGTGTGGTCGCCGAGCGAGCGGTAGCGCTCGGCGTTGGCCGTGGTGGTGCTCATGCGGGGGTGCTCCGATCGCTCTCCGCGCGCGGGGCGGCGTCGGCGGAGAGGTGCGCTGGGTCGGTGAAGGGCGAGGCGGCGCGCTCGGGGCGCGGCCGGGGCGGCGGTCGTTCAGGCGGCGCGTGGGAAGCGTCTGCGGTCGACCGGTTCGAACTCGACTCGGGTGGTCATCTCGGCGAGGCGGGAGGTGACGCGGTCACCGAGGTGCGCCTTGAGGTCCCTGATCCGCAGGTTCGTCGTGATCAGGGTCGGGAGCATCGCGTTGTACCGGCGGTTGATGAGCCGGTAGGTCTGCTCCTCGACGAACTCGGACGTCTTGGCGGCGCCGAGGTCGTCGAGGATCAGCAGCGGCACCCGGCTGTAGGCGGCGAGGACCCGCTCGGCGTCGGTGTCGGAGCTGGGGCGGAGTTCGGCGTAGAGGTCGGCGGCGGTGGTGGCGCGCCAGCGCACGCCGAGGCCGGCGCGCACCAGGACGCGGATGGCGCCGTACGCCTGGTGGGTCTTGCCCGCGCCGGTCACCCCGGCTATCAGCAGGCTGGGGCCGGTGGCGACCTGGCGGCGCGCCCCGGTGCTGGGGGCGGCGGCCTGGGCGGCGACCTGCCGGGTCCAGGCCAGGACCAGCGGGTGGTCGGCGACGGCGTCGCGGTAGCGGGGCGGCATCCCGGCGGACAGCGCGGCCTCCAGCGAGAACGGCTCCGGCTCGTCGGGGAGGGCGTCGACTCGGGCGCGGTCGATGCCCCGGGCGGCGAGGATCTCGGCCATCCGGTCGAGGACGGAGGGACCGTCGGCGAGGGTCTGCGGGTCGCGGTGGTGGCGCATCACAGCTCCTCGGCGTAGGCGGTGGCGGCGTCGACCGGGTTGGTCCATGCCTGGTGAGCGGGCAGATTAGGGCGAAATCCCGGCCGGGCCAAACCGGGGTTGCGTGCGTTCATGGCGTCGTTGACCAGGCTCGGCAGCCGGGAGGGGTGGCCCTGGATCTCGGCGAAGCGCCGCAGTCCGGCGCGGACGTGCTCGGGGTCGATGCCCTCGGCCAGCAGGCCCTTGACGGTCTTGCCGAGGTGGCCGAGCACGCCGTTCGGCGGGCGCCGCTCGCACGCGGCGACGTACTCGCCGACGAGCTGGCCCGCCGAGACGACCTCCGCCTCGGGCGCTTGCCGCCCCGTAGGGAAAGAAGATCCAGGATCCAAGATCCTAGATCCAGGCGTCGAGGGCTCCTGGACGCTTCGCCGAACCTTCGGGGAGGCTTCGGCGAATGCCCTCTGACCTGCGCTTCTTTCAGCGGCAGGGACGGCCGAGTGGTTCTCGCCGACCGCCGGGGCGGTGGCCGTGCTGCCGTCGGCGCCGCCCTGCGGGGACGGCTTCGCGACGGGTTCGGAGAGGGGGTCGAGGCGGGAGGGAGTGTTCGCCGAGGGCTCGTCGAACAGTCGCGGAGCCATCGGGTCCGCCTCAGGCGCAGGGGTCGGCGCCTCGGCGGCGAGGGCGCTGCGCTGGATGCACGGGCCCTTGCAGACGCCGCACCGCTCCGGCTCGCAGTGCGGGCACGCGGGCAGCCGGGACAGCGACGGCTTGTCGATCTTCTGGTGGTTGCGCCAGGTCGGATAGTGGAAGTATTCGCGCCCGTCGCAGCCGGTGTAGCGGCACACGGCTCCGGCGGCGGCGAGCTGCTGGAGGTGCTCCTCGACGTCGGCGCGGGTGACCTCCTCGCGCATCGGCCACACCAGGCCGTAGACGATCGCGGCGTTGTCGCGGTGGCGGCCGTGGTCGTCGGCGTGGTTGGTCATGCCGAGGAAAGTGATCACTGCGGGGATGGAGACCTCGGCGAGCGTCTCGCTCACCCAGGTCTCGGGCTTGACCGATCGGATGCGCGCCATGTCAGCGGCCCCGGACGGCGGTGCCCGCGCCGGTGGTGAGCTGCCCGGTGGTGAGGTCGAGGGTGTAGAGGTCCATCCAGTCCAGGTCGGGCCAAGTGCGGATTACCCAGCGGGCGACGACCTGGGAGGTGGTTCGGGTGAGGGGCATCCGGACCCCGTCCGCGTCGAGTGCCACCGCTTGGGGGTGGGGCCACTGGCGGCGCGGGTCGGCGAGTCCGACCTGGACCGCGGCGGCGCCGGGCAGCATGTCGGCCAGGCGCTCGGCCAGCCGGAGGTGCCGGCCGGAGGTGGGCGGTGCCGAGGTCTCGGCTTCCATCGTGGGTATGCGCATGGGATACTCCGGTGTTCGTAGGAGCGCGCGCGGTGGTCTCTCGTGCAAGGAAGTCCAGCCGAGCGCGTGGTAGCGAACAGCACCCTTCGGGGTGCCGGTCCGGCGTCCAGGAGTTCGCAGCTCCCGGGCGCCGGTTTCAGTTGAGGGGGCGCGTCGCGGGCCGCGTGCCCGCTCCCTCCTTCCCCCTTCTGCCGGGTCGTTGTCCGGCGTGGACGACGAACATACGTAGACACCGGCGGCGAGTCCAGCCCTTACCGCACAGGCCGTGCGGGTCTCGCGACGGCCGGTAGCGGAGGGGGCGCGGTCTCGCTCCTTGGACGGCGAACTGGGTTCCACGCCCCATCGGAAGGGCGCGCAAGCAGCCACGGCAGCACCCCGCGCAGGGGTCGCCCAAGGGGCAGCACCACGGAGAGTCGGGACTCGACCACCAGGTGCGATACGGAAACGTACGTTACTTGTGCGGCTGTATCAAGTCTGGGCTACAGTTGTCTCAACACCGCCCCGACCGCCACGCAGGAGAGCATGTGCCACGCCAGTTCGACGGCAAGCGCGTCCGCGCGGCCCGGCGGGGCAAGGACCTCAGCCAGAAGCAGCTGGCCGACGTGGTGCGCGTCAGCGCACCCACCGTCGCGCGCTGGGAGAACGGCCAGGATTTCCCCAAGGGCGAGAAGCTTCCCGGGATCGCAGCCGCGCTCGGCCAGCCCCTCGACGTCCTCTTCCCCCACGACGGCCCGCGGGACCTACAGCTGTTGAGGTGCGATGCCGGCCTCAGCGTGGCGCAGGCCGCCGAGGCCATCCACGCGACCCGCGTGCCGGTGGCCAACGCCGAGTCCGGGAGACGAAGACTGAGCGAGGCGTACGCGGAGCAGCTCGCGTCGGCGTACGGGGTGACGCTGGAGGCGCTGCTGGCCGCGCAGGACGTCTCGTTCGGCATTCTGCCCAAGGCGGCCAGCAGCCGGGATTCCGCGCCCCGCACGGTCGGGGAGAAGATCAACTATCTCCTGCAGTACGGGTATCCGGACCAGGAGGGACCCTCCGACGAGGAAATCGCTCGGGCCGTCAATGATCACGCAGGCGCGGCGGTCGTCACCGCTGACGACATCGTTGCCCTTCGCTCAGGCGCCACGTCAGGGGCTTCCGAGGTGGTGCGCGCCGGCCTGGCCGAAGCTCTCCAGGTCGACGTCGCCCTCTTCCAGGACGACGCCGAACTGAACCCCACCGCACGGGAGTTCCTAGAATCACTCCGCTTCCTCGGCTCGATCCACGGGGGCCAGATCCTCGGTCTGGCCGCCCGCGGCAACAGCGAGGGCCTGTCGCCCGAGATGATGGCCACCCTCAACTCCCTCGTCGGACAGCTGAAGCACAAGCTCCCCGATACGGACGGGGACTGAGGCCGGCGGCCAGCGGCCCTTGCGCCCGTCGTAGCCCCACAGCTACGTGCACGCCCGGATCGGATCCTTCAGCGCTTCTCAGCCCGCATAGAGACGGCGAAGGGGCTTCGGCACCAACCCGTAGAGGGTGTGGTGCCGAAGCCCCTTCGCCGTTCCCGGTCCTACCGGGTAGCCGCCTGCGCAAGGACGGCGCCCCGGACTTACGCTGCTTCGAGGTCGACGCCGAGCAGCTCCGAGAGCGCGGCCACCGTCTGCGCGGGGTCCTGGTTGTGCACCCCCGCGAGGCCGAGCTCCTCCGCCGCACGCACGTACGCCTCGGTGTCGTCGACGAAGACGCACTCCTCTGCCGGCAGGTCCATCGACTTGAGCGCGATCTCGAAGAGCGCCGCGTCGGGCTTGCGGAGTAGGTGGTGCTCGGAGATCACCACGGCGTCGTACAGGCTCTCCAGCTCGTACCCGGCGTACAGGTCCCACGGTGCGAGACCCACGCTGTTGGACAGGATGCCGACCTTGATGCCGGCGCGCCGGGCCGCTGCGGCGGCGTCGATGATCCGCGGCTCAGGCCGGAGGTCGCCGAAGATGCGGCCCATCAGGTTGTCCGGGGACACGCCCAGCATCGCGCCGGCGAACTCGTTCCACGCAACCTGGCTGACCGCTCCGCGCTCCAGGTCGCTGGTGATCCGGACGCCCTCCGGATCCTTGTACAGGGCCGTCAGGCAGGCGCCCTGGGGCAGCCCCTCACGCGCTTCGAAGGCCAGCACTGCGGGCAGCAGGGGCGTGGTGAGCACCCCGCCGAAATCGAGGATGAGCCCGGTACGACGGCGGTTGGACATGCAGAAACTCCATTACTGAGATCTCGGACGTCCATCCAGACGGGACGACGTCGCGGGCCCGGCCCCTGGGCAGCGGCGACAACAGCTGCACTCCTCGGCCAGGCTTGCCTATATAGCGGAACAATGCCTACCAGTCCGCCCAGCCCACCATACCAGACCGGCTTGCACGGCGGGCAGTGCCGAATCTCACTCGCCAACTCTAAATCGGCTTGAATTCGGCCTTTCTTGAGAGCGAGCCAATATCTCCGGCATGGTTTTCCTTCAGGTGGGAGTAAACTGTGCTGACCCGCACCAGCCACGCGGCTTCACTGTCGGTGTCAACGAATGGCTTCTCTCGCAAAGAGGAGGTGGCGTGAGGGCTAGCTGGCCCGGCATCAGCAGCCCGGAGCGCCCCTTTGATCCAATACGCCTCGGCGGCCGGATCAGGATCGGGATGTGACGCGAAAATATCTTCCGCCTCGAACATCAGATTACGCGGCGCGTAATAGCGCAGCCTTTCGCAGGCATCGGCGATGTCCTGCGTCCACCGGTCCAAGCGGACATCAACAGGGACTCTCGTGTATACGATTTCGGTGAACCGGCCCCCAGGCGGGTACAAGCTTGTGCCCGGGAATGCCTTCACCAGATCGAACCAGAGCGGATAGATCCTGCGAAGCGTCTGCCACATCTTCACCTTGGACGCCACTGCACGAGTTGTAGGAATGCTGGCGCCTACGGCGACTACCAAAAACAGTAGATCCATCCATATCGCCGTGGCATCCACGAGAAACTGCACCGTGGAGTGATCCAAGGGGAATGCCACCGCAGTCCACAGGATCGCGATTCTGGCCGATGTGTGAGCCAGGCCCATCCACATCGAGACCCCCATTAGCCCCAGCCCGACGCGCATACTTGCACTCTCGGCCTGCCGCGCCGCCCTCGTCCATTGGTATCCGCAGATGGCGGTGGTGACAAATGGAAACAAGTAGAAGACGGTCATGTATAGGGCAGTTCCCCATTGCCCAGCATGGTCGATGAGGAAGTTCTGACTTGGCGTCGGGCGCTGCACCACGGTGAAGAACAAGATCGCCATAAGGGCTACGCCTACAGCCCCAGCCCTATAGGACGCACGGGCGATGCAGCGGGCTATCGCCACATGGCGGGGCACGGCCGCCGCCGAACTCCTCCCGTAGCTGGTAGCCACGTAGGTTAGTGCTGACACGATCGCCGCAGTGCTGGCGAAATGCCTCAGCAGGGCGCTCAAGTCGACCACAGGAATTCTGTCCGCCGCCGCCATCGCCACCGGGGTATAAAGCCACAGGGCCACGGCGAATCCCGCATAGCCGCCCCAGAGCGCCCTGCGGTGAGAGTCACCGTACCGAACCGCCGGGAACCGCCATACGGCGATGGCGGTCATCACCACTGCGGTTAAGTATGAAAATAATCAGACATTTCATCGGCAACTATCTAAATGGCTGCAACTTCATCGCCCGGAACGGCAGATAGATGCGGACCAGATTGTCAATGGCGTTACGGCCGAACATGGCGGAGGCCGTCAAGGATTAGGATTAAAACTGAAATTGCACCCTCGGGGAAGCTAAATGTGACGTTGCGGCGGGGCAACCGGATGGACCAGCGAAGACTCCAGAAGGCTGACCAGGTCATCCCCTGCAACCGGCTGGCGCCGCCCCAGCCGCTTAATCAGCGAGGCTGAAATCTCGGCCTGCTTCTCCTCCGGGCTGTCGAAATCCACACGCCCCTGGACTAGGGCCATCGGGAAACGGCGGAGGACTTCGTGCCGGATGCGCTCAGGGACATACCGCTCGATTTCAGCCGGCGACAGGGAAGTTCCATGATCCAACCACTCGTGTGCGAGTTCATGGAGGATGATGTGCTCAGTTTGATTGCGGCTCGAACGGCGCCGATAAAGAACAATCGTGAAGTCGGGCGCTTTGACCCGCAGGCCGCATGCCGTACCCAAGCCGCCATCAGGGTCCTCTAGCGGCACCAGTCGGATCTCGCGCCCCAGCGCGACCTCCATGTTCCGCACCAGACCCTCGACGCTAAACGGGGCAGGTACGGGAAGATCGGCGATCAGCTTCTGACACTCTCGCACGAGGGCACGCTGCGAGGGGTCCCTACGCCAACGCATGATCGCTCCAGTTAACAGCCAGCCCCGACCTGGTTCTCGCATGTGGGGCACCAACGGCCAGGACCCTGAATCAGCACACCCGATGGTCGGTCGAGTGCCTCGCCTGGCCGTTTGATCGTACAAGGATGAAAGGGGAAGCGCGAAGGCTGAGCGTGTTGTGAAGGTCACTACGGGCGATGCGCCACCCCGGGGCGTGAAGATCAAAATCAGGCGATACGCCCATGGCGATCTTGAGTCCCTGGAAGCCAGCCGCCTCCTCATGCTTGCGCGGCCGGGACGGCTGACAACAAAGGCAGCGGAACCCGGGCTGACCCCGCCCCTCGGCACCAGGCATCAGCCTGGATCGATGGAGAGCTTGAGCACCTTGTCGCGATCTACGGGCACCCCACACCCCCCAGCCTGGCGTTGATCTTGATCAATTTCCCTTAGGCTACTTGAACCTGAATAGACGTCAGTCAGCTGGAGGGTTTCGGCATGGGTGTGGGGCAGAGCGATTGGGTGGTTGCGGCTGCGGACCAGGTGATCGCCGAGGCCAAACGCCGTGGCGGGGCTCCGCTGGTGTGCGCGTCAGGGGTCTCCCCGTCGGGCCCGATCCACCTGGGCAACCTGCGCGAGCTTCTGGTGCCGCACTTCGTCGCGGACGAGCTGCGCCGTCGGGGTTTGGAGTGCCGGCATCTGCTCTCCTGGGACGACTACGACCGGCTGCGGAAGATCCCGGCCGGGGTGCCGGAGAGCTGGGCGGAGCACATCGGTCGGCCGCTGACCGCGGTGCCCGACCCGTGCGGGCAGCACGAGAACTGGGCGGAGCACTTCAAGGCCCCGCTTCGCGCGGCGCTGGCGGCGCTGGGCGTCGAGGTCGACGAGATCAGCCAGACCCAGATGTACACCTCCGGCGCGTATCGCGAGCAGATCGTGCACGCGATGCGGCAGCGGCAGCGGCAGCGGATCGACGCGGTTCTCGGCCGGTACCGGACGAAGAAGGCCGCCGGGGCGGAGCTGGAGCAGGACGACGAGGAGGCCGCGTCGGCCGCCGGTAGCGACTACTACCCGTACCGGCCGTACTGCGAAGTCTGCGGCCGCGACTCCACCACCGTGGTCGCCTTCGACGACGAGAGCACGCGGATGGACTACCGGTGCGAGTGCGGGCACCAGGGCGGGTTCGCGCTGTCCGAGGAGGACGGCGGCAAGCTGGTCTGGAAGGTGGACTGGCCGATGCGCTGGAAGTTCGAGGGGGTCACCTTCGAGGCCGGCGGTGTCGACCACTCCTCTCCGGGGTCGAGTTTCGCGGTCGGCTCGCAGCTGGTGCGCGAGGTCTTCGACGGGCAGCCGCCGTCCTACCTCGGGTACGCCTTCGTCGGCATCAGCGGCATGGCGAAGATGTCCAGCTCGAAGGGCGGGGTGGTGACTCCGGCCGACCTCCTGGCGGTGCTGGAGCCGCCGATGCTGCGCTGGCTGTACGTCCGCCGCCAGCCCCGGCAAGCCATCACGGTCGCGATGGGCCAGGAGATCCAGCGGACGTACGACGAGTGGGATGCGCTCGGGCAGAAGTTGGCGGCCGGGACAGCGTCGGAGGCCGAGGCCGCGGCCCAGACCCGCGCCGTCGGTCCGGCGGCCGGGCCGCTGCCGACGACTCCCCGGCCGCTGCCGTTCCGGCTGCTGGCCGCCGCGGCGGACGTCGCCGCGGGCGACCCGGTGCAGACGCTGCGGATCCTGCGGGACGCCACCGTCGAGGAGCCGCTGGCGAACTTGGAGGAGGCCCGGCCGAGGCTGGACCGCGCCCAGGCGTGGACGGAGACCCTCCCGGCCGAGGAGCGCACGCAGGTGCGCACGGAGCCGGACGCGGAGCGGCTGGAGGCGCTGGAGCCGGTTCAGCGGGAGGCGTTGAAGCTCCTGCTGGACGGCCTGGAGGAGCACTGGTCGCTGCCGGGGCTGACGGCGCTGGTGTACGGCGTGCCCAAGCTCCAGGCGGGTCTGCCGCTGGACGCTCCGGCGACGCCTGAGCTCAAGGTGGCCCAGCGGGAGCTGTTCGTGCTGCTGTACGAGCTGCTGGTGGGCCGGGACACCGGGCCGCGGCTGCCGACCCTGCTGCTGGCGCTCGGCCCGGAGCGGCTGCGGTCGCTGCTGTCGCTCGCGTAGCGGGCGGTTGAACGTCGCGGGGCGGCTCGGAGCGGTGTGCTCCGGGCCGCCCCCTCGGGTTCAGGCGGTCGGGAGGAGTCCGGCGCGGGTGAGGATCTCGTCGGCGATGTCGGCGGCCGGGCGGTGTTCGGTGTCGAGGTGGTCGGCGAACTCCGGGCGGTGCAGGGCGTCCAGGCAGCGTTCGACCTGGTTACCCTCCCAGCTGAGCGGGCCCCACTTGTCCGGGCCTTCTCCGCGTTCGCGTAGGCGGGCGCGGATGGTGGCGGCGGGGGCGAGCAGGGTGAAGTGGTGCACGCGGTGGCCGGCTTCGCGCAGCGGGCGGACGATCTGGTCGAAGACGGGCGTGCGGGCGATGGTCATGGGGACGACGACGAGGCGGTCGTAGTGCCGGGCCGCCTGGTCGAGCATGCGCCAGGTGAGCGGCGGCCAGAGCGGCTCCAGCTCGAACTCCTCGTGCCGCAGGTCCGCGGGGAGCTGCTTCCAGAGCATGTGGCCGATGTCCTCGGGGTTGATGACCAGGGTGTCGGGCCGCCGTTGGGCGATCAGGCCGACGGTCGTGGTTTTGCCGACGCCGAAGGGGCCGTTCACGAAGAGGATCACGTTGGGGGCCTTTGGTCGGTGGGTCAGAAGAGTTCGACGTACCGGTTCGGGTAGGTGTGGGCGTCGTGGCGCAGGACCAGGACGGTGTAGCGCTGGTGGGTGCGCAGGGTGTTGGTGGCGTGCTTGACCTGGCGCAGGCGGTCGAGCATGGCGGTGCGGACGGTGAGGTCGGTGCCGCCGCTCTGATCGAGGACGCGGTCGACGGTGGAGCGGCAGTAGTGCTCGATGGCGTCGGCGCTCTCGGGGGTGAGGGTGTGGTCGGCCTGGTGGAGGACGTCGAGGCCGGCGAAGAGGGCGAGGGCCTGGTCGCGGTTCTCCATGGGGCTGGTGATGCCGAAGACGTCGCGGCGGACGGCGGCGGCGTGCTCGGGCAGCGCTTCGGGGGCCCAGAAGGGGGAGGCGAGGATGTAGCCGTCGGGAGCCAGGAGGTTCAGCAGGCGGCGGGCCATGGCGGGCGGGTCGGGGAAGAAGCCGAGGGCGGCGCCGACGGCGATGTGGGTGAAGGGGTGGTCGGAGGTGTAGGTGGTGCCGTCGGCCTGGTGGTAGGTGAGGTTCAGGGACGGGTCGAGGAGCTGGTGGTTGTAGCGGGCGAGGGCGACGGAGTCGGCGCTGAGGTCGAAGCCGGTGGCGGTGCAGCCGGTGAGGCGGGCGAGTTCGCGGCTGGTGAAGCCGGTGGTGCAGGCGACGTCGAGGAGGTGGTGGTGCCGGCCCAGGCGGGAGTGCAGGGCCCAGGTGCTGAGGGTGGCGTGGGCTCCGGGCATGACGTTGGTCTGGTTGACCATGGCGACGAAGTCGGGGTAACTGGCGGCCCAGACCTCCTCGGCGGTGCGGGGGATCGAGGGCAGGGGCCAGCGGGTGATGGCGGACGCGGCGGCGGTGGCGGTCATGGGGTCCTCTCGGTGGCGTGGTGCGGGGCTCGGCGCTGGGCGGGCAGGAGGTGGGTGGGGTGGAGGCCGGCGAGGCGGGTGACGCTCATGCCGAAGCCGACGCACGGGGGCAGGCCGCTGTCGTACAGGTCGACGACCTGCTGGTAGCAGCGGTGGGCGAGGTGGCGGTCCGCGGCGAACTGAGCGGCGAAGGCGGCGGCGAGGCGGTGCGGGTCGCGTTCGTTGGCGGCGATCTCGGCGAGTTCGAGTCCGTCGGCGTAGAGCCAGACCCGTTGGGCCTGGCGGCCGGTGCCGGCGATGAGGGGTGAGGCGGGGCCGGGGATGTCGGTGATCGCGGTGAAGCCGCGCAGGTGCTGGCGGACGCTGTGGCGCCACAGGCGGCGGGCGAGGTGGTCCGGGTCGTCGGTGTGCTGGGCGGTGTAGGGGATGCGTTCGGCGGCGAGCGCGCGGACGGCGGTCCCGTCGGCGGGGTGGATGCCGGTGATGGCGGCGAAGGCGTGGTCGAAGGTGCGGTGGACCAGCGGGGCAGTGAGGGCGGTGGTGTTGGTGACGAGGTCGGCGAGGCGGGCGGTGGCCTGCGGCAGGGTGAGGTCGGCCGCGTACGCCTCCAGCATCACGAACTCGACTGCGGGTCGGCCTCGTTGGCCTTCGTTGCGGAAGCTCGGGCCGATCTCGTAGCAGCGGGTGGTCCCGGCGGCGATGGTGGCGAGGAGGTCGAGTTCGCTGGTGACGCGCAGGTACTGGTGCTGTCCGGCGGCGTGGGCCCAGGTGGTGAACGGCCGGGCGGCGCCGCCGAAGTAGCCATTGGTGAGGATGGGGGTGATCGTTTCCTGGAAGCCGCTCGCGGCGAGGTGCGCTCGCAGCGGCTCCAGCACCGGAGTCAGGAGCATGGAGGGCGGCGGCGGCACGGGGGCGCCGCTCTCGTGCAGGTCGAGGTGCTCGACGAAGAGGGTGGGCTGGCCGGTGCGGCTGGTGGAGCAGGTGCCGCGGGCGGCGACCAGGTCACCGGTGTGCAGCCCGGCCGCAGCGGCGGGGTCAAGGGCGAGTTGGGCGGTGCGGCCGTCCCAGGCGAGGTCGGCGAACGCGCTCTTGCGGTGGACGCGGACCGCGGTGATACGCCCGGCCAGCAGGAGCTGCCGACCCGGGGTCGGCCAAGTCGCCCAGTCGGCCAGCGGCAGCGGGGCGGTGCCGCGCGGACGGGCGGTGGCGGAGCTGCGGGGCGGCGGGGCGAGCGGGTCGTCGGGGCCGGTGAGGGTGAGCAGCAGGTGGACGGGGTCGTCGGTGCGCGGGTCGAGGAGCCAGGCGGTGCGCCGCAGCAGGTCACGGTGCTGCTCGCCGCGGGTTTCGGGCAGCAGTCGCAGCAGGTGGAGGACGGCGGCGGTGCGCAGGGCGGTGAGCTGGCAGGGGATGGTGGCGCTGAAGGTCTGGGCGGCGGCGGCCAGGCGGGCGGGGTCGGCCGGTCCGTGCGGCCAGGGCGGTTGCCCGGGTTCGGCGGCGGCGGCGAGCGCGTGGTGGAGGACGTCGAGTTCGCGCGGTCCGCGGGTGCCGGGGGCGCTGTGGAGGAGGACGGCTTGGTGGGGTCCGTGGTCGAGGAGGCGGGCGATGCCGGCCAGCAGCTGGTCGGCACCGTCGGCGGGGTGCTCGGTGAACAGGACGGCGGCGGCGCTGAGCAGTTCAGCGGGCGCGTCCCACCGGGTGGGGGTGCCGCTGGAGTGGGTGCGGGCGATGGCGGCGGCGAGCGCGGTGGTGTCGGTGCTCGCGCTCCCCGCTTCGCTCGTGTGGGTGAGCCACCAGGTGACGGGCGGGTCGTCGGGGTGGAGCGGGGCGACGAACTTCTTGGCCTCGGCGGTCTGCTGGGCGTGGGCGGTGTTGTAGGGGGTGCCGGCCGCCTGGTGGGCGGCGCGGATGCGCTCGCGGACGGCGGGGGCGATCACCGTGCCCCTGGGGGTGGCGTGCCGGTCGAAGGAGTGGACGGGCTGCAGGAGGAGGAAGGTGGTGGTCGACCCGCGGGTGGAGCGCGGGGAGGTGTCCGGGTAGCAGGGGGCGAAGGCGATCAGGAACCAGCGGACTCCGGCCAGGTGCAGCCACCAACCGTCGGTGCCGGCCCCGGCGAGCGCGGCGGCCGGGTCGGCGCCGATCGCGACCAGCAGGCCGGTGACGGCCTGGCGGACCGTGTCGGCCAGGACCTCGATCGTGGAGCCGAGGCCGGGGTCGGTGAGCTGGAGGAGGAGTCCGTCGACTTCCTCGGCCTCGATCCGGCGCGCGAGGTCGGCGACCGCGGCCCCGGCGGCGAGGCCCGCGTCGTAGGGCCGGGTGCCGGTGTACGCCGGGACGGTCTCGATGCGGGCGCGGGCGGCGAACAGGCACGCCGAGGCGCTCTGGATGGTGCGGAAGCCGTCGTCAGCCACGGGCGCCGACCGCCCATGCGTCGAGGTGGCTGCGCGAGGGCAGTGGGCCGTCCCCGCCCTGGTACTTGCCCGCGTACAGGTCGGCGATCTCGCCGTACGTGGTCCAGAAGGTCACCTGGGCCAGCGGCATGCCGGCAACGAGCACCACGGGCAAGGTGGCGTAGAGCTGCAGGGTGGAGTGCCCGAAGAAGCCGAGGTCGATCAAGTCGGCGGTGACGTGCGCGAAGGCTCCGCAGCGGGCGAAGCCGCTCTTGGCGTGTATGAGCGGTACGAAGGTGTCGCTGCCGAGCTGCTCGGCGGTCTCGCCCAGGACGAACTCCCCGGGCTCCATCGGGTAGCCGTCGGCGGGGATCTCGAAGTATTCGACCTCCGGCTCGTGCAGGGGGTCGAGGACCTGGCCGGGGCGGTACCTCGCCAGGCGGCGGCCCAGGGTCAGGTCGTAGCTGTTGGTGGTGCAGCGTGCCGGGTCGAAGGGCGTGATCCGGATGCGGCCGGCGGTGACTTCCTGCGCGATCTGGGCTCCGGTGAGGATCACGGCGTCACTCCGATCTGCGGTTCGCAGGCGTGGTTGAAGCGGGCGTAGGTGGCCGGGCTCGGGTCGAGGCGGCCGGTGTTGTGCCAGAAGCTGACCTGGCCGGCCACCATCCCGGGGCGCAGGCGGGTGGGCAGGGCCGCGAGGATCTCCAGCGTCCAGCGGTGGCAGGAGGTGGTGTGCCCGAGGTCGGCGCTGAGCTGGAGGAACAGGCCGCGCCGTCCGTTGCTGCTGCATCCGATCAGCCGCATCGCGAACCGGCTGCTGCCGATGACTTCCTCGGTGTGCCCCAGGTACATCCGGTGCGGCTCCAGGATGAAGCCGGCGTCCGGCAGGTCGACGTCCCTCCACCCGCCGTCCTCGAAGACCTTGAGTCCGCGGCCGAGGTGGTAGTTGATCGAGTTGGGGTTGACGCCGGCCACGTCGTACGGGGAGAAGGTGATCTCGCCCGAGTCGACGGCGTTCCGGATCGCGTCGCCGGTCAGGATCACCGGGCACCCCTTTCCTCGACGGCGACGGGCAGGGCGGTGGCGGAACGGATCACCTGTGAGGGCTTCCACTGCGTTCCGTCCGCGACTCGGAGGCGGACACCTCGGCGTGCGACGGCGCGCAGCACGGCGGCGCCTTCCATGCGGGCCAGCGCGGCACCGAAGCAGGCGTGCGGGCCGTGGCCGAAGCCGACGTGCCGGTTGGGCCGCCGGTCGAGCCGGAACGCCTCCGGTTCCTCGAACACCTCGGGGTCGCGGTTCGCCGATGCCTGCAGGAGGATCAACCGCCTGCCCGCCGGCACCGGGACGCCGAAGACCTCGCAGTCCGCCGCCGCGGTGCGGGCGGTGATCTGGGCGGGGCCGTCCAGGCGCAGCACCTCCTCGACGAACGCGCCGGCCGCGTCGGCGGAGTCGGCTACGAGCGGTGTCAGGTCCGGGTGTTGTGCGAGGGCGCGCAGGATGCCGCCGATCAGTCCCGTCGTCGTCTCGTGGCCCCCTACGAGCAGGGTGATCAGGTTGGCGACGGCCTCCTCGCGGGTGAGGCGCTGGCCGTGTTCCTCTGCTTCCACCAGCGCCGAGACGATGTCGTCGGCGCGCTCGGCGCGGCGCTGCTCGACACGCTCGGAGAAGTACGCCCACAGCCGACTCCACCCGTCGGCGAGCCGCAGCTCCTGGTCCTCGTTGAGCGTCGGCTCGGTGAGCAGGAGGACGTCGTCGACCCACCGCACCAGGAGGTCGCGGTCCTCTCGGGGAACGCCCAACAGCGTGCAGATCGTGCTCACCGGCAAGGGCTCGGCGACCTCCCGCGCCGCGTCCCCGCCACCGGCCGCCACGAAGCGCGACACCAGTTCCTCGGCCTCCGCTTCGAGACGCGGGGCGAGGGCTGCGATGCGGCGCGGTGTGAACGCCTTCGCCAACAGCCCTCTCAGCCGGGGGTGCTGGGGTGCGTCCGAGTAGAGCACCCACGACTTCACGGGCTCCAGCACGGAGCGCAGGCCCAGGTCGATCTCCTGGAGCATCCCGGCGGCGGTCGGCGCGCACAGGAAGTTCGGATCCCGCAGCAGGTGGCGGACCTCCCGGAAGCGCGGGAACACGAGTCTTCCGCTGCCCAGATCGGGACAGTCGACGACCTGCGGCCCGCTGGCCAGTGTTGAGAGCGCGGGCACCCGCTGGGGCCCCTCTGTCAGGGCGGTTAAGACGGTTTTCTCGTCCATGGGCTTTCTCCCCTCTGCCGGAAGCGCGCAGGACGAGGTGCGTGCGGCATCAACCCGGCTGTGGTGCAACGGAGTTCGAACGGCCGACGAGCGGCACTCGACCAACTGCGCGGTGCACGCTCCCACTTCGGACCGTCAGACGATGATGACGCTACGTCAGGCGAACGGCAAGAGGGTCGAAAAGGAAACCCTGTCCTTTTCGGGAAACGGGCATATGCGGGTCTGGGACCAACCGCTAACCTGTCCCAGAAAGGGGAGGTGGACAGGTGGCCGTCGAGCCGACACCGCGGCGACGCCGACTCGGCACGGAGGTCCGGCATGCCCGTCACCGTCTCGAATGGAGCCTGGACGAGGCCGCCGCCAACCTCGGGTACAACAGCGCGTCCACCGTCTCGAAGATCGAGAACGGCACCCAGGGCATCAAGCCGCAGCAGCTCCCGCACTTCTTCGCCGTCCTCGGGATCACCGACCCGAAGGTCCAGGACTTCTGGCGCGAGCTCGTACGCAACGCGCGCGACCCCAACTGGCACCAGGAGTACCCCGGGATCGCGGACGACCCTCTCGGCGACTACCTCGTCAACCTGGAACTCGCCGACGGCCTCTTCATCTGGTCACCGGTGGGAGTCCACGGCCTGCTGCAGCACGACGACTACGAACGGCAGGTGATCCTCGCCGGCCGACCGTCGAAGGGCGAGGAGGACGTCCAGCGGTTCATCACGGTACGCCGCAACTGCCGGCACACCGCCTTCACCCGCAAGACGCCTCTGCCGATCTGGGCCGTCCTGACGGAAGCCCAGCTGCGTCAGGAAGTCGGCGGCCGGACCACGGCCCGAACGCAGGCCCTCCACCTGATCGACCTCGCCCGCGCCCACCCGAACATCGTCATCCAGGTCATCCCGCTGTCCCACGGCGCGCACGCCGGATTCGACGGCCCCTTCATGGCCTGGACCTTCCCCACCGGCCACCACTCCGTCACGATCGAAGGAATGAGGGCCGCTCTCCACCTCACCGACCCCGCAACCGTCGCGGACTACCGCACCATCAGCGACCACCTCAAGACGGACGCGCTGCCGCCGAAGGAATCGCTGGAACTCCTCGCCCGAATCGCCAAGGACCTAACGTGAACCGCCCTCCCGCCGACAGCACCGTCACCGCCGACGAGAAGAACAGCCTCGACCCGGCCTGGGTCGCACACCAGCTGGAACACGCAGCATGGTTCAGCAACAGCACCGGCGGATCCAACTGCGTGGAGGTCGCGTTCCTCGACCACGGCCTGGTGGCCACCCGCGACTCCCTCAACCCGCACCACTCCCCTCAGCTCTACTCCGAGGACGAATGGACGGCCTTCATCGACGGGGCGAAGAACGGCCGGTTCGACCGCAAGGCCACATCTACCTCGTAGCGCCCCGCTGGTGCTGGCCAGCGGCGCCGGCTCGCCATGGAATCGCTGGTCGACTCGACAGAAAACTGGGCCGGGCGAGGGTTGAGCCACCCTCGCCCGACAACCCCGCTGGGGTTGCTGCTTCTACGCCGCTGTGAGCAGGGTGCCCTTTTCCAAGGCGTCGAGGATCGTGGTCTTGATCTCGGGCGGCATCAGGTTCAGCGCACCGACCGCGTCGGAGGTGAGGGGAACCTCTTCGAGGAGGTACTCACCACGGTCGTCACGGGAGAACTCCGGTCCGGTGCGGTCGTCGAAGTTCCAGGTGCTGATGCGAGCGGTGTAGAAGTATTCGGTCTCACCGCGGTCGTTCGTCAGCTCGTAGAAGGGGTCCAGGTCGGTGGCCTCGCCGGCGATCTCCTCGCGGATCTCGCGGAGCAGGGCAGCCTTGTGACTGGTGTCCTCGTCTTCGACGCCGCCGCCGACGAGGACCTGGTACGGGGGGATGCCGGGGCGGATGCGGTTGATGACGAGCATGGTGACGTGGTCGGTGAGCAGGACGGCGCGGACGCGCTGCTTCATGGCGGTGTCCTTCGTGGTGGTCGGGGGTGGGTAGGTCAGTGGGGCATCCAGCCGCCGTCGATGTGCAACGACTGGGCGGTGATGAAGGATGCGGCCGGGCTGGCGAGGAAGGCGATGGCGGCGGCGACGTCGTCGGGTTGGCCCCGGCGGGGGACGCTCTGCCGGGCGATCTGGTCCTCGGGCCGGGCGCGGTGATGCTGGGGGAGGTCGTTCTCGGCGTCGACTTGGATCGCTCCCGGGAGGACAGTGTTCACCGTGATGCCGTGCGGTCCAAGTTCCCTGGCCAGGGAGGTGGTGAGGCCGAGGAGTCCGGCCTTGGCCGTGCTGTAGGCCGTCAGGCCCGCTCGTCCGGTGCGGGCGTTGACGGAGGAGACGTTGAGGATCCGACCCCAGCCCCGTTCGGCCATGGAGGGGGTGAGGGCCCGGCAGGTGCGGTAGTGGGCGGTGAGGTTGATCTCCAGCGCGGCCGCCCAGGCGGCTTCGTCGGTCTCCGCCCAGGACAGGCGCGGGTAGGCGCCGGCGTTGTTGACCAGGATGTCCACCGGGCCGAGTTCGTTGCGGACCTGGGCGGCCAGCATGGCGGCGGCTTCGGGGTCGGTGAGGTCGGCGCTGATCTCGACACCGTCGGCTCCGGCGCGGCGCACAGCGTCCAGGATGGCGCGAGCCTGGCGGATCTGGCCGAAGTGGGCGATGGCGACAGCCGCTCCGGCCGCGGCGAGAGCGCGGGCGGTGGCGGCGCCGATGCCGGTGGCCGCTCCGGTGACCAGGGCCGTGCGGCCTTGCAGGGGGCGGACGGCGAGGGGTTGCTCGATGGCGAGGAGGGTCACGGTCGCTCCAGCAGGGAGGAGGAGAGAGCGGCGGGCAGCGGGTCGGTGCGGGTGAACTGGTCTGCGGCGGACTGGACTTCGGCGAGCTTGGCCAAGACCAGCAGCAGGTCGTCGTCGCCGAGCAGCGCGGGCGGGATCACGCCGAGGATCCGGGCGGTCAGGAACGGTTGTAGGGATTCGAGTTCGCGGCCGGGCGGGAGATGGGCGGCGGCGCCGAGGTCGCCGGCCAGGCGGTGCAGGAGGCGGGTGAGGGCGGCGCGGCGGCCGGGGCCGGTGGGCCATGTGTAGTCGAGGTCGAGGTGGCGGTGGCGGGTGGAGATCTCGGCGTGCCGGATGGCGGGGACGGCAGCCGGGGGCAGGTGCAGGTGCAGGGTGCGGATGTAGGTGTCGCGCTGGTGGAGCGGGACGAGCCAGCCGCCGAGGGCGAGCAGGTACCACAGCAGGTTGGCGATCTCCCCGGCGACGATGTTGCGGCCCGCGTACTCGAAGTCAAGCCAGCACGCCCCGCCAGCGGTTGAGTCGGCGATGTTGGGTTCGGTGGGGTCGCCCTGGGTGAGGGCGGTGCTCCACCGGCCGCCCGGGGCCAGCGCGGTGCGGGCGGCGCGGATCGCGGCGGGGACGTCCAGACTCAGGCGGGTGCCGTTGACGGTGACGGTGTACCCGGCCAGCTCCCGCACGGCGGGCAGCTCCGGACCGCCCGTGATGGTGAGGCCGAGCACCGCATCGAGCCACCAGGTGTCGATGCGGCCCCCAGGCAGGATCCGCTCGGCGTACAGGCCAGGGACGCACTCGGCCAGGGCGGCGGTGCGCCCGCTGGTGGCCACCGCGGCGACCAGGTCGTCGCAGACGGCGTCGACCAGGGCGGTGACCGCGCCGACCGTGGTCGGGTCGTCGTCGGCGGTGGCGATGAGGTCGCCGAGCAGGTGCCGGGCGCGGCCGGAGGCGAACACGTCCTCGTACAGCAGCTCGTCGTGCGCTTCGCCGACCGGGACGCGCGCGTGCAGGACCGGGGCCTGGAGGCGGCCGGCGAGCTGGCGCCAGCCGAACTCCTCCGCCGTCGCCGCGCGGCGGGGCATCCGCTTGCGGAACACCTGCTGCTCGATGGTGTTCACGCCGCCTCCCGGTGGGCGGGCGGCATGGTCTGCGCCCACTGCGCGAGGACCAGCCGCGCGAGTTCGCACGCGGCGGGGCGCTCGTCGCGGACCTTGGCGGGCAGGGCGGCGTCGGTGCCGGTCAGGGCGGCGAGGTCGGCCGGGGCCTCGTCGTCACTGGCGCGCTCCACCCCCTCGAAGCGCAGCAGCACCTTGGCCAGCAGCGCGGTGATCTTGTAGAGGGCCCGCAGGTCGGGCGCGCCCTTGAGGAGCTGGCGGCGGATCTCGACGGCGGCCTGGACGCCGGCCTTCACGCTCGCGGCGACGTCGTCGGCGAGTCGGGGCGCGGGCAGCAGCAGCCCAGGACGCACCCACTGGGGCTGGAGGGCGCCGGACCCGAGCAGGGCGAGCACGTGCAGCAGGCGGGAGGTGACCGCGCCCGCCCGGCACTCGGCGAGGGACAGGACGGTCAAGCCCAGCTTCACCTGCCCGAGTTCGCCCCGCACGCCTTCCAGGACCTGGTGCAACTCGGTTGTGCGGTCGGGCTCGGCGATCACGAACACGTCCAGGTCGCTCCAGCCGTGCTGGTACTTGCCGCGGGCGCCGCTGCCGGTGACGGCCAGCAGCTCGATCAGCGGTTCGCTGCCGCCGGTGGCCCGCTCCAGCAGCACCGTCAAGAACGCCTCCAGCGGCACCGGCAGGCCGAGCGTGTTCACCGGGGTGGCGACCGGCGCGGCCGTCGGCCAGACGGCGTCCAGGGCGATGCGGTCGAGGCGGCGCTCCAGGGCAAGCCGGGAGCCGTTGTTGTCGATCACCCTGTCGGCGATGGTCCGGATCCGCTCCGCGCCGCGGGCCCGCTTGACCTCGTCGCGCACCCGCACGTCCTCGGGGCCCGCGGTGCCACGGTGCATCCGCAGCTCCTCCGTCGCCTCCACGTAGACGACGGACAGCTGATCACCGAGCATCCGGCGCAGCTCGGCGGTGACGTCGTACTCGTGCAGGGACTCGATGGTCAGACGGTTCAGGTAGTGGTGCGCGGCGGTGTAGCGGTCGAGGCCGTCCAGCAGCAGTTCGGCGCGCACCACCGGCGCCAGGGCGTAGGGGTCGCGGATGCCGGCGTGGGCGGCGGCCGTGTCGATCAGGTGGCCGATCTTGAGGCGGTCGTGGCCGTGGCGGGTGCGCAGGTACTCCCCGGTGGTGCTCTTGCCGCTCTCGGAGAGGCCGCCGAGCGCGACCACGTCGACGCCGGGCAGGCACCGGGCAGGCACCGCGGGGTGGTGCGGGTGCAGCAGGCGGCGCAGCTCGTCCTGGACGGCGACGACCGGGCGGCCGGCGACGACGATCACGTCCTCGAAGCGTCCCTGCTCGGCCAGGCGGTGGATCTGCTCGTGCAGGTGGCGCTGGTAGGAGGCGTAGGTGTCGGTGACGCTGGCCTCGTGGGACAGGCTCAGGCGCGTACCGGCCTCGGGGTCCTCGTCGTGCAGCAGCAGGACGCCGTGTTCGCGTGCCTCGGCGGCGCGCAGCTCGTCGGCGAACGGCTCCAGCAGCTGCCGGGCCCGGTCGGCGGCCCGCCGCGCGTCCAGGTCCTCACGGACCGCAGCGGTCGCGGCGAGCGACGCCTCCAGCATCGGCAGGCCCCGGTCCACCAGCCGCAGCGCCGCCCCGTCGGCCGCCGGATGGCGGGAGCGGGCGAGGTAGGAGCAGGCCAGGACATCGGCGACCTCCTCCACCGGCGCGTCCTGCCACCACCACGCGCCCATCCCGCGCTCCACGATCTGCGCCCAGCGCGTCGTGCGCGTCCAGCGGCCCCGCCGGCTCGGCAGCCGGACCGAGGCGGCGCGCCAGGATGCCAAGCTGCTTGGTCTTGCCGGTGTTGTCCGCGCCGCTGACCGCGACCGTCGTCCTGTCGTCCATCCCGAACCTCCGCACGGCAGCCGTTGATTCCCCGGACCGGTCGGGCCCGGAGGAGCGAGTACAGCCCAACCCCGCTGTGGCGTAACAGGGTTCAGCCGTCATGGAGGCGTCATGGAACCTGCCGCGTTTCGCCCCGCGAACACCCGGCGCGGTGCTGAGATGGACGGGTGGACGCGCACCGGCACCAGCACCCGATCGCCGTCGCCAGGGCCGTGACGGACATGTCGCTGGCCGACCTCGCGGCGGCGATGCGGGCCGCCGCACGCCGCCACGACCGCCGCTCCGGCACCACCAAGCAGCAGGTCCACACCTGGGAACAGCCCGACGCGAACCCACCGAGCGCCTGGTCGCAGCAGCTGATGGCCGAAGCGTTCGGCGTCGACCCCGCCCTCGTCCCCCTCCTCGGCTGGCCTTACTGGCTGCCGGGCAACGAGACCCCTCCGATGCTCCTGGGTACGGGAGACACGGTCGCCGCCCTCAGAGAGGCCCAACGCCGCGCCATGCTCAACCGCCGCACCGTCCTCGGACTCGCCCCCACGGTCTTTGTCACCCTCGCCGCCAACTGGGCCACCCTCGACCCCGCCCTCGCCAAGGCCGCCACCGACGGGAAGACGGTCGCACCCGAGTTCGTCGGCTGGCTGGAGACCAGTGTCCAGCAGCTCACCGGGCTGGCGACCCCGGACTGGCGGCACACCGCCCAACTCCTCGACAGCTACTACGACACCGTCGTCGGCCTCCTGGAAGACGCCGCCTACACCGAACCGGTCGGCATCCGCCTGCAACTCCTCGCCTCCTCCCTCGCCCAGACCCTCGGCTGGATCCGTTTCGACCACGAACACCACACCGCCGCCGCCCACTACTGGAACGCCGCCCTCCACGCCGCCCACCACGCAGGCGACACCGACCGCGGCGCCGGAATCCTCTCCGACCTCGCCTACCAGAGCATGTGGCTCGGCAACGGCACCCCGGCCGTCGACGTCCTCGACCACGCCCTGACCCGCACCCAGGACCCCACCGCCCGCTCCCTGCTGAGCCTTCGCAAGGCCCGCGCACACGCCATGACCGGCGAAGCCCGCGCCGCCCGCCGCGCCATCGACGCCGCCGAACACTCGCTCAGCATCGCCACCGGCACACCACCGGCCTGGTGCTCGTGGATGAGCCACGCCGACCTGGCCATCGACACCGGCCGCTGCCTCATCGACCTAGGCGAACCCGGCCCCGCCCACCACCAGATCACCCAAGGCATCGACCTGCTGCCGGCCAGCCGCGACAAGACCCGCGCCGTCTTCCTCACCTACGAGGCGGAAAGCCTGGTCCGCCAGGGCGAGATCGACCACGCCGCTACCACCGCACAGCAGGCTCTCTCGCTCGCCCAGCGTCTTGGCGCCACCCGCTGCCTTCGGCAGATCACTGCCCTCGGCACTGTGTTTCAGCCCTACCGGCAGGCGCCCGGCGTCGACGACTTCCTGAAGACCATCAGCTCCTCTACTTGATCATGCAGGGTCGCTTCTCCTGGCCGGGCTCGCCCCTTCCCGACGGCGCCACCATCGGACGTACTCGCTCGACCCGGAGAAAGCCATCTCACGCGATCAAGCTTCCCTGCGGTGCTTCTTTCCGAAGAACGCCTTCAGAAAGGGGAGTTGACGGGTACGGTCCGAGTTCGAACGTAGTGGAGAGGACGAGCGATGAGTCAGTGGCAGGACTTCACCACGGGCGAGAGGATCAAGATGCTCCGTGGAAAGGAAACCCAAACCAGTCTGGCGGAGCGTAGCGGCTTGTCGAAGCACACGATCCAGAAGGTCGAGCAGGACAAGAACGTGTCGCTGCCGACGCTGCTTCGCCTTGCGGAGGCACTGCATTCGGACGTGTCCGTGATCCTCGGACACCAGGCTCCTCGGCGAGGGATGGGGCGCGACGGCCGCTCGATGCTTCGGGAACTCTCCAGGACTGTCCACGACACCGCTGCGGGCGTGCTCGCCGAACCTGCGGAAGGCGTCTCTCCCGGCCACGCCGATCTTGTCGAGGCTGCTGACCGGATGTGGCGGGTGTACTGGCGCGGGGACTACGCCGAGGCGGGTTCGCTGGTCGTCCCGTTCCTGCAGTCGGTGGCCCTCTTCGCCCAGGCAGCCACAGCCGGCCAGGAAGCGGCTGCGAACGGCCTGTTGTCGGACGCCTTCCGGGCGGCTGGTCTGATCGCCAACTTTCTCGGTGCGAGGGACCTGGCGTACGCCTCGGTCGGACATGCGATCCGGCACGCTGACCTGGCAGCAGACCCGGTACGGCGGAGCATGCTGGGGTCCGCACGGGCACGGGTGCTGCTGCGAGACGCCCGGGTGGAGCAGGCACTTCGGGAAGCCGAAGCCGCAGCGGTGCGTGCAGAGCCGCGGTTCTCCGAGATGGAGCCCGCCTTGCTCGCCGCCTACGGGAAGAACATCATCTTCGCGGCAGTCTCGGCCTCCCGGCTCGGAGACTCCGACCGCGCGGCGGACCTCCTCTCCCAGGCCCATGCCGTGGCCGCACGGTTGGGCCGCGATGTCTTCGGCAACGGGATGCAATACGGGCCGTCCTACGCGGGCGCCCAGGCCGTAGGAATCAACGTCACCCTGGGGAACGCCGGCAAGGCGCTGGAAATCTCCCGGCGGTTCGACGCCTCCGGCCTGACGCAAGCCGCGCACAACCGGATGCAACTGGACATCGCGCTGGCGCAGTGCGACTCGCGCCAGTGGGACACCTCCCTGGACACACTGCTGGAGGTCTGCTCGGCGCACCCCGAGTGGGCCAAGCACCAGGCGATTCCCGGCGTGATCATCGAAAGGGCCAGCCGCGCCGGGAACTCCCGGATCCGGAAGCTGTCTGAGATCCTGGGGACCTCGCCGACCCTCCGGTGAGCACCAGATCCCTCAGCCTGGGAGCGCACGTTGTCCTACCGCGGCCTGATCCTCGACTTCGCCGGAGTCGTGACCACTCCGATCGGCGAGTCCGCGCGGGCATGGTGTGCCAGCGAAGGGCTGCCGGCGGATGCCTGGCGACGAATGCTGGAGGACGATCCGGCGGGCCGGGCGCTGTACGTGGAGCTGGAGCTGGGCCGCATGGAGCAGGCCGAGTGGAACGCTCGGACCGCAGCGCTCATGGGCGTTGCCGGTGAGAACTTGATGGGGCGCGCCCACAGCGGAGTGCGGGCCGTGGCCGAGATGGTGGAGCTGGTGCAACAGGCCCGATCCGCAGGAGTCGTGACTGCCCTGCTGTCGAACAGCTACGGCTTCGACCCCTACCACCCGTACGAGTCGACGGGAGTCTGGAACCTGTTCGACGTGCGAGTCATCAGCGGAATCGAGGGGCTCGCGAAGCCGGACCCGGCGATCTACCAGCGGACGCTGGAACGGATGGGCCTGGCCGGCTCCGACTGCATATTCGTGGACGACCACCGGCAGAACCTGGCACCCGCCGAGGCACTGGGGATCACAACGGTGCTCGCCGACGGCCCCGGAACCGCCGCCCGCGTTGCCCAACTGCTGGGCCTCGATCCCGTGGAGTCGAGCCCGGCCACCCGCGTCTGAGGCCCAATTCGAGGCCGATGGGCAGCAGAGTCCCACGCCCTGTGCGCGAACTGCCACGTGTCGCAACCGGACTCCTACACGCCGTACGACTTCACCCGCCCGCGATCTTCCAAAGTCGTACGGCTCGCCGGTTCGCCTGGACAGGGGTAAGCGGGACAGTAGAGGCATGCCTTCGGATGTACCTCGATCGCCAGGCCGTGTCCCTGTAGCGATCTATATCGCCTCTCCAGGCGGAGACCCGGACGGCGTGTTGGAGGCTCATTGCCGCCAGTACGCAGAAACCCGTGAGTGGGTGGTGGCCGCCGTGTTCACCGACAGAGGTCAGCAACTCCCGCTGAAGGAGCGGGAGGGCTGGCGCGCCGTGGAGGAAGCACTCGCAGCGGGCGCCGCCCGAGGCGTGGTGATGCGGACCCGATCGATGGTGGCCTCCAGCTCCGAGGAATGGGAGCGGTTGGCCGTGGGCCTCGGCGAGCTGGGCTGGTTCCTGGCCGCAGGACTCTTCGACGGGCCGGTTGCACCTCCGGTCCCCGCTACGTCCAGCGGCCAGTCGCCGCTAGGCGCTCAAACGCTCAACACGCCGGGACCGTAGAGGATCTGCGGCTGAATCCATTTGGATCGTGGGCAGTTGATGATCGCCCGCCGCCTGGGAGAACGCAGGACCGTCCGGACGGTACTCGGGCATATCACCAAGCCCTGAACACCACACAGTGACCTGTCATGAACGCGCCCAGAAAGGAGAGCCAGTGATGACCGCGTCTACGTTCCGGCCGGTGTACCACCCCGCAGGATTCGACGTTGAGCTCCAGGGCGCCGTGGACGACCTGGTGCGCGGCCGGTGGATGTCGACGGAGCGGCTGCTGTCCGGGACCGCACGGGCGTCGGGTCTGTGGACGTCGCGTACGCAGGTACTGGCGGTGGCCGCGGCCCGGTCGACGGTGCTCACCGCCTGGGCTCGGGAGCACCCGGCCGCCCCGGGGCTGAACCTCCTGCAGGCGCGGGTGCTGGTCGAGCACGCCCTCCTGGCGGCCGAGGACCGCCGCCCGGAAGCCCGGCAGCTGGAACAGGCGGCCCGTGAGGCGTGCTGGGCGGCAGCGGAGGCGGACCCGCTGGATCCGGTCCCGTGGGTGTGCCTGCTCACCCTGGCCTCGCTGGACCATGGCCAGGACCGTCCCGAGCACCGGGTGTTCTCGGGCGATCCACTGCTGCCGCCCGGTCCGTGGGGGCTGCTCGGGGAGGCGCTCCGGCGCGACCCCGACAGCCGCGAGGCGCACCACCGGATGCTCCGGTACTGGCAGCAGCGCAACCGCGCCGCCGCAGTCGACTTCGTGCACACTGCGGCGGCACGGGCCTCGGCCGGGTCGCCGCTGGCGGCCCTGCATCTGTACGTGTCGGTCGACCAGTACCGCTTCACCCACTACCGGGACGCGCTGGTGCGCCGGCAGTGGCTGCGGGAGCCGCACGTCTCCAACACCCGGCGCGCCTACGAGAGCTGGCTGGCGGCGAAGCCGGGCTCGTGGCCGGTGGCGGACCTGAGCTACCTCGCGCACGCCCTGTGGGCGGGCGTGCGGATGAGCGCGGCCACCGAAGTGTTCACCGCTCTGGGCCAGTTCGCCTCGAAAACTCCGTGGGCACACGTCGCCGATTCACCGGAGAAGGGCGAGGAACTGATGCGGACCGCCCGGCAGCAGGCTCTCGCCGGCCGCGCCACCGCCCTGGCCTGACCTCCCGTCCCACCCCGTCCCGACTTCACCATCCCCCTTCTCTGTATGGAGGTTGTCTCACCATGTCCCCTGCCCACGCCGCGCCGTCGCTCCAGAGCGACGAGGAGCACCTGCGGCGGCTCGGCTACGAGCCCAAGCTGTCGAGACGGATGGGCGAGTTCGGCAACTTCGCCAGCTCCTTCTCCGTGATCAGCATCCTGTCTGGCTGCATGACGATGTTCGCGTTCGGCCTGAACGCCGGCGGTCCGACGGTGATGTTCTGGGGCTGGATCGGCGTCGGCGCGATGGTGATGTTCGTCGGCGCCGCGCTGGCCGAAGTCACCTCCGCCTACCCCACCAGCGGCGCGCTGTTCTACATGGCGCACGCCCTCGGCGGCCCCCGCTGGGGGTTCCTCGTCGGCTGGCTCAACCTCCTCGGCTTGATCGGCGGGATCTGCGGCATCGACTACGGCGCCGCCTCCTTCGTCGGCGCGCTGCTGAACATGCAGTTCGGCTACGAGCCCACGGCGCTGGGCCTGCTGGGCATCTTCGCGGTGATCCTGCTGCTGCACGCGGGGCTGAACCTGCGCGGCGTGCGGCTGGTGTCGGTACTCAACAGCGTCTCGGTCTGGTGGCACCTGGGCGGTGTCGCGCTGATCGTCGGGGCGCTGGCCGTCGTGCCCGACCACCACAACAGCGCCGACTGGCTGGTCGACCACTTCGTCAACAACACCGGCTGGAGCAACCCGATCTACGTCAGCGCGCTCGGCCTGCTGCTGGCGCAGTACACCTTCTCCGGGTACGACGCCTCCGCGCACATGTCGGAAGAGACCACGAAGGCGTCCATCGCGGCGCCGAGGGGGATCGTCCGCTCGATCTGGGTGTCCTGGATCGCGGGCGCGGTGCTGCTGGCCGGCCTGGTGCTCGCCATCGGCGACTACGACACCGTCCTCAACTCCCCGACGGGCGTGCCGCCCGCGCAGATCTTCCTCGACGCGCTCGGCCCGGCCGGGGCGAAGGCGCTGCTGCTGGTGGTGATCGTGGCGCAGCTTTTCTGCGGCAACGCGGAGACCGCGGCCAGTTCCCGGATGGTGTTCGCGTTCGCGCGGGACAAGGGACTGCCCGGATCGGAGATGTGGAGCCGGGTCTCGGAGCGCACCGGTACGCCGGTGGCGGGGGTGTGGCTGTCGGTGGTTGCGGCGTTCGTGCTGGCGCTGCCGTCGCTGTGGTCGCCGGTCGCCTACGGGGCGGTGACCGCCATCAACGTCGTGGGCATGACCCCGGCGTACGCGGTGCCCGTCTACCTGCGGCTGCGCAAGGGCAGCCCGTTCCGGCCCGGACCGTGGAACCTGGGCCGCCGGGGGCGGCTGGTCGGGTGGATCGCGGTGGGCTGGGTGGCGCTGGTGACGGTGCTGGTGTGCCTGCCGCAGTCCTACCCGGTGAACGTCTCCACGTTCAACTACGCGCCCGTCGCGGCCGTTGCGGCGCTGGCTCTGGCGGCGCTGTGGTGGCGGAGGCGGGGCCGGTACGACTACGCGCCGCCCGTGCAGCAGTCGGCCGAACTGGTCGAGCTGTCCGAGGAGGTCGTGTGAGCGCGCCGGGGCCCGAGGGCCCGCTGGTGGACCTGATCGACGGTGGCGGCGTCGACTCGGTGATGGTCGCGGTGGCGGACGTGCAGGGCCGGTTGAAGGGGAAGTTGTTCGGCGCCGGCACCCTTCGGGCGCGCCTGGGGCGGGAGCCGGTCTCCAGCGAGGTGTGCGGCTACCTGCTGGGCACGGACCTGGGCATGACGCCCGCCGAGCGCGGGACGTGGTCGTGGGAGTCCGGGTTCGGCGACATCGAACTGGCCTGGCACGTGGAGCGGGCGCGGCTCCTGCCGTGGCTGCCGGGCACCGCCCTGGTGTGGGCGACGCCGCTGCGGGACGGCCTGCCGCACCCCCTGTCCCCGGCGGGCGTCCTCTCCCAGCAGGCGGCCGGGCTCCTCGGGATGGGCCTGACTCCGATGGTCGGGCTGGAGTGCGAGTTCGTGCTGGTCGAGGGCAGTGAGCGGGACGCCGAGCGCTCGGGGTGGCGTCCGCGCCCGGCGACGCTCGGCAACCTGGACTACGCGCTCGACCTGCCGGGGAACGTCGCCGCCTTCCTGCGGGAGCTGCGGCGGGTGCTCGCGGAGGCGGGCCTGCCGGTCGAGGCGCTGAAGCTGGAGGGCGCGCCGGGCCAGGTGGAGGTCACCTTCCCCTTCGGGCCGGTGGCGCGTGCGTGCGAGCAGCACTTGCTGTTCAAGCACGCCGCCCGGGTGGTGGCCGAGCGGCACGGGATGTCTGCGCTGTTCATGGCGGCCCCGTTCACCGGCACCGGCTCGGGTCTGCACCTGCACCTGTCGCTGCACCGACTGGACGGTGGTGCGTCCGTGTTCGCCCCCGGCGGCGGTGAGGAGCTGCTGTCCGAGACGGGTCGGCAGGCGGTCGCGGGGCTGCTGGACGTGCTGCCGGTGACCGGGCCGATGTGGGCGCCGACCGTGAACTCCTACCGGCGTCTGGCCCGCGACCACGGCTTCGCGCCGAGGCGGGCGACGTGGGGGTGGGACAACCGCTCCTGCGCGGTGCGGGTGGTCGGCCACGGCAGCAGCCGGCGTCTGGAGGTGCGGGTGCCGGGCGCGGACGCCAACCCGCATCTCGCGGTGGCCGCGGCCCTCGCCGGTATCCGGCACGGCATCTCGGACGGTCTGGTGCCGCCCGAGCCCGCCCGCGGCGACTCCTACCAGGACGCGAAGGCGTGGCGTCTGCCGCGCGATCTCGCCTCGGCGGTGCGGGAGTTCGAGACGGACCGGACGATAGCCGAGCTGTTCGATGTGCCGCCAGTCGCGCACCTGGCCGCTCTCGCCCGCCTCGAACTGGACCACCACGCCCCGCTGGTGAGCCCGGCCGAGATCGCCCGCGGCTTCGCCCAGTCCTGAGCACCGGCCCGGCCGCGCACCTCCCCGGCGGCCCGGCCGGGCCGGACCACCCCCTTCCCCTGTTCAGCACGTTCAGCACGTTGGAGAGCAGCATGGCCACCACCGCAACGCCTACCGCCGCCGTCGGCACGGAGCCCGACCCCGCCGGCCTTCCCGCTGTCCTGTCGGTGGTGCACCTGGTCGGCATCACCGAAGCGGGCATGGAGGGCCTGGCCCTGCACCTGGCCGGGCGCGGCGCGCGGGTGAGCGGCAGTGCCCACTCCGACGAGGTGGGTGGGCGCGTCGCGGACCGGCTCCGGGCCGCCGGGGTGAGCGTGCAGGGCCAGCTGGCGGAGGCCGAGGTCGGCGAGTTGAGCGCGATGGTGTGGTCGCGGGCTGTCGCCCGCCCGCACCCCGAACTGGACGCGGCCCTCTCACACCGCGTCCCGGTGCTCGCCCGCAGCCACGCCCTCGCGCTGACCTGCGCCGAGTTCGACGGCGGCAGCGGGCTGGCGGCGGTGTGGGGCAGCCACAGCACCGCGACGGCCTCGGCCGCGCTCGCCCACCTCCTCGACGACGGCCGCACCGGCTGGATCCTCAACACCCCTGCCCCCGACGCTCCGGCCGGGCATCACGGCGCCGCCCGCCTGGTCGTCGACTTCTCGCCCGACACCGCCACCCACGAGACCGTCCCCGCCTCCCCGGCCTACCTTCCGCCCGGTGCCCTGGCCCGTCCCACTCCGGCTCCCGCCGCGATGCTGATCACCGCCATCGACCCCACCGCGCCGCACCACGAGGACCTGCCCGCGGCGCTGGCGATGGCCGAGCACCAGGCCCGCACCGCGAGCACCGTCGTCGTCCCGGACATCGCGTGGTGGAACAAGCCGCTGACGTTCCTACGCGAGCGGCTGGCCGACCGGGTAGGCCCGGAGGTGGTCACCGTCGGGTACTCCTCCCGATGCGGCGTGCGGATCACCGAGCTGGAGAGGGTCGACGGCGGCGGCTACTGGGCGGAACTGCGCTACGGGAAGACCAAGGTCCGTTCGGTGGTGCCCGCGACCGGCCTTCACCACGCGGTGATGGCGACTTGCGCGGTGGCCACCGCCCTCGTACTGGGCGAGGACCCCGACGCTCTCGCCCAGCGCCTGGCGCGCTTCGGCGGCGTCGAGGGGTCGATGCAGCGCCTGGGCACCCGGCGCGGCGTCACCGTGGTGCGCTCGCGGGCCCGCCACGTCTCCGAGGTCGCCCGCGACCTGCAGGCCGCCGGCGAACTCGCCGACCGGGGCAGCGTGATCGCGGTGCTGGAGCCCGACGGCTATGCCCGCACCCGCGTCCAAGCGGACTCCCTCGGCGCCGCGCTGGACCGCGGCCACCGTGCCGTGCTGCTGCCGGTGGCCGCAGGGCTGCCTGTCCTCGACGTCGAGGACCCGCTGGAGGCGGTAGCGGCGGCGGCCCGCAAGAGCCTGCCCGCCGAGCGGGTGCACACCGTCCGCACCGGCCCGAGCTCACCGAGCGCCGAGGAGATCGTCGCCGGCCACGCGAAGGACGGCGACGTGGTCCTGGTCATCGGCACCCACCGGGCACCCGCCGTCGCCGAGCGCCTGCTCGCCCTCCTCGACACCACCCCCTGACCGCCCCTCACCGGCAAGGAGACCACGTGCTCACCGACCGCCCCCTCCACAACCTCGACGCCGACCAAGCCGACCTGGTCCGGCACATCGTCACCGGCACCACCCGCAGAACCCTGCGAGCCCAGCTCGGCCTCGACGACGTCGACGCCGCCATCGCCGACCTGCACGCCGCCACCGGCACGAGGAACACCGTCCACCTGGCGGCCTGGGCGACGGCCTGCGGGATCGTGACCGACCAGTCGTACACGGCGCCGGCCGGTCGGCCGCACCTCACCCGCCGGCACCGGCAGGTCCTCGACGCGCTCGTCGCCGGGGCCGACGACCTGGAGATCAGCCAGGAGCTGGGCGTCGCCCCGGCCACCCTGCGCACCTACATCAAGACGATCACCCACCAGTTCGGCGCCGCCGGACGCACCCAGCTGGCCGTCGCCGCCGTGCTCAGCGGAACGGTCCTCCTGTCCGTGATCATGCCGGGCTGGCCGAACGAGCCGCTGCCCGCCGCCCGCGCCGGAGCGAGTGCCGCGTGAACGCGCCCCGCCCCACCCGCCGTGCCGCGACGGCCATCGTCTGCTTCCTCCTCGGCACGGGTACCGGCGGCGCTGGAGCGTTCCTCGTCGAACACCGCGACCAGGCTCGGCCAGCCTGGCTGGGCCTGTTCACGGCCGGTGTCCTGGCTGCGGCGGCGGGCACCGAATGGCTCTTTCGCCGCCGAGTGCCGCAAGCCCTCACCACCCCGTACCACCAGCACGAAACCCATGGCGGCCGTCCGGGTCAGGGCCGCACCCGCACCACCACCCGCCGGTGGCGTCGATGAGAGAGATCTTCGCCGAAGAGTCCCAGGTCGCACCGTACGAGTCCGACGAGCTGTTCCGACGCCTGCTGCGGACGCATCCGGGCGTGGTCGTCAGCGCCCGCGCGCTGCTCAGCGCCGCCCCGTTCGCCTCGCGCGTCCAGCTACCGCCGCTGGTCCGGCTCCTGGCGCACGCCCGCAAGGCCGGCCTTCCCGTGCTGCTGCGCGGGGCGGACCAGGCCCGGTCGGTGCGCGCGGAGTACAGGCGCCGCGGACTGCAGCAGCTGTGGACCGAGGTGCTGGAGGAGGACGAGCGGCCGGAGCAGCCTCCGCTTCAGCGGGGTGCGGTGACGGTGGTGGTGCCCGAGGAGGCGGCCGAGTTCGTCGTCCCGGTGCCGGGGCTGCTGGCCAGCGTCTGCGGCCGAATGATCGGTGCGCCCCAGCACCCCGTGCCGGCGTCGCCGCTCATACAGGCGATGCTCGTCCTGGCCGTGGCGGGCCGAACGATGGAGGAGATCGCGCAGCGGTCCCACTACACCCGCGCCGCCGTGCTCGAAGCCCTCAACTCGTTGGCGGAGAGCCGTGGATGCCGCAGGCCGGCACACCTGGTGGGCCACGACGTGCTGGACGGCTACCTGGACCCGGCCATGGCCGTACGAGCGGCCCTCGCGCCTCCCAGAGACCCGCGGCCCGACGACCTCGACGTCCTGATCGCCGCCATCGACAGCACGCTGGCCCAGGCGGCGCGCCACCTGGGCCTCAACCGCAACGTAGCGGAGGACCGCCGGAACGCAGCGGTCAAGGCCCTGGGCGCCCGCACCTCTGAGCAGGCGGTCGCAATCGGGCTGGCGATCCGCGCCATCCCCGAGGACGCCATCCCGCACCGCGACGCCTACCTCAAGCCGGACCGGACCACCGCCCGGCTGTCGGGCTTCGTCGACGCACTGCACTGACCCGAATCCTCCGCAAACCCCGTTCCCACGAAGAAGAGATGACACCCCACCACCCGAATCAGCCGCCCACCGGAACCGCCCTCGCGCCGACCGCCCCCGGGCAGTCAGTCGGGCCCGTTCCCGCCCGACGCGGCCTGCACTACATCGAGGCACCGGCCCCCTACCTGCCCGACGGCAGTCCGGCGCTCTACCTGTTCGGGAAGACCGTCGACTGCCCAGACTGGCAGCTGGCGGCGGTGCGGCTGCTGCGGGAACTGGGCTGGACCGGCACGGTGCTCAACCCAAGGCCCTCGCTCAACCCCACCGGAAGTCCCTACGACGCCTGGCGGCCCTTCGGCTGGCAGGAGCGCAACGTCCCCAAGTGCTCCGCCGTCCTGTTCTGGAACGCGATCACCGCCGACCGGATCCTTTCCGTCTACACGGCCGGTCTGCTCGCCGAGCCGGGCACCGTCGTGGTCGTCGGCAGCGATCCGGCCGACACCCTTCCCGCCACCGTCCACGCCGCCCTCGCGGCCCTCGCCGACCGCGCCGCCCGGCGTTGACCGGCCCCCCGACAGCAACTCCCGCCCAAGTACAGGACCTCCTCCATGACCACCCGCACCTCCGCGGCCCCGGCCCGCATCGAGGACCACGCCCTCCTCGGCAACTGCCGCACCGCCGCCCTGGCCGCTCCCGACGGCACGGTCGACTGGCTGTGCATGCCCGGTTTCGACTCGCCCGCGGTGTTCACCTCCCTGCTCAGCGACGCCCCCGAGAAGCACGGCTTCTGGCGGGTGGGGCCCGCCGTGATCGACACCGCGCCGCCGAGCGCCGACTCGCGGCGCTACGTGGGCTCCAGCACGGTGCTGGAGCAGACCTGGCACACCCTCACCGGCACGCTCACCGTCACCGACTTCCTGGTCGCGCCCGACGCCACCGGCTACGCGCCCGCGCAGCTGATGCGGATCGCCGCGTGCACCGAGGGCAGCGTCACCGTCGCCTCCGAGATCGCGGTGCGGCCCGGCTACGGCGCGAACACCCCCGTGCTTCGCCCCGTCGCCTACGGCACCCCGCGGATCCAGTTCGCCGACGGGGCCGACACCTACTGGCTCGACGGCGCCTTCCACTTCAACCTCTACGGCCGCCACTACGCCGAGGAGGCCCTCGAAGCCGGCCAGCAGCGGGTGTTCGCGCTGACCTGGTGCGCCGCCGGCGACCCGGTGCCGACTCCGCCGACCGGCCTCGAACTGGACGCCACGCTGGCCTGGTGGGAGGAGTGGGCGAGCGCCTGTACCTACACCGGCCCCTACCGGGACGCCGCGCTGCGCTCCCTGGTCACGCTCAAGGCCATGCAGGACCTCGCCACCGGGGCGTTCGTCGCCGCCCCCACCACCAGCCTGCCCGAACGCCTCCTGCGCGGCCTGCCCGGCACCGCCGCGCCGGACGAAGAGCAGGAGTGGAGGACCTGGGACTACCGGTTCTTCTGGCCGCGCGACACCGCCTGGTACGTCCGCGCCTTCCTGGACTACGGGTTCGTCGAGGAGGCCCTGGCCTGGCGCGAGTGGATCCTCACCCACACCGACCCGGCCGCCCTGCGCCCGCTCTACCGGCTCGACGGGTCAACCGACACCGCGGAGCGGACTCTGGACCACCTGCCCGGCCACCTCGGCGTCGCCCGCCCCGTGCGCGTCGGCAACGGCGCCGACGGCCAGCTCCAGCTCGACGTCCCCGGCGAACTCCTCGACACCCTCTGGGAGATGGAGCTGCACGGCCTGCCCGGTGGCCCCGATGTGGTCGAGTACGCGCTCCGGCTCGCCCTCCAGGTCGAGCAGACGTGGCACCTGCGCGACTGCGGGATGTGGGAGAGCCGCGGCACCCCGCAGCACTACACCTCCTCCCGGATCTGGTGCTGGGTCGCCCTGGACCGCGCGGTGAAGCTGCTGCGCCGCTACGGCGCCCACCTGGCCACCGCGCAGCGCCTGGAGGTCCTGGCGGTGTACGTGCGGATCACCGTCCGGGAGGCCGGGGCCGACCCGCGGCGGAGCACCCTCACCCAGGTCTGCGGCGGCACCGACCTGGACGCCTCCGTCCTGCACGCGCTCACCACCGGCCTCCTCGACCCCGCTGACCCGCTCGCCACCGGCACCGTCGAAGCCGTCGCCCGTGAACTCGGCGCGGGCCCCTTCGGCCTCGTCGAGCGCTACCCCACCCACGAGAACGCGGCCAACATCGACGGACTGCCCGGCCACGAGGGCACCTTCCTCCCGTGCACCGCCTGGCTGGCCTCCGCCCGCGCCCTGACCGGCGATACCGAAGGGGCCCGCGAGAGCATCGAGGTGTTGCTGGGCATCCGCACCGACCTGGGCCTGCTGCCCGAGCAGGCCGACTCCCTCGACCGGCGCCACCAGGGCAACTTCCCGCAGGGCATGAGCCACGAGGCACTGCTCGCCGCCCTGTTGGACCTCCAGGCCGCCCAGCACAGCACCGCCCCGCGGGAGCTGGCCCTCGCGCAGGCCGCGTCGTGAGCACGCCGTTCGTGCCGGACGGACCGGTGGCCGACGTGCTCGCCCGCCTCCCGCTGACCCCGCGGACCAGGTGGACCGCGCCGCCGCTGCACCAGCGAGTCACCGATCTGCTCACCCGCGCCCGCCGCGCCTCCAGCAAGAGAAGCACGGTCAGCGCCGGCAACGTTCTCCAGCAGGCCGCCGTGCTACTGGCCGACCTCGGCCGCCTGCCGGAGGCCATCGAGCTGAGCGCGGCACACACCCGGCTGTGCACCGCGCGCCGGCCGCTGACCGCGGAAGCGGCCCGGCGGGCGCTGGCGCCGCAGGGAACGGCCGCCGCCCTGCTGGTGCGCGCCGGCCGGGCCGAGGACGCCCTGGTCCTGCTCTCCGAGATCACCCGGGCCCTGGCCGAGGACGACGCCGCGGCCCTGCCCCACGGGCCGCTGCCGCTGGCCCAGCTCACCGCCGCCGACGACGACCGCGAGGACGTCGGCGGCTGGTGGGCCGCCGTCCAGGCCGAGCACGGCGCCCGCGCCCTGGCCCTTGAGGGCCGCTGGGCGCAGGCCCACTTCCACACCAAGACCGCCCGCGGGGCAAGCCCGCAGTCCGGCCTGCTCGATGCCCGTCAGATCGCCATCGTCGCCATGGCCGCCGAGGGCCGCACCGACCTGGCCCGGTCCCTGATCGACGGCACCCGGCTCCTCGCCCCGTGGGAGCGCGTCGTCGCGGCCCTGCTGCGCGTCCTGTGCGCGCTGATCGGCCAGGACACCAGCAGCGACCAGGTGCTCGTGCTGCTGGACGCGATGTTCAGCGCCCACGACGCCATCGAGCCCCGCTGCCACGACCCGTTGTGGGACACCGAGTTGTGGCTCGCCCTTGTCGACGTGGCCGCGGCGGCGGGCAGACCGGCCGACGGCCTGCACCGCTACGTCGCCGACTGGGCCCGTTCCTCCCGCGACGGCTACAGCGCCGCCGCCCTCCTCGAACACCGCCTCGCCCAGCACCTGGACGGGGAGGACCGGGCCGCGCTCACCCGCATCGCCGACGCCGCGGGCCTCGGCGCCAAGCCGGTGCCGGCCAGGACCGGCTCCCGCCTGGCCGAAGCGATCCGCCTCGCCACCGCCACCCTGGCCGCCGGGTAACCGGCCGTCCCGATCACCACCGCGAAGGATTCACATGGCTACCGCCCAATCCGTCCTCGAACACGTCAACGCCAACCTCCAACACGGCCGTCACCTGCGCGAGTTCGTGGACTGGGTGCAGCAGCGCGAGCAGACCAGCGGCGTGCGCGCCCGCTTGCTCACCCTCCAGGAACTCCAGGAAGGGCAGGGTGAGGAGGTGGCCGAGCGCCTCGGGCTCGTCTACGTCCCGGCGCCCGAGAACCGGCGGCCGGGCAGCCGCAACGCCCTCTTCTACGACGCCGAGCTGTTCGCCCCGGACCCGGAGTGGATCCCGGTGCCGACCATGATCCGGCACCGCCCCGCCACCGCGAAGCTCTACATGCGCGATTCCGTCACCGGGGACCTCAGCCGGCGCAAGCTGATCGTGGCCTCCGTGCACGCCAAATACTCCGACCCCAACGCCCGGGAGGCCCAGGCGCGCGAGCTGTCGGAACTCTTCAAGGACCTGCGGGTCGGCTTCGCCAGCGGTGACTGGAACGACTGGTCGCAGGGCCGCGCGCCGCTCACGCTGGACAACGTCGCCGACCGGGCGTGGGCGCAGAACCGCTCGGTGCTCGGCCAGGACGGGGTGTGGCGGCCCGACGACCGCTGCGACCGGATCCTGCGCTACGGCGGCATGATCGACCTGGGACGCTACGCGGACAGTGAACTCGGCCAGCGATGCGCCTACCTCCCCACCACCCAGCACGGCCCGAACAAGGACCGCCAGCGGGTGCCCAAGGCGGACTGCCCGCCCGCCGGCCTGAGCCCCATCGACCGCACTTACGGCACAGGCGAGTGCCTGTCCGCCTTCCTCGGGGCCGAGACCGTCGATGAGCCTGCCACCCGGGCCCTGTCCGACCACCTCGTCACGACCACCTCCTGGAACCTCGACGCCCTGCGGGAGGTGCTGAACCGCGAGGTGAACGCCGTCCGCCACTGACACCCCGCCGAGCTGTCCGCACAAACGTCCCCAGGCCGGGTCCGGCGGAACCCGAACCCGGCAACGCGGCGGCCGCCCCTACCGTCGAGCGGGGGCGGCCCCGCACCTCTTCGAACGCCACCGATCCACGGAGCCCCCGTTGACCGCCCACCCTGTGACCGACGGCTTGAGCGACGACGAGCGGACCCTGCTGGCCGCCCTCGCCCATCTGCCGGCCTTCTTCGACATGCCCAACGCCGTCGCAGCGACCCGCACCCCGGCCCACCTGGCCGAGACCCTGGTGCGCTCCCTCACCGCCCGGGGACTGCTGACCACCGTCCCCGGCAGGAGCACCCTGCACACCCTGGAGCGCGCCGCCGCCGCCGAGGCCCGCGGCCTCACCCCGCCGAAGAACGGCGCCCAGGTCCTCGGGCGCTACCTAGACGCCCAGCTCGACACCGTCGAGCAGGCCGCCCGCCTGCTCAGCCCCGGCCACCGGCCGCGCGGAGGACGAACTCGCCACCAGCCCTGCCAGGCCCGGCAGCTGACCTCAGCCCAGGACGCCCACGCCTGGATGGAGGCGACGATCGCTTACCTGCCCGTCGTGCTCGTCACCGCCCTGGAAGCCCGCGAGGCGGCTGCCGCCCTCGCCCTCGTCACCGCCCTCACCGGGCACGAGTACCTGTCCCGTGAACGCGACCTGTACGTCTCCGTCCACACGCTGGGCTTGTCGGCGGCCAAGGAGTGCCAGGACCAGGCCGCCGAGCACGCCATGCTCCAGGTCTTGGCCGCGGACTACCTCGACAGGGGCCACTACGACCTGGCGATCACCCACCTGCAACAGGCCCTCGCCCTCGCCACCGCCGGTGGCGATGCGGCCAGCGTCGCCCGGCACACCCACGGTATCGGCGCCTGCCACCACGCCGCCGGCCGGTGGTCCGCCGCCACAACCTACCTGGAGGAGGCCCGGAAACTGCTGCGCCCCCTCGGCCGCACCGAGGACCTGGTCCTCGACCTGCTCCTCCTGGGCTCCGCCCGCACCGAACTGGACGACCCCGCCGCCGCCATCGAGCTGCTGGAAGAAGCCCTGCAGCTCCTGCGCACCCTTCCAAAGCTCGACCCGGTGACCACCGGGCGTGCCCTGGGCTACCTCGGCGAAGCCCACTCGGTGGCCGGCGGCCGACCCGAGGCCACCGCCCGCATCTCCCAAGCGCTGCACGAGTTCTCGGGAGCCGGAGCGCACCACTGGACCGCGTGGGCGATGGAACTGCACGGAAAGGCATACCGGCGCGCCCGGGACGAGGTCGGCGCCGCGATCTGGTTCAACGCCTCGCACGCCGTGTACCAGGCGCTCGGACGCCCGGCGGACGCCCGGCGCCTGGCCCAGCGGCTGAACGGAGCCGAGGACCGGTGACGGACGACGAAGCCGCTTCCGTGCGGCAGGTCGAGGCGGCGATGGCACTGGCAGCGGAGCGGTTCGAGGCGGCCGTCGCCGCCGCGCCGGAACCGACCGGCTGGTCGACGCTGTACGTCGACACCTTCCGCCTCTTCGCCAGCGGCTCTCCGCGCCGGCTGACCTGCCGGCAGCTGGGGATCGCGCCCGACTCCCTGCGGTGGCGGATGAGACGGATCTACGGCCGCCTCGGCACGCGCACCCCGTTGACGGCCGCGTTGGTCGGGCTGGCGCACCGCATCGTCCCACCCGAGGACGTCGCCCCGTGGTGGCCGCAGCCACCCGCCCTGACCAACCAGGAGACCTGCGCCCTGCTGCTGGCCGCGTCGGGCCTGGACCGCTGCCAGGCCGCACGCCACCTCGGCCGCACCCTCGACGCACACGCGCACCGCCTCCGGCGGCTCCACCGAAAGCTCGGCGTCTCCAGCACGTTCGACGGCGTCGTCGCCGCAGCCGTCAACGGCGCGATCGCCCTGCCCCGGGTACCGCGCCGGCAACCGCCACCGTCTTCGGTAGAGGTCGACAGCCTGCCCTCGGACACCGGCCGGGACCACCTTCTCCACCCAGCACATGAAGGACCTCGATGACCAGTTCCTTGCCCAGTCTCCTGCTCACGGCCGAGGCGCCGGACCCTGCCGACACCGCCCGGCAGGCGCTCACCGACGCGGCCCTGGACCAGGGGTTCGACCCGGACGGCGCCGAGTTGCTGCACGACGCCAGGAACTGGGTCTTCCGCCTGCCCAACAGCGGCGTGGTCGGCAAGGTCCACAGCCGCTCCACCCACTACTCCGACGTGGTGCGCCAGGCCCGTACAGCGGATGCCCTGCTGGCCGCCAGCTTCCCCACCGCCGCTCCGGTCGGACGCATCAGCGTGGCCCACGGCCACCTGGTCGACTTCACCGAGGACCTAGACGAGTAGTTCCGAAGTCGGTTGGGTTTCCTGGTTCTGCTTCGGACGTGGAGGGAGGGTGTCCAGCATTCGGGTTGTGACGACCGAAGAGCTGGACACCCTCCTGACGGCACTCTACGTGCAGATCGATGATCATCTGCCCCGAACGCGATGGCTGGGGCGCCCGCCGCGACTGACGGACTCCGAGCTGGTCTGCCTGGCCGTCGCCCAGGCCCTGCTCGGCTTCCACTCCGAAGCCCGCTGGATCCGCTTCGCCCGAGCCCACCTGCGCGGCATGTTCCCCCACCTGCCCGAACGCCCCGGCTACAACAAGCGCCTACGCGCCGCGCGCCCGTTGCTCCAGCAGGCCGTCCGCGAGCTGGCCCGGGCCACCGACCTATGGGCCGACCCGGTCTGGGTCACGGACTCCACACCCGTGGAGTGCGGCCGCTCCCGCGACACCGTCCGCCGCTCGGCACTGGCCGGATGGGCCGGCTACGGCTACAGCCGCTCGCACTCGCGCTGGTTCTGGGGCCTGAAGCTGCACCTGGTCTGCACCCCGGCAGGGCTGCCCGTCACCTGGGCCCTGGCCAGCCCGAAGGTCGACGAGCGCGAGGTGCTGGCCGCACTCGTCGAGACCGAACCCGATCTCGTGCGCGAGCGGCCCGGCCTGCTGATCCTCGCCGACAAGGGCTACGTCTCCGCGGAACTCGACCGCTTCCTGGAACAGTTCGGGGCCCAGCTGTTGCGGCCGTCCTACCGCAACCGGACCCCACGCGCCGGCGAAGGGCTGCTGAAATCCGTCCGCCAGCTGATCGAGTCCGTGAACGACACCTTGAAGGGACAACTCGGACTCGAACAGCATGGCGGCCGCACCATCGAAGGCGTCGGCGCCCGCGTCGGCCAGCGACTGCTGGCGATGACCTGCGCGATCTGGCACAACCGGGCCACCGGCCACCCCGTCACCCGATCACTCATCGCCTACGACCACTGACTCACTTCGGAACTACTCGTCTAGGGCCGGAGCACCCCAGCGAGCGCCAGCACGGCGCTCTCTTGCGCCGCTTGCACCTCCTCCCGCGACTGGCCGGGGTCGACGTCGTCCACGTGGACAAGGTCGCCCGCGCGTACGCGCGTCTGGACCGACTGCGCCCGAGCGCCGTCTCCGACAGCAGTCGTACCGGTCTGCGCCGCCTCCTCACCACCGCCGCCGACGCCTACCACCAGGCCCCCCGGTGCGAACTCTGCCTGACGCACAACGACATCACCGTCACCAACGCCGCCCTTCCCAAGGACGGGCACCCAGCGCTCCTCGACCTGGAGACCTTCGGCCTCGGCGACCCCGCCTGGGACCAAGCCGCCAGCGCCGTCGCCCGCGACGTCTTCGGCAAAGACCCCCAGGAGCACGAGGATTGGGTGGGCGGGTACGGCTACGACATCGCCGCAGCCGACCCGAGGCTGTACGAGCTGCTGGTACCGATCATCGGCATCAACTCGGCCCTGTTCTACCTCGACTGGGCCGACCGGATCCGCCCCGAGGCCCGTCCCGAGGCGGAACTGCGGCTGGAGACCCTCCTGCAAGGCCGGCCGCTCCCCTGGGGGTGGGCGCCGTTCTACATCGTCAAGGAGCCGACGCCCGCTGACACGACCCGGCGCGCCTCGTGACGGCCGCCAACACCGCCGCGGGCGAGAACATGCCCGGTCGGAGCGAGAACAGCTTGGCCACCGCGGCCCGGTACCTCCCGGCGGCCCCGTTCAGAGCACCACTCGGCGCAGCGCCGGACCGTACCCCGGCCAGCCGCCGGGGCACGGTCCGGCCGTCCTGGCGGCGGGCCGTGCGCCGGCTCGTTCTGGCGCTGGCGCTGCTACCGCTGCTGACCGCCCCGGCGCCCCCGGCCCGCGGCCGCATGGTCCACGGGACGGTGTTCTCCAAGAACATCAGCACAATCCACGTCCGCCCGGGCGAGCTGTTCTCGCTGCACTGGCGCCTCGCCGTGACCCCCGGCATGGACCACCGGCCCACGACCCCGCTGCCCGCCCCGGACGTGCTCGTCTTCGTCGGAGCCGACGAAGTACCGCCCCACGGATGGATCGAGACCGCCGGCGACGGCGGCGACCTCTACCTGGTCTTCAAGGCCCAGCACCGCGGCACCACCGCCCTGAACATCGCGAACTGCTTCAACTGCTGGGTGGGGTACGGCAGTTCCTACCACGAGCGCAACACCTACCAGATCGTGGTCGGGTAGCCGCGATGTCCCCGCTCGCAGTGCCGGCGACTCGGGTCCGCCCTGGCTCAGCCAGGACGGCGGGAACCGCGCCGAGGCAACCGCCCGGACCGGGTTCCCCCCTGTCCAGCCGCACGCCCCGCTGGGGTGGATCCCTGTCCGCGCTGTGGCGAACCCCGCTGCCGACCGCCATGGGCGGGGCTGCGGCGGGCGCCCCGCCGCTCCGGGCCGCCGCTGTCAGTGGCGCGTGGGACAGTGCCCGTGCCATTCGGCAACAGCGTTGCAAATATGACCAGTTGACGCGATTCACCGGATCGTGTGGTGTCCGCCGGGACACGCCGACACAGGCCCGCAGCGCCGCCTACGGTGAGACGTCCGCAAGCGCACTCACGTACGACGGTCGATCACTCAGCCGATCGCTGCTCCGCCATGCCCGGATGCGGGCGGCTGTCCCAACCGTGGCCGCGCCCGTCTCCCGAGGAAGGAGAAGTTCCGTGTCGCACACCCTGGTGGTGGGGGTTCACCTGGTGCTGATCGAGGAAGGCAAGGTGCTGCTGGGGAAACGCACCGGAACCTCGTTCGCCCAGGGATGCTGGCACGCCCCAGCGGGCCACCTTGAGGCCGGGGAGTCGGTGCTGCGCGGCATGGCCCGGGAGGCCGAGGAGGAACTCGGGATCCTGATCCGCGAGGAGGACCTTCACCTCGTCCACACCCTGCACCATCTGGACGCCGACGACGGCCTGGGGCGGCTGCAGCTGTTCTTCACCGCCCGCACGTACACCGGCCCGGTCAGCAACCAGGAGCCCGACAAGTGCTCGGAGTTGAGGTACTGGCCGCTGGAGGCGCTGCCGGATCCGATCGTCGCCTACACGTCCGCAGCCCTCGCCGAGATCGCCGCCGGCCGCCCGCTGTCCGTCTTCGGCTGGCCGACGGCGGGAACGGCTACCGGCCCGGGGCGGGCGGTGTCCGCGACGGCCACAGGGAGTCCGGAGAGCCGACTGGTGATCGTCCGGGGGAACTCCGCCTCGGGCAAGTCTTCGATCGCGGCCGGGCTCCGGGAGGCGTTCGGGCGGGGCCTGGCGATCGTCGGCCAGGACAACCTGCGCCGGGTCGTGCTGCGCGAACACGACCGGCACGGCGGCGCGAACATCGGCCTGATCGACACCACCGCCCGCTACGCGCTGGACGCCGGCTACCACGTCGTCGTCGAGGGCATCCTGTCCACCGAACGCTACGGCCCCATGCTCGGGCGCCTGGTGGCCGACCACCGCGGCACCACCCGCTGCTACTACCTCGACGTCCCCTTCGAGGAGACCCTGCGCCGCCACGCCACCAAGCCCGACCCACAGCTCCAGGCGGCCGTCACCGCCGACACCCTGCGCGGCTGGTACCGCGAGCGCGACCTGCTCCCCGGCGGGATCGAGACCGTGATCGGGGCCGACAGCACCCTGGCCGCCACGGTGGAGATGATCATGCGCGACACCGGCCTAGACACCGTGCCCGCCCACGCCGACCAGCACCCTTCCGATCCCAGCCTGCCCAGTGTTTAAGCCTGTTGACGAAGGAGCCACGTTTGCCGCCGCCCACCGACGCCGTCGCCGCCCTCACCCGCACCTACCTGGAGCGCTACCCCGCCGAGCGCGACCGGCTGCAACCACTGCTCACCGCACCGGATCCAGGCGGCGGCAGGAGCCTGGACCCGCACGTCACGTCCAGCGCGGTCGTCATCAACCGCGACCTGCAGGTCCTGCACATCCGGCCCGGGCCCGACGGGTCGACGCCTTGTGCCGGCGGCCGGGGGGAGGACGCCGGCGCCGGTCTGCTGGCCGCCGCGCTGCGCGAGGCCGAGAGGGCCGGCATCCCGCCCGGGGCCTTGTGCCTGGTCCCGCAGCTCCTCGACGGGGCCGTCGACATCGACGTGCAGGACGTCGCCCCGAACCCCGGCACGGGCGAGGGCGTCCACCGGCACTACGACGTCCGCTTCGCCTTCTACCTCGCCGACACCGCGGCCTCCGGGGCCGCGCCGCGGGCCCAGGACGCCGACGGCTTCCAGTGGCGGCCCTTCGACGAGGTCGACTCCCCGTCGCTGCGCGCCAAGCTGCGCGCCGCGGGCCTGGACGGGAAGCCGGAGCCGGTGAACGCCTCGGTGCTGATCCACGACGGCTTCGGCCGCTACCTGCTGCACCTGCGCGACGACTTCGACCACATCTGGGCCCCGGGCGAGTTCAGCCTCCTCGGCGGCGGCGCGGAGGCCGGCGACGGCAGCCTGGAAGGGACGCTCCGCCGTGAACTCGCCGAGGAGGTGCCGGGGTTGCGCCTCGGGCAGGTGGAACCGCTCACCGTCGAGTGGACGACCGGGGCGAACGACTTGGCGGTGCCGATCCAGATCTTCGCCGCGCAGTGGCGAGGCGACCCGCGGGAGGCGGACCTGCGCGAGGGCGTCCTGCTGCACTGGTTCGGCCTTGAGGACCTGCACCGGCTGCGGCTGCGCGCCTCCACCGGGCAGCTGATCCGCGACCACCATGCCGCTGTGCTCCGCCGCGTGCAGCAGGACGCCGGGCAGCGCGCTGCCGTCGTCCTGGACGGGCGGGGCCGGGCCGCGCAGGAGAGCGCCGCAGGACGGTCCGGCGCAGCGCGGCCGGACACAGGAGTCGGCGACAGTTGGACGACGCTCTCGTCGAGCGTCGAGTTCGCGGGCGCGCGGCTGGCAGTGCGCCGCGACTCGGTGCGGCGTCCCGACGGGAGCGTGGGGACGTACGAGTACACCCAGTCCCGGGACGGGGTGCGCGTCGTGGCGCTCGACGACCGGGGCCGGATCGCCCTGGTGGAGGAGTACGTCTACGCCTGCGGCCGACGCCTGCTTTTGTGCCCCGGCGGCGGATGCGAGGCGGACGAGGAACCGCGGGACGCCGCCCTGCGGGAACTCGCGGAGGAAGCCGGCGTCCGCGCCGCCGAGGTCGAGCTGCTGACAAGGATGTGGCGGATGCCCGCGGGCGCGCGAACCCTCGAACACCTCTACCTCGCCCGGGGACTGAGCGTCGGCGCGCACCACCGGGAGGCCAGCGAGGCGGACATGACGCTGCGCTGGGTCGCTCTGGAGGAAGCGGTGCAGATGTGCGGCGATGGCCGGATCACCGAGGCCGGCACCCTCGCGGCCGTCCTGCTGGCCGCGCAGCGCACCACCGCCCGGTCCGCCCCGGCCGCCACCGGTGCCGGCATGACCCGTCGAGGAAGGCAGGGCACCTGATGCGCACCGCGAACAGGCTGGCAGTCAGCGTCATCGTCCACGACAGGACCACCGACAAGATCGCCACCGTCCACTACGGGAAGCGCAGTTGGACGCCGGGGCCGGCGTGGACGATCCCGGGCGGGAAGGTCGAGGCCGGGGAGGAGATCGACGTCGCGGCGGCGCGGGAGCTGCGCGAGGAGACCTCTCTGGTCGTCGCGCCCGCCGATCTGCGCCTGGTCCACACCGTCCAGGTGAAGGAGGGCTGGGACGGGCTCGGCCAGTTCCTGCTGTTCGTGTTCGCGGCCGACGAGTTCACCGGTGAGCTGGTCAACGCCGAGCCGGGCAAGCACCTTCAGGTCCGCTGGGCAGATGCCGGCGCGCTGCCCGGCCCGATGTTCCCGTCGTCGAGGAGCGCACTGGAGGCGTACCTGTCCGGTGGCCCGGCGTTCGCCACCTACGGCTTCGACGGCTCACCCGACTACTACCGGCTCATCGAGTGAGCGGCACCGGACGCCACCGGCGCCCGGCCGCCCCTCCCGAGGCCCTGGCCGACCTCGACCAGCGGGTGCGCGCCGTCGCCGACCGGGTGCCGGTGGTCGAGGAAGGCGTCGCCCGGCTCGGCGACGGCGCCGTGTTCCTCTACCGGACCACCTACAGACCCGACGGGGCCGTGCACCGGGAGCTGGTCCGCGCGGACGCGGCCGGCTGGCCGTTCCCCCCGCCCCCGGCATGAACCACGCCCCGTACTGCCAGGCCGCCGAGCGCCACCTGCGCACCGGTCGGCACGAAGTCCCCGAGCACCCGCTCGGCTGCCTGCGCTGCCCGCCCCAGTGCTCTTGACCGCCACCGCCCAACTGGCCGCCCTCCCCAAGGCGGCCCCCGATGAAGGAGCAAGGCCGTGTCCGACGCCCAACGAGTGGGGCGCGCCGTGTTCTCGGCCGCCGCCGGCGCACTGATCACCCGCGGGGACGGGGAGGTCCTCCTCGTCCACCACGGCCGCTCCCGCACCTGGGTCCTGCCCGGTGGGAAGGCCGAGTGGGGCGAGCCGCCCGCCCGGACCTGCGCCCGCGAGGTCGCGGAGGAACTCGGCGTCCCGGCCGCCGTCGGCCGCCTGCTCGTCTACAACTGGATGACCACCCGCGCGGAGCTGTTCCCCGGCGCCGCCAACGCCGAACACGCCTACCCCTGCCACGTGTTCACCTTCCACGCCACCCTCGCCCCCGGAGCGCAGGAGCGGATCCGCACACCGGAGCGGGAGTTGCTGGGCTGGCACTGGTAGGACCTGGAGGAGGCGTGCGCACCGGGCGTGATGGAGCCCTACAACGCCCTCAACCTGCGCGCGGCCCCCACCGCCTGGCGCGAGGACCGGGGCGCCGCGTACCTCGAATCCTGACCGGCCGGCGGGCACCACAGGCCCGCGGCCTCGACGAAAGGACTGGATGTGACCAGCGGATCCACCACGACCGCCGATCCCGCGGTGTCCGACAGCGAACTACTGCTGTTCGGCGGGCCGATGCGCTACAGCTACGGCTGGGCCAAGCACGAACTCGCCTCCGGGAAGCTCTCGTTCGCCGCGGTGGCCCGGCAGATCCCGCGTTTCCTGCTGCTGGCCGGGCGGATGGCCTGGGCGGCCAGCCCGCGGGCGCTGGTGGTGCTGGTCGTCTCCGAGGTGCTGCGCGGCATCGCGGCGGCGGCCTCGCTGATCGCCGTGAACCGGGCGCTGGCCGCGCTGCTGGCGCCGGGGAGCGTCGGGGAGGTGATGCGGGCGGCGGCACCGGCGGTGGCGGCGGCCGGGGCGCTGGCCGCCGGATCGGCGGTGCTGTCGACGCTGTCGACCTGGGCGGCCGGGCGGCTGGAGCCCGCCGTGTTCCGGCTCGCCACGCTGGAGTTCCTGGAGGTGGTCAGCCGCTCGGAGCTGGCGGCGATCGAAGACCCCGAGTTCCTCGCCGAGGTGGACAGCGCCCGCTGGGGCGCGAGGTCGCTGCAGAACATCGTCGGGCAGGCCACCGCGGTGCTGACCGGCGCGCTCTCGCTGGTCTCGGTCGCCGGGGTGCTGTCCGTGCTGAACCCGCTGCTGCTGGGGATGCTGGTGCTGATCACCGCGCCGCGCGGCTGGGGCGCGGTCGTCACGGCCCGACGTCAGTACGCCTCCACCCGCGCGATGCTCCAGCACAACCGGGCCAGCACCGCCATCGCCGACCTGCTGATCCACCCCTACTCGGGCGCCGAGCAGCGCGTCCACGCCGCCGGGCCGTTCCTGCTGCACCACTACGCCCTGATGTCTGCCGCCGCCGAACACGAGCAGAGCCGCCTCGCCCGCGCCCGGGCCGCCACCGACACGCTCACCGCCGCCCTCGCGGGCCTGGCCACCGTCGGCGCGTTCGCCCTGCTCGGCTGGCTGGTCCTCGACCACGCCGTCCCGCTCGCCTCCGCGTTCACCGCCGTCCTGGCGATCCGCACCGGTGCCGCGGGCATCGCCGGCCTGGTGGAGCGGGTCAACTACCTGTACGAGGAGTCGCTGTTCGTCCGCGACCTCGACCGGCTGCGCACCGAGGGCCGCCGCCGCGCCGTCCCCACCGGCGGCACCCCGCTGCCCGAGACCCCGAAGGCGATCACCGTCGAGGACGTCACCTTCACCTACCCCGGCAAACCGGCCCCCGCCCTCGACCGCGTCACCCTCACCATCCCCGGCGGACAGGTCACCGCCCTGGTCGGCGCCAACGGCTCCGGCAAGTCGACGCTCGCCCACCTGCTGTGCGGGGTCTACCAGCCGCAGACCGGCAGGATCTGCTGGGACGGCATCGACACCGCCGGAGCCGACCGGCACCAGCAGTTCCGCTCCACCGTCCTGCTCGACCAGAACTACCAGCGGTGGCCGTTCACAGCGGAGGCCAACCTGATCCTCGGCCGCCCCGAAGTCCTCCTGCAGCAGGAGCAGTTGGACGCCTCCGCAGACTATGCCGGTCTGCAGCGCGTCCTGGACGGCCTCCCGAACGGCCGGCGAACCCTGCTCGCCAAGGGCTTCGAAGGCGGTGTCACCCTCTCCGGCGGCCAGTGGCAGAGCATCGCGCTCGCCCGCACCCACCTGCGCCTATCCACCCCCGACGCGGACGGCCGCCGCCCCGCCCTGGTCGTCGTCGACGAACCCACCAGCGCGCTCGACCCGGCCGCCGAGATCGAGGCGTTCGACCAAATCCGCCGCCTGCGCGACCTCGGCGCCACCGTCGTCCTGATCACCCACCGCCTCGCCGCCACCGCCAAGGCCGACCACATCGCCGTCCTCGACCACGGCCGCCTCGTCGAACAGGGCACCCACGCCCAGGTCATGGCCGGCGACACCCTCTACGGCCGGATGTACCGGCTCCAGGCCCAGCAGTACGACACCCCCCCCGGCAACCGGACGGATCCCCGACCAGCCCCGCCCGGCCACCGCCCCCTGACACCGTCTGGCGTCCAACCCAGGTCTTCTCTCCGTGCCCATCAGCCCAGTTGGGCCAGACTCATCGGCCGCCCTCACTCCCAGGGCACCTACCTGCTGCCGATCTCCTCGATCCAGTCCGTCACATGGATGACCACACACCCCCAAAGGACGATCCCGGCAAGAAGTCCCGCGAATGCAAGGAGACGCCACCCAGCCCAACCGCCGAACTCTCGCATCGCGCTGCCCTTTCCGTGCGCACCGAACAGGTCACGCGCAGAGCCCGGCGCCGCCAACCGCACTGGTCGTCGGCGCGCTGCAGGTCGGCCTCTCCACCTGGAGCAGCCGCAGCAAGTCGGACGTCACTACCCGGTAAGCGTTGCCCAGCCGGAGGACCGCGACCGGGTACTGACCGGCCTTCGCCAGTCCGTACCCGGTAGAGCGTCCGATCCCGAGCGCGCTGTTCGCCGTGTCGAGGTCGATAGCCGCCGGCAGCGCCAGCAGCTCGTCGACGGTCATCCCGTTGGGTGCAGCCATGGCACTCTCCCAGTCATGATTCGTGCCCCTGTGATGCGAATCGTTGTATCACGGAGTTGCGGCAGCACTTTTATCGGTCATAAAGTGCAGTCATGACCTCTACCTCTTGGTCGGCGCGGCTCACCGCCACGGTCGTCCGCGCGATGCGCCAGGCGCGCACGGAAGCGCACCTCACGATGCCGGCCCTCTCCGAACGCTGCGTCGAACGCGGCCTGCCGGAGATCACCGACCAGACGATCAAGAACCTGGAGTCGGGCCGCCGGAACACCCTCACCCTGACGGACTTCCTCGTCCTGGCGGACTCGCTCGGCGTACCGCCCGTGACCCTCCTCTTCCCGCTCAGCACCACCGAGACCGTGGAGGTCCTCCCCGGCCGGGAGGTCCCGACCTGGGAGGCGCTCGCATGGTTCACCGGCGAGGCCCCCCTCTCCGAAGCGGCTCCACCCGGCAGTGCCCGAGACATTCTGGACACCTTCCGGGCGCATAGCGACCTCGTCGCGGCAGCAAGGGCATCCGCCACCCTGGCCACCGAGCGCCGTCGGGCAGCCAGCACCACGCTAGCCCCAGAGCGCAGAACCGCCCTGCTAGAGCTGGCAGTTGGCTATGAGGAGTATGCGTCGACCGACCGCAAGGAACTTGCTGCCTTCCGGACGCGGATGCGCGAGCAGGGTCTTGTCCCGCCTGCGCTTCCCGATGGTCTCGCGGTCGCAGACCAGGTCGAGAACGAAGCACCTACGACACCACGAGAATGATGGAAACCGCATGAAGGACCCCATACGCAAGATCACCCACAAGGACGGGAGCGTCCGCTACCGGCTGGTAGTGGACATTGGCGTCACACCCGAGGGCAAGCGCAAGCAGCTCACCCGCACCTTCAAGACCAAGAAGGAAGCCGTCGCCGAACTCTCCCGGATTCGGCACGAACTCAAAGTCGGCACGTTCGTAGCACCGAACACCATGACGCTGGACAATCTCCTGGACATCTGGCTGAAGAGCGCGACTCGCGATGTCGAAGAAGGGACAGCCTCGAACTACGTGAGCGCCATGGTGCCGGTCCGGGCACACAGCGGCGCGAAGGAACTCCAGAGCCTCACTGAGGAGGACATCGAATCTCTGATCGACTGGATGCTCACATCCGGCCGCCGCCGCGGAGGGAAACCTGGGACGGGACTCGGCGTCAGGTCGGTCCGGCTCTCGCTGGGGCGCCTTCGCGCTGCGATGAACCTCGCGGTCCGCCGCGGGCTGATGACGCGAAACGTCGCGGAACACGTGACCATCTCACGCGAGGCCAAGAAAAAGGCGGAAGCCAACAAGCCTCCGGAGGTTCCATGGAACGAGAACGAGGTCAAGGCGTTCATCGCGGCTATCCAGCACGACCGCCTTCACGGGGCACTGATGCTAACCATGATCGCCGAACGCCCTGCCGAGGTCTGCGGCGGTCGCTGGGAGGAGGACATCGACCTCGTGAAGGGCACTGTCGCAGTCCAGAACACCCGCACCATCGTCTACGACCGGACACTGGAGAAGGGATCGCGGAACAAGGTCGTGGAGAAGGAGACGAAGACAGAGGCTGGAACGCGCGTCCTCCCCCTGCCCGCCCCCACAATCAAGGCACTCAAGTCCTTCCGCGCCATCCAGGCGGCGGAGAAGCTCGCAGCCGGCCCTCTGTACAACGACTCCGGGTATGTGCTCGTCGACGAGCTAGGCAACCCGCTCAAGACCGACAAGCTCCGCCGCGAGGCGTACCGACTCATGAAGGTCGCCGGCGTACGCCAAGTCCGCCTCTACCTGGCCCGCCATGCCGTCCTCTCCTGGATGGCCAACAACGGAGTGCCCGACACGGTCGTGTCCGCGTGGGCGGGGCACACGGACCTCAGCTTCACGAAGCGGGTGTACGTGCACCCCGACCCGCAGAGCCTCAAGGCGGGTTCGGAGAAGCTGAACGAACTGCTCGGCTGAACAAGATCATTACCGATGTGAGAAGTTGTGAGAGGCAGGCCCAAAAAACGATCAAGGGCCCTGCTCCACTTTCGTGAAACAAGGCCCTGACCTGCGACTTCGGAGCGAACTCCAGTCGGGACGACAGGATTTGAACCTGCGACCCCTTGACCCCCAGTCAAGTGCGCTACCAAGCTGCGCCACGTCCCGTGGTCGACTGCCCAGTTCCCCTCGCGGGCTCCCCGGCTTTCTGACCTTGCCTCCGGTCTCCCGGCGACGTGGAAAACAATACAGCACGTCGGGGGGTGCTCGCTGCCAGGTTTTGGGGGTGTGGCGGGGGCGGCTCAGGGGGTGGGGTGGCGGGCGTCGTAGCGGAGGAAGGCGGGGCGGCGGGCGGCGAGGAGGAGGACGGCGGCGATGCAGGCGAGACCGCCGGTGAGGATGGAGAGGGTGGGGGTGGTGAGGGTGGCGACGGTGCCGGATTCGAAGTCGCCGAGGCGGGGTCCGCCGGCCACCACGATGATGAAGACGCCTTGGAGGCGGCCGCGCATCTCGTCGGGCGCGGCTACCTGCATCATCGTGTTGCGGAAGATCATCGAGACGGTGTCGGCGCAGCCGGCCGCGGCGAGCAGCAGCAGGCCGAGCGGCAGGTTGTGGACGACGCCGAACGCGGCGATGGCCAGGCCCCAGGTGGCGACGGAGGCCAGGACGGCGAGGCCGTGACGGTGGATCCGGCCGATCCAGCCGGAGAACAGGCCTCCGGCGAGGGCGCCGACGGCGGGGGCGGCGACCAGCAGGCCCACGATGCCGGGGCCGCCGCCGTAGAAGGCGACGGCGATCGCGGGGAAGAGGGCCCGCGGGAGGCCGAAGATCATCGCGGCGAGGTCGGCGAGGAAGGAGGTCCGCAGGTTGGGCTGCTCGCGCAGGAAGCGCAGGCCGTCGAGGACGGTGGCGCGCTTGCCGGTGGTGGTTTGCGGGAGCATCGCGGGCAGTCGCCACATCGCGTAGAGGGTGGCGGCGAAGGCGACGGTGTCGACCAGGTACGCGGCTTGGGCGCCGTACGCGGCGATGGCGACGCCGCCGAGCAGCGGGCCGACGGTCTGGCCGAGGTTCATGCCGATGGTGTTGAGGGCGTTGGCGGCGGGGAGCTGCTCGCGCGGGACGAGCCGCGGGATCATCGAGGACCGAGCGGGCGAGCTGACGGCGAAGAAGCCGCCCTGGAGTGCGACGGCGACGTAGAGTAGGGCGACGGAGCGCAGGTCCAGCAGCGCCTGGGCGGCGAGCAGCGCGGAGACGGCGGCGAGCCCGCCGGAGCCGGTCATGCCGAGCCGGCGGCGATCCACGCGGTCGGCGATGGCCCCGCCGTACAGGCCGAAGACGACCAGTGGCAGCAGCGAGCAGAGTCCGACCAGGCCGGTGGCGAAGTTGGACCGGGTGAGGTCGTAGACCTGGACGGCGACCGCGACGGCGGTCATCTGCTGGCCGATCGCGGAGACCGACTGCCCGAACAGCAGCCGCCGGTAGTGGGGGCTCTCGCGCAGCGGGGTGAGGTCGGCGAACGCGCCGCGGGTGAGGCGGCGCAGTCGGGACGTCGGCGGGCCGGTCTGCCGGGACCGGCCTGACGGCTCGGCGGGTGTCGGGGGCTCGGTCGATCCGGACCGGTCCGACGGGTCGGCCGGTCCGTTGGGTCGGGAGGGCGTTTCGGTTGGCACCCCGCCATGGTCGTTCAGCAGTTCGGCGAGCTTGCGGGCGGGGTGGCCACCTTCCCGGCGACCGCCGGGAAGGTCAGCCCAGCAGGGTGCGGGTGAGGAGCGCGGCCAGCCGGTCGTCGAGCGGTTCGCGGCTGGCGAGCAGCCGGTACCAGAGCGCGCCGAACGCCAACTCGACGGCCGCGTCGGGGGTGAGCTGCGGTGCGAGCGCCCCGTCCGCGTGGGCGCGTGCGACGAGGACGCCGAGCGCTTCGCGGCGTGGTCCGAGCAGGGTGTCGCGGAACCGTTCGCCGAACGCCGGGTCGATCTGCGCCTCGGCCATCAGCGCGCGCAGTGCGTCCACGGTGGGCGTGGTGGCGGCGGCGAACGTGGCGGACAGGAACACCTGCAGGTCAGCGGCGTGGTCGCCGGTGTCGGGCAGCGGGATGTGCTGCCGGGCGTGCGCGGTGACGGCTTCGAGCAGGACGTCCGCCTTGCCGGGCCACCAGCGGTAGACGGTCTGCTTGCCGGTGCCCGCGCGGGCGGCGATGCCCTCGACGGTGAGCCGCGCGTAGCCGTCCTCGGCGAGCAGCTCGTACGCGGCGGCGAGGATCGCGCGCCGACTCTCCTCGCTGCGTCGACGGCCCGGACGCACCGGAGTTGACGCATCGTCAGCCGCTGCGTCGGGGCCTCGTTGCCCCGAGGCGGGGTTCGCTTGCTCGATCACGGACACCACGCTACCGTAATTCGAGACGAGACGTCGCGGTTCGAAATAGCTGCCGCGACCGCCGCGCCAGCACATCGATCGCATCGCACAGGGGAGAAGCAGCACATGAGTGAGCGCACTGCACTGGTGGTCGGCGGCACTTCGGGCATCGGACTCGCCACCGCACGCCAACTGCACACCGCCGGCGCGACGGTGCACGTGGTGGGCCGCAGCAAGGAGCGCCTGGAGGCGCTCGCGGTCAGCGACCCGGAGCTGGTCGGGCACCGCGCGGACGGCGGCGACCGAGCACAGATCACCGAAGTCCTGAAAACCATCGGCAGCTTGGACTGGCTGGTGGTCGCACTGAGCGGCGGCGAGGGCGCGGGCCCGTTCGCCGACCTCGACCTGGACGTGCTGCGCAGCGCGTTCGACGCCAAGTTCTGGGGGCAGTTGACCACCGTGCAGGCCGCCCTGCCGCACCTGGCCGAGGACGGGTCGATCACCCTGCTCACCGCCATCTCCGCCCGGACGGGACTGCCGGGGGCGTCGGGGCTGGCCGCGGTGAACGGGGCGCTGGAGTCGATGATCCGGCCGCTCGCGCTGGAGCTGGCGCCGCGCCGGGTCAACGCGGTCTCCCCCGGCCTGGTCGACACCCCCTGGTGGGGCGGCCTGCCGCAGGACGCGCGCGACGCCTACTTCGCCCACGCGGCAGGCCAGTTGCCGGTCCGCCGGATCGCCGCCCCGGAGGACGTCGCCGAGGCGGTGGTGCTGGCCGCGACCAACCGCAACCTCACCGGCACCGTCCTGGAGGCGGACGGCGGCCTGCGGCTGGTCAGCATCAACTGACCAGCTCCACCGACGCCCCCGGCACCCCGCCCCCGACATTCGGCTGCCGGCCATCGGCCGGCGGTGATCAGCGTGCTGCCACAGCCGTGGTCTGCGCGACGCCGAGGATGTGCCCTCCCATGCTGAACGCGGTGACGGCCGGCGGTGTCGCGGCCGGCAGCGCCAGGCTGGGCGTGTCCAGGGCGTAGACGGTGATCCGGTAGTGGTGCGGGCGGTCGCCGACCGGCGGGCAGGGGCCCAAGTAGCCCTGCGCACCGGCGTCGTCGGCGCCCGTCACCGCACCGGGCGGCGGGGTGTCGGCCAGGCCAGTGGCGGTGGCGGGCAGGTCCCAGGTGAGCCAGTGCCAGAAGCCGGAGCCGGTCGGCGCGTCGGGGTCGAACATGGTGACGGCGAAGCTCCGGGTACCGGCTGGGGCGCCGTGCCAGGCCAGGCGGAGCGGCTGGTTGCCGCCGTCGCAGCCGAAGGCATTCGCCCAATGCGCCTGCGGGAAACGGCCGTTCACCAGGTCGGGGCTGCTGACGACGAACCGGGGCAGGCCGCTCGGGATGCCCGAGCGGACCGAGACGCGTCCGAACTCGGGTGAACCCTTCGCCACTTGGGCGCTCGATTCGGCCGCCCCGAACAGGGCCAGCGGCACGGCGGTGGCGGCGGACAGCAGCAGGGCGGCGGTACGGGACGGACGTGACACGGTGCGACTCCCATCGCGGGGCGGTGCGGACTGCTCCAACCCTCGCGTTCTGCAACCGCGTTGGGGAGGTCGCGCCGATGGTGGCATCCGGCGTACCAGGTTCGGCCCTGGACGGTCCGCCCGCCCCGCGGCGATCATCGAGGCATGACCGCGATCACCGGAGGGCCCACCCGACGGCCACTCCCGCAGGCGGAACTGGCCGCCTTCCTCCGGGCCAAGCGCACCGCCCTGCAACCCGAGGACGTCGGCCTGCCGCGCGGACCGCGCCGCCGCACCCCGGGGCTGCGCCGCCAGGAGGTCGCCCAACTCGCCGCCGTCAGCGTGGAATGGTACGTCCGCCTCGAGCAGGGGCGGGTCGGCACGCCCGGCACGGCCGTACTCGACGCGGTCGCCGAGGCGCTGCGCCTCACCCCGGACGAGCGGCGTCACCTGCACCTGATCGCCCACCGCGCGAACCCTGGCCGGCCGGCCGCCGACAGCGTCGCCCCGCTCCGTGACTCACTGCGCCAACTCGTGGACGGCATACCGCTGTTCCCAGCCTACCTGACCGACCAACCGGCTCGACGTGCTGGCCCACAACGCGGCCGCCCGCGCCCTGTTCGGCCCCGCGTTCGGCACCGGACCGGCGAGCAACACCGCCCGCCTGCTCTTCCTCGACCCGGCCATGCGGGCCAGCCAACTCGACTGGCAGCAGGTCGCCCGTGAGACCGTCGGCCACCTTCGGGCGGGTGCCGCCCGCCACCCCGAGGACCCGGGCCTCCCGCTGCTCGTCGACGAACTCCGCACCGCAAGCCCGGAGTTCGCCCGCTGGTGGGACGACCACACCGTCCTCGACCGGTCAGCCGGCACCAAGCGCGTCCACCACCCCGATGCGGGCGTCCTCCAGCTCCACTACGACATCCTCCGCGCCGGCCCGCACCTGCTCTACACCCTCACCCCGGCCGACCCCGCCACCGACCGCGCCCTGCGCCGCCTCGTCACCGCCCACACCACCCGCACCGCCGCCACCCCCACCGTCCGCCCGATCACTGCGGCCTGATCACCGCAGCCCGACCACCATCGCCCGATCACCATCGCCTGATCACCACTGGCCACTGGTCGCCGTCCGATCGCTGCTGCCTGCTGCAGGACCGCCGCGTGTCCGAGGGCCGGCGGATACTGAAGACATGCCGCCCACCGCGTCCTCGCCGTCCGTCGCCGCTCGCATGAGCCGACAGGTCTCCCGGGACACCGTCCAGGAACTCGCGGTCCGCCGCCTGCTGTACCACTCGGGCCTGCGCTACCGGGTGAACGCCCGCGTCCCCGGCATGCCTCGCCGCACGGTCGACATCCTCTTCCCCGGCCCGCGGGTCGCGGTCTTCCTCGACGGCTGCTTCTGGCACGGCTGCCCCGAGCACGCCACCAGTCCCAAGTCCAACGCCGACTGGTGGCGCACCAAGCTCGACCGCAACATCGCCCGCGACCACGAGACCACCGCCCACCTCATCGCTGAAGGCTGGGCCGTCCTGCGCTTCTGGGAACACCACTCCGCCGAGGACATCGCCGCCCTGGTGCAGCAGACAGTCACAGCCCGCCGAGCCACCCGGCGACAAGAGGCCTGACCGGACGAACGAGCCGACAGAGCGGCCCGGACGATCTAACCTTGTCGCGTCATTCAGAGGCGACGCGGAGACTACCGTGCCGTCGCGGCCACTCACGGAGGTACGGCTTGGAGCCACCCAGGTTCTCGTCGCTGGAGATCTGCTCCGGGGCAGGTGCGCAGGCTCTCGGGCTGGAACAGGCTGGCTTCGATCCGGTGTTGTTGATCGACAACAGGCCGCAAGCCTGCGAGACGATCGCCAGGAATCGGCCGCATTGGCAGGTCCGTTGCGAGGACGTCGTCGACTTCGATCCGGCCGACCACTCGGGAGCCTACGACGTCGATCTGCTCAGCGGCGGGCTTCCGCGGGTCAAGTCGCCTGCGGCTGTACGTCGGGCCGCGGACGAGGGCGAACGGCACTTGCTGAAGGCGGCCATCTGGTTGCTGACCGCGGTGCGGCCCCGGGCGCTGCTGCTCGAGAACGTGCCTGATCTGATCGAGAAGAGCGCGTTCGCGGACGACAGGTCGTGGATCGAGGACGAGTTGGCACATGCCGGCTATCGACCTCATTGGAAGGTGCTGAACGCAGCGGATCACGGCGTACCGCAGAACCGCCGGAGCGGATTTCTGGTCGCTCTGGCCGACGGATGCCCAGCCGACTTCGTCTGGCCCGAGCCCGACCCCGGCCCGATCGTCACCGTGGGCGAGGCTCTTGGCGAGTCTATGGCGACGCACGGGTGGCCGGGTGCGCGACGCTGGGCCGCGCAGGCCGACCGCCCCGCACCCGCGTTGGTCGGCGGATCCGACCGCCGTGGTGGGCCGGACCTCGGCCCGACGGGCAGCAAGCGAGCGTGGGCCTCACTCGGGATCGACGGCAACGGCATTGCCGATGACTACCCGGGCGCCGACTTTCCGTTGGACGGCACTCCCCGCCTCAACGTCCGCCAGACCGCAATGATTCAGGCCTTTCCGGAGGACTGGGTCATCCATGGACGCAAGACGGCCGCGTATCGACAGATCGGGCACGCAATGCCTCCTCCGCTTGCCGCAGCAGTGGGCCGCGCCATCGCAACTGCGCTGGGCGGCTAGGATCTCCCCCATGCACTCCGTCGCCGAAGCCCCCCACGCGATCCTCGATCCCGGGGCGGCCGGCGACCCGGTGGCCGAAACCCCCTCCCCGCAGGATCGCTCCGAGATCATCGACCTGTTCGCGGGCCCCGGCGGTCTCGACATGGCCGCGCATGCTCTGGGGCTCACGGTGACAGGGGTCGAGTGGGACGGTGATGCGTGTGCTACCCGGGTGGCAAACGGCCTGGCCACTCGGCAGGGTGACGTCCGGAACTTCGGCCCCGCCGACTTCCCGAAGGCCGGGATCCTGGCAGGCGGTCCTCCGTGTCAGACCTTCACTGTCGCAGGCAACGGCGCCGGTCGCCGTGCCTTGGACCAGGTGATCGCCTACGCCCGACGGATGGCCCTCGGCGAGGACGTCCGGGCTGAACTCGACGCACAGAAAGACCCTCGCACCGGTCTGGTACTCGAACCGCTGCGCTGGATCCTGGAGGCATTGGAAGCAGGTCTCCCCTACCAGGTAATCGTGCTGGAGCAGGTCCCCTCGGTACTCCCGGTCTGGCACGAGTACCGACGTATCCTCGAAAAGCGCGGCTACTCCGTCAAGTGCGACGTGCTGCACACCGAGGAGTACGGCGTTCCGCAGACCCGACGACGCGCGATTCTGATCGCTCGTCTCCTCACCGACTCCAACGCCTTGCTGCATCAACAGGTGGAAATGCCGGCTCCGACCCACCACCGCTTCCACAAGGGCCGTCCTCGGCCGGTCTCGGGTCACGGTCTGGAACCCTGGGTGACAATGGGCGAGGCACTCGGCCGGAAGGACGCATTCCAGGTCGTGTCCAATTACGGGACAGGTGGCGACCCCAAGGTCCGCGGCCAACGCACCTCGGACGAACCAGCCTTCACCGTCACGGGCAAGGTCACCCGGAACCGCGTGGTGCCCGCCGGCCAGAAGCCGGACCCCAACACGGACGGCCGGTTCAGCGACCGGGAGGCGGGCCGGTTGCAGACCTTCCCCGCCGCGTACCGCTGGTCCGGCAGAGCCGTGGCCCAGCAGATTGGCAATGCGATCCCACCCCGGCTCGGGGTGCATGTGCTCGCAGCCGCACTCGAACTCGGCTCGGAAGATATCCAGGCCGCCCTGAAACGACTCGAGAACTGGCACCCTCCTCAGCAGACCGAGGTCGAGGACAACGGGAACCAAGGTCTGTGAGGCCCCGAGAACCGGGGCTCCGCACCAACGGATTAATCTGACTCCGTCGGGAGCTTTCGACTGCGGTCGCGCAGCGGCGCCTCGTCACTGAGTTCCTGGAACATCCCGGTGAGCTGTTCCACCGAGGCCCGGCGTGCCGTTCCGTCCTCCGGCCCGTCGGGCAGACGGTCCCAGGGCACCGCGGGCGCGCTGTCCGTATCCTCGATCCACGCCAACAGCGCTTCCTGGTCCGGCAGTTCGTCGGGGGCCAGAACGTCGTACAGCAGCGTGCTGCCCACGGAGTTCACAGCTGTGCACAGCGCGTTGACCCGGTCGCCCAACCTGGTCGCCCCGGCTCGCAGCAGGTTCTCCAGCACGCGCACCATGGCCAAGGCGGTCGGCTTGTGGTCGATTGCGTCGAGGCGCAGCGCGGTGTTGAGCATGTCCTGGTTTCCGCACGCCACCTCGACCGGTCGGTAGTCGGGTCCGTCCCGGAACATCTCGGCGGCCCACCAGAGTCGAGCGAATGCCTGACTGTCGTGGGCGCCAACAAAGCGCGGGGTGTTGACCCTGTGCGCGGTACCGTCCTTGGCCCCCCCCGTGGCGAGGTGGCGCCACAGCACGTAATCCGGGGCAACCGCCAATGCGAGGAAGTTCCAGACTTCCGGGCGGGCAGCCTCGGCGCGGGTCATTCGAAGAGTCGCGTGCAAGCGTGGTGCCAGCCAGGTGTCGGCTTCCGTACGCGTGTCGCCGAATCGGGCCATCGCTTCGTCGATGATCTCCCGCAGTGGTGCGGTGTTCCAGCGGGTCGATCGGTCCTCGATCGGAGTGACCCCCCGCAGGATCGCCACTTGTGGGAGTCGCTCATGCCCCGAACGCACGGCGTTGGTGAGGTACTTGGACGCCACTGCAGAGGGGAGTAGCGCGAGCCGATCGGGAACATCAGCAGCAGGCCGGTTCAACGGGTTCCGCCTTCCTGGGGTCGGGACAGCGCGCGAAGAGCGGTGGTCAGGTTCTTCGGGGTCTGGGCCCGGCGCGACGCCGCAAACTGGATTCGCGACTGCAGTTCGGCCCACCCGTGGCCTTCGGTTCGGCGGCTGTGGATCTCCACAAGGGCATCCACGAGGGGCAGCCCCGGGAAGACGTCCGGGAGCATCGCGCGAAGCACCGGTTCCTTCCAGCCGTCCGGGACCTGTGGGGTCCCGTCCTCGTCGACCTCGAGGTCTCCGACAGCCGAGTGGAACATCGCGGTCCACGCGTCGCCGGCGATCTGGGTGGCGATCAGCCCGGCCGCCGCCTTCTCCAGCGGGCCCCGGGCACCGTCGAGCAGTGCCCCGAGTCCTTCGAATGAGGAGTTGAGCAGCACAGTGGGCAACTCACCGGCAGTCTCGACCAACCATGGGGCGTCCTTGAACGGCCTGAGCCAATCCTGGGGGCCGTCCCTGAAGTCCTCCTGAACAATCTCGATATCGCGCTGTCGGACGGCTGCACGAGCGAGGAGGTCCACCACCCAGGGCAAGTCGCCGGTACCGATGACGCGCCCGTCGATGCCGTCGTAGGAGCCAACTACGCTGACCTGAAGAACAGCGCGGGCCACGTACATGGATCGGCGGACGCGCACCTCTCCCCGCCATCGCGTGTCGCCGCGTCGACGTTCGAGCCGTGTAACAGTGCGGGCGTTGGTCGTGCCCTCGGTCAGCACGGCCACGCAACCGACAGCAGCCCAGGGGCCGTCGGCCAGTTCGTCGTCGGGCAGCGCGACCTCCAGTTCGAGGGTGGCCTCTGCCCAGTCGTCGCGCCCGGCCAGGTGCAGCGCGACCACCTGTTCCCGCTTCGAGATCAGCGAGAAGGGCAACGCTTTCCCGTCGATACCGGCCTGCCGCACATCGACGTCGATCCGCCCTACGAGGGTCGGGTACGGGTACACAGTGCTCATGCCGAAGCCTCCTGGGCGTGACGGATGTCGACGACCACGCCGGCCAACCGCGCCGGGACGGGGTGGCTGGCAACTGCGGTGACCCCGGAGAACCTGGCCGACCGCACATCGGGCTCCACGACGATCCTGCCGTCGACCACTCGGCAGTTCTCGTTCGCCGTCAGTTCGGCCCAGGTGAGTGTGGGCCTGCTTCCGGAACGGACGTCGAACTTGGCGATCGGTACGAGCTGCCAAGGATCGTCACGCTGCGGGACCTTCAAGGTCACTTCGAGGGTCCACGAACCGGAGGCGTCCACCCGGCCGGCCACCCGGTCCACCACCGGGTACCCCTCGGTTCCCCGCCGCCCGCCGGCGGCCGGGAGGTCGAGGCGCAACAGGTTGCGGAGCACCTCGGGGCCGTCGCCGGTCGGCTGCATCGCACGCCGCCCGACCACCGTCCGTAGGGCGGCATCGACAGCCGTGTTGAACTCGGTGAGCCTGCGCGGCGCGTTGAGGTACGTCGCGGTGAGCTCCTCGGTGGTGCCCCACCGGTCGTGCTCCGGCGGCTCGGCGGCCCGCAGGAACGCCTCGGCGGCACGTACCGACTCATCGTCGTCCCCGGTGGCGAATCCAGCGAGCAGTACCGCCTGGAAAGGGTCCACCCCGAGCCCGAGGCTGCGCGGGCGCCTGGTCGTCACCGTCATCCGGGTACCGCGCATGCACACGATGCGGCTGTGCTCGACGTCCAAGTCGTCCGCGGGCGTCACCAGCAGTACGGTCCGGTGTTCGTGACTTCCCCCTCCGCGTCCGGCCGAACGCAGCGCGGGAACGTCGAGCACCACGTCAGCAGCCACGACCTGGTCCGCAGCGGTTAGTTCTGGGACGGTCTCGCCGTCCAGGTGAGCCCGCAGAGCACGGGTGAGCGCGGGATGACGCTCCGTCGGGTCGATCCGGCGTTCCTCGACAACGGTCACCCCGTCCTTCATCGCCCGTACCGAGGCCTCCAGCACCGCAGAGGTCGAGCGACCGGAGGTCATGGCGGCCCAGAAGTTGTCGGACAGCGCCTCGACCAAGGCGTCGTAAGTCTCCTTCAACGTGCTGCTGCGCCCTGCAGCATCGTGGGCCCCGACGATCAGGAACGACGTGCCGGGTTCGTCGTTGTCACGCTCCAACCAGAGGTCCGCGACCGTCCGCTCGTCGGCCCACCAGGAGCGGGACACGTTCTCGTGCTCCTTCTCGGTGTCCGGCTCGCCGAGCCACGCCGGCCCGGCATACGCGACCCCGTCGACCACCCGCCACGGCAAGTCGAGGCGACCCACGACTCGGCGTGCCGTCCGGCCTTCGTGGCTCTCCGACAGTGTGCTGTTGATCAGTACCAGACCGAGCCGGCTGGTCGCCCACAGGGTGGCCTTTCCCAGGCCGTAGGAGCCGCCCGCCCGATCGTCGCGCTTGTGGCTGTCCAGCTGCCGTCGCACCACTGCGGCGAACCGACCGTCGCCGTATTCCGGCCCGGTGAGGCCGGACGCGTTGTAGTCGTCGACCCTCAGCAGGAGCAGGGAGGACTCCTCCCGCAGTAGGCGCAGACCCTCGGCGAGCACCCGGCCGACCTTCTGCCGGGATCGGGCCGCCACGTCGTAGTGAGGCTCCAGCTCGTTCCACTTCAGCGCAGTCAGGAACTTGTTGAGGTGCTCCCCCGTCAACTCGTGGAGAGTGAAACGCACCCGTACCGGCCTCGCAGTGTCGTACCGTTCGTCCATACTGTTCTGGGTCGCCTCACGCGCCAGCACAGCCAGGTTGGCGTCGAAGGCGAACGCCGCCGCGTTGCCGTACTCGCGCCCACCATCCGCGTGCGCGAGCCGGTGGTGCCAGGTGACCGGACGGGCCGAACCCGCGTCGGTGTCCCTGATGACCACGGTGGCGAGATCCGTATCGAGGAGCTGGGCGATCCTCGGCATGAGCTCAGGCCTCGGCTGTGCCCGTCCGGTCACCCACGCCGATACCGCCGCCCGTGTCAGGCCCAGTTCCTCGGCGAACTGCACCTGCGTCATCCCGCTCCGTCGCAGTTGGCGACCGAGCCAAGCACCGAAGTGTTCGCTCTCCTCCATCGTTCCTCTTCCGATCCCGCCCCCGGCCGCTCCAGGTGCCGCACATCGACAGAGTATCAGTCCGCTTGACAGGGCCACACTCGTCAAATCATCTTTGACGCAGCCGCCCTCCATGAGCGCCAGCATTGGATCGAGAAAAACTGCGGAACGAGCTGAATCCGCAATGGCGACTCCCTTTTCCCGCAGCGTGAACGAGAAAGTGGACAGGAACCGCCGGAGGCGGCTAAGGTCAGGGCTGCGGAACTCCAACTCCCTCGCCTTGAGAAGCAGTTGGGGCCGGGAACCGCAGGTCATGACATACCCATATCCAAATTCGGAACAGGGCGGGGAAAACAGTGGCACACCTGAGGCGAGTTGCTCGTCACGTCGAGAACTATCGTGCACAGCCGGATGACGAAAGCAGGGAGAGGTATCTCCGTGAAAACTGCCTCGACCTGCCCGCGCTGATGCGCGACCACGAGGCGTACCTCCAGCAGCAGCGCGCCTGGGCAGCGGCAGCGACTCCCCCGACCTCCGGCACGGGGGAGTCGCTGCATTCTGTCGCCCGCCCGCGGCGGACGGCGCGTCACGGCCGGTCGCGCGTGCGTCCCACGATGCCCCTCGGCACCCACCGCCCGGGTACCCGTCGCACGTACCGGCGCCACATTCAGCGGCAGGTCCTGCGAGGGGTTACGAGGACCACCACCACGGTCGTAACCCGCACGACCATCACCACCGTCACGGTCGAGCGCTGACCGCGGAGTCCCACCCTGCCCGGGTGCCGGCACATGTCGGTGCCGGCACCGGGCTCCTCTCCTCACCTCGCCCCATCCACGGCCGGGGCTTCTCCCGAGACAGGTGCTCCTCTCCATGACCGACCCGCAGTCCGCCCTTCCCGTCATCGCCACCGTGCTCCGTCAGTCCGCCGTCGTCCTGGAGACCTACCGGGTCGACCCCGGCCTGGTGCAGGAGCATGCGAACGGGGAGCGCCGCATCACTCAAGGCGGATACGGGGAAAGGCAGTTGTTCGAGCTGGTGCAGAACGCGGCGGACGAGATCGCCGCCACCCCGGGGGGGAAACTGCACGTTGTCCTGACGGACGACTACCTCTACTGCGCCAATGAAGGCAATCCCGTCACACCGCAGGGCGCCGAGACGATCCTGCGAATGAGCGTGTCCCGCAAGCGCGGTGGGCAGATCGGTCGGTTCGGTGTTGGCGTCAAGTCGGTGCTGTCGGTCAGCAACAGCCCGCAGTTCTTCAGCGAGAGCGGAGACTTCGGATTCGACCGCGACTGGTCCGCAGCGGAGATCGCCCAGGCGCTCGGGGTGAGTGGCGAGTTGGGCATGGACACCCCAGTGCTGCGGATGGCCCGGCCGTTGGACCGGCAGCAGGAGATCGCGGACGACTCGGTGCTGGAGAGCCTTCTGCAGTGGGCCACCACAGTCGTCCGGCTGCCGCTGCTGCCCGGCGCCGCGGAACGACTCGGGTACGACATCACCGGTCACAAGTTCCGCGACGGGCGGGAGATCAAGCCGTTCCCGTTCCACTTCCAGCTGTTCTCCTCGCACGTCGGGCAGGTGCTGCTGCTCGACCACCGCAACATGCCGCCGGTGCGGCGGGACATCACCGTTGAGTGCAAGGGCATCGGCCGGGTTCTCAAGGAGATCACCCGTGGCGCGAAGCCGACCACGGAGTCCTGGAAGGTCTTCTCGGTCGCCCACTCCCCCACGGACGACGTTCGCGACACCGCCGGCGAACTGCACGACCGTCCGATGGTCGACGTCTCCTGGGCCGTGCCCGAGTACGAGGTGCGCAACGCACTGCACACCGTGCCGGTCGGCAAGGGCGAGTTCTGGGCGTTCTTCCCGACCAAGTACGAGGTCTCGCTGACTGGCATCCTCAACGCGCCGTGGAAGACGAACGAGGACAGGCAGCACCTCCTCGACGGCAGTCCGTTCAACCTCGAACTGCTTCAGGTGGCGGCCCGGTTGGTGATCGACAGCCTTCCCGCGCTGGTGCCCGCCGAGGACCCGGCTGCATACCTCCCGCTTCTCCCCGGCCGTACCAAGGAGAAGCTGAACTGGGCGGACGACCACTTCCTCCGGCAGGTCTGGTCGATGGCCGCGCAGCGTCCGTCGCTGCCGGACCAGAACGGCGTGCTCCGGATCCCACGGGACCTGCTCGTCCCTCCGGCCAACCTCGAGAAGGACTGGCTGCGGATCTGGTCGGAGTACCCCGGGCGTCCGTCCAACTGGGTGCACCCCTCGATCGACTTCGCCGACAGCAAGACCCGCCGCGGCAAGATGAACCACATCCTCGAGGCCGCCGGCCTCGCTCCGGAGGACGTCCGGACGTGGTTGGAGGCATTGGTCGCGGACGGTACCCCTGAGGCGTCCTGCCACGCCATCGAGATCCTGTCGGCAATGGTGACGCACGATCAGACGAACCGGCTGCTTCGCGACTCCGACATGACTGCCGAGGCACGCAAGGCTCGCATCGTGCTGACGGAGGAACACGGAATGGTCGCGCCGGTGGCCGGCGAGATCTTTCACCGGACCTCGGACGACTCCTTGCGCGACGACATGGTCTACGTCGACCCGCGGATCTCCGGCCGGCCGGAGATGACCCGGCACCTTCACGCCATCGGCATCCGGGTGGCCGATGCCCAGGGCCGCTTCGAGGGCGTGCTCGACCAGGGCTTTGACCTGTACGACAGTCAGGCTTGGACGAACTTCTGGGTGCTGCTGCGCAGCGCCGGAGGCAGCGCGCAGGTGGAGCGGATCCGCGCCAAGGTGCCGAAGGCGCTGGACACCCTCCAGGTGCGCACGGTGGACGGTCGGTTCCGGCGCATGCGCGACTGCTTCCTGCCCGGTCCGGTGGTGCCAGGCGACGGAACCCGGGACGCGTCGATCGCCGTCGACCTGACCTTCCACGACAGTGATGGTCCGGTGTTCCGCGAGCTCGGCCTAACCGATCGGCCGAGCCCCAATCACCGCCCCGAGCTGGAGCCGTGGTTCGAGGAGTACCGGGAGCTGGTACACAACGGCTACCTGCGCACACTGCCGGCCAACGCGCCCCGGCCCGCTCTCGGCCGGTTGACCGTCGAGGGCAGCGCCACCGCAGGTCCGCTGCACCTGCTGCGCGAGCTCTCCGAGGAAGGCCGGGCCGGCTTCGTCTCCGCGCTCCCGGAGCTGGGCATCGTCCAGCAGTGGACCAGCCAGTACGGCGCACAGACCGGCACCCGCAAGGCTGTCGTCTCGCCGTTCCGCTGGATGATCAACAAGTACGGTCTGGTGAACACCTCACTCGGCCGGACCAGGGTGTCCGAGGCCGTCGGCCCGCAGTTGAAGGAGTACGCCGCGGTGCTCCCAGTGGCGTCGATCGGCCCGGACCTGGCCCGGCGACTCGGCATGCCCACCTCGGCCGACGAAGTACCGGCCGACCGTTGGAGCAAACTGCTGGACCGGGTGCTGACGAGCGAGGACGACGCATTCGTCGGTCGCGCGTACGCCCAGCTCTTCCGGGTCGGCTTCGGCTTCCCTGAGGGCGTGCTGACGCGGTGTCGGGTCGGGGCCGGGTGGGAGGAGCGCCTGGACGGCGACATCGCGGTGGCAACCAACCAGGCCGAGTACGAGGAACTGGTGCGTGAGCAGTTGCCGGCGCTGCTGGTCGCCGACCGGACGGATGCGGCGACGGCGAAGGCCATGATCGAGGAATGGGGGATGTCGAAAGTCTCGGACGTCATCACCAAGGAACTCGCCCCCGTCAAGGTCGGTGCCGCAATCCCGCTGTTCGACGTGTACACCACGGCCCGGGCCCGGCTCGGCAATACCGGTAACAACCTGAAGATCCAGCGTTGTTCGAGCCTCGACCGGATCGTCCGCACCTCTGCAGGCAGCACGCCGACCGCGATCAAGTCGGCCCGGAAGGGCAATACCTTGTACGTGCTGGACTCGCTCGACCGGCTGCAGGTACTGGTCGCAGCCGACACGGAGTTCAAGTGGGGCTGGGGCGCCGCCGGTTGTCGGCAGGTCCTGGAACACCAGGACCGCCAGGAGCAGAACCAGCAGTTGCAGGAACGGCTGCACGCGGTCCGCGAGAGCGAGAGCGTCATCGACAAGATCGCCCTGCTGATCGGGCGCGAGGCCCTTCAGCGCGGTCTGCCGCCGGGCCTGCTGGACAGCGAGTTGGAGGAGAACGGCGGGGAGGAGCCGAGCGAGCGGCGGATCGCCGAGATGGCGTTCAATTCGCACGGCGAGTCGATCCTCCGGGTGCACGAGCGGGACCTGTCGTTGGAGTTCCCGACTCGCGCACCGAGTTCGTTCAACGGTAGTGAGAAGGCCCGCAGGTTCGTCGCGGACCTGAACTTCCCGGACTCCTTCGCAGGTGCGCGGGTACCGTCCCTGGACGCCCGCTTCGAAGTCGACGGGCCGAGCGAGTTCCCGTCCCTGCACCCGTACCAGGAACAGCTCGCGCAGTCGTTGTTGGAGTTGTTGGAAAGCCCGGCGCCGCGGCGCGGAATGTTGGGCATGCCCACCGGCGGCGGCAAGACCCGCGTCACCGCCGAGGGCGTCATCCGGTGGATCCGTGAACGGGAGGAGCTGCCGGGTCCGGTGCTGTGGATCGCACAGACCGAGGAGCTGTGCGAACAGGCCGTGCAGAGCTGGAGGTTCGTGTGGTCGAAGGTCGGGCCGGAGATGCCACTGGTGGTCAGCCGACTCTGGTCGAGCAACGAGGCAACTCCGGTGGACGGTCGGCCGCACCTGGTGGTCGCCACGGACGCCAAGCTGGCCCGCTGCCTGGACACCGTCGACTACGCCTGGCTGCGGGAGAGCACCTCGCTGGTCGTGGTCGACGAGGCGCACACCGCGATGTCCCCGCGCTTCACCGAACTGTTCGCTCTGCTGGATCTGACGCACCATCGGACCGGGCGGCACCTGGTCGGGCTCACCGCAACACCGTACCGGAACAACGAGGAGCTGACCCGGCTGCTCGTTCAGCGCTTCGGTGAGCGGATCGACGCGAACGTGTTCCAGGGAGATCTGGAGCAAGCCATCAAGCAGTTGCAGGGACTGGGTGTGCTGGCCCAGGTAAAGCATCGGGAGCTGGCGGGCGGCCAGATTTCCCTGAGCGCCGACGAGTTGAGGCAGTCCGAGAGGTTCGCCACCCTGCCCAAGGGCGCCGAGCAGCGGCTCGCCGACGACCATGAACGCAACCAGCGGATCGTGGACGAGATCTCCGGTCTGCCCGCGGACTGGCCGGTCCTGGTGTTCGCCACGTCGGTAGCACACGCCAAGTTCCTCGCCGCCAAGCTCGGTGACCGCGGGATCACCGCATCGGCGATCGACGCGAACACCCCGATCGCGGAGCGCCGGCAGCGGATCGACGCTTTCCGCAAGGGAAGGATCCAGGTGATCACCAACTACGGCGTGCTCACCCAGGGCTTCGACGCCCCGGCGACCCGCGCGGTGGTGGTGGCCCGACCGACGTACAGCGCGCACATCTATCAGCAGATGATCGGTCGCGGCCTACGTGGCCCCCGCAACGGCGGCAAGGAGACCTGCCTGATCCTCAACGTCCGGGACAATGTGACCAACTACGGCGAGAAGCTCGCCTTCACCGACTTCGAGTACCTGTGGAGTGAGGCCAGGTGAGCGCCTTCGTCGAGGAGCACCCACTGACCGCTGAGCAGCAGACTGTGGTGGACCAGCCCTGGGACGCCCGCGTCCTGGTCACCGCCGGGGCCGGTGCAGGCAAGACGTACACCTTGGTCCGACGGCTCGACGCCCTGGTGGAACGGGAGGAGTTGGAAGCCGGCGAGATCCTGGTGCTCAGCTTCTCCCGAGCCGCAGTGCGCGAGTTGACCGAGCGGATCGAGCGGCACGCGACTGCCGCGCAGCGGGTCCGGGTGCAAACCTTCGACGCCTGGGCAGCGGCGCTGCTGGCCCGTGCGTACCCGGAGCCCGACTGGTCCACGGTCGACTTCGACGGTCGGATCGAGGCCGCCATCGAGGCGATCGATCACGGAGCAGTGGAGGTCGGAGAGCACGGGGTACCCGCCCACGTGGTCATCGACGAGGTACAGGATCTCGTCGGGGTGCGTCGGGAGATGGTAGAGGCGCTGCTCGACCGGTTCCAGGAGGAGTCCGGATTCACGGTGGTCGGCGACTCCGCACAGGCTGTTTACGGATTTCAGGTGTCAGATCCGGACCAACGGGCCGAGGAGACCGATCGGTTCCTGGACTGGGTTCGAGCCAGTTTCGGCGAGGACCTGGCCGAGCTGCACCTCAGCGACAACTTCCGTGCCCGAACCGACCTGGCCCGCATCGCTCTACCGCACGGTGCCCGTCTGCATCGACTGTCACGCGACCCGGCGCGAGCCGCGGAGGAGGCGGAGCGCATCCATGGTGACCTTCGTTCGCTGCTCCTGACCACACAGAACTTCGGCAGCCTGGACGAGGAGTACGTACAGCACGCGCTGCGCGACTATCCCGGCACCACGGCGGTGCTGTGCAGGGACAACGGCCAGGTGCTGACCCTCTCGGGGCTGCTGTCCAACGCCGGCATCCCTCACACTCTGCAGCGATCGGCACGGGAGCGTTCCGCCCCACCGTGGTTGGCCGAACTATTGGGTGTCACCGGGGCTTCGTTGCTGAGTGAGGATCGCTTCCGTGAGCTTCTCGCCGAACTGAAACTGCCGAGGGAGGATTCGCCCGGTTCACTGTGGCGTTCGGTGCGCAAGGTCGCAGGTGGACCGCGCGGAACCGTGGAGGTCCCCGCATTGCACCGGGCACTCGCCGAACAGCGGCTGCCCGACGAACTGACCACCGTTCGATCCGCCCCGGTGGTCGTGTCTACCGTGCATCGGGCCAAGGGCCTGGAGTTCGACCGGGTCCTGGTGGTCGAACCGCGGACACTGAAGGCACCTCGCCGGGTGGAGAAGAAGAAGTACGACTACGACCCGGCGGCAGAGGCCCGACTGCTGTACGTGGCAATGACCCGGGCACGCGACGACCTGTACGTTCTCGACGCACCGAGTTCCTGGCTGGTGCGCAAGGACCGGCGGCTTGACCGCTGGTACCTGGGCGGCCGCAGCTCCTGGGCTCGCAACGGCATCGAACTTCTGGGCGACGATGTCTCGCACTCCCTGCCACCCGGCACCGAGGACTTCTTCGCGGACGCCCGGGACTTGACGGAGCATCTGCGCACCGGGGTGTCCGTCGGCGACCCCGCCGAACTGGAGCTGCTCCATACGATTCCGGTGGCCGCCGACCAGTCGCCCCCGTATGCCGTGGTGGTCGCGGGCCGCCGGATCGCCGTCGTCTCGGAGCGGTTCCGCACCGATCTGCAACGGATGCTCCGCCGCAACCTGAACGCATCGGTGGAGAACTGGCCGCCGCTCATCTCGGGGCTGCGGGTCGACTGTGTGGAGAGTGTGGCGGGCGACCCTGCCGCAACCGAACGAGCGGGCTTGGGCGAGCACGGGGTGTGGTTGGCTCCGCGGGTCAGTGGACTGGGGCGGTTCCACTGGTACAACGGGCAGACGGACGGAACCGGCGGGAGCACAGAGTGAGCGAGTCGATCCACCAAGCCCACTACGCCTTGCGCGACGCCCTCTCGGAGTCGCTGCGTGACGATCTGCTCGGCCCCGTGGGTGGTCCGGAGGAGGTGCTCAGCGGCGACGCACCGATCACCATGTACCCGGTCGGGGTGTTGTTCCCCCGTACCCGGCCGGACGAGGGCCACCGCGAACCTTCAGAACAGGAGCATGCGCAGGACGGTCTGGACAGCGTGCCGATCACCCGCGGCACCGACGACGATGCTGTCGATCTGGGCGTGTCGCTGGCCAACATTCGGATGCCCTCGTCATTCGGACTGACCTTCGCGGTGAACCCCCGTGTCGCTCCGCGGCTGCGGTTCACTGTCCGGGCGGCGGTCTACCTGCCGGAAGACGAGAACGGTCACCCGGTCGCCGCGCGCCGGACCGAGGCCCGAAGCACCGGGGCGCAGAAGGAACACTGGCGGCGTGTCCAACTGCCTCTCGAACCCGTGGTCCTGGATGTGACGGTGCCCGGGTTCGTCAAGCCGCCGGCCCCGCTCCACCCCGGTCTCGACCTCCGGGTCCTGGTCCGCCCTGCCTCGGACCAGCACGGTACGGTGACCGTCACGGCGACCGTGGTGAACACCCACGAGGTGGGACAGTTCGACCTGCGCGACGCGCATTGCTTCTACCAACCGGCCCTGGAAGTTACTGCCGCGGAGGGCACAGAGCCTCCATTCGTGGCGCGGCCTGCAGTCGACGGCACCGCCGACCGTGAACTTGCGCTCAGCCGAATGCTGCACCGGCACGTGCCGAGCTTCGCCATCGGGCATGGTTGCGCCGCGCACTGGGACTGGACACCTCCACCTATCGGGTCGAAGGACAACAAGCTCGCGGCAGTCGCCGTCGTCCGGACCGAGTTCGTACCCTCCCACGAGGTGCTGCTGACCGACTCCAACCCGGCGATCTCCACCGAGGCACTTACCATGCGCGGTCTCGGCACCGCGCCCACCGATGAGGTCGTCCAGGCCCTGCACCGGATGCTCGACGGATACCGCGAGTGGATCGACGGCTTGGCTGAACAGAGCCTGTCGCTGGCCGACACCGAGCACGGCCCGGCCGCAGCCGAGCAGTTGGAGCGATGTCGCCGCACCCTCCGCCGGATGCACGAGGGTGTGGGCCTGCTGGCCGATCCGAACCGGCCCGAGATCCTGCGCGCCTTTCGGCTGACAAATCTCGCCATGGCGGAGCAGCGCGCCCGGACTGCCTGGATCAAGGGCGGCAGAACGGGGCGTCCCGACGTCTCGTCAGGTCGCTGGCGGCCGTTCCAGATTTCCTTCGTCCTGATCTGCCTGGCGGGCATTGTCGATCCCGAACACGACGACCGGGACGTTGCCGATCTGCTCTGGTTCCCCACCGGTGGTGGCAAAACCGAGGCCTACCTCGGGCTGATCGCCTTCACCACCTTCCTGCGCCGCGTGCGCGACGGTGGACTGGGCGGGGGTGTCACCGTCCTCATGCGTTACACGCTGCGGCTCCTGACGCTCCAGCAGTTCGAACGTGCCGCCACACTGATCTGCGCCATGGAAAGGATCCGGGCGGCCGACCCAAAGATGCTGGGTGGCGAGGAGATTTCGATCGGCATGTGGGTGGGCCGGTCCGCCACCCCCAACCGCCTGTCCGTGGCGGCCGAGAAGCTGAAACAGCTGTGGGCCAACCCGCGGCTGGACCTGGCGACCGAGAACCCGGTCCAGTTGCGCACCTGCCCGTGGTGCGGCGAACCGCTGTCCCCGATCGACTACGCGGTTGACGAGGCCGCGGGCCGGATGACGATCGCCTGTCCGTCCGTCGACTGCGACTTCCGCACCGGTCTGCCGGTGCACCTGGTCGACGATGCCGTCTACCGGGCCCGCCCCACTCTGGTGATCGCCACCGTCGACAAGTTCGCGTCGCTTCCGTGGCGCCCCGAGTCGGCGGCCCTGTTCAACCTGGACGCACCCGCCGGCACTCGGCCGCCGGAACTTATCGTCCAGGACGAACTCCACCTGATCTCGGGCCCATTGGGTACCTTGACCGGCCTCTACGAGACGGCCGTGGACGCCCTCGCGGGCTGTCCCAAGGTGGTCGCGTCGACCGCGACCATCCGCCGCGCCGACGAGCAGGGTGCCAGGTTGTTCGCCCGCCGGGTCGACCAGTTCCCGCCTGCGGGCCTGGACTCCCGTGACTCCTGGTTCGCGGTCGAGACACCCCGGGAGCGCAAAGCGGCCCGCCGGTACGTGGGCCTGTTGACCTCCAGCACCAGTCAGACGACGCTGCTGATCCGGGTCTACGCGGCGCTGCTGCACCGGGCGCAGACCGCAAAGGGCGCCCCGGAGGTGAAGGACGCGTACTGGACGCTGGTCGGTTACTTCAACAGCCTGCGGCTGCTGTCCGCCGCCGAGCTCCAGGTGCTGGACGACGTCCAGGAGCGGCTCGACTATCTGTCGGTCCGCGACGACGGCGTTCGGCGTCGGGTCGATGCGATCACCGAGTTGAGCAGCCGGGCCAATTCCAGTGACATTTCCCGCCGGTTGAAGGAGATCGAACGCTCCTTTCCGGAGCGGGACGTCCTCGACGTCCTGCTGGCCACCAACATGATCTCGGTCGGTGTGGACGTCGACCGGCTTGGTCTGATGGCGGTCATGGGCCAGCCGCAGACCACCGCCGAGTACATTCAGGCCACCAGCCGCGTCGGCCGGCAGCACCCGGGGCTGGTGGCCGTGATGCTCAACTCCGCCCGTTCCCGCGACCGGTCGCACTACGAGGACTTCCAGCACTTCCACTCCGCGCTGTACCGCGAGGTCGAGTCGACCAGCGTGACGCCGTTCTCGGCCCGGGCCAGGGACCGCGGCTTGCACGCGGTGGTCGTGGCGCTGGCCCGGCTGTTGCTACCAGTTGCACGGCCGAACGAGGCGGCGGGCAGGATCGAGGATTTCCTCGAGGGCCTGAACAGCGTCGTCGCGACGGTCCTCCTCGACCGGGTTGCCGTGGTCGATCCGAGCGAACTCCGCACAACCACCGAGGCATTCGAGTACTTCGTCGACGAATGGAGGTGGCTCGCCGAGAACAATCCCGGTCTGGTCTACGAGGCGCCTCGGGGCACCCACGCGCCTGCGCTACTGAACGGCTACGAGGACGAGGCCTCGGATGCCTGGCCCACTCTGTGGAGCCTACGCGACGTCGATGCCTCGTCCACCTTCTTCGAGGAGCGCTGAATCATGACCCCCGTTCCCTCGCGTAGCCGCCGTCGGAGCCTCGTCTCGGGGCCGGTGAGAGCGGCCCGTCGCCTCGGTGAGATCCGCCGCGCACAGCTGATCACCACCTACGGCGTCGGTGCCATGATCGCGGTCGACAACGAGTCCTTCCTCGTCCGCGGCATCGACTCCTGGGATATTTCCCAGGCCCCGATCGTCGTGGAGCCGCGGCTGTCCGACCAGTTGCATGTGAACGAGTTCCGGCTGCCGCCCGCGCCCGACCCGGACCGGGCGAGGGACGGCGTTCGGGCAGTGCGCTTCCCCGAGTGGTACTCCTGCCCGCGCTGCAACGCCCTGCAGCCCTTCCGAAAGTTCAACTCCCCTGCGGGAAAGGCCGAATGCTCGACCTGCCAGGAGAGCCTGGTGCCGTCGCGTTTCGTAATGGCCTGCGCAAACGGGCACTTGGAGGACTTCCCCTATTGGAAGTGGGTCCATCGCGGCGGCGAGCGGACCGAAGTCACCTCCTGCGCCGGAGAGTTGACCCTCACGTCGACCGGGTCGACCGCCTCACTCCGCTCCGTGCTGATCGCCTGTTCCTGCGGCGCCTCCGCATCGATGGAGGGGTCGTTCCGTCGCCAGGCCCTGAAGGAGTTGGGTATCCGCTGTGGAGGGCGGTCCCCTTGGCTGAAGGACGCACCGACAGAGGCATGCACCGAGCAACCGCGTACCTTGCAGCGCGGCTCCTCGTCCGTCTGGTTCCCGGTCGCGCACTCGGCATTGTCCATCCCCCCGTGGAGCGAGGGTCACGCAAAACTCGCCGCCCGCCTATACAGCAAGTTGAAGGACGAGAACGCCGAGGCCATTCGTACCTACCTACGCATCGAGAAGGTTCTGGCGCGCCACCCCTCCTACGATCCCGACGAGGTCGTCGCGCTGATCCGGCAGCGACGCGCGGCGGAGGACGCGACCACGCAAACGGGGGAACGGACGGAGGCATTGTCGGAGGAGCTCGGTTCGGCACGTACGACGCTCTATCGGGACGAGTACCGCAGCCTCACCGTTGCGCATTCCGAGAACGCAGACGAGGAACAGGACTTCGTCTGCGAGCCCCCCGTCGATCCGACCGGGCCCGTACTGGACTCGCACGGCCTGGCACAGGTGATGCTCGTGAAGCGCCTGCGCGAGGTTCGGGCGCTCCAGTCGTTCACCCGGATCGAGGAGCCCAGTCCGGCCGTACTGCCTCGACATGCGCCGATCTCGAACGTGCGGCCGAGCTGGCTTCCCGCCATCGAGGTCCGGGGCGAGGGGGTGTTCCTGCGACTGGACGCTGATCGACTCCGGGATTGGGAACATTTGTCCGGCCCGGTCGAACGGGCGAGTCGGGTGCGCGAGAACCACGACAGACTGCTGCGCAGTCGCGGCACCGGCTCGGATCGGCCGATGCCCCGGTCCCACGCCACTCCGCGCTTCCTGCTCCTGCACACGCTGGCTCATGTCCTGATCAACGAGTGGAGCCTGGATGCCGGCTATCCGGCGGCCGCACTTCGCGAGCGTTTGTACGTGGACGACGAGATGGCAGGCGTCCTGATCTACACCGCGACCAACGACTCGGCGGGCAGTCTGGGCGGCATCGTCGCCCAGGGCGAGCCGGACCGGTTGGACCGCTCGCTCCGGTCGGCTCTGCATCGAGCCGGCTGGTGCTCGAACGATCCGCTGTGCGCGGAGACCGAGGCGGGTGGCGCGGACGGTCTCAACCTCGCGGCCTGCCACGCCTGTGTACTGCTGCCCGAGACCAGCTGCGAGAACAACAACATCCTGCTCGACCGGGCGGCGCTGGTCGGAGCGCTCGACGGGTCCGCACCGGGCTACTTCTGATCGGGGGAGGGCGTGGGGGCCCTACAGCAGATGCTGTGGGGCCCCCACACCATGCCCCGGACCGGATCCGGTCGCAGCCAGTGCTCTCAGGCCAGCTGCTTGATCAGCTCGTCGGCGAGCAGGCCGGAGGAGGCCGGGTTCTGACCGGTGATCAGGCTGCCGTCGACGACCACGTGCGGGGTCCAGGGGGCGGCGGTGTCGACGGTGAGGCCGGCTTCGGTGAGGCGGGACTCCAGCAGCCACTTGGCGCGGTCGGCGAGGCCGGCGAGGGTCTCCTCCTCGTCGGTGAAGGCGGCGACGCGGCGCCCCGCGAAGGTGTTCCGGCCGGTCTGGTCGACGGCGGCGAGCAGCGCGGCGGAGCCGTGGCAGACCACGGCGAGGGGCTTGGCGGAGGCCAGGGCGAGGGTGAGCAGACGTCCGGAGTCGGCGTCGGCGGAGAGGTCCTCCATCGGGCCGTGGCCGCCGGGGTAGAGGACGGCGTCCCAGTCGGCGAGGTCGACGTCGGCGATGGCGAGCGGGTGCTGGAGTTCGGTCATGGCGGCGAGCGTGTCGGCGACCTCGCGGGCCTGCTCGGCACCACCGTTCGCACCGGGCTCCAGGCTGCCCCGGTCGACCGGCGGGACGACGCCGCCCGGGGTGGCGACGGCGATCTCGTGGCCGGCGTCGCGCAGCGCGCGGTAGGGGGTGGCGACCTCCTCGGCCCAGTAGCCGGTGGGGTGCGGGGTGCCGTCCTTCAGGGTCCAGTGGTCGGCGCCGGTCATCACGAACAGGATCTTCGACATGTCACGTTCCTTGAACGGGTCGGGGTGCGTCACGGTACGGATCGACCGTAGACCGGCCGAGCCATCGGTTGCCAATGGCAGCACCGATGGCTGCCATCGACATTCCGATGGCTGGCGCGGCCACACCGCCGGTACGCTCGTCAGATGAACGATCACGCCCGCGTCGGCGTCAGGGTCAGCGTCCGAGTCCCACCGACCCAACGAACTCCACGCACTCGGTGAACTCGGTGAACTCGGTGAACTCGGTGCAGGATCACGCCCTCGCACCCGGCGGCCAGCCGGACCTCAACCAGCTGCGCACCTTCCTCGCGGTGTACCGCCTGGGCTCGTTCACGGCCGCGGCCCGGCAGCTGGGGCTGTCGCAGTCGACGGTGACGGCGCAGGTCCGGTCCCTGGAGCAGCGCCAGGGGCGAGAGTTGTTCGAGCGGCAGGCGCGCGGGGCGGCGGCGCTGCCTGCCGCGGACGAGCTGGCCGCGCGGGTCGCGGAGCCGCTGGACCGGCTGGCCGGCGCGGCGGACGAGCACCCTCCCGCGGAGCCGGTGCACCTGGCCGGCCCGGCCGAGCTGATCGGCACCGTGCTGCTCGCCGCCCTCGCGCCGCTGGTCGCGGACGGGGTGCGACTGCGGGTGTCCGCCGGGCTGACGGATCCGCTGCTGGCGGAGCTGCGCGCCGGCCGCCACGACCTGGTGGTGGCGACCCGGCGACCGACCGGCCGGGCGCTGCTCGCGGAGCCGCTGGCGGACGAGGAGTTCGTGCTGGTCGCCGCCCCGGACTGGCCGGCCAGCCCCGGGCCCGTGGGTGCGGCCGCCGAGGAGCTGGCGGCGGCGCTGCCCCGGCTGCCGCTGGTCAGTTACGCGGACGACCTGCCGATCGTCCGCCGCTACTGGCGGCACGTGTTCGGGCGCCGCCTGCACGCCCGGGCCGCCGTGACGGTGCCCGACCTGCGCGCCGTCCGGGCTGCCGTGGTGGCGGGCGCGGGCTGGAGCGTGCTGCCCGAGTACCTGTGCCGGGCGGAGCTGGCGTCCGGCGCGCTCGTCCCGCTGCACCTGCCGGACGATCCGCCGATCAACACCGCCTACCTGGTGCACCGTCCGGACCCGGCGCCGAACCCGCACCTGGCGGTCGTCCGGGAGCGTCTGCTGGCCGCCGCCCGCGCCTGGTGAACCTGGTCGACCAAGTGAGTGACCAAGTGAGTAGGGGTCAGGCGCGCAGGGCCGCCCGCCGGTCGAGCACGCCGAGCGCGAACTCGCCCCAGCGCAGGTTCTCGCGCTCGAACTCCATGCCGCGCAGCAGGGTGAGGTAGGGGCCGACCCGTTCGGCCTCGTTGAGGTGCTGCTCCTCGGTGCGGCCGTCCAGCAGGCGGTGGCGCAGGCGTTCGTAGCGGGCGAGTTTGCCGCGCGCCCATTCCATTCGTTCGATGATCGCGGTGCGGACGGCCGCGGCGTCGCCGGCGTCCAGGCTCTGCACCTTGACCAGCAGTTCGTCCCGGATGGTGCTGGGCCGGGCCGGCGGTTCGGCGGTGTAGGCGCGGACGGCGGCCAGGCCGGCCTCGGTGAGCGAGAACAGGCGCTTGTCGGGGCGCTTCTCCTGGCGGACGGTGCGGGCGCTGACCAGGCCGTCCGACGCCATCCGGTCCAGTTCGCGGTACAGCTGCTGCGGCGTCGCCGCCCAGAAGTTCGCCACCGAGGCGTGGAAGCCCTTGGCGAGGTCGTACCCGGAGGCTTCGCCCTCCAGCAGGGCGGCCATCAGCGCGTTCCGCAGTGCCATGCCGCTCAAGCTAGCACCGACCTGGTCAACTCTGCGACTGGCTGAAGGTGGTCGTGAAACGCTGGACAGCAAGCAAGGACGGGCCGATACTCCCGGGTACACCTAGTCAATTCTGTGACTATCCAGGAGACCCGCCATGCACCCGTTCCGCCAGGCCGTCGAGGCCCGTGACGAGCAGGCCGTGATCGCCCTGCTCGCCGACGACGTCGTGTTCAGCAGCCCCGTCGCGTTCAAGCCGTACCCGGGCAAGCCGATCACGGCCGCGATCCTGCGCGCGGTGCTGCGGGTCTTCGAGGACTTCCGGTACGAGCGGGAGATCGCCGACCCGGGCGGCCGCGACCACGCGCTGGTGTTCCGGGCGACGGTCGACGGTCGTGAGGTGCACGGCTGCGACTTCCTGCACTTCGACGAGGACGGGCTGATCGACGAGTTCACCGTGATGGTCCGGCCGCTGTCGGCCGCCCACGCGCTGGCGGAGGCGATGGGCGCCCAGTTCGACCGGATCACCGCCGAGGCGACTGCGGAGACCCTCGCCGCCGACGCGCAGTAGCACGTCGACTCACCAGTGGCGGGTCGAGGCGCCGTCAATCCCCGTCCCGGACAGGTCGAATGACCTTGTCTGTACAAGATGGGGACAAGCTGGGCGGACTTGTCCGAACAACTCAAGGCGTTCGTTTGACGTACGCCGGTCAGTCACGAGCGGGCCGCCGGGCGGTACCCCGGGCGCGCTGTCCTGAGGGGCACCGCCCACCCACCCCTCACCCGCAGAGGCGATTCACCCATGGCTGAACTGAATCGGCGCCGTTTCCTCCAACTGGCCGGCGCGAGCGTCGCGTTCTCCTCGCTGGCTCCCAGCATCGCGCGGGCCGCGTCGATCGCCCCGCAGGGCACGACGGGCACCATCCAGGATGTCGAGCACATCGTGGTGCTGATGCAGGAGAACCGCTCCTTCGACCACTACTTCGGCTCGATGAAGGGCGTCCGCGGCTTCGGCGACCCGCGTCCGGTGACGCTGCCCAGCGGAAAGCCGGTCTGGTACCAGACCAACAGCGCGAAGAAGGAGATCCTGCCGTTCCGGCCGCAGGTCAACGACCTCGGCATGCAGTTCGTCCAGGACCTGAACCACGACTGGGCGGGCGGCCACAAGGCGTTCAACAACGGCAAGTACGACCAGTGGGTGCCCGCCAAGACGGCCACCACGATGGCGTACCTGACCCGCCAGGACATCCCGTTCCACTACGCGCTCGCCGACGCCTTCACCCTCTGCGACGCCTACCACTGTTCGTTCATCGGCTCCACCGACCCGAACCGCTACTACATGTGGACCGGCTACACCGGCAACGACGCCACCGGCGGCGGCCCGGTGCTCGGCAACCAGGAGGCGGGCTACTCCTGGACCACCTACCCTGAGCGGCTGGAGGCCGCGGGCGTGTCCTGGAAGATCTACCAGGACATCGGCGACGGTCTGAACGCGGCCGGCTCCTGGGGCTGGATCAGCGACCCCTACCGCGGCAACTACGGCGACAACTCGCTGCTCTACTTCAACAACTACCGCAACGCGCAGCCCGGTTCGGCGCTCTACGAGAAGGCCCGCACCGGCACGAACGCGAAGGCCGGCGAAGGGCTGTTCGACAAGCTGCGCGCCGACGTGCAGGCCGGGACGCTGCCCAAGATCTCCTGGATCGCCGCCCCCGAGGCGTACACCGAGCACCCCAACTGGCCGGCCAACTACGGCGCCTGGTACGTCTCGCAGGTGCTGGACGCGCTCACCTCCAACCCGGACGTGTGGGCCCGCACCGCGCTGTTCATCACCTACGACGAGAACGACGGCTTCTTCGACCACGTGGTGCCGCCGTTCCCGCCGTCCTCCGCCGGCCAGGGCCTGTCCACCGTCGCCACGGGCGCCGACTGGTTCGCGGGCAACGCGAGTTACGCGGCCGGGCCGTACGGCCTCGGGCAGCGGGTGCCGATGATCGTGGTGTCGCCGTGGAGCACCGGCGGCTACAGTTGCTCGGAGACCTTCGACCACACCTCGATCATCCGCTTCATGGAGCAGCGCTTCGGCGTCATGGAGCCGCACATCTCGCCCTGGCGGCGCGCCATTTGCGGCGACCTCACCTCGGCCTTCGACTTCACCGCGTCGAACGCCGCCCCCGCTTCGCTGCCGTCCACCGCGGCCTACAAGCCGGCCGACGGCAATCGGCACGCCGACTACGTGCCGACCCCGCCCGCGACCGGCTCCATGCCGAAGCAGGAGGCCGGCGCCAAGCCCACCCGTCCGCTCAAGTACGCGCCCTACGTGGACGGTTCGGCCGACGTGTCGACCGGCAAGTACGCGCTGACGTTCAGCGGCGGCGCGGCCGCGGGCGCCCAGTTCCTGATCACCTCGGCGAACCGCACCGACGGCCCGTGGACGTACACCGCCGAGGCCGGCAAGTCCGTCTCCGACGCCTGGAACACCACGTACTCCAAGGGCGTCACCGACCTCACCGTGTTCGGCCCGAACGGGTTCCTGCGCCGCTTCCGCAACCCCGGCAAGACCGCGGGCCCGGAGGTCACCGCCCGCCACAACGCCGCCACCGGCAACCTGGACCTGACCTTCACCAACCCGGCCAGCGCCACCGCGGTCCTCACCGTCAGCAACGCCTACGCGGGCACGCCGCAGACCGTCACGGTCGCCCGCGGCGCCACCGTCAGCTTCACCGCGAACCTCTCCACCTGCCGGCACTGGTACGACCTGACCATCACCTCCGACCAGAGCGCCGACTTCGTCCGCCGCCTGGCCGGTCACGTCGAGACCGGCGCCCCGTCCCTCTCGGACCCGGGCATCGTCACCTACTGACCCGCCCGTCCACGCCACCCCCCCGGCCACCGCAACTCCCCCGGCCCGGACGCCCATCGGCGTCCGGGCCGGCTGCCGTCCGCGGCAACCCCGTTGCCATCGGCAGCACTTCATCGCTCGGGTCGGCGAACCCGGCTGGTTCGCATGCCCTTTGACACCAACCGCCCCAATGGTCTAGACCTAGGCTGAACGGTCGGAGAGGTGGAGGAACGGCGGCGATGCACACGGTGAGCTGTCCCGGCCACGGCCGCCACAACCACCGCGTTCCGAACGGCGGTTGAGATGCCTGCTGCCCTCGGTGCGGTCGGTCGCGACACCACCGCCGACGGATCCCCGGTCCGAACCGAACCCCTGCTCGGAGCCGATGCCGTCCGGGTGCGCCTCGCCGAACTCGACGCCGCGGCCCGCACCCAGCTGCTGGTGGTCGTCCCCGACGACCGTCCCGACCGGCAGCCGCCGGCCGAGGACGCGCTCGCCCGGGGCGTCGAGGTGCGCGCCCTGTACCTGGACTCGGCACGCGCCCACCGGCCCACCCTCGACCACGCGCAGCACCTCGTACGGCTCGGCGGGCAGGTGCGCACCGCGACCGCGCTGCCGATCCGGATGACCGTGGTGGACCGGCACACCGCCGTCCTCCCGCTCGACCCGGACCGGCCCGACACCGCCGCCGTGCTGCACGGCCGCGGCCCGGTCGCCGCGCTGTGCGCGCTGTTCGAGCAGCTGTGGCAGGGCGCCGCGCCGCTGAGCCACGCCCGGGGACGGGACGGCAACGGCATGACGGCGCAGCACTACGCGCTGCTGCGGATCCTCCGGTCGGGCGACACCGACGTGGTGGCGGCGCGAAAGCTCGGCGTCTCCGACCGGACCGTCAGACGGCTGACCGCAGAGGCCCTGGAGGTGCTGGGCGCCCGCAGCCGCTTCCAGGCCGGGGCCCGCGCCGCCGAGCGCGGCTGGCTGCACTGACTGCGGCGCAACGCCGGGCCACGGTCAGTACAGCCGGCCCCGCCCCGTCCGGCGGACCGAACGGGGCCGGGCAGCGGCCGCGCCTACTGCTCGCGCGGCGCCACGGCGTACCCGGCGGGCCGGGTGGTGAACGTGCCCCGGCCCTGCGTGCGACCGCGCAAGGCGCCCGCGTAGCCGAAGAGTTCGGCCAGCGGCACGGTCGCCGTCAGCACGGCGCTGCCGCCGCGCGGGTCGGAGCCCTGCACCCGGCCGCGCCGGGCGGCCAGGTCGCCGAGGACACCGCCGACGCTGTCCGGCGGGACGGTGGCGGTGACCTCCACGACGGGCTCCAGCAGCACCGGCCCGCCGCGCCGCAGCGCCTCGCGCAGGGCGAGCCGCCCGGCGGTGCGGAACGCCAGGTCGCTGGAGTCCTTGACGTGGGTCGACCCGTCGGTGAGGGTGACCCGGACCCCGGTGACCGGGTGGCCGAGCGGGCCGTCCGCCAGGGCGTCCCGGCAGCCCGCCTCGACGGCCTGCACGAACTCCTGCGGGACCCGCCCGCCGGTGACGGCGGAGCGGAACTCGAAGCCGTCCGTCCCGGGTTCGCCGAGCGGCGCGACGTCGACCACGATGTGCGCGAACTGCCCTGCGCCGCCGTCCTGTTTGACGTGCCGCAGGACCAGGCCGGCCACCGTGGCGGAGAGGGTCTCCCGGTAGGCGACCTTCGGCCGTCCGACGGTGACCTCCAGCCCGGCCCGGCGGAGCTTCTCCACCGCGACCTCGAGGTGCAGTTCGCCCATGCCGGACAGCACCCGCTGCCCGCTCTCCGGGTCGGTCCCGACCACCAGGGACGGGTCCTCCTCGGCCAGCCTGGCCAGCGCGGCCGCCAGCCGGTCGCTGTCGACCGAACGCCTGGCCTCGACCGCGACGGTCACCACCGGGTCGGCGGCGACCGCCGGTTCCAGCACCAGCGGCGCGCCCGGGGCGCACAGCGTGGCGCCGGCCTTGGCCGCCTTCGGCCCGACCACCGCGACGATGTCCCCGGCCACGGCCGTGTCGGTCTCGCTGTGCCGGTCGGCCTGCACCCGCAGGATCCGGCCGATCCGCTCGGTGCGGCCGGTGCGCGCGTCGAGCACGGTGTCCCCCTTCCGTAGCGTGCCGGAGTAGATGCGCAGGCTGCTGAGCCGCCCAGTGGTGCTCGCGGAGACCTTGAACACCAGCGCGGAGAAAGGCTGTTCGGGATCGGCGGCGCGTTCCAGCACGCCGCCGTCGAACTCCCCGCGCACCGACGGGACGTCCAGCGGGGACGGCAGGTACGCCGCCACCGCGTCCAGCAGCGGCTCGATGCCGCGGTTGCGGTACGCCGAACCGCAGAGCACCACCACGGCCTGCCCGTCGCCCGTGAGGTGACGCAGCGCACGGCGCAGGGTGCCGCCCGCCAGCGTGCCGGTGGCGCAGTACTCCTCCAGCGCGCCGGGGTGCAGCTCGGCGACGGCCTCCACCAGGGCGGCCCGCCGCCGACCCGCCTCGTCCGCCAACTCCGCCGGGACCTCGCCCACTTGTACGCCTTCGACGCCTTCGGGGCCGTCCGGCCAGGTCAGCGCGCGCAGCTCGACCAGGTCGACGACGCCGGTGAACCCGCTCTCCCGGCCGATCGGCAGCTGCACGGCCAGCGGCACCGGGTGCAGCTTCTCCCGGACGGACGCGACGGCGGCGTCCAGGTCCGCGCCGGGCCGGTCCATCTTGTTGACGAACGCGATCCGGGGCACCCCGTGCCGGTCGGCCTGCCGCCACACCGATTCGCTCTGCGGCTCGACGCCCGCCACCGCGTCGAACACCGCCACCGCGCCGTCCAGCACGCGCAGCGAGCGCTCGACCTCGTCGGCGAAGTCCACGTGGCCCGGGGTGTCGATCAGGTTCAGCAGGTGGCCGTCCCACCGGCAGCTGACCGCGGCGGCGGAGATCGTGATGCCGCGGTCGCGCTCCTGCGGGTCGAAGTCGGTGACGGTGGTGCCGTCGTGGACCTCGCCGCGCTTGTGCGTCGCGCCCGTCAGGAACAGCACGCGCTCGGTCACGGTGGTCTTCCCGGCGTCCACGTGGGCGAGGATGCCGAGGTTGCGGACCACGCCGATCGCGGTGGCGACAGCGGTGGTGGTGCTGGTGCTGGTGCTGGTGGTGATGAGGTCGGTGCGCATGGCCCGGGGCCCTTCGGGGTTCTTTCCTGGAATCGGCAGCGCGATTCACGGCGCCACGAGCCTCGGACCGTCCCTCCCCGCCCGATCTCACGGTCGGCGCGCACGCGCCCACCGGCGGCCCTCGAACGGGCCGGCGGGACGGGAAGGAAGGACGGGAGAGCTCGTGGTTCCTACCGGCACCGGCCGCGCAGCGGGCGCCGGCCTGCCGAGGACACCAGGATCACCTCGAACCGCGACGGGGGAACGACGACAGCGGTGCTGCGCACGGCCGGTCCCTCCCTCTCCACGTCACGGTGCGCCCGACGGCCATCCGGCCCGGGCGTCTTGCGGCGAGCCGAGTCTAGGCACGCCCGGCCGCCGCCGTCACCGGGATTTCCACTGTCGGACGTCAAACCTGGTTTTCTGCAGCGCTGTTGACTGTCAGTCACTACATGCGGCGGTGCGGCGGGCCCGACCTCCCGGCCTCAGACCTCCAGGCCGTGGCGCCTGATGTACCAGAAGTGGAAGCCGAACAGGCCGCCCAGCACCGCCAGCCACTGCAGGGTGTTCACCAGCGGGACCGCGCCGATCGGCAGCGTCAGCGCGAACGCCACCCGCACCAGGGCGTCCAGCGCGAAGCCGCAGCCCCACACCACGGTCAGCAGGCGCAGGTGACGGCGGAAGACCGCGTCGTACTGCCACTGGCCGGCCCAGGCGTCCGCGCCGACCGGGCCGATCTTCGCGGCCACCACCGAGCGGCCCGCCCCGAGCATGAACGGACGGCGGGTCAGCAGGCTGCCCAGCACCCACAGGCCGATCACGCCGAACACCCAGCTGTCACGCACCAGCAGCACCCGCGGGCTGCCGGTGACAACCGAGAGCAGCGCACCCACCGCGATCAGCACCAGCGCGAACACCGGCATCGGGTCCAACCGCCGGTTCCTGGCCAGGCCGTACAGCAGCCACGGCAGGGCGGCCAGGCCGCTCAGCGTGATCGCCGCCCACTGCCCGGCGCCCAGGCCCAGCAACACGTAATAGGCGGCCAACGGCACGCCCAGCTCGAACAGCAGCGACCGCAGCAACTGCCGCTTCCCGCGCGCCGCCCGCTCCTTCGGCGTCGCCCCGTCGCCCGCGTACGCCGCCCAGTCCACCCGCCCGTCCGCGCCGCGCGGCAGCTCCGCCCGGGCCGCCACCGCCTCCCCCACCGCTCCGGCCGACTCGGCCGTCGCCCCGGCCCCGGCCCCCGCTGCCCCGACCGCTTCCGCCCGCACCTGCTGTTCGCTCATCACTCTTCCCCCAGAATCCGATGCGCTTCCATGCAGACCTCCGCCGGACGGACCGCCCGGTCGAAGAGATCCGCCAACTCCCGTGCGCTGGTGGCCACGTCGAGTTCCGGCTCGCGCAGCACCCGCACCAGCACCGCGTCGATCGCCCCGCGGACCGCCGTCACCAGCACCCGGGCGTCGAACGGGCCGTACTCGCCGTCCTCCTGCGCCTTGCGGACCAACTGCTCCTGGAAGTCCATGACGGCCCGCCGACTCGCGGCGAACTGCCCCTCCGCGTCGTCCGCCTGACTGCCGAGGATCTCCACCAGCGCCGCCAGCTCCCGCGGATGCGCGGCCACCAGTTCGATGTTGGACTCGATGAAGGCCCGCATCCGCCCGCGCGGACCCAGTGCCGCGTCGATCCTCGGCAGCATGTACGCCTCGGCGACCCGCAGCACCTCCGCCACCACCTCGCGCAGCAGGTCGTCCTTGCCCTTGAAGTGGTAGGAGATCATCCCGGTACTGCTCAGGCCGGCCTGCTTGGCGATCCGCGCGAACGACGCCTTGGCGTACCCCGCCTCCGCGATCACCTCGATGGCGGCCGCCACGATCTGCTGCCGTCGCGCCGATTCGGTGAACGTGCGCCCCACCGAGCACCCCTCTCTGCTCGCCCGAGCCAGCTCTTGCTCGCCCGAGCAAGAAGATAGCCCTCTCTGCTCACCTGAGCAAGAATCTGGGCGAGCAAGCAACCGTCAGACGCCGCCCTCAGTGACGGCCCGTCAGCATCAGTGCAGGCCGGCCGTCTTGTCGGCGATCACCGGCGTCCCGACGCTGTCCCGGAGCGCCGCCGTCAGCGCGGCGAGACCCGGCCCCGGGGGCTCACCGGTCCCCGGCGTGAGCAGAACGGTCGTGGAGCCCGGCCCGCGCCAGGGACGGAGGACGATCCGCGCGCTGTGGGGCGGCGGCGGGCCGATCGGGTCGAACAGCGTCCAGGACGGCGGCTCCTGGGCGGCGGCGACGGCCGCCAGGCTCTCCTGCAAGGTGGTGAACGCGGGGCCGAACGCGGGTTCGAGGCCGGCGGCGGCAAAGGTCCGGCGCACCAGCTGGTGGAAGCCGGGGTTGTGCCGGTGCGGGGCGAGTCGCAGCGGAAGGCCTGCCAGGTCGGCCGGGCCGAGGTGCGGACGCGCGGCAAGCGGGTGGCGGGCCGGCAGTGCCACCACCAGCGGGTCCGTCCACACCGGCACGGCGTGCAACCCGGCCGCCCTGGCCTCCGCGGGTCCGACGCCGCGAACCAGCGCGGCGTCCAGCTCCCCGCTGCGCAGGGCCGCGATGCGGAGGGCTCGGGCGTCCTGTCGGACCGTCGTCCGCCAGTGCGGTGCGGCCTCCGCGAGGCGGTCCAGGGCCAGGTGCACCCGGGAGGCGAAGGCCCGGCTGCTGCCGAGCCGGATCGTCCGCGCGGTGTCGTCCGCCAGCAGGGCCGCCCGGTGCGTCAGGTCCCGGGCCGCCGCAAGCACTGCCTCTGCGTGCGGGAGCAGGCGTTCCCCGGCGGCGGTCAGCCGTACCCGCCGGGTGCTGCGGTCGAACAGGCTGGAGCCCAACTCCCTTTCGAGCCGGCCGATCTGCTGGCTCACGGCGGAAGGCACCACGTGCAGCCGTTCGGCCGCGCGCCCGAAGCCGCCCTCCTCGACGATGGCCACCAGGTACTCCAGTTGCCGCAGTTCCACGCCCGCCCCCGCTCCCGCTCGGCCGCCCCGGCCGGGCCCCTCGTCCGTTCACTCCGGGTGATCCCACCCTTCGTGAACTGCCGCTTGGACAGCGGCTGTTCCCGCGGTGGACTGGGGCCATGACTGCATTCACGGTTCCCCTGGTCGTCCGGCCCGAGCAGGTCGAGGCTGTCGGGTTGCCCGGTGGTGGCGAGTTCCGGCTCCTGGAGGACTCACTGCGCACGGCCGGGCTGTTCGGTGCGAACACGCTGCGGCTGCCCGCCGGCGCGGACGGGACGCGTCCGCACCACCACCGCCGGTCCACCGAGCTGTTCCACGTCCTGGCGGGAACCATGGAGTTCCTGCTGGACGGCCACCTGGTGCCCGTCCCGGTCGGCGGGCTGGTGGTGGTGCCGCCGGGCGCGGTGCACGCGTTCGGGGCGTCGGCGGCGGGCCCGGCATCGTTCCTGGCGGTGCTCACCCCGGGCGTCGAACGCTTCGGGTACTTCCGGCGGTTGGGGCGGATCGCCCGCGGCGAGGCCGACTGGTCGGCCATGGACGGGCAGCACGAGCGGTTCGACGTGCACCTGGACGGCGGGCCGGCCTGGCGCTGAAGCCGTCCGTCGGGGCCGGACGAGGACCGGACCCGGACGGACGGCTTCAGCGGCCGGGGGGAGGCGCCGCTACGGCAGCCGGCCCTCCCGGATGACGCGGGCGTACCAGTGGGCGCTGTCCTTGAGGGTGCGGCGCTGGCTGGCGAAGTCGACGTGGATGATGCCGAACCGCTTGCTGTAGCCGTAGGCCCACTCGTAGTTGTCGAGCAGGGACCACAGGAAGTAGCCCTGGACGGGGGCCCCGTCGGCGATGGCGCGGTGGACGGCGCCGAGGTGGCCGTGCAGGTAGTCGATCCGCTCGGGGTCGTGGACGGCGCCGCTGGGGTCGGTGTAGTCCTCGTAGGCGGCGCCGTTCTCGGTGACCAGCAGCGGGACGCCGGGGAGGTCGTCGCGCAGGCGGGTGAGGAGTTCGTACAGGCCGTCGGCGTCGACCGGCCAGCCCATCGCGGTGCGGGTGCCGGCGGCGGGCAGGAAGCGGATGCCGTGGTCGGCGGGCCAGGGGCTGTCGCCCTGGTGGCCGTCCCCGCGGGGGCCGTCCGGGTCGCCGTCGGTCTGCTCGGCGGCGACCACGGTCGGGGTGTAGTAGTTGATGCCCAGGGAGTCGATCGGGCGGGAGATCTCGGCCAGGTCGCCGTCGTGGACGAAGGACCAGTCGGTGACGTCGGCGGTGTCGGCGAGCACGTCCTGCGGGTAGCGGCCGTGGAACACCGGGTCGAGGAAGATCCGGTTGGCCAGGCCGTCGATCCGGCGGGCGGCGTCCAGGTCGGCGGGGTCGGTGCTGAGCGGTCGGACGGCGGCCAGGTTGAGGGTCAGCGAGACCTGGGCGGTGTCCGGGAGCTCGGTGCGCAGCGCGGCGGTGCCGAGGCCGTGGGCGAGCAGCAGGTGGTGGTGGGCGGTGAGGGCGGCCCGGTGGTCGGTGCGGCCGGGGGCGTGGACGCCGTTGCCGTAGCCGAGGAAGGCGCTGCACCAGGGCTCGTTGAGGGTGGTCCAGGTCGGGACGCGGTCGCCGAGGCGCTGGGCGGCGATGGTCGCGTACTCGGCGAACCGGTACGCGGTGTCGCGGTTGGTCCAGCCGCCCTCGTCCTCGAGCTCCTGCGGCAGGTCCCAGTGGTAGAGGGTGGCGACGGGGGTGATGCCGGCGCCGAGGAGCTCGTCCACCAGGCGGTCGTAGAAGTCGAGTCCGGCCCGGTTGGCGGGGCCGCGGCCGCCGGGCTGCACGCGCGGCCAGGAGAGCGAGAACCGGTAGGCGCCGAGGCCGAGTTCGGTCATCAGCGCGACGTCGTCGCGGTAGCGGTGGTAGTGGTCGGCGGCGATGTCGCCGGTGTCGCCGTTGCGGACGGCCCCGGGCCGGCGGCTGAAGGTGTCCCAGATGGAGGGGGTGCGGCCGTCCTCGGCTGCGGCGCCCTCGATCTGGTAGGCGGCGGTGGCGGCGCCCCAGAGGAAGCCGGCCGGGAAGCGGGCGGGCACGGCGGGGGCGGCCTGGGGTAGCGTGTCGACGGTCATGTCGCCTTCCGGATAGCGGAGTTGAGGGTTGGTCGGCCGTGGCCTCGGAGGTCGGCCCGTGGCGGCGGGGCAGCGGGTACGGCCGCCCACGAGCGGTGGCCGGCGGGCGGCGCCGGGGCCCGGTCAGCCCTTGACGGCGCCCTGCATGATGCCGCCGACGATCTGTCGCCCGAGCAGCGCGAACACCACCAGGACGGGCAGGGTGCCGAGCAGCGTGCCGGCCATCACCACGGACTGGTCGGGCACGTAGCCCTGCCCGAGCGACTTCAACGCGACCTGGACGGTGGGGTTCTGGGAGCTGAGGGCGACGATCGGCCAGAAGAAGTCGTTCCAGGTCGCCATGAAGGTGAGCATGCCGAGCACGGCCATGCCGGGGCGGGCGACGGGCAGCACGATGGAGCGGAAGATCCGCAGCAGCGAGGCGCCGTCCACCCGGCCGGCCTCGACGAGTTCGTCGGGCAGCGCCTGCACCAGGTACTGGCGCATGAAGAACACGCCGAACGCGGAGACCAGCGAGGGCAGGATCACCGAGGGCAGCTTGTTCTGCAGGTCGAGCTTGACGATCACCATGAACAGCGGGATCACGCCGAGCTGCGGCGGGATCATCATGGTGCCGACGGTGAGCGCGAGCAGCGCCCGCCGGCCCCTGAACTGCAGCTTGGCGAAGGCGAATCCGGCGAGCGTGGAGGAGAGCACCACGCCCGCGGTGACCACGCTGGACACGATCAGCGAGTTGATCAGCGCGGTGCCGATGGCGGCCTGGTCGAGCGCCTCGCCGAGGTTGTGGAACAGGTTCGGCCCGGGGGTCAGCGCCGGGGTGGCGGCGCTGAGTTCGGAGTTGGAGCGGCTGGCGGCGACCAGCGTCCAATAGAACGGGAACACCGCGAGCAGGGTGGCGCCGATCAGCACGGCGTAGGCGAGCGGACCGCCGTGCAGCGGGGAGCGCGCCTTGCGGACCGAACTGCGGGCCGCGGCCAGGGGCTTGTCGAGAACGTGGGTCATCGGGTCACCGGTCCGTGCGGTTGCGGCGGGCGGCGATCGCCGCGTTGAGCAGGGCGAGTACGACGATCAGCAGGAACATCACCCAGGCCACGGCGGCGGCCCGGCCGAGGTGGAAGAACGTCCAGCCCTGCTCGTACAGGTACAGGCCGAGGGTCTGGTACTGGTGCGAGATGCCGCCACCGGAGTTGCCCTCGTACAGCAGGGGTTCGCCGAACAGCTGGGTGGCGCCGATGGTGGAGACGACCACGGTGAAGACGATGGTGGGGCGCAGCCCCGGAATGGTGACGTGCCGGAACTGCTGCCAGCGGGAGGCGCCGTCGACGGCCGCGGACTCGTACAGCTCGCCCGGGATGGACTGCATGCCGGCCAGGTAGATCAGCGCGTTGTAGCCGGTCCAGCGCCAGGTGACGATGGCGGAGACGCCGAACTGCGAGGCCCAGGTGCTGGCCTGCCAGTCGACCGGGTGGATGCGCAGGCTGCTCAGCGTCCAGTTGATCAACCCGTAGTCGCGGCCGAAGAGTTGCGCGAACACCAGGGTGGCGGCGGCGACCGAGGTGGCGTACGGCATCAGCATCGCGACCCGGAAGAAGGTGCGGCCGCGCAGCCGGTAGTTGAGCAGGTGGGCCAGGCCCAGGGCGATCAGCAGCTGCGGGACGGTGGAGAGCACGCCGATGGTGAAGGTGTTGCGCAGCGCGTTCCAGAAGAACGGGTCGTCGAGCAGCCTGGTGTAGTTCTGCAGCCCGAGCCAGTCCATCTGTTCGGAGGTCTGCAGTTCGACCCGGTGCAGCGACACGTACGCGGTGTAAAGCAGGGGGAACAGGCCGAACGCGGCGAACAGCACGAAGAACGGGGCGAGGAAGCCGTACGGGGCGAGCCGGCGACGGGTGCGGCCGGCCGGCCCGGCGGACTTGGCGGCGGGCAGCCGGGCGGTGGAGCTGAGGGCCATGGGCGGGGTCCTTCGACGGGGCGCCCGGCCCGCCGGGTGAGCGGCGGGCCGGTGCGCGTGAGGTGACGGGTCGTCAGTTGCCGTTGGCCTTCTTGACGTTGTCCAGCGCGTGCTTCCAGGCGGTGTCCGGCGCGGTGTTGGTGCGCTCCACCTCGCCGAGGGCGTCGGTGAACGCCTTGCCGATCACGCCGTCGTCGGTGCCGAGCACCTGCGCGGGCATCGCCTTCGCGGACTCGCTGAAGATCTGACCGATCGGGGCGTTGTTGAAGTACGGGTCCTTGACGTCCTTGATGGCTTCCTGGGCGCCGGTGGAGGACGGGAAGGAGCCCTGCTTGGTGAACAGGGTGGCCTGCTGCTCCTTGGCGTTCAGCCACTTGATCAGCTCGGCGGCCTCCTTGGGGTGCTTGGCGGTGCGCGGGATCGCCAGGTAGGAGCCGCCCCAGTTGCCGGTCTTGCCGGGGCCGGCCGCGATGTCCCACTTGCCGGTGGCGCCCTCGCCGGCCTGGCCCTTGATGTAGCCGATCATCCAGGCGGGGCAGGACAGGGTGGCGAACTTGCCGGTGGTGAACGCCTTGTTCCACTCCGGCGTCCACTGGGCGAGCTTGGCGGACAGGCCGTCGGCGACCAGCTTGGTGGCGTCGGCCCAGGCGGTCTGCACGGCCGGGCTGCTGTCGTACACGGCCTTGCCGGACTCGTCGGAGTAGCGGACCTTCTGCTGGCCGACCTCGGCGGTGAACATGCCGGCGGCGCTGTCGGTCCAGGCGTTTCCGGCCTCGGCCTTGGCGGCGTACTGCTTGCCGAGGTCGAGGTAGCCCTGCCAGGTCGACCACTTGGCGGCGAGCTCGGTGCGGTCGGTGGGCAGGCCCGCGGCCTTGAACAGGTCGGTGCGGTAGCAGATCGCCTCCGGGCCGATGTCGGTGCCCGCGCCGAGCACCTTGCCGTCCGCGGTCTTGATCGCGGCGCCCTTCCAGTCGACCAGGCCGTCGTTGACGTCGCCGATGCCGAGCGTCTTGAGGTCGGTGAACTTGTCGGCCTGCTTCTTCACCACGCTGGCCACCCGGCCGACCTCCAGGCCCTGGATGTCGGCGAGGCCGCCGCCGCCCGCGAGCTTGGTCTGCAGGGCCTGCCAGTACTGGCCCTCGTCCTGGGTGTCGGTCTGCTTGATGGTGACGTTCGGGTGGAGCTTCATGTACTCGTCGTACAGCCCGGCCTCCTTGAACCCGAAGGTGCCGAACAGGTCCACCGTGAGGGTCACCTTGCCGTCGGCGGAGTCCTTGGACCCGGTGCCGCCGGAGCTGCTGCAGGCGGTGAGCAGGAGCGCGGTGGCGAGGACGGTGCTGCCCAGGGCAGCGGTGGAGCGGCGGACTCTCGGGGTAGCCATGCGAATGCCTCCAGGGCGGGGCGGGAGCGTGGGTGGAGTGCAGAAGGAAGCTGGTGCCGATCGGCGGGGCGCCCAGTTTCTGAGAGCGCTCTCAACCGATGTCGAGAGAGTGCCGGGCCAGAAGTTCGCCCGTCAAGCCCTCGAAACCTGAACGTAATCTCCCGATGACAAGGACCAGGTCATTCGACTTCTGAACGCAACAGTCTCCGCCCGGGCAGTTGACACCCCTTCAGGCCCGCCATTACGGTCCGCTGGCTGAGAGCGCTCTCATCCTCACCCGCCCGCCCCCCACTCGAGGTGGACACGATCATGAAGCTCCGCTCCCTGCGCGGCCCCACGGCCGCCCTGACCACGCTGGCGCTGGCCGCCGCGGCGACCCTGACCGCCGCACTCGGCGCAGGCACCGCCTCCGCCGCCACCGTCCGGGTCGGCCTCGGCGGATACACCGACTCCCGCCCCGCCGGCACGGTCGGCCCCACCAACTCCGACGGCGCGCCCGTCGCCCCCAAGGTCACCGCGCGGATGGCCGGCCAGGCCGCCCCCACCAACGACTGGTGGTCCTCGCTGATCTACCAGCGCTACGCGGGCAACCCGTACTCTGAGAACCTGTACGCGCACCCGATGACCTTCAAGGCGCAGGCCGCGGGCCTGGAGGTCGGCTACCCCACCACGCCGACCGTCACCTCCGACGGCCGGCAGTACGACTACACCCACACCCGGGACCTCACCCTGGGCGTGGCCGGCCTGAACTCCCCCGACACCAAGGTCGACGGCTGGTCGGACTGGACCGTCACCCCGTACTGGGCGGACGGCTCGCACACCTTCAGCGCCACCGTCGGACACGGCCTGCCGTACGTGTACGCGCACGCCACCGGCGGCGCCGCCCAGGTCACCACCGCCTCGGCGCCCACCGTGTTCGCCAGCCAGGGCAACGTCCTCGGCATCACCGTGGCCGGCCACAACTACGGCCTGTTCGCGCCCACCGGCAGCAGCTGGAGCGTCAGCGGCAGCACCGTGACGGCGAACCTCGGCAGCAAGGACTACTACTCGGTCGCGCTGCTGCCCTCCACCGCCGACCTCGCGCTGTTCCGCACGTACGCCTACAACTTCGTCACCGACACCAGGGTCGGCTGGACCTACGACGAGGCCGCGGGCAGGCTCACCACCACCTTCACCGCCACCACCGCCGCCCAGGAGGGCACCGGCACCGGCACCCTGCTGGCGCTCTACCCGCAGCAGTGGCAGGCCACCCCGGACGCGCTGACCGCCCTGACGTACACCTCCCCGCGCGGCACCATGAAGATCCGCCAGGGCTCCTCGTTCAGCACCGTGCAGTCCGTCACCGGCGTGCTCCCCTCGCTGCCCGACGTCGGCGCGTACGACCGCGCCGCGCTCGACGGCTACCTCCACCAGGTCGCCGACGCGAGCGACCCGTTCAACGCCGCCACCGACACCTACTGGACCGGCAAGGCGCTCGGCCGTCTCGCCCAACTCGTGCCCGTAGCGGACCAGTTGGGTGACACCGCGGTGCGCGACAAGATGCTCGGCCTGATGAAGGGCAAGCTGCAGACCTGGTTCGCCGGCACCGGCTCACCCGGCTTCGCCTACGACTCCACCTGGAAGACCCTGATCGGCTACCCGGCCTCCTACGGCACCGACGCCGAACTCAACGACCACCACTTCCACTACGGCTACTTCGTGCAGGCCGCCGCCACCGTCGCCCGCTACGACACCGCCTGGGCCGCCGACGCCCAGTGGGGCGGCATGGTCAAGCTGCTCGCCAAGGACGCCGCCAACACCGACCGCACCGACGCCCGGTTCCCCTGGCTCCGCAACTTCGACCCCTACGAGGGCCACGGCTGGGCCTCCGGCCACGCCGGGTTCGCGGCCGGCAACAACGAGGAGTCCTCCTCCGAGTCGCTGAACTTCAGCGCCGGCCTGCTGCTGTACGGCGCCGCCACCGGCGACACCGCGCTGCGCGACCTCGGCGTCTACCTGTACACCACCGAGGCCAACGCCGTTCAGCAGTACTGGTTCGACGCCGACCACCAGGTCTTCCCGGCCAACTTCCAGCACCGCACCGTCGGCATGGTGTGGGGCTCCGGCGCCGCCTACTCCACCTGGTGGACCGCCGCGCCCGGCATGATCCACGGCATCAACTTCCTTCCCGTCACCTCCGGTTCGCTGTACCTGGCGCGCCGCAAGGACGACCTCGCCGCCAACCTGGCCGAGTTGAAGTCCGGCAACGGCGGCGTCTTCACCGACTGGCGCGACCTGCTGTGGGAGGCCGAGGCGCTGACCGACCCGGCCGCCGCCAAGGCCGACTGGGACGCCGGGAACGCCGGCTACACCCCGGAGGAGGGCGAGTCCAAGGCGCACACCTACGCCTGGATCTACGACCTCGCCACGCTCGGCACCCTGGACCCGGCGACCACCGCCGACACCCCGACCGCGGCGGTGTTCGCCAACGGCTCCACCCGCACCCACGTGGCGCACAACTACACCACCGCCGCCCGCACCGTGCACTTCTCCGACGGCTACGCGCTGACCGTCCCGGCCCGCTCCACCGCCTCCGAGCGCGGCACCAAGCCGGACGGCGGCACCGGCGGCACGTCCTCCTCCCCCACCCCCTCCCCGTCCGCCTCCACCTCGGCCTCGCCGTCCGCCTCGCCGTCCCCGTCGGCCAGTGCGAGCGTGCCGCAGACCCGGGCCAACACCCTCTACCTGCAGCCCGGCGGCACCCTCACCACCGCCTACGGCAGCGGCGCGACCAGCAGCACCGTCCCGTCCGGCGGCGGCGCCAACCACGACGGGACCCCCTACCAGCCGCTGACCTACACCGCCGGCCACCTCACCGGCACCCTGCGCGCCGGCGGCAGCACCGACTTCGACCTCTACGTGGACGCCGGCGCCACCGTCGCCCTGGCCCAACAGGCCCGCGTCTCCTACGACTTCAACGGCGACGGCACGTACGACCGGACCGAGACCTACCGCTACTTCGCCACCGACCCGGTGCCCGGCTGGGAGCGTTACGGCGCCACCGCCTCCGGCCTGCAGTCCAGCACGGGCGCCGCGCTCACCAACCTGAGCAACGCCACCGTCCGCGTGGAGATCTGGCCGGCCCTCGGCAGCGCCCCCGCCCAGCTCCGCACCGGTGCGACCCAGGCCCAGGGCAACGCGTCCGTCCTGCGGATCCCGTTCGACTGATCCGACCCGCACCGAACGCCGCCGGGGCCCGCCGACAGGGGCCCCGGCGGTTCCGCGTTCCGGCCGGGCTGGGCCAGGTGGGGCCCGGCCCCGGAGGGGGAAAGCGGGAAGGGGACGGCTGCCCGCACGGCGGCCGCCCGGCCCCGAGGAGCGCCCGATGCCCGTCCGTCCCGCCCGCCGTCACCTGCTCGGCGGGGCCGCCGCCCTGGGCCTCGCCACCGTCCTGCCCGCCGCCGTCCTGCCCGCCGCCGGGCGGGCGGCCGCCGACGACCTCGACAGCCGCCTGCGCGGGCTGGAGCGGGCGCACGGGGCGCGGCTGGGGGTCTTCGCGCACGACACCGGCAGCGGTGCGACGATCCGGTACCGGGCGGACGAGCGGTTCCCGCTGTGTTCGACGTTCAAGCCGCTGGCGGTCGCCGCCCTGCTGCGGGCCGGGGTCGACCTCGCCGCGACCGTGCGCTACACCGACCGGGACGTCGTCGACTCCGGCCATGCGCCCGTCTGCGGGCTCACCCGCAGCCTGACCGTGGCCGAACTGTGCGCCGCCGCCGTCGAGTTCAGCGACAACACGGCCGCGAACCTGCTGCTGCGGCTGCTCGGCGGGCCGTCGGCCGTCACCCGGTTCTGCCGTTCGATCGGCGATCCGGTCACCCGGCTGGACCGCTGGGAGCCCGCGCTGAACTCCGCCGAGCCCGGCCGCCCCACCGACACCACCACGCCCGCCGCGCTGGGCCGCAGCTACGCCCGCCTGGTCCTGGGCAGCGCCCTCGCCCCGCCGGACCGCGCCCGGCTCACCGCCTGGCTGCTCGGCACCACCACCGGCGCGGCCCGCCTGCGCGCCGGGCTCCCGCCGACCTGGCGGGTGGCCGACAAGACCGGCACCGGCGGGTACGGCACCACCAACGACGCCGCGCTCGCCTGGCCGCCGCACCGCGCGCCGGTCGTCGTCACCGTGCTCGCCACCAAGCCCGACCCGGGCGCCGTCGCGGACGAGCCGCTGCTCGCCGCCGCGGCCGGGTCGGTGGCCGCGGCGCTCGGCTGACCCGGCGTCAGGTGGCTCCGGCGTCAGGCGGCTCCGGCGTCAGGCGGACCCGCGGACCACCAGCCCGGTCGGGATGATCACCGAGGAGGGGGCGGAGGCCGACGGGTCGTTGAGGCGGCGCAGCAGGAGGCGGGTCATCAGGCGGCCCATCTCCTCGATCTCCTGGCGGACCGTGGTCAGCGGCGGCTCCGTCCAGGCCGCGATCGACTCGACGTCGTCGAAGCCGACCACCGCGACGTCCTCCGGGACGCGGCGCCCGGCGGCGCGCAGGACGCGGAGCGCACCGGAGGCCATCGCGTCGGAGGCCGCGAAGACGGCGTCGAGGTCGGGGCGGCGGGCCAACAGCTCCTTCATCGCGCGGATGCCGCCGTCGGCGGTGAAGTCGCCGACGGCGATCAGGTCGCCGTCGCCGTCGGGCAGCTGGTCCCGGTAGCCGTCGAGGCGGTCCACGGAGGAGGTCTGGTCGAGCGGGCCGGTGATGGTGGCGATCCGCGTCCGGCCGAGCGAGCGCAGGTGCTGGACGGCGAGCCGGGCGCCGCCGCGGTTGTCGTTGTCGACGTACACCAGGTCGCGGTCGGACTCGGCGCCGGGCCAGCCGGGGCGGCCGCCGATCACGAAGGGCAGGCCGAGGCGGTGCGCGGTCTGCGGGGTGGGGTCGGAGCGGTGCAGCGAGAAGAGCAGCACGCCGTCGACGTGGCCGCCGGCCAGGTAGCGGCAGATCCGTTCGTGGTCGTTCTCGTCCTCGGCGAGCAGCAGCACCATCTGGTTGTCGGCGGCGGCCAGTTCGCGGCTGATGCCGCGCAGGTGCTGGGCGAAGAACGGGTCGGAGAAGAACCGGGCCTCGGGCTCGGCGACCACCACGCCGATCGCCCGGTTGCGGCGGGTGACCAGGGTGCGGGCGGCCAGGTTGGGGACGTAGCCGAGCTCGTCGACGGCCTGCTGGACCTTCTCGCGCAGCGCGGCCCGGACGCCCGCGCCGCCGTTGACCACCCGCGAGGCGGTGGCCCTGGACACGCCGGCCCGTTCGGCCACCGACTCCAGGGTGGGGCGGGCGCCCGCCTCGGGGCCGCCCCCGCTCCCCGACGGGTGCTCCGCCTGTGCTCCGGCCTCCGCCACTGTGGGCTCCTCTCCGCCGTCCGCACACGCCTGACCGCAGTGGGGGCTGTGTTGTTGTCGATGCTGGGTGTCGAATGCTGGCTCTGTGACCAGGGTAGCGCCCGCAGCACCCGGCTGAGAGCGCTCCCAGAAACCGGTCGGCCCGGTTCAGACGGTGACCACCTGCCGTTCGCCCGCCTCGACCGCGATGCTCAGCCGGTTCCCGGGCGGCGGGAACGGGCAGATGAAGTGGTCGGCGAAGGCGCACGGCGGCAGGAACGCCCGGTTGAGGTCCAGCACGGTGTGCCCGTCGGCGTCCGGCGCGGGCAGCGTGACGAACCGGAACCGGTAGGTCCCCCGTCCGCTGGTGCCGTCCGCGATGACGCCGCTGAGCCGGCCGCCGGAGCCGCTGACGGTCAGCGTGTGCGGCTGCCCGGCCAGGGTGAACGCGATCTGCCCGGTGACGGTCAGCGGCCGGGCCCGGCCGTCCGCGTTCTCCACCACCACGGCCCGCTCGCCGCTCTCGTACGGGGTGAACACGGCGGGCACCGCCCAGTCCGGCGCGTACGGGTACACCGAGATCCCGGCGAACGCGGTCCGAGCCGGGGCGGCGGGGTCGAAGACCCGCAGCGCGAGTTCGCCCTCGCGCTCGATCGGGACCAGCCGCAACTGGTCGACGACGGCGATCTGCGCGCCCGGGTCGGTGTCCGGCCGCAACTCCACCCGGCCGGTCAACTCCTGCTGCCCGCCCTCGAGTCGGACGCCGTCGACGGCGACCAGCTCGGCGCAGACCAGGCCGTCCTCGGCCCACCAGCGGCCCGGCAGGCCGGGGAGTTTCCCCGGTTCGGACTCCAGCCAGTGGGTGCCGGTCAGCGCCAGCGGCCCGTGCGGGGCGCTGACGGCGGCGCTCCGGGACTCCGTCCAGCGCTGCCACGCCTCGGCTGCGGTGTCGGTCATCGGACTGCCTCCCAAGTCGGTCGTGCCATCGGGGACTGGTGGCGCCCGGTGCCCGACCGGACGTCACCTGCGGTTCAGGGCCCGGCCAGGGGCCGGAACAGACCCTCCTGCATCACGGAGACCACCAACTGCCCGCTGCGGTCGTAGATTTCGCCGCGGGCCAGGCCGCGGGCACCGTGCGCGATCGGTGACTCCTGCTGGTACAGCAGCCAGTCGTCTGCCCGGAACGGGCGGTGGAACCACATCGCGTGGTCCAGCGAGGCCAGGTCGAAGTTCCGTTCGCCCCACAGCGGTTCGACGGGGGCGCGGACGGCGTCCAGCAGCGTCATGTCGCTGGCGTAGGTGAGCGCGCAGACGTGGATCAGCGGGTCGTCGGGCAGCGCGCCGTTGGTCCTCAGCCACACCCCGCTGCGCGCCTCGACGCCGTCCAGCTCCTCCCGGGTCCACTTCAGCCGGTCCACGTAGCGGATGTCGAAGGGCTGGCGACGGCTGATGAACGGCGGCAGCTCGCCGAGCCGGGCGCCGACCTCGTCCAGCGCGCTCGGCAGGTCCTCCGGGGCGGACACCTGCGGCATCGGGAACTGGTGCTCGATGCCGGACGGTTCGGGCTTGTGGAAGTCCGCGGTCAGCGCGAAGATCGACCGCCCGCCCTGGATGCCCAGCACCCGGCGGGTGGTGAAGGAGCGTCCGTCCCGGATCCGGTCGACCTGGTAGACGATCGGCACGCCCGGGACGCCGGGGCGCAGGAAGTACGCGTGCAGCGAGTGCACCGGCCGGTCCTCGTCCACCGTCCGGCCCGCCGCGACCAGCGCCTGGCCCGCCACCTGCCCGCCGAAGGTGCGCTGCAGCGCCTCCTCCGGGCTGCGGCCGCGGAAGATGTTCAGCTCGATCCGCTCCAGGTCGAGCAGGTCGACGAGCTGGTCGACGGGGGTTCCCATGTATCGCTCCCTCTCCTGGCGGCCGGGCGGGCAGGGGTGTGCCGCCGAACGCCTTCTCCGTCCAGCACAAGTCTCCGCGCCGACCGGGCATTCCCGCCCTCCGGCACGCTGACCGCCGCCCGGCTACCGGCTCCGGTCCAGGCCGGACTGCCGCACGGTGATGTTCAGCCGTCCGACCAGTCCCAGGTCCGGGTCGGCGGTGCCCGGCAGGGTCCGCACCACGCCGTGGTACGCGAAGCGCAGCTCGCCGCCGAACACCAGCAGGTCGCCGCTGCGCAGCTCCAGGTCCGTCCACGGCCTGGTCCTGGTCGCGGTGTTGCCCAGCCGGAACACGCAGCTGTCGCCCAGCGACAGCGACACCACCGGGGCGTCCACCCGCTCCTCGCGGTCCCGGTGCAGGCCCATCTTCGCGCCGTGCGGGTAGTGGTTGACCAGCGCGACGTCCGGCGCGTAGCCGGCCGCGCCCGCGATCTCCCCGGCCCGCTCCCCGTACGCCTCCGCGACCGCCCGCCGGGCCAGCCCGTCCAGCAGCGGCGGGAACGGCTTCACCGGCGCGCCGTCGCCGTCCACCACGGTGCGCGCGTAGCCGTACGGGTACCAGTGCCAGCCCAGGCACACCGTCCGCACCGACATCACCCCGCCGGTCGGCAGGGTCACCGTCCGCATCCCCGCCGGCGGACGCGCCCACTCCCGGCACGCCGCCACCAACTCCCGCTGCTGCTCCGCGTCCAGCCACCCCGGCAGCAGCACCGCCCCGGGCCCCGGCTCCTCCCGCCCGCGTCCGAACAGCTCCCCCGCGAACACCCCGCTGCCGCTCATCCCTCCATGCTCGCATCCCGGCGGGGGCCTGCCGGCGTCCCGACCGCCGCCCACCCACCCCGCTGTGTCCCGGATCGCGCGCCTCCCGGCCCGACACCACCCGGCCTCGTTCCCGGCCGGCTCCGTCTCCCACGTGCGGCCTTCGGCGTCCCGGCGGACCCTGGGGAGGGGGCGTGTTGCCGTCCGGGCGGAGGAGGCGCGATGCAAGCGCTGGAGTTCCGAGTGGTGGACCTTCCCGAGGCCTCGCTGCACAAGGCCGCGGTACTGGTGCTGGGGCAGCACCGGGCGGTGCTGGTCGGTGCGGGGCTGCGGCTCTCGGACGGGCGGCGGCTGGCGCGGGAGGTCCGGACGTCGGGGCGGCGGCTGACCGCCGTGCTGGCGGTCCACTCCGCGCCGGACTGCTGGCTGGCGGCGGAGGTGCTGCGCGACGAGTTCCCCGAGGCCCGGTTCCTGGCGCCCGCGCAGGTCCTCGACCGGATCGGGCGCGACTACCCGGTGGTGCACACCGCCTGGGCCGGCCTCGGGCCGGAACTCCCCACCCGGCTGGTCGCGTTCGAGCCGCTGGAGGGTGACGCCGTCGAACTGGAGGACCACCGGCTGGAGCTGCGCGGCGCGTCCCTCGGCCTGCCCGACCACCACTACCTGTGGGAGCACCGCAGCCGCACCCTGCTCGGCGGGCCGCTGCTGTGGCTGAACGTCCATCCGTGGATCGCCGACACCCCGACCGCGGCGCAGCGCGAGGCGTGGATCGGCCTGCTCGACGAGATGGCCGCGCTGGAACCGGAGCGCGCCGTCGCCGGCCACCGGTTCCTGACCACGCCCGCCGCCGACCACACCCCCGACCCGGTCGCCTGGACCGGCGACTACCTGCGCGCCTTCGAGACCGAACTCGGCAAGCCCGCCGGAGCGGACGAGGTCGAGGCGGCCCTGCTGCGCCGGTACCCGGCCGCCGCGCTGCCGGCCGTGGTCCGGCCCGGTGTGGCGGCCGCCCGGATGGAACCGGCGCACGCCTGAGGCGAACTGACGGACCGTCCGCCCTACCGCGCTGTACCTACTGGTATGTACAGTGCTGCCCCGTGAACACCCCGAACACCCCGAGAACCCCGAACGCGGCGAGCACCGCCGACCGGCTGGTCGAGAGCACCCGCGAACTCCTCTGGGAGCGCGGCTACACCGGCACCAGCCCCCGGGCCATCCAGCAGCGCGCGGGAGCCGGCCAGGGCAGCATGTACCACCACTTCGCGGGCAAGCCCGAACTCGCCCTCGCCGCGATCACCCGCACCGCGGACGAGCTGGGCGCCCGCGCCGACGGCCTGCTCACCGGCCCCGGCACCCCGCTCGACCGGATCACCGCGTACCTGCGCCGCGAACGCGACGTGCTGCGCGGCTGCCCGATCGGACGGCTCACCCAGGACCCGGACGTGATGGCCGACCCGGCGCTGCGGGCCCCCGTCGAGCAGACCCTCGGCCGCCTGCGCGAGCGCCTCGCGGAGGTGCTCGCCGAGGGCCGGGAGGCCGGCGAGCTCCCGCCGTCCGTCGATCCGCACGACACCGCCGCCACCGTCCTGGCCGTGCTCCAGGGCGGCTACGTGCTGGCCCGCGCCGCCGGCGACCCCGCCCCGTTCGACCGGGCGATCACCGGCGTGCTGGCCCTGCTCGGCCGGCCGCCCGCCTGACCGTCCCCTCCCCCCGACCCGAGAGGCACCCGCCGTGCACGCGAAGCAGTACGCGATCACCCTGCCCGCCGACTACGACCTGGACGTCATCCGCCGCCGGATCGCGGCCGGTGCGCCGCTGCTGGACGACCGGGCGGGGCTCGGGTTCAAGGCGTGGCTGCTGCGGGAACGCGGCGCGGACGGCTCGCCCGTCAACGAGTACGCGCCGCTCTACGTGTGGCGCTCGGACGGGGAGCTGGCCCGGTTCCTGGTGGGCGGCGGCGGGTTCGCCAACATCGTCCGCGACTTCGGCCGGCCGGCCGTCCAGCACTGGACCGTCCTCGCCCAGTTCGGCGGCCCGGCCCGCACCGCCGGGTCCCCGGTCGCCACCGCGACCCGGCGGCTGACCACCGTCCCCACCGACCCCGACCCGCTCGCGCTCGCCGCGCACGTGGAGGCCGAGGCGGAGCAGCTGCGCGAGCTGTCCCGGCGGCCGGGCGTGCACACCGCCGTGCTGGCGCTCGACCCGAGCCGGTGGGAGCTGCTCCGGTTCGTGCTCTGGGCGGCCGAGCCCGAGGCGGACACCGGCGGGGCGGTCTACCGGGTGCCGCACCTGTCCGCGCCCGGGCTGGCCGGCCTTCCCGAGGGCCGCGCCTGGTGACGCCCGGCGGCCGCTACGGCAGCAGGCCGATCTCCCGGGCGCAGCCGCCCCACGCCTGCCAGCCCTGGCGGCGCAGGATCTCCTCGGCGACGGTGACCTGCTGCGCCCGGCTCGCCCGGTCGGGCCGGTCCGCGTAGCGCAGGCCGCCGGACTCCCGCCAGGTGGGCGGCCAGATCTGGAGTCCGCCGTAGTAGCCGTTGCCGGTGTCGGCCTGCCAGTCGCCGTCGCTCTCGCAGTCCGCGAGGCGGTCCCACACCACGTCGGGGGTGGGCTGGCGGGTGAGGGCGAGCGCGCCGCCCGCGGGGAGCAGCAGGGCCAGCGCGATCAGTCCCCGGCCGTACAGAGGTATCCGCATCCTCCGACGCTACGCACGGCGGCCGCCCGGCCACCCTCCGGAGACCCCCGGCCGGGTGGCGGTGTAACGGCGGAAGCCGCCACCCCGGGTGCGGGGTGGCGGCTTCACGCCGACAGGGTGGGGATCAGTGGGTGATCCCCGGGGGAAGCGGGGCTTCCGAGGGGTGACCGGGAGGTCAGACGGACAGGACCTGGCCGGGGTAGATCAGGTCCGGGTTGCCGCCGACGACACCGGTGTTGTTGTTGTACAGCGCGTGCCAGTCGACGCCGAGGCCGGCGGCGATCTTGGACAGGGTGTCGCCGGACTTCACGGTGTAGGTGTCGCCGGACTTGGCGGTGTTGGTGGCCGCGGCGGACTTGTTCTTCCAGGTCTGCTTCGGGGCGTCCTGCTTGGCCGAGGAGGTGGTCTCCTGGGCGGCGGCCTTGGGGGCCTGGGCGCGGGTCTCGGAGCGGGAGGCCTTGGCGGAGTTGTCCGAGGCGGCGGTGTTCGACTTCGCGGAGGACGAGGTCGAGGAGGAGCTGCTGGAGCTGGAGGAGGTGTCGACCTGGGCCGGCACGCCGCCCGCGGTCAGACCGGCCTTGACCGAGCACACCGGCCAGGCGCCGGGGCCCTGGGAGGCCAGCACCTTCTCGGCGACGGCGATCTGCTGCGCCTTGGTGGCCAGGTTGGCCTGCGGGGCGTAGGCGGTGCCGCCGAAGGCGGCCCAGGTGGAGGAGGTGAACTGCAGACCGCCGTAGAAGCCGTTGCCGGTGTTGATCGACCAGTTGCCGGTCGACTCGCACATCGCGACCTTGTCCCAGGTGGAGACGTCGGCGGCGGAGGCCGAGGTGGCCGTGACGAGGCCGGCCACCGGGACGGCGAGCAGGGCGCCGCCGACGACGGCCGCGCGGACGCGGTTGCGCTTGGGGGCGGTGGTGGCAGCGGCGGTCTCGTTACGGAAGATCATGAGATTCCTCTCGACGTTCCCGGGATGGGCAGGCGGAACCAGGCCCCAGCGGGGCCCTGTTCGCTCGCCAAGTCCGGTGGGCGACCGGGCACGTGTCGGACGTGCCGCTGTCGCCCCGGCCACCTGTCCGCATCCCCGGCGGCGGCTGGCTGCCGTCGCGCCGTGGGCGCTCGGTCCGCGGTCCGGGGTGAGCCGGGGCGGTCCGTGCGTCGGGGGTGAACCCGGGAGGTGCTCGATGCACCGGCCACGAACCTACGATTCGGCTCCCGGGTCGCCAAACAGTTTCGGGTTCTGCCAGGTCACGTTGCCGTTACCGCGGGTATCGATCAAGCAAAAGAAGCTTTGATGTCCGTTTCATCCGCTTTTTCCAAGATCAAACCATATGGGAATATGACCCCGGTCACAGTTTGTCCGGTGTGAGGTCGGGCACAGCGTCGACAGATTGTGATTCTCGGTGCACACAGCGCAGTCATAAGCCGTTCAAAACCCGTCGTCCGGACGCCCACCCGTGACCCCAGCCACAACCTCCCGTTGGTAAAGGCGGTCGGCGCGCCCCGCGCCGCGCACCCGGGAGGTCCCGCCCGGGCGCACCAGAGAACGTCAGGGCGAACGAGGAGTCTTAGTGCCGCGCATGCTTGAGGTGAGCGAGGACGTACGCGCCGAGATCGGCGACGACGAGGCCGAGAGCCTGCTGGCGGGCGCCCACGCCCCGGACTCGTACGACTGCACCTCCTGCCGACAACCGGGCGACTCGCTCCGCGAGCCCACCAGCACCGTGCTGTTCGTCGGCGACGAGACGGCGGTGCTGGCGTTCGCGCACGCCCGCTGCATCCCGTCCCAGGTGGTGCCGGTGGACGAGCAGCAGCTGCGCGGCGCCGTCGAGTCGATCAACCAGGGCGCCGACGGCGCCCCGGAGGCCGCGGCCGCCCCGCCCGTCCCGGAGCAGGTCGTGCCGGAGCAGGTCGCCCGGGTGACCGTCCCGGAACCGATCACCGCCCCGCCGGCCGCCCAGCCCGGGCAGTCGCAGCCCGCGGTGCTCGGCGTGACCTGCGGCATCGTGCTGTGCGGCGACACCCAGCACGCCGCGCTGGTGGTCGAGCCCACCGGGCCGGTCGGCCGCCCCGGCAGCGCGGCCGGCGAGGACGAGTTCCTGTCGCTGCTGACCGAGCACGGCTTCCAGCTGGTCCAGGACGTCAACCAGGCCCCCGTCCGGCCGCGGGCCGGCTGGTCGGTGCTGATGGCGATGGGCCAGTTGCACGCGATCCTGCAGCCCTCCGCGGCCGGCGGCTCGGCCGCCTGGTGGCAGGCCCACCAGCCGTTGCAGGTCACCCCGGGCTGGCGGGCGGCGGCGGCCCGCAAGTCCGAGGTGATCATGTACGCGGTGCCGGCCGGCACCATCGGCCGCCAGCCCCGCGAGGACCTGCTGCGCCTCGCCATGGACCGGGCCGCCGCCCGCGGACTGCTCGCCGCCGGCATGCTGCCGCTGGCCGGCACCTGAGCGGGGCGCACCGATGACCGACCCGGTGAACGACCCGGCCACCGCCGATTCTCCTGACAGCACGTCAACAACAGCCTTCCGGACGGCCGTTGACCAGGAGCCGGACGACGGACTCGACATAGGACAGCGGGCCGCGCCCCCGCATCCCAAGCCGGTCTCGCTCGTTGGCTCCTACGTGTACAGCTACGACCTCGCCTCCCCCGGCCGTCCGCCCGCCCCCACGACCCCCGCCGGTGCCGGCCGGTCGATCCCGAACATGCGCCCGTCCTACGACGCGGAGCACCCGGTGTCGGCCACGCCGATCTACGACTCGCTGTACTCCGAGTACCGGCGGCTGTTCCGCGCGCTGCCCGGCGACCGCTCCGGCGAGGAGGGGATGCGGTTCACCGGCTTCGCGGTCCGCGACCCGCAGCCGCGCGAGGCCGAGCGGCGCGAGGCGCCGGCGTACCCGCAGCACCAGGCGTTCGAGACGTACGCCGGGCAGGGCTCGGGCGCCCCGCAGTTCATGCCCGCGCAGGCCAACGGCCAGGGCTGGGTGGCGTCCGGCTACCTCGGCCCGGCGCCGCAGCCCGCCGCGGGCGCCACCTCGGGCGGCCGGCACCGCTCGGTGCTGTCCCTGCCGCCGGGGCGGGACGCCTGAACGGCCCCGCCCCGACATGCCGGTGGGCCGTGGACGGATCCGTCCACGGCCCACCGGCGCTCGTTCGCCCGTTACTTCCGCTTGCGCTTTTCGCGGACCCGGACCGAGATCGAGATCGGGGTGCCCTCGAAGCCGAACTCCTCGCGCAGCCGGCGCTCGATGAACCGGCGGTAGCCGGCCTCCAGGAAGCCCGACGCGAACAGCACGAACCGCGGCGGACGGGTGCCCGCCTGGGTGCCGAACAGGACGCGCGGCTGCTTGCCGCCGCGGATCGGGTGCGGGTGCGAGGCGACCAGCTCGCCGAGGAACGCGTTCAGCCGGGCCGTCGTGATCCGGGTCTCCCAGCCCGCCAGCGCGGTCTCGATCGCCGGGACGAGCTTCTCCATGTGCCGCCCGGTCTTCGCCGAGACGTTCACCCGCGGCGCCCACTGGACCTGCACCAGGTCCCGCTCGATCTCGCGCTCCAGGTAGTACCGGCGCTCCTCGTCGAGCTGGTCCCACTTGTTGTAGGCGATGACCACGGCGCGACCGGCCTCGACGGCCATCGAGATGATCCGGGTGTCCTGCTCGGCGAGGGTCTCGCTGGCGTCGACCAGGACCACCGCGACCTCGGCCTTGTCCAGCGCGGCGGAGGTCCGCAGCGAGGCGTAGAAGTCCGCGCCGGAGGTCAGGTGGACCCGGCGGCGGATACCGGCGGTGTCGATGAACTTCCAGGTCTTGCCGCCCAGCTGGATCAGCTCGTCGACCGGGTCGCGGGTGGTGCCGGCCAGCTCGTTGACCACCACCCGGTCCTCGCCCGCGACCTTGTTCAGCAGGCTGGACTTGCCGACGTTCGGGCGGCCGATCAGCGCGACCCGGCGCGGGCCGCCGATCCCCTGGCCGTCGCCGAACAGCTGCGGCGGGGCCTCCGGCAGCACCTCGAGCACCGCGTCCAGCAGGTCGCCGGAGCCGCGGCCGTGCAGCGCGGACACCGGGTACGGCTCGCCCAGGCCCAGCGACCACAGGTACGCGGCCTCCGCCTCGGTGGACGGGCCGTCGACCTTGTTCGCGCACAGCACCACGGGCTTGCCGGACCGGCGGATCAGCTTGACCAGCGCGTCGTCGGTGTCGGTGGCGCCGACCGTGGCGTCCACCACGAACAGCACGGCGTCGGACTGCTCGATGCCCAGCTCGGCCTGCCCGGCGACCATCGCGTCGAGGCCCAGGACGTCGATCTCCCAGCCACCGGTGTCCAGCACCTTGAACCGGCGGCCGGCCCACATCGCCTCGTAGCTGACCCGGTCCCGGGTCACCCCCGGACGGTCCTCGACGACCGCCTCGCGGCGGCCGATGATGCGGTTGACCAGGGTGGACTTGCCGACGTTCGGGCGGCCCACGATGGCCAGCACCGGCAGCGGGCCGTGCCCCTCCAGGTCGGCGTCCACCTCGTCGGCGTCGAAGCCCTCCTCGGCGGCCAGCGCCATGAACTCGGCGTACTCGTCCTCGCCGAGCTCGCCGTGGGCGGTCGTGTCGTTGCTCATCTGCGGTATTCCATTTCCCGGCCCGGCCCTTCCCAGGGGCGTGCCGTGCGTACCTGCCCTGCGGGCAGCGCGAACCGCGCGGATCTCGCGCGGTCGGAGCGTTGTTGTTCGATCGAGGGTGCCGGTCAGGCGGCGCTGACGCCGGCCTTCTGCTCGACCAGGGCGGTGATGGTGTCGATCACCTGGTCGAGGGTGAGCTCGCTGGTGTCCACCAGCACCGCGTCGGCGGCCTGGGTGAGCGGCGCGGTCTCCCGCGAGGAATCGGCGGCGTCCCGGCGGGCCAGGTCGGCGGCCATCGCGGTGATCGTCGCCTCGTCCACGCCCTTCGCCCGCAGCTCGGCGGCCCGGCGCTCGGCGCGGGCCCGCTCCGACGCGGTCAGGAACACCTTCACGGTCGCGACCGGGAACACCACCGTGCCCATGTCCCGGCCCTCGGCGACGATGCCGCGCTCGGCGTGCGAGGCGCAGCCGCGCTGCAGCTCCACCAGCCGGGCCCGCACCGCCGGAACGGCGGCCACCGCGCTCACCTTGGCGGTCACCTCCGGCCCGCGGATCGGGCCGGACACGTCCTGCCCGTCCACCGTTATGGTCGGCCCCGCCGCGTCCGTCCCGGACACGATCACCGGCTTGCCGCAGGCGATCGACACCGCCTCCGCGTCGTCGACGTCCACCTCGTTGGCGAGCATCCACCAGGTCATCGCCCGGTACATCGCGCCGGTGTCCAGGAAGCTCAGCCCCAGCCGCGCAGCCACGGCCCGCGACACGGTCGACTTCCCGGACCCCGAAGGTCCGTCGATGGCGACGACGACCGGGCCGCTCGACGCTCGGTCGACACTGTCCACGGGGCGAACCTCTCTCTCACAACACAAGAACTCACCTCAAGGTTAATGGACAGCCGCCCCCGACCCGGCCCCGCGCAGCGGACGTCAGTCGCGGACGCCCCAGCCGCGGTCGCGGAGGCCGGCGACGAGGGCGCGGACGACGGCCGGGGCCACCGCGAGGTGGACGTGGCCGACCTGCTGGCCGGTGGAGTGTTCGATGGTGACGTCCTCGATGTTGACGCCGAGGGCGCCGACCTCGCCGAAGAGGCGGCCGAGCTCGCCGGGCTGGTCGCCGAGGACGACGGTGACGGTCTCGTAGCGGGTGGGCGGCGCGCCGTGCTTGCCGGGGATCCGGGCCTGCCCGGTGTTGCCGCGGCGCATGACGGCCTCGATGCCGGCCGCGCCGGCCCGGCGCTCGGCCTCGTCGGCGGCCTGCAGGGCCCGCAGCGCGGTGACGGTGTCGGCGAGGTCGGCGGCGAGGTCGTCGAGGACGTCGGCGACCACGCCCGCGTTGGCGGAGAGGATGTCGATCCACATCGCGGGGTTGGAGGCGGCGATCCGGGTGACGTCGCGCACACCCTGTCCGGAGAGCCGCACGGCGGTCTCCTCGGCGTGTTCGAGGCGGGCCGCGACCAGCGAGGAGAGCAGTTGCGGGGCGTGCGAGACCAGCGCCACGGCCCGGTCGTGGTCGGCGGCGTCCATGACGATCGGCATGGCCCCGCACAGGGCGACGAGTTCGAGGGCGGCGTTGAGCGTCTCGGTGTCGGTGTCGGGGGTGGGGGTGAGCACCCAGGGCCGGCCTTCGAAGAGGTCGGCGGTCGCGGCGAGCGGGCCGGAGCGTTCGCGGCCGGCCATGGGGTGCGAGCCGATGTAGCGGACGGTGTCGAGGCCGAGCGCGGTGATCTCGCTGCGCGGGCCGGCCTTGACGCTGGCCACGTCGGTGTAGCAGCGGGCCAGGCCGCGGCGCTGGCAGTCCGCCAGGACCTTGCCGACCAGCGCGGGCGGGACGGCGATGACCGCCAGGTCGACCGGCCCGTCGGGTTGTTCGGTGGTGCCGGCGCCGAGCGAGGCGGCCGTGCGGGCGGCGTCCTGGTCGGCGTCCTCCAGGTAGACGCTCAGGCCCCGGCGGGTGAGGGCGAGAGCGGCGGAGGTGCCGATCAGTCCGGTGCCGATGACGGCGGCTGTACGCATGGCGGGTTCTCGTCTCCGGGGTGGACGGGCGCTGGTCGCTCCATCCTCTCGCACGGCCGAGCGGGGACGCATTCCGCCCCGGTGCGGTGCTTCGGCCGACGCGCAGCGGAAATCCGGGTGCCGTGACGGGGGTTGGGTGCAGACTGGGCGCCCGGGTCCGGGCGGCGGATCGTGGCGGAGGGGGCGAGGGTGGCGGGGAAACAGGCGGTGTGGGAGTCGGCGCTGGAGTCGGTGGTGGTGCACGCGGTGGGCGCGGTGTGCCGGCGCCGGGCGTCGGGGGTGGTGCCGGCGGACGGCCGGGTGCGGGTGGCGGGGCTGCCGCGGCTGGCGGCGGCGGGGTCGCTGCGGGTGCGGGTGCTGGCGGGCGGGGCGCGGGTCGCGGAGGCCCGGCTGGAGCCGCTGGAGCTGGTCCGCACCGCGGAGGAGAAGCCGTCCTGGGAACGGGAGTTGGCGCGGCTCGGCGAGGAGCGCGACCGCCTGGTGGAGCGTCAGCAGCGGTTGGACGCGCGGATCGGCGAGGTCGCGGGTCTGCGCCCGGTGCCGCCGCAGCGCCGCCGGGAGGACGGGCACCGGCGGGCGCCGGCGGACGCGGTGCTGGCGCTGGCGGAGTTCGTGGACGCCCGGCTGGCGGTGCTGCAGGAGCGGTCGGTGGAGCTGGCGCAGCAGGTGCGGGAGGCGGAGCACGCCTTCGACGTGGCGGTGGCGCGGGCGGAGCGGCGGTCGAGTGCCGAGCAGGCGGGCGGGGTGGAGTCCTCGGCGCAGGCGGTGCTGACGGTGCGCGGCGAGGGCCCGGTGGAGCTGGAGGTGGAGTACGCGGTGCCGGGCGCGGTGTGGGTGCCGACGTACCGGCTGGCGCACCGCCGGGGCGAGCGGTCGGCCCACCTGGTGCTGCGGGCGTCGGTGGCGCAGCGGACGGGCGAGGACTGGTCGGGGGTGCGCCTGGCGCTGTCGACGGCGGACCTGGCCCGGCCGGGCGGTCTGCCGAAGCTGGCCTCGTTGCGGATCGGGCGGCGGCAGGAGCCGCCGGCGCCGTCGGGGTGGCGGGCGCAGCCGGCCGGCCTGGACGAGCTGTTCGGGGGGTGGCAGGACGCGCAGCGGGCCCGGCCGGAGCCGCCGCGCGCGGTGGCGGTGGCGGGTGTGCTGGGCGGTGCGGCTCCGGCGCCCAAGCGGGCCCGCTCGGCGCCGCGGCCGGGGGGTGCGCCGGCCGGGCCGGGTTTCGCGCCGCAGGCTCCGCAGGCGCCGGGTGGTCCGCCGACGCTGGCGGGCCTGGCGCTGCCGGTCGCGCCGCCGATGATGGCTCCGCCGCCGATGCCCGCGCCGATGGCGCCGATGGCGTCACGGGCGGCGTACGGCGGCGCGCCGCCGGAGGGTTTCGGAGCGGCGCCGGACCTGGCCGCCCCGGCCGGGGAGCCCGCCGGTCCGCTCCCGTCGGACGATCAGCTGGACTATCCGGGGCTGGTGCTGGCGGGCCCGGAGGAGGACTCGTTCCGGCGCGGCCGGCTGTTCCCGGGGGCGGGCCGCCCGGCCGCGGCGGGTGCGCTGCACGGCGCGGAGGCGGTGGGCCGGTTGCCGCTGCCGCAGTTCGCGGCGCGGCCGCGGGAGTCGGCGGGGTCGTTCGACCACCGGTACGACGCGGCGGCCCCGGCGGAGATCCCCTCGGACGGGGTGTGGCACACGGTGGCGGTGGCGGAGCTGCCGGTGGGCGTGGAGACGCGCTACGTGTGTGTGCCGTCGGTCGAGGAGGCGGTGTACGCGGTGCTGGAGCTGGCGAACGGGACGGCGCACGCGCTGCTGGCCGGGCCGGTGGAGGTGTCGGTGGACGGCGACTTCCTGCTGACGGCGGCGCTGCCGACGCTGGCGCCTGGCGGGGTCCGCGAGTTGGGCCTGGGCCGGTCGGAGGAGGTGCGGGTGGCGCGGCACAGCGAGGTGCGGGAGTCGACGTCGGGGGTGTTGAACTCGACGACGGTGCTGGACCACGGCGTGCGCGTCGAGCTGGTGAACCGGCTGCCGCACGAGGCGTCGGTCGAGGTCCGGGAGCGGGTGCCGGTGTCGGGCGACCCGGACGTGCGGATCGAGGAGCGGCCGGGCTGGTCGCGGCCCGAGGAGCCGTCGGCGCAGCTGCCGTCCTCGGCCCGGATCCGCCGGGTGGTGGTGCCGCCGGGTGGTTCGGCGGAGTTGACCGGGGGTTATGTGATCCGTATCCCGGCCGGCAAGGCCGTGGTCGGCGGGAACCGGAGGAGCTGAGCGTGAACGACGAGACTTTCCCCCTGCCGGTCACCGCGGTCACCTGTCTGGAGGACCGGGCACAGGTGGAGCGGACCGCGGCGGTGGAGCTGGCGGCGGGCGTGCACCGGCTGCGGCTGGGCCCGGTGTCGGCACTGGCGGTGGACCGTTCGCTGCATGCCGCGCTGCTGGACGAGGACGGTGCGCCGGCCGCGGCCGGCAAGGTGCTGGACGTGCGCCTGGTGCGGTCCTGGCGCCCGCCGGCGCCGGTCCCGCCCGGTCCGGACGATTCGGCGCTGCGCCGCCGGGTGCACGAGCTGGAGCGGGACCACCTGGCGGAGCAGCGCCGCCAGGAGCGGCTGCAGGCCCGGCTGGCGCTGCTGGGGCAGCTGGCGGCGGACCTGCTGCGGGAGATCGGCGAGGGCGCGGCCCTCGGCGAGCTGGAGCAGGCCAGGTGGACCCGCGAGCTGGACCGGGTGGACGCCGAACGGGAGTCGTACGGCGAGCAGCTGCGGGCCTCCCGGCTGCGCTCGGTGGAGCTGGCGGCGGACCTGGCGGCCGCGGAGGAGGCGCTGGCCCGGGCCGAGGAGGAGCCGGCCGAGCTGCTGGCGTTCGTCGAGCTGTCGGTGGAGTGCGCCGCGCCGGGCCGTTTCCTGGCCCGGGTGGGGCATCTGACGGCGTGTGCGCTGTGGCGTCCGGCGTACCGGGCGGAGCTGGTGGGCGGGGCGCTGCGGCTGGAGACCGGGGCGGTGGTGTGGCAGCGCACCGGCGAGGACTGGTCGGGGGTGCGGCTGACGCTCTCCACGGCGCGGTCCGCACTGGCGGGCGAGCCGCCGGCGCTGGCCGAGGACCGGCTGGTGCTGCGCGAGCGGTCCGCGCAGGAGAAGAAGACCGTCGAGGTGGAGCTGCGCGAGCAGGCGATCGCCGAGGCGGGCCCGCTGGAGCCGGGCCTGCCGGGGGTGGACGACGGCGGCGAGGTGCGGGTGCTGCGCGCGGACGGCCCGGTGTCGGTGCCGTCGGACGGGCGGGCGCACCGGGTGCCGGTGAGCGTGTTCGAGACGCCGGCGCGCAGCGAGTTCGCGGCGGCGCCGGAGCTGTCGGACGCGGTGACGGAGGTGGTGTCGTTCCGCAACGCCTCGGGGCACGCACTGCTGGCGGGCCCGGTGGACCTGGTCCGGGGTTCGGGCCATGTCGGCCGGGGCGCGCTGGAGTTCGCGGCGGCGGGAGCGCCGGTGCGGCTGGCGTTCGGCTCCGCGGACGGGCTGCGGGTGGTGCGGGACGCGGAGGAGCGCCGGGAGGGCGCGGGCCTGGGCGGTCAGCGCACCCTGGTGACGCGGACGGTGCGGCTGCACCTGTCGCGGTTCTCCGCGCCGGGCGACGTGGCGGAGCGGGTGGTGACGGTCCGGGAGCGGATCCCGGTGTCGGAGGTGTCGGCGGTGGAGGTGCGGCTGCGCAAGGAGCGCTGCTCGCCGCCGCCGGAGGAGCTGGACGCCGAGGGCATCGCCCGCTGGGAGGTGCCGCTGCCGCCGGGCGGCCGGCGGACGCTGACGCTGGTGTACGAGATCGCGGCGACGGCGAAGGTCGCGGGCCTGTGAACCGCCCCTTCGGCGCACCGGCTCCGGTACAAAAGGAGGCATGATCTACCACCTCGCTCCGCTGGACGACTGGCTGCGCGACCCGGGCCGGCCGTACACCGCCGCCTCGCTGCTGACCGACGGCTTCCTGCACTGCTCGCCGGACGAGGCCACGGTGCTGGCGGTGGCCAACCTGTTCTTCCGGGACACCCCGGATCCGCTGATGGCGCTGCTGATCGAGGAGCGGCTGGTGGAGCCGATGGTGAAGTGGGAGGCGGCGACCGGCGGTCCGCCGCCGGGCGTCGCGGACGGCGTGCTGTTCCCGCACGTCTACGGGCGGCTGAACCGCACGGCCGTGGTGGGCCTGGAGCGGCTGCAGCGCGGCCAGGACGGGCGCTGGTCCGCCCTGCTGCCCTGGAGCTGACGGGGGCCCGCAGGGGCCGTTGACGGCCCGTCAGGGCCCGTCGGAGCGGCCCCTCGGTCGGAGTCCGGTCGGCCGGTCAGAGCCAGCCGCGCTCGCGGGCCGCCATCCCGGCCTGGAACCGGGTGGTGGCCCCGAGCTCGCGCATCAGGCCCTGCAGGCGGCGCTGGGTGGTGCGGGCGCTCCAGCCCAGCGAGCGGGCGATCGACTCGTCGGTGAGCCCGGCCGCGAGCAGGCCGAGCAGTTTCAGGTGGTCGGAGTCGGGACCGGGGCCCTCGCCGTCGCCGAGCACCGTCTGCAGCGGCACGGCGCGCTCCCACTCAGCCTCGAACAGCGCGTCCAGGGCCTGCAGCAGCGCGGACGGGTGGATGACGTAGGCGGCGTCCAGCACGCTGTCGCCGACGCTGATCGGGATGATCGCCATCTTGTCGTCGGCCATCATCATCTTCATCGGCAGCACCGGCCGGACCCGGGCCTCCTCGCCGTCCTCGACGCCGGTGAGGATCTCCTGCTCCAGCCGTCCGGGCCAGGCGATCGCCTCCTTGTCGAAGACGGTGCGGATCCGCACCCCGGCCTTGAGCTTGGCCCGCTGCCGGGGCTGCTGGACGGTCGGGTCCTGCACGTACGGCGGGCAGTCGAAGCCGCGGATCTGGTACTGGCTGGTCTCGATCAGGTGCTCCAGGCGCTGGGCGATGGCCTCGCCCCCGGTGAGCACCTCCACGGAGTGCGCCGGATCGGTGTACCGCGACGCCTCCCGGAAGGCGTCCATCAGCCGGTGCATCTCGGCGCGGGCGGAGCGCAGCTCGGCCTCGCGGTGGCCGATCAGGGTGCCGATCGCGACGTCGGGGGCGACCGACAGGTAGCGCTCCCGGTCGACCGGGGCGCGGGTGGCCATGCCCTGGTCGGCGAGCCGGTCCAGGGCCGCGCGGCACTGCTCCAGGGTCAGGCCGCAGTGCTCGGCGAGCTCCTGCGCGGTCGACTGCGGTGCGACGACCAGTGCGGCGTACACCTGGCCGTCGGGACGGCCGAGGCCCAGCACTGCGAATGCGTCGAGCATGGTGGTGGTTCCTTCCCCCGCCGCCCGGTGGCCTGACGCGGTGGCGCACTTCCGCCACGCGCCGGGGCGAACTTCGGTGGCAATCTTCTGCCACCGGGCCGGACGATAGCAAGGCCGTGCGGTGCGCCTCACATGTCAAGACCCGGCAAAGTGCCGGTACGAACACGCCGAGAGCCCGTCCGCCGGTGCGGACGGGCCCTCGGCGGCCGGTGCTACAGGCCGACCTCGCGCATCAGGGTGCCGACCTCGGGGTTGGTCAGGCGGCGCAGCCAGCCGGACTTCTGGTCGCCCAGCGAGATCGGGCCGAACGCGGTGCGGACCAGCTTGTCGACCGGGAATCCGACCTCGGCGAGCAGGCGGCGCACGATGTGCTTGCGGCCCTCGTGCAGGGTCACCTCGACCAGGTAGTTCTTGCCGAGGTTGGAGACCACCTTGAAGCTGTCGGCGCGGGCCCAGCCGTCCTCCAGCTCCACGCCCTTGGCGAGGGTCTTGCCGAGGTCGCGCGGCAGCGGGCCCTGGATGGCCGCCAGGTACGTCTTGGTGACGCCGTACCGGGGGTGGGTGAGGCGGTGCGCCAGCTCGCCGTGGTTGGTGAGCAGGATGATGCCCTCGGTCTCGGTGTCCAGGCGGCCGACGTGGAACAGCCGGGTCTCCCGGTTGGTCACGTAGTCGCCGAGGCACTGCCGGCCCTCGGGGTCCTCCATGGTGGAGACCACGCCGGCCGGCTTGTTGAGCGCGAAGAACAGGTACGACTGGGTGGCGACGGTCAGGCCGTCGACCTTGATCTCGTCGTTCATCGGGTCGACCCGGCGGCCCTGCTCCAGCACCGGCTGGCCGTTGACCTCGACCCGGCCCTGCGCGATCAGCTCCTCGCAGGCCCGGCGGCTGCCCATGCCGGCCCGCGCCAGCACCTTCTGCAGGCGCTCGCCGTCCTCGCCGACCTCCTTGCCGGGGCCCTCGTGGCGGGCGAGCACCCGGTCCTCGATCCGGCCCTGCAGCTCCCGGGAGCGCTGCGGCTGGCGCCGCGGGTCGCCGGGCGCGCCCTGCCCGTCCCGGCGCGGCCGGGGGGCCGGCGCCGGCTTGCGGGTGCCGTACGCGCCGCGGCCGGGCGTCGCGTTCGGGCCGCCGCCGAACTCGGGACGGTCGTACTTGCGCTCCTCCGGGCGCAGCGGACGGTCCGGGAAGCGGCGCTCCTCGCGCCGCTCGCCGCCACCGCTGCCGCCGCGCTGCCCGCCGTACGAGCCGCCCGATCCCGACCCGCCGCGGCTGCCGCCGCCGCTGCCGCCGTACGAGCCCGAGCCGCCGCGCGAGGACTGCCCGCCGCGGCTGCCGCCGCTGCCGCCGCCGTAGGACGACGATCCGCCCCGGCCCCCGCCCTGCTGACCGCCTCGGCCGCCCTGTCCGCCCCGGCCCTGGCCGCCGCTGTTCCTGCCGTTGCCACCACTGCTACGCATCAAAATGTCCGTACGTCGTTTTCCGTCTGGTCGGCCTGGTTCGGCCTCGGCCCCTCCTGTGCGGCGGCGACCGCCTGCGCGATCATCATGCCCTCCAGGGACTCCGCTTCCACGTCGTCGACCTCGGGCAGGAAGGGCGCGAGCTCCGGCAGCTCGTCCAGGCCGCGCAGCCCCATCCGTTCCAGGAAGTAGTTCGTCGTCCGATACAGGATCGCTCCGGTTTCGGGCTCGGTGCCGGCTTCTTCGACCAGTCCTCGCTGTACCAGGGTACGCATCACGCCGTCGCAGTTCACACCACGGACCGCGGAAACCCGCCCGCGCGACACCGGCTGCCGGTACGCGACCACCGCCAGCGTCTCCAGCGCCGCCTGCGTCAACCTGGCCTGTTGTCCGTCCAGCACGAACCGGTCGACCGCCGCGGAGCACTCCGCGCGGCTGTAGAAACGCCAGCCGCCGGCCACCAGCCGCAGCTCGAAACCGCGCCCCTGGGCGGTGTATTCGGCCGCCAACTGGCGCAGGACGAGCGCCACTTCGTCTTTCGGCCACTCCAGCACGTGGGCCAGGTGGGCTTCCGCGACCGGTTCGTCGGCCACCATCAGCACCGACTCCAGGGCGGCCCGCAGCGGCACCCCGAACGGGCCCTCGGGCTCGTCCGGTTGCTCCGGTTCGGCGTCGGGCAGCGCGAGGACGCGCTCCACCGGCTCGGGGCGCTCCTCGTCCTCCGGGTACGCCGATTCCTGCCACTCGTGCGGCCGGGGCGCCCCGGGCAGGCCGAGCGACCGGCGCGGCTGCCGTTCCGTCATCGCGTTCCGCCTTCCTCGCCGCCGCCCGCCGGGCGGTCGAACTCGTCGGTCACCTCGACCGTCCGATCGGTCTCGGCGACCCAGCGCACCAGCAGCTCCTCCAGGGCCTGCGGCTGCTCGAACGCCAGCGCCTTCTCGCGGTACAGCTCCAGCAGCGCCAGGAACCTGGCCACTACCACCAGGGTGTTCTCGGCGTCCGCGACCAGCCGTCCGAACGTCGCCTCGCCGAGCGCGCTCAGCCGCTCGACGACCAGCGCGGCCTGCTCCCGCACGCTCACCGGCGGCATGTGGATGTGGTCGACGTACACCGCGGGCTTCGGCTTCGGCGCGAACGCCTTCGCGGCGAGCTGCGCGAACCGCTCCGGCCCGATCGACAGCACCACCTCGGGCAGCAGCTGCGCGTGGTGCGGCTCCAGTCCCACCGTCCGCGGCCGGCGCAGCGACTCCGCCGCCCACCGCTCCGCGAACAGGTTCGCCACCTGCTTGTACGCCCGGTACTGCAGCAGTCGCGCGAACAGCAGGTCGCGCGCCTCCAGCAGCGCCAGATCCTCCTCGTCCTCGACCTCCGCGGCCGGCAGCAGCCGGGCCGCCTTCAGGTCCAGCAGCGTCGCCGCCACCACCAGGAACTCGGTGGCCGCGTCCAGGTCCCACTCCGGTCCCATCGCCCGGATGTGCGCGACGAACTCGTCCGTGACCTTGGACAGCGCCACCTCGGTGACGTCCAGCTTGTGCTTGGCGATCAGTCCGAGCAGCAGGTCGAACGGCCCCTCGAAGTTCTCCAACCGGACCTGGAACGCCATAACGTCCCATTGTGGCAGACCGGGGGTCAGCGCCCGCGGAGCCGCCGCACCAGGATCGAGGCCTCGCCGCGCTGCTCCAGGTCGGCCAGGACGACCGAGATCGCCTCGCGGACCACCCGGCCGCGGTCGACGGCCAGGCCGTGTTCGCCGCGCAGCACCAGGCGGGCGTGTTCCAGGTCCATCAGTTCCTCGGCGGACACGTACACGGTGATCTTCTCGTCGTGCCGTTCCCGCCCGGACGGGCGGCGGGCCCGTCCGCGTCCCCGCACCGTGGCCGGGGCCGCCCGTCTGGCTGCCTCTGCGGGGTCCTCCGCGCGCCCCGCAGCGGCCGCCGGGGCGGCTTCCGGCCTGGCGGCCGGGACGTCGGCGGTGCGGGCGGGCGCGGGCGCCTCGCCCGCCTTGGGCGGCTCCTGCCCCGCCGGGCTGTTCGGGGAGCCGTTGCCGTTGCGCGCGAGCGAGGGCGACAGGGCCATTCCGCCGGTTGCCCGGAACAGTTCGTCGGCCCCCGGGAGGCTCACTCGGCGGGGCGGCACCGGTCGAGCACCTCCCTGGCCAGCTGGCGGTAGGCGGCCGCGCCGACCGAGTTGGTGGCGTACGTGGTGATCGGCTCGCCGGCGACCGTGGTCTCCGGGAACCTGACGGTCCGTCCGATGACGGTGTGGAAGACGTGCTCGCCGAACGCCTCGACGACCCGGGCGAGGACCTCGCGCGAGTGCACCGTGCGGGAGTCGTACATGGTGGCGAGGATGCCGTCCAGGCGCAGGTCGGGGTTGAGCCGCTCGCAGACCTTCTCGATGGTCTCGGTGAGCAGCGCGACGCCGCGCAGCGCGAAGAACTCGCACTCCAGCGGCACGATGACGCTGTGAGCGGCCGTCAGGGCATTGACCGTCAGCAGGCCCAGCGAGGGCTGGCAGTCGATGATGACGTAGTCGTAGTCGGGCAGCAGCGGCTTGAGCGCGCGGGCCAGCGCCGACTCGCGGGCGACCTCGCTGACCAGCTGCACCTCGGCGGCCGACAGGTCGATGTTGGACGGCAGCAGGTCCATGCCGGGGATGGCGGTCTTCAGCAGGACCTCATCGGCCGTCAGGCCCCGCTCCATCAGCAGGTTGTAGACGGTGACGTCGAGTTCCATCGGGTTGACGCCGAGGCCGACCGAGAGCGCGCCCTGCGGGTCGAAGTCCACCAGCAGCACCCGGCGGCCGTACTCGGCGAGCGCCGCGCCCAGGTTGATGGTGGAGGTGGTCTTGCCGACGCCGCCCTTCTGGTTGCACATCGCGATGATCTGCGCGGGGCCGTGCTCGGCGAGCGGCGCGGGGATCGGGAAGTACGGCAGCGGGCGGCCGGTCGGTCCGACCCGCTCGCGGCGCTGGCGGGCCGCGTCGGGGGCCAGGGTGGCGGCGTACTCCGGGTCGGGCTCGTACTCGGCGTCCGGGTCGTCGTAGGGCCCGTAGCCGAGCTCGTTGTAGGCCAGTCCGTAGGCCGCGAAGTCGGCGTCGTAGTCGGTGGCGGCTGCCGCCGCGCTCTGGCGGGCCTCGAAGGTGCGGACCGCGACCGAGCCGACCTCCTGCGCGCCCACCGTGGCCTGCCGGGCTTCCTCGTTCGGCTGCCCGGCGGAGAGCTCCGCCAGTCCTGGCTGACCACCCCCGGGAGCAAATGTCGACTCATTCACAAGTCGTCTTACCTCCTTGGACGTCCAGGACTCTATGTCGATTCGTCAGCGTGGCAGCATGCCAACGGTTTGCGACTCTAGGCCGTTTCGGGCATTCGCAGCAACACAATCCACGGTAGTGGGCCGCATGTGTCGGCCTGTCACCCACCCCGTGTCAAGAGATGACCCTAACGTTTCCGCGCGGGCGACGGGCCATGAGGGCCCGTCAGGTGTCCTTGTCGACAGAGCGGGTGACAAACCGCATCGGAATTGACCGCCCGTGGACACCGCCCCGTCGTCCTCGCTTCTCCCCCGTACCCGCGCAGGGCATGCCGAAGCCCCCGGCGCGACGCGGAACGACGGCCGGGGGCGACAGCACGTGAGGGGGTGTCAGGCGAGCACGCTCTCCAGGGAGACCGACTCCAGGCCGAACGCCTCGGCGACCGCCGGGAAGGTGATCTGGCCCTCGTGCACGTTCAGACCCTTGGCGAGCGCGGCGTCGCGGCGCAGCGCCTCCTTCCACCCGCGGTTCGCCAGCTCCACCACGTACGGCAGGGTGGCGTTGGTGAGCGCGTAGGTGGAGGTGTTCGGGACGGCGCCCGGCATGTTGGCCACGCAGTAGAAGACCGAGTTGTGGACCTCGAAGGTCGGCTCGGCGTGCGTGGTCGGGTGCGAGTCCTCGAAGCAGCCGCCCTGGTCGATGGCGATGTCGACGAGCACGGAGCCCGGCTTCATCCGGGAGACCAGCTCGTTGGTGACCAGCTTGGGGGCCTTGGCGCCCGGGATCAGCACGGCGCCGATCACCAGGTCGGCCTCGATCACGGCCTTCTCCAGCTCGAAGGAGTTGGAGACGATCGCCTTGATCTTGTTGCCGAAGATCTTGTCGGCCTCGCGCAGCTTGTTGATGTCGCGGTCCAGCAGGGTCACGTCGTAGCCCATGCCGATGGCGATGGTGGCCGCGTGCCAGCCGGAGACGCCGCCGCCGATGACGACCGCCTTCGCCGGGTGGGTGCCGGGCACGCCGCCGGGCAGCACGCCGCGGCCGCCGGCCGGACGCATCAGGTGGTAGGAGCCGACCTGCGGGGCCAGCCGGCCCGCGACCTCGGACATCGGGGCGAGCAGCGGCAGCGCGCCGTTGGGCAGCTGCACCGTCTCGTACGCGATGGCGGTGGTGCCCGAGGCGACCAGCGCGTCGGTGCCGGCCCGGTCGGCGGCCAGGTGCAGGTAGGTGAAGAGGGTCTGGCCCTTGCGCAGGCGGTGGTACTCCTGCGCGATGGGCTCCTTCACCTTGAGGATCATGTCGGCCGCGGCCCACACCTCGTCGGCGGTGGGGAGGATCGTCGCACCGGCGGCGACGTACTCCTCGTTGGGGATCGAGGAGCCGAGACCGGCGTTGTCCTCGATGACGACCTCATGTCCGTTGCGGACCAGCTCATGCACGCCGGCGGGCGTGATGGCCACGCGGTACTCGTGGTTCTTGACCTCGCGGGGGATGCCGACCTTCACGGCTAACACGTCCTCTTGCCATGGGGAGTCCGACCGGGGAAGACCGGCGGGCGGCGCGCACGCGGGCACAACGGAGCATCCGGTGCATAGATCTATGCGCGACTGAGTTCGAGTGTAATGAAGCCCAGGCGAGGTGTCAGCCTTCCAAAGTGACTAAATCATCTCGACTCATTGGCAGGTTCGTAGGCTTGCACGCTTCCGGAGGCCACATTGCGGGGCGAACTCCGCACTTAAGACACTACTCCGAAAGCGGTCGAAGCCCCCTCCTGGCCCAGGTGCCGCTGAAGCCGCGTCATCAGCGCCGCGACCTCCTGTTCGCCCCGGCCGTCGCCGATCCTGCGCAGCACCGCCGCCGCCGACCGGTACTCCCGCAGGGCCTCCTCGAACCGCCGCAGCGCGGTGTGCGCCTCCGCCACCCGCACCAGCAGCCGCGCCTCGGCCGGCTGGTCCCCGAGCGCCTGCCGCAGCACCAGCGCCCGGCCGTACGCGTCGGCGGCGCGCAGCGGATCGCCGAGCGCCCGGTGTCCGTGGCCCACACCCTCCAGCGCGCGGGCGCAGCCCGCCTCGTCGCCCGCCCCCCGGGCCAGGTCGACCGCCTGCCGGTAGCGCTCCCCCGCCTGCTCCCACCGCCCCGCCGCGGCCTGCAGGTCGCCCAGGTTCAGCAGCGCGGCGGCCGCCCGGCGCGGCGCTCCCTGCCGCTCGGCGACCTTCAGCACCGACTCGTGCAGCGCGTGCAGGTCCGCGGGCGCGGCCTCGCCGGTCAGCGGCAGCGCCCGCAGCAGCGCGGCCACCAGCCGGCCCGCCGAACCGTCCAGGTCGCCCTGCCCGACCGCGTCCGCCACCGCCGCGAGCAGCTGCTCGCGCTCCCCCAGCAGCCAGCCGCCGGCCTGTGCCGCGCTGCGCAGCCGCAGCGGCCCGGGCAGCGGGTCCGGGTTCGGCCCGGCCGCCGGGTCGAGCAGCAGCCGCGCCGAATCCACCAGCCGCACCAGCCGCTCCAGCAGCCGCGCCCGGGCCAGCTCCACCTCGGACGGCCGGTCCAGCTCGCCGCGCAGCTCCACCAGCCGCCCGTACAGCCGCCCCGGCACCCGGAAGCGCTCGGTGCCGTCCGCGGCGGCCGACTCGCGCTCCAGCAGCTCCAGCTCGGCCAGCGCCGTCAAGGAGGCGCCGGCCTCCGGCGCGGGGCAGCCGACCAGCGCGGACGCCGTCCGCAGGTCGACCTGCTGCCCGGGCGCCAGCGTGCACAGCCGCAGCAGCCGCGCCCGCGCCGCCGGCAGCCGCCGGTACGCCAGCTCGAACGCCGCGCGCAGCGGATCGCCCTCCACCACCGGCACCGTCTCGGGCGCGGGATCAGCAGCCTGCGCACCGCCCTTCGCCCGCCGCTCCGCCCGCTCGGCCTCGCCCGCCTGCTCGGCCCTGCCGACCTGCTCGGCCCTGCCGACCTGCTCGGCCCTGCCTGCCTGCTCGGCCCTGCCTGCCTGCTCGGCCCTGCCTGCCTGCTCGGCCCTGCCGACCTGCTCGGCCCTGCCTGCCTGCTCGGCCCTGCCTGCCTGCTCGGCCCTGCCTGCCTGCTCGGCCCTGCCTGCCTGCTCGGCCTTTCCCGCCTTCTCGGCCCCCTCCGCCGGGGCGGGGCGCAGCCGGCTCGCGGCCTCGGTGACGGCCAGCCGGGGCTCGCTGCGCAGCCAGCCCGCCGCCAGGCGCAGCGCGGCCGGGCGGTTGGCGCACGCCTCCGCCAGGTCGGCGGCGCCCACCGGGTCGCAGGAGATCCTGGTCCCGCCGACCAGCTCGCCCAGCAGGTCGACCGCCGCGCGGTGCTCCATCCCGCCGAGGATCACCGGGTCGATGCCCTCGATGCCCATCAGCGGCCCCGAGGTGGTTGCCAGCAGCAGCGAGTCCGTCTTCTCCGCGAGCAGCGGCCACACCTGTCCGGCGTCCCGGACGTCGTCCAGCAGCACCAGCGCCCGGCGGGCCGCCAGCACCTCCCGCAGGGCCTCGCACGCCGGGTCCTCCTCGGTGCCGCCCGGCAGCAGCGCCGCGCCCGGGACCTCGCCGAGCTGGTCCAGCAGCATCCGGGCGGCCCGCCCGGGACCGACCCGGGTGCCGTCCGGCGCGGACAGCCGGGCGTACAGCAGCCCGTCCGGGTGGTCGGCCGCCACGGTGCGGGCCCACTGCACCGCGAGCGCGGTGCGGCCCGAGCCGGGCCGCCCGGCCAGTACCAGCAGCCGTCCGCGGCCCTCCGCGGGCCGGCCCGCCGCGACCGTGAGCGCCGCCAGCTCCGCCCCCCGACCCGCGAACGGCCGGGCCCCCACCGGCAGCGCGTCGAAGGTCCCGGCCGCCTCGGCCACCGCCGCCGTCTTCCTCGCCACCCGTGCCACTCCCGACCCGTCGCCCAGCGAACCCGAACCCTGTCCGCGAAGCGTAGTTCGAGCACCCCGCCCAGCCGAGACGCCCCGGTATGACCAGCCGCCGAATCACCGGGTCGGCCCAGCGGGGGCCTGCGACGACACGGGCGTTCGTCTCAGAACGGGCGGGCGGGCCAGGGGGCGTCGGCGGGGCGGAGGGTGTCGAGGGCGTCGCGGGTGCGGGCGGCGTGCAGGGCGAGGGTGCCGGTGACCAGGGTGGGGTTGTGGAGTTCGCCGGCCAGGACCAGGTCGACCAGCTCGTCGAGCGGGACCCAGGCGGCCTCCAGCTCCAGTTCCTCACCGTGCGCGGCGTACTTCTCGCCGTCGGCCTCGGAGAGGCCGGTCGCCAGGAACAGCCGGACGGCCTCGTCGCTGCCGCCGGGCGAGGTGAAGAAGTCGACCAGGACGCGCCACTGCCCGGCCTTGCAGTGGGCCTCCTCGAAGAGCTCCCGCTGAGCCGCGTGCAGCGGGTTCTCGCCGGGCACGTCGAGCAGCCCGGCGGGCAGCTCCCAGAGGCGGTGGCGCACCGGGTGCCGGTACTGGCGCAGGGTCAGCACCCGTCCGGCGTCGTCCACGGCGAGCACCGCGACGGACCCGGGGTGGAGCTGGTAGTCGCGCTGGGCCCAGCTCCCGTCGGGCATCCGCACCTGCTCGCTGCGGACGCCGGTCACCTTCCCTTCGAACGGCGTCCGCCCGTCCCGGACCTCCCACTGCTCCGCGGCGTCACGAATCCCGGCCACAGCCACCACACCCCTTCTCGTCAGATAGACACAATCTACCGGACGACCCTCCCCCGACACGACGAAGCCGCCCTCCCGGGAGCGAATGCTCCCGGGAGGGCGGCTTCACGGCGGTCCGACGGGCCGTCAGCCGACCTTGCGGTCGATTGCCGCCGCGACCAGGCCCGCGAACAGCGGGTGCGGGCGGGTCGGGCGGGACTTCAGCTCGGGGTGCGCCTGGGTGGCGACCAGGTAGGGGTGCACCTCGCGCGGGTACTCGACGTACTCGACCAGGTCGCCCTTCGGGGACAGGCCGGAGAACTGCAGGCCGGTCTTCTCCAGGTCGGCGCGGTAGGCGTTGTTGACCTCGTAGCGGTGGCGGTGGCGCTCCTCGACGTACTGCTCGCCGCCGTAGACCTCGCGCACGACGGAGCCCTCGGCGAGCTTCGCCGGGTACAGGCCCAGTCGCATGGTGCCGCCCAGGTCGCCCTTGCCGTCGACGATGGCGAGCTGCTCGGCCATGGTCGAGATGACGGGGTACTTGGCGGTCGGGTCGAACTCGGTGGAGTTCGCCTCGGGCAGGCCGGCCAGGTTGCGGGCGGCCTCGATGACCACGCACTGCAGGCCCAGGCAGAGGCCGAGCAGCGGGATCCGGTTCTCGCGGCCGTAGGTGATGGCGGCGACCTTGCCGTCCACACCGCGGTCGCCGAAGCCGCCGGGGATGCAGATCGCGTCGACGTCGCCGAGCTGCTCCTGCGCGCCCTCGGGGTCTCGCAGTCGTCCGAGGTGACCCACTTGATCTGCACCCGGGCGTTGTTGGCGAAACCGCCGGCCCGCAGCGCCTCGGTGACGGACAGGTAGGCGTCCGGCAGGTCGATGTACTTGCCGACCAGCGCGACCTTGACCTCGTGCTGCGGCTCGTGGACGCGGCGCAGCAGGTCGTCCCAGACCGTCCAGTCGACGTCGCGGAACGGCAGGTCCAGGCGGCGCACCACGTAGGCGTCCAGGCCCTCGCCGTGCAGCACCTTGGGGATGTCGTAGATCGACTTGGCGTCGATCGCGGCGACCACGGCCTCCTCGTCGACGTCGCACATCAGCGAGATCTTGCGCTTGATGGCCTGCGGAACCTCGCGGTCGGCGCGCAGCACGATCGCGTCGGGCTGGATGCCGATGTTGCGCAGCGCGGCCACCGAGTGCTGGGTGGGCTTGGTCTTCAGCTCGCCGGACGGGCCGATGTACGGCAGCAGCGAGACGTGCACGAAGAACACGTTGTCGCGGCCGACCTCGTGGCGGACCTGGCGGACCGCCTCCAGGAACGGCAGCGACTCGATGTCGCCGACGGTGCCGCCGACCTCGGTGATGACCACGTCGACGTCCTCGGTCGCCATCCGGCGGATCCGGGACTTGATCTCGTTGGTGATGTGCGGGATGACCTGGACGGTGTCACCGAGGTACTCGCCGCGCCGCTCCTTGGCGATCACGGTCGAGTACACCTGGCCGGTGGTGACGTTCGCCGACCCGTGCAGGTTGGTGTCGAGGAAGCGCTCGTAGTGGCCGATGTCGAGGTCGGTCTCGGCGCCGTCGTCGGTGACGAAGACCTCACCGTGCTGGAACGGGTTCATGGTGCCCGGGTCCACGTTGAGGTACGGGTCCAGCTTCTGCATGGTCACCCGCAGCCCGCGGGCCTTGAGCAGGGCGCCGAGGCTGGAGGCGGTGAGGCCCTTGCCGAGCGAAGAGGCGACACCCCCGGTGACGAAGAGGTGCTTGGTCGTCACGGCGCGGCCGCTGGCCGACTTGCCGGAATGGGGCTGTGCCAAGAGGGGGCTCCCGTGGGTCGCGTGTCGGAGGGTGACGCCGGTGGAGGGGCTCCCGGCCCTCGTTCCCACCAGTTCCACGGGATACCAGCGTATCAGTGCCCCGGCGAGTGCTCGCCCGCGTCCGGGTACACGGTTCCTGGACGAATCGGCCGGACGGCGCATCGGGGCTGCTCGGGCGGCCTGTGCAGGGGTGGTGGAGGAGCGGCGCGGGGGCGCGTGGCGGCGGCCGAACCACCCGAATCAACGTATTCTGCTCAAACGTCGACATCCTCGCCAGACCCGTGCGCTCCGCCGCCGCGGGGGCACGCTGGAACGGAGAACAATGGCCGGTCGCATCGAGGACTACGCGCTCATCGGGGACATGCAGACCGCCGCCCTGGTCAGCCGGGACGGCGCGGTCGACTGGCTGTGCCTGCCCAGGTTCGACTCGCCCGCGGTGTTCGCCGGGCTGCTCGGCACCGACGAGCACGGTTTCTGGCGGATCGGGCCGGCCGTCCCGGTCGAGGACCGGCCGGTCGCGCCGCAGCCCAGCTCGGCGCTGCTGGACACCGGCGAGCTGCGCGTCCCGCCGGTCACCGCCGCCGCGCCCGCCGTGCCCTGCGACCGGCGCCGCTACCGCGGCGACTCGCTGATCCTGGAGCAGGAGTGGGACACCCAGGACGGCACCGTCCGGGTGATCGACTTCATGCCGCCCCGCCACCTGCTCGGCACGCCCGACGTGCCGCAGATGATCCGGATCGTGGAGGGCCTGGAAGGCACCGTCCGGATGCGTTCGGCGGTGCGGATGCGCTTCAGCTACGGCCGGATCGTGCCCTGGGTGCACCGGGTCGAGCACCCCGAGGTCGGCCAGCGCACCGTCGCCGTCGCCGGCCCCGACTCGGTGTGGCTGGACGGCCGGGCCGAGACCTACGGGCGCGACCTGACCACGTACGCCGACTTCACCGTCTCCGCGGGCGAGCGGATCGCCTTCGGCCTGACCTGGAAGGCCTCCCACGAGCCGGCGCCCGCGCCGCCGGACGCCGAGGGCGCGCTGGCCTCCACCGAGCGGTTCTGGCGCGACTGGGTCGACCAGTGCACCTACCAGGGCCCCTACCGGGAGGCCGTGGTCCGCTCGCTGATCACCCTGAAGGCGCTCACCTACGCCCCCACCGGCGGCATCGTCGCCGCCCCCACCACCTCGCTGCCCGAGGACCTCGGCGGGATGCGCAACTGGGACTACCGGTACACCTGGCTCCGGGACGCCGCGATCACGCTGTCCTCGCTGCTGCGCACCGGCTACCGCGAGGAGGCCCGGGCCTGGCGCGAGTGGCTGCTGCGCGCGGTGGCCGGCGACCCGGAGAACCTGCAGATCATGTACGGCATCGCCGGGGAGCGCGAGCTCACCGAGTCCGAACTCGACTGGCTGCCCGGCTACGAGGGCTCCCGCCCGGTCCGGGTCGGCAACGGCGCCGCCGGGCAGCTCCAGCTCGACGTGTACGGCGAGGTCGTCGAGGCCCTGCACCTGGCCACCATGTCCGGGTTGTCCCGGCACGACCACGCCCACCAGCTGCAGCTGCGCCTGATCGAGTACCTGGAGGACCACTGGCGCAACCCGGACGAGGGCATCTGGGAGGTCCGCGGGCCGCGCCGGCACTTCGTGCACTCCAAGGTGATGGCCTGGGTCGCCGTCGACCGCACCCTCAAGCTGCTGGCGCAGGCCGAGGAGCAGCCGCCCGGCCTGGTCGAGCGCTGGACGAAGCTGCGCGCCGAGATCCACGCCGACGTGTGCGCCCGCGGCTACGACGAGCAGCGCAACACCTTCACCCAGTACTACGGCGGCAAGGAGCTGGACGCCTCGCTGCTGCTGATCCCGCAGGTCGGGTTCCTGCCGCCGGACGACAAGCGGGTCATCGGCACCATCGAGGCGATCCAGCGCGAACTGGCCACCGAGGACGGGTTCGTGCTGCGCTACCCGACCCACGACGAGCAGGGCAACAACGTCGACGGGCTGTCGGGGCACGAGGGGGCGTTCCTGGCCTGCTCGTTCTGGCTGGCCGACGACCTGGCGATGATCGGGCGCGTCGGCGAGGCCCGGGAGCTGTTCGAGCGGCTGCTGTCGCTCCGCAACGACCTGGGGCTGCTGGCCGAGGAGTGGGACCCGCGGGCCCGCCGCCAGGTCGGCAACTTCCCGCAGGCGTTCAGCCACGTCCCGCTGATCGACACGGCGCTGCGGCTGACCGCCGCGGGCGGGCTCAACCTGTCGAACTGAGCGGCGCTCAGTTCTGACGCTGCACCAGTTCGTCGTAGATGCTGAGCACCTGGGCGACCGTGGCGGCCTCGTCCGGCCAGGTGGCCGCCTGGGCGCGGCCCGCCGCGGCGAGTTCGGTGCGGCGCCGCTCGTCGCCGAGCAGCTCGCGGACCGCTCCCCCGAGCGCCCGCGGGTCGGCGAACGGGACCAGCACCGCGGCGTCGCCGACCAGTTCGGGCACCCCGCCGACGGCGGTGGCGACCACCGGCACGCCGGCCCGCATCGCCTCCTGGGCGACCAGCGAACGGGCCTCCCAGCGGGAGGAGAGCACCACCGCGTCGGCGGCGGCCAGCAGGTCGGGGATGTCGGTGCGGTAGCCGAGCAGTTCGACCGGCAGGTGTTCGGCCGCGACCCGCTCGCGCAGGCCCTGGCGCTCGGGCCCGTCGCCGGCCAGCAGCACCCGGGGCGCGGCCGCTCCGGGCGGGGTGAAGTACGGGACGGCGTCCAGCAGCAGCGCGAAGCACTTCTGCTGGACGAGGCGGCCGATCGCCAGCACCACGGGCGGCCGTCGTCACCGCCGGGCAGTGCGGCCCGGGCCTCGGCGCGGTCCAGGGTGCGGGGCGGCATCGGCGGGGCGGCGACCGGGCCGAGCCGGGCGTCGGTGGCGCCGAGTTCGCGGGCCCGGGCGACCAGGTCGGAGGACGCGCCGAGGACCAGGTCGGCGGCCCGCACCACCCGGCGCTCCATCAGGCGCTGCAGACGGCGGTCCAGGCCGGTGGTGAGCAGCGCGTGGTGCGAGGTGACCACCAGCGGCGTCTCCGGGCGGATGCCGGGGAAGCGGCCGGCGGTGCGCAGCGCCAGGTCGGAAAGCAGGCCGGCCCGCAGGCCGTGCGCGTGCACCACGTCGGTGCCGGTGAAGGCGCGGCGCAGCTCGCCGATCGCGACGGCGTCGCTGCGGGCGCCGGAGGTCGGGGTGATGTCGACGGTGTGCAGGCGGGCGCCCGCCGCGGAGAACCCGAACAGGCGGTCGGTGCCCTCGGGCGCGCAGACCGTCACCGACACCCCGTGGGCGACCAGGCCCTGCGTCAGGGACCGCACGTGCGCGCCGATCCCGCCGGTCGCGGCGGCCAGGACGAGCACCACGTGCAGCTGGGGGGCCGCGGCGGCCCGGGCGGCGGAATGGTCCACGTCTGTCTCGCTCCGACTCGTTGTCAGCAGGTGTCCGGTCGCCACGATGCCAGGTCGGTCGGGCTCTTGGACAGTCGCCCGCGGTGGCGGGCGCGTCGCCCCGGGCCGATCGGGCCCGGGCGACGGCAGCGGTGTTGCTCGGTGGTGCTCGGCGTCGGCCCCGCCGGGTCAGCGGGCGCGGGCGGTGCGGGCCGACTCCAGGAGTTCCTCGGCGTGCGCCCGGCCCAGCTCGGAGTCCTCCAACCCGGCGAGCATCCGGGACAGTTCGCGGACCCGCTCCTCGTCGCTGAGGGTCTTGACGCCGCTGCGGGTGACGGTGCCGTCGTTGGTCTTCTCCACCACCAGGTGCCGGTCGGCGAACGCGGCGACCTGCGGGAGGTGGGTGACCACCACGACCTGGGCGCTGCGGGCGAGTTTGGCCAGCCGGCGGCCGATCTCGACGGCGGCCTTGCCGCCGACGCCGGCGTCCACCTCGTCGAACAGGTAGGTGGGCACCGGGTCGGCGCCGGCGAACACCACCTCGACGGCCAGCATGACGCGGGAGAGCTCGCCGCCGGAGGCGCCCTTGGCGATCGGGCGGGGCTGCGCGCCGGGGTGCGGGGCGAGCAGCACCTCGACCTCGTCGACGCCGTGCGCGCCGTAGGAGACGGTCCGGCCGTCGACCTCGATCCCGGACAGGTCGTCGACCTGGCTGATCGCGAAGGTCACCCGGGCGTGCGGCATGGCGAGTTCGGCGAGTTCGGTGGAGACCGCGGCGGCGAACTTGTCGGCGGCGGCGTGCCGGGCCTGCGACACCTCGGCGGCCAGGTCGGCCAGTTGGGCGCGCAGTTCGGTCTCGCGGGCGCCGAGTTCGTCGATCCGCTCGTCGTCGCCGTCGAGTTCGAGCAGGCGCACCGAGCCGGCCTCGGCCCAGGCGATCACCTCGGCGAGGGTGCCCTCGCTGCCGGAGTACTTGCGCACCAAGTGGGCGAGGACCGCGCGGCGGTCCTCCACGGCGGCCAGCCGCACCGGGTCGGCGTCCAGGTCGTCGGCGTACCCGGCGAGGTCGCCGGCCACGTCGGCGAGCAGGTAGCCGACCTCGCCGAGCCGGTCGGCGAGGCCCGCCAGGCGCTCGTCGTGGTGGCGCACGGCGTCGACGGCGCGGCGGGACTGGGCGAGCAGGGTGCCCGCGTCGACGGCCTCCGGGTCGGCGGGGTCGCCGGCCAGCGCGGCGTGCGCCAGCGTCGCGGCGGAGGACAGCGCGTCGGCGTGGCCGAGGCGTTCGGCCTCGGCGGCGAGCTCGACGTCCTCCCCGGCGACGGGTTCGGCGGCGGCGATCTCCTCCAGGCCGAAGCGCAGCAGGTCCGCCTCCTGGGCGCGTTCGCGGGCCCGGGTGGTGAGCTCCTCCAGCGTCGCGGAGACCTCGCGCAGGCTGCGGTAGACCTCGCGGTAGCGGGCCAGCGGCTCGGCGACGGCCTCGCCGGCGTACCGGTCGAGGGCGCCGCGCTGACGGGAGGGGCGCAGCAGGCGCTGCTGGTCGGTCTGGCCGTGCACGGCGATCAGGTCCTCGCCGAGTTCGGCGAGCAGGCCGACGGGCACCGAGCGGCCGCCGACGTGCGCGCGGGAGCGGCCCTCGGCGGAGACGGTGCGGCTGATCAGCAGTTCGCCGTCGTCGAGTTCGGCGCCCGCCTCGACGGCGCGGGCCAGCACCGGCGACTCGGGGTCGAGGACCAGCCTGCCCTCGACGACCGCCCGCTCGGAGCCGTTGCGCACCAGCGCCGGGTCCGCCCGGCCGCCGAGCAGCAGCCCGAGGCTGGTCACCACCATGGTCTTGCCCGCGCCGGTCTCGCCGGTGACGGCGGTGAAGCCGGGGGCGAGTTCGACCACGGCGTCGTCGATGACGCCCAGATCCCGTATCCGCATCTCGTCCAACACGGAGACGACCTTACGAGGTTCCACCGTCGCTTTGCGACGACCGCCCCCCGTTTCACACCTGAGTGGCGGTCGCGGGGGCCGCGGAGTCGGGCACCGTGAGGCGCGGCAGGAAGAACTGCACCAGCGGGCCGATGGCCAGGGCGTATGCGACCGTTCCGAGGCCGAAGGTGCCGCCGAGGGCGATGCCGACGGCCAGCACGGTCAACTCGATGCCGGTGCGGATCAGCCGCACGGAGCGGCCGGTGCGGCGGTGCAGGCCGGTCATCAGGCCGTCCCGGGGGCCGGGGCCCAGCCGGGCGCCGATGTACAGGCCCGAGGCCAGGCCGTTCAGCACGATGCCCGCGGCCAGCAGCGGGACCCGGACGGCCAGCGCGTGCGGCGGGGCCAGCAGGGACAGCGTGGCGTCCATCGCGACGCCGAGGACCAGCACGTTGCCGACGGTGCCGACGCCGGGCTTCTGCCGCAGCGGGATCCACAGCAGCAGCACCAGCGCGCCGACCACGGTCACCCAGGTGCCGACGCTCAGGCCCAGGTGCCGGGCCAGGCCCTGGTGGAAGACGTCCCACGGGTTGCCGCCGAGCGAGGCGCGCAGCATCAGGCCCATCGAGACGCCGTAGAGCACCAGTCCGGCGGCGAGTTGGGCGAGGCGGCGGGGCAGGTCGGTACGGGGTGCGGACAGGGGCAGGGACACCGCCATCAGGTGGACCTCTTCTCGTGCTGTGCTTGCCGTCGATCGGCGCTGCACGCCACTATGGGCAGTCCAAAAGGCGACCCGACAGGGCCAATCCGATCCGAGTGGACTGATTTCGATGGCCGAGTGGCACAGCACGCTGACTCCGCACGCCCTGGCCCGCCAGCTCCCCCCGTCGGACGGCCGCCGCCCCGCCTACCGCGCCCTCGCCGCCCAGGTCTCCCGGCTGGTCGCCGACGGCCGCCTCCCGGTCGGCACCCGGCTGCCCGCCGAACGCGAACTCGCCGCCGAACTGCGGCTCTCCCGCACCACCGTCGCCGCCGCCTACGAGGCGCTGCGCACCGACGGCTTCCTGCACTCCCGGCGCGGCGCCGGCTCGTGGACGGCACTGCCCGAAGGCACCCGCCCGCCCGCCGACGCCCTGCACCCCGTCCCCCCCGACCAGCACGGCGCCCTCCTCGACCTGGGGCTGGCCGCGCCCACCGCCCCGCCGCAGCTCGCCGAGGCCGCCGCGCACGCCGTCGCCCAACTGCCGGCGTACACCGGCGGGCACGGCAACTACCCGACCGGACTGCCGGCGCTCCGCGAGGCCGTCGCCCGCCGCTTCACCGAACGCGGCCTGCCCACCGGCCCCGAGCAGGTGCTGATCACCACCGGCGCGATGAGCGCCCTGCACCTCGCCCACCAGGCGCTGCTGACCCGCGGCGACCGGGTCGCCGTCGAGGCCCCCAGCTACGCCAACACGCTGCGCGCCCTCGACCGGCTCGGCGCCCGCCTGGTGCCCGTCCCGTTCGCCGACCCGGCCGGCGGCCCGACCCGCTGGGACCTCGCCCAGTGGCAGCGGGTGCTCCGCGGCGCCGCACCGAAGCTGGCCTCCACCGTCCCCGACTTCCAGAACCCCACCGGCGCGCTGATCGACGAGGACCAGCGCCGCGCCCTGCTCGCCCACGCCAGGGCCGCCGGCACCACCGTGATCGCCGACGAGACCTGCGCCGAACTCGGCTGGGGCGTCGCCGACTCCGCGCTCCCCCGCCCGCTGGCCGCGCTCGACCGCGACGCGCAGGTGATCACCGTCGGCTCGGCCGGCAAGCTGCTCTGGCCCGGCCTGCGGATCGGCTGGCTGCGCGCCCAGCCCTCCCTGGTACGGAAGTTGGCTGCCGACCGGGCGCTGTACGACCTCGGCACGCCCGTCCTCGACCAGCTGGTCGCGGCCCGGCTGCTCACCGACCACCTGCCCGCCGTCCGCGCCGCCCGGCACGAGCAACTGCGGTCGACCGCGGAGGAGTTCGCCCACGCCCTGGCCCGGCGCTTCCCCGCCTGGCGGTTCACCCTGCCGCCCGGCGGCCTCGCCCTGTGGGTGGCCACCCCCGGCACCCCCGCCACCGCGCTCGCCCGCGCCGGGGAACGCGTCGGCGTGCGGATCGCCTCCGGCGCCCGGTTCGGCGTCGACGGCGCCTTCGAGGAGCACCTGCGGCTGCCGCTCACGCTGCCCGCCGCCCGGGTCGACGACGCGCTCGACCGGGTCGCCGAGGCCGCCGAACTCGCCCGCGCCGAACGGTTCTCCACCGCCGACCCGGAGCCCGCCAGCCTCTGACGCCCCGTCAACTCACCCGCGCATCACGGGGTGTCCGAACGCCCCCGCCAACCCGCCACCGGCAGCGCGAACTTGGCCACCAGGCGGTCGGTGAACGGCGCCCGGTGCAGCCGGGCGAGCCGCACCGGCGTCTTGCCGCGCCGCACCTCCACCCGCGCCCCGGCCGGGAGTTCGACCGAACGGCGGCCGTCGCACCACAGCACCCCGTGCGGGGTCTTCGGCTGCACCTCCACCGCCAGCACCGAGTCCGGCGAGGTCACCAGCGGCCGGGCGAACAGCGCGTGCGCACTGATCGGCACCATCAGCAGCGCCTCCACCTCCGGCCACACCACCGGCCCGCCGCCGGAGAACGCGTACGCCGTCGAACCGGTCGGCGTGGACAGCACCACCCCGTCGCAGCCGAAGTTCGACACCGGGCGGCCGTCCACCTCGGTGACCACCTCCAGCATCCGCTCCCGCGCCGCCTTCTCCACCGACGCCTCGTTCAGCGCCCAGTCCTCGTGCAGCACGTCGCCGTTGGTGCGGACCAGCACGTCGATGGTCATCCGCTCCTCGACCTCGTAGTCGCCGTCCACCACCCGGTCGACCACCGTCGCCAGGTCGTCGCGCTCCGCCTCCGCGAGGAACCCCACCCGGCCCAGGTTGATGCCCAGCATCGGCAGGCCCGACTCGCGGGCCAGCTCCGCACCGCGCAACAGCGTGCCGTCGCCGCCCGCGACCAGGATCAGCTCGCAGCCGTCCGCCGCACCGTGCCCGCCGGGCACCAGCTCCACCCCGTCCGGCAGGTCCAGGCCCACCGCCTCCGCCTCCAGCAGCCGGATCCGGATCCCCGCCCCCAGCAGGCCTTCCACCAGACCCTCGACGCTGCGCAGCGCCGCCTCCCGACCGGTGTGCGCGATCAGGAAGACCGTACGTCGATCGCTCATTGCCCGCTGCCCTCTCCCTACGCCTGCCGGACCACCCTGGCCCGGCCGCGGCCTGCCAGTCTGCGCAACGCTCGGACGCCTGCCAAGTACCCTACTGGGGCCCCTCGGCCACGGCCCGGTCCGCCTCGGCCGGATCCAGCGGCTCCGCATCCCGGCGCAGCCACAGGAAATACTCCACGTTCCCCGACGGACCCGGCAGCGGCGACGCCGTCACCGCCCGCACCCCCAGCCCCGACTGCCAGGCCTGCGCCGCGACCTGACGGATCGTCTCGGCCCGCAGCTCCGGCGACCGCACCACCCCGCCCGAGCCCAGCCGCTCCTTGCCGATCTCGAACTGCGGCTTCACCATCAGCACCAGGTCCGCGTCCGGCGCCGCGCACCCCGCCAGGGCCGGCAGCACCAGGCCCAGCGAGATGAACGACAGGTCGCCGACCACCAGGTCCACCAGCTCGCCGCCGATCAGCTCCGGCGTCAGCTCCCGCACGTTGGTGCGGTCCATCACCGTCACCCGCTCGTCGCTCTGCAGCGACCAGGCCAGCTGCCCGTATCCGACGTCCACCGCCAGCACCCGGGCCGCGCCGGCGCGCAGCAGCACGTCCGTGAACCCGCCGGTCGAGGCGCCCGCGTCCAGCGCCAGCCGGCCCTCGACCACCAGGCCCTGCGGCCCGAACGCCGCGAACGCACCCGCCAGCTTGTGCCCGCCCCGCGACACGTACTCCGGATCCGCGTCGTCCTTCGCCACCACCACGGCCGCCGCGGTCTCCACCTGCGTCGCCGGCTTCGTCGCGACCGTCCCGCCCACCGTCACCCGGCCCGCCGCGATCAACTCGCTCGCGTGCTCCCGCGACCTGGCCAGCTTGCGGCGCACCAGCTCCGCGTCCAGACGGCGTCGTGCCACTGCCACTGCTACGTCAGCTCCCACATTCGGCAGGTCCTCACTCGCGGTCCAGCCCCGCGAGGGTCGCGGCGAGCCGCGCATGGACATCTTCGTACACCTCGGCCCGCTGCTCGGTCCCCACCCCGTCCAGCTCCCCCAGCCGGGCCAGCGCCCCGTCCACCTCGGGCTCACCCGTCCACTGCGCCTCACTCACCGCCGGCCGGCCCCTTCTCCCCGCCCGGGGCCTGCTTCGCGGGAGCCTTCTTCGCCGCCGTCTTCTTCGCGGCGGCCTTCTTCGCGGCGGCCTTCTTCGCTGGGGCCTTCGCCGCGCCCTCCTTCGCCGCGGTCTTCCGGGCGGGCAGCGGCCCGCTCGGCGAGGCGTCCCCGGACGCGACCTCGGCCGCGGCGGAGGTCTTCTTCGCCGCGGGCCGCTTCGCCGTGGCCTGCTTCGCCACCGTGGCCGGCGTCGGCTCCTCGCCGGACGGCAGCCGGCGCGGCACCGAGCGCTTCGCCGCCGTCTGCTTCGCCGCCGCGCCCTTGCGCGCCGCGGTCCTCTTCGCCGGAACGGTCGGCACTCCGTCGGCCGCGACCCGCCGCGCGGCGGCCTTCTTCACGCCCGACGCCGAACCCACCGCGTGCTTGCGGGCCGCCGTCTTGCGCGCCGTCGCCCGCCGGTCCCGGACCGACGCACCGTCAGCTGGCGCGCTCTCCGCCGCCGGCTCCGCGTCCCAGCCCTCGTCGAACAGGCCCTGCGCCCGGGCCGCCGGACGGACCACCGGCTCCTCGTCCGGGGCCGGCGGCTCCTCCTCCGGAGCGGCGGCCGGCTCCTCCACCTCGCGCAGCTTCGACTCCAGGAAGCTCAGCACCACGCCGACCTTCACCACCTGGTCGCCGACCTTCTCGAACACCCGCTCCGCCTCGCCCCTGGCCACCCCCGCCACCAGGTCGACACCGGCCCGGCCGGCCGTCACGGCCTCCCCGGCGAGCGTCCTCAACTGCTCCACCGCGGGCGGCAGATCACCGCCTCGCTGGAGCAGTCCCTCGGCCGCGTCCAGCACCCGGCGGCCCGCCTCCTCGGCCACCTGCGCCGCGACCACCACCACGCCCCGCACGCCCTGCACCGCATCCCGCAGCATCCGCACGCCTCCTCGTCGCCACCGACCGCCGCACTGACAACCCGACTGACTGCCCGCACTGACGCTACCCGCTCCCGGCCGTCGACGTCCGCAGCTGCGCTAGCGTGGAACGCCGAACGACCACCGACGGGAGCAAGCCGCAGCCATGGCCACCATCGAGGAGTGCCGCCGCGCACTGGAGCAGCTCAGCCGCAACCTCGCCGGCGCGAACGGCGACATCCGCAAGGCCACCGCCCTCGACCGCTCGCTCAGCTGCCACCTCACCGACCTCGACCTGACCTTCACCGGCCGCCTCACCGACGGACAGCTCACCGGTATCACCGACACCCCCGGCGCACCCGCCGCCAAGGCCGACATCCGGCTCACCACCACCGGCGACGACCTGGTCGCCCTGGTCGACGGCCGGCTCCCCTTCCCCACCGCCTGGGCCACCGGCCGCCTCAAGCTCGACGCGAGCCTCCGCGACCTGCTGCGCCTGCGCAGCCTGCTCTGACCGGGCCGCTCACGAGCACCACTGCGCCGCGTGGCCGGGCCCGATCCGGAGGTCGCCGAGATCGACGTCCTCGTCGGCCGGGCTCCGCCAGGTCCACCGGCCGGCCCGCGCACGTCACGCCCAGAACCTGCTCACGGTCGGCGGCGAGCAGCCGCGCCCGGTCCACCGAGACCACCTGCAGCCACCCTCCCGCCCCGTGGCTTCAGCAGGTCTGCCGGGTCAGCCCCGGCGGGAGGGCCTGAACGTCCTGGGACAGCGACTCGACGGCCGTCCCCCCGTCGTCCCGGACCACCCGGACGGTCATCGAATCGAACGGCACCGTCCGGTCCACGAGCGTGTAGGTGCGCCGGAAACCGCCCGGCAACAGGTCCTCGGCAAGCTCGTACAGCTGGACCGGCCGCCCCCCGCAGGACACCTCGGTCACCCGCTCGCGGTCCGCCCGGAACATCTGCTGCCAGTGCCGGTCGGACATCGTCTCGCCGATCGACCGGATCCCCGGCCCGTCCGCCAGCGGCTCCGGGTCGGGGACCATGCAGGTGCTCCAGAGCGGATCCAGGCCGCCCAGGCAGCGGTACCCGTCCGGAACCGACCAGGTGAAGACCGGCTCCTCGCCCGCCCCGCCGACCGCCCGGAACTCGTCCCACTGCACGCCCTGGTCCGTCAGTTCCGCCCGCATCCGCTCCGCAGGGCCCGGATCCGGATCCGGACCGGACGCGCACCCCGCCAGCGCCAGCAGCGCCGCACAGGCGGCCGCCGTCACCGCACTCCCCCGTTCACGCACCATCCCACCCCCGAAGGACGATTCGAACCGGTCCGGGGGATACCCGCCCCGACGGACCGTCAATCCGCCGCGGGCAGCCCCGCCAGGGCCTTCGCCGACTCCGGCGCCGCCCCGCTCGCGTCCGCGTGCGTCCACGCCGCCGCGCACAGCGCCCGCAGCGCGTCGATCCGCCCGCCCGCGCCGTCCAGGGTCAGCGCCGTGCCGTCCACGCCCGCCTCCCAGCCGCCGCAGCCGAACCGGCCGCCGCCCAGCTCCGCGACCTGCGGCTGCGCCTCCAGCAGGCCGCGCAGGTCCTGCGCCAGGTACGTCGGACGGTGCCGCAGCGGCGCGGCCAGCACCTCCTCCGGCGTGGCGATGCCGGTGAACACCAGCAGCGAGTCCACACCGCCGTTGAACGCGCCCTCGATGTCGGTGTCCAGCCGGTCACCGACCACCAGCGGACGCTTCGCGCCCGTGCGCAGCACCGTCTCCCGGTGCATCGGCGGCAGCGGCTTGCCCGCCACCTCCGGCGTCACCCCCGTCGCCGCGGCGACCGCCGCCACCAGCGTGCCGTTGCCCGGCGCGATGCCCCGCGCCGTCGGGATCGACAGGTCCGTGTTGGACGCCACCCAGGGCAGGCCCCGGCCCACCGCGTACGAGGCCTCCGCGAGGTCCGCCCAGCCCACCGACGGGTCGTAGCCCTGCACCACGGCCGCCGGCTCCTCGTCCAGCGAGCGCACCGGCACCAGACCCCGCTCCTGCAGCGCCTCCACCAGGCCCGCCCCGCCGACCACCAGCACCCTGGCGCCCGCCGGCACCTTCTCCGACACCAGCCGCGCCGCCGCCTGCGCCGAGTTGATCACGTCCCCCGGCGCAGCCGGGACGCCCAGCTCAGTCAGGTGCTCCGCCACCACCCGCGGCGGCCGCGACGCGTTGTTGGTGACGTACGCCAGCCGCATCCCCGCCGCCCGCGCCCGGTCCAGCGACTCCACCGCGAACGGGATCGCGTGCGGACCGGCGTACACCACCCCGTCCAGGTCGAGCAGCGCCGTGTCGTACGCCTCCGTCAGCGCCACCGCACTGCCCTGCGGGACACTCCTGGCGTTCTCCGTCATCGCTGCTCCACCCTCGTCACCTCGAACCGATCGACACCGCCACCTTAGGTCTCCTCCGGTTCCTCCGGCGGAGCCAGGTACCCCGGAGCGCCCGGCAGCAGCGGACCGTACGCCCCCGCCCGGGCCGCCAGCGTCGCCCTGGTCTGCCGCAGCGCCGCCTGGTAGTGCCGGTTCCCCGGCTGCATCGCCACCGCCAGCGCCAAGTGCTCCGCGGAGGTCTCGAAGTCGCCCAGCCGGGCCGCCGCCACCCCCCAGCCGAACTGGGCGTAGTCGTCCGACGGATCCGCCACCGCCACCGCCCGGAAACTCGCCAGCGCCTGCGCGTACTGCCCCGCGTCGAACTGCGCCCGCGCCAACGCCTCCCGGATCGACCGCGACCCCGGCTCCGCCTCCGCCGCCCGCGCCAGCAACTGCACCGCCGCCGCCGGGTGCTTCTCCTCCAGCAGCCGCACCCCGCGCCGGAACCAGTCGTACACCCCGCCACCGGGCGCACCGTTCCCGTTCCCGGTGCCGCTGCCACTGCCACTGCCGTTGTCCCCGGGAACAGCCGCCGCGCCGTCCGCGCTCTCGTCTGCGTGGTCCCCGTAGCTCATCCGCACCTACCCCGCTTCCCGTCCGCCCCGCTCACCTGCCCGCCCGCGATCCGGACGGCCGAGCCCAACGTGATCTCCCAACAAGGACTACCCGACTAACATGCCGAAGATGAGCGCCCCTCGTGCCGAAAGCGGCACCGAGCCCTCGGGCGGCCCCGGAGACCCCGGGCACGTCGCCACCGCAGGGCTGTCCCTCTCCCCGTTCCGCGGCCTGCGCTACGACCCGCACCGGGTCGGCGACCTGGCCGCGGTCACCTCCCCGCCGTACGACGTGGTCGACCCCGGACGGCGCCTCGACCTGGAGACCGCGGACCCGCACAACATCGTCCGCCTCATCCTGCCCCGCCCCGAACCCGAGGACGCCGGCGACCGCCCCGACCGCGACACCCGCTACCGGCACGCCGCCCGCCTGCTCCGCGACTGGCAACAGCAGGGCGTCCTGGCCGCCGACCCCCGGCCCGCCCTGTACGTCTACGAGCAGCGCACCCCCTCCGGCGCCCTGCAGCGCGGCCTGATCGGCGCCCTCGCCGTCAGCGGACCCGAGGCCGGTGTCGTCCTCCCGCACGAGGACGTCATGCCCAAGCCCGTCGCCGACCGGGTCGGCCTGATGCGCACCACCCGCGCCAACCTCGAACCGCTGCTGCTCACCTACCGTGGCAACGGCCGCGCCGCCGACGTCATCGAACGCACCGTCAGCACCCCGCCGCTGCTCGACACCGCCACCACCGACGGCACCCACCACCGCCTGTGGGCCGTCACCGACCACGCCGACCTGGCCGCCGTCAGCCGCGACCTCGCCACCTGCCGGGCCCTGATCGCCGACGGCCACCACCGCTGGGAGATGTACCTGCGCCTGCAGCGCGAACACCGCCACCTGCCGCGCAGCCCCTGGGACCGCGGCCTGGTCCTGCTGGTCGACACCGACCGCTACCCCCTGAAGGTCCGCGCCATCCACCGCGTCCTGCAGCGCCTCCCGCTGCACGCCGCGCTCGCCGCCCTCGACCCCGACGTCTGGCAGGTCACCGAACTCGCCGGCGCCCTCCCGGACGCCCTGAAGGCCCTCGCCGAGGCCCGCACCGGCCCCGACAACGCCTTCGTCCTCACCCCCGGCGACGGCCGCTTCCTGCTCCTCACCGGCCCCGACGAGCGCACCCTCGCCGCCACCGTCCGCGCCGACCGCCCCGAGGAGTGGCGCCGCCTCGACGCCACCGTCCTGCACGCCGTCCTGCTCGACCACACCTGGCGGATCCCCGACAGCCCCGAGCACATCGGCTACCTGCACTCCGCCGAGGCCGCCGTCCGCGAGGCCGCCCGCACCGGCGGCACCGCCGTGCTGCTCCACCCCGTCGAGGAACGCGTGGTCCGCCGCCTCGCCGAACAGGGCGTCACCATGCCCCGCAAGTCCACCTCCTTCGGCCCCAAGCCGGCCACCGGACTGGTCCTGCGCAACCTCGAGCTCGGCTGACCCGCCCCGCCGACCGGCCGGCGCGCCACGCGAAAGGGCCCCCGCTCCTTCCCGGAGCGGGGGCCCTCTTCGTCACGCGGCTCAGCCCTGCTTGGGCTGCTCCTGGAACGAGTCCTCGTCGTAGTCCTCGTCGATCTCGACGTCGTCCTCGTCGTAGAACTCCTCGACGTCTTCCTCGTCCTCGAAGATCATCCGGTCGTCGCCGACGTCGTCCTTGTCGATCTGCCGGCGCACCGGCTCCACGGCCTCGTCGACGCCCTCGTCCTCGGAGTCCTCGTCCAGCGCGTCGGTGAACTCCACGCCGTCGATCTCGGCGAGCCGCTCCGCCGCGTTGGTGGAACCGTCCGTGTCGGCCTCCACGGCCTTCACGAACCACTCCCGGGCCTCGTCCGCCCGACCCGCCGCGATCAGCGCGTCCGCGTAGCCGTAGCGCAGCCGGGCCGTCCACGGGTGAATCGCCGAGGACGCCAGCTCCGGGCTCTGCAGCGTCACCACGGCGGCGTCGAACTGCTCCAGGTCGGCGCGCGCACCCGCCGCGACCAGCCGCATCTCTACCTGGCCGGCCTTGTCCAGCTGCTTCACCTCGGGCTCACCGGCCATCGCCAGCGCCCGCTCCGGACGGCCCAGACCGCGCTCGCAGTCCGCCATCACCGGCCACAGGTCGACCCGCCCGGTCATCCGACGCGCCGCCCGGAACTCGGTCAGCGCCTCCGCGTACCGCTGCGTCATGTACGACGCGAAGCCGGCCGCCTCCCGGACGCTCGCCACGCGCGAGGCCAGCCGCAGCGCGACCCGCGAGTAGTTGTAGGCCTCCTCCGGCTCGCTGTCGAGCAGCCGCGCGACCATCACCAGGTTGCGCGCCACGTCGTCCGCGAGGGTCTTCGGCAGGCTCTTCAGGTCCTGCTTCACGTCCGCGTCGATCTCGAACCCGGTGACGTCGTCCGGGATCGGCAGCCGCTTCACCGGCTCCTGGCGACGCTCCTCGTAGCCACCCCGGTCGTCCCGCCCACCGCGGTACCCGCCCCGGTCGTCCCGGCGCTCGTACCCGCCACGCTGCGGACGGTCGTCGCGGCCACGGTAGCCACCGCCGCCCTGCGGACGGTCCCCACGGTCGTCCCGACGGAACCCGCCGCCCTGCGGACGGTCGTCCCGACCCCGGAACCCACCCTGCGGGCGGTCGTCACGGCGCTCGTACCCACCGCGCTGCGGACGGTCGCCACGGTCGTCGCGACGGAACCCGACACGGTCGCCACCCTGGGGACGGTCGTCGCGGCCGCGGTAGCCACCGCCGCCCTGCGGACGGTCGTCCCGACGCTCGTACGACGGACGGTCCTCACGCGGACGGAACCCGCCACGGTCGCCGCCCTGGGGACGGTCGTCACGGCCCCGGTAACCGCCGCCACCCTGCGGACGGTCGTAGCCGCTGCGCTGCGGACGGTCGTCGAACGACCGCTCCTCACGCGGACGGTAGCCGCCACCCTGGGGACGGTCGCCACGGTCGTCGCGACGGAACCCGCCACGGTCGCCGCCCTGGGGACGGTCGTCGCGGCCACGGTAGCCACCGCCGCCCTGCGGACGGTCGTCCCGACGCTCGTACGACGGACGGTCCTCACGCGGACGGAACCCGCCACGGTCGCCGCCCTGGGGACGGTCGTCGCGGCCCCGGTAACCGCCGCCACCCTGCGGACGGTCACCACGGTCGTCGCGACGGAACCCGCCACGGTCGCCACCCTGCGGGCGGTCGTATCCGCCGCTGCGCTGCGGACGGTCGTCGAACGACCGCTCCTCACGCGGACGGTAGCCGCCACCCTGCGGACGGTCGCCACGGTCGTCCCGACGGAACCCACCGCTCTGCGGACGGTCCTCACGACCCCGGTACCCGCCACCGCTCTGCGGACGGTCACCACGGTCGTCGCGCCGGAAACCGCCACCGCCCTGGGGGCGGTCGTCGCGGCCGCGGTAGCCGCCGCCCTGCGGACGGTCGCCACCCTGCGGACGGTCGTCACGCCCCCGGTAGCCACCGCCGCCGCCACCGTACGAGGGGCGGTCGCCGCCGCTGCGGTACCCGCCGCCACCCTGCGGACGGTCACCGCCACCGCGGTATCCACCGCCCTGCGGGCGGTCGCCGCCACCGCCGTACGACGGGCGGTCGTCACGGCCGCGGTAACCACCGCGGTCGCCCTGGGGACGGTCGCCACGGTCATCGCGACCGCGGTAGCCACCGCCTTCGCCTCGGTCGTCACGACGCGGGCCACGGTCGTTGGACCAGCTCCCGCGCGACCTGGGCTCGTACCCCCGGCCGCCGTCGTTTCGGCGCTCGGGCCGGTCCTGGGGCGGGTTCGACATTCTGGTGACTCCTGTCTGCACACTGCTTGCTAGAGAGGCGCCACTGCCGGTCCACCGACACCAGCGCGCGATCCGAACGCTCCCCGGGCCAGCCAGGTCCGGTACGTCCGTCTTGTCCATTGTCCGGCACACGGGCGAACACCGCGTCCGGGTGCCCGACCGCCGTCTGCCGGCCATCGTCTGTCCGTCTGAAAAAGCCCAACAAAAAAGGCCGAGGCCCCAGCGAATCGCTGGGGCCTCGGCCTATGAAGAATTGTTCGGCGGCGTCCTACTCTCCCACAGGGTCCCCCCTGCAGTACCATCGGCGCTATGAGGCTTAGCTTCCGGGTTCGGAATGTAACCGGGCGTTTCCCTCACGCTATGACCACCGAAACCCTATCGGGTATTCAGCGAACACACTTTTCAGTTGAAAGTGATGTTTCTTTGTTCGCCGGCGATAGCTGTTCGCTACCCGGGAACCACACAGTGAACGCGAGCGTCTGAGGACAAGCCCTCGGCCTATTAGTACCGGTCAACTCCACCCCTTACAGGGCTTCCATATCCGGCCTATCAACCCAGTCGTCTACTGGGAGCCTTACCCTCTCAAGGAGGTGGGAGTGCTCATCTCGAAGCAGGCTTCCCGCTTAGATGCTTTCAGCGGTTATCCCTCCCGAACGTAGCCAACCAGCCATGCCCTTGGCAGGACAACTGGCACACCAGAGGTTCGTCCGTCCCGGTCCTCTCGTACTAGGGACAGCCCTTCTCAACACTCCTACGCGCACAGCGGATAGGGACCGAACTGTCTCACGACGTTCTAAACCCAGCTCGCGTACCGCTTTAATGGGCGAACAGCCCAACCCTTGGGACCTACTCCAGCCCCAGGATGCGACGAGCCGACATCGAGGTGCCAAACCATCCCGTCGATATGGACTCTTGGGGAAGATCAGCCTGTTATCCCCGGGGTACCTTTTATCCGTTGAGCGACGGCGCTTCCACAAGCCACCGCCGGATCACTAGTCCCTACTTTCGTACCTGCTCGACCCGTCAGTCTCACAGTCAAGCTCCCTTGTGCACTTACACTCAACACCTGATTGCCAACCAGGCTGAGGGAACCTTTGGGCGCCTCCGTTACTCTTTAGGAGGCAACCGCCCCAGTTAAACTACCCACCAGACACTGTCCCTGATCCGGATCACGGACCCAGGTTAGACATCCAGCACGACCAGAGTGGTATTTCAACGTCGACTCCACCATGACTGGCGTCACGGCTTCAAAGTCTCCCACCTATCCTACACAAGCCGAACCGAACACCAATATCAAGCTATAGTAAAGGTCCCGGGGTCTTTCCGTCCTGCTGCGCGAAACGAGCATCTTTACTCGTAATGCAATTTCACCGGGCCTGTGGTTGAGACAGTCGAGAAGTCGTTACGCCATTCGTGCAGGTCGGAACTTACCCGACAAGGAATTTCGCTACCTTAGGATGGTTATAGTTACCACCGCCGTTTACTGGCGCTTAAGTTCTCAGCTTCGCCACGACGAATCGTGACTAACCGGTCCCCTTAACGTTCCAGCACCGGGCAGGCGTCAGTCCGTATACATCGCCTTACGGCTTCGCACGGACCTGTGTTTTTAGTAAACAGTCGCTTCTCGCTGGTCTCTGCGGCCACCACCAGCTCAGGGAGCAAGTCCCCTCACCAGCAATGGCCCCCCTTCTCCCGAAGTTACGGGGGCATTTTGCCGAGTTCCTTAACCACAGTTCACCCGAACGCCTCGGTATTCTCTACCTGACCACCTGAGTCGGTTTGGGGTACGGGCCGCCATGAAACTCGCTAGAGGCTTTTCTCGACAGCATAGGATCATCCACTTCACCACAATCGGCTCGGCATCAGGTCTCAGCCTTAGTGTGAGGCGGATTTGCCTACCTCACGGCCTACACCCTTACCCCGGGACTACCACCGCCCGGGCTGGACTACCTTCCTGCGTCACCCCATCGCTCACCTACTACAGGCTTGGGTCGGCGGCTCCACCACGTCCCTTTGTCCGAAGACTCCGGGCCGGCTTCACGGCCTTAGCATCACCTGGTTCGACGTTGGCGCTTCAAAGCGGGTACGGGAATATCAACCCGTTGTCCATCGACTACGCCTGTCGGCCTCGCCTTAGGTCCCGACTTACCCTGGGCAGATCAGCTTGACCCAGGAACCCTTGGTCAATCGGCGCAAGAGTTTCCCACTCTTGTATCGCTACTCATGCCTGCATTCTCACTCGTGAACCGTCCACAACTCGATTCCTCGGCTGCTTCACCCGGCACACGACGCTCCCCTACCCATCACAGCCTCCGTTGGGAGTATTGCTGCAATGACACGACTTCGGTGATGTGCTTGAGCCCCGCTACATTGTCGGCGCGGAATCACTTGACCAGTGAGCTATTACGCACTCTTTCAAGGGTGGCTGCTTCTAAGCCAACCTCCTGGTTGTCTCTGCGACTCCACATCCTTTCCCACTTAGCACACGCTTAGGGACCTTAGTCGGTGTTCTGGGCTGTTTCCCTCTCGACCATGGAGCTTATCCCCCACAGTCTCACTGCCGCGCTCTCACTTACCGGCATTCGGAGTTTGGCTAAGGTCAGTAACCCGGTAAGGCCCATCGCCTATCCAGTGCTCTACCTCCGGCAAGAAACACGCGACGCTGCACCTAAATGCATTTCGGGGAGAACCAGCTATCACGGAGTTTGATTGGCCTTTCACCCCTAACCACAGGTCATCCCCCAGGTTTTCAACCCTGGTGGGTTCGGTCCTCCACACGGTCTTACCCGCGCTTCAACCTGCCCATGGCTAGATCACTCCGCTTCGGGTCTTGGGCATGCAACTATAGACGCCCTATTCGGACTCGCTTTCGCTACGGCTACCCCACACGGGTTAACCTCGCTACACACCGCAAACTCGCAGGCTCATTCTTCAAAAGGCACGCAGTCACAGTCCGAAGACTGCCCCCACGGCTTGTAGGCACACGGTTTCAGGTACTATTTCACTCCGCTCCCGCGGTACTTTTCACCATTCCCTCACGGTACTATCCGCTATCGGTCACCAGGGAATATTTAGGCTTAGCGGGTGGTCCCGCCAGATTCACACGGGATTTCTCGGGCCCCGTGCTACTTGGGAAATGAGCAAGCAAGCCGTACAGATTTCGTCTACGGGGGTCTTACCCTCTACGCCGGACCTTTCGCATGTCCTTCGACTACCCATACGGTTTCTGACTCGCCGACCGGCCGGCAGACCGATCAAGCTCACTCCCACGACCCCCAAGTGGCAACCCCTGCCGGGTCTCACACCACTCAGGTTTAGCCTCATCCGGTTTCGCTCGCCACTACTCCCGGAATCACGGTTGTTTTCTCTTCCTGCGGGTACTGAGATGTTTCACTTCCCCGCGTTCCCTCCACATACCCTATGTGTTCAGGTATGGGTGACAGCCCATGACGACTGCCGGGTTTCCCCATTCGGACACCCCCGGATCAAAGCTCGGTTGACAGCTCCTCGGGGCCTATCGCGGCCTCCCACGTCCTTCATCGGTTCCTGGTGCCAAGGCATCCACCGTGCGCCCTTAAAAACTTGGCCACAGATGCTCGCGTCCACTGTGCAGTTCTCAAACAACGACCAGACACCCACCTCAACAAGCATGGGACCGGCGACCACTGAGACAACGAAGACTCGTTCCCTCAGGACCCAACAACGTGCCCGACACACCAAGCGGTACCTGTTTTCCACGCCGAAGCAGTACTGGCAGGTCCATACCGTGTGTGCCGAATAGTCAACGTTCCACCCATGAGCTAGCACTCCAGGACATTCGCCCGAAGCTGCCATGTGCTCCTTAGAAAGGAGGTGATCCAGCCGCACCTTCCGGTACGGCTACCTTGTTACGACTTCGTCCCAATCGCTGGTCCCACCTTCGACGGCTCCTCCCCTTACGGGTTAGGCCACCGGCTTCGGGTGTTACCGACTTTCGTGACGTGACGGGCGGTGTGTACAAGGCCCGGGAACGTATTCACCGCAGCATGCTGATCTGCGATTACTAGCAACTCCAACTTCATGGGGTCGAGTTGCAGACCCCAATCCGAACTGAGACCGGCTTTTTGGGATTCGCTCCGCCTCACGGCATCGCAGCCCTTTGTACCGGCCATTGTAGCACGTGTGCAGCCCAAGACATAAGGGGCATGATGATTTGACGTCGTCCCCACCTTCCTCCGAGTTGACCCCGGCAGTCTCCTGTGAGTCCCCGACATTACTCGCTGGCAACACAGAACAAGGGTTGCGCTCGTTGCGGGACTTAACCCAACATCTCACGACACGAGCTGACGACAACCATGCACCACCTGTACACCGACCACAAGGGGGCGCCTATCTCTAGACGTTTCCGGCGTATGTCAAGCCTTGGTAAGGTTCTTCGCGTTGCGTCGAATTAAGCCACATGCTCCGCTGCTTGTGCGGGCCCCCGTCAATTCCTTTGAGTTTTAGCCTTGCGGCCGTACTCCCCAGGCGGGGAACTTAATGCGTTAGCTGCGGCACCGACGACGTGGAATGTCGCCAACACCTAGTTCCCAACGTTTACGGCGTGGACTACCAGGGTATCTAATCCTGTTCGCTCCCCACGCTTTCGCTCCTCAGCGTCAGTAATGGCCCAGAGATCCGCCTTCGCCACCGGTGTTCCTCCTGATATCTGCGCATTTCACCGCTACACCAGGAATTCCGATCTCCCCTACCACACTCCAGCCTGCCCGTATCGAATGCAGACCCGGGGTTAAGCCCCGGGCTTTCACATCCGACGCGACAGGCCGCCTACGAGCTCTTTACGCCCAATAATTCCGGACAACGCTCGCACCCTACGTATTACCGCGGCTGCTGGCACGTAGTTAGCCGGTGCTTCTTCTGCAGGTACCGTCACTTGCGCTTCTTCCCTGCTGAAAGAGGTTTACAACCCGAAGGCCGTCATCCCTCACGCGGCGTCGCTGCATCAGGCTTTCGCCCATTGTGCAATATTCCCCACTGCTGCCTCCCGTAGGAGTCTGGGCCGTGTCTCAGTCCCAGTGTGGCCGGTCGCCCTCTCAGGCCGGCTACCCGTCGTCGCCTTGGTAGGCCATTACCCCACCAACAAGCTGATAGGCCGCGGGATCATCCTGAACCGCCGGAGCTTTCCACCAACTCCCATGCAGGAGAAGGTCGTATCCGGTATTAGACCTCGTTTCCAAGGCTTGTCCCAGAGTTCAGGGCAGATTCCCCACGTGTTACTCACCCGTTCGCCACTGATCCACCCCGAAGGGCTTCACCGTTCGACTTGCATGTGTTAAGCACGCCGCCAGCGTTCGTCCTGAGCCAGGATCAAACTCTCCGTGAATGTCTCCACGGGGAGCGGCACAGCAACCACCGGAATAAGGCGGCCCTGCGCACTGCGTCCTCGCTAGTTTTTTACTTCAAAAGGAATCTCCAACCCCGAAACAAGTCCGAGGCCGGGGATGTCAACATATCTGGCGTTGACTTTTGGCACGCTGTTGAGTTCTCAAGGAACGGACGCTTCCTTCGAGCCGCATTCCTGCGGACCCTCCGGGCGCTTCGTTCTTTCGTGTTTCAAGCTTATCAGACGTTTTCCGCTCCGTTTTCCGGAGTTTCGATCCGATTCACTTTGGCCTTTCGGCGCTCCCGAACTCTAGCAGAGTTATCCGGTCCGCATTTCCACTCGGAATTCGAATGGACGCGCGACGAATCGCTCAGCAGGGTTTGGGGGGTTCCGCCCTCCGGTTCCAACCGGTTCAGGCGACTCGGACTACGTTAGGTCACCAGGGCGGGCGAGTCAAACACCGAGGGGCCGGATCTGGCTGGATCCGGCCCCTCGGGTTGGGGTTCGCAGGTCAACTGCGGTCTGTTTCAGGCCACCTGACGGGATGTCCGGACGGTCAGGCGCCGGCCAGTTCGATCGCGGCGAGGTTGCGCTTGCCGCGGCGCAGGACCAGCCAGCGGCCGTGCAGCAGGTCGTCGGTGGTGGCGACGGCCTCCTCGTCGGTGACCTTGGCGTTGTTGAGGTAGGCGCCGCCTTCCTTGATGGTGCGGCGGGCACCGGAGCGGCTGGGGGCGAGGCCGGATTCGACCAGCAGGTCGACGAGCTGGCCGAGTTCGGTGACCGTCGCCTTGGGGACCTCGGCGAGGGCGGAGGCCAGGACGACGGCGTCGAGGTCGGCGAGGTCGCCCTGGCCGAAGAGCGCCTTGGAGGCGGCGACGGCGCGCTCGTACTGGTCGGCGCCGTGCACGAGGGTGGTGAGCTCCTCGGCGAGGGCGCGCTGGGCGAGGCGGGCGGCGGGGCGTTCCGCGGTGTCGCGCTCCAGCTGCTCGATCTCTTCGCGAGAACGGAAGGAGAAGATGCGCAGGAACTTGGCGACGTCGCGGTCGTCGGCGTTCAGCCAGAACTGGTAGAAGGCGTAGGGGGTGGTGAGTTCGGGGTCGAGCCAGACGGTGCCGGACTCGGTCTTGCCGAACTTGGTGCCGTCGGCCTTGGTGATCAGCGGGGTGGCGAGGGCGTGCACGGAGCGGCTCTCGGCCTTGCGGATCAAGTCGGTGCCGGCGGTGAGGTTGCCCCACTGGTCGCTGCCGCCGGTCTGCAGGGTGCAGTTGTAGCGGCGGTTGAGCTCCAGGTAGTCCATCCCCTGGAGGATCTGGTAGCTGAACTCGGTGTAGCTGATGCCCGCGTCGGAGTTGAGGCGGCGGGCGACCGCCTCCTTGGCGATCATGTTGTTGACGCGGAAGTACTTGCCGACGTCGCGCAGCAGGGTGATGGCCGACATGCCGGACGTCCAGTCCAGGTTGTTGACCATGCGGGCGGCGTACTCGCCGTCGAAGTCGAGGAAGCGGGAGATCTGGCCGCGCAGGCGCTCGACCCAGCCGGCCACCGTCTCGGGGTCGTTGAGGACCCGCTCGGCGGTGGGCTTGGGGTCGCCGATCAGGCCGGTGGCGCCGCCGACCAGGCCGAGCGGGAGGTTTCCGGCCTGCTGGATGCGGCGCATGGTCAGGATCTGGACCAGGTTGCCGAGGTGCAGGCTGGGGGCGGTCGGGTCGAAGCCGCAATAGAACGTGACCGGGCCGTCCGCGAACGCCTTGCGCAGTGCGTCCTCGTCAGTGGACAGGGCGATCAGCCCGCGCCACTGCAGCTCGTCGACGATGTCGGTCACGGTCCCGCGTCTCCTTCGGTCGGGGTCCGGCGCGGTGGGGGCCCTGCGGGCCGCGCGCCTGGACGGTTCCAGCGGGGTAGAGCCTACGCGCTCGGGGCCAGGGGGTTTCCGTGCCGGTCGGTGGGCGGGCGCGGAAATTCCGTTGTCCGGTGGGGGGCGGGCGTTCACAGTGGTGCCACCGCCGAGCGGCGGGGCGAGCTCCGGAGGTGGCCCGTTATGCGCAACACCCTTGTCCTGAACGCGAGCTACGAACCGCTGAGCACGGTGCCGCTGCGCCGTGCCGTGGTGCTGGTCCTGCAGCACAAGGCCGTGGTCGAGCAGGCGCATCCGATGCGGGTGGTGCGCGGTTCGGGTGTGCACATGCCGGTGCCGCGGGTGATCAGGCTGACCAGGTACGTCCGGGTGCCGTTCCGACAACGGGCCCCGTGGTCGCGGCGCGGGGTGCTGGCGCGGGACCAGCACCTGTGCGCGTACTGCGGGCGGCGGGGCGTCACGGTGGACCACGTGATGCCCAGGTCGCGCGGTGGGGCCGACAGTTGGCTGAACACCGTGGCGGCCTGCGCGGAGTGCAACCAGCGCAAGGCAGACCGTACGCCGGAGCAGGCGGGGATGCGGTTGCTGCGGCGCCCGTTCGAGCCGACGCCGGAGGCGACGTTGATGCTTGCGCTCGGGCTGCGGGCGGGCGAGCTCGGTGAGCTGGCCGCCTGGCTGCCGGCGAGCGCGTGAGAGGCCGACGGGCCCGACCTGATCAGGGGTCAGGTCGGGCCCGTCGTGCGCACCGGGGCGTGTGCGTCAGTTCTTGCTGGTGAAGCCGGTGGCGATGCCGAAGTTGGCGGCGTGCTCGGGTACGGCCACCAGGTGTCCGGCGGTGCTGTGCACGCGGCCTGCGGAGAGCAGCGAGCCGGTGCCCTGGGGGAAGGCGCCGCCCTGGGTCTCCTGGCCGCCGGCCAGGGCGAAGCGGCTGAGGTGGGCGGGCTGGCCGGAGCGTTCGTCGACGGCGACCAGCAGGCCGCCGCTGTCCGCGCCGACCGGGCGGGCCTTGGCCTTCTCGGCGATGGGGGTGCGCCACTGCGCCTTGCCGGTGGCGAGGTCGTAGGCGGCGATCGCGGTGGGGTTGCCGCCGGTGTCGGGGACCACGGCGGCGAACATGCTGCTGCCCTGGAAGTAGACGCCGGGGACCGCGGAGAACGCGCCGTGCGAGGCGTCGAGCCGGCCGCCGCCCTCGACCGCGACCGGGATCTCCACCGCGGGGTCGCCCTCGGCGCCCCAGGCGAAGACCCGGTCGTCGGCGGGCTGGTTGCCGGTGGTGAGGACCACGGCGGGTTCGGCGGAGAGCACGGTGACGGTCTTGGGCTGGTTGTTGAGGCCGCGCCAGTACTTGACCTTGCCGTCGGCGACGTTGAGCGCGACGGCCTGGTCGGCGGGGGTGGAGTCGGCGCAGTTGCTGTGCAGCAGGACGGTGCCGGGCCCGGCGCCGCCGGAGAGGCTGCAGTACTTGCCCTGGCCGCCGTACTGCCAGGCTTCGGCGCCGTCGGTGGCCATCCAGGCGGCGGCCTTGTCGTCGCCGATCGCGATCACCTTGTCGTCGGTGACGGAGACGTGGGTGGCGTACTTCTCCTTGGCGTCGGAGAGGGTCTTGGACCAGACGGCCTGGCCGGCCTTGGTGTCGACGGCGACGGCGGTGCTGCAGGGGCTGTTCGGGTCGGCGGCGGGCCGGTAGACCACGGCGCCGAGGCCGGAGCCGTTGACGGTCGGGGACAGTCCGCAGGGGACGGCGCCGTCGGCGGGCGGGGCGAGCGTCCAGGTCGGCTTGCCGTCGGCGAGGCCGTAGGCGCGCACCCCGGTGGCGTCGGCGCGGACCACCGCGTCGGCCAGCAGCCAGCTGCCGACCAGGGTGTCGTCGGCACCCTGGGCCCCGGCCGCGGCCGGGTCGGCGGCGGCGGTCCAGGCCTTGGTGTGGGCGACGGCGATGTTCTGGGTGGTGCCCTTGGCGGCGGTGTCGGCGGGCTTCTCGTCGTCGCCGGAGGTGGCGAGGATGCCCGCGGTGACCAGCACGGCGAGGGCGGCCACGCCGGCGCCGACGCGGATCGCCAGGCCGCGGCGGCTGGGCGCGCCCTGGCCGGAGAGCACGGCGGCGCGGGCCCGGGCGGCGAAACCGCCGGCGGCCGGGCGGGCGTCCGACGAGCCGTCTGCGTCCGGGTCGACGAGCGGAATTGACGTGCCGTCGGCGCCGGGGGCGAACGGGTCGACGTCGCTGGTCTGCGGGTAGTCGGAGGCGGTCGCGGGGGCCGGGTCCGGCGCGGGGACCGCGGGTTCGAAGTCGGGCTGCGGCAGGTCGAACGGGCTCGGGCCGGGTTCGGCCGGGGCGTAGAGCCCGGTCTGCGGCTGCGGGTAGCCGTACACCGAGGGGTCGCCGTAGAGCTGCTGGTCGGTGTACGCCTGCGGGTCCTGGTAGCCCTGCTGCTGCGGGAACTGCTGCTGCTCGTAGACCTGCTGTCCGTACGGCTCGCCGTAGTACTGCTGGGCGGCCGGGTCCACGTAGCCCCCGGGCTGCTGCTGCGGGTAGCCGTAGGCCTGCGGGTCCTGGTAGCCCTGCTGCTGCGGGAACTGCTGCTCGTAGGCCTGCTGTTCGCCGTACGGCTGCTGCTGCGGCTGGGGGTACCAGGGCTGCTGGTCGTACCCGGGGGTCGTGGGAGGTTCCTGAGCCATGCGTTCCGTCCGTCCCGACTGCGGTCTGGCAAGCAGCCAGCATCTCACGGCGAACGGACGGGTCCGGCCGGGCCGTTGCGCTCCGGTGGTCAGGCGGCGTCGTCGAGTGCCTGATCGATCAGGTGGGCGACGGTGATGTCCAGGCTGGTCAGGCCGCCCTCGCTGTGGGTGGTGAGCAGGAAGGTGAGGGTGCGCCAGCGGATGTCGATGTCGGGGTGGTGGTCGAGGGCCTCGGCCTGTTCGGCGACCGCGTCGACGACCTTGATCGCGGTGGGGAAGCTGGCGGTCTCGGCGGTGCGGGTGATCGCGTCGCCGGTGCGGGTCCATTGCGGGAGTTCGGCGAGGGCGGCGGTGATCTGGTCCTCGCTGAGGCGGGTGCGGCTCATGGCGGTCTCCGTCCGGGTGCTGCGGCGGCTGTCACGGCCGAGCCTACGTCGGTGGACCGGGCCGGTCGGGCGGTCGTTCGGCCACCCGGTGGGCTCAGAAGAACAGCAGCTTGGTGACGGCGGTGAGGCCGACCAGCACGATCAGGGTGCGCAGCGCGACCGGCGGGAGGCGGCGGCCGACCTTGGCGCCGAGGACTCCGCCGAGGGTGGCGCCGAGGGCGATCAGGCCGGCGGCGGTCCAGTCGATGGTGGAGGTGAAGAGGAAGAAGACCGCGGCGACGCCGTTGACGATCAGGGCGAGGACGTTCTTGATGCCGTTGACGGTCTGCAGGTCGTCGGGGAGCAGCATGCCCATCAGGGCGAGCAGCAGGACGCCCTGGGCGGCGCCGAAGTAGCCGCCGTAGACGCCGGTGAGGCCGATGCCGAGGAGGAGCAGCCGTCCGCCGTCGGTGGCGGCGGGCAGGGTGCCGGCGGCGCGGCGCAGGGCCATGGCGCGGGCGACCCGGGGTTGCACGACGACCAGGACCAGGGCGGTGAGGATGAGGACCGGGACGATGGCGTCGAAGGCGCCGCTGGGGAGGGTGATCAGCAGGGCGGCGCCGATGAGTCCGCCGATCAGCGAGGCGGTGCCGTAGCGGATCAGGCGGTGGCGCTGTCCGGCGAGTTCGGCCCGGTAGCCGATGGCGCCGGCGAGCGAGCCGGGGGCCAGGCCGAGGGTGTTGGAGACGTTGGCGGTGACGGGGGGCAGGCCGACGGCGAGCAGGACGGGGAAGGTGATCAGGGTGCCGGAGCCGACGATGGTGTTGATGGTGCCGGCGGCGATGCCCGCGAGCAGGACGGCGAGCGCCTCCCACAGTGTCATTCGCTTTCCCCTCCTTGGCTGCTGTCGCGCCGGTCGATCATGCCGGACGGGCGTGCGGCTTGGCCAGGCGGGTCCGGTATCCGGAACGTGCGCGGGCCCCGCCCGACGGGTGGTCGGACGGGGCCCGCGGGGCGGCTTCCGGTTACTCGTCGATCTTCGGGTACTCGCGGGCGGGCTCGACCCGGGGGCGGGCGGTCTTGTTCTCGGTGTCCACCGGGCGCGGGCCGGTGGCCGGGTCGACCGGGACGCGGGCGGCCGGCGGCGGGACGGCGGGGGCCGCGGGGGCGCCGCCGTTGCCGTTGCCGGTCATGCCGGTGAAGGCGCCGCCGAGGCCCTTGAGGGCGTCGCCTACCTCGCTGGGGATGATCCACAGCTTGTTGGAGTCGCCCTGGGCGAGCTGCGGCAGGGTCTGCAGGTACTGGTAGGCGAGCAGCTTCTGGTCGGCGTCGCCCTCGTGGATGGCCTCGAAGACGGTGCGGATCGCGGCGGCCTCGCCGTCGGCCTTGAGGACGGCGGCCTGCGCCTCGCCCTCGGCCTGCAGCACGGCGGCCTGCTTCTCGCCCTCGGCGCGCAGGATCTGGGCCTGCCGGGCGCCTTCGGCGGTGAGGATCGCGGCGCGCTTGTCGCGGTCGGCGCGCATCTGCTTCTCCATCGAGTCCTGGATGGAGGTCGGCGGCTCGATCGCCTTCAGCTCGACCCGGTTGACCCGGATGCCCCAGCGGCCGGTGGCCTCGTCCAGGACGCCGCGCAGGCCGGCGTTGATGACCTCGCGGGAGGTCAGGGTGGATTCGAGGTCCATCGAGCCGATGATGTTGCGCAGCGTGGTGACGGTGAGCTGCTCGATGGCCTGGATGTAGCTGGCCACCTCGTAGGTCGCGGCCCGCGGGTCGGTCACCTGGTAGTAGATGACGGTGTCGATGTTGACGACCAGGTTGTCCGAGGTGATCACCGGCTGCGGCGGGAACGGCACCACCTGTTCGCGCAGGTCGATCCGGTTGCGGATGGTGTCGATGAACGGCACCACGATGTTCAGGCCGGCGCTGAGGGTGCGGGTGTACCGCCCGAAGCGCTCCACGATCGCGGCGCTGGCCTGCGGAATCACCTGGATCGTCTTGATCAGGGCGATGAAGGCCACCACGACCAGGACGATCAGCACGATGAGGACGGGTTCCAACGCTTCTCCCCTAGACGACCAGGGCGGTCGCGCCCTGGATTTCGACGACGTCGACCTGCTGCCCGGGCTCGAAGACCGAGCCGGGGTCGAGCGCGCGGGCCGACCAGATCTCGCCGTTCAGCTTGATCCGTCCGCCCTCCCCGTCGACTCTTTCCTGTACCACTGCGGAGGCGCCGGTCAGCGCCTCCACGCCCGTCCGGTAGTCCGGGCCCTTCTTGAGCTGGCGGTAGGCGATCGGCCGGACGAAGACCAGCAGCGCCGCCGACACCCCCACGAACACCAGGAACTGCGGGACCACGCCCGCGCCCAGACCCGCCGTCAGCGCGGCGGCGCCGGCGCCGACCGCGAACATGGCGAGCTCGGGCATCGCGGTGACCACCAGCGGTACGCCCAGGCCCACGGCGAGCAGCAGCCACCAGATCCAGCTGTCCACGGGCTCCATCCTAGGGAAGTGCGGTCTCTTCCCGTGGGGGTTCCCGCAGGTGGACGGAGGGAAACCGGCCGTATGTACGACCGGTTTCCGTCAACGGCGGGATCAGGACATCAGCCGAGCGGCAGACCCGCGGCCACCCAGCGGTCCCCGCGCTGCTCCAGGGTCAGCGGCAGGCCGAAGCAGTGCGAGAGGTTCCGGGCGGTGAGCGTGGTCCCGATCGGGCCGGCGGCCATCACCTTGCCCTGACGGATCATCAGCACGTGGGTCATCCCGGGGACGATCTCCTCCACGTGGTGGGTGACCATCACCATGGACGGCGCGAACTCGTCCTGGGCGAGCGCGGCGAGACGGCGGATCAGGTCCTCGCGGCCGCCCAGGTCGAGGCCGGCGGCGGGCTCGTCGAGCAGCAGCAGCTCGGGGTCGGTCATCAGGGCGCGGGCGATCAGGGTGCGCTTGCGCTCGCCCTCGGAGAGGGTGCCGAACTTGCGGGCGGTGAAGCCGGACATGCCGAGCCGGTCGAGCAGCGCCAGGGCGCGGGCCTCGTCGGCCTGCTCGTAGGTCTCCTTGCCGTGCACGGTCTGCCCGTAGGCGGCGGTCAGCACCGTCTCCAGCACGGTCTGGGCGAGCGGCAGCTTGTCGAACATGGCGGCGCTGGCGAGGCCGATCCGGGCCCGCTGCTCGAAGACGTCGACCTGGTCGAGCTTCTCGCCGAGCACCACCGCGTCGCCGGAGCTCGGGAACAGGTAGGTGGAGGCGATCTGCAGCAGCGTGGTCTTGCCCGCGCCGTTGGGGCCGAGCACCACCCAGCGCTCGCCCTCCTTGACCGACCAGGACACCTGATCGACGAGTGCGCGACCCTCCCGGACCACGGAAACGTCCACCAGCTCCAGCACGTCGCTCATGCCTACGCCTTCCCCAAATGCAAGAATCCGCCGTCCGTGGGACCTGGGCGTGAGGTCCTCGGGGTGCGGTCCACCTGTGTCAGGGCAAACCTACGCCACCCGCCCCGCGCGCTTGTCCGTAGGCTGGTCCGATGCTCGCCACTCCTGCCGACAATCCGTACCAAGAACCCCGTTCGGGGCGGCTCACCGCGTGGGGCAACGCCCTGCTGGCCGGCACCTCCTCCCCCGACGACGCCGTCACCGCCGTCCAGGGCCGCGACGACGCGCACCGGGTGACCGGCCTGCCCGGCGAGGTCCCCGACTCCCTGCACGGCCTGACCTGGGCGCTGGGCCGGCTGCGCACCCTCGGCGCCAAGGGCCTGCGGCTGGCCCTCCCGGTGGCCGGGCACCCGCTCGGGCTGACCGGGCCGGCCGCCTTCAACTCGCTGGCGCTGGGGGCCGGCGAGGCCGTGCTGGCGGTCGGCGTCCCCTACGGCCTGGTGCCAGAGGTGGAGGTGTACGGGCCGGAGGGCGACCAGGGCGTCCGGGTGCTCTGGCAGTGCCTGCCGGTGAACGAGGCGCCGCCCGCCGACGTGCCCTCGCTGGACGAGGCGGAGCGCGAACTCGCCGACGGCCTGCGACAGGCGACGGTGCTGCTGACCCGGCTGGACGTGGCGGGGGCCGGGCCGGAGACGCTGCGCGCGCTGGAGGCGTTCCGCCGGCGCGGGCACCGCGAGGTGCTGGCGCCCGGCTACCCGCAGCGCGCGGTGCGGGTGCTGGAGTCGGCCCGGCAGGTGTCGGCGCTGCTGGCGATCGCCGCGGGCGGGCACGGCGCCGCGGTGTCCGCGGCCGAGATGGCGGCCCGCCGCGAGGTGCTGGCCCCGCTGGACCGGACCGCCCGGCGGGCGCAGGTGGCGGCGTACAACGCGATGGTGGACGAGCGCCGGGACTGACGGACGCCCAGGGCCGGCTGCGGACGGCGCTGGTCGGCCCGGCCGGGCTGCGGGATGTCGCAGACGCGTGTCGTGACCGTCGTGCCCGACAGGTGGACCGAGGGGGCCGACTGACCGTCAGGGCTGGTTGCGGACCGCCCAGAGCGCGGCCTGGGTGCGGTCCGCGACGTCCAGCTTCATCAGGATGTTCGACACGTGGGTCTTGACCGTCTTCTCCGAGAGGGTCAGGGCGCGGGCGATCTCCCGGTTCGAGCGGCCGTCGGCGAGGTGCGAGAGCACCTCGCGCTCGCGGTCGGTGAGGCTGCCGCCGCGGCCCTGCGGCGGCGCGGGGACGTCCTCGGCGAGCAGCGCGGCGGCCAGTTCGGGCTGCAGCAGGACGTGTCCGGCGTGCACCGAGCGGATCGCCCCGGCCAGCGCCTCCGGGTCGACGTCCTTGTACACGTAGCCGGCGGCGCCGGCCCGCAGCGCCGGGACCATGGTGCGGTGCTCGGTGAAGCTGGTGACGATCAGCACCTTGGCGGTGCTGCCGCCCTCGCGCAGCAGGCGCAGCGCCTCGATGCCGTCCACCTTGGGCATCTTGAGGTCCATCAGGACCACGTCGGGTGCGAGTTCGGCGGTCCGCTCGACGGCTTCGGCGCCGTCGGCGGCCTCGCCGACCACCGCGATGTCGTCCTGCACCTCCAGGAAGGTGCGCAGGCCGCGGCGGACCACCTGGTGGTCGTCCACCAGCAGCACGCGGATCGGTGACGCCGGGTCAGGCACCGGGGACCTCCAGCTCGACCAGGGTGCCCCGGCCCGGGGCGGACTCCAGGGACAGCCGGCCGCCGACCGCGGCGGCCCGGTCGCGCATCGACACCAGGCCGAGGTGCCGGCCGGCCCGGCGGACCGAGTCCGGGTCGAAGCCGCGGCCGTCGTCGCGGACGGTCAGCCGGGCGCCGCGGGTGGGGGTGCCGTCCAGGGTGACGGTGACACTGGTCGCCCGGGCGTGCCGCAGCGCATTGTGCAGGGCCTCCTGGGCGACGCGGAGCAGCGCGGCCTCCTGGGCGGCGGGCAGCGCCCGGACGCCGTTGGCGGTGAAGCGGACGTCGGCGCTGTGCGCCCGGTCCAGCACCTGGGTCTGCGAGGCGAGGGTGGCCACCAGTCCGTCCTCCTCCAGCGCGGCGGGTCGCAACTCGATCACCACGGCGCGCAGTTCGTCGGCGGCCTCGGCGGCGAGCCGGGCCACCTCGGCGAGTTCCTCGCGGGCCCGGGCCGGGTCGCGGTCGACCAGTTTGGCGGCGGCGCGGGCGGTCAGCCGGAGCGAGAACAGCTTCTGCGAGACGGCGTCGTGCAGGTCGTGGGCGATCCGGGCGCGCTCGCCGGACAGGGTCAGTTCGCGGCTGCGCTCGTACAGCCGGGCGTTGCCGAGGGCGAGCGCGGCGTGCGCGACCAGGATCCGCAGCAGTTCCTCGTCGTGGTCGGTGAAGCCGCCGGGCTTGTTGGCCAGGAACAGCGCACCGGCGATCTCGTCCTCGTCCATGATCGGCATGCCGAGGAAGTCGGTCATGTCCGGGTGGGCCTCCGGCCAGCCGCCGAACGCGGGCGCGGTGCGGACGTCGGTCAGCCGGGTCGGTTCGCGGTCGTGCAGCATCGAGGCCAGCACGCCGTGCTGGCGGGGCAGCGGGCCGATCGCCCGCCACTGCTCGTCGCTGACGCCGTCGACCACGAACTGCGCGAAGCCGCCGTGGTCGTCGGGCAGGCCGAGCGCGGCGTACTCGGCGCCCAGCAGGGTGCGGGCGGAGGCGGTGATCCGGCGCAGCACCTCGCGCACCTCCAGCGGCCGGCTCATCGCGAGCACCGCCGCGCTGACCGCCTCGATCCCCTTCAACGACGGGTCGCACCCGGGACTGTCCATGACGGCCACGCTACCGCCGCGGTCCGCGCCGCCGCCTCGGGCGCGGGACTTAGGTCGTCTGGTCCTCCGGCCGAGGTCGGGGGGCGGGCTGCGACTCGAAGGCGGTGACGGCCCGCATCACGGCGCGTTCCATCTCGCCGCGGAACTCCTCCAGGCTGCCGGGGGCGCCGGCGGCGGCGCCGCCCTCGCGCAGGCTCGGTCGCAGGCGGGCGGCGCGGCTGGTGCTCAGCAGGCTGTCGCCGAGCCCGTCGAGCATCCGTTCCTGCTGGAGGCTCTGCCCGTCCGCCCGGTTCCAGGGCTCGATGAAGACGACCGAGGCGATGTTGCGCCGGTCGAGGCGGCGCAGCGCCTCCCGGCGCCGGGTGTCGAGCAGCGCCCACCGGTCGACCAGCACGACGCTGGGCGCGGCGGGGCCGGCGGCGCCCAGCAGGTGCTCCGACTCCTCCTCGAACTCGACGATGCTGGGCCGGAACCCCATGGCGCGGGCGATGTCGGCGGCGTCCTCGGCGAGCGGCCGGACGGAGTCCGGCCGGTACGGCTGCCAGTCGGTCCGCCGGCTGCCGTACCAGGTGCCGCTACGGTCCGCCGGCAGCTCGGACTGCCGGTAGGAGAAGACCGAGATCCGCACCAGGTCGGCGGGCTCGGGCGGTTCGAAGGCGGAGGGCTGCGAGGCGAAGTCGGCCGGCTGCCCGGTGGGGATGACGGTGTGCTCGGCGACGTCCACGATCCGCTGGGCGAGCCGGTGCACGGCGGTGCGGTACTGCGAGCTGTAGGTGGCGATCTTCATCAGCGCGTACAGGCCCTCGGCGGTGTAGTCGGGCCCGAAGCCGTCGTGGTCGAACTGGAGCTCGGCGGCCACCCGGGGCAGCCGGAAGTGCTCCATCGACACCCACAGGGCGGGCACGATGCCGGTGGCCCGCTCGCCCCCGGACCGCCGCTGGTACACCGGCCGCCGGCTGAACAGGTGCCATTCCCGACCGCACGCCTCGGACTTGAAGTACCGCGGCGAGTACAGCGGGACGAACACCCGGCAGTTCGCCAGCTCCCGGGACAGCCGCTCCGCCCAGTCCTGGCCCTGGTGCATGGAGCGGTCCATGAACCCGATCGGGTGCCCGGCCGGCACGTCGGTGAGCTCCAGGATCTCCTCGCAGAGGTCCTGGAAGAGCTTCGCCACCCACAGGTCGGGGTCGGCGGCGTCCCGCGCGTTCAGCCGCGGGGTGTGCGCGTAGCTGAGGAAGAAGTACGGGCGGAGGTCGTACCCGGAGTGCGACACGGACACCGGACCGGTGAGCCTCGGCACCGCCGTCGCCGCCTGCTCCGGCGGATGCCGGTCGGCCCGGACGGTGGCGAACGAGGTGCCCCGGACGGCCTGCCCGGTGGCCCGGGCGCCGCCCATCCAGGCCGCGAACTCCGGTGCCCGGCCGACCAGTTCCTCGATCCGGCGGGTGACGGCGCGGCGCACGCCGAGCAGGTCGGTGTACGGGAAGGCTTCGGTCAGTGCGTGCTGCACCTCGGGGTCGAACTCGAACTGACGGCGGGTCAGCGGCACCTCGCCGGTCTCCGCGCTCCACGGCCGCATCAGCCCGCCGAGCAGCACCTCGGCCAGCATCGCGGTGTCCACCGCGCGGTCCTCGGCGATGGCGTCCTGGACCAGCCGCATCACCGGGATGCTGAGCGGGGCGATGGCGGCGAAGTAGGCGGCCAGCCGGTACGCGCCGGGCGAGGCCGCGGCCCGGAACCGGTCGAGGCCGGCCAGTCCGGTGGGGTCGTCCCGGCCGGGCAGCGCGGCGGGTTCGGGCCGCGGCTCCCGCGGCTGCCACAGGTCGAGCCGGGCCTCGCCGCCCTGGCCGGCCAGCACGGACGCCCAGTCGGCGAGCGCGGCCGGAGTGAGCTCCACCACCGGGACGGGCGCGGTCCGGTAGCGGTGCAGGCCCTCCACCCGCCACGCGGTGTTCGGGGTGCCCGGGCCGGGCGCCCGCACGGTGCGCACCGCGGTGGCGAGCGCGCCGCCGGTCCACAGCCGACGGGGCAGGGTGTGCAGCACGGCGGTGGGCCCGGCGGCCGCCCAGCGGTCCAGGGCGGCCAGCATCCCGCCGTCGCGCCAGGCCCGGCCGACGCCGTCGGTGACCACCAGCACCAGGGTGCGGCCGGTCGGGTCGGCGAGCGAGGCGACCGGCGCGGTCCGGCTCGACGGGTCGAACGGCGCGCCGGCCAGCGCCACCTCGTGGCCGGGGCGGCTGCGCAGGCCGAGCGTCCGGACGGTGCGGAACCCGCCGACCCGGGCCAGCAGTTGCTCCAGCTCCTCGACCAGGCGCTGCCACAGCAGCATGGACACGCCGTCGTCGACCACCAGCACGCAGGACAGCCACGGCTCGACCGCGGACCTGAGCACCACGTCGGGCAGGCCGCTCTCGGCCCACGCCGCGACCGTCGCCGCCTCGTCGACCACGGGGGTGCCGGCCGCCGGGCGGCGGCGGTTGAGCGGGCGCAGCGCCCGGCCCAGCCGGAGTTCGTCGCCCAGTGCCTTGACCCCGGGCAGCCGGATCACCCGGCCGGCGCGCTCCGGCCGGGAGCGGCCGGGCGCGGCGGCGGAGCCGGCCGGTTCGGCCGCCGAGTGGACGGGGTGGTGCGGCACGGGTGCGGGCGGCGGTTCGGCGGGGCGCGGCGGCGCCGGCCGGTCGGCGGGCGGGGCCGGCGGGCGGGCGGCTGGGCCGCCGTGGGCGTGGGCGGCCAGCGGGGCGTCCTGGCCCACCGGGAGGCGGGGCGCCAGCCAGAGGACGTCGAGGAGTTCCTCCGCCGTCAGCTCGACGCCGGCGGCCCGGAGCACCTCCAGGGCGCGGGTCAGGTGGGACGGCACGGCGCCTCCGCCCGGGTGGCGCGGGCGGTCATCCGGCGCCGCCGAGGTTGTGCAGGACCGCCTTGATCAGGTGTTCGGCGGACAGGTCGAGGCCGGCGCCGCGCAGGAACACGGCGTTGAGCAACTGGTCGGTGGCGAGGCCGCCGCCCTCGCGGGCCAGGAAGGTGCGCAGCACGTCCTCGGCGTCGGCCATGGCGCTCGGGCCGAGGTGGGCGGCGACCACTTCGCGCAGCCGCTCCTCGGTCGGGTCGGGGAGGTTGAGCCGGACGCAGCGGCGCAGGAAGGCGGGCGGGAACTCGCGTTCGGCGTTGCTGGTGATCACCACCACCGGGAACTCGGTGCAGGTGACGATGCCGCGGACCACTTCGGCGCGCTCGCCGGCGTCCGAGGTGAGCACCGACTGGACGGACTGGTCCTCGGGGAGGCGGGCGAGTTCGGGGATCTCGAAGTAGCCGTCCTCCAGGACGGTCAGCAGGTCGTTGGGCAGGTCGACGTCGCCCTTGTCGAGCTCGTCGACCAGCAGCACCCGGGGCCGGTGCCTGGGCACCAGTGCGGTGCCGACCGGGCCGAGCCGGACGTAGTTGTCGATGCCCGCCTCGACGGCGCCGCCGCCCAGTTCGCGGGCCAGGTGGGTCTCCCGGAGCCGGCCGACGGCGTCGTAGCGGTAGAGCGCGTCGGCCAGCGCGGAGCGGCTGTTGACGGCCCATTGGAGCACCGGGCCGAGGCTCAGCTCGTGGGCGATCAGGTGGGCGAGCGAGGTCTTGCCGGTGCCGGGGTTGCCGGTGACCAGCAGCGGGCGGCGCAGGTGGATGGCGGCGTTGACCACGTCGACCTGGTCCTCGGTGATGACGTAGCGGGCGGCCTGCCGGTCCGCCTGCGGGCCGAAGCGGCGCCAGGCGGGGGCGGGCGGCAGCTCGGGTTCGCGGGCCACCCGGTCGCCGTGGAACAGCCGCCAGCCGTCGGGGCCGCGGTCCGGCCGGGCTCCCGGCGGGGTCTCGCTGGTCATGCCGTCTCCTCCTCGCTGTCCGGCCCGTCCGGCCGGGGGTACTCGTCGAGCGCGGTCAGCACCAGGTCGGGCGGCCCCGGCCGCCCGGGGTGCTCCCAGGCAAGCACCGGCCTGAGCGGGTGGCCGTCCGCCGATCCGAAGGCGGAGGCCCGGTACTCGCGCAGTCGCTGCGGCACGTCGTTCGGGGTGGCGCCGCGGATCAGGCCGTCGAACAGCTCGCCGGGCACCGGGCCGGCCGCGGCGCGGTCCCAGAGCACGATCGGGACGCCGACCGCCAGGCAGGCGGCGGCCAGTTCGGTGCGCTGGGCGGCGGTGCCGCCGCGGATCACCACCCAGGCGGCGTCCCGGTTGCCGTGCAGTTCGCTGACGGCGTGTCGGACCTCGGTGCACTCCTCGCCGAGGTCGAGCGGTTCGGCCAGGCCGCCGGTGCGCCAGCGCCGGCCGAGTTCGCGGGGGCGCTTGCGGACCATGTGCGCGGGTGGCCGGCCGGCCAGCCGGACCACCACCGGCAGCTGGATCCCGAGCGGTTCCGGTGCGCCCTCGGCGGCCCCGACGGTGCCCGTCCAGTCCTCCACCGGGAGGCTCAACTCCCGCTGTTCCAGGAACACCTCGATGACCGGCTGGCCGCCCTCGGGGCTCTCCTCCTCCAGGTCGTCGACGGCGGCGAGGATCTCCTCGGCGATCTGCTCGGGGCGCACCGGCCGGTTGTCGTTCGGCCCGACGGCCACCAGGGCCCCGTCGCCCTGGTCGGCCCAGAGCGCCCGGCAGAACCGTCCGGCCGTGCCGTGCCCGGCGTGCTCGTACCGGCTCAACCGGACCGCCACCCGGGCGGCGCCCTCCGGCACGGCGAGCGCCGCCCACTCGTCGGCGTTGGCGCGCTGCTCGCGCAGTCCGGCCGCGGGGACGCCCTGCTGCCCGGCGGTCCGCTCGGACCAGCGCCGCAGCCGCTCGGCGTACGGCTGCCCGCCGGGGCGTCGGACCAGGGCGGCGGCCAAGTGCTCGACGTACCGCAGCAGCGGGGAGACCCGCTCGGGGACGGCCCGCCGGGCCTCCAGTTCGTCGACCAGCCGCAGGTACCGGGACCGGCCGCGGACGGAACGGGCCAGCGGCGGGATGCGGAGCGCGGCGAGCAGCGCGGTCTCGGAGGGCAGACCGTCGGGGGCGGCGGTGTGCAGGTCGTCCAGGACGGCGATCAGTCCGCGGTGGCTGTTCGGCGACAGGATCCGCGGGGTGCCGACCTGGTGGCAGGCCCCGAGAAGGTCGACCACCAGGTCCTCGCGGCGCAGCTCCCAGAAGTGCTCGGCGAGGGCGGCGGCGGCCCGCGGGCGGCCGAGCAGCAGGGCGGCGAACTCCTCCTGGCCGGGCGCGGTCCCGGCCGGTCCCGGTCCGAGGCCGAGCTTCTCGCACAGCGCCCGGGCGGCGGCGGCCCGGTCGGCCTCGCCGCGCAGCAGGTCGCCGACGGTGTAGGCGAGTTGCTCGACCAGGTCGGCGGCGGGACCGTGCCGGTCGGCGCCGAACGGGCCCGCGGCGCGGATCAGTTGGGACTGGCGGCGGATCTTCTGCCAGGGGATCACCAGGGTGAGGCCGCTGCCGGTGCCGCTGAGCGCGCCCGCGACCAGTCCGGTGGCGGCCTGTTCGGCGCGGCACCAGAGCGGGCCGCCGCTGTAGCCCTCGACGATCTCCCTCGGGGTGGGGGCGGACTGCACGTAGGCGCCGTCCTGCAGGGTCATCGCGGTGGTGCAGTCGACCGCGCTGAGCGGCTGGCCGCTGCCGTACCAGGCGCGCAGCCGCTGACCGGTGGCGAGGTCGGTCCAGTCGGGGGGCCGGACGGTGTCCGGCAGGTCGCTCTCCAGGGCGAGGACGGCGAGGTCGCCCTCCCAGGCGGTGTCCCTGGGCTGCACGGGGCCGCCGTCGCGGCGGGTGGGAGGTATCCATTCGGCGAGTTCGGCCCACCGGTACTCGGCGCGTTCGGGGGCCCCGCCGAAGCGCACCTCGACGGTCTTCCCGGTCGGTTCGCGGCGGTCCATCGCCTCCCGGCCCAGGGCGAGGTTGAGCACGTGGGCGCAGGTGAGCACGTAGCGGCCGCCGAGGCAGACCGCGCCGCCGGCCAGGGTGCCGTCGGCGGACTTGCGGATCGACACCAGCGCCGTTCGGAACGTGTCCTCGGGGTCCCCCGTGACCGGGTCGAACCAGGCCATCCGGTCAGTGCGCCGCTTCGGGGGCGGTCGGGGCCGGATCGGCCAGTCTCCAGCTCGCCGCGATGGTCAGGCTGGCCTCGGCGCTGCCGCCGACGATGCCCAGCTTGAGGTCGGAGCCGAGCTGCACGCCGAACTCGACGGAGATCTCGTGCGGCCGGTTCGGCACCGCGGCGAGGGTGTCGTGGACCTCCTGGAGCAGCGGTCCGAGCGGGCTGAGCGCGATCCGCAGCGCCTCCCTGGAGAGCTCGGCGACCTGGTGCGCGGCCCGGGCGGGGATGCCCACGGGGGCGGCCCCGCCGTATCCGGGCGGGAGTTCGCCCTCCTCGTCGAGCAGCGCGGACTGCGGCGCCGCGGCGGCGGCCGGGACGGGGTACGTGCGTACCCGGACGGAGACGCCGGGGTCGAGCGCGAATTCCACGTAGTCGGCCACGGGGCCGATTGTGCTAGGCCGCCGGTCGGGCCACAACCGCTTTGCAGAAAAGGAGTTGACGATGCGACAGGGCCGGGGGAGCGTGTCCGCTCCCCCGGCCCCGGGGGTGTCTCGGGCGGGTGTCAGCCCTTCTGCATGACCTCCGGCTCGTGGCGCTTCTGGAAGCGCTGGATGGCGAAGGCCAGGCCGACCGCGATGGCGATCATGACCGTCCAGTTGAGGATCATGAAGCCGACCGAGTGGTCCCACAGCGGGTCGATCGGCGCGGTCTCCGGCGGCCTGGCGACCACCACCGGGGAGATGTGCGCCAGGTCCAGGGTGTTGCCGCTGGCGGCGACGCCCCAGCGGGCGGGCATCAGCCAGGCGAACTGCTCCAGGCCCGGCTTGTCGAAGAGCTGGAAGATCGCGCCGGTGAAGACCATCTGCACGATGGCGAACATGACCAGCAGCGGCATGGTCTTCTCGGCGGTCTTGACCAGCGAGGAGATCGCCAGGCCGACCATCATCGAGGTGAAGCTGAGCAGGATCACGCCGATCGCCATCTCGGCGGCGGGCATGTGGGTCAGCAGCAGGCCCTCCTCGGGCAGCTTGCGGACCTTGAAGGCGATCGCCGAGATGATGCCGCCCTGCAGGAAGCTGATCGCGCCCAGCACGATGATCTTCGAGGTGAGGTACGCCGTCCGGGAGAGCCCGGTGGCGCGTTCACGTTCGTAGATCGCCCGTTCCTTGATCAGCTCGCGGACCGAGTTCGCCGAGCCGGACAGGCAGGCGGAGAACGCGACGACCATCAGGATCAGCCGGGCGACGTCGTTGCGGCCGTTGGCGCAGGGCGCCAGGCCGCACTTGTCGGGGATCACCGCGGACACCGCGCCGAGCACCAGTGGCAGCAGCAGCGACAGCGCGATGAAGCCGCGGTCGGAGGCGATCACCGACAGGTAGCGGCGGATCAGCGTCCACAGCTGGGAGCCCCAGCTCTGCGGCTTCGGCGGGCGCAGCTGGGCGACCGCGTTGGGCTGGGCGGCCTGCGAGACCGCGGCGTCCACGTTGGCCGAGTACTGCTGGTAGTGCACCGAGTTGCGGTAGCGGCCGGCCCAGTCGTGGTCCGGGTAGTTCTCGAACGCCTGGAAGACGTCCGCCCAGGTCTCGTAGCCGAAGAAGTGCAGGGCCTCGGCGGGCGGGCCGAAGTACGCCACCGAACCGCCGGGGGCCATCACCAGCAGGCGGTCGCAGAGCGCGAGTTCGGCCACCGAGTGGGTGACCACCAGCACGGTGCGGCCGTCGTCGGCGAGACCGCGCAGGGTCTGCATGACCTCGCGGTCCATGCCCGGGTCGAGGCCGGAGGTCGGCTCGTCCAGGAAGATCAGCGAGGGCTTGGTGAGCAGCTCCAGGGCGACCGAGACGCGCTTCTGCTGGCCGCCGGAGAGCGCGGTGATCCGGTTGTCGGCGCGCTTGTCGAGGCGCAGTTCGTACAGCACCTCGTCGATCCGGCGGTTGCGCTCGGCGGCCTCGGTGTCGCCGGGGAAGCGCAGCTGCGCGGCGTACTTGAGGCCGTTGCGGACGGTGAGTTCCTTGTGCAGGATCTCCGACTGCGGCACCAGGCCGATCCGCGAGCGCAGTTCGGCGAACTGGCGGTACAGGTTGCGGCCGTCGTACAGCACGTCGCCGCGGTCGGCGGGGCGGTAGCCGGTGAGGGCGCGCAGCAGGGTGGACTTGCCGGAGCCGGACGGGCCGATCACCGCGACCAGGGACTTCTCCGGGACGGCGAAGCTGACGTCGTTGAGCAGGACCTTCTTGCCGCCCTTGAAGTCGACCTCGACGGTCAGGTGGTGGGCGGAGAAGGTGACGGCGCCGTTGTCGACGAACTCCTGCAGCTGGTCGCCGACCAGCACGAAGGAGGAGTGGCCGACGGTCAGCCGGTCCTGCGGGCCCATCAGCTGGCGGCGGGTCGGCTGGCCGTTGAGGAAGATCCCGTTGTGGCTGCCGAGGTCGACGATCTCCCAGCGGCTGTCAGGAAGTTGGCGCAGCTCGGCGTGGTGCCGGGAGACCTGCAGGTCGGAGACCACGATGTCGTTGTCGAGGGCGCGGCCGATCCGGATGGTCCGGCCGCCGACCAGGCTGCGGATCATCGTCGGGTTGCCGAGGCCGCCGACCGGGGCGGGCTGCTGGCCGTGCTGCGGATGCTGCGGGTGCGGCGGCTGCGGGTGCGGCGGCTGCGGGTGCGGCGGCTGGGCCGGCTGGAACGGCGGCTGGGCCTGCGGCGGCACCGCGGCGGGCGGGGCCTGGAAGCCCTGCTGCTGCGGGAAGCCGGGCCGCGGGGTGGGGGCGTCCCAGCCCTGCGGGATCGGCTGCTCGACCGGCGGCGGCCGGTGGCCCTGCGGCGGCTGCGCGGCCGGCCCGGGGCCGAACGGCGGCTGCTGGAACGGCGCCTGGCCCTGCTGCGGGCCGGGGCCGGGCGCCCGGCTGGTGGCGGCCTCGTGGATGTCCGCGGGCTGCGCGGCGGCGGGCGCGGTGAACGCCAGCCGCGGCCCGTTCTGGCCGTTGCCCAGGTGGATCACCGTGCCGGGGTGGACGGCGGTCTGCGCGACCCGCGCGCCGGCCACGAAGCTGCCGTTGGTCGAGCCGTGGTCGGCGAGCTGCCAGGCCGTGCCGTCGAAGGTCAGGCTGGCGTGCCGCCAGGAGACCCTGGCGTCGTCGAACGGGAAGTCCGACGCCGGGTCACGGCCGATGGTGTAGGCGCGGCCGGGCTCAAGTACCCGCTGCCGGCCGTCGATTTCAAGTACGAGTTGCGGCAACTCTCCGCCCGCCCCGCTCTCCGGTCCCCCAGGATGTTGCATCTGACGGGGGGAATCATTCCAGTCCCGCAGGTGTACTCGGAAGTCGGGCCGCTCGACTGTGACCCCTCGGCAACAAGGTCACGGCCCCTGTGGCGGGTCGGTCACGGTGTCCGGCGGGCGTCGGACGGGCGTCCGGCGGGCGTCCCACGGGGCGGACGGGTGCGGTCGGCGCGGGGGTCGGCCGGGTAGCGTGGGTGCCACCATGAACGCAACAGATCCGGCCGCTCAGGCCCTTTCCGCCGCGCCGCCCGTGAGCACGGACGCCGAGCGCACGCTGCTGGTCAAGGTGTTCGGCAAGGACCGCCCCGGCATCACCGCGGGCCTGTTCGGCCAGCTCGCCGGCTTCGGCGTCGAGGTGATCGACATCGAGCAGGTGGTCACCCGTGGCCGGATAACGCTGTGCGCCCTGGTCACTCCCCCGCCCGCGGCCGGCGCCGAGGGCGCGCTGCGGGTCACCGTGCACCGCTGGGCGGAGGAGCACAAGCTCCAGGCCGAGGTCATCTCCGGCACCGGCGACAACCGTTCGCGCGGCGAGGGCCGCTCGCACGTCACGGTGCTCGGCCACCCGCTGACGGCGGCCGCGGTGGCGGCGCTGTCCACCCGGGTGTCGGAGACCGGCGGCAACATCGACCGGGTCTTCCGCCTCGCCAAGTATCCGGTGACGGCGGTGGAGTTGACCATCTCCGGCGTGCCCACCGAGGAGCTGCGCGGCGTGCTGGCCGCGGAGGCCGCCGCCCAGCGGGTGGACATCGCGGTGGTCCGCTCCGGCCTGCACCGGCGGGCCAAGCGGCTGATCGTGATGGACGTCGACTCCACGCTGATCCAGGACGAGGTGATCGAGCTGTTCGCCGCCCACGCGGGCTGCGAGGAGCAGGTCGCCGCGGTGACCGAGCAGGCGATGCGCGGCGAGCTGGACTTCGCCGAGTCGCTGCGCGCCCGGGTCGCGCTGCTGGCCGGGCTGGACGCCGACGTCACCGAGAAGGTCCGCGCCGAGGTCCGGCTCACCCCGGGCGCCCGCACTCTGATCCGCACCCTGAAGCGGCTGGGCTACCAGGTGGCGATCGTCTCCGGCGGCTTCACCCAGGTCACCGACCACCTGGTGGAGCGGCTGGGCCTGGACTTCGCGGCGGCCAACACCCTGGAGGTCGAGGACGGGAAGTTCACCGGCCGGGTGACCGGCGAGATCGTCGACCGGGCCGGCAAGGCCCGCTGGCTGGCCCGCTTCGCCGAGCGCGCGGGGGTGCCGCTGGAGCAGACGGTGGCGATCGGCGACGGCGCCAACGACCTGGACATGCTGAACGCGGCCGGCCTGGGCGTGGCATTCAACGCCAAGCCGGTGGTCCGCCAGCAGGCCGACACGGCCGTCAACGTGCCGTTCCTGGACACCGTGCTGTATCTGCTGGGCGTCACCCGCGAGGAGGTCGAGGCGGCCGACGAGCTGGACGGCACGCCCACCGAGGACTGAGCGTGCGGAAGGGGCGGGGTCCGCGACGGACCCCGCCCCTTCCGCTTGCCGGACGCCGGTTCAGTCCTGCGGCATGAAGTACGAGTCCAGCCGGGCCACGCCGGGCTCGACCAGCTTCCACGGGCCGTCCAGGCTGAGCACCGCCACCGCGGCCGGCGGGAAGCCGTTCAGCCGCAGCCGGTTGAGCGCCTCCACGTCGCCCTCGTCGCCGGCCAGCACCTGGGTCAGGCCGAGCACGCCCGGGTTGTGGCCGATCAGCAGCAGGTCGTGGTGGTCGTCCGGGGTCTCCTGGATGACCTCGATCAGCTGGCCGGGCTGGGCCTCGTACACCCGGTCCTCGTAGACCGTCTTCCGGGGCCGCTTGGGCAACTCGTGGGCGACCAGCTTCCAGGTCTCCCGGGTGCGCAGGGCGGTGGAGCACAGCACGTGGTCCGGGTTGACCCGGGAGTCCGCCAGCCAGCGGCCCGCGTCGGACGCCTGGCCGCGCCCGCGGTCGGCGAGCGGGCGGTCGTGGTCGCTGACCTGGTTGGGCCAGTCGGCCCGGGCGTGGCGGAGAACGATGATCCTACGAGGAGTGTCGGCGCTCATACCCCTAGAGCTTCGCAGAAAACCGCCGCCCGGTCGCGTGCTCCGGGAAGCTGCCACCCGCAGGGGTGGCGACTGCCCCGGGCCCGCACGTGCGGGCGGGTCAGCCCATGTTGTTCGCGACCACCGCGAGGATCGAGATCACCACCACGATGCCGGCGATCAGGCCGAGCATCTGCAACAGCTTCTTCTGGCCGTTCTGCGGGTTCGGGTCGAGTACTGGCATGCCGACGAGCCTAGACCACGGCCTCGTCCTCGATGTGCCGGGCCCTGGCCGCCCGCAGGCCGACCAGCATCTGCGGCACCAGCAGCAGCGCCAGCAGGCCCAGCGGCAGGTACCACTGGCCGGTGCTCTGGTAGAGCGCGCCCATCAGGATCGGGCCCGGGATGGAGATCAGGTAGCCCAGGCTCTGCGCGAACGCCGACAGCTGGGTCACCCCGCCGGGGGTGCGGGCCCGCAGGCCGAGCATGGTCAGCGCCAGCGGGAACGCGCACATCGACAGGCCCACCAGGACCGCCCACAGCCACGGCACCGTCCCGGCGGCGAGCATCAGCCCGAGGAAGCCGGCGATCCCGCACAGGCCGAGCACCACCACGTACAGCCGCTGGTCGCCGCGGCGCGCCGCCAGGTTCGGCAGCAGGAAGGACACCGGCACGCTGACCGCCATCACCACGGCCAGCAGCACCCCGGACGCCTCCTCCGAGACGCCGGCGTCGTGGTAGATCTTCGGCAGCCAGCCCATCGCGCTGTACGCGCTGGTGGACTGCAGGCCGAAGAACGCGGCCAGCGCCCACGCGGTGCGGCTGCGCAGGATCGGCAGCTTCGCCTGCACGGCCGCCGCCCCGGCCGACCCGGCGCCCTTCTCCCGCCGCAGGAACACCACCGTCAGCCACAGCACCAGGGCGGCCACCGCCAGCAGGCCCCACACCCCCAGGCCGATCCGCCAGCTGCCGCCCAGCGCGTCGGTCAGCGGCACGGTGGTCGCGGCGGCCAGCGCGGTGCCCACCGACAGCGCCATCGAGTACAGGCCGATCATCGGGGCCACCCGGTCCGGGAAGTACCGCTTGATCACCACCGGCAGCAGCACGTTGGCCAGCGCCACCCCGGCCAGCGCCAGCGCCGTCAGCAGCAGGAACACCACGGCCGAGCCGGTGAACGAGCGGGCCAGCACGCCCGCGGCGATCGCGCCGATGGCGGCCGTCACCACCGTGATCGGGCCCAGCCGGCGGGCCAGGCCCGGCGCGGCGACGCCCAGCACCGCGAAGCACAGCGGCGGCACCGCGGCGAGCAGGCCCGCCATGGTGGCGCTCATGCCCAGGCCCTCGCGGACCGGGTCGAGCAGCGCGCCAAGACTGGTCACCACCGGCCGCAGGTTGACCGCGGCGGCGGCCACCGCGACGGCGAGCAGCACGGCCCCGCCGGCGCGGACCGCGGGAGGCGCGGGTGTCGCGGGGGCCGGGCGGCTCTCGGTTCCGGTGGCGGAGTGCTCTGCTGCGGTAGACATGGGCGCAATCATAGAATCATGGGATGACTTACCGCATCCGGGTATTCTGATGACCTTGACCACAGAAGGAGCCCGACCTTGGCGCTGTCGACCACTCGCCGCACCCCGCTCGCCGACCAGGTGATCGCTCAGCTCCGGGCCCAGATCACCTCCGGCGAGTGGCCGGTGGGATCACGCATCCCCACCGAGGCCGAGCTCGTCGACCAGCTCGGCGTCGCCCGCAACACCGTCCGCGAGGCCGTCCGCGCCCTCGCCCACAACGGGCTGCTCGACATCCGCCAGGGCTCCGGCACCTACGTGCTCGCCACCAGCGAGCTCGCCGGCGTCATGCACCGCCGCTTCGCCGACGCCGACCAGGACCAGGTGGCCGAACTCCGCGCCACCCTGGAGACCTCCGCCGCCGGCTTCGCTGCCCTCCGCCGCACCCCGCGCGACCTCGAACTGCTCGCCGCGGCCCTGGAACGCCGCGACGCCGCCTGGCACGCCGGCGACCCCGAGGACTTCATCCAGGCCGACGCCGCCTTCCACCAGGCCGTCGTGGCGGCCGCCCACAACGACGTCCTCGCCGCCGTCTACGCCGACCTCGGCGAAGTCCTCCGCGCCCACCTCCGCCACGACGTCGGCCCCGCCCTGCTCCCCCACCGCTGGGTCCCGCACACCGCGATCCTCGACGCCATCCGCGCGGGCGACGCCGAGAAGGCCGCCGACGAGGCGGGCCGCGCCATCGGCTTCTGCAAGACGAAGAGCTGACGAGCGGGAACACGCCGGAGGCCCGGGACGCGAGCCTCCGCGTCCCGGGCCCCGCGTGCCGTCAGGCGCCGATGGCGTGCAGCCCACCGTCGACGTGGATGATCTCGCCGGTCGTCTTCGGGAACCAGTCGCTCAGCAGCGCGACCACGCCGCGCCCCGCCGGCTCCGGGTCCGACAGGTCCCACTTGAGCGGGGAGCGGGTCTCCCAGGTGGCGGCGAGGTCCGAGAAGCCGGGGATCGACTTAGCGGCCATCGACCCGATCGGCCCCGCGGAGATCAGGTTGCACCGGATGTCGCGCTCGCCGAGGTAGCGGGCGAGGTACCGGTTGGTCGACTCCAGGGCGGCCTTGGCCGGGCCCATCCAGTCGTACTGCGGCCAGGCGAACTGTGCGTCGAAGGTCAGGCCGACCACCGAGCCGCCGTCCTGCATCAGCGGGAGCAGCGCCGTGGTGAGCGACTTCAGCGAGTACGCGGAGACCTGCATCGCGGTGGCGACGGACTCCCACGGGGTGTCGAGGAAGTTGCCGCCGAGCGCGTCCTGCGGCGCGAAGCCGATGGAGTGGACGACGCCGTCCAGGGTCGGGAGGTGCTCGCGGACCTGGTCGGCGATGCCGGCCAGCTGCTCGGCGCTGGAGACGTCGAGTTCCAGGACCTTGACGGGCTTGGGGAGCTTCTTGGCGATGCGCTCGGTGAGGCTGGGCCGCGGGAAGGCGGTGAGGATGATCTCCGCGCCCTGCTCCTGGGCGAGCTTCGCGGTGTGGAAGGCGATGGAGGACTCCATCAGCACACCGGTGATCAGGATGCGCTTGCCTTCGAGAATTCCAGTCATGGTCAGTTCCCCATGCCCAATCCGCCGTCCACGGGAATGACGGCTCCAGTGATGTACGCGGCCTCCTCGGAGGCCAGGAACCGCACGGCCGAGGCGATCTCGGCGGGGGCGGCGTAACGGCCCAGCGGGACGTCGGAGACGATCTCCTTGCGGCGCTCGTCGCTGAGCACCGCGGTCATGTCGGTGTCGACGAAGCCGGGCGCCACCACGTTGACGGTGATGTTGCGCGGGCCGAACTCGCGGGCGAGCGAGCGGGCCAGGCCGACCAGGCCGGCCTTGGAGGCGGCGTAGTTGGCCTGCCCGGCCGAGCCGCTGAGGCCGACGACGGAGGAGATCAGCACGATGCTGCCCTTCCGGGCGCGCAGCAGCTTCGCGGCGGCGCGCTTGATCACCCGGAAGGTGCCGGTGAGGTTGGTGTCCAGCACGGAGGTGAAGTCGTCCTCCGACATCCGCAGCAGCAGGGTGTCCTTGGTGATGCCGGCGTTGGCGACCAGGACCTCGACCGGGCCGTGCGCGGCCTCGATCTCGGTGAAGGCGGCGTCGACCTGCTCGGCGTCGGTGATGTCGGCGCGGACGGCGAGGACGTCGTACTTGGCGAGTTCCGCAGGGACCTCGCCGTTGCGGCTGGTGATGGCGACCTTGTCGCCCGCCTCGGCGAAGCTCTGGGCGATTGCCAGGCCGATGCCCCGGTTACCTCCGGTGACCAGTACCGAGCGGCTCAACGGTCCACCTCTCTCTCGATGTGCACGTGCGAAACCGCACGCGTAGCCACCTGTGACGCTATCGGTAGGGTGCGAGGTCGGGCGAAGCGGCCTCCGACAGGCACATCCGGTGAGAACTGTCGTATCCCGACAATGGGTGTTCGGGGTGCGCCGGGGAACGCCGGGCGGATGGCGGGCGTTGCCCCGGAGGCGTTCCGGAGAGTCCGGGGCGCCGGTGGAAGCGAGCCGATCGGAGCGGACGCGATGAGTGGTGCAGACCCTGGCCGGACGGGCCGCCGGGCGCTGACGGCGGTGGCGGCGCTGGCGGTGGCGGGTGCGGCGGCGTGGGCGCTGCGCGAGCTGCCGGCCCAGTTCGGGCGCCGGCCGGACCCGCAGGACCCGCGGATGCGGATGTCCCCGCAGTACCGGGACGGGGTGTTCCACAACGCGCCGTCCGAGGTGGCGCACACGGCGCCGGGGATGCCGGACGGCGGAACGCTGCGCCGGATGCTGTTCGAGAAGGACGGCCGGCTGCCGGCCGAGGCGATCCCGCTGGCGGTGCCGGAGGTCCCGGCGACCGCGGCCGAGGGAGTGGCGGTGACCTGGTTCGGCCACGCGTCGGCGCTGCTGGAGCTGGACGGCTGCCGGGTGCTGGTGGACCCGATCTGGTCGGACCGCTGCTCGCCCTCGCACCTGGCCGGTCCGAAGCGGCTGCACCCGGTGCCGCTGGAGCTGGCGGCGCTGCCGCAGGTGGACGCGGTGCTGATCTCGCACGACCACTACGACCACCTGGACATGGCGACGGTGCGGCGGCTGATGACCCTGCAGTCGGCGCCGTTCGCGGTGCCGCTGGGCATCGGCGGGCACCTGCGCCGCTGGGGCGTGCCGGAGCACCGGATCATCGAGCTGGACTGGGACGAGACGTGCACGCTCGGCGACCTGACGCTGACGCTGACGGCCGCGCACCACTTCTCCGGCCGGAGCTTCACCCGGAACACCACGCTGTGGGGTTCCTGGGTGGTGGCGGGTCCGGAGCGGAAGGTGTTCTTCACCGGTGACTCCGGCTACTTCGAGGGCTTCGCCCGGATCGGCGAGGAGCACGGTCCGTTCGACGCGGCGCTGATGGCGATCGGCGCGTACGACGCCGCCTGGGCCGACATCCACCTGAACCCGGAGGAGGCGGTGCGGGCGCACCTGGAGCTGCGCGGCGGTCTGCTGCTGCCGATCCACTGGTGCACCTTCAACCTGGCGCCGCACCGCTGGGCGGAGCCGGTGGAGCGGCTGCTGGCGGAGGCGAAGGCGCAGGGGGTGCCGTTGGCGGTGCCGCGCCCGGGGCAGCGGGTGGAGGTGGCCAACCCGCCGGAGCTGGACGGCTGGTGGGAGGCGCTGGCCTAGCGCGGAGCTGACGGGTCGTCAGCGTGGCGCGGCGATTATTTGCTGGCCGTACGCCTGCGGGCCGGGGATGATGCGAGCGGGTGTGCCCTCGGCCCGGGGGCGGCCCGCCGCACCCCGACCCTCGACCCAGGGAGCCCGATGCCCCCCTCCGCGCTGGACCCTCAGTTCCTCTCCTACCCGTTGCGCCCGCTGGCGGACGCCGCGCTGTCGCGGGCCCGCCAGTTGGGCGTCTCGCACGCCGACTTCCGCCTGGAGCGGGTCCGTTCGGCGTCCTGGCGGCTGCGGGACGCCCGGCCGGCCGGGTCCTCGGACACGGTGCAGCTGGGCTTCGCCGTCCGGGTGCTGCTGGACGGCGCGTGGGGGTTCGCCGCGGGGGTGGACCTGACGCCGCAGGCCGCGGTCGCGGTGGCCGAGCAGGCGGTGGCGGTGGCCCGGCTGGCGGGCGGGATCAGCCGGGCGGCGGGCTCCGACGAGCGGGTGGAGCTGGCCCCGGAGCCGGTGTACGCGGACGCCGAGTGGGTGTCCGGGTACGAGCTGAACCCGTTCGAGGTGCCGGACGCCGAGAAGACCGGCCTGCTCGCCGAGTGGTCCTCCCGGCTGCTGGCGGCGGACGGCGTCTCGCACGTGTCGGCGGCGGTGCTGACGGTGCAGGAGAACAAGTTCTACGCGGACACCGCGGGCACCGTGACGACGCAGCAGCGGGTGCGCCTGCACCCGTGGCTGGAGGCCACCAGTGTGGACGAGCGGACGGGCGCGTTCGACTCGATGCGCACCATCGCGCCGCCGGCCGGCCGCGGCTGGGAGTACCTGCGCGGCACGGGCTGGGACTGGGACGCCGAGCTGGCCGAGCTGCCCGAGCTGCTGGCGCAGAAGATGCGCGCGCCGAGCGTCGCCGCGGGCCGCTACGACCTGGTGATCGACCCGTCCAACCTGTGGCTGACCATCCACGAGTCGATCGGCCACGCCACCGAGCTGGACCGGGCGCTCGGCTACGAGGCCGCCTACGCGGGCACCTCGTTCGCCACCTTCGACCAGCTGGGCAGCCTGAAGTACGGCTCCGAGCTGATGCACGTCACGGGCGACCGGACGGCCGAGCACGGCCTGGCCACCATCGGGTACGACGACGAGGGCGTGGCCACCCAGTCCTGGGACCTGATCCGCGACGGCGTCCTGGTCGGGTACCAACTCGACCGCCCGATGGCCCGGTTGAAGGGCTTCGACCGCTCCAACGGCTGCGCCTACGCGGACTCCCCGGCGCACGTCCCGGTGCAGCGGATGGCCAACGTCTCGCTGCAGCCGGCCGCCGGCGGGCCGGACACCTCCGGCCTGGTCTCCCAGGTGGAGAACGGGCTGTACATCGTCGGCGACCGCTCCTGGTCGATCGACATGCAGCGGTACAACTTCCAGTTCACCGGGCAGCGCGCCTACGCCATCCGGGGCGGCGAACTCGCCGGCCAGGTCAAGGACTTCGCCTACCAGGCCACCACCACCGACTTCTGGGGCTCGATGAGCGCCGTCGGCGGCCCGCAGACGTACGTGCTCGGCGGGGCCTTCAACTGCGGCAAGGCCCAGCCGGGCCAGGTCGCCGCGGTCAGCCACGGCTGCCCGTCCGCGCTGTTCCGTCAGGTCAACGTGCTCAACACCCAGCAGGAGGCGGGTCACTGATGTCCCTCACGCACCCCCACGAGCTGGTGGAACGCGCCCTCGAACTGTCCCGCGCCGACGGCTGCGTGGTGATCGCCGACGAGGAGTCCACCGCCAACCTGCGCTGGGCCGGCAACGGCCTGACCACCAACGGCGTGACCCGCGGCCGCCGGCTCACCGTGATCGCCACGGTGGACGGCGCCACCGGCACCGCCTCCGGCGTGGTCGCCCAGGAGGCCGTCACGCTCGACGAGGTGGAGCAGCTGGTGCGGGCCGCCGAGGCCGCCGCCCGGGCCGCCGAACCGGCCGAGGACGCGCAGCCGCTGATCGCCGGCCGGGCCGCCGACCCGCGCTTCACCGAGGCCCCCGAGACCACCGACATCTCGGTGTTCTCGGCCCTCGCGCCCGCCCTCGGCGAGGCCTTCGCCCGGGCCCGGGCGAACGGCGAGCTGCTGTACGGCTTCGCCCGGCACGAGCGCACCTCCTCCTACCTGGGCAGCTCCACCGGCCTGCGGCTGCGGCACGACCAGCCCACCGGCACCGTCGAGCTGAACGCCAAGACCGCCGACCTGTCCGGCTCCGCCTGGGCCGGCGCGGCCACCCGGGACTTCGCGGACGTCGACGTGACGGCCCTGCACACCGACCTGACCCGCCGGCTCGGCTGGGGCCGCAAGCGGCTCGACCTGCCGGCCGGGCGGTACGAGACGATCCTGCCGCCGTCCGCCGTCGCCGACCTGATGGTGTACCTGTCCTGGTCCGCCGGCGCGCGGGACGCGGTCGAGGGCCGGTCGGTGTTCTCCAGGGCGGGCGGCGGCACCCGGATCGGCGAACAGCTCAGCCCGCTGCCGCTGACCCTGCGGTCGGACCCGGCCGAGCCGGGCCTGGAGGCCGCGCCGTTCGTGCTCTCGCACTCCTCCGGGGAGAACGACTCGGTGTTCGACAACGGCGCGCCGCTGTCCGCCACCGACTGGCTGCGCGAGGGGCGGCTCGCCAACCTGCTGACCACCCGGCACTCCGCGGGCCTGGCGGAGCTGCCGCTCACCCCGCCGATCGACAACCTGGTGCTGGAGACCTCCGCCCCGGGCGCGCCGACCCTGGAGGAGATGGTCGCCCGCACCGAGCGCGGCCTGCTGCTCACCTGCCTCTGGTACATCCGCGAGGTCGACCCGGCCACCCTGCTGCTCACCGGCCTCACCCGGGACGGCGTCTACCTGGTGGAGAACGGCGAAGTGGTCGGCGCCGTCAACAACTTCCGCTTCAACGAGTCGCCGGTCGACCTGCTCGGCCGGATCACCGAAGTGGGCCGCACCGAACGCTGCCTGCCCCGCGAGTGGGGCGACTGGTTCACCCGGGCGGCGATGCCGCCGGTCCGGGTGGCCGACTTCAACATGAGCTCGGTCAGTCAGGCTTCCTGACCGGCCGTCACCACCCCTGGGGGCCCTGATGGACGAGAAACGCACCGTCAAGACGTCGAAGATGCTCTCCCGCGTCCTGCGACACGACCCGGGCTCCGTCGGGGTCACCCTGGACGCGGCGGGCTGGGTGGCGATCGACACCCTGCTCGCCGCGCTCGGCCGGCACGGCCGCCCGCTGACCCGGGCCGAGCTGGACCACGTGGTGGCCACCAACAACAAGCGCCGCTTCGCCTACTCCGAGGACGGCCGCTCGATCCGGGCCAGCCAGGGCCACACCGTCGAGGTGGACCTCGGCCTGCCCGCCGCCGTCCCGCCCGAGGTGCTGTTCCACGGCACCGCGGACCGCAACCTGCGGTACATCCTGGCCGAGGGCCTGCGCCCGATGGCCAGGCAGGACGTGCACCTGTCGGCCGACACCGAGACGGCCGTCAAGGTCGGCTCCCGACACGGCCGGCCGGTGGTGCTGGAGGTCGACGCGGCCGCGATGGCCGCCGCGGGCCACGAGTTCCGGGTGTCCGCGAACGGCGTCTGGCTGACCGACGCGGTGCCGGTCCAGTACCTGCGCCGGACGGACTGACCGCCGCGCCGACCCCGGGTGGGTCGGCCCGGCGTCAGCGGGGTTACCGTGGTCGTCGGTGGGTGCCGGAAGCGACCCGAGGATGGAGTGGGACATGCCCAAGAGCGCGGACGACGACCAGGTCTTCCGGATCACCGGGGCCCGCAGCAGCCTCACCGAGGACGTCCGGGGCCGGCAGCGCCGCTACGTGATCTCGATGCTGATCCGCACCGCCTGCGTGCTGCTCGCCGTGATCCTCTGGGACATCGAGCGCTGGCTGGCCTTCGCCGCGCTGGCCGCCGGTGTGCTGCTGCCGTACTTCGCGGTGCTGATCGCCAACGCGGGGCGGGAGCGCGCCCCCGGCCTGCCCTCGACCTTCGCCTTCGCACCCGACACCCCGTTGATGCTGGGGCCGGGCGGCACCGGCGGCGGCGGGGCCGCGGAGAAGCGTCCGCAGGATTGAGGATCCCTCAAACCGACTGTCCGATATGGGCGTTCTTGGGGCGATATGACCAGCTGAAAGCTCAGACGATCCTCAAATTAATCATCGGACAGACGCACCCACGCCCCCGAGACCGTGCCATACTTCCTTAGCGCTCCGCATCCCCCGTCGGAGCGACAGACCGACGCCGGGCAGCTCCCCCCGTGGCTGCCCGGCGTCGTCATGCCCGGGCATAGGATCGTTCCCATGGACACCCCCGCGCACCCGCTCTTCGGCGCCCCCGCCGGCGGCCAGGACACCCCGGACGGCCCCCCGAAGTGCTCCGCCAAGGGCTGCCGCCAACCCGCCACCTGGTCCCTGCTGTGGAACAACCCCAAGCTTCACACCCCCGACCGCCGCAAGACCTGGCTCGCCTGCGACACCCACCGCGACTCGCTCAGCCAGTTCCTCGCCGTCCGCGGCTTCCTCAAGGAGACCGAGCCGTTCGCCGGATGAGCCGGCCCTGCCCCCGGTAGCGTCGCGGTCGAGCACCAAGAACCCCGACCCGGCCGGCGTCGGCAAGTCCACGCTGCTCGCGCAGTGGCGGCAGACCGCCCGCCGGGCCGGCGCCCGCACCGCCCTGATCGACGAGGCCGACGTCCAGGACATGGACACCGCACTGGCCGCACTCGCCGAACAGACCGGCCCGTTCCGGGAGTTCGACAAGGCCCTGGAGCAGTACCGGCGGGCCCGGACCGCGCCCCAGGACGACGCCGACCTGCCTTCGCTGCCCGCCCGGATGGTCGCCCAGGCCGCGCTCGGCGCCGCCAACACCCTCGCCCCCCGGCGCGGACGCGTTCACCACCCCCGAGACCCTCGCCCGGAGCACCGACCGGCCGTTCAGCGCGATGCGCCGCCGCCGGCCCGCCGGCGACACCGAACTCGCCCTCCTCGGCCGGGCGGTCGTCACCGAACTCGGGCGCCTCTGCGAACCCGGCCCGGCCCCCTGGGTGGCCCTGTTCCTGGACGGCTGGCCGCGTGAGTTGATCGACGGCGCGTACAGCGACCTCCCGCTGGAGGTGGTCATCGTGCTGGCCGGACGCGACGAGCTCGCCGAACGCGACCGGGCCCGGCTGCGCCCCCCGTGGTGGACGTCGCCCTGGACGCCTTCACCGAACAGGAGGCCCTCGAACTGCTGCCCTGACCCGCTCGACCCGGCCGTCGTCCCGAAGATCGGGAACCCGCGTCCGGACTGCGACGCCCCTCCCCCGTCTTGCGGCATGACCATGTCCAAACGTGCTGGTGGCGGGCCCGACCGTACTCGCCCGATCCATTGACACCGCATCGGCCCGCTGCTGGAATGGCGGCGCCCGAGAAGAGAGCACGCGTTCCGCAAGAAATGGGAGCGCTCCCATACTCTCGTCGGCGCCCACCTTCCTCGGACCGGCCCCCGCCACCGGGCGTCCCCGCACGCCCACCCGGCGGGACGCGGCGGCCGGGCCCCACCATGCCAACGGGAGATCAGCCATGCACGCCTCGTCCGCCCGCAGCGGTGCCACCGCCCCCGCCGACGTGCGGACGGGGGCCGGCCGGTGAGCGAGATCGCCGAGAGCGTGGCCCGGATCTGGACCGACTCGGTGGGCGCCCCGCCGCCCACCCCCGACACCGACTTCTTCGACGCCGGCGGCACCTCGCTCGCCCTGGTGCACTTCCTGGCCGGCATCCACGACGCCTTCGGCGTGGAACTGCCGCTGGACCGGCTGTTCACCGACGGCTTCACCGTCACCGGCGCCGCCGCGACCGTCGAACGGCTCCTGCTGGAACACGCCGACGAAGCCGAACTCGACGCGCTCACAGCCGAACTGGACCAGCTCAGCGACGAAGAGATCCGCGCGCTGCTGGCCGAGGGGTCGTAGCCCGGCGATGGCCCTGTTCCTGCTGGTCACCCACGGCAGCGACGGCGACGTGCTCCCGTTCGTCGGCCTCGGCGCCGCCCTCGTCCGGGCCGGCCACCGGGCCGTGCTGCTCACCCACGCCCCGTACCGCGCCGCCGCGACGGCGGCCGGGCTGGGCTTCGAACCCATCGACGACGAAGCCGAGTTCGAGCGCGTCCTGGCCGACACCCCGCACCTGCTGCACGCCGCCCCGCACCGGGCCGGCTGGGCCCGCTTCTACCGCGACAACGGCCTGTTCGAGCAGATCGCCGCCGAGTGCCGGACCCTGATCCGCCTGCACTCCCCCGGCGAGACCGTCCTGGTCGGCCGGCACACCTCGGCCGTCTCCGTCCGGTTCGCCGCCGAACTCCTCGACGCCCCCGCCGCCTGGGTCGCCCTCTCCCCCACCCAACTGCTGGCCGTCCCCGTCGCCGCCTACCTCTACGGCACCGAGCTCGCCACCGGCCTGCACGCCGTCCGCACCGACCTGGGCCTCCCCCCGATCCCGAACTGGCGCACCTGGTTCACCACCGCCGACGCCGAACTCGCCCTCTGGCCCGCCTGGTTCGACGCCGCCGCCACTCCTGCCCCACCCCGCACCACCCTCACCGGCTTCCCCCTCGCCGACAGCAGCGCCCCCGCCCTGGGCGCCACGCCGCCCCCTGCCGCTCCCGGCGGGACCGGCGACGGCGACATGGGCACGCAGCCCACCGACGCACCGCAGCGCGCCGAGGCATCACCCGCAGCCCCCGCTCCCGCCGCCGTCGGTGACCTCGCGTCAGGCGACCGTCGTTCCGCCGCTGCCGAGGGCGTGTTCGGCGGGGCGTTCGGGGCGGATGTGCGGCCGGTGCTGGCGACCGGGGGGACGGGGCGGATGTTGGCCGCTGACTACTACCCCGCGTTGCTGGCGGCCGTCGAGCGGGCCGGGCTGCCCACCGTGCTGGTCGTCCGGCACCGGGACCTGCTGCCCGCCGTGTTGCCCGCCAACGTCCGCTGGTCGCCGGGGCTGGACTTCGCGCGGGCCGTGCCGCGGGCCGCCGCGGTGGTGCACCACGGCGGAATCGGCACGCTGGCGCGGGTGTTGGCCGCCGGCACGCCACAGGTGCTGATGGCGGACGGCGTGGACCGCCCCGACAACGCGGCCCGTCTGACCGCTCTCGGCCTGGCCCGCACCGTACCGGCGGACCGCTGGTACGGCCCGGAGCTCGCGGCGGCGATCACCGCGGCCGCGAACGACCACGGGTACCGCGCCCGGGCCGCCGCCGTCGCCGGCGATCCGGTCTCCGGCCTCGACCTCGCGGCCACCCGCCTCGCCGCCCTGCTGACCCGCCCCACCACCTCGATCGCCACCCCCGCCCCGATCCATGACCGCCTGCGCAACCTGCCCCCCACCGCCCGCGCCGACCTCCGCGAACGCCTCCGACACCGCCTGGCCCCCACCCCGCCCGAGAGCACCCCGCCCGGGCCGGGCCGCACCGGTCGCGGAGCGACCCCCGCCCGCCCCGACCGCGCACCCGAGGAGGCCCGGTGAGGATCCTGCTGGCCCAGAATCTGATCCATCTGCCGTCGCACGGCGGAGCCAACCGCTCCAACCGGCTGCTGATGGAGCGGCTGGCCGCGCGCGGCCACGACTGCACGGTGGTCGGCCCGCTGAGCGGGGCGCTGGCCACGGTGGACGGTGGCGCGGAGCAGGCGGTGGCGGCGTTGACCGGGCGCGGGGCGACAGTGGTCGAGGACGGCCCGGAGGCGGTGGTCTACACGTACCGGGGTGTGACGGTGCACGCGGTCCGCGGGGCGTCACGGCTGCCGGGACGGATCCGCAGCGTGGCGGCCGAACTGCGCCCGGACCGGACGCTGGTCCCGGGCGACGATCCGGGGCACGTGGTGCTGAGTGCGGCGCTGGCGGCTACCCCGGACCGGGTGGTGTACCTGGTGCACACGATCCAGCAACTGCCGTTCGGGCCGGGTGCGTTCCATCCGAGTGCGGCCGGTACCCGGATGGTGCGGCGGGCGGCGGGGCTGGTCGCGGTGAGCGAGGCCGCGCGCGCGTACGTGGCGGAGCACGCGGGGTTGCGGGCGCGGGTGGTGCGGCCGCAGGTGTACGGGGACGGGCCGTTCGCGGTGGCGGGACGGTTCGGGCGGGGTGCGGTGACGATGGTCAACCCGTGTGCGTACAAGGGGATTTCGATCTTCCTCGGATTGGCGGACGCGCTGCCGGAGGGGTCGTTCCTGGCGGTGGTGACCTGGGGTGCGGACCGCGCCGAGCGGGCCGAGCTGGCGCGCCGGGCGAACGTCGAGGTGGTGCCGCCGGTGGACGACATCGACGAGGTGCTGGCCCGCACGGGAGTGCTGCTGATGCCCTCGCTGTGGGACGAGACCTTCGGGTACACCTGCGTGGAGGCGATGCTGCGGGGCGTGCCGGTGCTGGCGTCGGCGGTCGGCGGCCTGGTCGAGGCGAAGCTCGGGGTGCCCGGTTCGCTTCCGGTGCGGCCGGTCACCGCGTACCGGCGGGAGCCGGGGGCGGCCCGTCCCGCCCCGGTGGTGGCCGCCCAGGAGCTCGGCCCGTGGCAGGAGGCGCTGACCGCGCTGCTGACCGACCGCGCGCACTACGAGCGGCAGGCCGCGGACTCCCGGGCCGCCGCGCTGGCGTTCGTCGCCGGCCTCGACCCGGACGAGTTCGAGCGCTACCTGGCCGAGCCGCTGCCCGCCCCCGCTCCCGCCCTCGATCCCGGTCCTGAGCCGCGGCCCCACCCCATGACCGGGACCGAGACCGGGGCCGGGGCCGGGACCGAGACCGGGACCGCCCGGAACCCGCTGTCCCCGGACCGGGCCGCCGCGCTGCGGCTGCTCGCCGCCCGCCGGGCCGCGGCTCGCGGCCGCGCCGCCGTCCCCGCCACCCACGCCGCCGAGGAGCGTCCGCCGTGCTGAACTCCCCGTCCCGTCCCGCGCCCGCCGTCGACCGGGTGCCGGACGGCCCGACCGACGAGGACCTGGCGGCGCTGCTGCTGATCCGGCACGTCGAGCTGGCGCTGCTGCGCCTGTTCGGCGAGGGCCTGGTCAGCGGCACCACGCACACCTGCCTGGGGCAGGAGTACGTGCCGGTGGCGCTGGCGCCGCTGCTGCGGGCCGAGGACATGGTGTTCAGCAACCACCGCGGGCACGGCCACTACCTCGCGCTGACGGGCGACGCGGCGGGACTGCTGGCCGAGGTGATGGGCCGTCAGGGCGCGGTCTGCGGCGGCACCGGCGGTAGCCAGCACGTCTTCGCGGGGAACTTCCTGTCGACGGGGGTGCAGGGCGAGAGCCTGCCGGTGGCGGTCGGCGCGGCGCTCCGGCGGGCCCGGGACGGTGCGGGGGCGCTGGCGCTGGCCTTCATCGGCGACGGCACCTGGGGCGAGGGCGCGGTGTACGAGGCGCTGAACCTGGCCGCGCTGTGGCGGCTGCCGCTGGTCGTGGTGGTGGAGCACAACGGCATCGCGCAGTCCACCCCGACGGACCGTCAGCTCGCGGGCACGGTGCGGGACCGGGCGGCGGCGTTCGGCGTGGCCCACCACTTCTCGGCGAGCACCGACGTGCCGGAGCTGAGGTCGGAGCTGGCGCCGCTGCTGGCGCGGGTCCGGGCGGGCGGCGGCCCGCTGGTGGTGGAGCTGGACGTGCCGCGGCTGGGGCCGCACAGCAAGGGCGACGACACCCGGTCCGCCGCGGAGCTGACGGCCCTTCGGGAGCGGGACTGGTACCGCCGCCGGGCGGGCGCGTCGGAGCAGCGGTTCGCGGCCCGGGACGCCGAACAGGCGGCGCTGGTCGAGGCGCTGGTCGCCGAGGTGACCGGGCGCGGCCCGTCGGACGGCCGGGCCGCGGTCGCCGGCCCGCCGCCGCGCCGACCGGTGCCGGAACCGCCCGCGGAGGCGGCTGCGGAACCGCCGGCGCCCGAGCGGGTGGCGGAGAACCTGAACCGGGCGCTGCACGCGCTGCTGGCCGCCGACGAGTCGGTGCACCTGCTGGGCGAGGACGTGTCGGACCCGTACGGCGGCGCGTTCAAGGTGACCCGCGGGCTGTCGACCCGGTTCGGCGACCGGGTGCGGTCCACGCCGCTCAGCGAGGGCGCGATCACCGGTGTGGGCGCGGGCCTGGCGCTGTCGGGGGACCGCGCGGTGGTCGAGATGATGTTCGGCGACTTCGTCACGCTGGCCTTCGACCAGCTGGTCAACTTCGCCGCCAAGTCGGTGGCGATGTACGGCCGCCGGGTGCCGGTGCCGCTGCTGGTGCGCTGCCCGGTGGGCGGGCGGCGCGGCTACGGGGCGACCCACAGCCAGAGCCCGCAGAAGCACCTGATGGGGGTCCCGGACCTCGACCTGTACGAGCTGAGCCCGTTCCACGACGCGGTGCCGCTGCTCCGGCACGCGCTGTCCACCGGCACCCCGTCGGTGCTGTTCGAGGACAAGGTGCTGTACACCGAGCGCCGGTTCAACGGCGGCGTGGTGGACGAGGTGCTGCGGTTCCGGCTGGACGGCTCGGCGACCGGTCCGGCGGTGGTCGGCCCGCCGGGCGTGGAGCGGCCGGACGCGGTGGTGATCGCCCCGGGCGGGCTGTCCGGGCGGGCGGTGGCGGCCCTGCGGACGCTGCTGCTGGAGGACGAGCTGTGCGTGCGCCTGCTGGTCCCGGCCCGGCTGTTCCCGCTGGACGCGGACCGGCTGGCGGAGTTGTGCGGGGACGCCCCGGCGGTGGTCGTGGTGGAGGACGGCACGCCCGGCGCGGGCTGGGGCACGGAGGTCGCGCAGGCGCTGCACACCCGGCTGTGGTCGGTGCTGCGGGCGCCGGTGCGGGTGCTGACGGCGGCGGACCGGCCGGTTCCGGCGGCGCCGCACCTGGAGGACGAGGTCTTCGTCCGGGACGAGGACATCCGGCGGGCGGTCCGCGCGCTGGTGGAGCACGGGGAGGAGCGGTGACGGTGACCGAGTACCGGATGCCGAAGGTCAACACCAACGACGCGTCGTACACCCTGCTGGGGTGGCTGGTGCCGGACGGCGGCAAGGTCGCCGAGGGCGAGCCGCTGCTGGAGGTGGAGACCTCGAAGGCGGTCGAGGAGCTGGCCGCGCCGTGCGGCGGCCTGGCCGAGCTGCTGGTCCCGGCGGGCCGCGAGTGCGCCCCGGGTACGCTGCTCGCCCGGCTGCACCCTGACGCCGCGTCACTGGACGCGGCCCGGCGCGGGGCGCCCGTCGAGCGGGAGGGCGCCGGGCCGGGCGCCGCTCCGGCCGGCGGGGGCCCCGCGCCGACCTCCCCGGGCAGCACGGGCCCGGTCCTGACCGGCCCGGCCCGGGCCCGGCTCGCCGAGCTGGGCATCCCCGAGGCGGAGGCGCTGGCGCTGGACGTGCCGGTGGTCCGCCGCGCGGAGGTGGACCGCCTGGCCGCGACCCGCACGGCCGGGCCCGCCACCGGCGACACTCCGCAGACCGACCCTCCGCAGGACAAGCCCCCACACAGCGCCCCCACGCAGGACAACTCGGTTCAGGGCGGCCCGACACACGGCAACCCCGCCCACGGCAACCCGGCCCGGAGCACCCCGGCGCAGGACGACCCGCCGGGGACGGTGACGACCCCGCTGACGCGCAATCAGCGGGCGGTGGCGGCGACCGTTACGGCCTCGCACCGCGAGGTGCCCGCGGCGTTCACCGCCGTGGAGGTCGACGTCACCGAGGCGCTCGCCGCCGGGCGCGACCTCGCGGCCGCGGCCGGCACCCTGGTCGGCCTGGCGGAACTGACCCTGGCCGCGCTGGCCACCCGCCGGGAGAGCGACCCGGCCTGTTTCGCGTCCCTGACCGCGGACGGCACCGGCAGCCGGCTGCTGCCCGGCGCGCACATCGGGGTGACCTTCGACCTGGGAGCGGGCCTGTTCGTGCCGGTCCTGCACGACGCCGACCGGTCCACCCTGGGCGAGCTGTCGCGGGCCCTGATGCGGTACCGGATGGCGGCGCTGCGCGGCGCGTTCCGCGACCGGGAGCTGCAGGGCGCGAACATCACGCTGACCCTGCACACCGATCCGGGCGTGGCGCTGGCGCTGCCGGTGGTGTTCCCCGGGCAGGCGTGCGCGCTGTCGCTGGCGGCGCCGCGCACCGCCGTGCTGCCCGACCCGGACGGCACCGGGTTCCGGGTGCGCAGCCTGGTGCACCTGGGTGCGGCGTTCGACCACCGGCTGCTGAACGGTCGTCAGGTGGTGGCCCTGCTGACGGGCGTGAAGGCACTGCTGGAGGCTCCGCGCCGGCTGGCCGGGGAGGAGCTGTGAGCGCCCCCGACCGCCGGGTGCTGGCTGCCCGGCTGCTGGCGGCCCGCCGGCAGGCCGCGACCGGCCGGGGCGTGCGGCGGCTGCCCAGGGACGGGCGCCCGGTGGCCTGTTCCGCCGAGCAGCGCCGGGTCTGGCTGGCGGACCGGATCGGCGGGCCGTCCGCCGCACCGCCGGTGACGGCGGGGCTGGCGCTGGACGGACCGCTGGACCTGGACCGGCTGGCGGCCGCGCTGGCGGCGGTGGTCGACCGGCACCCGGTGCTGCGGACCCGTTACGCGGAGGTCGACGGCGAGCCGGTCCAGCTGCTCCCCGAGCGGCCGATGACGGACCGTCAGGCCGCCGGGCTGCTGGACGTGCTGGACCTGGCGTACGCGCCGGAGTCGGAGCGCGAGCCGTTGGCGGCCGCGCTCGCCGTGGAGGCCGGCAGCCACCCGTTCGACCTGGCGGTCGGGCCGCTGCTGCGGCTGACCGTGCTGCGGCTGGCTCCGGACCGGCACCGGCTGCTGCTGGTGTGCCACCACATCGCGGCGGACGCCCGCTCGGTCGGCCTGCTGACCGCCGAGCTCGCGACGGCGTACCGCACCGGCCCGGCGACCGCCGCCGACGGCCCCGCGGGCCACGAGCGCGCAGGCCGCGGCCCCGCAGGTGACGGGCCGCAGTACGCGGACTACGCGGTCTGGTCGCGGGAGCGCCTGGACCGGGTGCTGCCCGAGCGGCTGGCCTACTGGCGGCACCTGCTGGACGGCGCGCCGCCGGTGCTGGAGCTCGGCCTCGACCGTCCGCAGCCCGGCGCGCGGCCGGGGCGGCGGGCGGCGACCGTCGCGGTGCGGTTCCCGGCCGGCGTGGTGGAGCGGCTGCGGCCGGTCGGCGAGGGGGCCCGGCTGACCGGGCACACGGTGCTGCTGGCCGGGTTCCTGGTGCTGCTGGCGCGCTGCGCGGGCCGTCGGGAGGTCACCGTGGGCGTGGTGTCGGGCGGCCGCCCGCATCCCGAACTGGACGCCGTGGTGGGCTGTTTCACCGAGCTGCTGCCGCTGCGGGTGTCGCTGGCGGACGATCCGGCCTTCCGGGCGTTCGCGCCCCGGGTGCGGGAGGCCCTGGCGGCGGGGCTGGCGCAGGCCGCGCCGTTCGACCGGATCGTCTCGGCGGCGGCCCCGCGCCGTGCGCCGGGCGTGCATCCGCTGTTCCAGGTGCTGTTCGTGGAGCGCGCGGACGGCGTCGCGGTGGCGGGCGGCCCGGAGTCGGGCTGGGGCCCGGGCCTGGACTCCGCGCCGTGGGGGCAGGAGGTCGACGCCACCGGGTACGACCTGGTGCTGGCGGCGGGCGTGGGCCCGGAGCTGGCGGAACTGGTGCTGACCTACCCGTGCGACCGGTTCGCCCGGTCGGCGGTGGCGGGGTTCGCGGACGCCCTGGTCGAGTTGCTGACGCTGCTCTCCGAACGGCCGGACGCCGCGCTGAGCACCGTCCGGACCGCCGAGCCGTGGCGGTCGGCCGCCGCCCCGAACGCGGCCGCCCCGCCCGGGCCCCGCACCCCGGGCCCCCGGCGAGCCGAACTGCCCGGTCCGGTCACGGAGTTGCGCGCCTTGTGGGGCGAGGTGCTCGGCCGGGACGGGATCGGCGAACAGGACGACCTGTTCGCGCTCGGCGGGGACTCGCTCGCCGTGGTGCGGATCGCCGCCCGGATCACCGAGCAGTTCGGCGTGGACGTGCCGGCCTCGGCATTCTTCGACTCCCCCACCCCGGCCGGCTTCGGCGCGGTCCTGGCCCGTCTCACCGAGGAGCACCAGCATGTCTGACCGCGAGTACCCGCTGACGCCGGGTCAGCAGCGGATGTGGTTCCTGCAGCACCTGGACCCGGCGGACGTGTCGGAGAACCTGGTCACCCTGCGCCGCCTGACCGGCCCGCTCGACCCGGCCGCGTTCCGCCGGGCCCTCGACCTGGTGATCGCCCGGCACGAGCCGCTGCGGACCTCCTTCGCGGAGGTCGACGGCGCGCCCGTACAGCGGGTCGACGACGGGGCGCGGGTCCCGGTGGCGCTGCACGACCTGCGGTCCGAGGCCGACCCGGAGGCCGCCGCGGTCCGGCTGGCCGAGCACCTCGGCGGGCAGCCGTACGCGCTGGAGCACGGGCCGCTGCTGCGGGTCGGGCTGTACCGGACCGGCGAGTCCACGCACCTGCTGCTGCTCGCGGCGCACCACCTGGTGTCGGACGGCTGGTCGATCCGGCTGCTGCTGGACGAGCTGCTCGCCGCGTACGGCGCGACGGCGGCCGGGCGGCTGCCGCAACTGCCGCCGTTGCCCGGCGGGTTCGGCGACCACGTGATGTGGCAGCGGGCCCGCGCGGAGGGCCCCGCCGCGGACCGGGCGGCCGCCCACTGGGCGGCCGAACTCGCCGCCCCGCCCGGCCGGGGCCTGCCGCCGGGCACCGCGCCGCTGCCGGGGCCGGCTGCCGACGGCCGGGCGCACTGGGTGCGCGCCGAGGTGGACTCCGCGGCGGCGGCCGCGCTCGAAGCCTTCGCCCGGCAGCGCTCGTGCACCCCGTTCATGGCCTGGCTGGCGCTCTACCAACTGCTGGTGGCCCGGCACACCGGCCAGCACGACCTGGTGGTCGGCACGCCCACGGCCGGCCGCGAACGCCGCGCCGACGAGCACCTGGTGGGCTGCTTCACGGCCGTCCTCCCGCTGCGCGCCGACCTCGGTGGCCAGGGCGGTTTCGCCGCCCTGCTGGACCGCACCCGCACCACGGTCACCGGCGCCCTCTCGCACCCCCAGGTGCCGTACGAGCGGCTGCTCGGCGCCCTCGGCACGGCGCGCGCGGAGGGCCAGCGGCAGTTGTTCCGGCACTGGTTCAACCTGCACACCGAGTCCGCCGCAGGAGCCGCCCCCGCCGACACCGGCCCGCTGCGCGTCGAGGCGCTGCCGGGCGCACCCGCGCCGACGCCCTTCGACACCGCACTGGACGCCTGGCCGGACGCCGGCGGCGCCCTGCACCTGGTCCTGGCGTACGACCCCGCGGTGCTGGACGCCGGCACCGCGCAGGCCCTGCTCGACCGCCTGCCGGTCCTGGCCCGCCATGCCCTCGCCCGGCCCGAACTCCCGCTCGGCGAACTGTCGCTGCTGGCCCCCGGTGAGGACGGCGCCCCGCTGTCCGGCCCGCCGGGGGTACTCGACGACCCGGAGACGGTGCTCGACCTGCTGCTCCGACAGGGCGCCCGCACGCCCGACGCGATCGCCCTGCGGGACGGCGAACGGACCTTCAACTACCGCGAGTTGCTCGCCGAGTCGCACCGCGCGGCAGCCGCCGTCCGCGAAGTGGGAGCGCTCCCGCGCACCCCGGTGGGGCTGTACGGCCCGCGCTCCGCCGAACTCGTCACCGGCATGCTCGGCATCCTGCTGGCCGGCTGCGCCTACCTGCCGCTCGACCCCGCCCTCCCGGCCGCCCGCCTCCGCTCCATGCTGCACACCGCCGGCGCCACCGCCGTCCTCACCACCCCGCACACCACCCCCACCGACACCGGCCTCCCCACCGCGTTCCTCGAACCCGCCCCCGCCCCCGCCCCGGCCACCCTCCACCACCTCCCTCCGGCCCAGCCGTTCAGCCCTGCTTCGCCCTCCCCCGCCGACCCGGCCTATGTGCTGTTCACCTCCGGGTCGACCGGGGAGCCGAAGGCGGTGGCGGTGTCGCATCGGGCGCTGCTGGCGCGGGTGCGGTGGATGGGGTCGGCGTACGGGCTGGGGCCGGGCGAGCGGGTGTTGCAGTTCGCGTCGCCGGGGTTCGACACCCACGTGGAGGAGATCTTCCCGGCGCTCTCCCACGGCGCCGAGGTGGTGCTGCTGCCCGTACCGTCCGCCGAACTCCCGGACTGGCTGGGCGGTCCGCAGGGCCGCACCCTCACCGTCCTCGACCTGCCCACCGCGTACTGGCAGGAGCTGGTGGCGGCCGGCCCGGCCGTACCGTGGCCGCCGGCGCTGCGCACGGTGGTGCTGGGAGGCGACCAGGTGACCGCCGACGCGGTCGCGGTGTGGCGCGAACTCTTCGGCGACCGGGTCGAGTTGTGGAACACCTACGGCCCGACCGAGGCGACGGTGATCGCCACCGCCGCCCGGCTCGGCGCGCCGGACGCGCTGGCCCGCCCGGGCATCGGCCGTCCGATCGCCGCCACCGTCGCCCACCTGCTGGACGACGGCCGCCGTCCGGTGCCGCCCGGGGTGCCGGGCGAGCTCTGGCTGGGCGGGGACGGTCTCGCGGACGGCTACCTGGGCCGCCCGGAGCTCACGGCGGACCGGTTCGTGCCGGACCCGTTCACCGGCGGCCGGATGTACCGGACGGGCGATCTGGCCCGGCTGCGCCCGGACGGTGCGCTGGAGTTCCTGGGGCGCCTGGACCGTCAGCTCAAGGTGCGCGGCCACCGGGTGGAGCCCGCCGAGGTGGAGGCGGCGCTGCTGCGGCACCCGGGCGTCGCCCGGGCGGTGGTGGACCTGTCCGACGAGGCCGGGCGGCAGACCCTGACGGCCTGGGTGGTCCCGGAGGCCGAACAGCTCCTCCGGCCGGAGGAGTTGCGGCAGCACCTGCGCGCCCTGCTGCCCGCACACCTGGTCCCGGACGCCTGCGTGCTGCTGGACCGGCTGCCGCTGACCGTCCGCGGCAAGCTCGACCGGGCCGCTCTGCCGGCCCCGGCCGGCGCGGCCGCACCGGCGGCCGCGGAACGCACCGCGCCGCGCACCGACGCCGAGCAGCTGGTCGCCGAGGTGTGGGCCGAGGTGCTGGGCCTGGACGAGGGCCGGGTGGGTGTCCACGACGACTTCTTCGCGCTCGGCGGCCACTCGCTGCTGGCCGTCCGGGTGCTGGCCCGGCTCCGGACAGCGCTGGAACTCGACCTGCCGGTCCGGGTGCTGTTCACCGCGCCGACGGTCGCCGGCACCGCCGCCGCGGTGGAGGAACTGCTGCTGGCGGAGATCGACGCGCTCAGCGAGGACGAGGTACGGGCCCTGATCGACGGGGCCGTCCCCACCGCTTGACCCCCCCGTACCCGCATCGAGGTACCCGCACCGACCCAGGAAGGCGGCCCGGCCGCATGACCACCACCCCCGCCGACCCCCGCGCCCGGCTGTCCGCCGAGACCCGCGCGGAGCTGCTCGCCAGGCGCCTGCACCGGGCCCGCACCGCCGCTCCCGCGGCGACCGTCCCGCGCCGTCCGGAGGGCGCCGAACCGCCGCTGTCGTTCGCGCAGGAACGCCTGTGGTTCATGGACCAGTTCGTCCCGGACAGCACCGCCTACACGGTGCCGCTGGTGGTGCGGCTGCGCGGCCCGCTCGACCCGGCCCGGCTGGACGCGTCGCTGGCCCGGCTGGTGGCCCGGCACGAGAGCCTGCGGATGCGGTTCCCGGCCGCGGCGGACGGCACCCCGACGGTGGTGGTGGATCCGCCCGGCGGTGTCCGGCTGGCGGTCCGCACCGCCGACCCGGCCCTCGCGCCGGCCGACCGGGAGGAGCAACTCGACCGCTGGGTGCGGGAGGAGACCGCCCGGCCGTTCGACCTGGCGGCCGGGCCCGTGGTGCGGGCGGCGCTGCTGCGGGCCGCGGAGCAGGACCACGTCCTGGTCGTGGTGCAGCACCACATCGTCTCGGACGGCTGGTCCGCCGAGCTGCTGCTGCGCGAACTGCTGGCCGGCCTGGCGAGCGACCGGGAGGAGCCGGAACTCCCGCTCCGCTACGGCGACTTCGCGGCCTGGCAGCGGGAGCGCTACCGCGACGGGGTGCGCCGGGCGGATCTGGAGCACTGGCGGGCCCGCCTCGCCGGCGTCCCGCCGCTGGACCTGCCCGCCGACCGCCCGCGCCCCGCCGTCCCGACCCTGCGCGGGGCGGGCCACGGCCTCGCCCTGGACGCCGGGTCGAGCCGTGCCGTGCTGGCCCTGGGCGCGGCGCACGGTGCGACGCCCTACATGACGCTGCTGGCCGCCTACCAGGCGCTGCTGGGCCGCTGGTGCGGGCAGTCGGACTTCGCGGTCGGCTCCACCGTGGCGGGCCGGACGCTACCCGAACTGGAGCCGCTGGTCGGCCTGTTCGCCAACGTGCTGGCGCTGCGCGCGGACCTGTCCGGCGATCCGGGGTTCACCGGGCTGCTGGCCGGGGTCCGGGACCGGTTCGTCGCCGACCTGGCCCACCAGGAAATGCCGTTCGAGCAGCTGGTGGAGGAGCTGGCGCTGCCGCGCGACCCGAGCCGGACGCCGGTGTTCCAGACCTCGTTCACGCTGCTCAACTACGCCCGCGCGGAGCAGGACGCCGCCGACGACGGCCCGACCGTCGGGCACCACCCGTTCACCACCGCCGCCACCCGGTTCGACCTGGAGCTGTACCTCCGGCACACCGAGGACGGCCTGCACGGCTACTTCACCTACAGCTCCGACCTGTTCGAGGCCGGCACCGTCGCCCGGCTCGCCGACCTGTTCCAGCGGCTGCTGCGGCAGATCGTCGAGCACCCCGAACTCCCGATCTCCCAGCTCGACCTGACGGACCCACAGGAACAGCGGGTCGCGCTGGAGGAGTGGAACGACACCGCGCTGGAGCTGGCCCCGGGCACCCTGCACGGCCGGTTCGAGGAACGGGCGGCCCGCACCCCCGACGCCGTGTGCCTGACCGTGGACGCCACCGGCGAGTCCCTGACCTACCGCCAGCTCGACTCCATGGCGGCCGGGCTGGCCGACCGGCTGGCCGCCGTCGGGGTCGGCCCCGGCAGCGTCGTCGCGGTCTGCGCCGAGCGGTCGGCCGAGCTGGTGGCCGCCCTGCTGGGCGTGCTGAAGGCCGGCGGCGCCTACCTGCCGCTGGACCCGGACCACCCGGCGGAGCGGCTGGCCGGCCTGCTCGCCGAGGCCGAGCCCCGGGCGCTGCTGGTCCAGGACGCGCTGCGCGACCGCCTGCCGTCCGAACTGCCGTACGGCCTGCGGACGTTCGGCCTGGACGACCCGGAGCTGTGGCGGCCGCCCGCCGAGGCCGACCGGCACCCGCTGCGCCCCGCCGGGCCGGACGACCCCGCCTACCTCATCTTCACCTCCGGCTCGACCGGCCGGCCCAAGGGCGTGCTCTGCAGCCACCGGGGCATCGACAACCGGCTGGACTGGATGCAGCGCAGCTACCCGCTCGGCCCCGCCGACGCGGTGCTGCAGAAGACCCCGGCCGCGTTCGACGTGTCCGTGTGGGAGCTGTTCTGGCCGCTGCGCGAGGGGGCCCGGCTGGTGATGGCCCGCCCGGGCGGCCACCGCGACGGCGGGTACCTGCGCGACGCGATCCGCCGACACGCCGTCACCACCGTGCACTTCGTGCCCTCGATGCTCGCCGTGTTCCTCGCCGAGGACGGCGTGGAGCAGTGCACCGACCTGCGCACCCTGGTGTGCAGCGGCGAGGAGCTGCCTGCCGACCTGGCCCGGCAGGCGCTCTCCCGACTGCCCGGCTGCGCGCTGCACAACCTGTACGGCCCGACCGAGGCGTCCGTGGACTGCACCGCCTGGACCTGCACCCGGGAGAACCTGGCGGGCGTGCGCCGCACCCCGATCGGCCGGCCGATCCAGAACATGCGGGTGTACGTGCTGGACCGGCACGGCCGCCCGGTGCCCACCGGGCTGCCCGGCGAGCTGCACATCGCCGGTCCGGGCGTGGCGCTCGGCTACCTGGGGCGGCCCGAGCTGACCGCCGAACGCTTCCGGGACGATCCGTGGGGCCCGCCCGGCGCCCGGATGTACGCCAGCGGCGACCTGGCCCGGCACCGGCCGGACGGCACGGTCGAGTACCTGGGCCGCACCGACCAGCAGATCAAGCTGCACGGCCTGCGGATCGAACCCGGCGAGATCGAGGCCGCGCTGCGTGCCCTGCCCGGCGTCCGGGAGGCCGCCGTCGCGGTCCGCGAGGACCGCCCGGGCATCCGCCGCCTGGTCGCCTGGACGGTGCCGGACGGCAGCGGCGCCGACACCGCGCCCGCCGCCCTGCGCGAGGGCCTGCGCCGCACCCTGCCCGACTCGATGCTGCCCTCCGCGTACGTCGCCCTGGACGCCCTCCCGGTCGGCGCCACCGGCAAGCTCGACCGGGCCGCACTGCCCTCGCCCGCCCCGGCCGCCGCCGGCGCCGACCGCACCGAGCCGGCCACCGAGACGGAACGGGCGGTCGCCGGCATCTGGGCCGAGGTGCTGGGCGTCCCGCTGCCCGGCCGGGACGAGGACTTCTTCGACCTCGGCGGCCACTCGCTGCTCGGCATCAAGGTGGTCGCCCGGCTGCGCGCCGCGCTCCCGGACGCCGCCGGCCTGTCGCTGATGGACCTGTTCAAGAACCCCACCGTCCGCGCGCTGGCCGCGCTGGCCGCCACCCCGGCCGCCGAGCGCGCCCCGGCCCGGGTCCTGCACGAGCTGACGGCCCGTCAGCAGGCCGACCCCGTGCTGACCCTGGTCTGCGTCCCGTACGGCGGCGGCAGCGCGGCCGTGTACCAGCCGCTCGCCGACGCGCTGCCGCCCGGGCACGCGCTGCTGGCGCTGGCCGGCACCGGCGAGGAGATGGGCCGCGCCGAGGGCCGGGCGGACTTCCCCGAGCTGGTCGCCGCGGCAGTCGCCGAGATCCGCGAGCACGTCCGCGGCCCGGTCGCGGTGTACGGCCACTGCGGGGTCGGCGGGGCGCTGGCCGTCGCCCTGGCGCTCGCCCTGGAGGCCGACGGCCGGGCCGTCGAGGCGGTGTACACCGGTGCGATCTTCCCGTTCGCCCGGCCGCGCGGCCCCGTGGTGCGCCTGCTGACCCGGATGGAACGCCTGACCGGCGACCGCCGCTACCGCAACTGGCTGACCTCGCTCGGCGCCGGCCTGGAAGAGGTCGACCCCGCCACCGCCCGCCGCCTGGTGCGGGCCATGCGCGCCGACAGCGAGCAGGCCGAGGAGTACTTCACCGACCTGCTGACCCGCGGGGTCACCCCGCTCAGGGCGCCCGTGGTCTCGGTGGTCGGCGAACGCGACGACATCACCGACTACCACCAGGAGCGCTTCCGCGAGTGGCACTTCGTCACCGGGACCACCGCCCTGGTGGTGCTCGCCGAGGCCGGCCACTACTTCCTGAAGTACCGGGCCGCGGAGGTCGCCGAGATCCTGACGACCGTTCACCCCGCGCTCGCCGCCGAAGCCCCGCCCGCCGAGGCCCCGCCCGCCGAGGTCCGCCCCGCTCCGGAGCGGACCTGGCGGCTCGCCGACGTCTCCCGCTCCCCCGCCGCCCCGGCCTCCGCCGTCGGCCGCCGCCGGGCGCCCGCGCCCGGCATGCCGCGCTTCCTGGCGGTCGCGGCGGGCCAGCTGGTGTCCATGGCGGGCACCGCCACCACCGAGTTCGCGCTGCCGCTGTGGCTCTACCTGAGCAGCGACTCGCTGCTCCAACTCGCCCTGCTCTCCTCGCTGGCGCTCCTCCCCGGCCTGCTGGCCGCGCCGCTCGCGGGCACCGTCGCGGACCGGTACAGCCGACGGGCCGTCATGCTCACCGCCGACACCGCCGCCGGGGCGACCCAGGCGGCGATGCTGGCCCTGCTGGTGTCCGGCGAGCTGCCCCGCCCGGCGGTGTACGGCCTGATGACGGTGCTGTCCGTCGCCCTGACCTTCCAGCGGATCGCCTACTCCTCGGCCGTCCCGCAGCTGGTCCCGAAGCGGTACCTGGGCCACGCCAACGGCCTGGTGCAGGCGGGTGCGGGCGTGGTGCAGTTCGCGGTGCCGCTGCTGGCGACCGCGGCGCTGGCCACGGTGGGCCTGCGCGGCATCCTGATCGCCGACGTGGCCAGCTACGCGGTGGCGATCGCGGTCACGGCCGCGCTGCGCTTCCCGCGCACCCTGGGGTGGCGCCGCCGGGAGAGTGTCGGCGCGGAGCTGCGGGCCGGGTTCCGGCTGGCGCTCGGCACCCCGGGGTTCCGCGCCATGCTGTTCTTCTTCGCGGGCACGAACCTGCTGGTCGGGCCGCTGTTCATCTTCTTCCAGCCGCTCGTGCTGGGCTTCGGCTCGCTCGGCGACGTGGCCCGGGTCTCGCTGGCGGGCGGGGCCGGCATCGCGCTGGGCGGTGCGCTGATGGCGGTGTGGGGCGGCCCGGCGGAGCACCGGATGCGGGCGGTGCTGGGCGCGTTCCTGCTGATGACGGCGGGCTGTCTGGTGACCGGCCTGCGGCCGTCCACCGCCCTGGTCGGCGTCGGCGTGTTCGGGATGTTCCTGGGGCTGACGGTGATGAACACGGTGTACGCGACGATCGTCCAGGTGAAGGTCCCGGCCCGGTTCCACGGCCGGGCGTTCGCGGTGAACGCGGTGTTCGCCTGGTGCACCATGCCGATCGGCTTCGTGCTGCTCGGCCCGGGCGCGGCGGCCCTGCTGCAGCCGACCCTGGAGCCCGGCGGCGCGCTCGCCTCGACGGTGGGCCGGGTGGTGGGCACCGGCGCGGGCCGGGGCCTGGGGCTGACGTACGTGCTGTTCGCGCTGGTCCTGATCGGCGGCTGCCTGGTGGTGCGCCGCCTCCCGGTGTTCGCGGAGTTCGACCGCCGGGTGCCGGACGCGCGCCCCGACGACCTGGTCGGCCTGGAGGCGCTGCGGGAGCGTGCGGTCGGGGGAGAGTGACGGGGGGTCAGCCCCCGATCGCCGACATCGGCCGCTCGGGCTGGTGGAACTCCGGCCGGTCGATGCCCGCCCCGGCCTTCTTGCCCCACATCGCGGCCCGCCACAGCTCGGCGAGTTCGGCGTCGCTCGCGCCGGAGCGCAGCGCGCCGCGCAGGTCGGTCTCGCCGGTGGCGAACAGGCAGTTGCGGACCTGGCCGTCGGCGGTCAGCCGGGTGCGGTCGCAGGCCCGGCAGAACGGGCGGGTGACGGAGGCGATCACGCCGACGGTGGCGGGGCCGCCGTCGACCAGCCAGCGTTCGGCGGGGGCGGCGCCGCGGGCCGCCGAGGGCTCGGCGGTGAGGGCGAAGCGGGCCCGCAGGAGGTCGAGGATCTCCTCGGCGGTGACCATCCGCGTGCGGTCCCAGCCGTGCTGGGCGTCCAGCGGCATCTGTTCGATGAACCGCAGCTGGTAGCCGTGCTCGACCGCCCAGCCGAGCAGGTCGGCCGCCTCGTGGTCGTTGACGCCGCGCATCAGCACGGCGTTCAGCTTGACCGGCCGCAGCCCGGCGGCCTCGGCCGCGGCCAGGCCGTCCAGCACGTCGTGGTGGCGCCGGCGGCGCGTCAACTGCGCGAAGGTGTCCGGGTCCAGGGTGTCCAGCGAGACGTTGACCCGGTCGACGCCGGCGTCGCGCAGGGCGGGCGCGATCCGGGCCAGGCCGATGCCGTTGGTGGTGAGCGAGATCTCCGGGCGGGGCTCCAGCGCGGCGCAGGCGGCGATGATCCCGACCAGGCCGGGCCGCAGCAGCGGCTCCCCGCCGGTGAACCGGACCTCCCGCACGTCGAGCGAGCCGACCGCGAGCCCGACCAGCCGGACGATCTCCTCGTCGGTCAGCAGCTCCGGCTTGCCGAGCCAGTTCAGGCCCTCTTCCGGCATGCAGTAGGTGCAGCGCAGGTTGCACCGGTCGGTGAGCGAGACCCGCAGGTCGACCGCCTGCCGACCGTAGGTGTCGAGGAGCATCCCGGCCCGCCTTCCCTGGAAAAGCCTGCTGGCCCGGCCGCTGTGCTGCGGCCGGGCCAGCTTAGCGGGGCCCCCGGACAGTGCCGGGGAGCCGAGTGCTCAGTGCGCGCCCAGCCCGGTGAGCGAACGGACCTCCAGTTCAGCGTACTTCGCCGGGTCGGCCTTCTCCCTGGCCAGGTAGGTGCCGATCACGCCGGCCAGGAAGCCGACCGGGATGGAGACCAGGCCGGGGTTCTCCAGCGGGAACCAGGAGAAGTCGCTGTGCGGGAAGAGCGAGGTCTTGGCGTTGCCGGAGACCACCGGGGAGAAGATCACCAGGGTGACGGCGGTGACCAGGCCCGCGTAGGTGGAGGCGACCGCGCCGGTGGTGTTGAACCGCTTCCAGAACAGCGAGTACAGCAGGGTGGGCAGGTTGGCGGAGGCGGCGACCGCGAAGGCCAGCGCGACCAGCGCGGCGGCGTTCAGCTTGTCCGCGAAGATCGACAGGGCGATGGCCACCGCGCCGATCGCGACGGCGGCGAGCTTGGCGCTGGCCACCTCCTCCTTCTCGGTGGCCTTGCCGCGGCGGATCACGTTGGCCCACAGGTCGTGCGCGAAGGAGGACGAGGAGGCCAGGGTGAGGCCGGCCACCACGGCCAGGATGGTGGCGAAGGCGACCGCGGAGATCACCGCCAGCAGCACCGCGCCGCCGGTGGTCCCGGCGCCGCCGCCGAGGTGCTCGGCGAGCAGCGGGGCGGCGGTGTTGCCGGACTTGTCGGCGGCCAGCGTCTTGCGGCCGACCAGGGCGGCGGCGCCGAAGCCCAGGGCGAGGGTCATCAGGTAGAAGACGCCGATGATGCCGATCGACCAGAGCACGGACTTCCGGGCGGTGCGCGCGGTGGGCACGGTGTAGAAGCGCACCAGGATGTGCGGCAGCGCGGCGGTGCCGAGCACCAGGGCGATGCCGAGGCTGAGGAAGTTCAGCTTGGTGGTGCCGGAGACGCCGTACTTCAGGCCGGGTTGCAGGAACTTGTCGCCGCTGCCGCTGGCCTTGGCGGCCGCGCCGAGCAGCTCGGACAGGTTGAAGTGGAACTTGGCCAGCACCAGGACGGTCATCAGTCCGGCGCCGCAGATCAGCAGCACGGCCTTGATGATCTGCACCCAGGTGGTGCCCTTCATGCCGCCGATGGCGACGTACAGCACCATCAGCGCGCCGACCACGACGATGGTCCAGCGTTTCGCGGCGTCGCTCTGCGCACCGAGCAGCAGCGAGACCAGCGAGCCCGCGCCGACCATCTGGGCCAGCAGGTAGAAGATCGACACCACGATGGTGGAGATGCCGGCGGCGGTGCGCACCGGGCGCTGGCGCATCCGGAAGGCCAGCACGTCGGCCATGGTGTAGCGGCCGGAGTTGCGCAGCGGTTCGGCGACCAGCAGCAGCGCGACCAGCCAGGCGACCAGGAAGCCGATGGAGTACAGGAAGCCGTCGTAGCCGGAGAGCGCGATCGCGCCGGTGATGCCGAGGAAGGACGCGGCCGACATGTAGTCGCCGGAGATCGCCAGGCCGTTCTGGAAGCCGGTGAAGCTGCGGCCGCCGGCGTAGAAGTCGGTGGCGCCGCGGTTGTTGCGTCCGGCCCACAGCGTGATGCCGAGGGTGGCGAGCACGAACACCCCGAACAGGGACATGATCAGGGTGCGGTGATCGCTCGCGGAGGTGGCCAGCTGTGTCATTCGGCGGCCTCCTCGGCCACGGCGGGGCGGTCGGCGTGCTGCCCGGGCACCGCGGCCTCGGCGCGGCCGCGGATGGCGGCGGCGCGCGGGTCGAGCTGCCGGCCGGCGAACCGGGCGTACCAGGCGGCGATGGCGAAGGTGCTGACGAACTGCAGGATGCCGAGCACCAGCGCGACGTTGATGTTGCCGACGACCTTGGTGCTCATGAAGCCGGGGGCGTAGCAGCTGAGCAGGACGTACAGCAGGTACCAGAGGACGAATCCGGCCGTGACCGGGAATGCGAAGTTCCGGAAGGAGCTGCGCAGTTGGTGGAACTCGGGGGACTCCTCGATACGTTGGAACGATTCGGGGACTGAATCGGGCGGGGCTGCCACGCGGGTCTCCTGACGTCTTCGGTGCGACGGACGATCAGATGGACGTGAGGGACGTCACATTGAGTGCGCTGCATGCTAGATCGAGGACGGTGCATCGAGAAGGTTCCCCACGCATTCTGGCCGAAAACTGACCGGAACACGCCACTGGGGCGACCGTTTTCCCGGCCGCCCCAGCGTGATGATCATTCAATTAGGTGCGCTCAGAAGGCGATCCGGACCTTCAGCGCCGTCCGCTCGTCCATCGCCCGGTAGCCGTCCGGCACCCCGTCCAGGCCCACCGTCCGGTCGAACACCCGGCCCGGGTCGATCGCGCCGGACAGCACGTCCGGCAGCAGCTCGGGGATGTACGCCCGGGCCGGGGCCACCCCGCCGCGCAGCTGCACGTTCCGGTCGAACATCTGGCCGATGTCCACGCCCGCGCTGCCGCCGTGCGGCACGCCCACGTAACCCACCGAACCGCCGTCCCGGGTGATGGAGATCGCGGTGCGCATCGACTCCTCGGTGCCGACCGCCTCCAGCACCGCGTGCGCGCCGGTGCCGCCGGTCAGCTCGCGCACCGCCTCGATCGCCGCCTCGCCGCGCTCGGCGACCACGTCGGTCGCGCCGAACTCGCGGGCGATCGCGGTGCGGCCCTCGTGCCGGCCGAGCGCGATGATCCGGCCCGCGCCCAGCCGGTGCGCGGCCAGCACGCCGCACAGGCCGACCGCGCCGTCGCCGACCACGGCGACCGTCGCGCCGGGCCGCACGCCCGCCGAGACCGCCGCGTGGTGACCGGTCGCCATCACGTCGGAGAGCGCCAGCAGGCCGGGCAGCAGCTTCTCGTCGCCCGCGGCCTCCTTCGGCAGCTTCACCAGCGTGCCGTCCGCGAACGGCACCCGGACCGCCTCGCCCTGCCCGCCGTCCGAACCGGGCGAGCCCCAGAACCCGCCGTGCGGGCAGGAGGTCTGCAGCCCCTCCCGGCAGAACTCGCACACGCCGTCCGACCAGACGAACGGGGCCACCACCAGGTCGCCCGCTGTGAGATCGCGCACCTCCGGGCCGACCTCCTCGACGAAGCCGAGGAACTCGTGGCCGATCCGCTGCCCGGGCTTGCGCTTGGCCACGCCCCGGTACGCCCACAGGTCGCTGCCGCAGATGCAGGCGTTCAGCACCCGCACCACGGCGTCGGTGGGGCGCTCGATCCGCGGGTCGGGCACCTCCTCGATCCGGATGTCCTGGGGGCCGTGGATCACGGTGGCGCGCATGAGGGGTGTCCTTCGCAGCGGGGATCGGGCGCAGGTGTTCGCACCCGCGTTCCACTCTAAGGTCGGCCCCGGCCTGGGCATTCCGGCCGGAGCCGTGCTCCGCTCCCCGTAGAGTGTTGCGCTATGCACGCGCCTTTCCCCCACTCGCCGTTCCCGGCACAGCGCACCGGCCCCGGCGAGGGCACCGGGCGCGGTTTCGCCGTGGTCGACGTGGAGACCACCGGTCTCGGCCGTTCGGACCGGGTGATCTCCGCGGGCGTCTACCAGCTCGACCCGGACGGCGAGGTCACCGACCACTGGTACACCCTGGTCAACCCCGAACGGGACCCGGGCCCGGTCTGGATCCACGGCCTGACCAGCGAGGCCCTGGAGGGCGCCCCGACCTTCCCGGAGATCGCCGCCGAGCTCGCCGAGCGGCTGCGCGACCGGGTGATGGTGGCCCACAACGCGCTGTTCGACTGGAACATGATCTCCCGTGAGTTCTCCCGGGCCGGCCTGGCCGCCCCGGTCGAGCAGCGGCTGTGCACCATGGTGCTGGCCCGCGACCTGCGGTTGCCGCTGCCGAACGGCAAGCTCGCCTCGCTGGCCGCCTACTTCGGGGTGACCCAGCGTCAGGCCCACCACGCCCTGGACGACGCCCGGGTGCTCGCCGAGGTGTTCCGGCCCTCGCTGCACCTGGCCCGCAACGGCGGGGTCCCGCTGCCGCTGACCACCTGTGTGGCCGTCACCGACCTGGGCGAGGGCGCCGCCGCGAGCCCGACCCGCGGCTCCTGGGGCGGCTCCTACCGTCCCGGCCGCAAGCGCCCCGCCTGCCCGTACCCCAACCCGGGCCGGTGGGCGGACGGCTCCCCGCTGGTGCAGGGCATGCGGGTGGCCATCACCGGCGACACCGCCACCGACCGCGAGCTGCTGGAGGACCGGGCCACCGAGGCCGGCCTGCACATCGCGAGCTCGGTGAGCCGGCTCACCAGCCTGCTGGTCACCAACGAGCCGACCTCGTGGAGCGGCAAGGCCCGCAAGGCCCGCGAGTACGGCACCCCGGTGGTCGGCGAGGACGCGTTCCTGCAGCTGCTGCGGGAGGTCGCGCCGCACCCCGGTGCGTGACGCGGCGGTAAGGAGGGTTAGCGTGCCGGGTGTGTACCGATTCCTGCTGTCCGCGCGCTGGGCGGTGATCGCCCTGGTGGCGCTGCTGCTGATCCCGACCATGGTCCGGTTGGGTTTCTGGCAGTACCACCGGCACGAGGCACGGGTCGCCCGCAACGAGCTGGTGGCGCGGAACCTGGGCAGCCCCCCGGTCGCCTTCGACTCGCTCTCCGCCCCCGGCTGGTCCGTCCCGACCGGCCAGGTGTGGCGCACCGTCACCGCGCAGGGCCACTACGACACCGGGCACGAGGTGGTCGTCCGCGGCCGCACCGAGCCCGGCGGCAGCTCGATCGGCTACTTCGTGATCACCCCGCTGGTGCTCGCCGACGGCAAGGGCTCGGTGCTGGTCAACCGCGGCTGGGTGGAGTCCGGCGCGGACGCCGCCAGCCTCCCCGCCGTCCCCGCCCCGCCCGCCGGCGAGGTCACCGTCACCGGCCGGCTGCGCGCCGACGAGACGTACGCCTCGCTGGGCGTGAAGAACCGCGGCGGCCTGCCCGAGCGGATGTACAAGGTGATCAACAGCGCCGAGCAGGCGAAGTTCGCCGACGCCACGGTGCTCGGCGGCTACCTGGAGCTGTCCTCCTCCCAGCCCGCTGCAGGCGCCGCCCCGCAGCCGCTCGCCGAGCCCGGCCACTCCGACATCGGCCCGCACATGGCGTACGCCGTCCAGTGGTGGCTGTTCGCCTCGCTGGTCCCCGTCGGCCTGGTGGTGATGGCCCGCCGCGAGGCCAGGCAGGACGGGCAGGCCCCGGCCGCCGCGGACGAGCTGGTGGGCGCTACCAGCTGAGCGGCGGCGGATCGAGCGGCTGCTCGGCCCAGATGGTCTTGCCGGTGCGGGTGTAGCGGCTGCCCCAGCGTTCGGTGAGCTGGGCGACCAGGTACAGGCCGCGGCCGCCCTCGTCGGTGAGCCTGGCCCGGCGCATCCGCGGCTGGGTGGCACTCGGGTCGGACACCTCGCAGGTCAGCACCGAGGAGCGGATCAGCCGCACCAGCACCGGGCCGCCCGCGTACCGGATGGCGTTGGTGACCAGCTCGCTCAGCACCAGCTCGGTGGTGAACACCAGCTCGCCCAGTCCCCAGTGCTCCAGCGTCCGGCTGGCGGCCTCGCGCACCCCGGCGACCGCCGCCGGATCGGCGTCGATGGTCCACGCCGCGGTGTCCTCCGGCGGCACGGGGTGCAACCGGGCCAGCAGCAGCGTCACGTCGTCGCTCTGCCCGGCCGTGGACATCTCCGCGACGATGGCCCGCCCGGCCGCGGCCAGGTCGCCGCGCAGGTCGGCCTCGCCGAGCCGGGCGGCGAGCTGCGCCATGCCCTCGTCCAGGTCGCGGCTGGTGCCCTCGATCAGCCCGTCGGTGTACAGCGCCAGGACGCTCCCGGCGCGCAGCGCGCAGTCGACGGTCTCGAACGGCAGCCCGCCGACGCCGAGCGGCGGCCCCGGGTTGACCGGCAGGTACTCGACCCGGCCGTCGGGGTGCACCAGCGCGGGCGGCGGGTGTCCGGCGCTGGCGGCCTGGCAGACCCCCGACACCGGGTCGTAGACGGCGTACACGCAGGTCGCCCCGGACGGGTCGGCGACGCCGCGTTCGCGTTCTTCCTCGCTGCCCTCGACCACCAGCTGGGAGACCAGGTCGTCCAGGTGCACCAGCAGCTCGTCCGCCTCCAGGTCCAGGTCGGCGAGGGTCCGCACCGCGGTGCGCAGCCGCCCCATGGTGGCGCTGGCCTGCAGTCCGTGCCCGACCACGTCGCCGGCCACCAGCGCGACCCGGGCGCCGGACAGCGGGATCACGTCGAACCAGTCGCCGCCGACGCCGGTCGCGGTGTCGGTCGGCCGGTAGACGCTGGCGGTGGTGGCGGCGGGCACCGCGGTCTCGGCGGGCGGCAGCAGCGAGCGCTGCAGGCCGACGGCGGCGCGGTGCTCCCGGGTGTAGCGGCGGGCGTTGTCGAGGGCGAGCGCGGCCCGCGCGGCGATCTCCCGCAGCAGCTCCAGGTCGTCCTGCTCGTACGGGCCCTGACCCGGTCCGCGGCGGACGGTGACCCGGCCGAGCGGGCCGCCGCGGGCGTGCAGCGGCGCGCTCATCGACGGCGGGTCGGCGGTGGCCGCGGCGGGGCGGCCGAGTTCCTCCCGGCCGAGCGGGCCGAGCGGGCGCCCGTCCGGCCCGGGCGGTCCGGCGGTGGCGGTGCGGCGGACCGCGAAGGTGCCGTCGGCGCCGGGGAGCGGTTCGTCGCCCGTGAAGACGGCCTCGGCGATGTCCACCTCGGCGCGGTCGCCGAGCCCGGGCACCAGCACGCCGGCCAGGTCCTCGGCGGTGCCGGCCACCGACAGCGAGCCGCCGACGGCGGCGGTGGCCCGGTGCAGCACGTCGGCGCGCCGCCGGTAGCGGTGCAGTTCGGTGATGTCGCCGAACAGCGCGGTCACCCCGATCACCGCGCCGTCGGGGGCCTGCAGCCGGAACGCCTGGATCTCCATCACCACGCCGGGGTCGGGGTCGTCCAGGGTGCGGATCGGCAGCTCGGCCCGGACCACCGGCTCCCCGGTGGCGATCACGTGCCGCAGGATCGCCTCGGCGGCCTCCGCGTCGCCCGGCTGCAGGAAGTCGCGCAGCCGGTGCCCGGCCAGGTCGTCCGGCAGGCCGGTGTAGGGCAGCAGGTGGGTGTTGGTGCGCAGCAGGCGCAGGTCGGAGTCGAAGACCGCCAGACCCAGCCGGTCCTGCAGGAACAGCTCCCGGGTGAACGCCTCGTCCTGGCGCCGCCGGGCGACGGTCTCCGCCGGAGTGGCCAGCACCAGGGCGCGCACCTCGCCGCTCTCCCCGGCCAGCGGCAGCACCTGGTACGAGACCTCGATCGGGGCGCCGCGGCCGGTGCGCAGCCGCACCTCCCCGGTCCGTTTGCCGAGCGCGTCGGCGTCCGCCTGCCCGTCGGCCAGCAGTTCGCGCGCGGGACGGCCGGTGACCTGCGCGGCGTCCAGGTCGAGCAGCTGTTCGGCGGCGGTGGTCCAGCCCACGACGCTGCCCTCGCCGTCGACCAGGGCAGCCGCGACACCGTCGATGTACGGCAACCGCCGACTTTCCATGCGCTGCACCTCGGGTGGGTGGTCCGGTCTCCCCATCTTCGAACGGTTCCGGGCCGCGCGCCATTGACGCCCGGTCCCCGCGCGCCCATTGACGCCCCGTATTGGTCTAGTCCAGATTGGCCGTGCAGTTGTCCTGATCCGCTCTTTACCCCCACTTCGGAGCGAACCTTCATGACGCACCACAGCCGCCGCACCCACCGCGGCCTCGCCGTCGCGGGAGCCCTCGGACTCGGCTCCGCCGCCCTCGCGCTGCTGCCCGCCCAGGCCGGCGCCGCCACCGAGCTGCTGGCCAACGGCGGCTTCGAGGCCGCCGTCCTCGCGCCCTGGGCCTGCACCGGCGCCGCCGCCCCCACGGCCACCGCCCCGCACTCCGGCAGCGCCGCGCTGAGCGCCTCCCCCGGCGCGAGCGACCTCGCCCCCTGTGCCCAGACCGTCACCGTCCAGCCGAACACCGCCTACTCGCTGACCGCCTGGGTGAAGGGCTCCTACGTCACCCTCGCCGCCTCCGGGACCGGCGTGTCCACCTCCACCTGGACCAACGCCGCCGCCTGGACCCAGCTCACCCGCACCTTCACCACCGGCCCGACCACCACCCAGGCGACCGTCACCCTCAGTGGCTGGTACGGCACCCCGTACCAGGCCGACGACGTCTCGCTCACCGCGATCGGCGCCTCCCCGTCCCCGTCCTCCTCGCCGTCCCCGTCGGCCTCCCCGTCCCCGTCGGCGTCACCCTCCCCGTCGGCGTCGCCCTCCCCGTCCTCGTCGCCCTCGCCGTCCGGCTCCCCCAGCTCCAGCCCGAGCTCCGGCAACACCGTCACGGTCACCACCGCCAAGGAGCTGCAGACCGCCCTGAGCGCCGCCGTCCCGGGCCGGACCATCCAGCTCGCCGACGGCACCTACACCGGCAACTTCAAGATCACCACGGCCGGCACCGCCGCCGCCCGGATCACCCTGACCGGCTCCGCCAACGCCGTCCTCACCACCTCCACCGGCGGCGGCTACGGCCTCTCGCTGGCCAACGCCCCGTACTGGACCGTGCAGGGCATCACCGTCACCAACGCGCAGAAGGGCATCATGGTCGACGCCTCCGACTACGTGGTGCTCGACGGGGTGACGGTGCACCACACCACCATGGAGGGCGTGCACTTCCGCAACTCCTCCAGCCACGGCGTCCTGCGCAACTCCACCGTGCACGACACCGGCACCGCGCACGACGGCAAGGGCGAGGGCGTGTACGTCGGCACCGCCAACACGCTCACCGACAGGAGCGACTACGTGCAGATCCTGAACAACGTGATCGGCCCGAACATCGGCGGCGAGAACATCGACCTCAAGGAGGGCACCACCGGCGGCCTGGTCTCCGGCAACCGGTTCGACGGCAACGGCCTGACCAACGTCAACTACGATGACTCCTGGGTCGACGTGAAGGGCAACGGCTACGTCATCGAGAACAACACCGGCGTCCGCACCATGAACGACGGCTACCAGACCCACACCCAGGTCGCCGGCTGGGGCTGCGGCACCGTCTTCCGGGGCAACCGCTCCGACCTGACCGGCGCGAACGGCGCCAACGCCGCCAAGTACGCCATCGACGTCACCAACTACGACGCCGCGGCCTGCCCGGTCACCGTCACCGCCGACAACACCGTCACCGGCGGCACGGCCCTCACCAACCCCGGCGTCCCGGTGGGCTGACCCTCCGTCGGGGATCCGTGCCGACCGGCGAGAATGGTCGGCATGGATCTCGGACTCAAGGACAAGGTGTACGTCGTCACCGGGGCGACCCGCGGACTCGGGCACGCCACCGCCCAGCAGCTGGTCGCCGAAGGCGCGCGCGTCGTGGTCAGCGGCCGCAGCCAGGAAGCCGCCGACGCCGCCGCGAGCGCGCTAGGCGAGAACGCCCACGGGGTGGCCGCCGACAACGCCGACCCGGCCACCCCGCAGCGCCTGATCGACGCCGCGACGAGCCGCTTCGGCGGCTTCGACGGCATCCTGATCAGCGTCGGCGGGCCCGGCGCCGGCCCGGTCTCCACCGCCACCGACGAGGCCTGGCGCACCGCCTTCGACTCGGTCTTCCTCGGCGCGCTCCGGCTGGCCCGCACCGCCGCCGAGCACCTCGCCGAGGGGGGCGTGATCGGCTTCGTGCTCTCCACCTCGGTTCGCCAGCCGATCCCCGGCCTGGGCATCTCCAACGGCCTGCGACCCGGTCTCGCGATGGCCGCCAAGACCCTCGCCGACGAACTCGGCCCCCGCGGCATCCGCGTGCTCGGCCTGCTCCCCGGCCGCATCGACACCGACCGCGTCCGCGAACTCGACTCCCTCGCCGCCGACCCCGCCGCCGCCCGCGACACGGCCGCCGCCTCGATCCCGCTCCGCCGCTACGGCACCCCCGAGGAGTTCGGCCGCACCGCCGCGTTCCTGCTCTCCCCCGCCGCCTCCTACCTCACCGGCCTGATGCTCCCCGTCGACGGCGGAGCCACCCGCGGCCTGTAGCCGTCCCGGCCCCGCACCCGGTGGTGCTCACTCGACCCGGGGCGCCTTCCGGGTGCGGGACCGGCGCGGTTTGGCGATGCGCAGCCGCAGTTGCGCGGGCAGGGCCGCCAGCCCCAGGGACCGGCGGGCGTTCTCGACGGGGCCGGTGCGGTAGGCGGTGATCAGCGAGCCGGTGTCCGCGCCGGGGGCGAGGCGCAGGACGGTCTGCACCTCGGGGTGGCGGGCCGCGCCGGTGACCTTGACGGTGACCCGGTCGACGTCGGGCAGGGCGATGGTCGCGGACTCGATCGCGTCCTCGACGGCGCGGCTGCGCACGTGCAGGGCGAAGTGCGGCTGCCCGGGCGTCGCGGGCGAGGGCAGGTCGATGCCGGCGGGGCCGCCGCGGCGCAGCTGGGAGAACAGCCACCACAGGCAGCCGAGGACGACCAGCGCGGGCACGGCGATCGCCACCGGCCACCACCAGGTCCGGTCGGACCACCGGGTGCGGCTCGCCTCGCTGAGCACGGGCTGATCGGGCGAGGTGAGCGGCCACCGGTGCGGCGGCGTGATCCCCAGGTGCCCGTAGACGTCGAAGCCGCCGAGCAGGACCAGCGCTCCGCCGATCAGCAGGACGAGTCCGGCGACCGCCAGGATGGTGCGGTTGACGGCGCGTCGGCTCATCGGGGCGGCTCCAACTGGGCGAGTTCTCTGCGGTGGTGGCGTTCCTTCAGGACCCGGGTGCGGACGTCCAGCCGGTGCGGCGCGGCCAGCGGGATGCGGGCGAGTTCGGCCCGCAGCTCGCGTTCGACGCCGGCCGGGTCGGCGGCGCCGGTGAGCGTGACCCTGGTGCGCCGGGGGCCGACCCTCACCTGCCAGGAGTGGACGTCGGGCCGCTGCTGGGCTCGCCGGGAGATCAGTGCGGCCACCGCGGTGCGGTGGATCGCGCTGCCGCGCGGTTCGAGCGCGAGCCAGCCGCGCAGGCCGCGGGCGAAGGCCAGCCAGAGCAGCAGCAGCCCGAGGACGACGGCGCCGGACGCGAAGCCCAGGACCCACGGATCGTCCAGCTGCCGGGTCGCCAACTGGTGCGCGAGGTTCCGCCGCCAGGGCCGGGCCTGTCCGCCGGCCCGTACCGCGATCACGTCGTAGAGCAGCGTCCCGGCGGCGACCAGCACGACCGCCACCACCAGCGCCGCCGGCACCGCGCGCGCGGACCGCAGCCACCGTCCGGCACTCCGCTTGCGCGGGTCCCGCTCGGGAACGGGGCCGGGCACCGGAGCGGGATCAGGCCCGGGGACGGGAGCGGGCTCGGTCATCGGGCCCCCGCCGGGTGCAGGCGGTCCACGACCACGTCCGCCGCGGTGACGGGCGTGCCGGTCAGCTCGGTGATCCGGCTGCAGGCGGCCTCCCGCGCGGTGCGGGCGAGCGCGCCGATGTCGGCCGGGAACGGCAGTTCGAGGTGCAGGGTGAGCCGGACCCGGCCGTGCGACAGCAGGGCGGAGACCCGCGGGTACGGGCCGGGCTCGGGGCGGCCCTGCCAGGCGGGGGCGAGGGCGTCCGCGGCGGCGCGGGCCGCGATCCGGCGGTACACGCGGTCGGCGATCCGCACGCCGCCGCGCTGCGCCGGCGGGCCCGCTACCGCCCCCGGGTACGCCATCAGCGCCGCCGGTCCCGGCCGCGCAGCAGCTCGCCGAGGTCACCGAGTTCGATGTCCCCCTCGATCAGCCGACCGACCACGAACCCCACTGCCCCGAGCACCGCGACCAGCAGGAACGCCGCGAACCCCCCGAAGTAGCCGGCGAAGCCGAGGGCCATGCCGGCGAGCAGGCCCACCAACGCCAGGTTCATCCGCTACTCCTTCGCGTGATCGTGCTCGGGTACTCGGGACGGTCGGCTCACTGCACGCGGGGGCGCTTGCCGGAGGAGGACATCGGTTCCTCCTCCTCCATCTCGTCCGGTTCGTCGGGCAGGTGCACGTCGTTGACGGCGATGTTCACCTCGACCACCTCCAGGCCGGTCAGCCGCTCCACCGCCTCGATGATGTTCGCCCGGACGTCGGTGGCGAGCCTGGGGATGACCACCCCGTACTCCACCACCAGCGCGATGTCGATGGCGGCCTGCTTCTCCCCGACCTCCGCCTTGATGCCGCGCCCGACACTGGACTTGGAGCCCGGGACCCGGTCCCGCATCGCCCCGAACGTCCGGGTGAACCCGGAGCCCAGCGCGTGGATCCCCGGCACCTCCCGGGCCGCCATGCCGGCGATCTTCTCCACCACGCCGACCGCGAGCGCCGTACGCCCGCGCTCGCCGCTCGACTGACTCTCCGTCATGCCCTTCTGCAGGTCCGCGGGCGTTGGGGTGTGGGGCTGCGCCATCTCGGTTCTCCTGACGTCCGACTCCAGATATATCGCAAATCACCCCAACTCTGACATTCCGCCACGCCTGACGCACCGCCAGGACAGCAACCGGGCGGCGCCTACAGGCCGGCGATGTCCCGCAGCCGGCGGGCCTGCGCCTCGCGCTCGGCGGCGCGCTGCGCGTCGTAGTCGCGGCCACCGGCGCCCTGGAGGAGCGCCTTGGTCTCGATCACCGCGGCGCGGGGGGCGGACAGCAGGGCCGCGGCGAGGTCCTTGGCGGCGGAGCCGAGGTCGCCCGCCGGGACGGCCAGGTTCGCGAGGCCGATGGCGACGGCCTCCTCCGCGCCGACCCGGCGGCCGGTGGCGCAGATCTCCAGCGCGCGGCCGTAGCCGACCAGATCGGTGAGGGGCTTGGTGCCGGTGAGGTCGGGGACCAGGCCGAGGGAGGTCTCCTTCATGGCGAACTGGACGTCCTCGGCGACCACCCGCAGGTCGCAGGCGAGGGCCAGCTGGAAGCCGGCGCCGACGGCGTGGCCCTGGACGGCGGCGATCGAGACCAGGTCGGCGCGGCGCCACCAGGTGAAGGCCTCCTGGTAGGAGGCGATCGCGGCGTCCAGGTCGGCGTCGCTGGAGGCGGCGAGCTGGAGGAAGCCGGTCTCGCCGGGGATGCCCTCCGGAGTGAACATGGCACGGTCGAGGCCGGCCGAGAAGGAGCTGCCCTCGGCCTGCAGCAGGGCGACCCGGACGGTGCCGGGCAGGGCGCGGCCGACCGCGGCGAGGGCGCGCCACATCGCCGGGGTCTGGGCGTTGCGCCGGCCGGGGTCGCAGAGCGTGACGGTGGCGAGTTCGCCGTCCAGGTCGAGGCGGACGCCGGCCTGCTCCCACGCGGTGCGGTCGGCGTCGGGGATGTGGGTGGTCATGGCGGTGCTACCTCCAGCGGCAGGGCGGGGACGCCCGCCGACCCCGACGGGCTACTGGAGAGTAACAAAGCCCCTGATCCACGTACAGGAACAGCGGCGGAAAGGTCCGGACACGGCGGTCGGCGGCTCGGGAGAACCCGGCCGCCGATCCGTGTGGAGCGTGGTGCAGGACGAGCAGCGCACTCAGGCGCCGAGGGCGGTCGGGCTGCTCGAACGCCGCCCGCCGAAGGTGATGGATCGTCAGGAATCGCTGGCGGCAGCGGCCTTGCCCTTGCCGCGGGTGGCGCCGCCACGACCCCGGAGGTTCACCCCGGACTCGCTGAGCATGCGGTGGACGAAGCCGTAGGAGCGGCCCGTCGCCTCCGCGAGGGCGCGAATGCTCTCGCCGGAGTCGTACTTCTTCTTGAGATCGGCCGCGAGCTTCTCACGCGCGGCACCTGTTACCCGGCTGCCCTTTTTCAGAGTCTCGGCCACCCGTGCCTCCTCGTAGAGGTGATCGGTCAGATTCCCATGATCACCCATAGCAAGGCTCCTGGCCACCCATTCGACAAGGTCGGTCGCCGGAAAGCGGGCGCGGGTGGTGGTGTTCGCTCCGCACCAGGGCGCTCACGGAGGGTGTGCGCGCCCCTCCGCGGTTCGCTCCGCCGAGCGAATCCGCTGATCAGCCCGGACCGTCAGGAGGCAAACCGCACGTCTCGACATCCGAAACGGAGGGGCCGGTGCCGGTGTTCCCGTGATCGACGAAGTACGAGTTCTTCTGGTACCCGCGCCCTACTCCGCGTCTACTCTCCGGCCCGTCGGTTCAGGCCAGCGACACCAGGTCGTGGTAAGCGGGGCTCCACAGGTCCTCGACGCCGTCGGGAAGCAGGATGATCCGCTCCGGCTGGAGCGCGTCGACCGCACCCTCGTCGTGGGTTACCAGCACCACCGCGCCGGTGAAGGAGCGCAGCGCGCCGAGGATCTCCTCGCGGCTGGCCGGGTCCAGGTTGTTGGTCGGCTCGTCGAGCAGCAGCACGTTGGCGCTGGAGACCACCAGGGTGGCCAGCGCGAGCCGGGTCTTCTCACCGCCGGAGAGCACCCCGGCCGGCTTGTCGACGTCGTCGCCGGAGAACAGGAAGGAGCCGAGGATCTTGCGGATCTGCACCAGGTCGGTGTCCGGCGCGGAGGAGCGCATGTTCTCCAGCACGCTGCGCTCGGGGTCGAGCGTCTCGTGCTCCTGGGCGTAGTAGCCGATCTTCAGGCCGTGGCCCGGGATCACCTCGCCGGTGTCCGGCTTCTCCACGCCGGCCAGCATCCGCAGCAGGGTGGTCTTGCCGGCGCCGTTGAGGCCCAGCACCACGACCTTGGAGCCGCGGTCGATCGCCAGGTCGACGTCGGTGAAGATCTCCAGCGAACCGTACGACTTGGACAGGCCGGACGCGGTCATCGGGGTCTTGCCGCAGGGCGCCGGGTCCGGGAAGCGCAGCTTGGCGACCTTGTCCGAGACCCGCGCCTGCTCCAGGCCGGAGAGCAGCTTCTCGGCGCGGCGGGCCATGTTCTGCGCGGCGACCGTCTTGGTGGCCTTGGCGCGCATCTTGTCGGCCTGCGCGTTGAGGGTGGCGGCCTTCTTCTCGGCGTTGGCGCGCTCGCGCTTGCGGCGCTTCTCGTCGTCCTCGCGCTGCTGCTGGTACTGCTTCCAGCCCATGTTGTAGATGTCGATGGCCGCGCGGTTGGCGTCCAGGTAGAACACCTTGTTGACGACCGTCTCGACCAGGTCGACGTCGTGCGAGATGACGATGAAGCCGCCCTTGTACGTCTTCAGGAAGTCCCGCAGCCAGACGATCGAGTCCGCGTCGAGGTGGTTGGTGGGCTCGTCGAGCAGCAGGATGTCGGCGTCCGAGAAGAGGATCCTGGCCAGTTCGACGCGGCGGCGCTGACCGCCCGAGAGGGTGTGCAGCGGCTGGCCGAGGATGCGGTCGGGCAGGCCCAGCGCGGCGGCGATGGTGGCGGCCTCGGCCTCGGCGGCGTAACCGCCCTTGGTGAGGAACTCGGTCTCCAGCCGGGCGTACTTCTTCATCGCGTTGTCGCGGGTGGCGCCCTTGCCGTTGGCCATCCGCTCCTCGTTCTCGCGCATCTTCTTCAGCACGGTGTCGAGGCCGCGGGCGGAGAGGATGCGGTCCCGGGCGAGCACGTCCAGGTCGCCGGTGCGCGGATCCTGCGGCAGGTAGCCGACCTCGCCGGAGGAGGTGACCGTGCCGCCGGCCGGGAGGCCCTCGCCCGCCAGCACCTTCGTCAGGGTGGTCTTGCCCGCGCCGTTGCGGCCGACCAGGCCGATCCGGTCGCCGGGGGCGATCCGGAAGCTGGCGGACTCGATCAGGATGCGGGCGCCGGCACGGAGCTCCAGGGCGTTCGCGGAAATCATGGCTGGGGTCACTCCTAGACGTGGGTATGGCACTCAGCCATGGACTCCAGTCTACGGGAGCGCGCGAACCGGTTTCCGGGACGGCCCGGGGCCGCTCACTTCTCGCAGACCGTGGCGGCCGTCGCGAACGGGACCGAGGACGCGCCGCAGGCCGCCTCGCGCGCGCCGAGCGTGGTGTCGTACACCCAGCCGCCGATCACCGGGCCGTCCTCGACCCGGACCCGGTGGCCGTCCAGCGCCCGCATCACCACGTCGGGGCCGGTGTTGAGGAAGTTGCCGTGCTCGGTGAGCGAGAACACCAGGACGCCGCCGGGCAGTTGGCGGGCCCCCGCGGTGGTGGTGGGCGGGCAGACCCGCGGTACCAGCACCGCGTCGTCGGTGTGCGCCGAGCGCGCCGGCTCGAAGGTGCAGCCCGTCGGAGGGCGGGAGTTGAAGCGCAGGTCGCCGTCGCGCTCGCGGAAGCCCATCAGCAGGCCGGGGGTGACCACCGTCACGAACGCGTCGTTCACCCGGTCCGCGGACGGCTGCAGGGCCAGGGCGGCGCGCTGCACCATGAGCTGCTTGCGCTGCTCCTCGGTGCGGGCGTCGGCGCCGGGCTCGCCGTCGGCGCGCAGCCAGTCGGAGAGGCCGGGGACGCCGCGGTGCCAGCGCACCGAGCGATCGGTGGTGTTGACCGCGGTGACCATGCCGTCGTCCCACAGCACCACGGCGTCGTCGCCGACCAGGGTGAGGTACAGCGCGGTCGCGCCCTCCCGGCGGTAGGACCACAGGTGCTCGCCGGTGGCCTTCGCGTAGGCCTCCATGCCGGGGCCGACCTTCAGCTCCAGCTCGCCCGCGGTGGCCGACTGCACGCTCACCGGGCTGGCGTCCGCCGCACCGGGCAGCACCTGGTCGCCGAACGGCTCCGGACGGTTGGCGTGCGCCGCGGCGCCGGCCGCGAGGACCAGCAGAACGGCGGCGGCGGGCAGGACCGATCGGGGCGACAGACTGCGCAGCGGATTGAAGGACACGGCCGGAGCGTACCGTCCGGGCGGCGGCCGGGGCTTGCGGATTACGGCGTGGCGGCGCGTCCCGTGTCGCAGGTGGGGGCGCTTATGCCGATCTCACGCGACCCGTTCCGACCTGCGCCGCAGCGCGCCGGTGCGTGGCGGCCGGGCAACCGGGGTACGCGTGCGAGGGGCCCACGGACTGTTACAGAGGTGAGACGGAATGCAGTTTGACGACGACGCCGAGCTGGACACCGCCCAGGTGCAGGACCGGCGGGGCGTCCCCGGCGGCGGGCTGGCGATCGGCGGCGGCGCGGTCGGCATCCTCGGGCTGATCGTCGCGCTGCTGTTCGGCGTCGACCCGGGCCTGTTCGGGGCGGCCGACCCCACCGCCGCGCCGCCGGTCGGCCAGGCCACCAGCTCGGCGCAGCTGGCCTCGGCCTGCCGGACCGGCGCGGACGCCAACCAGCGGCAGGACTGCCGGATCCTGGCGGTGGTCAACAGCGTGCAGGGCTACTGGCAGGGCGACCTCGCCGCCCGCGGCCGCAGCTACGCCCCGGCGACCACGGTGCTGTTCACCGACCGGGTGGCGACCGCCTGCGGCACCGCGACCTCGGCGGTCGGCCCGTTCTACTGCCCGGGCGACCGCAAGGCCTACTTCGACCTGGGCTTCTTCGACGACATGAGCCGGCAGCTCGGCGCGCAGGGCGGCCCGTTCGCCGAGGCGTACGTGGTGGCGCACGAGTACGGGCACCACGTGCAGAACCTGCTCGGCACCACGGGCAGGGTCGGCGCCGACCGGCAGGGTGCGGACAGCGCCTCGGTGAAGCTGGAGCTGCAGGCCGACTGCTACGCGGGGGTGTGGGCGCACCACGCCACCACCACTCCGCAGGCCTCCACCGGCCGGCCGCTGATCACCCGGCTGACCGACCGGGACATCGCGCTGGCGCTGGACGCCGCCGAATCGGTCGGCGACGACCGGATCCAGCAGCGGGCCACCGGCCGCTCCAACCCGGAGACCTGGACGCACGGCTCCTCCGCGCAGCGCTCCCAGTGGTTCACCACCGGCTACCGAACCGGCGACCCGGCGAAGTGCGACACGTTCGGCTGACCGGACCGGCGGATGACTCTTTGGGGTGACCTGCGGCATTCCTGACGCTCTGTCAGGATACGCTCCGGGGGCCGGTGTTGTCCCTGGACCCGTTCGGAGAGCCCATGCGTCTCGGCCGCCTGACCCTGGCCGCCGCCGCTCTGCTGCTGGTGACCACCGCGAGCGTCCCCTCGGGCACGCCGCTCAGCCAGACCGAGCGGCACGCGGCCCTCTCCTCGGACGCCATCCAGCCGCGCGGCGCCGCACCCCGCCCGGTGGTGCAGCGGGCCAGCCACGAGGTGCCGTTCGGCGCCTTCGTCGGCTCCTGGGACAGCTACATCCCGAACATCGCCCGGATGGCGTCCTGGCTGAACAACGCCAACCTGCAGGTCGGCCACACCTACCTGGCCGGCAACGGCTGGCAGGACATCGAGGGCGAGCCGATGGTGCTCGGCCTGTGGTCGCAGTGGCGGCAGTCCGACCCGACCAGGCGACTGGTGCTGGGCGTCCCGATGCTGGTCCCCAACGAGGGCAACGTGCCGGACGCCGAGGTCGCCCGGCTGCTGGCCCGCGGCAACCAGGGCGAGTTCGACCAGCACTTCCTGCGGCTGGCCCGCAAGCTGGTCGCGCTGGGCGGCGGCGACGCCGTCATCACCCTGGGCTGGGAGATGAACGGCGTCACCTACACCTCGCGCTGCAAGCCCGACCCGGGCGCCTGGAAGGCGTACTGGCGGCGGATCGTCGGCGTGCTGCGCTCGGTGCCGGGTCAGCACTTCTCGTTCGACTTCGCCCCCACCCGCGGACTGGACGCGATCCCCTGGACGCGCTGCTACCCCGGCGACGACGTGGTCGACATCATCGGCATGGACAGCTACGACCAGCCCGCCGGCGGCACCTTCGACGAGTACGTCTCCGAGCCGTACGGGCTGCAGGACCAGGTGGAGTTCGCCGCCAAGCGCGGGAAGCCCGTCTCCTACCCGGAGTGGGGGCTGTTCCGCAACGGCGACAACCCCGAGTTCGTCCGCCGGATGGTCGAGTGGATGCGCACCCACGACACCGCCTACCAGACCGTCACCGACTACTGCCCGCACGGCTTCTGGCAGTGCAAGGAGAACCCGCGCTCGGCCGCCGTCTACAAGCAGCTGATGTCGGGCTCGGGCGGCGCGGTCGGGCCGGTGAAGGCCTCACCCCGGTAGGCGCCGCGCCAGCGCCTCCTTCAGCTTCGGCAGCCTGGTCCGCAGCAGGTGGACGGCGGCGATCCGGGCCCGCACCCGCAGCGCCCGGGCGGCCGCCCACGGGGCGAGCCGGCCGGGGCCGAGCACCAGCCGCTGGTTGGGCAGCGCGTCCGGCCGCCAGCGCTGCTTGTACGGCTCCTGGCCGCGCAACAGGCTGAGCTGCGGGATCTCCGCCGCCCTGACCTCGTCGAGGGCGGCGCCGAACAGCAGGCCCGCGATGTCCAGGCGTTCGCGCAGCTCCGGGTGCGCCCCGTACAGGTACAGCCCGCCGAACGGGTTGCAGAGCAGCACCAGGTTCACCGCGACCACCTCGCCGTCCAGCTCGAAGCGGTGTATGGCCGCCCGGCGGGTGGCCACCAGCGCGGTGGTGGACTCGGTCAGGTGGCGGGCGAAGCGTTCGCTGCGGTGCTCCGGAGTGACCCCGCGGTCCTGCCACTGCAGGAAGTGCAGGCGCAACAACTCGCCCACCGTGGCCGGGACTTCCTCGGGCGTGGCGGAGTGCACCAGGATCCCTGCCTGGGCGATCCGGCGGAGCTTCACCCGGCTGCGCTGCGCGGTCTTGCCGGGCAGCCGCTTGAGCAGCTCCTCCATCGGCACGGCCGGCAGGTACTGGCAGAGCGAGTCGGCGAACCGGTGGCGGCGGCCCCGCCAGTGCGCCCAGACCCGCTGCACGGACGCCTCCGGGTGCACCTCGCGCAGTTCCAGGCTGTGCCAGGGCAGGCGCAGCGGCAGCGCCGCGGCCAGCTCGGCGGCGGCCCGGTCGGCGCAGGCGTCGTCCAGCAGCACGTCGGTGAAGTCGACCAGCCCGGCGCCCAGGTTGGTCAGCCCGCCGAACGGCCCGCGGCGGCGCAGCGCGGCGGCGCCCACCAGCCGGCCGTCGCGGCGGACCAGCACCAGCACCAGCGCGCCGGGCCGGCCGTACTGCCGCCACCAGGACGCCAGCCAGGGCGCGGCCTGGAAGGCGGTCGCGGTGGCGCAGCGCCGGTACAGGTCGTCCCAGTCCTCGGTGACCAGGTCCAGGGCGTCGTCGTCGCGCAGCACCTGGGAGGTCCACTGCTCGCGGTCGGCGGCCTCCCGGGCGGGCTGCGCCGGCACCCGGGGTTCGGCGCCCGCCTTCTGACGCAGCCTCACCTGGCGCCCCCGGCGACCGGCGCCGCGTCCCTGCCTGCGGGTGCGGGGGCCTCGGCCTGGGCGGGCAGCGCGGGTTCGGCGGCCGGGCCCTCCTTGCGACGGGTGAGCATCACCAGCGCGCCGACCAGCACGCCGGCCGCCGCGCCGACCGCGGTGTCCAGGGCGGCGGACGGCGAGGCGGGGGACTCGGGCGCGGCGGCCGCGGCCAGCGGGACCAGCTTGACCCCGGTCTCCTTGCTGCTGGTGTTGCCGAACGCGATCAGCGACTTGGCGACCGCGTCGGCGTTCTTCACCGCCTCGGCGGCCAGCGCGCCGGTGCCGGTGATCTCGATCACCGGGGCGTCCGGCGAGGTGGTGCCGCGCACCAGCCCGGCCAGCGTGGTCACCGAGTGCCCGCTGTCGGCGGCCGCCCCCAGCAGCACCTGGGGCTGCCCGGCGAGCCGGCCGTACGCCTGGGCGAAGTTGACGGCGGTGGAGGTCTCGCCCGGGTTGGTCGGCACCACCACCACGTAGGAGCTGGCGGCGTACGAGGGGTGCGAGACGGCGGCGTAGCCGGCGCCGGCCGCCGCGCCGAGCGGAACGGCGACGGCCAGCGGCCACCAGCGACGGGCCAGCGCGCGGGCGCTGCGGCGGGGATCGGACATCGGTGACTCCAGGAACGGTAGGAGGGTGAGGGCGTGTCAGTGCGCGGCCGCGCGTCGCCGCGCCGGTCGACGGGGACCGGGCAGGGCGGCGGCCGACTCCCGGTAGAGCTCGGCCAGTTCGGCCGCGATCCGGGCGATGTCGTAGTGCGCGACGGCGGGCGGCGCCGGTGCCGGGCCGGGGCGGGCCAGCGCCAGCAGGGCCAGCTCGCGGGCGTAGGAATCGGGGTCGGAGGGCAGTTCGCGGGCGTGCGGGGCCGCGGCCGGGGGCAGTTCGGCGAGCGCCGGGCAGGCCGAGTGCAGCACCGGCAGTCCGGCGGCCAGGCCCTCCAGCACGGCCAGGCCGAAGGTCTCCTGCCGGGACGGCGAGACCAGCACGTCCATCGCGGTGAGCAGTTCCGGCACGTCGTCGCGTTCCCCGGTCGGCACCACCCGGCTGCGGACGCCCAGCTGCTCGGCCAGCGCGAGCAGGTCCTCGCGCTCCGGGCCGGCGCCGACCAGCAGCAGCCGGGCGTCGGGGAGCCGGACCAGGGCCCGCAGCGGCACCTCGAAGCGCTTGCCCGGCACCAGCCGGCCGACCGCGCCGATCACGAACGCGTCCGTGGGAAGGCCCAGTTGGGCACGGAGCCGGACCCGGTGGGCGGACCGCTCGGCGGCGCCGAAGCGGTACCGGGCGGCGTCCACGCCGTTCGGCAGCAGCCGCACCCGGCCGGCCGGCACGCCCCAGTCGTCGAGCACCCCGGCGACCTGGCCGGACACCGCCAGGGTGGTGCGGCCGAGCCGCTCCGCGCCCAGGTACAGCGCCCGGACCCCGCGCGAGGTGGGCCGGCCCTCGATCATCCCGGCCTGCAGCGAGTGCTCGGTGGCCAGCACGGCGCGCACGCCCGCCAGCCGGGCGGCGAGGCGGCCGTACAGCATCGCCCGGTAGAGGTGGGTGTGCACCAGGTCGTAGCGGCCGGCCCTGATCAGCCGGGTGAGCCGGGGCAGCACGCCGAGGTCGCGGTTGCCGCGCATGTCCAGGTGGTGGACCCGGAAGCCGCCGGCGCGCAGTTCGCGGGCGACCGTGCCGGGATTGGTCAGGGCGGCCACCTCGTGCTGCTGGTCCTTCGGCAGGTGCCGCAGCAGCAGCGCGAGCTGGCGTTCCGCCCCGCCCGCGTGCAGGCCGGTGACCACGTGCAGGACCTTCATCGCCGCTCCCCCGCGGCCGCCCGCGGCGGGGCCCAGCGCAGCCCGGTCACGGCGTCCCGCCAGCGGTGCCGGCCGTGTTTGGCGCGCAGCCGCCAGGCCCCGTCGCGGTCGCCGACGTAGCAGCGCGGCAGGGCCCAGCGGCCGGTCAGCGAGGAGTGCTCGATGGCACAGGCGTAGTCGTAGCCGGCCTCGCGCACCGCGCGGGTGGCGGGCAGGTCGACCGCGCCGTACGGGTAGCAGAAGCCGGTGACCGGCCCGTCGATCAGGTCCTCCAGGGCGCGCCGGCTGCCCCGGGTCTGCCGCAGCAGGGCGGCTTCGGACAGGCCCGGCAGTGCCTGGTGGCCGAGGCCGTGCGAGCCGATCTCCCAGCCCGAGGCGGCGAGTTCGGTGACCTGGTCGACCGTCAGCAGCTTCTTGCGCGGTCCCTCGACGTCCCAGCCGTTCTCGGTGCCGAGCAGGTCGGGCACCACGTACGCGGTGGCGGTGAAGCCGTGCGCGCGCAGCACCGGGACGGCGTGCCGGGCGAAGTCCGCGTAGCCGTCGTCGAAGGTCAGACCGACCAGCCGGGACTCCCGGCCCCTGGCCTGGGCGGCGAGCAGCTCCCGGACGCTGACGCCGCGGCGGCCGGTGCGGTGCAGCCAGTCCATCTGTTCGGCGAACCGCTCCGGGCCGACCGTGAGCAGGTACGGATCCTCGTCCTCCTCGGCGACCGAGTGGTACATCAGGATCCAGGGCGCGAGCCTGGGAGCGAGGGCCTGGGCCGGCAGGCGGGGGTCAGCGTCCATGCGGCTTCCCTTCGGCGGCGGGTGAGGGTGTGTGCGGTCCCCTGGTCCGGGCGGCCAGGGCCAGCACCGGGCCGCGCACCTCGGCGGCGCCGAGCAGCGCGCCGAGGCCGGCGAAGACCACGAGGACGGTGCTGCCGCCGAGCAGGGCGGCGGGCAGCGGGGCGGCGACGGCCCGGGTGGTGAGCGCGCCGAGCAGGGCGGCGGCGACGGCCGCGGTCAACAGCCGCAGCTGGCCGGCGAGCACCCGGCGCAGCCGCAGCGCGATGCCGCGCAGCAGCAGGCCGCGCAGCAGCAGTGCGGCGGTGGTGGTGATCCCGGCGGCGTTGCCGGCGGCCAGTCCGAGCGCCCCGAACCGCGGGGTGGCGGTGACGCCGACGACGCAGGTGACGGCCAGTCCGACGGCCATCGCGCCGACCGGGTACCAGTCCAGCCAGGTGGTGCGGTCGCCCTCGGCGCGGGGGGTGTCGGCGCGGCGCACCACGGGGCGGACGCAGAAGTACGGCCGCACCATCACGCCGATCATCGCCTGCGCGGGCAGCCCGAAGGAGTACACCCGGATGACCGCGGCGGTGGCGGAGGTGTCGGCGGCGCCGAACGCGCCGCGCTGGAACAGCAGGGCGACCACCGCGGGCGCGCAGGCCATCAGGAAGGCGGTGCCGAGCAGCACCACCGCGGCGGCCTGGCCGAGGTCCTTCTCCACCCGGTCGCGGGCCGCGGCGAGGTCGCCGGCGGCCAGCGCCCGGGCCACCACCGGGAAGGTCACGGTGACGATCAGGATCGCCGAGGTCATCGCCAACTGGCTGATCTTGGCGGCGTAGTTGAGGTGCGAGATGGTGCCGGGCGGAAGTCCCGAGCCGAGGTAGCGCTCGATGAACACCTGGGCCTGCCGGGTGAGCGTGAACGCGGCCACCGGCAGCAGTGCCAGCGGGATCAGCACCAGCCCGCGGGCGGAGCCCCGCCGCAGTCCGCGCCGGCGGTGCTCGCGCAGCCGGCGGGCGAACGGCAGCAGCAGCACGCCGGCCATCAGCCCGCTGCCGAGGGCCACGCCGAGCGCGGCGGAGCGCACCCCGAGCAGTTGGTGGCCGCTCAGCAGCAGCGCCAGGATGCCCAGGTTGTACATCACGTAGATGACGGCGGGCGCGGTGAAGGAGTGCAGGGCGCGCAGCGCGGAGGCGAGGTACCCGGCGAGGCCGAACGGCAGGATGGTGACGGCGGTGATCCGGGTGCAGGTGACGGCCAGCCCCGGGTCGGCCAGACCGGGGGCGAGCAGCTCGACCAGCCGGGGTGCGCCGAGCGCGACCGCCCCGGACAGCGTGCACAGCGCGAGCAGCAGCCAGGGCAGCGTGGCGCGGGTCAACTGCCGTACCGGGTCCGGCCCGTGCGGACGCTCCTCGCGCAGCACCAGGGCCAGGCTGAAGGCCGGGACCATCAGGAACGCCATCGCGTCCTCGATCAGCAGCGGCGCGGCGGTCTCCGGCACCGTCCAGGCGACCAGGAACGCGTCGGTGCCCTGGTTGGCGCCGAAGTAGCGGGCGAGCAGCAGGTCGCGCAGCAGCCCGAGCCCGGAGCCGGCCGCGCTGAGCAGCGCGGTCACCCCGAAGGCCTTGGCCAGGAAGCCGCTCGGGGCCGGGTCCGCACCGGCCGCACGCGGGGCCGGCACGGTCGTCGGGGCTACCTCGGCCACCGGCTGATCGGTCGTCATGCTCCGCTCGCTCCGCGGCAGTCGGGGCCGGGCAGGGCGGTGCGGGCGGCCAGCCCGAGCACCACGGAGGTCAGCACGGTGGTGGTGCCGCCGATGTCGGCGTAGAGGAAGTCCCAGAGCACCCAGCAGAGCAGCGCGAGGGCGGCCAGGCCGGGGCCGGCGGCGCGGCGCAGGCAGCCCAGCAACAGGGCGAGGAACAGGGCGAGGTAGGCGACCACGCCGAGCAGTCCCTGCTCGCTGAGCACCAGGAAGTACATGTTGTGCGGGGACAGCAGCGGCTCGCGCTGGAAGCCGATGGTGGAGTCGGCCGCGTCGCTGCCGGAGGAGAGCCGCAGCGGGGCGTGGCTGTCGCGCAGCTGCTGGAAGGCCTTGGGGCCGGCGCCGGTCAGCGGGTGGTCCTGCCAGATCCGGCCGGCGGTGGACCACAGGTCGTAGCGGTCGGAGACCGACTGGTCGGGGGCGGCGGAGACCGAGCCGATCGAACTGAGCCGCTGGGTGACGCCGGAGGCACCCAGGCCGAGGCCGCCGACCAGCACCACGGCGGCGGCCGCGCCGACCAGCACCCCCTTGACGGCCAGTCGGGCGTCCGCGCGCAGCAGCAGCACGCTCGCGGCGACGGCGGTGGCGATCCAGCTGCCCCGGCTGAAGGACACCGCGAGCGGGAAGGCCAGGAACGCGGCGCTGGCCCACATCGTCCGGCGCAGCAGCCGGTGGCCGCCCGGGCGACGTTCGGCCAGCGCCAGGCCGAGGGCGGCCAGCAGTCCGTACGAGACCACGCTGGACATCGCCATGATGTCCAGCGCGCCGAAGGTGCCCACGGCGCGGATCGGCTGCCCGGCGTAGGAGGCGCCGGTGCGGGTCAGGTACTGGTCGACGCCGACCGCGCCCTCGATCAGCGCGGCCAGTACGAAGGAGCCGAGCACCAGCCGCCGGTCCAGGGCGTCGCGGACGGCGAGCAGCACCGCGGCCGGGACCAGCACGAAGATCTGGGACAGCCGGACGAAGCCGGTGAGGCTGGACGCCGGGTCGATGGAGTGCACGGTGGCGACGGCGGCGGCCAGCACCACGCCGCCGAACAGCGCGCAGGCGGCCGGGTCCAGCCGGGGCAGCCGGCCGCGCAGCAGGTCCACCGCGATCAGCCCGACCAGGGCGAGCGAGGCCAGGTCCGCCGGGGTGACGTGCACGGACGCGGAGACGTCCTTCTCCCCGGTCGGCACGCACACCAGCAGGACCGTGGCCGCGGCCAGCCAGCTCGGCCGGGCCGGCACTATCCGAGTCAACCGCATTGCGGGGTGCGGGAGTTGCAGGGTGATGGCCATGAGGTTGTGTCAGCTCCCGTCCGGGCGGACCACCAGGGCCGCGGTGCGCAGCAGGACCTTGGCGTCCTGCCACAGGCTCCAGCCCTCGATGTAGCGGTTGTCGAAGCGCGCCCGGTCCTCGATCGAGGTGTCCCCGCGCAGGCCGTTCACCTGGGCCAGGCCGGTGAGCCCGACCGGGACCCGGTGCCGGTCGGCGTACTCGGGGTACGCCTGGCCGAACCGCATGACGAAGTACGGGCGTTCGGGGCGCGGGCCGACCAGGCTCATGTCGCCGCGCAGCACGTTCCACAGCTGGGGCAGCTCGTCCAGCGAGGTCTTGCGGAGGAACTTGCCGATCGCGCCCATCCGGTGGTCCTGGGCGATGTTCCAGCGGGTGGCCGACTCGTGCTCGTCGGACGGGCGCAGGGTGCGGAACTTGAGGACGGTGAACACCCGGCCGTCCAGTCCGGTGCGCTGCTGGCGGAACAGCACGCCCGGGCCGGTGTCCCAGCGCACCGCGAGGGCGCAGGCGGCCAGCACCGGGGAGATCAGCAGCAGGCCGAGGCCGGCCGCGGCGATGTCGAAGCCGCGCTTGACGATCCAGCCGCCGCGGCGCATCGCGGGGGCGCCGAGGCGCAGGCAGGGGAAGCCCCACAGGTGGTCGCCGGCGCCCTGCACCGAGTCGTACTCGCGCAGGCCGGGCACCAGCCAGACCTGGCAGCCGAGCCGGGCGGCGTGCCGCAGCGCGGCCAGCGTCTCGGCCTCGTCGGCGGCGCCGGCGGTGGCCACCACGTGGTGGATCCGGTAGCGGCGCAGCACCCGGCCGAGCACCTCGCGGCCGCCGAGCACCGGCAGCGGGCTGCTGGGCGGCAGCAGCACCGGGTCCGGGTCGAGGTAGCCGACCGGGCGCAGGCCGTACTCGGGGCGGGCGGTGAGCACGGCGGCGATCCGCTGGCCGAGTTCGCCGGCGCCGAGCAGCAGCACCGGGCTGGGGCGGCGGCGGCGGGCCTTGCGGGTGAGGTGGTGGACGAAGGCCCGGCCGAGCGCGGCCAGCGGCAGCATCAGGAACAGCAGGGCGATCAGCCGCAGCGGGCTCATCGGGCCGAGGCCGGCCCAGCGGCCGGCCAGGCAGGCGTCGGCGGTGATCGCGAACGCGGTGGCGACGGCGGCGCGGGCGGCCAGGGCGGGGAACTCGTCGAGGGCGGACAGGCTGAGCCGGCTGCGGTAGAGCCCGCCGGCCAGGTTGAGCGGGAGCAGGGCGGGCAGCAGCAGGGCGGCGAAGGCGGCCGGCCGGGTGCCGGCGGGAGTGGTGGCGGCCGCGGCCAGGCCGGCCGCCAGGGCGTCGGCGGCGGCCAGCGACAGCGGGAGGGCGACCCGAGAGTGCAGCCGGCCGCGGTGCCGGCCGACTCCGGCCGAGGTCCGGGGCGCGGCCGGCTTGGACCGCGGCCGGGCCTTGGGCCGGTCGAGCACGCCGGTGCGGCTGGTGTGTCGGGCCGGGCTCGCCACGGTTCTGCCCGCCCGCGGCACACTCTCGTGGTCAATGGTCATCAGCGCACGAACTCCCCTGCTGTGTACCCGCCGTGGCCGGGCAGCCGGACCGGACGCGCGCCGGCCCGGCGCCCCGACCCGGCGGACGCGGTCCAGGTAAGAACCTGCTGCCGTGAGAGGCAGTCGACCATTTCTATGCCGAAAATGGAGACGAAGCAGGCGAAATCAGACAATACCGAACACCCGTTGCCACGCAGGAGGCTGACATGCCAGTTCATTCCGCCCGCCCAATAATCAGACTTTCAGGAAAGAAGGCCGCACCTGCGCCGGCGGGCGTTCCTGGTCTGACAAACGATCAGAACCGCTGCGGGACACGGTTCGTACGACCGCCCGGCACCACCTGGGATCGAACAATCGTCCGGTAGATCGCCGCCACCTGCTGAATCGTTCCGCGAATATCATGATGATCTGCCACGTGCGCCCTGGCCTCCGCCCCACGCCGTTCGCACTCGATCCGATCGCCGAGGAATTCGACCAACCGTTCGGCCATCGCGCCGGAATCCCCCACCGGCACCACCGAGCGGCCGCGCTCGGCCGGCGGCAGGCATTCCCGCGCGCCCGGCACGTCGGTCAGCAGCACCGGCCGGCCGCAGGCCATCGCCTCCAGCGGGGCCAGCGCCATCCCCTCCCAGCGCGAGGGCAGCACCGCCAGGTCGGCCGCCGCCAGCCACAGCCGCGGATCGGCCACGTCGCCCACCATCCGCACCCGGGACGGCTCGGGCAGCCCGCGCACCTGCTCCGCCAGCGCCTCGGCGTCCGGCCCGCCGCCGACCAGCACCAGCCGGGACTCCGGCCGCGCGGCCTGCACCTTCGCCCAGGCGTCCAGCAGCACGTCCTGGCCCTTCTGCCGGCACAGCCGCCCCACGCACACCGCCAGCGGGTCGGACTGGTCCAGGCCCAGCGTCATCCGGGCGGCCCGCCGGGACGCCGGGTCGGCGGGCGCGAAGTGCTCCAGGTCCACGCCGTTGGGCACCACCCGCCAGTCCGCGAGCAGCCCGGCGGCCTCGCCGTCCGCCCGCTCCCGCTCGCTGACGCACAGCACGGTGCGGGCCCAGCGGGTGGCGTGCCGCTCCCAGCGCAGGCTGGCCGCCGCCAGCGCGCCGTCCACCGCGGCGAACGACCAGGCGTGCGGCTGGAACACCGTCGGCAGCCCGCCGCGCGCGGCCAGCCGGCCGGCCAGGCCGGCCTTCGCGCTGTGCAGGTGCAGCACGTCCGGCTCGGTGCGGCGCAGGATCCGGCGCAGCCGCCAGGTCTCCCCCGCGGTGCTCGGGCCGGGCGAGCGTTCGGCGGGCCAGTCCAGCACCCGGGCGCCGGCCGCGGCCGCCTCGCGGGCCAGCCGGCCGCCGGACGGACAGGCCACCAGCACCCGGCACCCGGCCGAGCGCTGCCCGCGCACCAGGTCCACCACCACCCGGGCCACCCCGCCGTCGACCGGCTGGGACACATGAAGGATCGTCATCTGCACGGCCCGGAGCCTAAGTTGGCGACACCCCCCGCCCGGGCCCGCTTCACCCGTCCCGGGGAAGCGGAACACCCGTACGGCTGACTCTCCGTACGGGTGTCCGAATGCTGGTGCGGCTCAGCCGAGTTCGGCCGCCAGGTTGGCCAGCACCTGGTCGTGGATCCGGTTCAGGCCCTTCGGCGCGAAGGTCCGCTCGAAGAACCCGCCGATGCCGCCGGCCCCGGTCCAGGACGCCTCCACCGTCACCTTGCTGCCGCTCTCGCCGACCGCGGAGACCGTCCAGGTGATCACCATCGAGGAGTTGCCGTCGGTCTCCACCAGCTTCTCGGGGCTGGGCGCGGAGACCGTGAACAGGCAGTCCCGGACCCGCTTCTCGGTCGCCTGCAGCTTCCAGTGCACCTGCGTCCCCGCCCCGGTCCCGCCGGCCCGCACCTCGTACTCGCTGTACTGGGCGGGCAGCAGCTTCGGCCGGGTCACCGCGTAGTCGGCCAGCGCCTCGTACACCCTGGTCGGCCCGGCCTGGTACGTCCGCTCGGTGGTGGCGTGCACCTTGCCCATCGCTTCACTCCTCTGTCTGCCGCGAGACGGTCCCCGCCGGTGCTGCCAAGCCAACCACCGCCGCCGCACCCCGCCAAAACCGGGGCCGCCTGCCCGGCCGGCCTGCGGTCGGCGCGCAGCGCGCGGATCTGCTCCCGGTCGGCCCGCGTTAGGGTGGGCGGATGCTCGATGTGGTGACTGCGGTGCGGTACGTCGATCCGTTGCGGGCGGGCGGGTCGGTGCCCGGGGTGGTGGAGGCGGACGACCTCGGGACGTACGTGGTGAAGTTCACGGGGGCGGCGCAGGGCGTGAAGGCGTTGGTCGCCGAGGTGATCGTGGGCGAGCTGGCGCGGCGGCTGGGGCTGCGGGTGCCGCCGCTGGTGCTGGTGGACTTCGATCCGGCGGTGGCGGCGGCGGAGCCGGACCAGGAGATCCAGGACCTGCTGCGGGCCAGCGAAGGGCGCAACCTCGGAATGGACCTGCTCCCCGGTGCCCGGGACTTCCGGCCGGGGATGATCGAGGTCTCGCCGGCCGAGGCGGGCCGGGTGGTCTGGCTGGACGCGCTGACCGGGAACGTCGACCGCAGCGTGCACAACCCGAACCTGATGGTCTGGCACGGCAGACTGTGGCTGATCGACAACGGCGCGGGCCTGGTCTTCCACCACCGCTGGTCCTCCGCGCACGCCTCGGTGCACAAGCGCTACGACCTGAGCGGCCACGCCCTGGGCGGCTACGGGCCCGACCTGGCCGCCGCCGACGCGGCCCTCGCCCCGCTGGTGACGCCCGAACTGCTGCGCGAGATCGCCGGGTCGGTGCCGGATGCGTGGCTGGCCGACGAGCCCGGCTTCGAGTCCCCGGCGGCGGTGCGGGAGGCGTACGTCGAGCACCTGGCGGCGCGGGTGGCGCACTCGGCGGCCTGGCTGCCGGAGGGCTTCGCCACGCCGGAGCAGATCCGGGCCGCCGAGGAGCGGGCGGCCGCCGCGAGGCTGGCGGCGCGCCCGTCCTGGCTGAAGCAGGTGCCGAACCGGGCCGGTCTGGCTCCGGTGGAGTCGGACTGGTCCCGGCACGTCACCGGCGAGTGAGCTGACGCAGGGTCAGTTGCGCCACCAGTCCGCGGCCTTGGCGGCGGAGACCACGCCCGCGCCGTAGAAGCCGTTGTTCTCCGCGCCGCCCTCGCAGGTGGCGTTCCACGCCCCGGCGCCGCCGGGGTTGTAGACGCCGGTCGGGCAGGCGTGCGCGTCGGCCTGCTTCACCAGCAGGCTGCGCAGCTGGTCGGGCCCGGCCCACGGGTGGGTGGAGGCGAGCAGCGCGACCACGCCGGTGACGTGCGGGGACGCCATCGAAGTGCCCTGCATGTAGGCGTACTTGTTGCCGCGGACGGTGGACAGCACCCGGCCGTTGTGGTCGGGGGTGTCCGGCAGCTGGTAGCGGGCGTCGCCGCCGGGGGCGGCCACGGCGACCTTGTTCAGGCCGTAGCTGGAGTAGTAGGACTTGTCGCCCTTGACGCCGACCGAGGAGACCGCGACCACGCCGGGGAGTTCGGCGGGCAGGTCCAGGCAGTTGGCGTCGATGGGCCGCTCGACCGGGGTGGTGTCGTCCGGGCTGCTGACGTCGACGGTCTTGTGGGCCAGGTCGATGTTCTCGTTGCCGGCGGCGGCGACGTTCAGCACGCCGCCGCGGCGGGAGTAGTCGACGGCCCGGCGGACGCCCTCGGTGATGGCGGCCTGGTCGGGGTCGTCGGCGCAGTTGAACATCCACGGGTCGACGTAGTAGCTGTTGTTGGTGACCTTGAAGTGGTGTTCGGCGGCCCAGACGAAGCCGCAGATCGCGTACTCGGGGTAGATGAACCCGCCGTCGTCGACCACCTTGACGGCGGCCAGCCGCACGCCGGGGGCGATGCCCTCGATGCCCTTGCCGTTCTTGGCGGCGGCGATGGTGCCGGCCACGTGGGTGCCGTGGTCGCTGCTGGTGGGCTGCCAGGACTGCCAGCTGGTGTCGGCCTTGCCGCTGAGGCAGGAGGCGGACAGCGCGGGGTCGACGTTGGCGGCCAGGTCCTCGTGGGTGGCGTCGATGCCGGAGTCGAGCACGCCGACCACGACGGAGCGGCTGCCGAGGGTGGCCGCGTGGGCCTGGTCGACGCCGATCTGCCGCATGTCCCACTGGTTGGCCCAGAGCGGCTCGCTGCCGTCGGCCGGGGCGGCGGCGGGTACCGCCGCCTCCTGGACGGTGTCCTCCACGTCGGCCTGGATGCCGGCGGTGCGGCTGGCGCCGACCGAGTCGATGGTGTTCGAGCGGCGGAGCTTGGCGGCGAAGCCCGGGTCGTTCGAGCGGGCGATCACCACTCCTATCTGCTCGTAGGAGGCGACCACGCTGCCGCCGGCGGCCTCGATCTCGCGCTCGGCCTTCTTGGTCTGGCCGTGGTTGGCCTTGGTGTTCACCACGTAGTTGAGCAGGGGCCCGTCGGCAGTCGCGGCCGAGGCACTGGTGGCCGGCAGCGCGAGTGCGCCCGCCGTGGCCAGCGCGAGGCAGGCCGCGGCGAGTGAAGTACGGCGGATCCGGGGAACGCTCATAGGGGTTGACCCTCCCGAGTGTGGCGGACGCGATCGAGGGTGATCGAAGGCGCACGAATGGGCCGGAGACTATTCACCTCATATGACAAAAATCAAGAGGTAGTAAAGCAATCTCCTCACAACGGGCGAGTGCCCGGTCCGCTGTCGGTCGGACCGGGCACTCGCGCTCGGGTGATGATGGATCAGGTGACGGCCGGTCAGCCGCCGAACAGGTCGCCGTAGGTCGCCATCGCGGTGGCGATGTCGGCCTGCGCCCAGAACCGGTGGTAGGTGAACGTCGGGGCCGCGCCGCCGTTCAGGTAGGACTGGACCTTCGCGAAGGACGGGTCGTTCTTGTACCAGGACCGGATCGACAGGAAGGTGGAGCTGCTGTTGATCGGGTCGCCGTTGGGCATGGTGCCGGTCCAGCCGCTCGGCACCGAGACCGAGTCGTTGAACCGCTTGTAGTCGGTGCGGGTCTCCGGCACCGAGATGCCCAGCGCGTCCTGGTTGTTGGTCCACATGCCGTCGAGCAGCTTCTGCGCCGCGGTCTTGGCCGCCGCGTTGCCGGACTTGGCCGCGTAGTAGGACAGCAGCTTGGCGTAGGAGCCGGCCACACCGACGTCGTTGGTGTAGTCGACCACGCTCACGTGCAGGCCGGTGTTGGCGCCCGGGGAGGCGGCGTTCCAGGTGTCCGGCTTGCCGCTCCAGGCCAGGGTGGACGGGATCTGGTAGCTGCCGTCGGCGTTGAAGGTGGTCTTGGACAGCGCCCAGGTCACCCACTTGTCCAGGATGGCCTTGGCCTTCGGGTCGTTGCTGGAGTAGTAGTACTCCGCCATCCGCTCCAGGCCCCAGGCCTGGAAGCCGAACCACTGGTTGGAGGCCGGGTCGTGGTAGACCGGCGCCTCGTCGTAGAACATCCCGTAGAAGGTCGGGGTGCCGGTCGGCGGGGTCCCGTAGTTGCCCTCCCAGCTGTTGGTGGCGCCGCCCGCGATCGCGCCCTCGGAGGACTGCAGCCACTGGGTGAACTCGACCTGACGGCCCATCGAGGTGGTCCAGTCGGTCTTGCCGGTGGTCGACTTGGGCGCCATCGCCGGGTCGTTGACCAGCGCGTACGCGGCCATCGGGTTCTGGTAGCCGCCGTGCGCCGCGCTGTCGCCGATCCGCCAGGCCCAGCCGGCCGAGGTGTCGGTGGCGCCGCCCCAGGCGTAGTACCAGGACAGCAGGTAGTGCTCGGAGTCCTTGCCGCTGCCGGCCGCGCAGGAGGTGGCGCCGACGCAGTTGCCGACCTTCTTGAAGTACTTGTCGAAGAACGAGTACCGCAGGTAGTCGCCCATCTTGCCGGCCTTGGCCACCGTGGTGGCGACCTGCGAGCCGTTGCCCTGGGCCTTGGCCCAGGTGTCGGCCCAGTAGGCGGCCTGGATGGCGCGGGCGTCGGCGTCCGGCGCGTCGGTGTACTTCCACTGCTTGGCGTAGGAGCTGTCCTTGACGAACAGGTCCAGGTAGCCGTTCTTGCCGCCGTAGGTGAACTTGTCGCAGGTGGGCTGCGGGATGGTCTCGAACACCGACTCCTGCGCGCCGCGCTGGTAGGTGTTGATGAACGAGGGACCGGTGTCGGTCGGGCCGGCCTCGCACTTGCCGGGCGCGTTGCCGTAGCCGTACACGTTGTCGACGTCCTGCAGCCAGTGCATGCCGTAGATGTCGTCGGTGCCGTACGCGCTCTTCAGCTCGCTGGCGATCGGGTCGTTGCCCGCGGTCACCGAGGTGTCCAGCGCCGCCGGGTAGTCGCTCGGCAGCGGGCGCTCGGGCGCGTAGGTGGCCGGCTTCGAGGCGTTGTAGTACGAGTTGGTCGGCTGGTCGACGTGACCCGGGATCATGTACGTCTCCATGAGCGTCCATGCCGAGTTGAACTTCGTCCAGTCCTGGGTCACCCGCCCGTACTGGGCCTCCAGCCAGAGCAGGTAGGAGTACGCCTCCGAGGTGGTCTCGTGGCCCTGGTCGGGGGCCTCGACCAGCAGGGTCTCCACCGAGTGGTAGGGGATGCCCTCGGGCGAGAAGTAGCCGTTCGCCGGGTCCTTGATCTTGTTGTAGAGCTGCAGGAACCGGTCGTTGTACACGCCCGAGGCGGCGGCCAGCTCGGTCACCGTGACCGCCGAGGAGGTGTACCCGGTGGCGGTGGAGGTGAAGGTGGCCGAGCCGGTGGAGGAGGCGTCGGCGGTGAGCGTGACGTTCTGCGCCGTCGACCAGTTGCTCGGCGTGAAGGTCAGCGTCGCACCGGAGCTGATGGACAGTCCGGTGTTGCCCGCGCTGCGGGTGGTGGTGACGGTGACGTTGGCGCTCGGCTGGCTGGACAGCTTCACCGCGAAGCTGCCGGTCTTGCCCTGGTTGACCGACAGGGTCAGCGGGGTCGCGCTGATCGACGGGCCCGACGCGACGGTGACGCCCGCCGGGGTCGACTCGCTGCTCGCGCCCAGGCTGTCGTACGCCTTGGCGTAGATCGAGTGGTTGCCGCTCGCCGCACCCGTCCAGCTGTAGGTGTACGGGGCGGTGGTGGCGGTGCCGAGCAGCGTGGTGTTGTCGTAGAACTCCACCTTGCTGATCGTCGCGCCGTCCGCCGCCGAGGCCGTGGCGGAGAGCGGAATCGCCGCACCCGCCTGGTAGTTGGCGCCCGGGGCAGGGCTGGTCAGGGTGGTGGTGGGGGCCGCGTGCGCACCCGTGCAGCTGGTCCCGTTGACGGCGAACGCGGTCGGCGCCGTGTTGGTGCCGCTGTAGCTGAAGTTGGCGCCGGCGGTGGCCGAGCCGCCTGCCGCGATGGTGGTCGCCCAGGCCGGGGCGGCGACGGTGACGTTCTTGCCGGACTGGCTCCAGGTGCCGTTCCAACCGGAGCCCGAGAGGGTCTGGTTGCCGGCGTAGGAGTAGGTGAGCGTCCAGCCGTTGAGTGCGGCGGTGCCCTTGTTGTTGATCGCCACGTTGGCGGTGAAGCCGCTGCCCCAGTCGTTCGTCGTGTAGTCGACGGAGCACTGGACGACGGCGGCGGAGGCCGGGACGGCGACCGCGGTCGAAAGGCCGGCGGCGAGCAGTGTGAGGGCGGCGGTGACCGCCGACACCCGGTTACGGCGTGGAGACAAGACGGCTCCTCGGATGGGGGTGGGTGGGGGAGTCCGAAGACGGAAGCAGGGAGACGGATCCGGGGAGCTTGCGGCCTGCCCTGGGGTGGATCCGCGGGGCTGTTCTGTGGGAGCGCTCCCAAATATCGAGAGGGTCATGCGGGCTGTCAAGAGAGTGAGCGCAGCCGAAGCGTGTTGGCAACTGCCTTACCCCTGGCTATGGTTCGGGGCGGGCCTGTGGGAGCGCGCCCATATTTCCCTCTCCGAGGAGCCGGACATGTCCGTCCGCACCACCACCCTGGCGCTGGTCTCGGCGCTGGCCGCGACCGCTGCGGCCACCCTCGCGCTCACCGGCGCCGGCACCGCCGCCGCCGCCGGGGTCCAGTGCTCGGTCGACTACACGACCAATGACTGGGGCAGCGGCTTCACCGCCAACGTGAAACTTACGAACGCCGGCGCCTCCGCGATCAGCGGCTGGAGCATCGGCTACTCCTACACCGGCAACCAGACGCTCTCCGGCTCCGGCTGGAACGGCACCTGGAGCCAGTCCGGCAAGAACGTCACCATCGCCGCCCCGGCCTGGGCCACCAGCCTGGCGGCGGGCGGCTCGGTCACCGCCGGCGCCAACTTCTCCTACAGCGGCAGCAACGCGGCCCCGACCTCGTTCACCGTCAACGGCGCGGCCTGCAACGGCGCCTCGACCCCCTCGCCCTCGGCCTCCGCCTCGCCCTCCCCCTCCGCGTCGGCCTCGCCGTCCCCGTCCGCCTCCGCCTCCCCGTCGCCGTCCGCCTCGGGGTCCGCCTCGCCCTCGCCGTCCGGGAGCACCGGCACCGGTGACGGCAAGGCCCCGGCGCTGCACGTCGCGGGCAACCAGCTGGTCGACGCGAGCGGCAAGCAGGTCGTCCTGCGCGGCGTGAACCGCTCCGGCATGGAGTTCATGTGCGTCCAGGGCTACGGCTTCAGCGACGGGCCGGTGGACGGCGCGTCGATCGCCGCGATCAAGAGCTGGAAGGCCAACGCCGTCCGCGTCCCGCTCAACGAGGACTGCTGGAACGGCTACGCCGACGTCAAGCCGGAGTACGCGGGCGAGAACTACCGCACCGCGGTGAAGAACTTCGTCTACGCGCTGCGGGACGCCGGGATCACCCCGATCGTCGAGCTGCACTGGTCGCAGGGCCTCTACACCGGTAACTCCGCCGGCTGCTCGGACGTCAACTCGACCTGCCAGAAGCCGATGCCGGGCGCGGGCGCGGCGACCTTCTGGAGCTCGGTGGCCACCACCTTCAAGAACGACCCGTCGGTGGTCTTCGACATGTTCAACGAGCCCTACCCGGACCGCGCCGTGTCCGGCCTCGACCAGGCCTGGAACTGCTGGCGGGACGGCGGCAGCGCCTGCCCCGGCATCAACTACACGGTCAGCGGCATGCAGACCCTGGTGAACAGCGTCCGCACGGCCGGCGCGAACAACGTGATCATGCTCGGCGGCCTCGCCTACTCCAACGACCTCGGCCAGTGGCTGGCCCACAAGCCGACCGACCCGGCGGGCAACCTGGCCGCGGCCTGGCACGTGTACAACTTCAACACCTGCTCCAGCCAGTCCTGCTGGAGCTCCACGGTGGCCCCGGTGGCCGCACAGGTTCCGCTGGTGATCGGCGAGATCGGTGAGAACGACTGCGCCCACGGCTTCATCGACCAGGTGATGTCCTGGGCCGACGCCGCCAAGGTCTCCTACCTCGGCTGGACCTGGAACACCTGGGACTGCGCCCAGGGCCCGTCGCTGATCTCCAACTTCGACGGCACCCCGACCGCGTTCGGTCTGGGGCTCAAGAACCACCTGCTGGCCGTCAACTGACGGGCCATCAGGTGTGGGCGCGGCCGTCCGGACTCCCCCGGGCGGCCGCGCCCGTCCATCAGGGTCGCGCGGCGAGCCGCCGCTCCAGTCCGCGGCGCAGCCGGGCCGAGGCGCCGGTCGCCGATCCGAGCGCCCGGACCCGCTCCGCCGGCAGGTCGGCGCGGGCGGCCAGGGCGAGCGCCGCGGCGTAGGGCCGCTCCCCCGCGGCCAGCTGGTCGGCGACCGCGGCGAGCACGGCCTCCAGCACCGGCCCGACCACAGCGGGCTGTTCAGCCAGCAGGTGGAGCAGCAGGTTGTCGTTCCAGCCGCCGTGCCGGGCCCCGGCCAGCCGGGCGAGCGCGTCCGGCGGGGTGCGCGGGTTGACCGCGAGCGCCTGGTGGACGAACGGGTACCCGGTGTCCACCAGCCGGCGCAGCACGGCGGGGTCGCCGGAGGTCCGGGCCTCGGCGAGGCGGTCTGCGGGGGTGGGCACGGGTTCTGACTCCTCGGCACGAACGGGCCCGCCATCCTGTCACCGCGACCGGTCGGCCGGCACGGCGTTCCGCGCGGCGGCGCGCCGTCGCCGGGCCTTCGGGCCGGCTACCGCCGCCGCGCGGACCATGCCCGGCACCCGGCGAGGGCGCCCGCGCCGAACCAGCAGAGCTCGAAGGCGGCCCGGGCGGCGCCGTGCAGCGGGCGGTCGGCCGTCGGGGCCGCGAACTGCCCCCACAGGACGGCGAGTCCGGCCACGGAGAGGACCGCGACCAGCAACCGGACCGCGGGGCGGCCGGGCCTCGTCCACGCCCACCGGCCGGCTGCCCCGTACACCGCCAGCTCCGCGCCGAAGGCCAGCACGTCGACCGCGGTCAGGCCGTTCACCGGGCCACCGCCAGGGCGGAGAGCAGGTGCAGGACCGCGAACGCGCCGGCGCCGAACGCCATGCCGAGGTTGCGCTGGCGGAACCCGATAGCCGAGTCCGCGACCTGCGCCAGCCCGGACACCAGCAGCAGCGGCCAGGCGACCGCCGCGCCGCCGGCCACCGCCGCCACCGCGGTCGCCGCTCCCAACGGAAGGGCCCGGCCCGCGTAGGCCCGGACGTAGACGTGCGTCCCGAGGGTGACCGGCTCACCCGCGGGCAGCCCGAGGCCGGGCCTGCACACCCCCACCACGCTGGATCCCGCACTCGCCAGCGCGGCCAGTGCGTTGGCCGCCAGCAGAACATCCATCCCATCTCCCCCTGAATCATTCGAGCTTTGAACGATACGGGGACGGTATCATTCTCGTCATGAGCGATGTCAAGGGAGCAGCCGCGCTGCGCGCCACACTGGTCTTCAACCTGGGCACCCTCGGCGCCCTGGCCTCCGACCGCTTCGCCGCCCGGGTCGACGCGCTCGGCCTGAAGCCCAAGCACGCCGGGCTGCTCGCCGCGCTGGACGCCGGATCCGCCGCCTCCCAGCAGGAGCTGGCCACCCGCCTGGGCGTCGCCCCCAGCCTGATCGTGGCGCTCGCCGACCAGTTGCAGGAGCTCGGCGCGGTCGAACGCGTCCGCGACCCCGAGGACCGCCGCCGCCAGGTCCTCACCCTCACCGCCCACGGCCGGAACCTGCTCACCCGCTGCGCCGAAGCCGCCGAGGCCGCCGACGCCGACCTCACCGCCGGCCTCACCGGAGCCCAGCGCACCGCCCTGACCGAGACCCTGCGCACCCTCGGCGGACAGCACGTCCCGCACTGACCGGATGCGCGGCGAGCCCGTCGGCGCGTAGCGTGCTTGACGCTCCGTCGGTTCGAGACTCCCGAGAGGGGTCCACGTGTCAGAACGACTTCAGCGCAACCAGTTGGTCATCGACGAATTCCGCTCCTCCGCCGGGGTGGTGGGCGGCGACTTCGCCGGCGTGCCGCTGCTTCTGCTCACCACCACCGGCGCCCGCAGCGGGGAGTCGCGCGTCATGCCGGTGACCTACCTGGAGGACGGCGGGCGGCTGGTGATCTTCGGGGCCAACGGGGGCCGGGCGAACCACCCCGGCTGGTACCACAACCTGCTCGCCGACCCGGCCGCCCGGGTCGAGGTCGGCGCGGAGAGCTTCGCGGTCACCGCGTCCGTGGCCGAGGGCGCCGAACACGACCGGCTCTGGGCCCGGCAGTTGCCGCACACCCCGTACTTCGCGGGGTTCCAGGAGCGGGCCGGACGCCGGATCCCGGTGGTCGTCCTGACGCGGGACGCGACGAGCTGACCCGGGCCGTCGTGCCGCGCCGATCGGCGGGATCCAGCGCCCGGGCGGCGGTCAGCGGGCCGGGAGGATCTCCACGCCGGCCGCGGTGAGGCGCTCCAGGGCGGGGTGGGCCGGATCGGCGTCGGTGATCAGACCGGTGATCCGGTCCCAGGGCAGGACCCGGAACGGGGAGGCGGCGCCGATCTTCTCCGCGGAGGCGAGGATCCAGGTCTCGGCGGCGCGGGCGGCGAGGGCGCGCTTCATGGCGGCCTCGTCGGCGTCGCCGGTGGTCAGGCCCGCGTCCGGGTGGACGCCCGTGACGCCGAGCAGGCAGAGGTCGGCCGAGACGTTCTGGGCGGCCTCGACCGCCGCCGCGCCGCAGGCCACCGCGGAGTGCTTGAACACCCGTCCGCCGAGCAGGAACAGCTCCGCCCGCGGGTGTTCCAGCAGGGCCGCGACCACCGTCGGACTGTGTGTGATCACGGTGCAGTGGAGGTCCGGCGGCAGCAGTTCGGCCACCGCGAGCGCGGTGGTGCCGCCGTCCAGGATCAGCGTGCTGCCGGGACGGACCAGGGCGACGGCCGCCGCTGCGACGCGGCGCTTCCCGCCGGGCGTGACGGACTGCCGCTCGGCGTAACCGACCACGGCGGGCGAGGCGGGCAGCGCCCCGCCGTAGACCCGCTGGCAGAGCCCTTCCGCGGCCAGGTCACGCAGGTCGCGCCGGACGCTGTCCTCGGAGATGCCCAGGTCGGCGGCCACCTCCTTGGCGACCACCTTCCCCTCGCGGGCCAGCAGCCCGAGCAGGTGGTCGCGCCGTTCCGCAGCGAGCATTGCTTGCTCCCTCCTGTTCCTTCACGTTTCTGCGTGTATCGTAGCCGACCATGACCGACACCGATGCACCCATGCTCGTCCTGATCGCCGGACCGTACCGCTCCGGCACCGACGGCGACCCGCAGGCGATGGCCGCCAACCTGGCCCGGCTGGAGGCGGCCGCCTGGCCCGTCTTCGCCGCCGGCCACCTTCCCGTCATCGGCGAGTGGATCGCCCTCCCGGTGCTCCACTCCGCCGGCGCGGGGCCGACCGACCCGCTCGCCGAGCAGGTGCTCTACCCCGCCGCCGACCGGCTGCTCGCCCACTGCGACGCCGTGCTCCGCCTGCCCGGCGAGTCCACCGGGGCCGACCAGGACGTCGCCACCGCACGCCGCCGCGGCCTCCCCGTCTACCACGACGTCTCCGAACTCCCGCACCGCGCACCGCAGCGGGCCGCATGACTGCCCGCCCCGGCGTCGACGCCCCCGACCACCGCGGCCGCACCGGCCTCGACCGCGCCGGGCGCGACCTGCGCCGCAACCCCGACGTCCTGGTCCGCGAGGTGGAACTCACCTCCCGCGGCTGGCACGTGCTGCGCCGCACCACCTTCGACTACCGCCGCCGCGACGGCCGTTGGACCACCCAGCAGCGCGAGACCTACGACCGGGGCAACGGCGCCGCGGTCCTGCCGTACGACACCGAACGCGGGGTGGTCCTGCTCACCCGCCAGTTCCGCTACCCGGCCTACGTCAACGGGCACCCCGACGGCATGCTGATCGAGGCGGCGGCCGGCCTGCTCGACGAGGACGACCCCGAGACCGCGGTGCGCCGCGAGAGCGCCGAGGAGCTCGGCGTCCGGCTCGGCCCGCTCACCCTGGTGGTGGACGCGTTCATGAGCCCGGGCTCGGTCACCGAGCGCCTGCACTGCTACGCCGCCCCCTACCGTCCCGCCGACCGGACCGGACCCGGCGGCGGCCTGGAGGACGACGGCGAGGACATCGAGGTGCTCGAACTCCCCTTCGCCGAAGCGCTCGCGATGACCCGGGACGGCCGCATCGCCGACGGCAAGACCGTCCTGCTGCTCCAGTGGGCCGCCCTGCACGGCCCGTTCGCCGGCGCCCGGGAACGCTGAGGCCCCCGGCTGCGGCCCCGGGCCACGGGTGTCTTCCGGCCGGCCAGGCAGCGGACCGCGCCGTCACCCGGGCGGCTCTCCCGGTCCGCAGGCCGCCGGGGCGCCTGTCGGCTCCCCGGCGGTCTCCGTTCCCCACGCGTTCCCGAAAACGTGCAGAAACGTGCAGGAGGGGTCAGGGCCGGGTCGGGCCGCCGTACTTGGCGAAGAAGTCCTCCGCGAAGAACGCGAACAGCGCCACGTCGACGTGCCGGCCCGCCACGAACAGGTGGCGGCGGAGGCGGCCCTCCTCGGTGAAGCCGAGCCGGCGCTGGAGCTGCAGCGAGGCCTCGTTGTGGGCGAAGACCCGCGCGGTGGCCTTGTGGTGACGCCGTTCCTCGAACTGGTGGCGCAGCACCAGGCGGGCGGCCTCGGTGGCGTAGCCGCGGCGGCGGTGCTCCTCGGCGATGGTGAGGCCGTACTCGAACCAGCCGCTGCGCGAGTCGGCCCGGTGGACGCCGATCGAACCGACCGCGACCTTCTCCTCCAGGGATTCGACGACCAGTTGGTAGGTGTCGCCGGTCGGGTCGGCGGTGGCGCCCTCCCGGGCGACGCTCTGCCAGCCCTCGGCGGAGCGCGGCGGGTTGAGCGCGTCCCCGAGACGTTCCTCCTGCGCCGAGAGCCGCGCGAGCAGCGGCCCGTCGTCCGGCTCCACCGCCCGCAGGCGGACCCGTTCACCCGTCCAGTAGCTAGTCATCCGATCTTCGTACCATGCGTACGCGGACGGCGTCCGGGAGTTGGCGCAGTCGCCGCCCACCACGGCGCTCCGCCGGGGCGGCCCGCGAACTCGGCACTCACAGGCCCCAGATGAGCAGGTACCCGGCCGTTCCCGCGAGGACGGCGAGCAGGCAGCCGAGGAGCGGCCCGCGGGCGGACGCCGGGACCGGCTTCGGCGCGGTCTCCCGGGTGCTCTCCGGAGCGGTGTCCAGCGGGACCTGCACAGCCCCGGTCTGCCGGCCCGGCACCGTGACCCGCCACGGCCGCTCCGGGTCGTGGCTGACGTCCAGCGTCCGCCCCGCCCGGTACTCCGACAGGTCCATCACGTTCACCCGGGCCACGGCGTTCACCCGGTACGCGCCGCGGCCCTTCGGGGCCACCGTCAGATCCAGGTGCACCAGGTGCTCCGGGCCGTCGCCGGTCGCCCGGGCGGCCTCCACCCGGGCCAGGGCCGGCGACATCGGGCCCTGCACCACCTGCAGCCCGGCCCGGCTGCGCCGGCCCGCGAAGACCATCGCACCCGCGACCAGCCCCGTCCACGGGACCAGGTTGACCCCGATCACGAACCGGCCCACCCCGCCGTCCCCGAGCCTGGTCGCCCCCGAGACCACCGCCCCCAACTCGCCGCCCACCACTACGAACAGCACCAGCCCGATCCAGAACATCCCCGCCCCCTTCGGCCGACGACGAGGATAGACGAGCGGTCCTCCGCCCGGCCTCCCCGGGAGCGGCGGGCCCGGGGAGGCCGCCTACAATCGGCTCGCCCGGCGCGCTCCGAGCACCACCCGGACGCCCCGGACCGGCTGACGGTGCTATCGAGGCGGGGGGCCATGACCGGCGAGGAGATACCCGGCGCGCGGGCCGAACTGCGGCGGCGCGGCGAGCAGTTGTTCGCCGAATTCGCGGCGCTGCTGGCAGAGTTGGCCCCGGGACAGGCACCGCCCGCCGCCCTGCCCGAGCACCCGGACATCGTCGCCTGGGGCAACCCGCTGAGCTTCGCGCACTACCGGCAGGTCGCCTTCGACCGGCCGCCGAACGACCCCGGTCTGCCGGCCCGGGCCGAAGCCCTGCTGGCCGACTGGCAGTTGACCCGGGAGCGGAGCGAGTCCGGCGCGGTGGTGCTGCACGCCCAGCGCGACGGGCTGAAACTCCGGCTGCACTTCCACCCGCGGCGCGGCCTGACCCTGTGCCGGGCCGAGACCGAGCCGATGGTGCTGCACCGCGCCGAGGAGTTCGTCCGCCCCGAGCCGCTGCTCTCCCCCGGCGACGTCCGTCCGGGGTGGGAACTCTGCCCCGAGTGCGAGGGCCTGGGACGGTGCGAGGAGTGCTGGGGCCGCGGCTGGACGACGGGCGGCGTCACCTGGGTGATCGGCCCCACCGAGGGCCGGGCCACCTGCCGGGAGTGCCGGGGCGGCCGCGCGTGCCCGATCTGCCGCGGCGCCGGGCAGCGCCCGCGCCGCTGAACCCGGAAGGTCGCGGAGCCCCGTCGAAGCCGGCCGCGACGCGGACTATCCGGAGCCCGTTCCGCGGAGGCCCTGCTCCAGGAGACGCCGAGCCGGATCTGCCGGGCCGACAGACTGTCTGACGGACCGTCAGTACCGGTACCGGACCGCCTCCACGATCTGCTCCGGGGTGCGGTCGGCGAACCGGGCGATCTCCGCCTCCCGGACGTCGATCACCGACCGCCACAGCTGCTCGCCCATCGCGTCGCGCAGCACCTCGGACTTGCGCAGTGCGTCCACCGCCCGGTCGAGCGAGTCGGGCAGGCGTTCGGCGGCTCCGTCGGGGTCTCCGGTGGTCTCGGCGGGCAGGTGGAGCGCCCGGCCGAGGCCCGCCAGGCCGGCGGCGAGCACGCCGCCGATCGCCAGGTACGGGTTGGCGGCGGCGTCGAAGCACTTGATCTCGGCGTTGGCCTGCTCGGGCACGGATCCGGTGATCAGCCGCAGCGCGGCCTCCCGGTTCTCCAGGCCCCAGCAGCGGTGCGGCCCGGACCAGCGGCCGGGGACCAGCCGCAGGTAGCTGGCGACGGACGGCGCGCCGAGCGCCAGCAGGGCGGGAAGCTCCGCGAGCACCCCGGCCAGGAACGCCTCGGCCTCCCGGGTCAGGCCGTGCGGGCCGCTGCCGCCGTGCCCGAGGTTGTGACCGTCCCGCCACAGGCTGAGGTGCAGGTGGCCGCCGTTGCCGACGCCGCCGGGCTCGGTGACGGGCGCGAAGCTGGCGTGCAGCCCGTGCCGCAGCGAGACCGCCTGGACGGTCTGCCGGACCAGCAGCGCCGCGTCGGCGGCCGCCACCGGCCCGGCGGGCGCGACCGACAGCTCGAACTGGCCCTCGGTGTACTCCGGGTGCAGTTGGAGCACTGTCAGCTGCTGCTCGCGCAGGGCCCGCAGCAGGTCGCGCAGGTAGTCGCTGTGGCCGATCAGCCGGCGCATGCCGTACGCGGGGCCCGACTCGCCGCCGTCGACGATCCACTCCACCTCGATGCCGGCCAGCACGGCCAGCCCGCGTTCGGCGAGCGCCTCGGCGGTGCGGCGGGCGAACTGCCGCTGGCAGCCGGAGTGCGGCTCGCCGTGCTGGGTGTACCGGTCGCCGGGGGCCCAGGCCCAGCCGGGCTGGGCGGCCAGGCGGTGCAGCCCGGCCAGGTCGGGGACCAGGCGCAGGTCGCCGACCGGGCTGCCGCCGGGGGCGAGCGAGTCGTCCACCAGGAAGGCGTCGAAGCAGGGGGCGGCGCCGACGCCCCACTGCGCGGCGGCCTCCAGGGCGCGGACGGGTACGGTCTTGACCCGGGTGACGCCGGCGTTGTCGACCCAGCCGACGATCACGCCGTCGACGCCCTCGGCCTCGATCCGGGTGGCGATCACCCGGGCCTCGGCGGCGCGTTCGGTGCGGGGCTTGGCGGTGCTCATGGACCCATCCTGGCCAGCGCGGATGCGGCCGTCGGGCGACCTGGCCGGGCGCTCACCCGTCCGTGGCGGAACCGGTGTGACGCAGGTCACATCGGATGATGAAATTTCCGGGGAGCTACTCCCCGTTTAGTCATCTGTCCGCAACAAACCGGGGAGTCGCTCCCCACTCCGAACACCGCCGCTCGAAGGGAGCACACCATGACCACTGTCGCCGCAGCTCCCCGCCAGCGCGCGGACGCGACCCGCAACCGGGCGCGCATCGTGGCCGCGGCCCGGGAGGCGTTCGTCGAGTACGGGGCGATGGCCCCGCTGGACGAGATCGCCCGCCGGGCCGGAGTCGGCAACGCCACGCTGTACCGCAACTTCGCCGACCGCCGGACGCTGATCCACCAGGTCTCGCTCGCCGTGATGGAGCGGATCGTCGCCCACGCGCACGCGGCCGCCGCCGAGGAGCCCGACTCCTTCGCGGCCTTCAGCCGCTTCGTGCTCGCCGCGGCCGACGAACGGATCGGCGCGCTCTGTCCCCTGCTGTCCGACTCGGTCGACCCCAACGACCCCGAACTCGTCGAAGCGCGCGCCGAGATGAAGCAGGTCACCGAGGACCTGATCACCCGCGCGCAGCGCGACGGGCTGCTCCGCGCCGACGTCGGCGCCGGCGACGTGGTGGTCGCCATGGCCCAGCTCACCCGACCGCTCCCCGGCTTCGGCTGCCTCGACCTGGACCCGCACGTCCGGCGTCACCTGCAGCTCCTGCTGGACGGCCTGCGGACGCACTCCGCCCCGTCCGCGCTGCCCGGCCGTGCCGTGACCCTGGAGGACCTGAAGCACCGCGCCTGAACCCTCACGGCCGAAACCGCACGTTCCACGACTCTTCCTCCGCAGGACGCCCGACAGGGTCCTGTGACCTCGCACGCTTTCGAACGTCTCCGTACGCTCTCGCACACACAAGTGGGTACACCTTCATGTCTGACACCCTCCAGCCGGACCCGCGCCGGTGGAAGGCGCTGGTCTTCATCGCGCTGGCGCAACTCATGGTCGTGCTCGACGCGACCGTCGTGAACATCGCGCTCCCGAGCGCCCAGACCGACCTCGGCTTCGCCGACAGCAGCCGCCAGTGGGTCATCACCGCGTACGCGCTGGCCTTCGGCGGACTCCTGCTGTTCGGCGGCCGCATCGCGGACCTGTGGGGCCGTCGCCGGACCTTCATGGTCGGCCTGATCGGCTTCGCCGCGGCCTCCGCGATCGGCGGCGCCGCCGTCAACACCGGCATGCTGCTCGGCGCCCGCGCCCTGCAGGGCGTGTTCGGCGCGCTGCTCGCGCCCGCCGCGCTGTCGCTGCTCGCGGTGATGTTCACCGACGGCAAGGAGCGCGCCAAGGCGTTCGGCATCTACGGCGCCGTCGCCGGCGGTGGCGGTGCGATCGGCCTGATCCTGGGCGGCGTCCTCACCGAGTACCTGAACTGGCGCTGGACCTTCTACGTCAACATCCCGTTCGCGGTGATCGCCATCCTCGGCGCCGTCCTGGTCATCCGCGAGCCCGCCGTCGGCCTCAACCGCAACAAGCTCGACATCCCCGGCGTGGTGCTGGTCACCGCCGGCCTGGTCTCCCTGGTGTACGGCTTCACCCGCGCCGAGAGCAACGGCTGGAGCGACGGCACCACCATCGGCCTGTTCGTCGCCGCCGCGGTGCTGCTCGCCGCGTTCGTGTTCGTCGAGAGCCGGGTCAAGGCCCCGCTGCTGCCGCTGCGCGTGGTCACCGACCGCAACCGCGGCGGTGTCTACCTCTCGCTCGGCATGGCCGTGATCGGCATGTTCGGCCTGTTCCTGTTCCTGACCTTCTACATGCAGGGCGTGCTGGGCTACAAGCCGGTCGTCAACGGCCTGGCCTTCCTCCCGATGGTGGCCGGCATGATCACCGGCTCCACCCAGATCGGCGCCCGCCTGATGACCCGGGTCCCGGCCCGGTACCTGATGGCGCCCGGCTTCCTGGTCGCCTCGCTCGGCCTGCTGATCCTCACCCAGATCGACGTCGGCACCTCGTACTGGCAGATCCTGCCGGGCCTGGTCCTGATGGGCCTCGGCATGGGCACCGCCTTCATGCCCGCCATGAGCCTGGCCACCTACGGCGTGCAGCCGCGGGACGCCGGCGTCGCCTCCGCGATGGTCAACACCTCGCAGCAGGTCGGCGGCGCGATCGGCACCGCCCTGCTGAGCACCGTCGCGAACAGCGCCGCGGTCGCGTACGGCAAGGCCCACGGCGCCGCCGCGGGCGCCAACCCGGAGCTGTTCAAGCTCCAGGCCGCCGTGCACTCCTACACCACCGCGATCTGGTGGGCCTTCGGCATCCTGGTCCTGGCCGGCGTCACCGCCTTCGCCCTGATCAACGCCGGCAAGCCCGAGCACCACGCCGCGGACGCCACCGCCGAGGACGCCGTCCCCGTCATGGCGCACTGACACCCCGTCACCCCCGAACGGCCCGCCCGGAACCCTCCGGGCGGGCCGTTCGGCGTTCAACGCGAGTAGCGCTTCAACTCTTCGGTGTCCAGCGTGATGCCCACCGGGCCGGGCAGCACGACCTCGTGGCCGTAGGCCAGCGTCACGATGCTCTCGTACCGGCCGTCGCCGGGCTCGCTGTGCACGGTCACCGAACCGGCGTCACGGTCGATCAACAGGTACACCGGGATCTCGGCTTCGGCGTACGCCACCGGCTTCTCGACCCGGTCCCGCTGGTGGGTGTCGGTGTCGTAGGACGTCACCTCGACCACCATCAGCACCTGCGCCGGGTCGGCCCACTCGCCCTGACCGGCGAAGGCCCCGTCTCGGGCGAGCGCGCCATCGGGCTTCGCGTGACCGGCCCGGTAGCGCTCCACCTTCAAGCCCTGCTCCGCGTACAGCCACAGGTCCGGGCGGTACTGCATGCAGCGCTTCGAGACCCAGCGAATGATCTCTCCGTGGTCGCCGTCGGGCACCGGCTTGACTCCGATCCTGCCGTTGATGAACTCGAGCACCACGTCCTGCCGCTCCGCGGCTATGGCGATCTCTCTGAACTGCTCGAGTTCCATCTGCGGGTGCTCAGTCGTCATGACAGCCATGGTGTCCTCCTCGGGGAGTTGCGGCCACAGTATTGAGCAGGAGCCGTCCCGGCGTGCCGCACTTCCCTCTTCCTACCCGTGAGTAGCTGGGCTACAGTGTCGGCACGCACCAGCGCCGGGCTTCGGGAGCCGCACCGGCGGGTGGCGTTTCTTCCCTGTGTGCGCGTCGGCGTCGCTTCATGATCCTTGCGGAGCGCCTGAGCACCACGGCACGTGCCCCTCGACGGGACCGGAGCGGACCGGACCGGACGACGGGGTCGCCGCTGTTCTTCTTCCGTTCCCGTTTCTCCCGTGCCGTCGGCACACCCTCCCTCGTCACACCCTCCGTCCGGGGTCGCGCTGTCGCGGCCGGACGGTGGCGGGGGCCGCGGCACGGGGCCCATGACAAGGAGTCTGGACAATGGAGCGTCCCTTCCCCACTGTTGCCGTGGTCGGCCTGGGCACCATGGGTGCCGGGGTGGCCGTGGCGGTTGCGCGCAGCGGCCGGCGGGTGATCGGCGTGGAGGCCGGCCCGACCCAGGCGGTGCGGGCGCTGGCCCGGATCGAGGCGGCCACCGCGCGGGCGGTGGAGCGCGAGCGGCTCACCGCCGAGGAGCGCGCCGCGCTGCTGGCGCTGATCGAGGTCGGCGCCGACCTGACGGCGGCGGCGCAGGCGGACCTGGTGATCGAGGAGGTCCCGGAGGACCTGGAGCTGAAGCGCGCCCTGTTCGCCGAACTGGACCGGATCTGCCCGCCGGAGACGGTGCTGGCGACCGGTACCACCGCGCTGAGCGTGACCCGGATCGCGGCGGCCACCGCCCGGCCGGAGCGCGTGCTGGGCGTGCACTTCTTCAACCCGGTGCACACCATGAAGCTGGTCGAGGTGGTCCGCACCGTGCTGACCTCCCCTCAGGCGGCCGATCAGGTCGCCGAGTTGGCCCGCGACCTGGGCAAGGAGCCGGTGGCGGCGGGCGACCGGGCCGGCTTCATCGCCAACGGCCTGCTGTTCGCGTACCTGAACCAGGCGGCGGCGATGTTCGAGTCCCGGTACGCCACCCGGGAGGACATCGACGCGGCGATGCGGCTGGGGTGCGGGCTGCCGATGGGCCCGCTGGCCCTGCTGGACCTGATCGGCGTGGACACCGCCCGCACCGTGCTGGAGGCCATGTACGAGCAGTCCAGGGACCGGCTGCACGCCCCGGCGCCGATCCTCGGCCAGCTGGTCGCGGCGGGGCTGCTGGGCCGCAAGTCGGGCCGCGGCTTCTACACCTACGAGGCCCCGGGCTCGTCCAAGGTGGTCGCCGAGGAGGCCGCGGCGGCGCAGACGCGGGCGGCGGGCCGCGAGGTGCGCAGCGTCGGCGTGTGCGGCAGCGGGACGATGGCGACCGGCATCGTGGAGGTGTTCGCGAAGGCGGGCTTCCCGGTGCTGCTGGCGGCCCGCAGCCAGGAGAAGGCGGAGAGGGCGAAGGCGCAGCTGGCGAAGTCGCTGGAGCGTTCGGTGGCCAAGGGCCGGCTCACCGAGCAGGCCCGGGACGCGGCGCTGGCACTGGTCACCCCGACCGGCTCGTACCAGGACCTGGCGGACGTCGACCTGGTGATGGAGGCGGTCGCGGAGGACCTGGCGGTCAAGCGCGAGCTGTTCGGCGCCCTGGACAAGTTCGTCAAGCCGGGCGCGGTGCTGGCCACCACCACCTCCTCGCTGCCGGTGATCTCCTGCGCGACGGCGACCTCCCGCCCGCAGGACGTGATCGGGATGCACTTCTTCAACCCGGCGCCGGCCATGAAGCTGGTCGAGGTGGTCTCCACGGTGCTGACCGCGGAGGACGTCACGGCGACCGTGCTGGAGCTGTGCGGCACGGTGAAGAAGCACGCCGTGGAGTGCGGCGACCGGGCCGGGTTCATCGTGAACGCGCTGCTCTTCCCGTACCTGAACGACGCGGTGCGGATGCTGCAGGAGCACTACGCGACGGTGGACGACATCGACACCGCGATGAAGCTGGGCTGCGGCTACCCGATGGGCCCGTTCGAGCTGCTGGACGTGGTGGGCCTGGACGTGTCGCTGACCATCGAGCAGGTGCTGCACCAGGAGTTCCGCGAGCCGGGCCTGGCGGCGGCGCCGCTGCTGGAGCACCTGGTCGCGGCGGGCTGCCTGGGCCGCAAGACCGGCCGCGGTTTCCGCGACCACGCACGGCGATGACCGGGCGTCCGGGGCCCGCCGCGGCGTCCGCTCCGGGGTCCGCCCCGGGGCCCCGGCCGTCGCCCGCCGGAGGGGTCGACGCCGGTGCGGCGAGGCCCCCTTGGGGTACGGGTGCGGTCTCCTCGCGGTGGCCGCGGCCCGCGGTGGCGCCGCCTGCGGCGCCGGTGCGGCGGGCCAGGCCGACCGGGGCGCCGCTGGGTGCGTGTAGCGTTCCGAACATGGATCGCCAGACCTCGCCCTCCCAGCAGCAGCCGCCGGCCGCCGGGCCGGACCAGACGCGGTCGGGGGTGGAGTCCGGAGCGGGCAGCCGCCGGGCCGCCGCCCAGCGGCTGCAGATGCGCCAGGACCTCACCGCGGCGGCCATGGAGCTGTTCGCCACCCAGGGGTACGAGGAGACGACGGTCGATCAGATCGCGGCCGCCGCCGGCGTCGCCCGGCGCACCTTCTTCCGGTACTTCCGGTCCAAGGAGGAGGCGATCTTCCCGGACCACGACGACACCCTGGTGCGGGTGGCCGACCTGCTGGCGAGCGCCGAGCCGGAGGAGCACCCGCTGGACGTGGTGTGCCGGGGCATCAAGGAGGTGCTGCGGATGTACGCCTCCACCCCGGACATGTCGGTGGCCCGCTACCAGCTGATCCGGCAGGTGCCGGCGCTGCGCGAGCGCGAGATCGCCGTGGTCTCCCGCTACGAGCGGCTGTTCACCCGCTACCTGCTGGGCCGGTTCGACGCGGCCGAGCAGACCCCGCCGGGCTGGCAGCGCGGCGGGGACGACGACTCGATGCTGGCCGAGGTCTCGGCGGCGGCGGTGGTCGCGGCGCACAACCACGTGCTGCGGCGCTGGCTGCGGGCCGGGAGCCACGGCGACGTGGAGGCGCAGCTGGACCACTCCTTCGAGGTGATCAGGGGGACGTTCTGGCCGACCCCGCCGAGCGGCGCCCGCCGCCGCGGAACCACGCTGGCACCCGGTGCCAATGGTGACGGAGCGTCGCCGGAGGAGCCGAGTGCAGTGAGCGCACTGAGTGCCAGCCCGGGCGGTGAGGTACTGATCACAGTCGCCCGGACGGACGCACCGCTGGAGACCGTGGTGGATTCGATCAGAGCCGCGCTGGCCGGTAGAACTCCCGCATAATCCAGGCAGTTTCCGCAGGTGGCAGCAGATTCGAAGGCCCGTTCCCGATTTCGGGAACGGGCCTTCGGGCGTTCCCGGCGGCGCTCGGCACAGCGTGTCCTGGCTCACGCCACAACTTGGCACCGCGTGTCTTTACGAGTGGCACAGGGTGCCACTACCTTGTTCCCACCGGCTGCGGCGCCGCGGCTCCCCACCTCGGCGCGCCGTCCACCGGCGTCCCCTACCGAGGGGACGAGAACCAGCAGCACCCACGCGGCGACCACCCAGACCCGCCGCACCCGCAGTACCCACCCTCAGACCCTCAGCGAAGCCGGTGTCCGCTCCCGGCTCCCCCAGACGCCCTGTGTCCCTCGCACAGGTACGCCTTCGGAGGCAGCCATGCAGGAAATTCTCGACGCGATCCTCAGCGGTGACGCCACGTCCGCGGACTACGCCGCCATCGCGCTGCCCGAGTCCTACCGGGCCGTGACGCTCCACAAGGACGAGGAGCAGATGTTCGCCGGCCTCGCCAGCCGCGACAAGGACCCGCGCAAGTCGCTCCACCTGGACGACGTGCCGCTGCCCGAGCTCGGCCCGGGCGAGGCCCTGGTCGCCGTGATGGCCAGCTCGGTCAACTACAACACCGTGTGGAGCTCGATCTTCGAGCCGGTCTCCACCTTCGGCTTCCTGGAGCGCTACGGGCGCCTCTCGCCGCTGACGAACCGTCACGACCTGCCGTACCACGTGCTCGGCTCCGACCTGGCGGGCGTGGTGCTGCGCACCGGCGCCGGCGTCAACGCCTGGAAGCCGGGCGACGAGGTCGTCGCGCACTGCCTGTCGGTCGAGCTGGAGTCCCCGGACGGCCACAACGACACGATGATGGACCCGGAGCAGCGCATCTGGGGCTTCGAGACCAACTTCGGCGGCCTGGCCCAGATCGCCCTGGTGAAGACCAACCAGCTGCTCCCCAAGCCCAAGCACCTCACCTGGGAGGAGGCCGCCTCCCCGGGCCTGGTCAACTCCACCGCCTACCGCCAGCTGGTCTCCCGCAACGGCGCCGGCATGAAGCAGGGCGACAACGTGCTGATCTGGGGCGCCAGCGGCGGCCTCGGCTCGTACGCCACCCAGTACGCGCTGGCCGGCGGCGCCACCCCGATCTGCGTGGTCTCCAGCCCGCAGAAGGCCGACATCTGCCGCGCCATGGGCGCCGAGGCGATCATCGACCGCTCCGCCGAGGGCTACCGGTTCTGGAAGGACGAGAACAACCAGGACCCGCGCGAGTGGAAGCGCCTGGGGTCGAAGATCCGCGAGTTCACCGGCGGCGAGGACGTCGACATCGTCTTCGAGCACCCGGGCCGCGAGACCTTCGGCGCGTCGGTCTACGTCACCCGCAAGGGCGGCACCATCGTCACCTGCGCCTCCACCTCCGGCTACATGCACCAGTACGACAACCGCTACCTGTGGATGTCGCTGAAGCGCATCGTCGGCTCGCACTTCGCCAACTACCGCGAGGCCTTCGAGGCCAACCGGCTGGTCGCCAAGGGCAAGATCCACCCGACCCTGTCGAAGGTCTACTCCCTGGAGGAGACCGGCCAGGCCGCCCTCGACGTGCACCACAACAAGCACCAGGGCAAGGTCGGCGTGCTCTGCCTCGCCCCCCAGGAAGGCCTGGGCGTGCGCAACCACGAGCTCCGCGAGCAGCACCTCACCAAGATCAACGCCTTCCGGGACATCTGATGGCCGCTCAGGAACGCGACCGCCCCTGGCTGATGCGCACCTACGCCGGGCACTCCACCGCGAGCGACTCCAACGCGCTCTACCGGCGGAACCTGGCGAAGGGCCAGACCGGCCTGTCGGTGGCCTTCGACCTGCCGACCCAGACCGGTTACGACTCCGACCACGTCCTCGCCCGCGGCGAGGTCGGCCGGGTCGGCGTGCCGGTCGGGCACCTGGGCGACATGCGGACCCTGTTCGACGGGATCCCGCTGGAGCGCACCAACACCTCGATGACCATCAACGCCACCGCCATGTGGCTGCTGGCGCTGTACCAGGTGGTCGCCGAGGAGCAGGGCGCGGACATCGCCAAGCTCACCGGCACCACCCAGAACGACATCGTCAAGGAGTACCTGTCGCGCGGGACGCACGTCTTCCCGCCCGGCCCCTCCGTCCGGCTGATCACCGACATGATCGCCTACACCGTGGCGCACCTCCCGAAGTGGAACCCGATCAACATCTGCAGCTACCACCTGCAGGAGGCCGGGGCGACCCCCGTCCAGGAGATCGCCTACTCGATGTGCACCGCGATCGCCGTCCTCGACGCCGTCCGCGACTCCGGGCAGGTCCCGGCCGAGCGGATGGGCGAGGTGGTCGGCCGGATCTCCTTCTTCGTCAACGCGGGCGTCCGCTTCGTCGAGGAGATGTGCAAGATGCGCGCCTTCAACCGGCTGTGGGAGAAGGTCACCCGGGAGCGCTACGGCATCGAGGACGCCAAGCAGCGCCGGTTCCGCTACGGCGTGCAGGTCAACTCGCTCGGCCTGACCGAGGCCCAGCCGGAGAACAACGTCCAGCGCATCGTGCTGGAGATGCTGGCCGTCACGCTGTCCAAGGACGCCCGCGCCCGGGCCGTCCAACTCCCGGCCTGGAACGAGGCGCTGGGCCTGCCCCGGCCGTGGGACCAGCAGTGGTCGCTGCGCATCCAGCAGGTGCTGGCCTACGAGTCGGACCTGCTGGAGTACGGCGACCTGTTCAACGGCTCGCACGTCGTCGAGGCGAAGACCGAGGAACTGCTGGCCGGCGCCGAGGCGGAGATCGCCAAGGTGCTGGAGATGGGCGGGGTGATCCCGGCCGTCGAGTCCGGCTACCTGAAGTCCAACCTGGTCGCCTCGCACGCCGAGCGGCGGGCCCGGATCGAGGCCGGCCAGGACCGGATCGTCGGCGTCAACTGCTTCGACACCACCGAGGACAGCCCGCTCACCGCCGACCTGGACACCGCCATCATGGTGGTCGACCCGGCCTCCGAGCGCTCCGTGCTGGACAACCTGGAGTCCTGGCGGGCCGGCCGCGACGAGGCCGCCGTGCAGCAGTCCCTGGCCCGCCTCAAGGAGGTGGCCGCCACCGCGCAGAACCTGATGGACGCCACCCTGGCCTGCGCCCGGGCCGGCGCCACCACCGGCGAGTGGTCCTTCGCGCTGCGCGAGGTGTTCGGCGAGTACCGGGCCCCCACCGGCGTCGGCGGCGCGCCCGTCGCGGTCGCCGCCGAGCCCGGCGGCGAACTCGCCGCCGTCCGCGAGGCCGTCGCCGCCACCGCCGCCGAACTCGGCGCCGGCAAGCTGCGCCTGCTGGTCGGCAAGCCCGGCCTGGACGGACACTCCAACGGCGCCGAGCAGATCGCCGTCCGGGCCCGCGACGCCGGCTTCGAGGTGGTCTACCAGGGCATCCGCCTGACGCCCGAACAGATCGTCTCCGCGGCCGTCGCCGAGGACGTGCACTGTGTGGGCCTGTCCATCCTCTCCGGGGCGCACCCCGAACTGGTGCCGGACGTCCTGCACCGGCTGCGCCGCGCGGGGGTGGAGGATGTGCCGGTGATCGTGGGTGGAATCATCCCGGCTGCGGATGCGGAGGTCCTGCGGGCCGCCGGAGTCGCTGCCGTGTTCACACCCAAGGACTTCGGCATCACCACCATCATCGGCCGGATCGTGGACGAGATCCGGCTGGCCAACAGGCTTCAGCCGTGGGCCGCGACCACCGCCGCGACCAGCTGACCCGGAAGGAACCCCCCTCAATGACTGTGAACCGCCTCCGTCCGCGCCGGTCCTGCCTGGCCGTGCCGGGCAGCAACCCGCGTTTCCTCGAGAAGGCCCAGGGCCTGCCGGCCGACCAGGTCTTCCTCGACCTGGAGGACGCCTGCGCCCCGCTGGTCAAGGAGAGCGCCCGCCACAACATCGTGGACGCGCTGAACAACGGCGACTGGGGCGGCAAGACCCGCGTCGTGCGGGTCAACGACTGGACCACGCACTGGACCTACCGCGACGTCATCACCGTCGTCGAGGGCGCCGGCCAGAACCTGGACTGCATCATGCTGCCCAAGGTGCAGGACGCCCAGCAGGTGATCGCGCTGGACCTGCTGCTCACCCAGATCGAGAAGACCGTCGGCCTGGAGGTCGGCAAGATCGGCATCGAGGCGCAGATCGAGAACGCCAAGGGCCTGATCAACGTGGACGCCATCGCGCAGGCCTCGCCGCGCCTGGAGACCATCATCTTCGGCCCGGCCGACTTCATGGCCTCCATCAACATGAAGTCCCTGGTGGTCGGCGAGCAGCCGCCCGGCTACGGCGCCGACGCCTACCACTACATCCTGATGCGGATCCTGATGGCCGCCCGCGCCAACGACCTGCAGGCCATCGACGGCCCCTACCTGCAGATCCGCAACCAGGAGGGCTACCGCGAGGTCGCCCGGCGCTCCGCCGCCCTCGGCTTCGACGGCAAGTGGGTGCTGCACCCCGACCAGGTGTCCGCCGCGAACGAGATCTACTCGCCCGCGCAGGAGGACTACGACCACGCCGAGCTGATCCTCGACGCCTACGACTGGTGCACCTCCGAGGCCGGCGGCGCCAAGGGCTCCGCGATGCTCGGCGACGAGATGATCGACGAGGCCAGCCGCAAGATGGCCCTGGTCATCGCCGGCAAGGGCCGCGCCGCGGGGATGGAGCGCACCACCAAGTTCGAACAGCCTGTCTCCGACAAGACGGCGGAGGCCTGAGCGCGATGCAGTTCGGACGCACCTACGAGGAGTTCGAGGTCGGCGCGGTCTACAAGCACTGGCCCGGGAAGACCGTCACCGAGTACGACGACCACCTGTTCTGCCTGCTCACCATGAACCACCACCCGCTGCACATGGACGCCAACTACGCGACCACCACCGTGCAGGGCAAGAACGTCGTGGTCGGCAACTACATCTACTCGCTGCTGCTGGGCATGAGCGTCGAGGACGTCTCCGGCAAGGCGCTCGCCAACCTGGAGATCGAGTCGCTGCGCCACATCGCGCCGACCTTCCACGGCGACACCCTCTACGGCGAGACCACGGTCCTCGACAAGAACATGACCTCGAAGCCGGACCGCGGCATCGTGTACGTCGAGACCAAGGGCTACAAGCAGGACGGCACCGTGGTCTGCATCTTCCGCCGCAAGGTGATGGTGCCCACCGAGCAGTACCTGAAGGAGCGCGGCGGCGACCAGCCCGGCCGCCCCGAGCCCCTGGCCTGACCCACCCCCTCAGCCCCGGACGGGCGGGCCGCCGTCATCGGCCCAGCCCCCACCCGGTACCAGGGGCTCCGCGGCAGCCACGCGCCGCGGAGCCCCCCCACCCTCATCCCTCTTGAGCAGTCACGGAGCCGCACGATGGGACGCCTCGCACAGACCGACGGCCTCACCGAGATCCAGCGGGACATCCTCGCCACCGTGCGGGAGTTCGTCGACAAGGAGATCATTCCGGTCGCCACCGAGCTGGAGCACAAGGACGAGTACCCGACCGCCATCGTCGAGGGCATGAAGCAGCTCGGCCTGTTCGGGCTCACCATCCCGGAGGAGTTCGGCGGCCTCGGCGAGTCGCTGCTCACCTACGCCCTGGTGGTGGAGGAGATCGCCCGCGGCTGGATGTCCGTCTCCGGCATCGTCAACACCCACTTCATCGTGGCGCACATGATCAACGCGCACGGCACCCAGGAGCAGAAGGACTACTTCCTGCCGAAGATGGCGGCCGGCGAGCTGCGCGGCGCCTTCTCGATGTCCGAGCCGGGCCTGGGCTCCGACGTGTCGGCGATCTCCACCAAGGGCGTGCGGGACGGGGACTTCTACGTCCTGAACGGCCAGAAGATGTGGCTGACCAACGGCGGCACCTCGTCCGTCGTCGCGGTGCTCTGCAAGACCGACGAGGGCGGCAACACCCCGTACAAGAACATGACCACCTTCCTGATCGAGAAGACCCCGGGCTTCGGGCCGAACGAGACGGTCCCCGGCCTGACCGTGCCCGGCAAGATCGAGAAGATGGGCTACAAGGGCGTCGACACCACCGAGTTGGTGCTGCAGGACGTCCGCGTCCCGGCGGACCGGATCCTCGGCGGCGTCCCCGGCAAGGGCTTCTACCAGATGATGGACGGCGTCGAGGTCGGCCGGGTCAACGTCGCCGCCCGCGGCTGCGGCGTGGCCCGCCGGGCCTTCGAGCTGGGCATCGCCTACGCCCAGCAGCGGGTCACCTTCGGCAAGAAGATCGCCGAGCACCAGGCGATCCAGTTCAAGCTCGCCGAGATGGCCACCAAGGTCGAGGCCGCGCACCAGATGATGGTGATGGCCGCCCGCAAGAAGGACAGCGGGCAGCGCAACGACCTGGAGGCCGGCATGGCCAAGTACCTCGCCTCCGAGTACTGCAAGGAGGTCGTCGAGGACTCCTTCCGGATCCACGGCGGCTACGGCTTCTCCAAGGAGTACGAGATCGAGCGGCTGTACCGGGAGGCCCCGATGCTGCTGATCGGTGAAGGTACGGCGGAGATCCAGAAGATGATCGTGGGACGCCGGCTCCTGGAGGAGTACCGGCTCGCCGACTAGTCGGCCCCGAGACAGTCCCTCCCCGCGGTCGGCGGCAGGCGTGCGGGCCCGCCGTCGACCCGCTCCGCGCCCGCCCCGGCCTGGTCAGCCGTCCATGGGGCGGACGCGGCGCACGGAGCAGCCGCCCGGCGCGTTTCCCCAGGTACGCGCCGGGCGGCTGCCTCCGTGCACCGCGCGTCGCGCGCGACACGCTGAGACGTGACTCACCCGGAACCCGAGACCCCTTGGGGAACCGGACCCGGTCCGGTTACGGTCGTACACATAGCAGGTGCCCGACTCAGCAGGCAGGCGTAGTTCGACTAGCAGGCGGCTTGCCCAGGTACGGGCAGGTCCCGATAGCATCCACCGGGACAGCAGCCGTCCCAGACAACTCGATCCCCGCGGTGGCCCCCGTCCAGGGGCCATTCAGTGTCCCCGCGCGGGGCCCGCGACTAAAGGTCTTCGATGCCCATCAGCCCGTCCCCTCACACCTCCGCCCAGGGTTCCGCGCCCGAGGGTCGGCGTCCCCGCGTGACCATCGCGCGCGGCGCCACCCCGTGGTTCGTGCCCACGCTGGCCACCGCCGCCGTGACGACCGCCCTCACCCGGCGCTCCGGCAAGTGGGCCCTGGCTGCCGTACCGGCCTGCGCGCTCAGCGCGGGCATGCTGTGGTTCTTCCGCGACCCCGAGCGCGAGATCGGCGCCGGCCGGGTCATCTCGCCGGCCGACGGCGTGGTCCAGTCCATCGACGAGTGGCCGGACGGCCGGACCCGCGTCGCCGTGTTCATGAGCCCGCTCAACGTCCACGTCAACCGCGCGCCGCTGGCCGGCACCGTGACGTCCGTCGAGCACATCGCCGGTGGGTACGTCCCGGCGTTCAACAAGGACAGCGACCGCAACGAGCGCGTCGTGTGGCACTTCGACACCGAGCTCGGCGACATCGAGATGGTGCAGATCGCGGGTGCTGTCGCCCGCCGCATCGTCCCCTACATGGACGCCGGCACCAAGGTCGAGCAGGGCGAGCGGGTCGGCCTGATCCGTTTCGGCTCCCGCGTCGACACCTACCTGCCGGCGGGCGTCGAGGTCGGCGTCACGGTCGGCCAGAAGACCACCGCCGGGGTGACTCGCCTTGACCGTGACTGATCCTGAGACCCTCGTGGGCCTCGGCGACGACGAGGAGTCGACCGAGCTCCGCCGTCGCCGCTGGGCGCGGGACCGCGAACTGCGGGCCCCCCGCTCCCCGCAGCACCTGTCCACCGCCGACTTCCTGACCCTGGGCAACGCCGTCTGCGGCTTCCTGGCGATCTACTCGATCACCACCGGAATCCTCATGCCGCACCTCACCGACGAGTCCAGCGCCCCGGTCAAGCACAGCGCCGCCACCGCGGTCACCCTGCTGCTGATCGGCTCCATGTGCGACCTCTTCGACGGCCTGGTGGCGCGCAAGCTGCGCTCCTCCGCGCTCGGCGCCGAGCTCGACAACCTGGCCGACCTGATCAGCTTCGGCATCGCGCCGGCCTACTTCGTCGCGGTGTGGGGCCTGGTCTCCCCCGGCTCCAACCAGCAGCTGTCCGCGTTCATCGCGCTGACCGTGCTGCTCGCGGTGGTGCTGCGGCTGGCCCGCTTCTCGGCGGTCAAGATGCGACCCGGGATCTTCCAGGGCATGCCCTGCCCGATGGGCGCGATGACGGTGCTGGCGATCGTCCTGCTCGACCCGCCGTTCATCCCAGGTCTGCTGATGATCCTCGGCGTGGCGTACCTGATGGTCAGTCGGATCGAGTACCCGAAGCCGCAGGGCCTGCTGGCCACCGCGACGCTGGCCTGGATCGTCGTCTCCATCGGCTGCCTGGCCTCCTGGGCGGCCGGGCTGCCCGGCGGCGACACGCTGATGCACGTCGGTGCGGTCGCCCAGATCGCGCTCGCGGCGATGGCGCCGCTGCTGGTCATCCGCCGCAAGGTCGGCGAGAAGGTGGGCGTGGTCCGCGCCCGCCGGGCCGAGAACCGGGGCTGACAGCAAGAGAGCCGCCCTCCCGGGGATTCCCCGGGAGGGCGGCTTCTTGCTTGTGCGGGCTTCCGCTTCGCGCAGCTCCCCGCGCCCCTGGCGGGACGCGTTCGGATGGGGTCAGGCTCCGCCGGTGTGGACCGAGAAGGCGCTCCGGCGCGCGGCGCGGGCCACCGCCGGGTCGGGGTGGACCGAGGCGACCGCGGTGAGGACGCTGGCGGCGCGGGGGTGTCCGGACTGGCGGGCGCGGTTGAAGAGCCGGACCGGCTCGCCGGCCGAGGCCGCTTCGACGTGGCCGACCAGGAGGTTGGTCTCGCCGTGGTCGAGGACGGCGGCGGCGGTGTCGACCCACAGCCAGGCGGCGTCCTCCGCCCCGAGCACGTCGGCGGGGGACACCGGTTCCTCGTCCAGCTGTTCGGCCAGCCAGAGGAGCGCGTAGGGCCGCAGGACGGCCTCCTCGACGGCGGCCCGGACGCCCTGCTCGGCGGTCGAGCCGGCGACCACCCGGAGTGCCTCGAAGGCCAGGCCGCGGACCAGGGCGTCCTCGCCGCGGGCGGCTTCGAGGAGTTCGGCCACGGCGCGGTCGGCGGGGCGGGCGGCGACCCAGGCGCGGAACTCCGCGCGGGCCGGGCCGGGGGTGTAGTCGGCGCAGGCGCTGAGCAGTTCCAGGGCGCTCTGCTCGATGTGGCCGGCGGCGGTCTGCGCGACGGTGCAGATCTCCTCCAGCTTGGCGCGGACCGCCCAGTGGCCCAGCGGGGACAGCTCGGCGGCCTCGTCGCGGCGGCCGAGCGCGCCGACGGCGGCCAGGCCGTCGAGCATCCAGTCGAGGACGGCGGCGACGTCGGCGGGCGAGTGCGGGGTGTCGATCTGCGGCTCGCGGCAGGTGCCGCGGACGGCGGAGACCGCGGAGGCGGCGTGCGGCACCGGGGACAGCGGGAAGGTGCCGCTGCCCGGGGTGAGCCGGCGCTCGTCGAGGCCGCGGCGCAGCAGTTCGAGCAGCTCGCTGTCGGCGACCGGCCCGTCCACCAGGTGCAGGAAGGACAGCAGCTGGGGCGCCTGGTCGACGGCCTGGCCGGCCAGCTGGGCGAAGACGCCGCGCAGCGCGGCGGGCGGAACGGGGGCGAGCAGCGTCCAGGCGTCGAAGAGCGCGGACCAGCCGCGGACCACGGCTTCGTCGTCGTGGTCCCAGGCGTGCAGGCGCCAGCCCGGTCCCGCGCCGCCGTCGCGGAGTTCGACCAGGCCGACCAGCAGGGCCTGGCCCCAGGCGTTGGCGGCGGCGCCGACGGTCATCGCAAGGGCGCGGCCGGCGGCGCGGGCGTCCTCGGGGAGGAGTTCGCCGCGCTTGTCGACCTCGCCGAGTTCGCCGGCCCAGCGGGCGACGCGGACCGCGTCGGCGAGCATGCGGCGCGCCAGCGGGGCGAGTTCGGCGGGTGCGGGGAAGCCGTCCGGGACGGGCACTCGGCCGCGTCCGGGCTTGGCGGGGACCCGGCGGCGGTTGGCGGCGGGTTGGGTGCCCTCCGCACGCCCGACGGCCGTTCCGGGCAGACGGGTCACCGTCGCACCGGTGCGGTGGGGCGGCGGGTGCGGGGCATCACGGTCGCGCGGGTTCCGAGACGTCACGCCGTGCAGTCTTCCCCTTGTACGGGCCTTCTGTCACATCGGCTGCCGAGCTGTCTCGGCGTCCTGTCCGAACCGCTCGAACGGTGGGGGGACGTGTCCGGACGAAGCGGGGCGAATCACTCCACTTTCGGTCATGGACATGGCACATACTGTGACCGCTCCGAGACGGAGACGCGGTGGGCCGGGTTCCGGTTCCCGTCGCAGGGCCGCCGGCGGTCCGCCGGCGGTTCACAGCAGCGGGGTGAGGAAGCGGCGCAGCGCCTCGGCGTACCCGGCCGGGTCGGCGTTCCACAGGGCGGCGTGCTCGGCGTGCGGCACCGGGTGCAGGCTGACCCGGTCCTCGCGGGCGTCGGCGAGGCGCTCGGCGGCGACCCACGGGGCGATCGGGTCGTCGGGGCTGTGCAGCACCAGCGCGGGCGCGGGCAGGTCGGCGCCGGAGGCGATCCGGGCGAACCCGGCCAGGTCGACGTCGGTGCGGCCCTGTGCGGCGAGCGTGCCGAGCTCGCCCAGGGCGGGCGAGGACCAGGCCCGGGTGGTCTCCCGGCGGACGGTCTCGGACCAGTCCAGGACCGGGGAGTCCAGCACGAGTCCGGCGATCCGGTCGCGCCAGGTGGAGCGGGCGGCGGTGTGCAGGGCGATGGTCGCGCCGACCGACCAGCCGTACAGCACGACCCGGCCGGCGCCCTGGGCGAGCGCGTACCGGATCGCGACGTCCACGTCCTGCCACTCGGTCTCGCCGAAGTGGTTGAGGCCGTCCGGCGAGGCCGGGGCGCCCCGGTCGCCGCGGTAGCTGACGGTCAGGGTGGGCAGCCGCAGCGAGTGCAGCAGCGGGAGGACGGGCAGCGCCTGCTCGCGGTCGACGCCCGGGCCGTGGATCAGCACCACCCAGGTGCCGCGGATCCCGGCGGTCCGCCAGGCCGGGAGGTTGCCGAGGTCGCCGGCCACCTCGACGTCGACGTAGTCCAGGCCGAGGGCGGTGCGCGGGTCGCCGACCAGCACCCGCGCGGTGACCCTGACCTCGGTGCCGACGGCGAGGGTGCCGCTCTCGGCGCGCTCCAGCCGCCGGGTGACCCGGTCGCCGCTGCGGTCGAGCACCTCGCCGACCACGGCGTGGCCGTCCTCGCCCCACTCCAGCGCGTACCGCCCGGGGCGGAGGGTGTCGGCGGTGGCGGTCAGCACCACCCGGCCGGGGCCGAGGGCGATCACCTTGACGGGCGCGGGCGCGAACACCACCTGCGCGGTGCCGGCGTGGACCACGTGGTCGGACACTCTCCGGCCGAGCGCCAGGAAGGCCGCCACCCCGGTTCCTGCGGCGGCGGCGGCAACGGCGGCGGCGGTTCCCCAACGCATGGCGGTCTCCCGGGTGCTGACGGTCCTGTACCTCCAGTGCACCTGCCCCGGCTCCGGACGGCGAATCGGGACGGCGCCCGGGTGACGGCCGGCGCTACGCCGGCCGGATCGCGTGCGCCTCGTCGCGGACGTCGGGTACGGGGTGGCGGCACAGGTCGTGCAGCAGGGCGCGCCGGGGGTCGGACCAGTCGTCGAGCCGTCCTGCGACGGCCGGGGCGGCCGTGAACAGGCCGGCGGCCTGCGGCGGTAAGGCCGGGCGTCAGGCGAGTTCGGTGGCGAGGAGTTGCCAGAAGCGGGGGGTGGGTTCGGGGCGGGTGGGGGTGGTGGTGGGGGTGGCGCCCCAGGAGGTGGGGGTGTGGTGTTCGGACTGGAGGGTGGCGAGGACGCGTTCCAGGGTGGGGGGGTCGACGGGGACCAGGCGGGCGATGGGGCGGAGCTGGGCCTGCCAGCGGCCCTGGACGACCTGGCGGAGGCGGGCGTCGAGGTCGGCGGTGCGACCGGTGAGGTGCACCAGGGTGGGCAGGTCGAGGCCGAGGACGTGGGCGAGCAGGCGGGTCTGGTCCTCGCTGCCGGTCCACCGGCCGGTGGCCTCGGTCTGCCGGTAGGTCGCGAGCGAGAGGCCGAGCAGGCGGGCGGCCTGGTCCTGGGTGAGTTCGCGGGCGATCCGGTGGTCGCGGAGGGTGGCCGGGGCGGTGCCCATCAGCTGGGCGGGCGGGCACCAGAGGGTGCGGGCCAGGGCGATCAGCTGGTCCTCGGTGGGGCGGATGCGGCCGTCCTCCCAGCCGGCGACGTGCCCGGGGAGCAGGCGGACGCCGTGGGCGGCCAGCCCTTCGGCGACCTGATCGGGCGTCAGGCCGAGAGCGGTCCGGTGGGCGCGGGCCGCGACCGGGGAGAACGGCACCGGGGCGGCGGCCGGCGGCTGTCTGCGTCGCATGCCTTCCGACGCTAGGGCCGGGGCGGGGGCGCCCCCAGCCGCAGATGACACGAACCGCGGCCGGTCGCGGTGCGCTCCGGCTGGGTGAACCCACCACGCCGCGCAGGGCGCGAAAGTTTCGGACCTACGGCACGGTCAGGGCGTCCGCCCCGTCCTCGCGCTGGCCGGATCCGCGGCGGGCTCGCTCCCATGGGAGGCACCACTCGACTCCCTGGAGGAATGATGGCGGGACACCGCAGAGGACGGACGGCGCGCTCGTTCGCCGGGCTGCTGGCCGGCGGGCTGCTCGCGGTCGGCGCGACCTGGGCGGTCCAGCAGCAGGCGGGCGCCGCCGCGGCCGGCTGCCGGGTCGACTACACGATCACCAACGCCTGGCAGGGCGGCTTCGGGGCCGACGTGCAGATCACCAACCTCGGTGACGCGGTGGCCGCTTGGTCATTGAAGTGGTCCTTCGGCGGCGGCGAGCAGGTGACCCAGGCGTGGAACGCCGACGTGATGCTCGGCAGCAGCCAGGTCACCGCGAACAGTCTGGGCTACAACGGCTCGGTCGCCACCGGAGGCACCGTCAGCTTCGGCTTCAACGGTTCGGTGCCGGGCACCGGCGCAACCACCGTCCCGACCGCGTTCACTCTCAACGGCACGCTCTGCACGGGTGGTTCGACCACCAGCCCGTCGCCGACCGGGAGCCCGACCGCGAGCCCGACCGCGACCACCCCGCCGCCGGCCGGGCAGGGCCGGCAGGTGGAGAAGCTGGACCGCGGGGTGGTCTCGGTGCGCAGCGGCTCCGCGAACCTGGTCTCCTGGCGGTGGCTGGCCACCGACCCGGACGGCGTGGCGTTCAACGTGTACCGCGACGGGACCAGGCTGAACTCCGCGCCGCTGACCGGTGCCACGGACTACCTCGACAGCGGTGCGGCGGCCGGCGCCTCGTACACGGTGCGCGCGGTGGTGAACGGGACGGAGCAGGCCGCGTCCGCGGCCTCGATCGGATTCGCCGACGGCTACCGGGACGTGCCGATCTCGCCGCCGCCGGGCGGGTCGAACGCGAGCGGGTCCTACACCTACGAGGCCAACGACGCGAGCGTCGGCGACCTGGACGGCGACGGGAGCTACGAGTTCGTCCTCAAGTGGTCACCGACCGACGCCAAGGACAACTCGCAGTCCGGATACACCGGCGACACCGTCGTCGACGCGTACGAGCTGGACGGCACCCGGCTGTGGCGGATCGACCTCGGCCGCAACATCCGCTCCGGCGCGCACTACACGCAGTTCCAGGTCTACGACTACGACGGCGACGGCAAGGCCGAGGTGGTCATGAAGACCGCGGACGGCACCGTCGACGGCGCCGGGCGGACCATCGGCAGCGCCACTGCCGACTACCGGAACTCCTCGGGCTACGTGCTGTCCGGCCCGGAGTACCTGAGCGTCTTCAACGGGCGGACCGGCGCCGCCCTGCAGACCGTCACCTACGACCCGCCGCGCGGAACGGTCTCCGCCTGGGGCCACTCGTACGGCAACCGGGTCGACCGGTTCCTGGCCGGCACGGCGTACCTGGACGGGAAGCGGCCGTCGATCGTGATGGCGCGCGGCTACTACACCCGGACGGTGATCGCCGCCTGGGACTGGCGCGACGGCAAGCTCACCGAGCGGTGGGTCTTCGACTCCAACGCCTCCGGGAACAGCTCCTACGCCGGTCAGGGCGACCACCAGCTGGCCGTCGCCGACGTGGACGGCGACGGGAAGGACGAGATCGTCTACGGCTCGATGGCGGTCGACGACGACGGGCACGGCCTGTGGAACAACGGGCAGGGGCACGGCGACGCGATGCACGTCGGCGACCTCGACCCGAGCCGGCCCGGGCTGGAGGAGTTCAAGGTCGACGAGAGCACCGACAAGTACTCAGCCTGGTTCGCCGACGCCAGGACCGGCCGGATCCTGTGGCACCAGCCCGACTGCACCTGCGACAACGGGCGCGGCGTCTCCGACGACGTGTACGCGGGCAGCCCCGGCGCGGAGTCCTGGTCCTCCGCCGTCACCGGCCTCTACAGCGCGCAGGGCCAGAACGTCGGCCGCAAGCCCGGCTCCGCCAACTTCACCATCTGGTGGGACGGCGACCCGGTCCGCGAACTGCTCGACGGCACCCACATCGACAAGTACGGCACCGGCGCGGACACCCGGCTGCTGACCGCGTCCGGGGTGCACTCCGACAACGGCACCAAGGCCACCCCCGCGCTGACCGCCGACCTGTTCGGCGACTGGCGGGAGGAGGCGGTCTGGGCCACCACCGACAACCGGGCGCTGCGGATCTACGCCACCCCCGCCCCCACCGACCTGCGGATCACCACGCTGATGCACGACGTCCAGTACCGCGAGGCGATCGCCTGGCAGAACACCGCCTACAACCAGCCGCCGCACCCGAGCTTCTTCCTCGGCAACGGCATGCCCACCGCGCCGCGGCCCACCGTGTACGCGCCCTGACCGCCCCTCAGGGGTCCCGCCGGCCCGCTCGGCGGGACCCCGCCCGCGTGTGACCAACCCCTCCGCCGCCTCGGTTGACTGGCCCGAAGCGGGCGTGGTGGGATCTTCGGGCCAAACGGAGGTAAACAGAGGAAGCCGGTGCGAGTCCGGCGCGGTCCCGCCACTGTGACCGGAACCCCGCGCAGGGGTGACCGGAAGTCAGGAGACTCTGGCCTTCGTTCCGTCGATCCAGGGCGCGGACCCTGAGTGAGGACAACGACGCCATGCGGGCTGCCCCGTACCTGGTGGGCGCGATCGCGGGGTACCTCGCGGACGCCCGGTTCGGCGATCCCCGGCGCGGCCACCCCGTCGCCCTGTTCGGCGCCGCCGCGACCCGGCTGGAGCGGCGGCTGTGGCGCGACGACCGGGCCGCCGGAGCGGCGTACACGGCGCTCGCCGTCGGCGCGGTCGCGGGCGGGGCGGCGCTGCTGTCCGCCGCGGTCCGCCGCTCACCGGCCACCGCCGCCGGGCTGGCCGCCGCCGCCACCTTCACCGTCCTCGGCGGGACGTCGCTGACCCGGGAGGCCCGCACCGTCGGACGCTCGCTGGCCGACGGCGATCTGACGGCCGCTCGGGAACGCCTGCCGCACCTGTGCGGGCGCGACCCGTCCGGCCTGGACGAGCAGCAGATCGCCCGGGCGGTGGTCGAGTCGGTCGCCGAGAACACCGCCGACGCCGTGGTCAACGCCCTGGTCTGGGGCGGCCTGGCGGGCGTCCCCGGGCTGCTGGCGTTCCGGGCCGTCAACACGTTGGACGCGATGGTCGGGCACAAGTCCCCCCGCCACCTCCGCTTCGGCTGGGCCTCGGCCCGGCTCGACGACGTCGCCGGCTGGCCGGGGGCCCGGCTGACGGCGCTGCTCACGGTCACCGCCGCCGACTCCCCCGCCCGCGCCTGGCGGGTCTGGCGGCGGGACGGCTCCGCGCACCCGAGCCCCAACGCCGGGCAGGCCGAGGCCGCCTTCGCGGGAGCGCTCGGCGTGCAGCTCGGCGGCACCCTGCAGTACGGCGAACGCGTCGAGCACCGGCCCGTCCTCGGCGCGGGACTGCCGCCCGTCGGGGTTCCCGACATCGACCGGGCCTGCCGGCTCTCCCGCCGGGTCGGCGCCCTCGCCCTCGGCGTGACGGTCGCGGCGCGGACGGTGGCCCTGGCACGCCGCGCGCGGCGCCGGTGACCGCCCCGCGCGCGTCCTCCCCTGCTGCCGTCGCTCTCGCCGTCCCCCGCCCAGTGCCCCTCGTTGTCGTTCCCCTCGTTGTTGTCCCCCTCGCCGAAGGAGTCCTGCCGTGAGCGGCGCGTTGCTGGTGGCCGGTACGACCTCGGATGCCGGAAAGAGCGTGGTGACGGCGGGGATCTGCCGCTGGCTGCTGCGGCAGGGCGTGCGGGTGGCGCCGTTCAAGGCGCAGAACATGTCGCTGAACTCCTTCGTGACGGCCGACGGGGCGGAGATCGGCCGGGCGCAGGCCATGCAGGCGCAGGCGGCGGGGGTGGCGCCGGAGGCGGCGATGAACCCGGTGCTGCTGAAGCCGGGGGCCGACGGGCGCAGCCAGGTGGTGCTGCTCGGGCGGGCGGTGGCCGAGGTCGGGGCGCTGGACTACCGGGAGCGCAAACCGGTGCTGCTGGAACGCTCGTTGGAGTGCCTGGCGGACCTGCGGGCGCGGTTCGACGTGGTGGTGTGCGAGGGCGCGGGCTCGCCGGCCGAGATCAACCTGCGCGACCGGGACATCGCCAACATGGGCCTGGCCTCGGCGGCCCGGCTGCCCGTGGTGGTGGTCGGGGACATCGACCGCGGCGGCGTGTTCGCCTCGATGTTCGGCACCCTGGCGCTGCTCTCGCCGGAGGACCAGTCGCTGATCGCGGGCTGGTTCGTCAACAAGTTCCGCGGGGACGCCCGGCTGCTGGCGCCGGGCCTGGAGATGCTGCGCCGGCTGACGGGCCGTCCGGTGCTGGGAACCTTCCCGATGCTGCAGGGCCTGTGGCTGGACGCGGAGGACTCGCTGGACCTGGCGTCGGTGGCGCAGCGGCCGGCCGCGGGCGGCCCGGTGGGGGCCCAGGTGCTGCGGGTCGCGGTGGTCAGGTTCCCCCGGCTGTCGAACTTCACCGACGTGGACGCGCTGGCGCAGGAACCGGGCGTGCTGGTGCGCTGGGCGACCCGTCCGGAGGAGCTGGCGGACGCGGACCTGGTGGTGCTGCCGGGGACCCGGGCCACGGTCGCCGACCTGGCGTGGCTGCGCGCGCAGGGCCTGGCGGAGCCGTTGGCGGCGCGGGTCGCGGCGGGGCTGCCCGTGCTCGGGGTGTGCGGCGGCTACCAGATGCTGGGCCGGGAGATAGTCGACGAGGTGGAGTCCCGGGCCGGCGCGGTGGACGGTCTGGGACTGCTGCCGACCCGGGTGGTGTTCGGGGCGGAGAAGGTGCTGGCCCGGCCGACCGGGTTCGCGTGCGGGGAACGCGTGGAGGGGTACGAGATCCACCACGGTGTGGTGGAGGTGTCCGGCGGGGAGGTGTTCGTCGCGGACGCCGCCGGGAACGCCCTGGACGGGTGCCGGGTGGGGGCGGTGTGGGGGACGACCTGGCACGGGGTGCTGGAGAACGACGCGTTCCGCCGGGTGTTCCTGGCGGAGGCGGCGCGGGCGGCGGGCCGGGCCTTCGTGCCCGCCCCTGACACCTCCTTCGCGGCGGCGCGCGAGCAACGGCTGGACGCCCTGGGCGACCTGGTGGCGGAGCACGCCGACACCGACGCGCTGTGGAAGCTGATCGAGAACGGGGCGCCGGCGGGACTGCCGTTCGTGCCGCCCGGGGCCCCGGCCCCGGTGGAGATGGAGGGTTCGAAGTGACTGGACTGACCGATGCCCGTTACCCGTTCACGGCGATCGTGGGGATGGACGACCTGCGGCTGGGGCTGCTGCTGAACGCGGTGTCGCCCGCGGTGGGCGGGGTGCTGGTGCGGGGTGAGAAGGGGACCGCGAAGTCGACGATGGTGCGCGCCCTGGCGGGGCTGCTGCCGTCGATCGCCACCGTGCCGGGCTGCCGGTTCGCGTGCGACCCGGCGGCGGCGGACCCGCAGTGCCCGGACGGCCCGCACGAGGGCGCGGCCGGGCAGGACCGGCCGGCGTTCCTGGTGGAACTGCCGGTGGGCGTCTCGGAGGACCGGGTGGTCGGTTCGCTGGACCTGGAGCGGGCCCTCGCCGAGGGCGTGAAGGCGTACGAGCCGGGCCTGTTGGCGAAGGCGCACCGCGGCGTGCTGTACATCGACGAGGTGAACCTGCTGCAGGACCACCTGGTGGACCTGCTGCTGGACGCGGCGGCGATGGGCCGCTCGTACGTGGAGCGCGAGGGCGTGTCGGTGCGGCACGCGGCCCGGTTCCTGCTGGTCGGCACGATGAACCCGGAGGAGGGCGAGCTGCGGCCGCAGCTGCTCGACCGGTTCGGCCTGACCGTGGAGATCGCGGCCACCCGGGACGCGGAGGAGCGCGCCGAGGTGGTGCGCCGCCGCCTGGCCTACGACGCCGATCCGGCCGCCTTCGCGGGGCGGTGGGCCGAGCAGGAGGACGAGCTGGCCGAACGGATCACCGCCGCACGGGAGTTGCTGCCGAGCGTGCAGCTGTCCGATCTGGCGCTGCGCCAGATCACCGGTGTGTGCGCGGCGTTCGAGGTGGACGGCCTGCGGGCGGACATCGTGATGGCCCGTACGGCGGTGGCGCTGGCCGCGTGGGCCGGGCGCACCGAGGTGCTGGAGGAGGACGTCCGCAAGGCCGCGCAGCTGGCGCTGCCGCACCGGCGGCGGCGCAACCCGTTCGACGCGCCGGGCCTGGACGAGGAGCAGTTGGACCGCACGCTGGCGGAGCACCAGGGCCCGGAGCAGGACGGACCGGAGGACGACGGTCCGGACGGCGGCCCGGGCGGCGGCCCCGACGGCGGGGGCGGCGGTGGCGCACCGGAGCCCTCCGAGCCCAACGGGCCTTCCGCGCCGGATGGTTCGACCGAGCAGCCGGACGCCCCCGCCGCCCCGCCGCGGCAACGACCGGGCGGGGCACGGGAGTCGGCGCCGGTGGCGGCCGACCAGCCGTACCGGACCCGGCTGTTCAGGGTCGACGGGACGGGCCGCGGCGCGCAGGGCCGCCGCTCGCCCGCCGAGACGGACGCCGGGCACACCATCCGGGCGCGCCGGCCGCGGGGGAAGCTGTCCCGGCTGCACCTGAGCGCGACGCTGCGCGCGGCGGCGCCCCACCAGGCGGTCCGCGGCCGGACCGGGCGGGCGCTGCTGCTGCGCCGCGACGACCTGCGCGAACAGGTGCGCCGGGGGCGGGAGTCGAACCTGGTGCTGTTCGTGGTGGACGCCTCCGGGTCGATGGCGGCGCGGCAGCGGATGACGGCGGTGAAGGGCGCGGTGCTGTCCCTGCTGATGGACGCCTACCAGCGGCGCGACAAGATCGGCATGGTGACCTTCCGGGGCGCGGCCGCGGAGTTGGCGCTGCCGCCGACCTCCTCGGTGGAGGTGGGCGCGGCCCGGCTGGAGCAGTTGCCGACCGGCGGGCGGACGCCGCTGGAGGCGGGTCTGCTGCGGGCGCACGAGGTGCTGCGGGTGGAGCGGCTGCGCGACCCGGACCGGCGGGCGCTGCTGGTGGTGGTGACCGACGGCCGGGCGACCGGGGCGAAGGACGCGCTGGCGCGCTCGCGCCGGGCGGCCGGCCTGCTGGCCGCGCAGGGCGTGGCCTCGGTGGTGCTGGACTGCGAGTCCGGCCCCGTCCGGCTGGGCCTGGCCCGGGAGTTGGCCGCGCACCTGAACGGTGACGCGGTGAGCCTGGACGAGCTGCGGGCCGAGGGTGTGGCCTCGCTGGTGCGGGAGACCCGTTCGACGATGATGCGAAAGGCGGCTTGAGCCGACATGCCCAAGGGAGTTGCGGAGAACGTCCCGGACGACGGTCTGACGACCCGTCAGCGAAGGACGCTGCCGATCACGGCGGTGCACACCGGGCCGGGCAAGGGGAAGTCCACGGCGGCGTTCGGCATGGCGCTGCGGGCCTGGAACCAGGGCTGGCCGATCGGGGTGTTCCAGTTCGTCAAGTCGGCGAAGTGGAAGGTCGGCGAGGAGAACGCGCTGCGGGTGCTCGGCGAGTCCGGGCAGGGCGGCATGGTGGCCTGGCACAAGATGGGCTCGGGCTGGTCCTGGGTGCAGCGCGACATCGAGTCCTCCGAGGAGGCGGCGCTGGAGGGCTGGGAGCAGGTCAAGCGCGACCTGGCGGCCGAGACCTACCGGTTCTACGTGCTGGACGAGTTCACCTACCCGCTGCACTGGGGGTGGATCGACGTGGCGGAGGTGGTCGAGGTGCTGCGGGACCGCCCGGGCAGCCAGCACGTGGTGGTGACCGGCCGGAACGCGCCCGAGCCGCTGCTCGAACTGGCCGACCTGGTCACCGAGATGACCAAGCTGAAGCATCCGATGGACGCGGGCCGCAAGGGCCAGCGCGGTATCGAGTGGTAGTCCGTTGAACAGCATCCCTCGGATCGTCGTCGCCGCGCCGTCCTCCGGCGCGGGCAAGACCACGGTGGCCACCGGCCTGATCGCGGCGCTGGCCGCGCGCGGGCTGAAGGTCTCCCCGCACAAGGTCGGCCCGGACTACATCGACCCCGGCTACCACGCGCTGGCCGCCGGCCGCCCGGGCCGCAACCTGGACGCCTGGATGAGCGGCCCGGAGCGGATCGCCCCACTGTTCGCGCACGGCGCGGCCGGGGCGGACGTGGCGGTGGTCGAGGGCGTGATGGGCCTGTACGACGGAGCGGCCGGGCGCGGCGAGCTGGCATCCACCGCGCAGGTGGCGAAGCTGCTGCGGGCGCCGGTCGTGCTGGTGGTGGACGCCTCCTCGCAGTCCCGCTCGGTGGCGGCGCTGGTGCACGGCTTCGCGTCCTGGGACCCGGAGGTCCGGCTCGCCGGGGTGATCCTCAACAAGGTGGCCTCGGACCGGCACGAGACGCTGCTGCGGGAGGCCCTGGAGGAGGGCTCCGGGGTACCGGTGCTGGGCGCGGTGCGCCGGGCCGGCGCCGTCGACACGCCGTCCCGGCACCTGGGCCTGGTCCCGGCCGTGGAACGCTCCGCCGAGGCGGTGCGGGCGGTCCGCGAGATGGGCGAGCTGGTCGCCGGGTCCGTCGACCTGAACGCCGTGCTGGCGCTGGCCCGGTCCGCGCCGCCGCTGGCGGCCGGGCCGTGGGACGCGGCGGCGGAGGTCGAACCGGTGGCCGGACCCCGGCCCCGGATCGCGCTGGCCGGCGGCGCGGCCTTCTCCTTCTCGTACGCGGAGAACGCCGAGCTGCTGACCGCCGCCGGGGCCGAGGTGGTCGCCTTCGACCCGCTGCACGACGAGCAACTGCCGGAGCGGACCGCGGCGTTGGTGATCGGCGGCGGCTTCCCCGAGGTGTACGTCTCCGAGCTGAGCGCCAACGCGGCGCTGCGCCGGGCGGTCGCCGCCCTCGCCGCGAGCGGCGCGCCGGTGGTCGGCGAGTGCGCCGGACTGCTCTACCTGGGGCGGGAGTTGGACGGGCTGCCGATGTGCGGCGTGCTCGACGCGACGGCCCGGATGACCTCCCGGCTGACCCTCGGCTACCGGGAGGCGGTGGCGCTCGCCGACTCGCCGCTGGCCGCGGCGGGCTCCCGGGTGCGCGGCCACGAGTTCCACCGCACCACCACCGACCCGGCGGCCGGCCCGTCCCCCGCCTGGGCCTGGCGCACCCCCGCCGGCCCGCACACCGAGGGCCACCTGCACGGCTCGGTGCACGCCTCCTACCTGCACCTGCACTGGACGGGTGCCCCCGAACTCCCGGCCCGGCTGGTCCGCCACGCCGCCGCCCACGCCGCTTCGCGGGCCGCCGCCGGCGAGTGAACGGACAGCGGGGCCGGGTGGTGACGGATCGTCACGACCCGGCCCGGCGGGCGGCCGTCAGACGGTGACCGCCGCGGGCCGCCAGTCCGAGTTCGGCGCGCCGGCCGGCAGGCCGAGCGACTGGCGCAGCCGGTCGACCTGCTCCTCGCCGATGTGCTGGAAGCCCAGTTCCAGCTCCTGCGCGAGGGAGCCGAGGTCGGCGGCCCGCCCGGCCGCCGCGAAGTGGTCGGCGGCCGTCCTCGACTCGGCCACCAGCCGGTCCACGTCCGCCTGCTGGGCGGGCTGCCACACCCCCGCGAGCAGGTCCGTGGCCTGCGCGTTGGCACCGATCGACAGGAAGTTCGCCCAGGTCCGGTAGCCCGTCGGGTCGTCCGCGACACCGCGGATCCCGGGGGGCTTGCGGTACCACATCCGGCCGAACCGGCCGGTGGCCGTCAGCAACTGCTTCTGGTCCTGCGTCAGCTTGCCCAGGTCGGTGCGCAGCGAGCCGATGAGCGGCTTGCCCTCGCCGGACAGGAAGCAGACGAAGCGGCGCCCGGACGGGTCCTGCCAGGACCGCGCGCCGGGGGCGGCGTGGTCGAGCGAGACGGTGGCCGGCAGCGCCCAGGTGTCGAGCACGTACCCGTCGAGATGCTCCAGGCAGAGCCGGCGGGCCTCCGCCTCGATCTGGGCCTCGCTCGGGGCGGCGGAGCCGAGGGTGTCCGACTCCCCGGTCCAGTAGACCTCACCCTGGTGCTCCTTGGCGCAGCCCGTGACGGTCGCCGGGTTGCCGTTCAGTTCCTTGAAGCAGTCGCCCTGGGCGAGCTCCAGCCGGGCGTCCGGCCGCGTGCTGGGCAGCGGAGTGCCGTAGAGCCGGGACGCCGCCGGCACCGGGTTGCCGTAGCGGTCCAGGTCCTGCTGGTCCGGGCTCGGGGCGATCAGCGTGCCGATCAGGATCACCGGCCAGACGGCGCCGCCCACGATGCCCGTGATCGCCATCGCCCGGCCGCGCTCGCCGGTACGCCGGATCTGCCGCAGCGCGGCGACGCCCAGGGCGATGCCGACGAATCCGACGAAGAACAGCAGGCCGGTCACCATCGCGGCGATCGCCAGGGTGTTCCGGACGTCCGCCGCCGCCGGCTGCACCAGGTTCGGGTACTCGGCGTAGGCCGGCGGCGGTCCGGCGCCCGGGCCCGACCCCGGTTCCTGTTCCTGTTCCTGTGCTGATTCTCTGCTGAGCGACATCGGTGTTTCCCCCCTCGGGAACAGCTCGGTGTGGCGCCGCGTCAGACGGTCTGGCCGGAGGAGTGCTTGGCGGGCTCCTCGTCGAGCGTGCCGAGGCCGAGTTCGCGGCGCAGTTCGGTGATCTGGTCCATGCCCAGGTGGTCGGTGGCGGTGCGCAGCTCGCGGCGGAGCGTCGCGTCGTCCTTGGAGTCGGCGGCGGCCCGGAAGTGCTGGCCGGCCACCTTGATCTCGGCCGCCAGGTCGTTCGCCGCGCCCTGCTGGGCGGGGTTCCACTTCGCGCTCGTCAGCCTGCCGGTCAGCTCCGTGGAGGCGGTGGCCATGCTGCGGGCCCAGGCGCGGTAGGCCGCCGGGTCGTCCTCGATCTCGATGTCCTCGTCCGGGGCGGCGTTCAGGGCCCGGTCGTACGGGTTCGCGGCGTCCAGCAGCTGCTTCTGGTCGGGCGTCAGCTTGCTCAGGTCGGTGCGGAACGAGCCGGTGAGCAGCGACTTGTCGGTGTTCGCGAGGAAGCAGACGATGCGTCGGCCGGTGGTCCGCTTCCAGGAGATCCGCTCCGGGTAGAAGTACTTGTACCCGACCTCCTCCGGGAGCGACCAGGTGTCGAGCACGTAGCTGTCCAGGTGGTCGAGGCACTGCCGGTCGGCCTCGGCCCGCAGCACGGCGTCGCCCGGGTAGTCGGCGCCGGCCTCCGCGGCCTGACCGGTCCAGAAGACCTCGCCGTCGTGCTTGACGGCGCAGTCGACCACCTTGGGACGGAGCGGCTGGCTGTCGTCGAAGCACTGGCCGACCATCAGCACGAACGGCGAGTTGAGCGGCTCGCTGCCGCTGCCGCCGGCCGAAGTGTGGGTACTGGTCGAGTTCGGCGAGTCGTAGCCGTCGTCGTACTCGTAGTCGCCGCTGAAGTCGCCGAAGGCGAGGAACAGCGCCATCACCAGCAGCCAGATGGAGCCGGTCACGATGCCGACGACGGCGAGCGCCTTGCCGCGCTCGCCGGTGCGCTTGATCTGCTTCAGCGCGCCGATGCCCAGGCCGATCGCGATGAAGCCCACGCAGCAGATCAGACCGGTCACCAGGGAGGCGATCGCCAGCCCGTTGGTGTAGAGCGAGCGCGGCGCCTGCGGACCGGCCGGGTAGCCGGGGTAGCCGGGCTGCGCGGGGAACCCGGGCTGGGCACCCCAGCCCGGGGCGCCCGGCGCTCCGGCGGCCGGCGGGGGCAACGCGCCGCTCCCCCACGGCTGTTGGGTGCCGGCGACGGCCCACGGGTTGGGGCCGGGCACGGGCCCCGGGGCGGCGGCCACGGGCGACGGGGCGGCGACGGCCCACGGGTTGGCAGGCTCCTGCGACACGGGCCGGTCCGACGGAGCAGGCGGCGCCGGAGCCTCGGTCGCGTCCGGCCGCACGAACGGCGCGGCCCCGGCAGGTTCGGCATGCGCGGACTCGGGGCCCTTCGCCGGCAGCCGGCTCGGCCCGGGCCGGTCCTCCGGATCAGCGGGCTCGGGGCGCTTCTCCAGGGAGTGGCTCGGCCCGGGCCGGTCCTGCGGAGCCGCCGGAGCCGGGGTCCCGGTGGCGTCCGGCCGTGCGAACGGGGTGGACGCGTCGGGCTCGGCGGCGGGAGCCGCGGGGGCCACGGCCTCGGCGGCAGCAGGCTCGGGGCGCTTCTCCAGGGAGTGGCTCGGGCGGGGCTCGGCCGCCCCGGTTTCCGGGTGGTCCTCCCCGGAGCGTTCCTGCTCGAACGACATGGGTGGTTCCCCCCTGGGAGTGAATCAAGTTCGGCGGCTGCGCGAATATAGCGGACCGGCCCGCCGGTCTCCCAACGAGTTCCCCCACCATCGCCATGCACCATGCACATGGCGATTGCATGCAATGCATGCAGAGACGTACGCTGCTGCCGTGCAGACCGAGAGCACCCGCCGACGCCTGCGGGAACTGATCCTGGACGGCAGCTACCCGGCGGGGTCCCGGCTGGCCGAGGTGGAGGTCGCCGAGACCCTCGGCGTGAGCCGCACCCCGGTCCGCGAGGCGTTCCGGGCCCTGACCGCGGACGGCCTGCTGTCGACGGCCGGGCGCGGCGTGCAGGTGGTGCGGCTGGCGGCGGAGGAGCTCGCGCAGGTCTACCGGGTGCGGGCGGCGCTGGAGGCGCTGACCGCCGAGCTGGCGGCCGAGCGGCAGCGCGCCGGACGGCTCGCCCCGGCCGAGCTGGCGGACGTGGCGGAACTCGCGGACCGCACCCACCGGGCCACCGCCGACGGCCGGTTGACCGAGGGGGTTCGGCTGAACCGGGAGTTCCACCGCCGGGTCGCCGAACTGGCGGCGAACCCGGTGGCGCTGCACACCCTGGACCGGCTGTGGGACCAGATCCAGGTCTCCACCCTGCGGTCGCTGCGCGCCCCCGACCGCACCGACCTGGTGGACGCCCAGCACCGCGAGCTGCTCGCCGCGATCACCGCCGGCGACCCGGCGGCCGCCGCGGACGCCGCCCGCCGGCACGTCCTGGACACCTGTGCGGCCGACCGACTGACCGACTGACCGACTGACCGACTGAGGAGTGAACCGATGGCGCTCGACCACCACTACGCGATCCGGGTCGACTGGACGGGCAACCTCGGCACGGGGACGGACCACTACCGGTCGTACTCCCGCGCCCACGAGGTGTCCGCCGAGGGCCTGCCGAGCATCCTGGGCAGCTCCGACCCGACCTTCCGCGGCGACCGCACCCGGTGGAACCCGGAGCAGCTGCTGCTGACCGCGCTCGCCCAGTGCCACATGCTGTCGTACCTGCACCACTGCGCGGTGAACGGCGTGGTGGTGCTCGGCTACACCGACGAGGCGGAGGGCTTCATGCGGACCTCCGGCAACGGCGGGAGCTTCACCGAGGCGGTGCTCCGGCCGCGGGTGGAGATCGCCGAGGAGGCGATGCGCGAGCAGGCCCTCGCCCTGCACGGGCCGGCCGGCCGGGACTGCTTCATCGCCTCCTCGGTGAACTTCCCGGTCCGCCACGAGCCGGTGGTGACGGTGCGCACCGACGCCTGACGGACCGTCGGGAACGGTGCCGGAGGCGTCAGCCGAGGTCGCGGCGGCGCAGCCCGGCGAGGCCGGCGGCGGCGGTGAGCGCGGTCAGCGCGGTGAGCCTGACCAGCGGCGCTGCCTCGACCTGCCCGCCGGGCAGGTGCGGCAGGTGGCTGAACGGGGACAGGTCGAGCACCCACTGGTCGAGCTGCAGGATCGGGCCGAGCCAGGCGACCAGCACGAACACGGCGAAGCCCGCCCAGCCGGCCGCCGCCCAGCGCGGCAGCAGGCCGTAGACGGCCAGTGCCACCGCGGCGGTCAGCCACACCGCCGGGAGCTGGACCAGGGTCGCGCCGAGCATCCGGCCCACCGCGGGGCCGGTCCCGTCGCCGAGCGCGGCGCCCTCGGCCAGTCCGGCGCCCACCCCGGCGGCGGCCAGCAGCACGGCGCTGCCCAGCAGCGGGAACAGCAGGTGTCCGGCGGCCCAGCCGAGCCGCGAGACGGCGCCGGCCAGCACCGGTTCGGCCCGACCGCCGCTCTCCTCGGCGCGCAGCCGCAGCACCGTCTGCACCGCGTACACGGCGGCGGTCATCCCGAACACCGAGGCGACGGTGGAGAGGTAGGCGTCCAGCACGCCCTGCTGCCCGCCCAGCCTGGCCATCAGGTCGGTCATCTGCCGGTTGTCGCCGACCAGGTCCACCACGCCCTTGGCGACGCCGCCGAACACCGCGCCGCCCGCGGCGAAGGCGAGCGTCCAGCCGAGCAGCGGTCCGCGCTGCAGGCGGCGGGCCAGCGCGGCGGCGCCGGCGAAGCCCGGCGCGGCCGTCGCGGGGCCGGGGCGCTGCGGGAGCAGTCCGGCGCCCAGGTCGCGGCGCTCGACCAGGGCGCGGGCCAGCAGGATGAGCAGCGCCGCCCCGGCCAGCGGCAGCGCGAGCACCCACCAGCGGTTCCCGGCGAACGCCCGCACCTGCTCGGACCAGCCGATCGGCGACAGCCAACTCACCCAGGCCGCGCCGTCGCCGGAGTCGCCGACCGCGCGCAGTACGAACGCGGCGCCGATCGCCGCGCCCGCCAGGCCGTTCGCGGCCCGCGCGGTCCCGGCGAGCTGCGCGGCGACCGCGGCCAGCGCGGCGAAGCACAGGCCGGTCGCGCCCAGGGCCAGGCCGAACGCCACGGCCCCCGCGGTGGCCTGACCCGCCGCCAGCAGCGCGGCGGCGACCAGGGCGGCCAGTGCCGCGTTCGCGGTGAGCGCGGCGGCGAGCGCGGCCGTCAGCGGGGCGCGGCGGCCGACCGCGCCCGCGCCGATCAGCTCCAGCCGGCCGTCCTCCTCCTCGGCGCGGGTGTGCCGGACCACCAGCAGCGTCGACATCAGCCCGGCCAGCACCGTCCCGAAGACGCCCATCCGCCAGGCGGTCAGACCGCCGAGGGTGGAGCCGTCGAAGATCGGGCCGTACAGGGCGCGCAGCGAGCCGTTGCCGTCGATGCCCGCGGCGAACGTCCGGCGGGCGGCCTCGTCGCCGTACAGCTTGCGGAAGGAGAAGGCGGTGGAGGCGACCATGCCGGTGCCGACGTACACCCACACCGGGAGGGCGATCCGGTCGCGGCGCAGTGCGAGCCGGTAGAGGGTGCCGGTGCCGGTCAGCGCGTAGCCGCTCATCGGACGGCCACCGGTGACGGTTCGTCGGTGCCGTGCTCGCCGGGGCCGCTCTCGTAGTGCCGCAGGAACAGCTCCTCCAGCGTGGGCGGGCGGCTGGTCAGGGTGCGCACGCCGGCGGCGTTGAGTTCGGTGAGCAGGTCGCCGAGCCGGTCGGTGTCGACCTGGCAGCGCAGCCGGTGGCCGTCGACGGTCAGGTCGTGCACGTAGGCGGGGCGCGGCGGCGGGCCGGTGAGTTCCGCGTCGATCGCGGTGCGGGTGAGGTGCCGCAGGTCGGCGAGGGTGCCGGTCTCCACGGTGCGGCCGGCCCGGATGATCGACACCCGGTCGCACAACGCCTCGACCTCGGACAGGATGTGACTGGACAGCAGCACCGTGGCGCCCCGGTCGCGGGCCTCGGCGACGCACTCCCGGAAGACCTCCTCCATCAGCGGGTCCAGTCCCGAGGTCGGCTCGTCCAGGATCAGCAGGTCGACGTCGGAGGCGAACGCCGCGACGAGTGCGACCTTCTGCCGGTTGCCCTTCGAGTAGCTGCGGCCCTTCTTGGTCGGGTCCAGCTCGAATCGCTCCAGCAGCGCGGCCCGGCGGGCGGGGTCGAGCCCGCCGCGCAGCCGGGCCAGCAGGTCGATGGCCTCCCCGCCGGAGAGGTTCCGCCACAGCGTCACGTCACCGGGCACGTAGGCGAGGCGGCGGTGCAGCGGCACCGCGTCGTGCCAGGGGTCGCCGCCGAGCAGGGTGACGGCGCCGGAGTCGGCGCGCAGCAGGCCGAGCAGCACGCGGATGGTGGTGGACTTGCCGGAGCCGTTGGGCCCCAGGAACCCGTGGACCTCGCCCTGCTCGACCGTCAGGTCCAAGCCGTCCAGGGCGCGGGTGCGGCCGAAGGTCTTCACCAGGCCGGACACCGAGATGGCGGTTGTCATGGGAACGACGCTACTCTTGTTTCACAAATCCGTGAAGTTACTGAAGCAGCCGGGTTGTCGGCGCGCGGGGCACGTGAGCGAGGTGGTGGGTGTGGCGGGCGAGCGGGATCAGGCCGTGGTGGGCGAGTTCGTCGAGCGGTTCGCCACGGTGCTGGTGGAGGCCGGGTTCCCGCGGATGCCGGCCCGGGTGTTCAGTGCCCTGCTGACCGCCGACTCGGGGCGGCTGGGCGCCGCCGAACTGGGCGAGCTGCTGCAGGTCTCCCCCGCCGCGGTGTCCGGCGCGGTGCGCTACCTCGCCCAGGTCGAGCTGGTCGGCCGGGAGCGCGAGCCCGGCTCCCGGCGCGAGCGCTACCGCCTCCACGACCACGTCTGGTACGAGGCGACCGCCAACAGCGACCGCACCCTGGTCCGTTGGGAGGCCGGCCTCGCCGAGGGCGTGGAGGCGCTCGGCCCGGACACCCCGGCCGGCCGCCGGCTCGCCGAGTCGCTGGAGTTCTTCGCCTTCCTGCGGGTCGAGCTCGCGCAGATGATGGAGCGCTGGCGCGCCCGGCAGGCCTGACGGCCCGTCAGCCCAGGTAGGCGGGGGCGACGGCGGAGCGGACCAGCCGGGCGGGGGCGCCGGTGCCGTCCGCGGCGACGGTCCACAGGTCGGAGCCGTAGTCGCCGGGGAGCGAGTACATCAGGGTGCGGGCGTCGGACCACAGGGCCTGGTCGTCGATGTTGCGCTGCTCGGCGGTCGGGGTCTCGGCCATGGTGGCCAGGTCCAGCACGTACAGCCGCCACGGCGCGGCCGGGTCGGCGCCCTCGACCCGCTTCTTGTAGGCGATCCGGGTGCCGTCCGGGGAGAGCGACGGGCATTCGACGTTCTGGTGCAGGGTGGTGAGCGTGCGGGCGGGGAGGTCGCCGCGGACCAGGTAGGTCCGGCCGCCGGTGGCGACGGTGGCGTAGAAGGTGCTGTCGTCGGCGAAGGTGACGCCCCAGACGTTGGTGTCGGAGGCCTGCACGGCGCGGCCGTCCCGGATCACCTGGAAGGTCTCCAGGTTGTCGTAGAACTGCCAGGTGCGGGTGTCGACGATGGCGGTACGGGTGGAGAAGTCGGTGCCCGCGTAGGAGTCGCCGCTGACGAACACCGTCCAGGCGGCCAGGTGCCCGGACGGGGCGACCCGGGCCCGGCTGGGGATGCCGGGGGCGGGGAAGCGCTTGACCTCGTGCAGCGAGGAGTCCAGCACCGACGCGTGGTAGGTGTCGTCGAGCGCGCCGTGCTCGGCCTGCAGGCAGACGCCGGTGCCGGCGGCGGCGAAGAAGCGCAGGCACTTCACGCCGGACGCGGTGCGCGGGCCGTCCGGGTCGGCGGCGGGCACGGCGGTGACCTCGTCCCGGTGCGGGCCCCAGGCGAGGTTGCGCATCAGCAGCTGACGGCCCGTCGGGGCGAGGGTGACCGGGCCCTCCTGCACCGGCGGCCCGCCGGCCTGTTCCTGGTCGCGGCGCCCGGACCGGTCGGCGGCGTACCGGACCGCGCCGGTGCCGATGCCGGCCAGCAGCAGCACCGCGATCACCAGCACCAGCAGCTTGCGGCGGACGGACGGGCCGCCGTCCGTCCCGGGCTCGGGCGTCTCGGAGACGGGGTCGACGGTCGCGGGAGCGGTCATGGGAGGAGCCCTCCGGGCGGGAAGTGCGGGCGGGTGGGAAGAGGCGGGCGCGGGCGGGCAGAGGTGGCGGGACGTCAGTCGGCGGCGCGGGCGGGGGCACCCGGGTCGCGGAGCAGGACGGTGGCGGCGACGGCGGCGACCGCGAGGGCGGCGGCGGTCGCGGCCAGCGCGGTGCGGCCGCCCCAGAGGGACCAGGCGGCGCCGAAGGCGAGCGAGCAGGCGAACCGGGCGAGGGCCTGTCCGGTGCCGACCAGGGCCTGGCCGGCGCCCTGCTGGCCGTCGGGGACGGTGGCGGCGGTGGCGGCGGCGAGCACGCCGTCGGTCGCCGCGTAGAAGGTGCCGTGCAGCAGCAGGACGACCACCGCGGCGGCGCCGCCGCGCAGCGGGGAGAGCACCACGGCGTAGCCGCCCAGCAGGACGGCGTGGCCGAGCAGGAACAGCACCCGGCGGCCGATCCGGTCGGCGACCGTGCCGAGCGGGACGGCCAGCAGCAGGAACGCCGCGGCGGTGCCGAGCGGCAGCAGCGGGAACAGGTGCGCGGGCAGGCCGAGTTCGCGCTGCAGCAGCAGGTACAGGAAGGAGTCGCTGACCGTGGTCAGGCCGAGCAGGACGGCGGCCAGGGTGAGCCGGCGCAGTTCGGGCCGGCCGAGCAGGGCGAGCGCGTCGCGCAGGGTCGGCCGGGGGCCGGACGGGGTGTCGGCGGCGGCGCCGGGGCGGGTGATCCGGGCGGGGACGAACAGCACCAGCAGCAGTACGCCGAGCACGGCGACGCAGCCGGAGACCGTGAACACCGCGCTGTAGCTGGTGCGTTCGGCCCGGTCGTCGGCGACCCGGAGGACCGCGAAGGCGAGCAGCGGGCCGATCAGCGCGCCGGTGGTGTCCATCGCGCGGTGCACGCCGAACGCGCGGCCGCGGTGCTCGGGCTCGGTGGCGAGCGAGATCATCGCGTCCCGGGGGGCGGTGCGCAGGCCCTTGCCGGTGCGGTCGATCGCGAGCACGCCGCTGATCAGCGGGAGGGTGTGGACGAACAGCAGCAGCGGCTTGCAGAACGCGGACAGGCCGTAGCCCAGCCCGGCGACCAGCTTGTGGCCGCGTCCGCCGCGGTCGGCGAGGTGGCCGCCGAGCAGCCGGACCAGCGCGCCGACACCGTTGTTGATGCCGTCGAGCAGGCCGAAGCCGAGCGGGGACAGGCCCAGCGCGGCGACCACGTACAGGGGCAGGACCGCGCTGACCATCTCGGAGGAGACGTCGGTGACCAGGCTGACCGCACCCAGGGCGAGCACGGTGCCGGGGACGGCGGCGCGCCGCCCCGGGCGGGTGCCCGGGACGACGGCCGCGGCGCGGTCACTCTTGGTGGAGCGGGCGTCCGCGAGGTACATCAGGCGTCAGTTCCAGATGCCGGTGATGTCGGAGGCGGAGGCGGCGTTGCCGGCGTGGGCGGTCAGGCCCGCCAGGTCCTCCAGGGTGCGCAGCACGTTGTAGTGGTTGTAGGTGGTGGCGGTGCTGGAGCCCGGGATCACGTGCTGGCCGTAGACCAGGGTGGGGATCCGGTTGCCGGACAGCTTGTTGTCCTCGTCGAAGGTGACGACCAGGAGGCTGTTGTGGGTCTGCGCCCAGGTGGCGTACGCGCCCAGGTTGTTCTTGATCCAGGTGTCGCCGGTGCTCACCGAGCAGTCGTGCATGTCGCTGCACAGGTTCGGCACCACGAAGGAGACCTTCGGCAGCGTGGTGTAGTCGGTGGGGAACTGGGCGAAGGTGTACGCGGTGTTGGTCGGCACGTTGGAGAAGCCGAACCACGGGTTGTGCTTCTGCGCGTACTTGCCGCTGGAGCAGACCGTCGAGCCCTGGCTGGGCAGGGTCTCGTTGTAGCTGGCCCAGGTCTTGCCGGCGGCGATCAGCTCGGAGGCCAGGTTGGGCGCGGAGATCGAGCCGACGCCGACGCAGCTGTCGTCCGTGCGGCCCTGGTTGGAGCCGGAGAACAGCATGTAGTAGTTCGGCTCCGACGGGTGGGTCAGGCCGTACGACTGGGTGAGGTTGGCGCCGCCCGCCTTGATGGTGTTGTTCAGGTACGGGGCGCTGAAGCTGCCGACGACCTGGCTGTAGGCGTGGTTCTCCATCACGACCACGATCACGTGGTCGGGGGCCGGCAGGGCGGCGGCCTGCGCGGTGGAGCCGGTGGCGGCCCACAGGCCGAGGGACGCGGCGGTGAGGGCGACGGTGCTGCCGATCGCAGTCAGGCGACGCTTGGCGCGGCTGCCGAGCTGGACGGTCATGACAGTCCTCCGGGGCAAGGAATCTGCGGGACAAGGGTGTTGGAGCGCCGGAAACCCTAGGGCCGGGCGGTGGCCGTCGAAGCTTTTGACAGGTGAAGACCAAGCGAACGGTTGGCTGTGCAACTTGGACCGTCGACGCTTTTCGGCCAGCGGAGCGGTGCGTCTCACACCTGTCCCGATTGACCCGGCTCGGACCGACATGGTGGGATCCTGAGGGCCCGGCGCGCACGACCGGCGCAGGCGGACAGCGGACGGGAGGGCCGGGCGTGGCGGGCGGATCCGACGCGCTGTCACCCGCCGCCCGGGTGGTGCTCGGCGTCGGTCTGCGACGCGGCGCCCCGGCCGCCGAACTGCTCCGCACCGCGGACGCGGCGCTCACCGCACTCGGCCTCGACCGCACCCGGGTGGCCCTGCTCGCCACCCTGGACGCCAAGCTGTTCGAGCCCGGACTACGGGCCGCCGCACAGGAGTTGGACGTGCCGCTGGTCGGCCATCCGGCCGCCGGGCTGGCCGCCGTCGAGGTCCCGACCCGGTCCGCCCGGGTGGCCGCCGCGGTCGGCACCCCGAGCGTCGCCGAGGCCGCCGCGCTGGCCTCGGCCGGCCCCGGCGGACGGCTGCTGGCGCCCCGGACGGCCTCGGCCTCGGCCACCGTCGCGGTCGCGGCGCTCGCGCACCAGCCCCAGGAGGACAACAGGTGAACCAGGAGCCCGATCTGCGCCATCACGGCGACGCCGAGGTCCGCTCCGCCGGGCTGGTCGACCTCGCGGTGAACGTCCGCACCGGCACCCCGCCCGACTGGCTGCGCACCCGCCTCGCCGCCACCCTCGACTCGCTCGCCGCCTACCCCGACGGCGCCGCCGCCCGCGCCGCCGTCGCCGCCCGGCACGGCCGGCCGGCCGCGGAGGTGCTGCTGACCTCCGGCGCCGCCGAGGCGTTCGTGCTGCTCGCCCGGGTCCTGCGGCCGCGCCACGCGGTGGTGGTGCACCCGCAGTTCACCGAACCGGAGGCGGCGCTGCGGGACGCCGGGCACACCGTCCACCGGGTGCTGCTGACACCTGATCAGGGCTTCCGGCTGCGGGCCGCGGACGTCCCCGCCGAGGCCGACCTGGTGGTGGTGGGAAACCCCACCAACCCCACCTCCGTCCTCCACCCGGCCGCCGAGCTGGCCGAGCTGGCCCGGCCCGGCCGCACCCTGGTGGTCGACGAGGCGTTCATCGACACCGACCCCGGCGAGACCCAGACCCTGGCCGGGGCCCGCGAGCTGCCCGGCCGGGTGGTGGTGCTGCGCAGCCTCACCAAGACCTGGGGCCTGGCCGGCCTGCGGATCGGCTACCTGCTCGCACCCGCCCCGCTGGTCGCCGAACTCTCCGCCGCCCAGCCGCTCTGGCCGGTCTCCACGCCCGCCCTGACCGCCGCCGAACTCTGCTCCGCCCCGGCGGCGCTGGCCGAGGCGGAGGCCGCCGCCCGGACCACCGCCGAGCACCGCGAGCACCTGCTCAAGGGCCTGGCCCAGTTGCCCGCGGTACGCGTCCACGGCGAGCCCGCCGCGTCCTTCGTGCTGATCGAACTGCCCGGCGCCGCCGCCGTCCGCGACCGGTTGCGCACCGCCGGCTTCGCCGTCCGCCGCGGCGACACCTTCCCCGGCCTCGGACCCGACTGGCTGCGCCTGGCCGTCCGGGACCCGGCGACCACCGACCGCTTCCTCGCGGCGCTCGCCGCGGCGCTCTGAGGAGCCGTCAGGCCGGATCCCCGTGCACGGTGACCCGGTCGCCGACCTCGACCGTGCCCGGGGTGAGGATCTGGGCGTAGACGCCGAGGCAGGGCAGCGGGTCCATGCCGGCGAGCGGGCGGACCCGGTTCAGGCGGGCGGGGCGGCGCAGCGCCTCGGGGTCGGCGGGGAAGTCGCCGTGGGCGAGGGTGGGGACGGCGCAGCGGGGCGTCGCGGCGATGAGGCGCAGCCGCAGGTCGGGGCCGATGTGCAGGTCGCGGCCGACCCAGCCGTTCTCGGCGAAGGGTTCGGTGTCGCCGTCCAGCACCAGGTTGGGGCGGTAGCGGGCGGCGGGGGCGCCGGCCAGGGTCGCGGTGGTGACCAGGTGCAGCGGGGCGAAGTCGAAGAAGCTGCCGGGCGCCGCGGCGCGGCCGAACTCCTGGACGGTGTACTCCACTTCGGCGTCGATCCCGGCGGCCAGCACCTGTTCCGGGACGGACCTGCGCAGGGTCGCGCCGGGCGGCGGCTGCTCGATCAGCCGGACCGGCCGCTCCAGCAGGGCGCCGAGCGCGGCCTCGTCGAGTTCGGCGCCGTCGGGGCCGGTGATCCGCACCCCGTCGTCCTTGCTCTCGGCCCGCAGCGTCAGCAGCCGCCGCCAGCTGCGCGGTTCCTTGGCGCTGGCGATCCGGCCGGTGGTCAGGTCGAGCAGGGCGCGGCGGCGGTCACCGTCCAGGCCGTGGACGTCGATCCTGGCCCGCGGGACCTCCTCGCCGAGCAGCGACTTCACGGGGTGGCGGTGCAGTGCGGCGACTCTCAACTCTCGATCCTTCCGGCCCAGTAGGTGAGTGCGGCGAAGTCGGCGGGCCGCAGCCCGTACCGGTGGTCGACGGTCAGGGTCAGCGCCGGGGCGGGGTGGTGGGCGGCGATCCACTCGGTGTCCCGCGGTTCGATCTCGTCGTCGACCCAGGCGAACGGCCGCCCGGCGGCCTGCGCGACCAGGTGGCGGGTCTTCCAGTGCAGCCCGTCCGGGTCGCCCTGGTGCATCGACGGCCAGTCCACGTACGGCAGTTCGGGCAGCCCGAGGAGCGGCGCCAGGTGCTCGTTCGCCTCGTCCTTCCAGGTGGTCGCCCAGACCAGCTCGTACGGCAGGGCCAGCAGCGCGGGCCCGTGCCCGGGGTGCAGCCAGACCCGCAGCGGCTTCGGGTTGCGCACGCCCGCCGCGCGCTGCCGCTCCCGCCAGGTGCGCGAGTCGACGCGGTGGGTCAGGTAGCCCTCGGGGCGGCGGTACGGGCTGCCGACGTACGGGGCGAGCGGGCCGTCGACGTCCAGCATCAGCAGCGGACGGGCCGTCATGGGGCGCTCCCTCCGGTGGTGCGGCGATGCTGCCGGATTCTCACCGACCGACGGCCCGGGCCGCCAGTGGGTTTCCGCGCTCAGGCCGGGTGGGCGGCGCGCCAGGCACGGGCGGCGGCGATCCGGCGACCGCCGCTGGGGTGGGTGGCGAGCAGCAGCTCCAGGGCCCGCGGCGGGTACGGGTCGGAGACGTTGGCGACCGCGAGACGGCGCTGCATGGCGACGAACTGCTCCGCGTCGCCGGTCAGTTCGAGGACGTGGCGGTCGGCGCGGGCCTCGATCCGGCGGCTGACGGCGCACTGCGCGGGCACGCTCGCCGCACCGAGCAGGGCGGCCAGGGCAGCCAGCAGCGGCAGCGAGCGCGGATCCTGCGCGTTCGCCGCACCGGCCGCGTCCAGCAGCGGCCGCCAGGACAGCAGCGCGGCGAGCACCGGCACCACCACGGCGGCGCCGAGCGCGCCGAGCACGGTGCCGGTGGCCACGTCCCGGTGCTTGACGTGGCCGAGTTCGTGGGCGGCGACCAGTTCGATCTCGCGCTGCTCGGCGGTGGACAGCAGGGTGTCGTAGACCACGATCCGCCGGGACGGGCCGAAGCCGGAGACGTACGCGTTCAGCGCGGTGGTGCGGCGGGAGGCGTCGGCGACCAGCACCTCGCGCACCGGGATTCCGTCGCGGCGGGCCAACTCCAGAAGCTCGCTGCGCAGTTCGCCGTCCGGCAGCGGCGAGAACCGGTTGAACAGCGGCTCGAACACCAGCGGGTGCAGGAAGGACAGCGCGACCGTCAGCAGCGCCGCCGCGACCGCGCCCGGCACCCACCAGCGGCCCGGCGACCACCCGATCAGCGCGTACAGGCCGAGCGCCGCCGGCAGGAACAGCGCCAGCGTGACGGCGGTGCCCCGGGCGGCGTCCACCGCCCAGCCGGCCCAGCCCTGGGTGACCAGGCCGAACCCGGACCGCGCCACTCGGACCCGGGCCGAGAACGGCAGCGTCAGCACCCGGCCCAGCAGCACCAGCACCGCCGCCCCGGCCAGCACCTGGGCCGCCCAACTGCCGCCGAACCAGCCGCCGACCGCCGTCACCAGACCCGCCCCGGCGGCGGTGAAGCCGAGCACCGCCGTGAGCGCCAGCGAGGCCAGCTGCCCGCCCAGCGCCCACGGCAGTTGGGCCCGGCGCAACGCGCGGCCGCGGGCCACTTCCTCCGGAGTGAAGTCGGCGTCGACGGACGCGGTGTCGGTCATGCCCCCAGGGTAGGGCCCCGGGCGCTCACCGCACCGGCTCCCGCTCCACCGCGCCGGTCACCACGCCGTGGCGCGCAGCGCGGCCGTGAACCAGGCCAGGACCGGCGCCGGCACCGGCGGTTCGGGCCAGCCGTTGATCCGCGCCGGCAGGCCCCGGTACTGCTCCCCCAGGCGGCGCAGGATCCAGCCGCGCGGCTCTGCGTCGTCCGGCCGCCCGATGGTCTCGGCGTAACGGGCCGTCAGCCCGTCGCCGTCCGTGCCCGTCACCCTCCGGTCTCCCCGGGCCGGAGGGTCGAGCCGGAAACCTCCGCGGCCGCTCGGCGGGGTCGGCCTACCATGGCGGGATGTTCGAGGAGGACCTGCGGGTCGCACTGGAGTTCCGCCGTCGCTTCGCCCGCCGGCAGGCCGCCGAGGTGGTCGACGTACCGGGCGGGTTCGGGGTGCTGAGCGAGCGGTTCGAGTATTCGCACGAGCACAACCAGCTGCTGCTGGACGCACCGCCGAGCGGGGTGGACGTGGCGGGGCTGGCCGAGCAGGTGCTGGGGCATCTGCGGCACCGGCGGATCTCGGTGTTCGACGACGCCTCGGGGGCGGCGCTCGCGCCGGGCCTGGTGGCGGCGGGGTACCGGCACGAGGCCGAGGTGGTGATGGTGCACCGGGGCCCGGTGCCGGCCGGCGGCGGCGCGGCGGAGGTCGAACTGGCGGAACTGGCCCCCGCGTTGGAGCGGCAGTGGCGCAGCTGGCTGCCGTGGGCGTCCGAGGAGTCGATCGCCCAGCTGGTGAACCGCCGCACCGCCCGGGTGGCGGGCGCGGAGCGGGTGCTGACGCTGGCGGCCCGGGACGCCGACGGCGAGATCGGGTCCTGGGCGGACCTGTACCAGGACGCCGCGGGCACCGCGCAGATCGAGGACCTCGCCACCGCCGAGGACCGGCAGCGCCGCGGCCTGGCCGACGCGGTGCTCGCCACCGCGCTGCGGCTGGCCGCGGAACGCGCGCCGCGGGGGCTGCGCTTCCTGGTGGCGGACGCCGAGGACTGGCCCCAGCAGTGGTACGCCCGGCGGGGGTTCGTGGCGGTCGGGCGCACCCACGGCTTCGTCCGGATGTGAGGCGTACGACACACCGGCGTGACCTGGCGGAAACCTCCGAAAAAGCGGCAGCGCCCGCCGGATCCCCCTTCCGGGGGCTCGGCGGGCGCTGCGCTCGGCTTCGGCGGATCAGACCTGGCCGGCCTTCTCCAGGGCCTCGCAGCAGGTGTTGACCAGCAGGCGGGTCACCACGTACGGGTCGACGTTCGCGTTCGGGCGACGGTCCTCGATGTAGCCCTTCTGCTCCACCTCGACCTGCCACGGGATGCGGACCGAGGCGCCGCGGTTGGACACGCCGTAGGAGTAGACGTTCCACGGGGCGGTCTCGTGCTTGCCGGTCAGGCGGGACTGGATGTCGTCACCGTACTGGTTGACGTGCTCCATGACCTTCTCCTGGGAGGCGCCGAGCGACTCGCAGGCGGTGATGATGGCGTCGTAGCCCTCGCGCATCGCCTTGGTGGAGAAGTTGGTGTGCGCGCCCGCGCCGTTCCAGTCGCCCCGCGCCGGCTTGGCGTCCAGGGTGGCGTCGATGCCGAACTCCTCGGCGGTGCGGTAGAGCAGGTAGCGGGCGATCCACAGGTCGTCCGAGACGGTCAGCGCGTCGACCGGGCCGATCTGGAACTCCCACTGGCCGGGCATGACCTCGGCGTTGATGCCGCAGATCGCCAGGCCGGCGTCGATGCAGCGGTCCAGGTGCAGCTCGACGATCTCGCGGCCGAAGACCTCCTCGGCACCCACGCCGCAGTAGTAGCCGCCCTGCGGGGCCGGGTAGCCGCCCTCGGGGAAGCCGAGCGGGCGGGAGCCCTTGAAGAAGGTGTACTCCTGCTCAATGCCGAAGATCGACTCCTGAGCGGCGTACTTCTCGGCGACCTCGCGCAGCGCGGCACGGGTGTTGGTCTCGTGCGGGGTGCCGTCGATCTCCAGCACCTCGCACAGCACCAGGATGTTGTCACCGCCGCGGATCGGGTCCTTGACGACCTTCACCGGCTCGAGCACCCGGTCCGAGGCGTGGCCCTCGGCCTGGTTGGTCGACGAGCCGTCGAAGCCCCAGGTGGGGATCTTGTCCGCGTTCGGCAGCACCCGAGTCTTGGAACGGAGCTTCGCGGTCGGCTTGGTGCCGTCGATCCAGATGTACTCGGCCTTGATTGCCATTGCGGTGAACCTCACTGCTTGGGTGGTGGGTGCCCGCGTAGCGTCGCAAGCCGCCGTTTCCCGGTTGTTCCTCCTATGTAACGCCCATGTGAACCAACGGTCCGCAGCGGCACGCTCACTGTTCGAGAGTGCACGTCTCGGGATGCGAACACACCGCCGGGACGGAAGGGCCGGAACGGGCGTCCGGTCAGCGGTGCCGGGCGTGTGCGGCCCGCCGGCGGCGCGTCATCCACACCGCCGCGCCGCCCGCCACCAACAGCGTGCCGCCGCCCGCCGCGAGCACCGTCGTCCCGGAGGATCCGGTGTACGCCAGCTCCTCCTCCGCGGCCTTCGGCGCCGACCGGTTCTGCGCCACCGCGGAGGTCGACGGGGACGCCGCCGAGGAGGACGGGGCCTGCGCCGGCACCGGCTTCTCGCAGGACACCGAGGCCACCGTCACCTTGCCGTCCACCTTCGCCACGTTCAGGTTCAGTGGGTTCACCTTCACCGTCACCTCCAGTGCGGAGGCCGCCGCCGTGCTGGAGGTGACGGTCTTCCTGGCGAACTCGAGGTCCACCGAGCCGATCGCCGGAACCTCCACGTGGGTGGGCGAGTTGAGCCCCACCGCCACCGACTTGCCGAGCACGGTCAGCCGGGCCGGCGCGGTCACGTTCGCGGTCGGCGGACCGTCCACCGGGCAGGTCACCTCCGCGCTCATCGCCTCCAGCCCGATCAGCGTGGTCAGCGGCAGGCCCGGCGCGTGCAGGTCGGCGTCCACCAGCTTCACCGAGGCCGACGCCTGCCGGTCGTCCACCGTGGTCACCGACTTGCCGAGCTCCGCCTTCAGCAGCGTCACCGGCCGCCCGTCGTCCACCCCGTCCACGGTGGCCGTGAGCATCGCCCCGTCCCGCCGGGCCGGCGACTCCACCCGGTTCAGCGCCACGTCGACCGGCACGTTCACCTTGTTCAACAGCGTGACGTTCAACGCCAGTTCGGCCGTCACCGCGCGCGCCTTCCCCGGCCTCCCGCCGCCGTCGGCCGCGACCGCCGCCGGCAGCGGCAGCCCGACCGTCAACGCGGACGCGGCCAGCGCCGACGCGGCGACGGCACGCAGAGTACGCACAGGCAGAGCAGCCATGACAGAAACCCCCACACGATGGTGATTGGCAGAGCGCACCCGCGACCTCACCCGGCCCACCGCACAGCGGCGCCTCGCACGGGGAGGGGACTCGCGCTCTCGACTTCCGCCAGTCTTCTCGAACACTGCGTCACTTCAGCAACACAGAGCGTCATTTCACTCGTTGGAGTGATGTTGACGCTCGCTGCTGACCGTTCCGGGGTCCGAGCTGTCGGAATCGCGCCAATGGCTGTCCGCCCGGCCCGGAGGCTACGGCAGGCGCCAGTCGACGGGGCTGCCGCCCTGCCGGACCAGCAGGTCGTTGGCGCGGCTGAACGGCCGGGAGCCGAAGAAGCCGCCCGCGGCGGAGTACGGGCTCGGGTGCGGGGACTCGATGCTGGGGACCTGGCCGAGCCAGGGGCGCAGTTCGCGGGCGTCGCGGCCCCACAGGATGGCGACCAGCGGGCCGCCGCGGGCGGCGAGGGCCTTGATGGCCTGTTCGGTGACCGCCTCCCAGCCCTTGCCGCGGTGGCCGTTGGTCTTGCGGGTCTGGGTGGTGAGCGCCCGGTTGAGCAGCAGCACCCCCTGCCCCGCCCACGGGGTGAGGTCGCCGTTGGCGGGCGGCGGGAAGCCCAGGTCCTGGCTGTACTCCTGGTAGATGTTGACCAGGCTGGCCGGTATCGGCCGGACCTCCGGGGCGACCGAGAAGCTCAGGCCGACGGCGTGGCCCGGCGTCGGGTACGGGTCCTGGCCGACGATCAGCACCTTGACGTCCGCGAACGGCTGCTGGAACGCCCGCAGCACCTGCGGGCCGGGCGGCAGGTAGGTGCGGCCGGCGGCGAGTTCGGTGCGCAGGAAGTCGCCCATCGCGGCGACCTGTCCGGCGACCGGCGCGAGGGCCTGGGCCCAGCCGGGTTCGACGATTTCGTGCAGGGGTCGAGCAGCCATGACGGAAGCCTATCGGCCGCACCGACAGCCGGAGTTCACGAGGTCCCGGGGGTCGGGCGGACCCAGCGCGGGGCCTCGTCGTCGGGCTCGTCGGGGCTGGCGAAGTGGAAGGGCACGCCGAGCCGTTCGGCGAGGGCACGCCCGATCCGGTCGGCGGCGACCGCGGTGTGCGGGCGGCCGTCGACCCGGTCGTCGGAGCCGAGGTAGCGCTCGGCGGTGCCCCGGTACAGGGTGGCGAGGTGGTGCTCCTTCCCCTCGCCGATCGCGACCAGGGCGACGAACCAGTCGTGCACGGTGTCGCCGTCCCAGACCGCCTCGACGGCGAGGATCCGGTCGTCGATCCCGGCGGCGCGCCAGGCCAGCGACTCGGGGTCGACGGGGCCGTCGGGGGTGCGGGCGACCCGGTCGCCGAGTTCCCGGTAGCGGTCCCCGACGAGCAGGTGGGCGGAGGCCACGCCGATCCCGAATCGCACGAAGCCGACGTCGATCAGCACCCTGACCGCGGACAGCGCGCCGTCCTGCAGCACGTAGCCGTCGACCTGCTGCCGGATGCCCTCGGGCAGCGAGGCCCAGAACTCGGCGCGCTGCTGCGGATCGAGGATCACCGTCACACCACCCGTCCGGCGAGCACGACGTGGGTCGGCGCGGCCAGCACCCGCAGGTCGGCGCGCGGGTCGGCGGCGTAGACCACCAGGTCGGCGGGGGCGCCCTCGGTCAGCCCGGGGCGGCCGAGCCACTCGCGGGCGGCCCAGGCGGCGGCGGACAGCGCCTGCAGCGGGGTGAGTCCGGCCCGGGTGAGCTCCATCGCCTCCTCGGCGACCAGGCCGTGGGCGAGCGAGCCGCCCGCGTCGGTGCCGACGTAGATCGGGATGCCCGCGTCGTGCGCCGCCGCCACCGTGTCGTAGCGGCGGGCGTGCAGCCGGCGCATGTGCGCCGACCAGCTCGGGAACTTGGCCTCGCCGCCGTCCGCCAGGGCGGGGAAGGTGGCGATGTTGACCAGGGTGGGGACGATCGCCACGCCGCGCTCGACGAAGGCGGGGATCAACTCCTCGGTGAGGCCGGTGGCGTGCTCGACGCAGTCGATGCCGGCGGCCAGCAGGTCCGGCAGCGACTCGGTGGCGAAGCAGTGCGCGGTGACCCGGGCGCCCTCGGCGTGTGCGGCGGCGATCGCCTCGGCGAGCGCGTCGCCGGGCCAGCAGGCGGTGAGGTCGCCGGCCTCGCGGTCGATCCAGTCGCCGACCAGCTTGACCCAGCCGTCGCCGCGCCGGGCCTCCGCGGCGGCGTACGCGGCGAGGTCGCCGGGCTCGATCTCGTGCGCGTAGTTGCGGATGTAGCGGCGGGTGCGGGCGATGTGCCGGCCGGCCCGGATGATCTTCGGGAGGTCGTCGCGGTCGTCGATCCAGCGGGTGTCGGCGGCCGAGCCGGCGTCGCGGATCAGCAGGGTGCCGGCGTCCCGGTCGGTGAGCGCCTGCTTCTCGCTGGTGGCCCGGTCGACCGCGCCGTGCGCGTCCAGTCCGACGTGGCAGTGCGCGTCCACCAGGCCCGGCATCGCCCAGCCCGTGAGGGTCGCGGACGGTTCGGCGGCGGGGCGCTCGAAGGTCACCCGCCCGTCCACCGCCCAGAGTTCATCCCGGACGTCCTCGGGGCCGACCAGCACCCGGCCCCTGATGTGCAGCACCCCGCGGTCTGTCATGGCAGGCACTGTACCTGCGGTGGTGCGGGGTGCACCGACGGTTCTGGGGCAGACTGGACGGCGGCGTCCCTCCGCTCACGAAAGGCCCTTCCCGCATGCTGCTCGACCTCCCGCCGCTGACGGCCGACCGGTTCGCCGCGATCGAGGACAAGGTGGCGGCGCTGCTGCGCACCGACGCCGACGTGATCGTCACCCAGGGCGAGGCGCTGCTGCCGCTGGAAGCGGCGATCAAGGGCGTCGCGCACCCCGGCTCCACCGCGCTGAACATCGTCACCGGCCCGTACGGGCAGACCTTCGGCGGCTGGCTGCGGGACGCCGGCGCCAAGGTGGTCGACCTGGCGGTGCCGTACGACACCGCGGTCCCCGCGACGCGGGTCGCCGAGGCGCTGCAGGCGTACCCGGAGATCGACTTCGTGTCGCTGGTGCACGCCGAGGCCGCCACCGGCAACACCAACCCGGTCGCGGAGATCGCGGCGGTGGTGCGGGCGCACGGCGCGCTGCTGATGCTGGACGCGGTGGCCTCGGTGGCCGCCGAGCCGCTGCTCACCGACGCCTGGGGCGTCGACCTGTGCGTGATCGGCGGCCAGAAGGCGATGGGCGGGCCGGCGGGCGTCTCCGCGGTGTCGGTGAGCGAGCGGGCCTGGCAGCGGATCGCCGCCAACCCGGCCGCGCCGCGCCGCTCCTACCTCTCCCTGCTGGACTGGAAGGAGCGCTGGACGGACGCCGGCCGCACCCAACTTCCGCACGCCCCGGCCCAGTTGGAGATGCTCGCGCTGGACGCCTGCCTGGACGCGATCGCCGCCGAGACGCTGGACGCGGTGATCGCCCGGCACCGGGCCGCGGCCGCCGCCACCCGCGCGGGCGCCCTCGCCCTCCCCGCGCTGGCCCCGTACGTGCCGGCCGCCGAGCACGCCGCCCCGGTCGCCACCACGCTGCGCACCACGGTGGACGCCGCCGAGCTGGCCGCCGAAGTCCGGCGGCGCGCCCCGCAGTTGCCGGTCCAGGCCGGCGGCGGCCCGCTCTCCGCCACCATGCTCCGGGTCAACCACTACGGCCCGGCGGCGAACCCCGAGACGGTGATCGCCGTCCTGGAGGCACTGGCCCAGGCCACCGGAGCCCCGGCCGCCCCGGCGGTGTCGGCGGCCACCGCCGCCTGGGAGCGGGCGGTCTGACCGGCACGGGACGGCGCGCCGCGGGGACATCGTTCAGCCGACGGTGGCCCGGCGTTCACCGCTCAGGCGACCGGTGGACGCGAACGGGCACTTGGCTGAGCAGCCCCTGAAAAGTTGGCTGTACAACTGGAGGCTGCGCCGTGTCCGTGCCCAACCCGTACTGGCTGCGCGACAACTGCCCGTGCACCGAGTGCCGCGACCCGCGCAGCGGGCAGAAGCGGTTCCAGATCAACGACCTGCCGGACGACCTGGCCGCCACCGAGGCCACCGAGGACGCCACCGGTCTGACCGTGCTCTGGTCCGACGGGCACCGCTCGCACTACCCGGCCGGCCGGGACGGTGCGGAGGAGGACGGCGACCACCGCACCGAGCACGCCAAGCACCTGTGGCAGGCCGCCGACTGGGCGCGCGGGCTGCCCGAGGCCGACTGGGCCGCGTACCTGGCCGACCCCGAGGAGCAGATCGCGGTGCTGGCCGCCGTCCGCCGCTCCGGGTTCGTGGTGCTCCGCGGCGTCCCGGTGGCGGAGGGCGAAGTGCTCGCCGTGGCACGGAGTTTCGGGTACGTCCGGGAGACCAACTACGGCGAGCTGTTCGACGTCCGGGTGGAGGCCGGGGCGACCAACCTGGCGTTCACCGACGTCGCGATCGCCCCGCACACCGACAACCCGTACCGCGACCCCGTCCCCACCCTGCAACTGCTGCACTGCCTGGCCAACGAGGCCGTCGGCGGCGACTCCGGCCTGGTCGACGGCTTCCGCGCCGCCGCGCTGCTGCGCGACCAGGACCCGGCTGCCTTCGACCTGCTCACCCGCACCCCGGTGCCGTTCCGCTACCGGGACCGCTCCGCCGACCTGACCGCCGAGAAGCCGCTGATCGGGCTCGACCCGCGCGGCGCGATCCGCGAGGTCCGCTTCAACAACCGCTCCGTCTCCACCCTGCGCGGCCCGGTCGGGGCCGAGCTGGACGCCTTCTACGCCGCGTACCGCGCCTTCGCCGCGATCACCCTGCGCCCCGAGCTGCAGCTGGAGTTCCGGCTCGGCCCCGGCGACTGCCTGATCTTCGACAACACCCGCCTGCTGCACGCCCGCACCGCCTTCGAGCAGGCCGGCCGCCGTCACCTGCAGGGCTGCTACGCCGACCTCGACTCGCTCTCCTCCACCCTCTCGGTGCTGCGCCGCAACACCGCCGCCCTGGACGAGCTGGAGGCGCTGTTCGAGGGCGAGGGCGCCGCCGAGTACCTCGGCGAGGCCGTCACCATGGCCGAGCACATGCTGCAGGCCGGCGCGCTGGCCCGCGCCGCCGGCGCCCCGCCCGCACTGGTGGCCGCCGCGCTGCTCCACGACGTCGGCCACTTCCACGGCAGCGGGCTGGAGTTGATGGCGGGCGCCGACAACCGCCACGGCGAGACCGCCGCCGCCTGGCTCTCCCGGTACTTCCCGGCCGCCGTCACCGAGCCCGTCCGCCTGCACGTCGAGGCCAAGCGCTACCTGTGCACCGCGGAACCCGACTACGTCGACCGCCTCTCCCCCGCCTCCGTGCACACCCTCGCGCTCCAGGGCGGCCCGCTCACCCCGGAGCAGGCCGCCGCCTTCGCCGCCCTCCCGTTCGGCGCGGACGCGGTCACCGTCCGCCGCTGGGACGAGGCCGCCAAGGACCCGGCCGCCCCGACCCCTTCGTTCGCCGAGTTCCGGCCGCTGCTGCTGGAGTTGATGCGCTAGTCGCCGCCGGAGCCGAGTTCGAACCACACCACCCGGCGGCCCGGCCGGTGCTCGGCGCCCCAGCGGTCGGCGAGCCTGCTGACCAGGACCAGGCCCCGGCCGGAGCCCTCCTCCCCGAGCGGTTCGACGTGCTCCAGGACCGGCAGTTCGCGGTGGTCGTCGACGATCTCCACCAGCAGGCGGCCGGTCCACACCAGCCGCACCTCGACCGGGGCGTGCGCCACCTCCACCGCGTCCGTGATCAGCTCCCCGATCAGCAGCTCTGCGGTGTCGGCCACGAACTCGAGCCCCCAGGAACAGAGTTGCGACCGCACCAGGTGCCGGACCCGCGGTACTTCGCCGGCTCGCGGCGCGAAGGTGTGGGACGCCTCCCGCGCCCGCGGCAGGCCGTCGAAACGGGCGACCAGCACCGCGAGGTCGTCCCGCCGGTCCCCCGTGCCCGGCGCCTCGAAGACGAACGCGCAGATCTGCTCCGGGGTCCACCCCGATCCGGTCAACCGCGCGCACTGAGCGGCCAGTTCGACCCGGTTCTCGGTGCACAGCACCAGCGTGGAGCCGTCCGGCACCTCGATGGTGCGGGTGGAGAACGGCACTCCGCCGACGCCGATCGGGGCGTTCGTGGGGAGGTCCACCTGTTCGGAGCCGCCGCCACGGTGCAGCAGGACGGGCGGCAGATGGCCGGCCGAGGCGAGCTCGCAGGTGCGGGCGACCGGGTCGTAGACCGCGTACAGGCAGGTGGCGAGCAGCTCCGGGCCGAGCCGGTGGACCAGGTTGTCCAGATGCCGCAGCAGCTGGCCCGGGGGCACGTCCAGCAGGGCGAACGCATGCACCCCGGCCCGGAGCCGGCTCATCGCCTGGGCCGCGGGCAGGCCGTGTCCCATCACGTCGCCGACCACCAGCGCCACCCGGTTGCCGCGCAGCGGGACGGCGTCGAACCAGTCGCCGCCGGATCCGGCCCGGTGCTCGCCCGGCCGGAACCGGTGGGCCAGCCGGACACCGCGGGTACGCGGCAGGCCGATCGGGATCATCGACCGCTGGAGCGCCCTCGCCAGCCGCGGCTCCTCCCGGTGCATCCGGGCGCTGTCGAGCAGCAGCGCGCCGCGCTCGGCCAGTCCCGCCAGCAGCTCGATCTCGGACCTCCCGTAGGCCGACCGGGCGCTCCCGCAGGCCAGTTGGAGCACCCCGAAGACCTCGCCCCGGACGGCCAGCGGCAGCGCGAGCACCGGGGCGCCCCCTTCCACCGGCGGCGCGAGCACCGGCACGCCCTCCCGCAGGACCCGCTCCACCAGGGTCCGGGGCAGCGCCACCGGGCCGCCCGCGGCCGGCCCGCCGAATCCGCCGGTCACGCCCAGCCGTTGCAGAACCACCGTGGCCGGGCCCCAGCCGTCGGGCGGCCGGTCGTCGTCGACGAACCCGGCCCGCACGTCGACGGCCGCGCCGTCCGCCCAGCCGGGGACGAACACCTCGCACAGCTCCGCGGCGGTGGTCTCCGGGTCCGGGGTCGTGCCGACCCGGAACCCGAACTCCCGGGTGAGCACCGCGCCGGGCGACTCCAGCTCCGCCCGGTAGCTGAACTCCCGCTCGTGGCGGGCGCGTTGGGCAGCGAGGGCGGCTTCGGCAGCGAGCAGCCGGGCCTCCAGCCGCAGGCACCGCTCCTCGGCTTCGTGACGGAGCGTCCGGGCCCGCGCGAGTTCGGCCCGCAGCAGGTCCAACTCGGTTTTCAGGGCGCGCAGTTCCTCCCGGGCGAATTCGGTGTCCGGGCCCTCCGGCCGGCGCTCCAGCTCGCCGGGACCGGCCTCGTAGTGGGCGGTGGCCCGGTCGGTCTCCAGCTGCCGGTAGCGCTGTTCGGCGTGTGCGGCCTGCGCCTCGGTGGCTTCCAGGGAGCGCAGCAGGGCGCGTTCCCGGACGCCGGCGAGCTGGAGTTCGCGTTCGGCCGCGCCGAGCCGGTCGCGCAGTTCCTCCACCTCGTGCCGGGAGGCGTTGCGCACCCGCAACGCCGCCATCCGCAGCCGGTGGGCGTGCTGCTGGACGTCCGGGGAGACCGCCCGACCGGTGGTTTCGGCGACCTGGCGCAGCAGTTCGTCGACGAAGTCCTTCGGGGCGATCCGCGCGCCGCTCAGGTAGCGGGAGACGCTGCCCTTGTCGCGGTTGCAGCGGACGGCGTACCGGGTCAGCGAGATGCCCAGGGCGTGGAACAGCTGGTCGAGGAAGGCGACGAAGGCGGTCACCTCCGGCTCCCCGCCCTGCGGTTCGAGTGTCACGGGCTCCCCTCCCGGCCGTTGCCGGGCATTGGCAATCCGTTGCGCCTGGTGCAACCCGCGGCCTGCGTCGAAGAGTAGGAGAAACCTTCAACGGCCCGCAGCGAAAGAGGCATTGATGTTCATCGGAGTCGTCCGCCAACTGGCCGCCTGCCAGCGCCCGGTCATCGTGGCGCTGGCCCTGCTGCCGGTGGTGATGGTGACGGCGGCCTGCCTGCCCGCCGTCCTGCTGCTGCCCGCCTTCCCGGGCGGCGTCCGCCGCCTGAGCACGCTGCTGGCGCAGCTGCGGCGCTGGACCGAGACCGTGCTGACGCGCAGTTAGCCCGGCAGGGCGGCGGTCAGGTCGATCTCGACGAGTTGGCCGGTGTAGCCGAGGGCGGTGACGCCCAGCAGGGTGGAGGCGGTGGTGAGAGCCGGGGCCAGCGGGGAGGCGGCCAGGCGGTGCCAGGCGGCGGCGAGGACGGCGCTCCGGTCGCTGACCACGTAGACCACCGAGCGGACCACCCGTTCGGGGCCGACGCCGATCGCCGCCAGCGCCAGCATCGAGTTGGCCACCACCTGGTCGATCTGGGCGTCCAGGTCTCCCGCGCCGACCAGGGTCCCGGTGCTGTCCAGCGGGCACTGGCCGGCCAGGTGCGCGGTGCGCCCGGCCTCCACCACCGTGATGTGCGCGTACCCGGAGGTGGGGTGCAGGCCGGCCGGGTCGAGGCGTGCGATGTCGGTCATCCGGCGATTGTGTCCGCCGGCGGGCGGCGGCGGCATCCGGTTTTCAGTCGTCGTCCCGGGCGTGCCGCGAGAGGGCCGACGAGGCCAGGGAGTTGTGGATGGAGAAGGCGACGGTGCCGGGCAGGTAGCGGTCCTGGGACCACTCGACGGGGGTGCCGGTGGGGTCGGTGGTGCGGCGCTTCTCGCGCAGCAGCGGGCTGCCGCGGCGGCAGGTGAGCAGCCGGGCGTCGTCGGCGTTGGCGGCGACCACGTCGATGGTGTGGTCGGCGTCGGTGAACAGGATGCCGTGCTCGCGCAGCGGTTCGGTGTGCGAGACCACGTCGGGCGGCAGCTGGGCGACCAACTCGCCGACCCGGGGCGGGTAGACGGTGCGCTCGACCATCACGGGGGTGCCGGAGAGGGTGCGCAGCCGGAGCGTCACGTACACCTCGGTGCCGGGCTCCAGGCGCAGTTGCTCGCGTTCGGCGGCGTCGGCGGGGCGCCGGATCAGCGATTCCAGCCGGCCGCCGGGCTCCTCGCCCATCGAGCGGGCCCAGTGGGTGAAGGAGAGCAGTTCGGAGAAGGACTGGACGCGGGCGCTGCCGAGCACCACCCGGCGGGTGCCGCGGCGGGAGGTGACGAGTCCGTCGGCGCGCAGCATGGCGAGGGCCTGCCGGACGGTGCCGCGGGAGACGCCGTACTGCTCGGCGAGGGCGCCCTCGGCCGGCAGGCGCCCGGCGTCGCCGAACGATCCGGAGGTGATCGCCTCGCGCAGGTCGGCGGCCACCTTGCGGTAGAGCGAGCCGGCGGCGCGGTCCTGATCGAGTGCCACGTGCGTCGATGTCCCTTGGCTGGTAGGGAGATTGGGATGTGTCCGCGGCGTGATCGCGCGTACACCATTGACTGTAGCCGCTGCCCCCACCCCGGCCCGACCGGGGCGCGACCGTTCCCGCAGCCGACCCCCGTACTGGGCCGTCCGTTCACTTTCCCGTCACCGGGCTCGGGCGTACTTGCTCACGGCGCCGGAAGTTGGCTGGCCAACTTGGTCAGGACAGGACCGCGCCGGGCATCGAACACCTCCCGTGATCTCTGCAGCTCCACTTCCTTCAGGAGACCCTCCCGTGACCGTGCACCGCCACCGCGCCGCCGCCTTCGCGGCCGTGCTGACCGCTGCCGCGCTCTCCCTCTCCGCCTGCGGCTCCGCCGGCTCGACCACCAAGTCCGGCGACGCCGCCAAGGGCGGTGCCAAGGACGCGAGGACCGCGACCTCGCTGGCCGACTTCGGCGGCATGGACGGCCTGGTCGCCGCCGCGAAGAAGGAGGGCAAGCTGCACGTCATCACCCTCCCCCGTGACTGGGCCAACTACGGCAAGCTGATGGACGACTTCAAGGCGAAGTACGGCATCGAGATCGAGGACGAGAACCCGGACGGCTCCAGCCAGGACGAGATCAACGCGATCAAGTCCCGCAAGGGCCAGGACCGCGCCCCCGACACCGTCGACCTGGGCTCGGCCTTCGCGCTGTCCGCCGCCAAGGAGGGCATCCTCGCCCCCTACAAGGTCGCGAACTTCGACAAGATCCCCGACACCATGAAGGACCCGGCCGGCCTGCGGGTCAACGACTACGGCGGCTACATCTCGATCGGCTGCGACGCCAAGAAGGTCGCCGACTGCCCGAAGACCTTCGCCGACCTGCTCAAGCCCGAGTACAAGGGCCAGGTCGCGCTGAACGGCAACCCGACCAAGTCCGGCTCGGCGTTCGGCGGCGTGTACGCGGCCGCCCTGGCCAACGGCGGTTCGCTGGACACCATCCAGCCCGGCATCGACTTCTTCGCCAAGCTGAAGCAGTCCGGCAACTTCAACCCGGTCGAGTCCACCCCGGCGACCATCGAGAAGGGCGAGACCCCGATCTCGATCGACTGGTCGTACCTGAACGCCGGCTACACCGACGAGTTCAAGGGCAAGGGCATCGACTGGAAGGTGGCCGTCCCCGCCGACGGCTCCTACGCCCAGTTCTACAACCAGGCCGTCAACAAGGACGCCCCGCACCCGGCGGCCGCCCGCCTGTGGATGGAGTACCTGTACTCGGCCGAGGGCCAGAACGGCTTCCTGGGCGGCTACGCCACCCCGGCGCTGTTCGACGCCATGAAGAAGGACGGCACCCTGGACGCCACCGCCGCGGCCAAGCTGCCGGTCGTCGAGAAGCCCTTCACCACCTTCCCGACCTCGGAGCAGATCGACGCGGCCAAGAAGGTCGTGACCGATAACTGGGCCAAGGCGATCGCGGGCTGATCACCGACATGACCACGGCTCCCACCCCGGTGCCGACCCCGGCCGCCGCTGAGACCAGCGGCGGCCCGGGGGCTCCCGGCCCCGTCACCTCCTCCCCCGCCCCGCCGCCCGTCGGGCGCCGCCTGCTGCGCGGCGGTTCCTGGCTGGCCACCGTGCCGCTGCTGGCGTTCTTCCTGATCGGCTTCGGCCTGCCGGCCGTCGCCATCGTCACCGGGGCGTTCACCGTCTCCAGCGACGCGGAGACCGGCGCCGGCGCGTTCACCACCGCCAACCTCACCGACTCGGTGCAGGGCGCGTACTGGACGGCGCTGCTGTCGAGCATCAAGCTGTCCGCGCTCACCGCGCTGATCGGCACCGTGCTCGGCGTGCCGATCGCCCAGGCCGTCCTGACCTCCCGGTTCCGGATGCTGCGCGAGGCGGTGCTGACCGCCTCCGGCGTGCTCGCCAACTTCGGCGGACTGCCGCTGGCGTTCGCCTTCGTCGCCACCCTCGGCAACGCAGGCGAGGTGACCCGGATGTTCCACCTCACCGACCACGGCTGGTCGCTGTACAGCTTCACCGGCCTGGCCGTCACCTACCTGTACTTCCTGGTGCCGCTGATGGTGCTCACCATCACGCCCGCGCTGGAGGGCCTGCGGGTCCAGTGGCGCGAGGCCGCCCAGAACAACCGGGCCACCACGCTGCAGTACTGGCGGCACATCGCGCTGCCGATCCTGTTCCCCTCGCTGCTCGGCGGCTTCGTGCTGCTGTTCGGCTCGGCGTTCGCCGCGTACGCCACCGCCGCCGCGATGGTCGGCGCGACCGTCCCGCTGATCAGTCGTCAGATCGCCGACGCGCTGTCCGGCAACGTGCTGGTCGGCCAGGGCAACCTGGCGCTGGCGCTCAGCCTGGACATGATCATCGTCGCCGTCCTCGTGATGGCCGTCTACCTGCCCCTCCAGCGCCGGAGTGCCCGATGGCTCAGCTGATCTCCCGTCTGCGGGTCTGGCGCGGGGCCGTACTGCTGCTGGCCGGCCTGTACTTCCTGGTCCCGATGGCCGCCTCGGTGTGGTTCTCGATCGACGACCGGGACGGCATCTCCTTCGAGGCGTACACCGGCCTGCTGTCCGCCGAGGGCTTCACCGACAGCCTGGTGCTCACCCTGGAACTCGCCGCCGTCACCGTGGTGGTGCTGCTGCTCCTGCTGGTGCCCGCGATGATCGCGGTCCGGATCGGCTCGCCGCGGCTGCGCCCGGTGCTCGAAGTGGTCTGCACCCTCCCGCTGGTGGTGCCGCCGGTCGCGCTGACCGCCGGCCTGATCGGCGTGCTCCGCTGGGGCCCCGACTACCTGATGGACACGCCGTTCTTCCAGACCTTCGTGTTCGTCCAGCAGCCCGAGTTCCCGCTGGTGCTGGTCGTCGCCTACGTGCTGATGGCGCTGCCGCTCGCCTACCGCGCCCTGGACTCCGGCCTGCGCGCCGTGGACGTGCCCACCCTGGTCGAGGCCGCCCGCAACTGCGGGGCGAGCTGGCCGCGGGCCGTCGTCTCGGTGGTCCTGCCGAACCTGCGAGGCGCGCTGCTGAACGCCGCCTTCCTCACCCTGGCCCTGGTCCTCGGCGAGTTCACCACCGCCTCGATCCTCGGCTACCAGCCCTTCGCCGTGTGGATCTACTCCGTGGGCAACAGCCAGGGCCAGATGTCCGTCGCGGTGTCCGTGCTCAGCCTGCTGATCACCTGGGTGCTGCTGCTCCTGCTGGCCGCCGCCGGCCGGGAGCGCCGCCACAAGACCGCCGCCACCTCCTGAGCCTTCCCGGAGACCACCCATGAGCACCGCCACCGTCGCCCCCGCCACCAGCGCCACCGTCGAATTCCGCTCGCTGCGGCGGCAGTTCGGCACCACCACCGCCCTCGACGGCCTCGACCTGACGGTCCGTCCGGGCGAACTCCTCGCCCTGCTCGGCCCGTCCGGCTGCGGCAAGACCACCGCGCTGCGCATCCTCGCCGGGTTCGAGACCCACGACTCCGGCGAGGTCCTGGTCGACGGCGAGGACATCACCCGGATCCCCGCCCACAAGCGCGACGCCGGCATGGTGTTCCAGTCGTACAGCCTCTTCCCGCACCTCACCGCCGCCGACAACGTCGCCTTCGGCCTGCGGATGCGCGGCGCCGGCAAGGCCGAACGCCGCAGGCGCGCCCAGGAGTTGCTGGAACTCGTCGGCCTGCCGCAGCGCGCCGACCACTACCCGCACCAGATGTCCGGCGGCCAGCAGCAGCGCATCGCGCTGGCCCGCGCGCTCGCCCTGCAGCCGCGGGTGCTGCTGCTCGACGAGCCGCTGTCCGCGCTCGACGCCAAGGTCCGGCTGTCGCTGCGCGAGGAGATCCGCCGCCTCCAGCAGGAACTCGGCATCACCACCCTGTTCGTCACCCACGACCAGGAGGAGGCCCTCTCGATGGCCGACCGGGTCGCCGTGCTCCGCGCCGGGCGGCTCGAACAGTGCGCCGCCCCTTCGGAGCTGTACTCCCGCCCGGCCACCGCGTTCGTCGCCGAGTTCGTCGGCACCATGAGCCGCATCCGGTGCACCCGGGCCGGGGACGGCGAGGTCGAGGTGCTCGGCCGCCGCCACCCGGTGGACGGCGCGCTGCCCGCCGACGGCGACCTGCACGTGCTGGTCCGGCCCGAGAACGTCGAACTCGCCCCCTCCGACGACGGCCCCGCCCAGGTGGTCGCCGCCTCCTTCCTCGGTGCCGTCACCCGGCTCACCGTCCGCCTCGCCGACGGCACCGAGATCAAGTCCGACCTCCCCACCGAGGCCGCCGCCACCCTCCCCGTCGGCACCCGCGCCACCCTGACCCTCCCCGCCCGCCCCGTCCTCGTCGACCGCGCGACGAACCCGAGCTGACGTCAACTCCCGCGCCCCGCCCGGGGCGCGGGCGCCTGCGTGCCCCGGAGGGCGACGGCCCGCGGCCGTCCGGCCCCGCCCCGTCGCACCCCCGGCCGCGCCCGAAATCCACCGTAAGGTACCGCCATGCCTGCATCCCGCCCCTCCGCCGTCCTGTTCGACATGGACGGCACCCTGGTCGACACCGAGCACCTGTGGTGGCAGGCCGCGGCCGAGCTCGCCGCCGAACTCGACCTCACCCTGACCGACGCCGACCTCCCGGAGGTCCTCGGTCAGGCCGTCGAGCACACCGCCGCCCACCTGCACCGCACCAGCCGCACCGCACGCCCGGAGGCGGACCTGGTGTCGCGGCTGAACGAGAGCTTCGCCGGCAAGGTCGCCGCCGAGATCGTCCCCCGCCCGGGCGCGCTGGCGCTGCTCACCGCGCTGCACGCCGCCCACGTCCCGACCGCCCTGGTCTCGGCGTCCCCGCGCCGGGTGGTCGACCTGGTGCTGGACTCGCTCGGCCGGCACTGGTTCACCACCACGCTCGCCGCCGAGGACACCCCGCGCACCAAGCCCGCGCCCGACCCGTACCTGACCGCGGCCGACCGGCTCGGCCTCGCCCCGGCCGCCTGCGTCGCCGTCGAGGACACCCCGACCGGCGTCGCCTCGGCCCGCGCGGCGGGCTGCGCGGTCCTCGCGGTGCCGTCCGCCGTCCCGATCCCGGCCGCCGACGGCATCACCGTGCTGGCCAGTCTGGAGCAGGCCGACCTCGGCTTCCTCTCCTCGCTCACCGCCGCCTGATGCCGTACCTGCTGCTCGCCCTGGCGATAGCCAGCGAGGTCTGCGCCACCAGCCTGCTCAAGCTCACCGACGGCTTCTCCCGGCTCTGGCCGAGCCTCGCCGTCGCCGCCGGCTACGTCCTCTCCTTCGCCCTGCTCGGCCGCGCCCTCAAGCACATCCCGGTCTCCGTCGCCTACGCCGTCTGGTCCGGCGCGGGCACCGCGGCGGTCGCCGCGATCGGCGCGACCTTCTTCGACGAGTCCCTGGGCCGCCTCCAGTGGTGCGGCATCGCGCTGGTGATCGTCGGCGTGGTCCTGCTCAACCTCCGCTCCTCGCACTGACCCCGGCCCCCTCCGCCCCACCTGCCGAAACGCGGTTGACGCGACGTCCGGTGGGCGGCCACGATCCGGGGCCATGAGCGTCGAATCCACGCTGGCGAAGACCGCGGCCGATCTCCGGGACGGCCGGGTGGAGGTGGCCCGGCGACGGCTGCGCGGGCTGCTGTCGAGCTTCCCGGCCGATCTGGCGGTGCGTCACGCGCTGGCGGCGGCCTACTCCTACCCGGATCCCGACAGTCGGAAGCCGCCGTTCCGGTCGCGGTGGCACTGCCACTTCGAGGAGGCCGGGCGGTGGAACTTCCTGGACGAGTCGCTGACCGCCTACGAGCTCATGGCCTTCGAGTGGCGGTTCCGCGATCCGGCACGCCGGCTGGCGATGCTGCGCTGGCCGGACCCGGCGCACAACCCGCCGCCGACCGCGGTGGCCCGGCGCCGCCTGGCCGGCCTGTACCGGGAGGCGACCGGCGCGTCGCCGAGCTGGCCCGAACACCCGGACGACGCAGCGACGGTGGCCTCCCCGCTACCGGTGCGCCGGATGGCCGCACTGCCGCGGCGGCCGGCCCGGGACCGACCGCCGCTCACCCCGAGCGAGCACCGGGAGCCGGAGATTCCGCTGCGCGTCGCCGCCTTCCGGCTGGGGCTGTTCGTCGCCGTCGGCGTGGCCCTGATCGCCCTCGCCTTCCGCTGACCGTCACTTCAGCGAGTCGCGCAGCGCGTCGACCCGGTCCGCGGAGGCGGTGAACTCGGCCCGGTCGAGTTCACCGGAGCCGAGGGCGGCGGCGAGCGCGGCGGCGGCCTGGTCGCCCTGGCCGACGTCGCGGGCCGAGCAGAGGATCAGGTCGACGCCGGCGTGCGCGACGGCCAGGGCGCGCTGGGTGGTGCCGCCGACCGGCGCCAGTGCCTTGGCCTCCAGCGCGTCGGTGACGGTGACGCCGCGGAAGCCCAGGCGGCCGCGGAGTTCGTCCCGGACCACGGCGGTGGACATCCCGGCGGGGTGGCCGGGGTCGAGCGCGGGGTAGACCGCCCAGGAGAGCATCACCAGTTTGACGCCGGCGGCGACGGCGTCCCGGTAGGGGCGTTCGTCGACGGTGCGCAGCTGGTCCAGCGAGGTGGTCAGGGTGACGGCTTCCTCGTCGGTGTTGGCCCCGGTGGCGGCGCTGCCCAGGCCCGGGAAGTGCTTGGCGGTGGCGGCGACGCCGGCGCCCTGCTGGGCCTTGATGAAGGCGGAGCCGAGCTTGCCGACGGTGGCGGGGTCGGTGCTGTAGGAGCGCTGGGCGCTGTCGGCGAAGTCGCCGGGCGTGCGGTAGACGTCCAGGACGGGCGCCAGGTTGAGGTTGAGGCCGAACGCGGCGAGCGCGGCGGCGGCTTGCCTGCCCGTGCGGGTGGCGTCGCCGACCGGGTCGGCGGAGCGGCCGACGTCCTTCGCGGACTGCGCGGGCCCGCCGGGCACCCGCCGGACCAGGCCGCCCTCCTGATCGGTCATCAGCAGCAGCGCGCGGGGGTGCGGGCTGTGCTGTTCCGCCTGCCGCAGTTCCTCGACGGCGGTGCTCAGCGCGGCGGCGTCGCTGCCGACGTTCTCGGCGAAGAAGATCACCCCGGCCACCCGGCCCTCGCGGACCCGCTGCAGCAGTTCGGCGGGGACGACGGTGCCGGGGTACGAGTAGACGATCCGCTGCCCGGCGAGCTCGGCGGCGTCCCGGGTCGGGGTCGGCGACGGTGTCGGCGAGGGCGTGGGCGGGGGCGTCGGGGACGGCGTGGGGCTCGGGCTGCTGGGCACGGCGCTCCCGCTCGGCTCGGCGCTGCTCGGGCTGGGACTGGGGCTGGGCGAGGCCGCACCGCCGCCCGAGCCGGGCGATCCGCAGCCGGTGAGCAGCACCAGGCCGAGGGCGAGCACTCCGAGCGACCTCAGTGACACCGACATGCCATCAGACAAGCATGCAAATGCCCGTCAGGCCAGCACCGTACGGCCCCGGGGGCGTCGCCCGGGGCCGTCCGGCGGACAACCGGGCGGGGTCAGCCCTTCAGCACCGCGGGGAGCTCGGCGATCGAGGCGAGCACGTGGGTGGCGCCGTCGGCGCGCAGCCGGGCCTCGTCGTGCGCGCCGGTCAGCACGCCGGCCACCACCGAGGCGCCGGCCCGGGCGCCGGTGAGCATGTCGTAGCCGGTGTCGCCGGCCACCGCGATCTGCCGCACCGAGTCGGTGCCGGTGCGCAGCAGGGCCGCCAGCACCATGTCCGGGTAGGGCCGGCCGCGGCCGGCCTCGGCCGGGCAGAGCGTCAGGTCGGCGATGTCCTGCCAGCCCAGCGCGGCCAGGATCCGGTCCTGGGTGGTGCGGGAGAAGCCGGTGGTGAGCGCCACCTTCCGGCCCTGGCCGCGCAGTTCGGCGATCGCCTCGGCCGCGCCGGGCAGCGCCTCGCAGCGGCCCTGGCCGACCAGGTCGTCGTACGCGGTCTCGAACGCCAGGTTGGCGTGCTGCGCGCGATCCTCCTCGCCGAACAGGTGGCGGAAGACGGAGATCTTGGACTCGCCCATGGTGGCGCGGACGTGCTCCAGCATCGCGGCGTGCTCGGGGCTGCCGGTCTCGACGCCCTGCGAGCGGGCGGCGGCGGCGAAGGCGAGCTCCACCAGGCCGTCGTCGGCGACGGTGGTGCCGGCCATGTCGAGCACCACCAGGGTCACATCGTGCGTGGTCATTGTCTGCCCTTGCGGTCGAACGGAGTTGACGGTCACTCGGGTGGCTCAGAGGCCGGCGGCGTCGGCGGTGGCCTCGGCGATGGCCGGGGAGCAGGTCATGCCGCGGCCGCCGGGGCCGGTGACCAGCCAGGCGCCGGCGGCGACCTGCTGGCGGTGCACCACCCGGGTGGTGTCGGTGCACTGGGCGTAGACCCCGGCCCAGCGGCGGCGGATCTTCGGCAGCGGGCGGCCGAGCAGTTCCTCGGCGACGCCGGCCAGGTGCTCGTACGGGTCCTCGACCACGTCGAAGCCGAACGGCTGGTCGTACTCGTGGGTGTCGCCGACCGTGAGGCCGCCGTCCTGGCGCTGCACCATCAGCAGCTGCATCTTGTGCTCGTCCGCGACCGGCGGCTGCGGCTGGGCGGCGCGCAGGGCGTCGAGCTCGGGGCCGGCGAAGGCCGGGTAGTAGCGGAACGAGTCGCCGTCGGCGACCGAGGTGGTGAGGGTCTCGCCGAGCGGGTCGGTCTGCATCATCTGCAGGCGGACCCGGCGGACCGGCAGGTCGGGGGCGAGTTCGCGGACCAGCCCGCCGAGCCAGGCGCCGGTGCACAGGATCACCAGGTCGCCTCGGTGCAGCTGCCCGTGGTCGTCGCGGACGGCGTGGTCGCCGACCAGTTCGCGGACCTCGCGTCCGGGCAGGAAGGTGTAGCGGCCACTGGCCTCCAGCGCGGCGCGCAGCGCGGGCTGGGCGACCCGGGGTTCGACGGCGGCGTCCCGGGAGCAGTGCAGGGCGCCGAGGAACTGTCCGCGCAGGGCCGGGTTGAGCGCCCGGGCCTCGTCGGGGCCGAGCAGCCGGTAGCCCCGGGCCTCGGCGTCGGGGAGCTTCACCGCGGCTTCGGCGACCGCGAGTTCGGCCTCGGTGCGGGCGAGTGTGAGCGAGCCGTTGGGCCGGAACCGGAGACCGGGGACGCGCTCGCCGATCCGCTCCCACAGCTCGCGGGCGCGCAGCGCGACCTCGAGCTCCTCCCCGGCGGCGCGCCCGCTGACCCAGACCAGGCCGAAGTTGCGGACGGAGGCGCCGCGCGCCTCGCTCTCGCGCTCCAGGTGGACGACCTCGTGGCCGCGCTCGACGGCCTGCCAGGCGTGCATGCTGCCGAGCACGCCTGCTCCTACGACGATGACTCTCATGCGGACAGGCTCCGGCGTCGAGGTGGCCGCAGGTCGTCCACCTCGCGTCGGCGAGGTGAACCGACCGCAAGAGTTGTCCATACAACCTTGGCCAACCTCGGCCCGGATGTCCGCGCTCGGGGCCCGACGGACCGTCAGCGCACCACCTTCGCGTGCAGGTAGTTGCGGCGGCCGAAGCGCGGCTCGTCCACGGCGGTCAGCTCCTCCACCTGGAAGCGGTACAGCGCTGCCGCGCCCCGCCCGGCCAGGAACTGCTCGCGCACCTCGGGGTCGGTGGCGAAGTCCGGGTAGCGGCCCCGGTAGGCGGCCAGCGCGGCCTCGGCCTGCCGGCCCCAGGCCTCGCTCGCGCTGCCGCTGAGCTGGATGCCGCGCAGCTGCTCGCCGAAGACCGGCGGCGGCAGGTGCACGGTGCCGGCGGCCCGGGCGTCCTCGGCCAGCAGCAGGCTGTGCCGGGTGGAGCGCTCGCTCACGAAGTACAGCACCAGCTCGGCGTCGAAGGCGTAGAAGGCCAGGTTGGCGTGCGGCCCGCGCTCGTGGCCCGCCGTGGCCAGGCTGAGCACCGTGCTGTCCGCGAGCAGGCCCTCCACCCCCTTCCCGAGCTCGTCCGCGGGCCAGTTCCCCTGGATGACGTCGAGTCGGTACGGCATGGCGCGTCCCTCCGCAGAGCTGCAGAAAACACCGAGCCGGGCGGGGAGTCCACCCCTGCCCGGCTCACATGCTCTCCCTGCGCGGCGCGGCCGCACAAGAGGCCGACCGGCCCCGACCGATCAGGCCGCGCCGGCCCCCAGCACGGGGGCCAGCCGGCCGATCCGGAGGCGGTCGACCAGCGGCGCGACCCGTCCGGCGAGCAGCGCGAGCGGGATCGCCACCAGCACCCCGACCAGGGCGCCGACCGCCACGTCGTGCGGGTAGTGCGCGCCGACCCAGACCCGGGAGGCGCCCATCAGCACGGCGGCGAGCGCGGCGATCCACCCCAGCCGCCGGTCGGCGAACCAGAGCGCGGTGGCGGCGGCGAACGCGATCACCGTGTGATTGCTGGGGAACGACCAGTCGGTGGGACCGGGGCAGGCCTCCAGGGCCACCGTGCCGGCCAGCTGCCGGCACGGCCGGACCTCTTCGACCACCGATTTGAGCGCCGAGTTGACCACGTACGCGGCGATCACGATCAGCGGGGAGGCGAGCACCCGGGCCATCACCGCCGAGTCGGCGGCCCGGGCCCGCCACCAGGCCCACACCATCAGCAGGGCGAAGACCGCGAGGCCGAGCGCCGACCAGAGCCTGACCAGCTGGTCGAGCCAGTGCGGCGCGGCCTGGGCCCACCCGTTGATCCGGCTGTAGAGGCCGCCGTCGATGCCGCTGCCGTCGTAGGCGAGCAGGCGGGCGGAGGGATGAACATTCGGGATCACAGGGACAACATGTACCAGAACGGACACCTGGTGCGGCGCAGTCGCCGCCCCGAGGGGCAGGGTCAGGGGCAAGGCTGGCGGACCTCCCGTTACGTTGGGGTGTCCGCACGGGGGACCGCCCCACCGTCTACATTGGTGTAGACGTCCACTGGACTGTAGACGAATGCCGGAGGTTTTCGCGACATGACGGATTCACCCGCCCGTCGACCGGCGGGCGAACTCGAGGCCCAGGTGCTGGCCGCGCTCTGGGCCGCCGGCACCCCCCTCACCCCGCAGCAGGTGCAGGACGCCGTCGACGCCGACCTGGCCCGCACCACGGTCGCCACCATCCTGGCCAGGCTGCACGAGAAGGGCACCGTCGCCCGCAGCAAGGCCGGCCGGGCCTTCGCCTACACCCCGACCGTGCCGGACGCCGACGGCCTCGCCGCCCGCCGGATGCGCAGCGAACTCGACCGCGGCCGGGACCGCTCCACCGTGCTCGCCCGCTTCGTCTCCGACCTGTCCGACGCCGACGAGCGCCTGCTCCGCGACCTCCTCGGAGAGCCGACATGACCCTCTTGCTGCACAGCAACCAACCAGGGCCTGCACAACCGGGGGCGCGGGGAACTGCGCGACCAGCCAGGCACAGCGTTCAGATCGCGACGAGCGGCACGTCATTGCCCACGGCGCGACCTTGCCCCGCGATGCCTTCCGCCTCGCGCAGTTCCCCCCGCCCCTGGCTGTGCGGGCACCGCGTTCTCCCCGCGCCCCTGGTGGTGAGGGCGCAGCCTCTTCGGGAGCGCCCGTGACCCTCGCCGTCTGGGCGCCGCTGCTGCTGCCGCTGCTGGCCGCCCCGCTGGCCCGCCGGCTGGCCGAGCAGCTCGCCCCGCGCGCCGCCGCCCTCACCCTCGCCGCCACCGCGGTCGCCCTCGGCGGCGCCGCGCTGGCCTCGCTCGGCCTGCTCGCCGCCTCCGGGCTGCTGCACCTGCCGTACGCGGCGGCGCTGGCCCACCTCTCCCCCGCGCTGCTGCGCCCCTCCGCGCCCGGCGGGGCCGAGTGGGCGCCCGCCTCGGCGACGGCCGGCCTGGCGCTGCTGGTGATCGCCGCACTGGGCGCCCGCACCGTCCGCCGGCAGCTCGTCGACCTGCGCCGGGCCCGCGCCGCGACGGGTGACGGACCGTCGGGCCTGCGCACCCTGCTGCACCGGCCGGACCGGTCGCCCGCGCTCACCGTGCTGAGCGACGACCGGGCCGACGCCTACGCGCTGCCCGGCCGCCCGCACCGGGTGGTCGCCACCACCGGCATGCTGGCCGCGCTCAGCGCCCCCGAGCGGGTCGCGCTGCTGGCCCACGAGCGGGCCCACCTGGCCGGCCGTCACCACCTGCTGCTGGCCGCCGCCGAGTACGCGGCCGCCTGCCACCCGGCGCTGCGCTCGCTGGGCCCGGCGCTCGGCTACCACCTGGAGCGCTGGGCGGACGAGTGCGCCGCCGCCGAGGTCGGCGACCGGGCGGTGACCGCCCGCGCGATCGGCCGGGCCGCGCTGGCCGCCGCCCGCGCCCCGGCCGGTCCGCGCCCCCGCCTGGCCCCGGGCGCCGCCACCGGCCCCGTCCCCCGCCGGGTCCGCGCCCTGCTGTCGCCCGCGCCCCCGCACCGCCGGGCGCTGCGGGCGGTGGCCGCACTGGCCCTGGCGGGCTGCCTGGCCGCCACCGCGGGCGCCGCCGCCGAGGCCGGCCACGACCTGCACCGGTCCGTCGAGACCGCCCAGGGCGAGCTGCCCGCCCACCACCGCTGACCACCCGTCAGCGGGCGTCGGCAGCCCGGGTGCGCCCGGCGCACCACCCGGCGCACCCGGGGTGCCGGGACCGGAAACAGACCAGTCTGCATCATGCCTCCGGGCCCGGACGAGTCTTCGCCGGGACCCGGCGCGTCCCGCGCGGGGCGGCCTTACTCTGGCAGCCGAAACGGTGACAGCCGGGGGGACAGCGATGCAGCGCAGCGGAGGCGGTGGGAAACCGCCCGGCCGGCCGGGCGGCCCGTACGGCCTGGTCACGGCCTACGAGCGGGCCATGACGGGCGGCGGGACGCAGGCCGGCGAGGAGGTGCGCCCGGAGATCGAGGACTCCTGGGCGCGGCTGCGCCGGCTGGGGCTGGACCCGGACCGGGCCCGCGAGGCCCACCGGGTGCATCCCGGCCGGCTGGAGGAGCTGCGCCGGGCCACCGGCCTGGAACCGGTGCTGCCGGTGCTGCGCTCCACGCTGTTCCCGCCGGGGGCGGCCACGCCGGTGGTGCTGGCGGTGTCCGACCCGAAGGCGCGCATCCTGTGGATGGACGGGGAGCGGCAGTTGAAGCGCGAGGTCGACGCGATCGGCTTCGAGCAGGGCGCGCTCTGGTCGGAGGACCAGGTCGGCACCAACGGCATCGGCCTGGCCGCCCGCACCGCCCGCCCGTCCGTGGTGCACTCCGCCGAGCACTACCTGCGCAGCCACCACACCTGGACCTGCGTGGGCGTCCCGGTCCGCGACCCGCGCACCGGGCGGCCGGCCGGGGTGGTGAACCTCAGCGGCCCCGCCGCGGGCGACCACCCCTACCTGCGGCAGCTGGCGCTGACCGCCGCCCGGCTGGCCGAGACCGAGCTGCGGGCCGCCCACCTGGAGGCGCTGCACCGGCTGCGCACGGTGGCGGTGCCGCTGCTGGCCCGGTTCGGCGGCCCGGCGCTGGTGGTGGACGGGGCGGGCTGGACGGCCGCCGCGGTGGGGCTGCCCGGCCCGCCCCGGCTGGCGCTGCCGCCGGGCGACTGGGGCAGCGGCGGCCTGCAGTGGGTGCCGACGCTCGGCGAGTGCGCGGTGGAGCCGCTGGCCGACGGCTGGCTGATCCGCCCGTCCGGGGTCCGGTCCGCGGAGCTGGCCGAGCAGTCCGAGGCCGCGGTGCTGGAGCTGGACCTGCGCCGCCCGGACCGCCCGGAGCTGCGGGTGCGCGGCAGCGCGGGCGCCTGGTCGCACACCCCGAGTCCCCGGCACACCGAACTGCTCCTGCTGCTGGCCCTGCACCGGGACGGCCTGAGCGCCGCCCGGCTGGCCGAGGCGCTGTTCGCCGAGCCGGCCAGGACCGTCACGGTCCGCGCCGAACTGTCGAGACTGCGAAGACACTTGGGGGCGCTGCTGGAGGCCCGGCCGTACCGGCTGGCGGCCGCCGCCGAGGTGACCGTGCTGGGCCCGGACGAGCCGGACGACCTGCTGCCGGGCTCCGCCGCCCCGGCGGTGCGGGTCCTGCGGGCGGACCTGGCGCGCGGCCTGCTCCGGCTGCCCGGGCGCGCCGCGGCGGCTCAGCCGTCGGCCAGCAGCGCGGCCAACTCCGCGTCGCTGGGCAGCAGTTCGATGATCTGGTCGTCGGGCACCGCGGTGTAGGTGCGTTCCAGCCAGGCGCTCACCTGCGGCCGGGACGCCTCCAGCAGGGCGCTGCCGTGCGGGGACTCCAGCGCCAGGTGCAGGGTGGCGCCGTGGCAAGGGCAGTGGGCGGGCCAGAGTTTGACGTCGCCGTGCCCGCTGAGCGATTCCAGTCCGTCCCGCAGCAGGTCGCGGGAGAAGACCCAGTCCGCCTCGTCGGACCGCCCCAGGTGGAAGGTGAGGCGCACCTCGTACGGCGCCGCGGCGTCGTACCGGAAACGGGTGCGGACGTCACCGACCAGGTCCTGGTCCAGGGCGATCCGCAGCACCATGACCTCCTCCACCACCGACGGGGGCGCGGTGGCTCCGTCCCGGCCGCCGCCCGTGGGGGTGGCGGCGATCGGCTGGTCGGAAGGGGCGGACGGCGGGTCGCACGGCATGACGATCTCTCCGAAGCGGCTGGGTACCTGCCCCAGCCTGCGTCAGCACCCCGCCCCCCGCAACGGTTGCAGGGGGTTGCACGGGCCGGTTCCCGCCACCGCCGCCGTCGCGAACCCGCCGCCCGCCCGACGGACTCGATTCGGCCGACGGGTTTCGTCCGGGATCTGGCGGACCGTCAGACCGCTGGTAGTCTCGACCCTCCCGCCCCGTTCGTCCGGGCCCGTCCGGGCCGCGCACGGGGCGTGGTGTCGCGTGCGGACCTGTCCAGGAAGGGGAGCCCGGTGGCGCTCCGCGAGCACTCCCGGCCCGCCTCCGCGGGCCGGTCGGGACGGCACGGCCGACCCCGGCCCTTCGGCGGGCGGCTGCGGCTGCCCACCATCCGGTTCTCCGGCGCGGCGATGGCGATGTCCACGGTGGTCGGCATCAGCCTGGCCACCACCTGGCTCCTGAACGAGCAGCAGCAGGTCGGCCGCCGCCCCGGCGTGACCGTCGGCGGGCCGCCCGCGCCCAGCCCGGACGCCCCGAGCGGCAGCCCCGCCCAGCCGGCCCCCACCGCCGAGGCCGCCCGCGCCACCGCCGACGCCCTGGCCGCGGGCGCGCCCGGCGCCGGGGCCTCGCCGACCCCGAGCCCCTCGCCGAGCCGGCCCGCCGCCCACCCGTCCGCGGCCGCCGCCTCCGCGCCGCCCGTGCGGCCCGCCGGGCACCGTCCGACCGCCTCGGCCTCCGCCACCGTGTCCACCTCGCCGAGCCCGAGCGGGACGCGCGCCCCGCTCGCCGCCGGCCCGTCGCCGACCGGCTCGCCGACCGGCTCGCCGACCCGACCGGACCTGGTCGCCGCCCCGCCGCGGACGCTGTCCGGCCAGGCCCGGGTGGACGCGCTGGGCCGGGCCGGCACCCGGCACACCCTGGAGGTGCGGGTGGACGAGGCGATGACGGCGCTGCAGGTCGAGTTCCGGCTGAACCGCCCGGCCGCGCTGCCCGGCACGGTGCCCGGCACCGACCTGCCGGGCGCGGTCGCCACCATCGCGCTGGAGCGCGACACCCTGGTGTACCGCTTCACCACCCCGCCGGACCTGCCGCTGCGGCCCGGCAGTTACACCTTCACCGTCACCGGCGCGATCGGCGCGCCCTCGGACACCGCCCCGGAGAGCTGGACGGCCTCCGCGTTCGCGCTGCCCACCAGCCGCGCGGTCGCGGCCCGCGGCGGCTTCTGACGGACCGTCGGGGGCGGGTCGCCGGTACGCCCGGCGGCCCGCCCCCGACGTGCGGTCAGCTCCCGTCGAACGCCGCCCGCACCGCGCGGGTGCGGCGCAGGTCGTCGGTGGCGTCGGCGAGGTTGCGGCGCAGCGCCGGCGACAGCCCCGGGTCGGCGAGCGCGGCCTCGGCGGCGGCCACCGCCTCGGAGGTGGCCTGCGCGACCGGGTACAGCACCGTGCCGAGCAGCCGGGCGACGATGTCGCCGCGCTCGGCGGCCTCGCCGATCCGCTCGAAGTAGCGCAGCGCGTACCGGGCCTGCTCGGCCTCGTCGCCGGAGGTCCAGAAGCCGCGGGCGGTGGCCTCCAGCAGCCGGTTGGACAGCGCGGTGTCGGTGTCGAACAGCCGCTGCCAGGCCTCCGCCTTGGCCTCGGCGTCGGGCAGCGCCGCCCGGCAGCGGGCGGCCCCGAACTCGGCCTCGGTGCCGGGCTCGCGGGCGAGTTCGGCGGCGATCGCCGCCTCGTCCAGCTCGCCGAGGGCCGCCAGCCGGGCCAGGCCCGCCCAGCGCAGCTCCGGCCCGACCGCCAGCCCGGCCGGCACCCGCTCGCCCGCCAACCAGCCCCGCAGCTCGGCGAGCTGCTCGGGGCCGCCGCTGCTCTCCACGGCGGTGCGCAGCGCGGCCAGCCGGATGCCCTCGCTGCTGCCGGTCGCCAGCAGGGCGCGGGCGGTGCGGCTGACGGCGGCCAGGCCCGCGGTGCGGCGGGCGCCGGTCAGGTGGCGGCCGGCCACGTGGGTGCGGGCGAAGCCGAGCACCGTCTCGACGATGACGTCGCAGCGCTCGGCGGGCAGGTGACGCTCCATCAGGGCCAGGTACTCGACCGGGTCCAGTTCGGCGTCCCGCACCAGGTCGCGGGCGTGCTCCCAGAGCACGGCGCGGGTGACGTCGTCCTCGACCGCCGACAGCGACTCGGTGACCAGCCGCCAGGAGTGCGCGTCCAGCCGGATCTTGGCCCAGCTCAGGTCGCCGTCGTTGGGGACGATCAACTCGGCCCCGGCCTCGACCGGTTCGGGCACCGCGACGCGGCGGCCCGGGCCGATCTCCACCGCGGCGACGGCGACCGGGACGGCCCTGCCGTCGACGAAGCGGTAGCCGCCGATCCGGACCAGGTGCGGCCGCTCGCCCTCGTTGACCACGGTCAGCGCGGTCAGCGTGCCGTCGGCGGCGCGCTCGGCCTCCGCCCGCAGCGTGTCCACCCCGCTGGTGCGCAACCAGGCGTCCGCCCAGGCGTGCACGTCGCGGCCGCTGCTGGCGGCCAACGCGGCCAGGAAGTCCGGCAGTTCGGCGTTGCCGTAGAGGTGGTCGGCGAAGTACGCGTTCAGGCCGGCGAAGAACGCCTCGTCGCCCAGCCAGGCGACCAGCTGGCGCAGCACCGAGGCGCCCTTGGCGTAGGAGATGCCGTCGAAGTTGACCATCGCCTCGGCGACCGAGCGGGTGCCGTTGCCCGCCACCGGGTGGGTGGAGCCGCGCTGGTCGGCGTCGTAGCCCCAGCCCTTGCGCTGCACGCTGAAGCCCGTCCAGGAGCCGGTGAAGCGGGTGGCCTCGGCGGCGATCCGGTAGCCGAGCATCTCGGCGAACGACTCGTTCAGCCACAGGTCGTCCCACCAGCGCATGGTGACCAGGTCACCGAACCACATGTGGGCCATCTCGTGGCAGACCACCATGGCGCGGCGCTCCCGCTCGGCCGCGGTGGCCGGGTCGCGGAACAGCATCTCGTCGCGGAACACCACGCAGCCGGGGTTCTCCATCGCGCCCCAGTTGAACTCGGGCACGAACGCCTGGTGGTACTCGCCGAACGGGTAGCGCTCGTCGAAGAACTGGTGCAGCCGGTCCAGCGAGGCGGCCGTCACCTCGAACAACTCCGCTGCCTCGCGGTCGAGTTCGGCGGCCAGCGAGCGGCGGGCGTGCAGGCCGAGCGGGATTCCGTCGTGCTCGGCGAACACCGAGTGCAGCGGGCCGGCGACCACCGTGAACAGGTAGCTGGAGATCGGCTTGGTGGCCGCGAACTCCCAGTGCCCGCCCTCGGACTTGACCCGGGCGCCGTTGGACACCAGGGTCCACTCCGGCGGCGCGGTGGCGGTCAGCGTGATCGGGGCCTTCAGGTCGGGCTGGTCGAAGCAGGCGAACACCTTGGCCGCCAGGTCGGGGCCGCAGGTCGCGTACAGGTAGACCGCGTCGTCGGCCGGGTCGGTGTAGCGGTGCAGGCCCTCGCCGGTGCGCGAGTAGCGCATCTCGGCCTCGACGACCAGCTCGTTCTCGGCCCGCAGGCCGGGCAGCGCCAGCCGGTTGCCGTCCAGCGCGGAGACGTCCAGCGCCTGTCCGTTGAGGACCGCACGGTGCAGGACCGCCGGCTCCAGGTCGACGAAACTGTCGCTGCCGGGCTCGGCGCACCCGAAGCGGATCACGGTGGTGCTGCCGAACTGCTCCGCGCCGCGGGTCAGGTCGAGGTCGACGGTGTAGCCGCGCACCTCCAGCAGGCGGGCACGGACGGTTGCTTCGGATCGTTGCAGTGCTGGCATGACCGCATGCTCGCCGAGCCCGCCCGGCCCGGGCAAGCGGGCCGGGTCGGGATTCGCTCGCGGCGTACCCCGCCGGGTGCGGCCGGTTGGCTAGGGTGGGGCCGGCGGCTAGTCGAGGAGGAACACGTGTCCACTGTTCTGGTGCAGGGCGGCAACGCACCCCTGGGATCGGCCCGGGTGGTGGTGGAGGTCACCGCGCCCAAGCGGCTCGACGTCTCCGGGCTGCTGCTCACCCAGGCGGGCAAGGTCCGTTCGGACGCCGACTTCGTGTTCTTCAACGCCCCGCAGGGCCCCGGGGTGACGCACCGTCCGGCCGCCGGGGCCACCCCCGACGCGATCGCCGTCGACACCGCGGCCGTGCCCGCCGACATCACCCGCATCGTGGTCACCGCCTCGCTCGACGACCAGCAGGCCACCTTCGCCGGCACCGAACCCACCGCGACCCTCCGGGACGCCGACACCGGCCGCGAGCTCTTCACCTTCACCCCGCCCCGGCTCACCCGGGAAACCGCCCTGGTGGTGATCGAGGTCTACCGGCGCGGCGCCGAGTGGAAGGTCCGCGCCGTCGGCCAGGGCTACGCCGACGGACTGGCCGGCATCGCCACCGACTTCGGCGTCTCGGTCGAGGACACTCCCGCGGCCGCCGCCCCGCCCGCGGCCGCTCCGGGCGCCGCACCGGCCGCACCGCCGGCTGCCGCACCGGCCGCCCCGCCGATGCCCGCCACCGCGCCGCGGGGTGCGGCCGCCCCGCCGCCGATGCCCTCCGGCTCGCCCGCCGTAGGCAAGATCACCCTCGACAAGGGCCGGGTCAACCTGGTCAAGGGCGGCTCGGTCTCGCTGGAGAAGGCCGGCCGGCCCTTCCTCGACGCCGTCCGGATGGGCCTCGGCTGGGAGCCCGCCGGGCACGGCCGCAACATCGACCTGGACGCCTCCGTCATCGCCTTCGACGCCCAGCGCAGCAAGATCGACACCGCCTGGTTCATGAAGCTCTCGCTCTTCAACGGCGCGATCGCCCACTCCGGCGACAACCTCACCGGCAAGGGCGGCGGCGACGACGAATCCATCACCGTCCACCTCGGCGGCCTGCCGCCCGAGGTCTGCGGCCTGGTCTTCGTGGTCAACTCCTTCTCCGGCCAGAAGTTCACCGACGTCAAGAACGCCTACTGCCGCCTGGTCGACGCCGCCGGCGGCGAGGAGCTGGTCCGCTTCGACCTCACCCACGCCGAGGCCCGCACCGGCGTCGCCATGTGCAAGCTGGTCCGCCAGTTCTCCGGCGAGTGGGTGATGACCGCCCTCGGCGAGTACGTCGACGCCAAGACCGCCCGCTCCATGGTCAAGCCCGCCGCCGCGATGCTCTGATGCCCTTCTCGGTCACCCTCCACCCGCCCGCCGCGACCTCGCTCCCCGCCGACCGCGAGCCCGAACTCACCGACGAGGAGCACGACTTCGCCTCCCTGGTGATCGTCGGCGCGGGAGACCTGGCAGCGGCCGGGGCGACCGCGTCGGCGGGCGGGTTCGGCACCGACTCCTGGTACTTCGGTCCGCAGGGCCTGGAACGCTCCCTCGCCTTCGCCTTCCCCACTCCCGACACCGTCACCGTCACCTGCGCCTCCCGCACCGACTGGACCCCCTCCCCGGCCGTGGAACACCACCGCTACGGGGCCCTCCGCGCCCAACTGCGCACCCTCGCACAGGACTTCGCGACCGCCCTGGAGACCGTCGGCTCCCCCGCGGCCCCCCACGCCCCGTTCCCCGCCTGGCGTGAGGGCCGCTTCGACCCGTCCTGAGCCGGCGGCTCAGGGTTCGGCCCGGAACCCGTGCCGGCTGCCCAGCCAGGACAGCGACGCCATCCCGGGCTTGCCGTCCGCGGCCTGGCCGGCGTAGCCCAGGTTCTGCTGGAGCCGGCGGTACGCGTCGATGGTGACCGATCCGTACGAGCCGTCGACGAACGCGTGCGCCAGCAGGCCCTCCGACTCCAACGCCTGCTCCAGGCGCAGCACCTGGGGCCAGCAGTAGGAGCGGTGCCCCTGCTCGGCCGGCGGGTCCCAGCTCGCCGCGTGGTTGAGCTGCCCGACGTAGAGCACGTCCGGCTGCCCGTCGGCGGGGGCCGGAACCGGCTGGATCGGGGCCTCGCCGCCCTGGGGCTGGTAGTTGGGGTCCGCGCTGCGGATCCCCTCGGCGAACCGGGGATAGCCGTACCCGAACACGAACGCGTCCCGGCGCTCGCGGGTCACCTGCGACACCTGGTCGTTCCAGTTGCCCTCGACGGAGGTCACCGTGGTCGGTCCGTAGTCCACCACGATGCCGGTGTGCTCACCGCCGCCGGGCCCGAACACCACCTGGGCGCCCAGCGCCGGATACTCGGAGAAGCGCCCCATCTCCTTCCACGCCTCGGTCGACCTGCCGCAGTTGTCGAACTTCCCGGGCAGCAGACCCACCAGTCCGACCCGGTTGAAAATGCACCAGACGAAGATGTCGCACCAGGCGACACCGTCCTCCCCGTACTCCTTTCCGAATTCGGTCCGATTGTCGCCGGTCTCGTGCAGACCGATGTACGACCTGGCCTTGTCGATGACGAGATCTCGATCGTTCATGCCAGTCGTTCCTGACCCGGCGTCGAGGTGGGCCAGATAGGCGCCGTCGGTGTAGGTGCTCCACTGTTTCCACCCCCCGCCGCTCTTGAAAATGGCATGGGCGGCAGTGGCGTTCCGACGAGGATCGTGCAGATCGGCCTCCACCCGGAGGGTGTCCGGGTAGCCGTACGCCTGCGGCTTCCGCAGAGCGCGGATCTGCCACAGTCCGACGGACGGCCCCCACTTGTCGTCCACCAACGTGGTATCACCGAGAGCATCCGGGTTCCCGCCGGACTCCGCCGTGGCAACCGCCGCCGCGACAGCAATGTCCGGACCGGAAAAACCGGCCTGCTCCGCCAGAGCTTTCAAATCGTTGAGATTCACAGCTACTCCTGCAGCGCGCGGGAACTCCGCAAAAACATCAAAGAATCACCCGGCCGCACCGTCCGAAATTCCCGAACCGCGGCCTCCGTATTCACCGTGCCCTCGCACCCCCACTCCCCGCAACCCTGCACGTCGACCCGCCCGCCCACTCCCCGATCCCGGCCACCGGGAACGGACAACTCCTCGGCCGGCCGCGGGAGTTCGGACAGCACTGAGCGGCGGTACCGGGAGTCCGGTCCGCCGCTCAGGGGGGATGAGGAGGGGTCAGCCGCGGGTGGCCATGGCGCGGAGGAAGAAGGTGAGGTTGGCGGGGCGCTCGGCGAGGCGGCGCATGAAGTAGCCGTACCACTCCTGGCCGTAGGGGAGGTAGACCCGCATGGTGTTGCCGGCCTCGGCGAGGCGGAGCTGCTCCTCGGGGCGGATGCCGTAGAGCATCTGGTACTCGAAGGAGGTCGCGTCGCGCTTGTTCCACTCGGCGAGCTGGCCCGCGATCTTGATCATGTTGGGGTCGTGGGAGGCCACCATGGGGTAACCCTCGCCCGCCATCAGAACCTTGAGGGCGCGGACGTACGCGAGGTCGACGTCCCGCTTGCCCTGGAAGGCGACCGACTCGGGCTCCTTGTAGGCGCCCTTGCAGATCCGGACCCGGGAGCCCTCGTGGGCGAGGTCGCGGCAGTCCGCCTCGGTGCGGCGCAGGTACGCCTGGAGGACGACGCCGAGCCAGGGGAAGTCGGCGCGCAGCTCGCGGGCGATGGCGAGGGTGGAGTCGGTGGTGGTGTGGTCCTCCATGTCGAGGGTCACCGTGGTGCCGGCGTCGGCGGCGGCCTCGCAGATCCGGCGGGCGTTCTCGAGGGCGATCTTCTCGCCGTCGACGGGGAGGAACTGTCCGACGGCGGAGAGCTTGACGGAGACCTCGGCGGAGGCGGCCAGGCCGGTCTCCTTGAGGGCGGCCAGCAGGTGCTCGTAGGCCAGCGCGGTGCCGGCGGCCTGGTCGGCGTCCTTGGTGTCCTCGCCGAGGTGGTCGAGGGTGACCTTGCGCCCGGTGGCGACCAGCGTCTCGGTGGCGGCGATGCCCTGGTCGAGCCGTTCGCCGGCGACGAAGCGCTCGACGATCGCGTGGGTGGGCGGGAACTTCTCGACCATGGTGCGCACCTGCGGGGAGCGCGAGGCGGCGAGGAGGGCGGAACGGAGCATCGTGGACTCCCGACAAAGCGGATCAGCTGGAAGAGAGGGGGGGCGGGGCGGCCGGGGGTGGTGGCCGCCCCGCCGGGGCACACTGAGGGCCGGTCAGCCCATGTGCGGGTAGCGGTAGTCCGTCGGCGGGACGAACGTCTCCTTGATGGACCGGGTGGAGGTCCAGCGCATCAGGTTCTGCTTGGCGCCGGCCTTGTCGTTGGTGCCGGAGGCCCGGCCGCCGCCGAAGGGCTGCTGGCCGACGACGGCGCCGGTCGGCTTGTCGTTGATGTAGAAGTTGCCGGCGGCGTTGCGCAGGACCCGCATCGCGTGCTGCACGGCCTCGCGGTCCTGCGAGATGATCGAGCCGGTGAGCCCGTAGGAGGACACCGACTCCATCTGCGCGAGCATCTCGTCGTACTTCGCGTCCTCGTAGACGTACACCGAGAGGATCGGGCCGAAGTACTCGTCCTTGAAGTACTCCGCCTCCGGGTCCTGGCAGACCAGCACGGTCGGGCGGACGAAGTAGCCGACCGAGTCGTCGTAGCTGCCGCCGGCCAGGATCTCGACCTTCGGGTCGGCCTTGGCGCGGTCGATGGCGGCCTTGTTCTTGGCGAAGGAGCGCTCGTCGATGACGGCGCCCATGAAGTTGGCGAGGTCGGAGACGTCACCCATGGTCAGCCACTCGACCTCGTCCCGGAACTCGTCCTTCAGCCCGGCCCACAGCGAGGCGGGGACGTAGGCCCGGGAGAGCGCCGAGCACTTCTGGCCCTGGAACTCGAAGGCGCCGCGGGTCATCGCGGTCTTCAGCACGGCCGGGTCGGCGGACGGGTGGGCGACCAGGAAGTCCTTGCCGCCGGTCTCGCCGACGATCCGCGGGTAGGTGCGGTAACCGGAGATGTTCTCGCCGACCGAGCGCCACAGGTGCTGGAAGGTGGCGGTGGAGCCGGTGAAGTGGATGCCGGCCAGCGCGGGGTGCTTGAGGGCGACCTCGGACACGTCCAGGCCGTCGCCGGTCACCATGTTGATGACGCCCTTGGGCAGGCCGGCGGCCTCCAGCAGGCGCATCAGGTAGTGCGCGGCGAACTGCTGGGTGGGGGACGGCTTCCAGATCACCACGTTGCCCATCAGCGCGGGCGCGGTCGGCAGGTTGCCGGCGATCGCGGTGAAGTTGAACGGGGTGATCGCGTAGACGAAGCCCTCCAGCGGGCGGTGGTCGGTGCGGTTCCACACGCCGTCGGAGGAGATCGGCTGCTCGGCGAGGATCTGCCGGGCGAAGTGCACGTTGAAGCGCAGGAAGTCGACCAGTTCGCAGGGGGTGTCGATCTCGGCCTGCTGGGCGGTCTTCGACTGGCCGAGCATGGTGGCGGCGGCCAGCGTCTCGCGCCAGGGGCCGGCCAGCAGGTCGGCGGCGCGCAGGAAGATCGCGGCGCGGGAGTCGAAGGAGAGCGCCTGCCAGGCCGGCGCGGCGGCCAGGGCAGTGTCGATGGCCTCGCGCGCGTCGTCCTGGGTGGCGTTGCGCAGCGTGCCGAGCCGGGCCGCGTGGTTGTGCGGCTGCACGACGTGGATCTCGGAGCCGCCGCCGAGGCGCTGCTTCCCGTTGATCGTCATGGTGAGCTGGATCGGCCCCTGGCCGCCCAGCTCCTTCAGCTTCGCCTCCAGGCGCACCCGCTCGGGGCTGCCGGGGGCGTAGCTGTGGACCGGCTCGTTCACCGGCGCGGGGACCTGGGTCACAGCATCCATGGCGCGCACGCTCTCCTTCTCGTCATGGGACGCCGACGCGGGTCGCACGTCGGCCATGAAGAAACGCTATTCCCCGTTCCCGCCCGGTTCTGTTGGCCGCGCCGCCAAAGTCCCCCGCACGCCGTTGTCCGGGCGGACGAACACCGTCACGTCGCGGTCACGGCTCCGGCTTCCTGTCCGCCTCACTAAACTCGGACTCCGGATCTTGTCCGACCCGACGAAGGACCCGCCGATGACCGGCCTCCCCCTCCGCCAGCTGCTGATGTCGCTCGGCGAGCCCCTGGTGGAACTCCAGGCCGCGCCCGCGGGCCTGGACGTCCCGGTCCGCGACGTGGCCATCCTCGACCCGGAGGACCCGCCCACCGCCGCCCCCGGCGAACTCGTCCTCGCCATCGGCGCCCGCGGCCGGGCCGCGCTGCCCGCGCTGCGCGCCGCCGGACGGGCCCGGGCCGCCGCCGTCGCCGTCAAACTCGACGGTCCCGGCCAGGCCGACGCGCTCCGCGAGGCCGCCACCGAGGCCGGGGTGGCGCTGCTCTCGGTGCGCCGGGAGACCCGCTGGGAGCACCTGGACTCGCTCGCCCGCACCCTGCTCACCGGCCCCGACACCGCCGAGCCCGGCGAGCCCGCCACCGGCGACCTGTTCTCGCTCGCCCAGACGGTGGCGGTCCTCACCGGTGGCATCGTCTCGATCGAGGACACCTCGAGCCGGGTGCTCGCCTACTCCCGCACCTCCGAGACCGACGAGGTCGACGACCTGCGCCGGCTGTCCATCCTCGGCCGGCAGGGGCCCGAGCCGTACCTCGCCAAGCTCCGCGAGTGGGGTGTCTTCTCGCACCTGCGCGGCTCCGACGGCGCGATCGAGATCGCCGCCCACCCCGAACTCGGCATCCGCCGCCGGCTGGCCATCGCGATCCGCTCCGGCGCGCAGCCGCTCGGCACCATCTGGGTCCAGGAGGGATCCCGGCCGCTCTCCGACACCGCCGAGCAGGCCCTGACCGGCGCGGCCCGGGTCGCCGCCGCCCAACTGGTGCGCCGCCGCCGCGAGTTGTCCGCCGACACCCGGCTCACCCAGACCTTGCTGACCGGCCTGCTGGAGGGCTCCACCGGCCCCCAGTCGCTGGCCACCCACCTCGGCCTCGACCTGCGCCGCCCCGCCACGGTGCTCGCCTACGCCCCGGCCGCCACCGACGGCCGCGACGCCGAACTCTCCCGCGACGAGGTGACCGGCCTGATCTCCGTCCACACCGCCGCCCGGCACCGCGGCGCGCTGCTCGCCCCGGTGGACTCGCGGATCTACGTCCTGCTCCCCGAGCTCCCGCCCGGGCTGCCGCTCCCCACGCTCCGCGACTGGGCCCAGGAGACCGTCGACGCCGCCCGCGACCACCTGTCCATCCCGCTGCGCGCCGCGATCGGCCCGACCGTCCCCACGCTGGCCGACGTCCCCGACTCCCGGGCCCAGGCCGACCGCATCCTCGACGCGATGGGCCGCGGCGGGGTCGTCCCCGACGTGGCCGCCCTGCACGACGTGCAGGCGGAGGTCCTGGTCTCCGAGGTCCTCGCCCTGCTCCAGGACCGCCCCGGGCTGCGCGACCCCCGTCTGACCGCGCTCACCGCCTACGACGCCCGGCACCACACCCGGCTCGCCGAGTCCGTCCTGGCCTACCTCGACGCCCTCGGCGAGGTCCGCACCGCGGCGGACGCCCTGCACATCCACCCCAACACGCTGCGGTACCGGGTGCGCCGCGCCGAGCAGCTGACCGGCCTGGACCTCACCCAGCCCCAGCAACGCCTGCTCGCCATGCTCCAGTTGAGGCTTGCCGAGAACTGATCACCGCCGGCTCGGTTCCCGGGAACGGCACGATCCGCCCCGGGGAGAGCAGCACCCTCCCCCGGGCGGATCCCGACGGTCCGTCACATGCGGTGCCACGGGCCGGTGATGGCCAGCATGATGCCCGGCTCCTGGATGTTCGCGAACAGCGTCCGCCCGTCGTGCGAGAACGTCACGCCGGTGAACTCGCTGAACTCGGGCGCCTCCGCGGTGCCGTTGTTGAGGTCGTTGCGGGCCAGCGCGTAGGTCCGGCCGTCGGTGGTGGTGCCGAACAGGTGCTGCAGGCCGTTGCCGTCCTCGGCGATGATCAGGCCGCCGTGGGGCGAGACGGTGATGTTGTCCGGGCCGTCGAAGTTGCCCTTGTCGGTCCAGATCTCGTTGTTGACGCCGAGGATGACCTTCAAGGTCAGGGTGCGCCGGGTCGGGTTGTAGAACCAGACCTGGCCGTCGTGCGGCAGCGGCGACTCCTCGCGGGCGAAGGAGGAGACGAAGTAGATGCCGTTGTCGCCCCACCACATGCCCTCGAGCTTGCGGGCGCGGGTGATCTCGCCGTCCTTGAACTGCTTGCGGATCGAGGTGGTGCGCGCGTCGCGGTCCTGGACCTTGACCCAGTCCGCGCCGTAGGTGGTGCCCGGCTTGGTGGCGCGGGACAGGTCGTCGACCAGCTTGCCCTGAGAGTCGAAGGCCTTCAGGGCCTCCAGCACGCCGGCGTCGGCGGCCAGGGTGCGCAGCTTGCCCTTGCCGTGCCGGAAGCCGGCCGGCGGGGTCCAGCGGTAGAGCAGGCCGTTCGGCTTCGAGGCGTCCTCGGTGAGGAAGGCGTGGCCGCGCTTCTCGTCGATGACGACGGCCTCGTGCGCGAACCGGCCGAAGGCCTTGATCGGCTGCGGGTCGCGGTTGGCGTCCTGGTCGTGCGGGTCGACCTCGAAGACGTAGCCGTGGTCCTTGGTGAAGCCGTTGGTGCCGGCCTTGTCCTCGGTCTCCTCGCAGGTCAGCCAGGTGCCCCACGGGGTGGCGCCACCGGCGCAGTTGGTCGCGGTGCCGGCGATGCCGACCCACTCCCGGACCTGGCGCTTGCCGTGGCCGCGGCCCTTGCCGTGCTCGTCGCCGTGGCTGTGGCCGTTGCCGTGGCCGGAGACCTCGACGACGGTGCAGCCGCCGGCCGCGGCCGGGTCGTAGACGTAGCCGTCCAGCAGCGGCACGGGGTGCGGCCACTTCGCGCGCGGACCGGCCAGCTCGTGGTTGTTCACCAGCAGGGTCGCGCCGTGGCGACCCTCGAACGCGGCGGTGCCGTCGTGGTTGCTGGGGGTGGACTCGCCGGTGACCAGCGTGGTGCTGCCGGTGCGGGTGATGATCTCGTACGAGAAGCCCTTGGGCAGCGCCAGGATGCCGTCGGGGTCGGCCACCAGCTCGCCGTAGCCGACCGCGGTGTGCCCGCCGTTGGCGAGGGCGGCGTCGCCGCCGGCCGGGGCGGCGATCGCGCCGGGGGCGGTGGCCAGCACCTCGGCGCTGCCGGCGATCAGGACGCCTGCCCCGAGCATGGTGGAACGGTTCACGAAGTCCCGGCGGGACAGCGACATGACGGTCACTCCTGGAGGAGAGGGTGTGCTTCGGTGACCGACAGAGTCCGGGCCGCGCATGAACCGGACGTGAATCCGACACGGCGTCAACGTGCCGATTTACCAACCATAAATACTTCGATGACCAGGCCTTTACCGGCGCGGCAGGTGCTGGGTACGCTCGACCCGCCACAGCTCCCAGGCGGTCAGCCAGGCGTCCTCGGTGCCGGAGGGCACCTCCGGCGTACCGCCCGCCCACAACCGCTCCCACGCCCGCTGCGCGGGCAGGCTCGGCACCTCGCTGGCGAACGCCGTGAACCGGACGACCTCCTCGACCGCCGCCGCCCCCGCCGGGGTGCCGCTCAACCAGTCCACGTGGTGCGCCAGCCGGCTCAGGTGGTTGACCATCGAGGTCACCGCCTCGTCCGCCTCCTCCCGGGACTCCGACGCCAGCCGCATCTGCTGCCGCACCGCCGCCTCCCAGCGGACCTGCTGGTCCTCGCCGCGCAGTCGCCGCGGCAGCCGCGCCGACCGGCCGGCCCGCAGCTGCGCCTCCACCGCGAGCGCCCGGGCGATGCCCTGCTCCAGCAGCTCGCGGTGCGCCTGCAGCCCGAGTTCGGCCGGCTCCGGCGCGGGCTCGGCCCGGTCGGCCCGCCGCTCGGCGAGCTCCCGCAGCAGCGCCGTCCGGCCCAGGATGTACTGCTCGAAGTCCACGATCCGGCGCAGCTCCACCGCGCCCGGCGGCACCCCGCGGCCGGTCACCGTCACCGTCGCGCCGTCCACCCGCAGCCGGCCCGCCCACACCGTGCCGTGGCCGGCGGCGGTCCGCGAGTCCTCGTGCACCTGCACCGCCCGCGGCTCGCCGTCCACGGTGATCCATTCGCGCAACGCCCGCACCCGGCCCGGGACTTCGCCCTCGTCCACGCCGATGTGCTCGTAGACCCGGTCGCGCTCGTCCTCGACCGCGTCCTCCAGGTCCGGCAGCGGGACCAGCTGCTCCGCACCCGGCCGGTACGTCCGGACCGTCACGTACGGGCCCGGCGCGGAACTCCAGTCCCCCGACCGGATCTCCACCGATTCGAGCCCGCCGTTGCCGACCTCGAACTCGGCCAGCACCCCGCCCGCCTCGTGCACCCAGCCGAACACCGGGAAGGCCGCGCCCGCCATCAACTGCCGGCCGTACGCCTCCTGGTCGGAGTACACCGCCTCGATGTCGACCGGCCCGCTCGTGCGCTGCCTCTTCATCCCTCGCCGCACCCCCGGCCACTAGCCACCCACAGGTCCCCGCCGGGCGGGCCCGACGCCGTCCCACCTTACGGCCCAGGCAACCTGTCGATCCATCAGGAGCGGCACTCCCGGTCGCTAGGCTCCCGCGGTGCCGCCCTGGGCGCGCAGGGAGCGGGCCTTGACCGCCGCTCGGCGGGCCTCCTTGGCGACCTTGCGGTCGAGGTGGAGTTCGCCGACCACCTCCAGCACCTCGGCGGTCATCGGGTGCGGCACCCGCCAGACCTCGCCGAAGTAGCTGGCGGGGTTGTCGGTCACCGGCAGGTCGGCGACCAGCGCCTGCAGCCGGCCGCCCTCGCCGGCGCTGATCAGCAGCACGGCGGCCATCGAGTCGATCATCCGCCAGAGCGCGACCTCGCGTTCCGCGGCGGCGACGTCCGCGCCGCGGGCGCGCAGCCACTCGCGGGCCAGCCCGCCGAGTTCGGCGTCGTCCACCACCTCGCGCACGGCGGGTGCGGCGTCCTCGCCGAGCTCGCCCAGCGCGACCACGCACCAGTAGCGGCGGACCGGCGACTGGACGTCCCGGCCCTTCGCGCCGGTGAGCAGTTCGCGGGCGGCGTCGACCGGCGGCCGGTCGGCGATCCAGGCCTTGAGCTCGGCCTCGGCGAACAGCTGGCCGTTCTCGGCGAGTGCGCGCAGCAGGGCGGGGCCGTCGCTGTCGGCGAGGTCGCCGATCAGCGGGGCGTCGTAGCCGTCGGCCATCAGCCACTCCCGGACGGCGTACTGCCCGAGCGGGGTGAGCCGGACGGTGCCGAACCGGGCGGCGTCCTCCTCGCTGAGCGGGCCGTCGGTCTCGACCGGCTCGGCGGGCTCGGCGGGCCCGGCGCCGTCCTCCTCCTCGAACAGCTCGGGGTCGATCGGGCGGTGCTCGACCAGTCCGAGTTCGGCGAGGTCGGCGAGCATCGGGTCGAGGACCACCATCAGGTCGGTGATCTCGCCGAGCATCTCCTCGTCCGGCTCCTGCCCGTCGGGGACCACCAGCAGGGCGGCGAGCACGCCGAGCGGCACCGTCTCGGCGCCCGGCTCGGCGAACGCGGTGGTCTCGTACAGGACGTGCAGCGCCTCGTCGAGGATCTCGGCGGCCTGGTCGTGCGCGTCCTCCACCTCGGCCAGGCCGTCGGCGTCGTCGCTCGCGCTGCCCTCGACCACCTCCGGGTCGACCGACTCGGCCTCCGCGGCGAGCTCGCGGACCAGCTCGGCGGCCTCGAACCAGAGGCCGAGGACGGCCGCCGGGTCGCCGGCCTCGATCGCGTCGAGGTCGGGGCCGGGGATGGCGACGTGGCTGCCGTCATCGGTGGTGCCGGTCTCCACCAGGTCGAGGTCGCAGGCCAGCGCCCAGGCGCGCATCGCCTCGACCACGTCGTCCTCGTCCGGGTCCTGCGCGCCGAGCATCCGGGCGGCCTGCACCCGGTCCTCCTCGCCGAGGTCGCCGTGCTCGTCGACCGGGCGGTGCGGGGCGATCCAGCGGGCCAGCGCGACCACCCGGGCGATCAGCGGGACGGCCAGCGCCGCTTCGGCCAGTTCGCGGTCCTCCGGGAGGGCGATCGGCGGAATGACCACGGCCGTGTCGTCGGGGTCCTCGTCGCCGGACTGCGCGCCGTACAGGTCGGCGAGGTCGTAGTCGGCGGGCAGCAGGCCCTCGGCGTCGGACGGCTGCTGGTCAGGGGTGAAACGGCTACGTCCGGCCATCGCGCGCGATCTCCCGTAATCGGCTGGAGGGCACCGCCGCCCGGTGGGCGGTCCACCCGGGGACGGTGGAGCCCGCGGTGGGCGCGGCGGCGCGGGCCGGTGCGTGTCGGCCCGTCAACCCAGCGTATCGGCCGCCACCACCGAACGCCTGAGCTGCGGAGGCGTCCCCCCGAACGAGTGGGGCCGTGCGGCCGAACGAGTGTCCGCGGCACGTATCCTTCGGTGGGCGACGCGCAACACCCCCGCGCGCGCCCCCGGGAGCGACGATGCCCCCGAACCCCATGTACCACGCGCACACCCGCGCCGATCGGGCCATGCCGCCATGCCGCCACACCCTGGCCTGGCCGTGTCCGGCGGCGCCCGGCCACACCAGGAGACCCCTGCCATGGCGGACCTCTCCCCCGCCGGCCCCGGCCTGAGCACCGCTCAGTACGCCGGTCGCCGACTGTCGGAGGCCCTGCTTCCACTGGAACTCGCCCCCCGCAAGCAGCTCCAGCTCTCCGCGATCAGCCGCTGGAACGCGCTGCGCGGCATCCGGGTCGGCCTGGTGGCCGCGGCCCTGCTGCTCCTGCTGATCGGCGCCAACCTGGCCACGCCGATCTACCCGGTGCTCCAGCAGCGGCTCGGCCTCACCCCGCTGGACACCACGATCCTGTTCACGGTCTACGTGTTCGCCCTGGTCCCGGTGCTGGCCGCGGTCGGCCACTGGTCGGACCACCTGGGCCGGCGCGCCCTGATCCTGCCCGCGGTGGCCCTGGCCGCCGCCGGCGCGGCGGTGTTCGCCACCGCCGGCTCCTTCTGGCAGCTGGCCGCCGGGCGGGCCGTGCAGGGCGTCGCGGTCGGCCTGTCCACCGGCGCGGCGGGCGCCGCGCTCGGCGACCTGCTGCCGGACCGGCCCACCCTGGCCGCCAAACTGACCCTCGCCTGCTCGGCCGGCGGCGTCGCGCTCGGCCCGCTGGTCGGCGCCTGGCTGGCCAGTGGACCGGACCCGCTGCGCGCCCCGTTCCTGCCGCACGCCGTCGCCCTGCTGGCGCTCTGCGTGCCGCTCGCCCTGGTGCACCCGCGGATGCCCGGCCCGTTCCGGCCCCCGGCCTCCCCGCCGCGCGTCACCACGCCCGCCCACCTGCGGCCGCAGCGGCTGCGGCTGCCGCGCTCCGGGCGCCGCGAGTTCCTGCTCGCGGCCGGCGCCGGCTTCGTCTCGTACGCGGTCTTCGGCGTCTACCTGTCGCTCGCCCCGGCCTTCTCGTCCACCCTGCTGCACACCCGCTCGCCGATGGCGGGCGCGGCCGTCGCGGCCCTGCTGCTGGGCTCCTCGGCCGCCGCTCAGCTGCTCGTCCCGCCGACCTCCGACCGGACGGTGGTCGCCGCGGGCCTGACCGGCCTGGCCGCCGGCCTCGGCCTGCTCACCGCGGCCGCCGCCACCGGCACCCCCGCGCTGCTGTTCGTCGGCAGCGTGCTGGCGGGCGTCTCCCAGGGCATCGCCTTCCGCTCCCTGTTCACCACCGCCGTCGCCGCTCTCGACCCGGCCCGCCGCGGCAGCGAACTCTCCACCCTCTGGGTGATCGTCTACCTCGGCTCCTCCGCCCCGATCATCGCCGTCGGCGCCCTCACCCGCGCCTACGGCCTGCTTCCCGCCGTGACCGTCTTCGCCCTCACCGCCGCCACCGCGGCCCTCGCCCTGGCCGTCGCCGTCCTGCGCCGCCGGCGCTGACGCGCCCGGGGAACGCGCAGGGGCGGGACCCGGAGTCCGGGTCCCGCCCCTGCGGGGTGCTGAGGGTCGATCAGACGTTGAAGCCGAGCGCGCGGAGCTGGTCGCGGCCCTCGTCGGTGATCTTGTCGGGGCCCCACGGCGGCATCCAGACCCAGTTGATCCGGAGGTCCTTGACCAGGCCGTCGGTGGCGGTGCGGGCCTGGTCCTCGATGACGTCGGTGAGGGGGCAGGCCGCGGAGGTGAGGGTCATGTCGACGGTGGCGGTGTCGTCCTCGTCGATGTGCAGACCGTAGATCAGGCCGAGGTTGACGACGTCGATGCCCAGTTCGGGGTCGACGACGTCCATCAGGGCCTCCATGAGGTCCTCGGTGGAGACCGTCCCGGCGGTGGTGAACGCGCCGGGGCTCTCGACCGCGACGGCCTCGGCCTCGGGGGCCTCGGTGGTCTCGTTCTCGCTCATGAGTTTCAGTGTCCTAACGGGGCGTCAGTCGGTGATCGGGGGCTGGCCGCCGAGCGCCTTGGCGGTGGCGTCCTTCCAGGCCATCCAGCTGAGCAGGGCGCACTTGACCCGGGCGGGGTACTTGGAGACCCCGGCGAAGGCGACGGCGTCCTCCAGGACCTCCTCGTCGCCCTCGGACTGGCCCTTGCTCTGCATCAGTTCCAGGAAGGCCTCCTGGATCTGCTGGGCCTCGCCGACCGGCTTCCCGACCACCAGGTCGTTGAGCACGGAGGCGGAGGCCTGGCTGATCGAGCAGCCCTGCGACTCGTAGGAGACGTCGGCCACCACCGCGCCGTCGAGCTTCACCCGCAGGGTGATCTCGTCGCCGCAGGTCGGGTTGACGTGGTGGACCTCGGCGTCGCCGTCCCGCAGCCCCTTGCCGTGGGGGTTGCGGTAGTGGTCCAGGATGATCTCCTGGTACATGGAGTCGAGCTTCATGGAGCCACCTCAGCCGAAGAAGTTGCGGACGTGGTGGAGGCCGTCGATCAGGGCGTCCACCTCGCCGGGCGTCGAGTACAGGTAGAACGACGCCCTGGTGGTCGCCGGAATTCCGTACCGGAGGCAGACCGGCCGTGCGCAGTGGTGGCCGACCCGGACCGCGATGCCCTGCTCGTCGAGGACCTGGCCCACGTCGTGCGGGTGGATGTCGCCGAGCGTGAAGGAGATCGCCGCGCCGCGGTCGACGGCCGTGCGCGGGCCGATGATCCGCAGGTCGGGCACCTCGGCGAGGCGCTCGATGGCGTACGCGGTGATCGCGTGCTCGTGCGCGGCGACCTTGTCCATGCCGATCGCCGACAGGTAGTCGATGGCGGCGCCCAGGCCGACGGCCTGGGCGATCGGCGGGGTGCCGGCCTCGAACTTGTGCGGGGCGGGCGCGTAGGTGGACGAGCCCATCGTGACGGTCTCGATCATCTCGCCGCCGCCGAGGAACGGCGGGAGGTCCTCCAGCAGCTCCTGGCGGCCCCAGAGCACGCCGATGCCGGTCGGGCCGAGCATCTTGTGGCCGGTGAAGGCGACGAAGTCGGCCTCCAGCGCCTGCACGTCGAGGACGGCGTGCGGGGCGGCCTGCGAGGCGTCGATGGCGACCAGCGCGCCGACCGACTGCGCCTTGCGGACGATGGTGTCCACCGGGTTGACGGTGCCCAGCAGGTTGGACACCAGCGTCACGGAGACGATCTTCGTCTTCTCGGTGATCAGCTCGTCGATGTTGGACAGGTCGAGCCGGCCCTCGTCGGTCAGGCCGAACCACTTCAGCTTCGCGCCGGTGCGCTGCGCGAGCAGCTGCCACGGCACGATGTTGGAGTGGTGCTCCATCTCGGTGATCACGATCTCCGAGTCGGCGTCGACCTTGTAGGGCTCCTCGGCCCAGCCCAGCATGTTGGCGACCAGGTTGAGCGACTCCGAGGCGTTCTTGGTGAAGATCACCTCGTTGCGGCTCGGCGCGTTGATGAACTCCGCGACCTTGTCCCGGGCGCCCTCGTACAGCGCGGTGGCCTCCTCGGCCAGCACGTGCACGCCGCGGTGGACGTTGGCGTTGTGCTGCTCGTAGTAGGCGTTCAGCGCGTCCAGCACCTGACGCGGCTTCTGCGAGGTCGCCGCGTTGTCCAGGTACACCAGGGGCTTGCCGTCGTGCAGCTGCCGCGACAGGACCGGGAAGTCCTTGCGGATGGCGTCAGTGTCGAGCAGTCCGGTCAGATGGGAATGGGTCACTCGGAAGCGCCGCCCTTCACGTAGCTCTCGTAGCCCTCTTCCTCCAGCTTGTCGGCGAGCTCGGCACCGCCGGACTCGACGATCTTGCCTCCCGCGAAGACGTGCACGTAGTCGGGCTTGATGTAGCGCAGGATGCGGGTGTAGTGGGTGACCAGCAGGGTGCCGACCTCGCCGGTCGAGCGGACCCGGTTGATGCCCTCGGAGACGACCCGCAGCGCGTCGACGTCCAGGCCGGAGTCGGTCTCGTCGAGGATCGCGACCTTCGGCTTGAGCAGCTCCAGCTGGAGGATCTCGTGGCGCTTCTTCTCACCGCCGGAGAAGCCCTCGTTGACGTTGCGCTCGGCGAACGCCGGGTCCATCTGCAGGGCGGCCATCGCCTCCTTGACCTCCTTGACCCACAGCCGCAGCTTGGGGGCCTCGCCGCGGACGGCGGTGGCGGCGGTGCGCAGGAAGTTGGAGACCGAGACGCCGGGGACCTCGACCGGGTACTGCATGGCCAGGAACAGGCCGGCCCGGGCGCGCTCGTCGACGGACATCTCCAGCACGTCCTCGCCGTCCAGCAGCACCTGGCCGCCGGTGACGGTGTACTTGGGGTGGCCGGCCAGCGAGTACGCGAGGGTGGACTTGCCGGAGCCGTTGGGGCCCATGATCGCGTGGGTCTCGCCCTGCTTCACGGTCAGGTCGACGCCCTTGAGGATCTCGCGCGGGCCGCCCTCGGCGTCGACGGAGACGTGCAGGTCGCGGATTTCAAGCGTTGCCATGGGGTACTCAGTTCTCCTGGTTGACGGAGACGAGCACATCGTCCCCTTCGATCTTCACGGGGTAAACGGCGACCGGCCTGGTCGCGGGCAGCCCGGACGGCTTCCCGGTGCGCAGGTCGAAGCTGGAGCCGTGCAGCCAGCACTCGATCATGCAGTCCTCGACCTCGCCCTCGGACAGCGAGACGTTGGCGTGCGAGCAGATGTCGTTGATCGCGAACACGCCCTCGTCGGTCCGGACGATCGCCACCGGGACGCCGTTCAGCTCGACCTTCTTGGGCACGTCCTCCTGCAGGACGCTCAGCGCACACGCACGCAGGTACGTCATGCGACGGCCGCTTCCAGCTCGGCGTCGATCTTCTCCAGCAGCCGGTCCTGGATCTCGGCGACGCCGATCTGCTGGACCAGCTCGGCGAAGAAGCCGCGCACCACCAGGCGGCGGGCCTCGTCGGCCGGGACGCCGCGGGACTGCAGGTAGAACAGCTGCTCGTCGTCGAAGCGGCCGGTCGCGGAGGCGTGGCCGGCGCCGACGATCTCGCCGGTCTCGATCTCCAGGTTCGGCACCGAGTCGACCCGGGCGCCGTCGGTGAGCACCAGGTTGCGGTTGAGCTCGTAGGTGTCGGTGCCCAGCGCGGCCGCGCGGATCAGCACGTCGCCGATCCACACCGCGTGCGCGTCCTGGCCCTGCAGCGCGCCCTTGTAGGCGACGTTGGACCGGCAGTGCGGGGTGTCGTGGTCGATCACCAGGCGGTGCTCCAGGTGCTGCCCGGCGTCGGCGAAGTACAGGCCGAACAGCTCCGCCTCGCCGCCGGGGCCCGCGTAGTTGACCCGCGGGTGCAGGCGCACCACGTCGCCGCCGAAGGTGACCACCACGGACTTGAACGTGGCGTCCCGGCCGACCAGCGCGTTGTGCTGGGCGACGTGCACCGCCTCCCGGTCCCAGTCCTGGACGGAGACGAAGGTGAGCTTGGCGCCGTCGCCGACCAGCAGTTCGACGTTGGCGGCGCGGGTGCCGGTGCCGGTGTGGTTCAGCACCACGACGGCCTCCGCGAACGGCTTGACCTCGACCACCAGGTGGGCGAAGCGGACGCCGCCCTCGCCGTGCACGTCGATCCGGACCGGCTCGGTCAGCACCGTCTCCTTGGGGACGGTCACCACCAGGGCCTGCTCGAAGGCGCTGAACGCCTGCGCGGCCACCCGGTCCACCGGGGTGCCGGCCCTGCCGAGGCGGGCGTCCTCGCGGCCGACCAGCTCGGAGGTGACGCCCTCCGGCAGGCCCAGCTCGATCTTGTCCTCGCCCTTGGCGCTCTCGGCGGCCTTGCCGTCGTGCAGCCCGCCGAGGCGGTGCAGCGGGGTGAACCGCCAGTCCTCCTCGCGGCCGGTCGGCACCGGGAAGTCGTTGACGTCGAAGGACGGCTTGACGGCGACCCGGGCGTCGATGGGCTGCCGGACGGACTCGCGGCCGGTGCCCGGGCCGGCGAGCTGCGCGCCGGCGCCGGCGGTGCCGACCTCGATCGAGCCGGCGGTGGTGGAGCCGGGGGTGTTCTGCTCAGCCATGGCTGTTCGTGTTGCTCTCTTTCGGAAACGGTCGACGGGGACGGGTGCTGACGGCGCGTCAGCCGACCGCGCCCTCCATCTGCAGCTCGATCAGCCGGTTCAGCTCCAGCGCGTATTCCATCGGAAGCTCACGGGCGATCGGCTCGACGAAGCCTCGGACGATCATCGCCATCGCCTCGGTCTCGCTCAGGCCGCGGCTCATCAGGTAGAAGAGCTGGTCCTCGGAGACCTTGGAGACGGTCGCCTCGTGGCCCATCGACACGTCGTCCTCGCGGACGTCCACGTACGGGTAGGTGTCCGAGCGCGAGACGGTGTCCACCAGCAGCGCGTCGCACAGCACGTTCGACTTGGCGCCGTGCGAGCCCTCGCCGATCTCGATCAGGCCGCGGTAGGAGGTGCGGCCGCCGCCGCGCGCCACCGACTTGGAGACGATGTGCGAGGAGGTGTTCGGCGCCATGTGGACCATCTTCGCGCCGGCGTCCTGGTGCTGGCCCTCGCCCGCGAAGGCGATCGACAGGGTCTCGCCCTTGGCGTGCTCGCCCATCAGGTAGACGGCCGGGTACTTCATGGTGACCTTGGAGCCGATGTTGCCGTCGACCCACTCCATGGTCGCGCCCTCGTACGCCACGGCGCGCTTGGTGACCAGGTTGTAGACGTTGTTCGACCAGTTCTGGATGGTCGTGTAGCGGCAGCGGCCGCCCTTCTTGACGATGATCTCGACCACCGCGGAGTGCAGCGAGTCCGAGGAGTAGATCGGCGCGGTGCAGCCCTCGACGTAGTGGACGTAGGCGTCCTCGTCGACGATGATCAGCGTCCGCTCGAACTGGCCCATGTTCTCGGTGTTGATCCGGAAGTAGGCCTGCAGCGGAATGTCCACGTGCACGCCCTTCGGCACGTAGATGAACGATCCGCCGGACCAGACCGCCGTGTTCAGCGAGGCGAACTTGTTGTCACCGACCGGGATGACGGTGCCGAAGTACTCCTTGAAGAGCTCCGGGTGCTCCTTCAGCGCGGTGTCGGTGTCCAGGAAGATGACGCCCTGCTCCTCCAGGTCCTCGCGGATCTGGTGGTAGACGACCTCCGACTCGTACTGGGCGGCGACACCGGCGACCAGGCGCTGCTTCTCCGCCTCCGGGATGCCCAGCTTGTCGTAGGTGGCCTTGATGTCGGCCGGCAGGTCCTCCCAGGACTCCGCCTGCTTCTCGGTGGAGCGCACGAAGTACTTGATGTTGTCGAAGTCGATGCCCGACAGGTCGGAGCCCCAGGTCGGCATGGGCTTCTTGCCGAACAGCTTGAGGCCCTTGAGGCGGAGGTCCAGCATCCACTCGGCCTCGTTCTTCTTCGCCGAGATGTCACGGACGACCGCCTCGCTCAGGCCGCGCTTGGCGGCGGCGCCGGCGTCGTCCGAGTCGGCCCAGCCGTACTCGTACTTGCCCAGGCCCTCGAGCTCGGGGTGTGCGATGTCAGTCATGCGAGGTTCCTCCGCGCGGACGAGCCGTTCTCGGTAAGGGACGTACCGGCAGTCGGCGCGGCACCGGGCGCCCTGGAGGGCGACGGTGCGGCACCGGATGCCGGCACATACGTGGTGCAGACCCCGTCGCCGTGGGCGATGGTGGCCAGCCGTTGCACATGGGTGCCAAGGAGCTGCGAGAAGACCTCGGTCTCCGCCTCGCAGAGCTGCGGGAACTGCTCGGCGATGTGCGCGACCGGGCAGTGGTGCTGGCACAGCTGGGCGCCGGCCGGTGCGGCGGGCGCAGCGGCGGCGGACGGGACGCGCCGCACCGTGGCAGCGTACCCGTCCTCGCTCAAGGCCCGGGCGAGCGCCTCGGCGCGCTGCTCGGCGCCGACCCGCTCGACCGCGTCCTGGTACTTGCGGCCCTGCTTGGCGAGCCGGGCCCGGGCGAAGGCGGCGACCGCCTCCTCGCCCGCCTTGCCGCCGCCGGCGGCCTCCGAGATCCAGCCCAGCGCATCGGCCGCGAGCTGGTCGTAGGCCTGGTAGAAGGCGTCCCGGCCGCCGTCGGTCAGGGCGAACACCTTGGCGGGGCGGCCGCGGCCGCGGCTGCCGTAGACCCGCTGCTCGCGCGCGTCGACCAGCCCGGCGGCGGCCAGGCCGTCCAGGTGGCGGCGGACCGCGGCGGCGGTCAGGCCCAGGCGGCTGGCCAGGTCGGCGGCCGAGGACGGCCCGTGGTCGAGGATCGAGCGGGCGACCCGGTCCCGGGTCGCCCGGTGCCCCTCCGCCAGGGCCTCCGCCCCCGTCGCGGGCACGGCACAGCCGGGAGCGTCGGGCTCCCCGGACTGGGCGGCGTGCTCGCGGATGTTTTTCACAACACGATTGTTGCGTAATTCGGCGCAAGGAAACAAGCGGTGATCCACGCCTCACCGGTGTCGTCCATCACGGAAGGCAAGCCTTACCCGAAAGGCGGTGCGCGCAGCTCCTACACTCGCCGGTATGCATGCAGACCCCGCCGTCGAGGTGACCGGACTGGTCAAGCGGTACGGCGACAAGACCGCCGTGGACGGCCTCGACCTGGTCATCGGGCGCGGCGCCGTCACCGCGGTGCTCGGCCCCAACGGCGCGGGCAAGACCACCACGATCGAGACCTGCGAGGGCTACCGCCGCCCCGACGCGGGCACCGTCCGGGTGCTCGGACTGGACCCGGTCGCGCAGTCCGCCGAGCTCAGGCCGCGGATCGGGGTGATGCTCCAATCGGGGGGCGTGTACGCCAGTGCGCGCGCCCTCGAAATGCTTCGACACACCGCCGCGCTGTACGCGAACCCGCTGCCCGTCGGCCCGCTGGCCGAACGGCTCGGCCTGGACTCCTGCGGCCGCACCCCGTACCGCCGGCTCTCCGGCGGCCAGCAGCAGCGGCTGGCCCTCGCGATGGCCGTGGTCGGCCGCCCCGAACTGGTCTTCCTGGACGAGCCCACCGCCGGCCTCGACCCGCAGGCCCGCCGCGCCACCTGGGACCTGGTCGCCGAACTGCGCGCCGCCGGCGTCACCGTGGTGCTGACCACCCACCAGATGGACGAGGCCGAGCAGCTCGCGGACGAGGTCGCGATCGTCGACCGCGGCCGGGTCGTCGCCCAGGGCTCCCCCGACGGGCTCCGCGGCGCCGAGGCCCGGCTGCGCTTCGACGGCCCCGCCGGACTCGACCTCGCCGCCCTGCGCAAGGTCCTGCCCGACCACGCCGCCGTCACCGAGCCCGCCCCCGGCAGATACCGCGTCGAGGCCGAACTCGACGCCGCCCTGCTGGCCGCCGTCACCGGCTGGTGCGCCGAGGCCGGGGTGATGCCCGACAAGCTCGCGGTCCAGCGCCGCAGCCTCGAAGACGTCTTCCTCGACCTGACCGGACGGGACCTGCGATGACCGCCACCGACCTCACCCCCCGCCCGGGCGCCGCCCCGGTCGGCCGGATGCTGCTCGCGCAGACCGCCCTGGAGACCAGGATGCTGCTGCGCAACGGCGAGCAGCTGCTGCTCACCGTGGTCATCCCGACCGTCCTGCTGGTGCTGTTCTCCGCCGTCGACGTGGTCGACGTGGACGGCCCCGGCAAGCGGGTCGACTTCCTCGCGCCCGGCCTGCTGGCGCTGGCCGTGATGTCCACCGCCTTCACCGGCCAGGCCATCGCCACCGGGTTCGAGCGCCGCTACGGCGTGCTCAAGCGGCTCGGCGCGACCCCGCTGCCGCGCTGGGCGCTGCTGTCCGCGAAGACCGGCTGCGTGCTGGTCACCGAACTGCTCCAGGTGCTGCTGCTCTCCGGCATCGCGCTGGCCCTCGGCTGGTCCCCGCACGGCAACCCGCTGGCGGTGCTGCTCCTGCTGGTGCTCGGCACCGCCGCGTTCTCCGGCCTCGGCCTGCTGATGGCCGGCACCCTGCGCGCGGAGGCCACGCTGGCCGCGGCCAACCTGGTGTTCGTCCTGCTGCTGCTGGCCGGCGGCGTGGTGGTCCCGCTGGCCAAGTTCCCGGACGCGGTGCGCCCCGTGCTGGAGCTGCTGCCGATCTCCGCGCTCTCCGACGGCCTGCGCTCGGTGCTCCAGCTCGGCGGCGGCACGCCCTGGGCCGACCTCGGCGTGCTGGCCGTCTGGTCGGTGCTGGGCCTGGCCGCGGCGGCCCGCTTCTTCCGCTGGGAGTGAATGAGCAGCCCCGGGGCCGCGCCCCGGAGCTGCTGACGGCGCCTCAGGAGGCGCCGCCCGCCTTCTTCCGGCGCGCCGCGTGGACGATGCCGCCGCCGGAGCCCGCGGGGGCGGGACGGCTCGCGGAGGGCGACGGGGTCGCGCCGCCCGGGGCCGGGGCACGGTGTAAGCGCGCCTACGATGGTCCGGTGACCAACCCGTTCTCCCTCCTCGCCGAGCGCTGGCACCCGAGCCCGCAGCACGTCCGCCGGGCGGCCATGGCCGCGCTGGTGATGAGCGTGGTGATCGTGGTCACCGGCGGCGCCGTCCGGCTGACCGACTCGGGCCTCGGCTGCACCACCTGGCCGACCTGCACCGACGGCAGCGTGACGCCGACGCCCGCGATGGGCGTCCACGGCGTCATCGAGTTCACCAACCGGATGCTGACCTACGTGCTGTCCGCCGCGGTCGGCTGGTTCATCCTGGCCGCGCGCTGCTGCGAGCCGTGGCGGCGGTCGCTGACCAGGCTCGGCTGGGCCCAGTTCTGGCTGGTGATGTCGAACGCGGTGATCGGCGGCATCACGGTGCTGACCCACCTCAACCCGTACGTGGTGAGCCTGCACATGGTGGCCGCGCTGGGTCTGGTGTGGACGGCGCTGCTGGGCTGGGAGCGCGCCAAGGAGGGCGACGGCGAGCCCCGCCTGCTGGTCGCCCCGGCCATCCATCGCTTCGCGCAGGTGCTGGTGGCCTCGATCGGCGCGCTCGCCCTGGTCGGCACGCTGGTCACCGGCGCGGGCCACCACCCGGGCTCGGCGGGCACCCCCCGGGTCTCGCTGGACTACGACCGGCTCGCCCAGGCGCACGCCGACCTGGTGTTCCTCGCGGTGGGCCTGACGCTGGCCGCGCTGCTGGTGTTCGCCGCCGTGAAGGCCCCGCCGGCCGCGCGGGCCCGGGTCCGCGAGCTGTTCGGGCTGCTGCTGCTGCAGGGAGTGCTGGGTTTCGTGCAGTACTTCACGGACGCGCCGGAGATCATGGTGGGCCTGCACATGCTGGGCGCCGCGGTGATCTGGGCCGCCGCCCTGCGCATCCCGCTGGCGCTGCGGACCCGCGCCGGCATCCCGGCGCAGGCGGCCGCGCCGTCCGCCGAACTGGTGGCCTGACGCACCCGGCACGCGCCGATGGCCCGCCGTTCGGAACGGCGGGCCATCGGCGCGGGCGGCTGCTGACGGGCGGTCAGATCTGGATGCCGGCCATCCGCTTCCACTCGTACGGGCCGGTCTTCACCTTCAGGCCCAGCTCGCCCTCGAAGTCCTCGTGCAGGGTGAGCCCGGCGATCTCGGCGGCCCGGCGGCCGATCGCGTAGGTCGGGGCGACCTGGTCGCCCCAGGTGCCGTCGGCGCCGACCACGACGATCCGGGTGGCGGTGCGGCCGACGTACTCCACGACGCCGTCGGCGCTGCCGCCGTGCTGCGCGGCGAAGCTGCTCAGGTGCTTGGCAATGCGCTTGGCGCGGCGCTCGACGCGGGCGTCCGGCGCGGCGGGGGTGGCGGTCTCTGCGCTCATGCCCGCATGCTACCGAGCGGTAGCCGCGCTGGCGACGGCGGCGGCCTGTGCCGACGGCCACACGGGGGCCGCGGCCAGCTCACCGGCGCCCGCGTAGGCCCGGGCGAACTCGGTGGCCTCCGGGCCGGGGCGGGCGATCCGGTGGATCCGCTGCAGCCGCAGCCGCAGGGCGAACTCGCGCTGCTCGGCCGGGAGTCCGGCGGGCAGGTGGAGCAGGTCGAGCAGCCGGTCGGAGAACTCCTGGGTCTGCCAGGCGGCGTCCAGGCGGCGCTGCTGGTAGCCGTCCAGGCGGGCGCTCCCGCCGCCCAGCAGCTCGGCGATCAGCCCGCCGGCCAGGTCGGCGGCGTCGGCGACGGCCGAGTTGAGGCCCTTGGCGCCGGACGGGGTGACGGTGTGCGCGGCGTCCCCGGCGAGCAGCAGCCTGCCCTCGCGCATCCGGTGGGCGACCCGGCCGCGCATCCGCAGCATGCCGGTCTCCAGCAGGCCGCCGAGCGCCGGGTCGGAGCCTTCGAGCTCCAGCCGGTGGGCGAGTTCGGCGCGGATCCGCCGCTCGTCCCACGCGGCGAGCTCCTCGCCGGCGGGCACCTCCAGGTAGAAGCGGCCGACGTCGGCGGTGCGCGGCATCATTCCGGCGAAGCCGTCGGCGTGCACCGCGTAGCGGATCTTGTCGACCGGCCGGGAGATCCGGGCGAGCACGGTCAGCCAGTCGTAGGGGTAGCGGCGGGTCGGCCCGTCGGCGCGGTCGGCGAAGGCCGCGGCGACCACACTGTGCGCGCCGTCGCAGCCGACCGCGTACTCGGCGCGCAGCTCGCCGCCCGCGGTGTGCAGCACGGGTCGGTTCGCGTCGTCGAGGGTGACGGCCTCGACGGGCGACTCGAAGGCGATCGCGCCGCCGTCCCGCTCGTACGCGGCGATCAGGTCGCGGACCAGCAGCTGCTGCGGGTACACCCAGTGCCGGATGCCGCCGGACAGCGCGCCGTAGTCGACCAGGACCTTCTCGCCCAGGCAGGCGATCTCGCACCGGCCGTGCCGTTCGCCCTCGGCGGTCAGCCGGTCGGCGAGGCCCAGGGTGCGCAGGTACTCGACCACCCGGTGCTCCAGCACCCCGGCCCGGGCGGCGTTCTCCAGCGCGGGCCGGGAGAGGCGCTCGTGGACGGTCACCGCGACCCCGGCGCGGCGCAGCACGTGGGCGAGGACGAGTCCGGCCGGTCCGGCGCCGACGACGGCGACGGTGGTGGAGCGGGGGGTCATCGGCAGCCTCCGGCGGCGAGCAGTCCGGCGCCGAGCGCGGCGGGCACCACGGCGGGGTTGAAGGTCTCGGTGACGGCGGCCAGCGGCTGCTGCCCGTGCCACATCAGGTAGGTCTTGTAGGCCGCGGGCGCGCCGTCCCAGTCCCGCACGCCGGCGTCCAGCACGGTGCGCCGGTAGGCGGTGCCGGAGGCGTGCAGGGCGGCGCCGATGGGCGCGGCGGTGTCGGTGAGGCAGTGCTCGGCGGCGGCGGACAGCGCGGGCCGGGCCACCACCACGTTGCGGGACAGTTCGGAGCCGTCGCCGCCGGCCAGCACCGAGCGGCGGACGATCAGGTCCTCGTCGGACTCGGCGCGCAGCAGCGCGGCGGCCCCGGCGGGCGCGTCGGTCGCGGGCAGCCGGCGGTGGTCGGCCCGGCCGATCCGGGCGGGCGCCCCGGTCCAGGCCTCCAGCAGGGTGGTGGTGAGGCCGTCGGCGCTGAGCAGCATCCGGGTGGGAGCGGCGGCGAAGCGGCCGATCCGGACGGCCGTCTCGGCCGGTTTCCGGGCGGTGAAGGCGTGTGCGGACACGTCGATGGACTGCAGCGGCATCGGTCCCCCCGAAGGATGTCGTCGGCGTTCGTTCGCCGGGCGACCCTACTCGAGAACTGTTTCCGCTGACGAAACGTCACCCCTTGGGCGGGCAAAGCCGTCCGGCCCCGCGGCGCGGGGCGTGAATACTGTCCTGGTGAACGATTTCCGTGGCTGGCCGGCCGAGGCGCTGGAGTTCTACGAGCAGCTGGAGGCCGACAACTCCAGGACCTTCTGGACGGCGCACCGCGCCGAGTACGAGGAACTGGTGCGGGCCCCGATGGAGGCGCTGCTGGCCCGGCTGGAGCCGGAGTTCGGCCCGGGGAAGATCTTCCGCCCGAACCGGGACGTGCGGTTCTCCGCCGACAAGTCCCCGTACAAGACCCACGTCGGCGGCTACCTGGAGTCCGGCGGCTACGTGCAGCTGTCCGCCGACGGGCTGGCCTGCGGCCTGGGCTACTACCACCTGGCCGCCGACCAGTTGGGCCGCTACCGCACCGCGGTCGCCGAGGACGTGCCGGGCGCCGAGCTGGAGCGGGTGGTGGCGGCGGTGCGGAAGGCCGGACCGCAGGTGGTGGGGCGGGACAGCCTGAAGACCGCGCCGCGCGGCTACCCGAAGGACCACCCGCGGATCGAACTGCTGCGCCACAAGGGCCTGATCGCCTGGCAGGAGTGGGAGCCCGCGGCCTGGCTCGGCACCGCGAAGGCGTACGGCCGGATCACCGGCTTCCTGCACGCGGCGGCCCCGCTGCACGCCTGGCTGGAGAACCACGTCGGCCCCAGCGAGCTTCCGCCACGCTGAGGCCGAGAGAGGGGAACGGAGGGGGCGTCAGCCCACGAACGGGTCGATCGCGACGACCAGGAACAGCAGCGTCAGGTACGTGATCGACCAGTGGAACAGCCGCATCTCCTTGAGCTTGGCGCCCACGATGCCGGCCTTGGCGCGCGCCTGCAGCGCGTACGCCTCCTTCATCCACAGCGCGCCGAGCACCGCGGCGACGCTCGGGTACAGCCAACTGGTGTGCGCGGCCGGCCAGAGCAGCAGCGAGGTCGCGACCATCACCCAGGAGTAGACGACGACCTGCTTGGCCACGCCGATGTTGCCGCGGATCACCGGCAGCATCGGCACGCCCGCCTTGGCGTAGTCCTCGCGGACCTTCATCATCAGCACCCAGGTGTGCGGCGGCGTCCAGAAGAACACCACCAGGAACAGCACCACGGCCGCCCAGGACACCGAGTCGGTGACCGAGGACCAGCCGACCAGCACCGGCATGCAGCCGGCGATCCCGCCCCAGACGACGTTCTGCGAGGTGCGGCGCTTCAGGCCCAGCGTGTAGACGAAGACGTAGAACAGCAGGGCGCCCAGCGCCAGCGCCGAGGACAGCCAGTTGACCAGCAGGCCCAGCCAGAGCGTGGAGACCACGGCCAGCGTAATCCCGAAGACCAGCGCTTCCTGCGGGGAGACCATGCCCGTGACGATCGGGCGCCGTTCGGTGCGCGACATCACCGCGTCGATGTCGCGGTCGATGTACATGTTGAGCGCGTTGGCGCCGCCCGCCGAGAGGTAGCCGCCGACCACGACCGCGAGCACCCGCCAGAGGTTCGGCACGCCGTCCTGCGCCAGGAACATCACCGGCACCGTGGAGATCAGCAGCAGCTCGATGATGCGGGGTTTGGTGAGGGCGACGAAGGCCCCGACGCGGGCCCCGAACGGCCGGGGCGCGGTCCTCGTCCCTACCACCACCCCTGCGGGGCGGGATTCGACGGCGGTCACGGACACCTCAACAGTCGATGAACTTCCACAGGCGTCCCGGAGACCCGCAGGGTGCCCACCGTCCGCGCTGCGCGTACCACGCAACCATAGACGTTCCATATCTCCCGATCCGCCCCGGGGTCCCCCGGCGAGCCGCCCACCTTCCCGTCTTGCCCATCGGACGGGCAAACCCTCCCCGGACGGGTGAAGGTAGGACAGAGGAGTTGACGATCCGGCCAGGAATGCGACGCCGCACCCTCACGTTGCCCCGGCACAGAGGGTGAGGTGCGCCGCAAACGGTAGGCTCGCACAGAGAAGCGGGATCAACCCTCCGTGATCGGCACCAGCCACAGCGGCGTGGCCGACCGGTCCCCTTTCACGGGGTCACACTTCACAAAATCCGGAAGGAGCCCTGAGTCAGGGTGAGCACGACGCCGAACGTTTTTGAGTGGAGCGAGTTGGACCAGCGGGCCGTCGACACGGCCCGGGTACTGGCGATGGACGCCGTGCAGAAGGTGGGGAACGGGCACCCCGGCACTGCCATGTCGCTCGCCCCCGCGGCGTATCTGATCTTCCAGCGCTTCCTGCGCCACGACCCGACCGACCCGACCTGGGTGGGCCGCGACCGCTTCGTGCTCTCCCCCGGGCACACCTCTCTCACGCTGTACACCCAGCTGTTCCTGTCCGGCTACGGCCTGTCGCTGGACGACCTGAAGGCCTTCCGGGTGGCCGGCAGCCGCACCCCGGGCCACCCCGAGCACGGCCACACCGCGGGCGTCGAGACCACCACCGGCCCGCTCGGCCAGGGTGTCGGCAACGCGGTCGGCATGGCGATGGCGGCCCGCTACGAGCGCGGCCTGTTCGACCCGGACGCGCCGGCCGGCACCTCGCCGTTCGACCACACCGTCTGGGCCATCGTCTCCGACGGCGACCTGCAGGAGGGCATCTCCGCGGAGGCGTCCTCGCTGGCCGGCCACCAGAAGCTGGGCAACCTGGTCGCGCTGTACGACGACAACCACATCTCGATCGAGGGCGACACCGCCACCGCGTTCTCCGAGGACGTGCTGGCCCGCTACGAGGCCTACGGCTGGCACGTCCAGCGGGTCGCCCCGAAGGCCGACGGCGACATCGACGTGGCGGCGCTCGCCGCCGCGCTGGAGGCGGCCAGGGCCGAGACCTCCAAGCCGTCGATCATCGCGATGCGCACCATCATCGCCTGGCCCGCGCCGAACGCCCAGGACACCGCCAAGGCGCACGGCTCGGCCCTCGGCGACGCCGAGATCGCCGCCACCAAGAAGGTGCTGGGCTTCGACCCGCAGAAGACCTTCGAGGTCACCGACCAGGTCGTCGCGCACACCCGCGAGGTCGTGCAGCGCGGCCAGGCCGCCCGCGCCGCGTGGGACGAGCAGCTGCGCGACTGGCGGGCCGCCAACCCGCAGCGCGCCGCCGAGTTCGACCGGATCCAGATCGGCGAGCTGCCCGACGGCTGGGAGAAGGCCGTCCCGACCTTCCCGGCCGGCAAGGACGTCGCCACCCGCAAGGCCTCCGGCGACACCCTGAAGGCCGTCGGCAAGCTGGTCCCGGAACTCTGGGGCGGCTCCGCCGACCTCGCCGAGTCCAACCTGACCACGATCGACGAGGAGTCCTCCTTCCTCCCGGAGGGCAACCCGCTCAAGAGCGCCTCGCCGTTCGGCCGCACCATCCACTACGGCATCCGCGAGCACGCCATGGGCTCCGTGATGAACGGCATCGCGCTGCACGGCCGCACCCGCATCTACGGCGGCACCTTCCTGGTGTTCTCCGACTACATGCGCCCCGCGGTCCGGCTCGCCGCGCTGATGAAGCTGCCGGTGGTCTACGTCTGGACGCACGACTCGATCGGCCTCGGCGAGGACGGCCCGACCCACCAGCCGATCGAGCACCTGGCCGCGCTGCGCGCCATCCCCGGCCTCTCGGTGGTCCGCCCGGCGGACGCCAACGAGACCGCCGTGGTGTGGCGGACCGTGCTGGAGCGGCAGACCAGCCACCCCGGCCCGGTCGGCCTGGCGCTGACCCGCCAGGGCGTGCCGACCTTCGACCGCGAGGTGTTCGGCTCCGCCGAGGGCGCGGCCAAGGGCGGCTACGTGCTGGCCGAGGCCGAGGGCGGCGAGCCGAAGGTGATCCTGCTGGGCACCGGCTCCGAGGTGCAGCTGGCCGTCCAGGCCCGCGAGGCGCTGCAGGCCGAGGGCGTCCCGACCCGGGTGGTCTCGCTGCCGTGCGTGGAGTGGTTCCACGAGCAGGACCAGGCGTACCAGGACAGCGTCCTGCCGCCGAACGTCCGGGCCCGGGTGTCGGTCGAGGCGGGCATCGCCCTCGGCTGGCGCGAGCTGGTCGGCGACGCCGGTCGGATCATCAGCCTGGACCACTTCGGGGCCTCCGCCGACTACCAGGTGCTGTACCAGGAGTTCGGCATCACCGCCGACGCGGTGGCCAACGCCGCCCGCGCCTCGCTGCGCACGGTCGAGGCCGTCTCCCGCTGACGCGCTGATCCGCCCGGTCCGGGGTATCCGCACTGCCTCGGACCGGGCCCCGCACTCCACCTGACGTACGAAAAGAAGAAGAGGGACTGAGCACCATGACCGACGCATTGAACCGCCTCAGCGAAGAAGGCGTGGCGATCTGGCTCGACGACCTGAGCCGGGAGCGCCTGAACTCCGGCAACCTGGCCGAGCTGGTGCAGGAGAAGCACGTCGTCGGCGTCACCACCAACCCGACCATCTTCCAGAAGGCCATCGGCAGCGGCAGCGCCGCCTACGACAGCCAGCTGACCGACCTCGCGGTCCGCAAGGTCACCACGGACGAGGCTGTCCGCATGATCACCACCTCGGACGTGCGCGACGCCGCCGACGTGCTGCGCCCGGTGTACGACGCGTCCAACGGCCGCGACGGCCGGGTCTCCATCGAGGTCGACCCGCGCCTGGCGCACGAGACCGCGGCGACCGTCGCCGAGGCCAAGCAGCTGTGGTGGCTGGTCGACCGCCCGAACGTGCTGATCAAGGTCCCCGCCACCAAGGCCGGCCTGCCCGCGATCGCCGCGGTGCTCGGCAGGGGCATCAGCGTCAACGTCACGCTGATCTTCTCGCTGGAGCGCTACAAGGCCGTCATCGACGCCCACCTGAGCGGTCTGGAGGCCGCCAAGGCCGCCGGCCTGGACCTGTCGCAGATCGAGTCGGTCGCCTCGTTCTTCGTCTCCCGGGTGGACACCGAGATCGACAAGCGCCTGGACGCGGTCGGCACCGCCGACGCCAAGGAGCTGCGCTCCAAGGCCGCCGTCGCCAACGCCCGCCTCGCCTACCAGGCGTACGAGGAGGTCTACGGCTCGGTGGACGGCGCCAAGCCCGCCTCGGCGCGCTGGGCGGCCCTGGAGGCGGCCGGCGCCAAGCCGCAGCGTCCGCTGTGGGCGTCCACCGGCGTCAAGGACCCGAACCTGCCGGACACCCTGTACGTGACCGAGCTGGTCGCCCCGGGCACCGTCAACACCATGCCCGAGGCCACCCTGGACGCCACCGACGACCACGGCTCCGTCACCGGCGACACCATCACCCCGAACTACGCGGACGCCAAGGCCGTGCTCGACGCGGTCGCCGCCGCGGGCGTGGACTACGACGACGTGGTCCAGGTGCTGGAGGACGAGGGCGTGAGCAAGTTCGAGGCCTCCTGGAACGAGCTGCTGGACACCGTCACCGCGGCGCTCGAAGCGCACGGCAAGAACTGACTCCTGCTCACGATCTGACGCACGGAAAGCGGAGCACACCAGTGAGCAACACCCAGCCGTACCCGGATGTGGTGGGTTCGGAGCTGTCCGAGGGCGACACCCCCGAGCAGCCCGTCAACCCGCTGCGCGACCCCGCCGACCGGCGGCTGCCGAGGATCGCCGGCCCGTCCGGGCTGGTGATCTTCGGCGTCACCGGCGACCTGTCGCGCAAGAAGCTGATGCCGGCCGTCTACGACCTCGCCAACCGCGGCCTGCTGCCGCCGGGCTTCTCGCTGGTGGGCTTCGCCCGCCGCGAGTGGGAGGACGAGGACTTCGCCAACGAGGTCCACGACGCCGTCAAGGAGCACGCGCGGACGCCGTTCCGCGAGGAGGTCTGGCAGCAGCTCGCCAAGGGCATGCGCTTCGTCCAGGGCGACTTCGGCGACGACGAGGCGTTCGACACCCTGCGCCGCACCATCGAGGAACTCGACCAGGCGCAGGGCACCAGCGGCAACTTCGCGTTCTACCTGTCGGTGCCGCCGAAGTTCTTCCCCACCGTGGTCCAGCAGCTCAAGAAGCACGGTCTGACCGACCCGGCGCCGGGATCCTGGCGCCGGGCGGTGATCGAGAAGCCGTTCGGCCACGACCTGGCCAGCGCGCAGGAGCTGAACCGGATCGTGCACGAGGTCTTCCCCCGTGACGAGGTCTTCCGGATCGACCACTACCTGGGCAAGGAGACGGTCCAGAACATCCTGGCGCTGCGCTTCGCCAACCAGATGTTCGAGCCGATCTGGAACCGGTCGTACGTCGACCACGTGCAGATCACCATGGCCGAGGACATCGGCATCGGCGGCCGGGCCGGCTACTACGACGGCATCGGCTCCGCCCGTGACGTCATCCAGAACCACCTGCTGCAGCTGATGGCGCTGACCGCGATCGAGGAGCCGGCGTCCTTCCACCCGAAGGCGCTGGTGGCCGAGAAGCTGAAGGTGCTCAGCGCCGTCAAGCTGCCCGCCGACCTGGGCGCGCACACCGTGCGCGGCCAGTACGCGGCGGGCTGGCAGGGCGGCGAGGAGGTGCTCGGCTACCTGGACGAGGACGGCATCAACCCCGAGTCCAGGACCGACACCTACGCCGCCATCAAGCTGGAGATCAACAACCGGCGCTGGGCGGGCGTCCCGTTCTACCTGCGCACCGGCAAGCGGCTGGGCCGGCGGGTCACCGAGATCGCGGTGGTCTTCCAGCGCGCCCCGTACCTGCCGTTCGACTCCTACGCCACCGAGGAGCTCGGCCAGAACGCCCTGGTGATCCGCGTCCAGCCGGACGAGGGCGTCACCGTGCGGTTCGGCTCGAAGGTCCCCGGCACCGCGCTGGAGGTCCGCGACGTCACCATGGACTTCGCCTACGGCGAGTCGTTCACCGAGTCCAGCCCGGAGGCGTACGAGCGCCTCATCCTGGACGTCCTGCTCGGCGACGCGAACCTCTTCCCGCGGCACCAGGAGGTCGAGCTGTCCTGGCAGATCCTCGACCCGATCGAGCAGTACTGGGACGCCAACGGCAAGCCCGCGCAGTACCCGGCCGGCACCTGGGGCCCGGTCGAGGCGGACGAGATGCTCGCACGAGACGGCAGGAGCTGGCGCCGGCCATGAAGATCGACCTGACGAACACCACGTCCAGCAAGATCAACGCTGCCCTGATGGACGCCCGTCGGGCCAGCGGCTCCACCGCGGCCGGCATGGTGCTGACCCTGGTCATCGTGACCGACGAGGGCAGCGCCTACGACGCCCTGAAGGCCGCCAACGACGCCTCCCGCGAGCACCCCTCGCGCACCCTGGCGGTCATCAAGCGGGCCGGCCGCTCGCCCCGCGCCCGGGCCGAGACCCGGCTCGACGCGGAGATCCTGGTCGGCACCGACGCCGGCAGCGGCGAAACGGTCATCCTCCGGATGCACGGCGAGCTCGCCGCGCACGCCCAGTCGGTGGTCCTGCCGCTGCTGCTGCCGGACGCCCCCGTGGTGGTCTGGTGGCCGGACAACGCGCCGCTCAACCCCGCCCAGGACCCGCTCGGCGCGCTCGCCCAGCGGCGCATCACCGACGCGGTCACCGCGGAGTCGCCGGTCGGCCAGCTCGCCCAGCGGGCGGCCGGCTACACCCCCGGCGACACCGACCTGGCGTGGACCCGGATCACCGGCTGGCGCTCGATGCTGGCGGCCGCGCTCGACCAGCGCGACGTCGAGATCACCGGCGCCGTGGTCGAGGGCGAGTCGTACAACCCCAGCGTCGAGCTGCTCGGCCTGTGGCTGCACAACCGGCTGCGGGTGCCGGTCGAGCGGGTGGTGACCGGCGGCCCCGGCATCACCGCCGTCAAGCTGCGCACCAAGGACGGCGACATCACCCTCGACCGTCCCGACGGCCTGCTCGGCACGCTCTGCATGCCCGGTGCGCCCGACCGCATGGTCGCGCTCAAGCGCCGTGACACCGCCGAGCTGATCGCCGAGGAACTGCGCCGCCTGGACCCGGACGACATCTACGCCACCGCCGTCCGGACCCCGGTCGACCGGCTGCGCGAGCGGATCGCCGGCGTCGAGCACGCGGGCCCCGGCGGCACCGTCGAGGCGCACACCGCGCCGGAACCGGCGGAGCGCACCGAGGCCGGCGGCACGGTGGTGGAGGCCGCCGTGAGCGCCAACCCGACCCGGGTCACCGCCAAGCTGCCGAAGAAGGCGGCGCCGGCCAAGGCGACCGCCAAGAAGGCCGCTCCCCGCAAGCGGAGCGGCCAGTGACGGCCCGCCAGGTCCTGGTCCACCGGGACGCCGCGGTGCTCGCCCAGGCCGCGGCGGCCCGGCTGATCACCGCCCTGGTCGACGCCCAGGCCGCCCGTGGCACCGCCCACGCGGTGCTCACCGGCGGTCGGAACGGCAACGCCCTGCTGGCCGCGCTCGCCGCCCACCCGGCGCGCGACGCGGTCGACTGGGCGCGGGTCGACCTGTGGTGGGGCGACGAGCGCTACCTGCCGGCCGGCGACCCGGAGCGCAACGCCGTCCAGGCGGCCGCGTTCCTGGACGCCGTCCGGCCGCTCGGCGCCCGCGTCCACGAGCTGCCCGCCGCCGACGGGACGGCCCCGGAGGCCGCCGCCGAGCGGTACGCCGCCGAACTGGCCGCGGCCGCCGCACCCGGCGAGCAGGTGCCGGTGTTCGACGTGCTGATGCTCGGCGTCGGACCGGACGCCCACGTCGCCTCGCTGTTCCCCGGACACCCCGGGGTGCGCGAGCGCGAGGGCGCCGTGATCGCGGTGCACGACTCGCCGAAGCCCCCGCCGACCCGCCTCTCGCTCACCCTGCCCGCGCTGAACGGCGCCCGGCAGGCGTGGCTGCTGGCGGCCGGCGCGGACAAGGCCGAGGCGGTCGCCCTGGCGCTCACCGACCCGGGTGCGGACACCGCCCCGGCGAGCGCCGTCAGCGGCACCGAGCGGACGCTGTGGCTGGTCGACGAGGCCGCGGCGGGCAAGCTCGCCTGACACCTCGTCACCACGACGAGAAAGCCGCCCACCCGGGGAACTCCCCGAGTGGGCGGCTTTCGCGTGGTGCGCCGTCTCAGATCTCGCCGCGCAGCTTCGCCAGCGCCTCGGCGAGGATCGCCTCGCCGTCGGCGTCGGTGCGCCGCTCGCGGACGTACGCCAGGTGCGTCTTGTAGGGCTCGTTGCGGGCCGGGGCGGGCGGGTTGTGCTCGTCCTGGCCGGCCGGGAAGCCGCAGCGGGGGCAGTCCCAGGTGTCCGGGATGGCGGCCTCCGCCGCGAAACTGGGGCGCGTCTCATGCTTGTTGGCGCACCAGAAGGAGATCCGGTTGCGCGGGGCGGACTCGCCGCGCTCCGCCTCGCCCATCGGGCCGGCGCCGACTCTGCTGCCTCGGATCGCGTTGCCACTTGCCACGGTCTGACTCCCTGCGTGCTGGTGCCGTCCGGCCGCGGCTGGGCGGACGGTGGCGAAGTCGTCCTAGTGTAAGCGGGAGTTAAGCCTGCGCCACCACCGCCCGCCGACTTCGGGTCAGTTGTTCTTGAGCAGCAGCCCGAGCACCACGATGCACGCGAACCAGGCGAGACCGAGGATCACCGTGATGCGGTCGAGGTTGCGCTCGGCCACCGCGGAGCCGCCACCGGTCGAGGCCGCGCCGCCGCCGAACATGTCGGACAGGCCGCCGCCCTTGCCCTTGTGGAGCAGCACCATGAGGATCATCAGCACACTGAAGATGATCAGAGCAATCTCGAACCCGAGAACCACGACGGGACCAACTCTCTCGAATCTGCGGCGAAGGGGCCGGGCCCGCGTCACGCGGTCCGGCCCCAAAGCCTACGTTGCTGCGGCGGCGTTAGCCTACTGCCTGGTCACGGTAACGCACGATCTTGACGAACTCCTCGGCGTCCAGCGAGGCGCCGCCGATCAGACCGCCGTCGATGTCGGGCTTGGCCATCAGGCCGGCCGCGGACGAGGACTTCACCGAACCGCCGTACAGCACCCGGACCTTGTCGGCCAGCTCGGCGCCGTACAGCTCGGCGAGCCGGGCCCGGATCGCGCCGCAGACCTCCTGCGCGTCCTCGGGGGTGGCGACCTCGCCGGTGCCGATCGCCCAGACCGGCTCGTACGCGACGACGATGCTCTCGGCGTCGGCGGCGGGGACGCCGTCCAGCGCGCCGTCCAGCTGCGCCAGGGTGTACGCGACGTGGGTGCCGGCCTTGCGGATGTCCAGCGGCTCGCCGATGCACAGGATCGGCGTGATCCCGTTGCGGTAGGCGGCCTTCACCTTGGCGTTGACGATCGGCTCGTCCTCGCCGTGGTACTGGCGGCGCTCGGAGTGGCCGATCACCGCGTAGGCGACCTTCAGCTTCGCCAGCATCGGGCCGGACACCTCGCCGGTGTAGGCCCCGCCGTCGTGCTGGGAGATGTCCTGCGAGCCGTACTTGATCTTCAGCTTGTCGCCGTCGACCAGGGTCTGCACCGACCGCAGGTCGGTGAACGGCACCAGGACGGCGACCTCGACGGCCGCGAAGTCCTTGTCGGCCAGCGAGAACGCCAGCTTCTGGGTGTGCTGGATGGCCTCGAGGTGGTCGAGGTTCATCTTCCAGTTGCCCGCCATCAGCGGGAGACGCTCAGTCATGTCTCTCTCAGTCCTCCAGGGCGGCGAGACCGGGAAGGGTCTTGCCCTCCAGGTACTCGAGGCTCGCGCCACCGCCGGTCGAGATGTGTCCGAACTTCGCCTCGTCGAACCCCAGGGTGCGCACCGCCGCCGCCGAGTCGCCGCCGCCGACCACCGTGAACGCGTCCGAGTCGAGCAGCGCCTGGGCGACCGCCCGGGTGCCGTCGGCGAACGCCGGGTGCTCGAAGACGCCCATCGGGCCGTTCCAGAACACGGTCTTCGCGTCGGCGATCTTCTCCGCGAACAGCTGGGCGGTCTTCGGGCCGATGTCCAGGCCGAGCGCGCCGTCCGGGATGGCGTCCACGTCGACGACCGCGTAGTCCTCGACCGGGGCGCCGCCCTTGACGTCCGGGAAGCTGCCGGATACCGCGGTGTCCAGCGGGATCACGAACTCCACGCCCTGCTCGGCGCCGCGCTTCAGGTAGTCCTGGACGACCGGGATCTGGTCCTCCTGGAGCAGCGAGGCGCCCACGCCGTGGCCCTGGGCCGCGATGAAGGTGTACATCATGCCGCCGCCGATCAGGATCCGGTCGGCCTTGCCGAGCAGGTTCTCGATCACGCCGACCTTGTCGGAGACCTTCGAGCCGCCGAGCACCACCACGTACGGGCGGGCCACGTCCTCGGTGAGGCGCTTGAGCACGCCCACCTCGGTGGCGATCAGGTCGCCGACCGCGTGCGGCAGCCGCGCCGGCAGGTCGTAGACGGAGGCGTGCTTGCGGTGCACCGCGCCGAAGCCGTCGCCCACGTACAGGTCGGCGAGGGCGGCCAGTCGGTCGGCGAACGCACCGCGCTCGGCGTCGTCCTTGGACGTCTCGCCGGCGTTGAAGCGCAGGTTCTCCAGCAGCGTGACCTCGCCGTCGCCGAGGGCGGCGACGGTGGCCTTCGCGCTCTCCCCGACCGTGTCGGTGGCGAACGCCACCGGGCGGCCCAGGATCTCGCCGAGGCGGACCGCCACCGGCGCGAGGGAGAACTTGGGGTCCGGCTCGCCCTTCGGGCGGCCCAGGTGCGAGGCCACCACGACGCGCGCGCCGCGCTCCACGAGCTTGGCGATGGTCGGCGCGACGGCGCGGATCCGGCCGTCGTCGGTGATGGTGTCACCGGACAGCGGCACGTTGAGGTCGGCGCGGACGAACACCCGCTTGCCGGAGACCTCCAGGTCTTCGATCGTCTTCACGGTCATGCTCCTCAGGGGTGGAACGGTGCGCAGACGGCGACACGGCAGCGGGTCACCGGTGAGAGGTAGGACGGACGAGGGTGGGCGCAGCGGCAGGGCCCGGTCGGCGGTGACAGCCGTCCGGGCCCTGCCCCTTACGTCACGTCAGCTACCGCTGGGGTCAGAGCTGCTCGCCGACCAGGGCGACCAGGTTGACCAGGCGGTTGGAGTAGCCGAACTCGTTGTCGTACCAGCCGAGCACCTTGACCTGGTTGCCCTGGACCATCGTCAGCTGCGAGTCGAAGATGCAGGAGTGCGGGTCGTTGACGATGTCCGAGGAGACGATCGGGTCCTCGGTGTACGCCAGGTAGCCCTTGAGCGGGCCCTCCTGGGCGGCCTTCTGGAACGCGGCGTTGACCTCGTCCTTGGTGACCTCGCGCTCGAGGGTGACCACCAGGTCGGTGATGGAGCCGGTCGGGACCGGGACGCGCAGCGAGGTGCCGTCCAGCTTGCCCTTCAGCTCCGGCAGGACCAGGGAGGTGGCCTTGGCGGCACCGGTCGAGGTCGGGATGATGTTCTGCGAGGCGGCGCGGGCGCGACGCAGGTCCTTGTGCGGGAAGTCCAGGGTGACCTGGTCGTTGGTGAAGGCGTGCACGGTGGTCATCAGGCCCTTGACGATGCCGAAGTTCTCGTGCAGAACCTTGGCCATCGGCGCCACGCAGTTGGTGGTGCAGGAGGCGTTCGAGATGATGTCGTGCGCAGCCGCGTCGTACTTGTCCTCGTTGACGCCCAGGACGATGGTGATGTCCTCGTCGGTGGCGGGCGCCGAGATGATGACCTTCTTCGCACCGGCGGTGATGTGCTTCTTCGCAGCATCGGCCTTGGTGAAGATGCCGGTGGACTCGACGACGATGTCGGCGCCCAGGGCGGCCCAGGGAAGGTTGGCGGGGTCGCGCTCGGCGGTGACCTTGAAGGTGTGACCGTCGACGGTGATGCTGTCCTCGGTGTGCGAGACCTCGCCGGGGAAGGTACCGAGAGTGGTGTCGTACTTGAGCAGGTGAGCCAGGGTCTTGGTGTCGGTCAGGTCGTTGACACCGACGATCTCGATGTCAGCGCCCTGGGACTTGACCGCACGGAAGAAGTTGCGGCCGATGCGGCCGAACCCGTTGATGCCTACCCGGATCGTCACGAACCGATCTCCTCTTAGGTACGCCGGGCACGGAGCCCGACGGGGGTGAAATTTGGGTTGTCCCCGACCACTGCTGACCCTACCTCCCTCAAGTGTTCCAAAGCACATCGCCTCACCGGTAGGGCGCAATGGCCCAGTTGGCCGGAAAGGGCGCCCGGAACACGCCGCGGCGGTGGCCGCGAGGTGCTCCGGACGCCCTTTCTCGGTACGCCGCGGGAGCTTGACTTCCCGTCAGTTGAGGGCCATCTCCTCGGTGAGGTTGGCCTCGGTGTTCGGCAGGCCGAGTTCGGCGGCCCGCTTGTCCGCCATCGCCAGCAGGCGGCGGATCCGGCCGGCCACCGCGTCCTTGGTCAGCGGCGGGTCGGCGAGCGCGCCGAGCTCCTCCAGCGAGGCCTGCTTGTGCTGCATGCGCAGCGCGCCGGCCGCGGCCAGGTGCTCGGGCACCTCCTCGCCGAGGATCTCCAGCGCGCGCTGCACCCGGGCCCCCGCGGCGACCGCGGCGCGGGCCGAGCGGCGCAGGTTGGCGTCGTCGAAGTTGGCCAGCCGGTTGGCGGTGGCCCGCACCTCGCGCCGCATCCGGCGCTCCTCCCAGGCCAGCACCGACTCGTGCGCGCCGAGCCGGGTGAGCAGCGCGCCGATCGCGTCGCCGTCGCGGATCACCACCCGGTCCACGCCGCGCACCTCGCGGGCCTTCGCCGGGATGCCCAGCCGGCGGGCCGCGCCGACCAGGGCCAGCGCCGCCTCCGAACCGGGGCAGGTGATCTCCAGGGAGGAGGAGCGCCCGGGCTCGGTCAGCGAACCGTGCGCCAGGAACGCGCCGCGCCAGGCCGCCTCCGCGTCGCAGGTCGCGCCGGAGACCACCGCCGGGGGCAGGCCCCGGATCGGCCGTCCGCGTCCGTCCACCAGCCCGGTCTGCCGGGCCAGCAACTCGCCGTCCTTCACCACCCGCACCACGTACCGGCTGCCGCGTCGCAGGCCGCCGGGGGCCATCACCACCAGATCCGAGGAGTGTCCGAAGATCTCCAGGAGGTCCTTGCGCAGCCGCCGTGCCGCAATGCCGGTGTCCAGCTCCGCCTCGATCACGATGCGGCCGCTCACAATGTGCAGTCCGCCCGCAAAACGCAGGATCGCCGAGACCTCCGCCTTGCGGCAGCAGGCACGGGTGACGGGAAGCCGGGAGATCTCGTCTTTCACCGCTGCCGTCATCGCCATGGGCCGATCCTTCCATGAGTCCGGAAAATCCGGTCGTACGCCGCGGCCAAGAGCTCCGGGTCGTGTCGCGGAGTGCCGTCGGAGCGGGCCACCGAACCGAGCACCAGTGCGGCGCCCATCCGCTCGGCGGCCTGTTCCAGGCCGGCCAGGTCGGCGATCCCGAAGGCGCCGCCGGTGACCGCCCGCTCGTCCACCAGGATCGCATCCACGACCAGGTCCGGGGCGTGGTCGGCGATCACCTCCAGGTGGCGCTGCGGCGTGAAACCCTCGGTCTCGCCCGGCTGCGGGGCCAGGTTGAGGGTGAGCAGCCGGCGGGCCCGGGTCTCGGTGAGCGCCTTGGCGAGTTCCGGGACCAGCAGGTGCGGCAGCACGCTGGTGAACCAGGAGCCGGGGCCGAGCACCACCCAGTCCGCCTCCAGCACGGCCTGCACGGCCTCCGGGACGGCCGGCGGCCCGTCCGGCAGCAGCCGGATCGACTGCACGGTGCCCGGGGTGATCGCCACCGACGCCTGGCCGCGCACCGCGGACACCTCGCCGGGGCGGGCCGGGTCGTGGCCGCGCACCTGCGCCTCGATGTCCAGCGGCACCGCGGACATCGGCAGCACCCGGCCCTGCACGTTCAGCAGCCGGCCGACCCAGTTCAGCGCCTCCACCGGGTCGCCGAGCTTCTCCCACAGCGCCACGATCAGCAGGTTGCCGACCGCGTGGCCGCCGAGCTCGCCGGTGCCGGTGAAGCGCTGCTGGAGCACCTCGGACCAGGTGCGGCCCCAGTCGTCGTCGCCGCACAGCGCCGCCAGCGCCTTGCGCAGGTCACCGGGCGGCAGCACGCCGAGTTCGGCGCGCAGCCGCCCGCTGGACCCGCCGTCGTCGGCGACCGTGACCACCGCGGTCAGCTCGTTGGTCAGCCTGCGCAGCGCGGACAGCGAGGCGGACAGGCCCTGCCCGCCGCCCAGCGCGGTGATCTTGGGAGCTCGACGCGGTGCCCGCTCGGCAGGTCTGTTCTGGAGCTGCTGCCGTGCTGGCACGTATCCCACGCCGACCCCATGTTCCTGTCTCGTGCTCGGCCGGGCGGCGGTCCGGGTACTGGGGGTTCCCCGGCCGTCACTCCCGGCCCATGTCGCGGTGGACCAGCACCGTTTCGACCCCGTCCGCGATCAGACGCTTCGTCAGCTGCTCGGACATCGCGACGCTGCGGTGTTTGCCTCCGGTGCAGCCTACGGCAAGCGTCATGTAACGCTTCCCCTCGCGGCGGTAGCCCTCGGTGATGATCCGCAGCAGCTCGGTGTAGCCGTCCAGGAACGGCTGCGCCCCGGGCTGCTGGAAGACGTACTCTGCCACGTCCGGGTCGGTTCCGGTACGGGCCCGCAGCTCCGGCACCCAGTGCGGATTCGGCAGGAAGCGGCAGTCCACCACCAGGTCGGCGTCGACCGGCAGGCCGTACTTGAAGCCGAAGGACATCACGGTCGCGCGCAGCTCCGGCTCGTCGTTGCCGGAGAACTGGGCGTCCAGCTTGGCGCGCAGCTGGTGCACGTTGAGGTTGGAGGTGTCGACCACCAGGTCGGCCTCGCCGCGCAGCTCGCGCAGCAGCTCGCGCTCCTGGGCGATGCCGTCGACGATCCGGCCCTCTGCCTGCAGCGGGTGCGGGCGGCGGACCGACTCGAAGCGGCGGACCAGCGCGTCGTCGGAGGAGTCGAGGAAGACCACCCGCAGCCGGACGCCGCGCTTCTCCAGCTCCTCCAGGGAGGTCAGCAGGTCGTCGAAGAACGTCCGGCCGCGGACGTCGACCACCACGCCGATCCGCGGCACCGCGCCCTGCGAGCGTGCCCCCAGGTCGACCATGGTCGGGATCAGTGCGGGCGGCAGGTTGTCCACCACGAACCAGCCGAGGTCCTCCAGGCACTTCGCGGCGGTGGAGCGCCCCGCCCCGGACATGCCGGAGATGATCACCAGCTCGGGGGTGCTCTCTCCCCCGTTGGACACAGTCACGTCTCTTCCCCGCTTCTCGGAACCGCTGTGGTCGTGCTGTCTTCGATGATCTCGCCCGTCGCGGTGTTCACCGCGAATGCGGCAGGTGTACGGGAGGCCAAGGCTGCCGCAACAGTCTCGGCCGTCCGGCGCCCGATCCCCGGCACCTCGCACAGTTCGTCGACCGTCGCCGCCCTCAGCTTCTTCAGCGAACCGAAGTGCTTGAGCAGGGCCCGGCGGCGAGTCTCGCCGAGCCCGGGGACGGAGTCCAGTTCCCCCGCCGTGAGCCGCTTGGCACGCTTGGCGCGCTGGTAGGTGATGGCGAAGCGGTGCGCCTCGTCGCGCACCCGCTGCAGCAGGTACAGGCCCTCGCTGGAGCGCGGCAGCACCACCGGGTCGTCCTGCCCGGGCAGCCACACCTCCTCCAGGCGCTTGGCCAGCCCGCACACCGCGACGTCGTCGATGCCCAGTTCGGCCAGCGCCCGCTGGGCGGCGGCGACCTGCGGCTGCCCGCCGTCGACCACCAGCAGCTGCGGCGGGTAGGCGAAGCGCTTGGGGCGGCCGGTCTCGTCGGTGAGCGCCTCCTCCTCGCCGGCCTCCTCCGGGACGGCCCACTCCCCGGTCTGCTCGCGCTCCTGCAGGTAGCGGCGGAACCGGCGGGTGATCACCTCGTGCATCGAGCGGACGTCGTCCTGACCCTCGAAGCCCTTGATCTGGAACCGGCGGTACTCGCTCTTGCGGGCCAGGCCGTCCTCGAACACCACCATGGAGGCGACCACGTCCTCGCCCTGCAGGTGCGAGATGTCGAAGCACTCGATCCGCAGCGGCACCGAGTCCAGCTCCAGGGCGTCGGCGATCTCCTGCAGCGCCCGGCTACGGGTCGTCAGGTCCGAGGCCCGCTTGGTCTTGTGCAGCGCCAGCGCCTGCTGGGCGTTCCGCTGCACCGTCTCCATCAGGTCCTTCTTGTCGCCGCGCTGCGGCACCCGGACGTCCACCTGCGCGCCGCGCAGCCCGGTCAGCCACTCCCGGACGGCCTCCTCCGGCACCGCCGGGACCAGCACCTCGCGCGGCACCTGCTCGGTGCCCGCGCCGTACAGCTGCTGCAGGGCGTGCTCCACCAGGCCCGCGGTGTCCACGTCCTCGACCTTGTCGGTGACCCAGCCGCGCTGGCCGCGGACCCGGCCGCCGCGGACGTGGAAGATCTGCACGGCGGCTTCCAGCTCGTCCTCGGCGAGGGCCAGCAGGTCCGCGTCGGTGCCGTCGCCGAGCACCACCGCGTTCTTCTCCATCGCGCGCCGCAGCGCGCCCAGGTCGTCGCGCAGCCGGGCGGCCTTCTCGTACTCCATCTCGGCGGCCGCGTCCTGCATCTGCAGTTCCAGGCGGCGCAGGTAGTTGCCCGTCCGGCCGGCCATGAAGTCGCAGAACTCCTCGGCGAGTTCGCGGTGCTCGGCGGCGGTCACCTTGCCCACGCAGGGCGCGGCGCACTTGCCGATGTAGCCCAACAGGCAGGGTCGCCCGACCTGTTGGGCCCGCTTGAACACGCCGTTGGAGCACGTCCGGACCGGGAACACCCGGAGCATCAGGTCCACCGTCTCGCGGATCGCCCAGGCGTGCCCGTACGGCCCGAAGTACCGCACGCCCTTCTTGTGCGCCCCGCGCATCACCTGGACCCGCGGGAACTCCTCGTTCAGCGTGACCGCCAGCTCCGGGTAGCTCTTGTCGTCCCGGTACTTCACGTTGAACCGCGGGTCGAACTCCTTGATCCAGGAGTACTCCAGCTGCAGCGCCTCGACCTCGGTGGACACCACCGTCCACTCCACCGACGCCGCGGTGGTCACCATCGTGGCCGTGCGGGGGTGCAGGTTCGCCACGTCCTGGAAGTACGAGGAGAGCCGCTGGCGCAGGCTCTTCGCCTTCCCCACGTAGATGACCCGGCCGTGCGTGTCACGGAACTTGTACACCCCGGGCAGGAGCGGGATCGCCCCCGGAGCCGGACGGTAGGTGGACGGGTCAGCCATGCCCCTACCGTACCGACTGCCGCCGACACTCCGCGGCGATCACCGACAGTCGGACGGCGCCGGCTCCCGGGCCGCCGCCGGCTGCGCCGCGTTCGTCGTCTCCGGGGCGGCGATCCGCTCAGCCCTTGGTGACCTGGAGGTTCCCGTTCTGCACCGCGACCTGGTACGCGGGCAGCGGCTTCGGGGCCGGTCCGTCCTGCACCGCGCCGTCGGCGATGCCGAACCGGCTGCCGTGGCACAGGCACTGGATCTGCTGCTTCTCGACCCCGTTCACCAGGCAGCCCGCGTGGGTGCACTTGGCGCTGAACGCCTTGTACTCGCCGGCGGCCGGCTGGGTCACCACGACGGCCTGCTCCCGGTACACCTTGCCGCCGCCCACGGGGACGTCCGCCGCGGGGCCGAGGTCGATCGGGCCGGCCGCGGCGGAGGTGCCGGTCGGCTTCTCGTCCTTGGACGAGGAGCAGCCGGCCGCCGCGGTGCCCGCGAGCGCGACGGCCGCGCAGCACAGGACGGTACGGCGGGAAGCGACGGGCTCGGACACGTGGACTCCTCAGCGACGGGGAACGGCGGCAGCAACCTAGCACGCGCCAATGAGTCCGCCCGGGGAGCGACTTGCGCTCCCCGGGCGGGCCCCCGGCGGTGTCGGGACTACTTCTTCCTGCGCTTCACCGGGCTGGCGTCGGAGACGCCCGGGAGGATGTCCCGGAGGAACTTGCCGGTGTGGCTGGCGGTGGAGGCGGCGACCTCCTCCGGCGTGCCCTCCAGGACGACGCTGCCGCCGCCGGAGCCGCCCTCGGGTCCCATGTCGACCAGCCAGTCGGCGGTCTTGATGACGTCGAGGTTGTGCTCGATGACGATGACGGTGTTGCCCTTGTCGACCAGGCCCTCCAGGACCTTGATCAGCTTGCTGATGTCCTCGAAGTGCAGGCCGGTGGTGGGCTCGTCGAGGACGTAGACCGTGCGGCCGGTGGAGCGCTTCTGGAGTTCGGCGGAGAGCTTGACGCGCTGGGCCTCGCCGCCGGAGAGGGTGGTGGCGGGCTGGCCGAGGCGGACGTAGCCGAGGCCGACCTCCTTGAGGGTCTTCAGGTGGCGGGCGATCGCGGGGACGGCCTCGAAGAAGTCGAGCGCCTCCTCGATCGGCATGTTCAGCACCTCGGCGATGGACTTGCCCTTGTAGTGGACCTCCAGCGTCTCCCGGTTGTAGCGGTCGCCGTGGCACACCTCGCAGGGGACGTAGACGTCCGGCAGGAAGTTCATCTCGATCTTGATGGTGCCGTCGCCGGAGCAGTTCTCGCAGCGGCCGCCCTTGACGTTGAAGGAGAACCGGCCGGGCAGGTAGCCGCGGACCTTGGCCTCCTGGGTCTCCGCGAAGAGCTTGCGCACGTGGTCGAAGACGCCGGTGTAGGTGGCCGGGTTGGAGCGCGGGGTGCGGCCGATCGGCGACTGGTCGACGTGCACCACCTTGTCGACCAGGTCGGTGCCGGTGATCCGGGTGTGCCGGCCGGGGACGCTGCGGGCGCCGTTCAGCTCGCGCGCCAGGTGCGAGTACAGGATGTCGTTGACCAGCGTGGACTTGCCGGAGCCGGAGACGCCCGTGACGGCGGTGAAGGTGCCGAGCGGGAAGGCGACCGTGACGTCCTTGAGGTTGTGCTCGCGGGCGCCGTACACCACGATCTGCCGCTTCTTGTCGCGCGGGCGGCGGACCGTCGGGATCGGGATGCTGCGCTTGCCGGACAGGTACTGGCCGGTCAGCGACTCCTCGTTCTTCAGCAGCTCCTTGAGCGAGCCGGAGTGCACCACCTTGCCGCCGTGCTCGCCGGCGCCGGGGCCGATGTCGACGATCCAGTCGGCGGTCTTGATGGTGTCCTCGTCGTGCTCGACGACGATCAGCGTGTTGCCGATGTCGCGCAGCCGGACCAGGGTCTCGATCAGCCGGTGGTTGTCGCGCTGATGCAGGCCGATGGACGGCTCGTCCAGCACGTAGAGCACGCCGACCAGGCCGGAGCCGATCTGGGTGGCGAGCCGGATGCGCTGGGCCTCGCCGCCGGACAGGGTGCCGGCGGCGCGGTTCAGCGACAGGTAGTCGAGGCCGACGTCGACCAGGAAGCGCAGCCGCTCCAGCACCTCCTTCAGCACCCGCTCGGCGATCTGCTTGTCCCGGCGGTCCAGCCGCAGGGCGCCGAGGAAGTCCGCGCAGTCGCTGATCGACATCGCCGAGACCTCGGCGATCGACTTCTCCATCACCGTGACGGCGAGGACCACCGGCTTGAGCCGGGTGCCCTTGCAGGTCGGGCAGGGCACCTCGCGCATGTAGCCCTCGAAGCGCTCGCGGCTGGAGTCGCTCTCCGACTCGGAGTGCCGGCGCGTCACGAACGGGACGGCGCCCTCGAAGGCGGTGGTGTAGGAGCGCTCGCGGCCGTAGCGGTTCCGGTAGCGGACCTCGACCTGCGTCTTGTGCCCGTACAGCAGGGCCTTCTTGGCGCGGACCGGCAGCCCGGCCCAGGGGATGTCGGTGCGGAAGCCGAGCTCGCCGGCGAGCGCGTCGACCAGGCGCTGGAAGTACTCCTTGGTGGCGCCCTGGGACCACGGGTGGATGGCGCCCTCGTCGAGCGACTTCTCCTCGTCGGGGACGATCAGCTCCGGGTCGACCTCCATCCGGTTGCCGAGGCCGGAGCAGTCCGGGCAGGCGCCGAACGGCGAGTTGAAGGAGAAGGACCGCGGCTCCAGCTCCTCGAACGACACGTCGTCGTACGGGCAGTAGAGGTGCTCCGAGTACATCTTCTCGCGCTCGGGGTCGTCCTCCGGCAGGTCGACGAAGTCGAGCACCACCATGCCGCCGGCCAGCTTGAGGGCGGTCTCCACCGAGTCGGTGAGCCGGCGCTTGGCGCTGCTCTTGACGGCGAGGCGGTCGATGACCACCTCGATGGTGTGCTTCTCCTGCTTCTTCAGCGTGGGCGGCTCGGTGAGCTGGACGGTCTGCCCGTCCACCCGGGCCCGGGCGTAGCCCTTGGACTGCAGGTCGGCGAAGAGGTCGACGAACTCGCCCTTGCGCTCGCGGACCACCGGGCTGAGCACCTGGAACCGGGTGCCCTCGGGCAGCTCCAGCACCTTGTCGACGACGGCCTGCGGCGACTGCCGGGCGATCGGGCGGCCGCAGTGCGGGCAGTGCGGCTTGCCGATCCGGGCGAACAGCAGGCGCAGGTAGTCGTACACCTCGGTGATGGTGCCGACGGTGGAGCGCGGGTTCCGGTTGGTGGACTTCTGGTCGATCGAGACGGCCGGGGACAGTCCCTCGATGAAGTCGACGTCCGGCTTGTCCATCTGCCCGAGGAACTGCCGGGCGTACGAGGACAGCGACTCGACGTAGCGCCGCTGGCCCTCGGCGAAGATCGTGTCGAAGGCCAGCGAGGACTTGCCGGACCCGGAGAGGCCCGTGAAGACGATGAGGGAGTCCCGGGGCAGGTCGAGCGAGACGTTCTTGAGGTTGTGCTCGCGTGCACCGCGGACGATGAGGCGGTCTGCCACTGCTTCTGGCGCCTTTCTCCGGGTCGAAATGTGAGGTCTGCTTCTTCCAGGATGCGCCCGCCAGCGTACTAGCTCATTCGTTCGAATAACGAGCTGTCCAGCTGGGTCCACCCGGACGAGTGAACGGCACCCGCGCTCGACGGTAGCGTCAACGACTGACAACCGGCCCGGGAAACGAAAGGCACCCGCCGATGAGCGACGCCACCACCGCAGCCGAGCAGCTGCGGGCCACCGCGGAGAGCACCGACCTGCTGCTGCACACCCTCGGCGAGCTGAAGCCCGCCGAGGTGTTCGAACCGTCCGGGCTGCCCGGGTGGACCCGCGGCCACGTGCTGACCCACCTCGCCCGCAATGCTGATTCGCTGGTCAACCTGTTGACGGCGGCCCGCACCGGCGAGGACATCCCGCAGTACGCGAGCCCCGAGGCGCGGGACGCCGACATCGAGGCCGGCGCCGGGCGGCCGCTGGCCGAGCAGGTCGCCGACCTTCGGGACAGCCAGCAGCGCTTCCTGGACGCCGCCGCCCTGCTCGCGCCCGAGCACTGGGGCGCCTCGGTCAAGCACCGGGCGGGCTACCTGTTCCCGGCCTGGCAGCTGCCGGTGAAGCGGCTGGCCGAGCTGGAGTACCACCACGTCGACCTGAACGCCGGCTACACCCCGGCGCACTGGCCGGAGCCGTTCGCGAGCGCCGAGTTCCGGCGGCTGGGCGCCCAGTTCGGCGCGGTCGACGGCCTGCCCGCCACCCTGGTGGTCGCGGAGGACGCCGGCCTGCGGGCCCGGCTGGGCGGCGACGGCGAGCCGGAGCTGACCGTGGAGGGCCCGGTGCGGGCGCTGACCGGCTGGCTGTCCGGCCGCTCCGACGGCGACGGCCTGCAGGTGCACCGCGGCCAGGAGGGCCTGGTCGACCCGCGCAGCTCGCTGCCGCGGCTCCCCCCGATGGGATGATGGCAGCGACTGACCCGACAGCCCAGCAGCAGCGAGGAGCGGCCCGATGACGTACCACGGAGCGGTCAAGGTCGGCGGTGCGCCGGACGTCCGCGAGTTGGCGCACCTGATCGTCAGCAAGGTGGCGGTCGGCCCGTACGACAACAACGCCTACCTGCTGCGCTGCCGGGCCACCGACGAGCAGTTGCTGATCGACGCCGCCGCCGACGCGCCGGTGCTGCTGGAGACGGTGGGCAGCCGGCTGGCGATGGTGGTGACCACCCACCGGCACCGCGACCACTGGGGCGCGCTCGGCGAGGTGGTGGCCGCCACCGGGGCGCGCACCGCGGCCGGCCGGATCGACGCGGAGGGCATCGAGGTGCCCACCGACGTGGCGCTGGAGGACGGCTCGGTGCTCCGGGTCGGGCAGATCGAGCTGACGGTCCGTCACCTGGTCGGCCACACCCCGGGCGCGATCGTGCTGGTCTACGACGACCCGCAGGGCCACCCGCACCTGTTCACCGGCGACTGCCTGTTCCCGGGCGGGGTGGGCAACACCTGGGGGGACCCGGCCGCCTTCGACTCGCTGTTCCGGGACGTCAACGAGAAGATCTTCGACGTCCTGCCGGACGAGACCTGGGTCTACCCGGGCCACGGCAACGACACCACGCTGGGCGCCGAGCGCCCGCACCTGCCGGAGTGGCGCGAGCGCGGCTGGTGAGCCCGCACGCGTGAGGGGCCCCCGCCGTCGGCGACGGCGGGGGCCCCTCACGCGGCGCCGGGCGCCGCGGCGTCAGGCGTCGATCTTCTCCGGCCGGTCCGCGTCGTCGCCCTGCTTCCGCGCGGCGATCAGGCTGGTGACGGTGGTGATCGCCAGGGTCAGCCCGATGAAGCCCAGCGAGACCGGGATGCTGATCTCCGGGACGTGCAGGCCGCTCTCGTGCATGGCGTGCAGCACCAGCTTGACGCCGATGAAGCCGAGGATCGCCGACAGGCCGTACGACAGGTGGACCAGCTTCTTCAGCAGGCCGCCGAGCAGGAAGTACAGCTGGCGCAGGCCCATCAGCGCGAAGGCGTTGGCGGTGAAGACGATGTACGGGTCCTGGGTGAGGCCGAAGATCGCCGGGATCGAGTCCAGCGCGAACAGCACGTCGGTGGTGCCGATGGCGAGCATCACGATGAGCATCGGGGTCATCAGCCGGCGGCCGTTCTCCCGGATGATCAGCTTGGTGCCGTGGTACTTGTCGGTGGAGGGGAAGCGCTTCTCGATCGACTTGAGCAGGCGGTTCTCCTCGAACTCCTCGTCCTCCTCCTCGGCGCGGGCCTCCTTGATCAGCTTCCAGGCCGTCCAGATCAGGAACGCGCCGAAGATGTAGAACACCCAGGAGAAGCTGGAGACCAGCGCCGCGCCGCCGGCGATGAAGACCGCCCGCAGCACCAGCGCGATGATCACGCCGAACATCAGCACGCGCTGCTGGTAGATCCTCGGCACCGCGAACTTGCCCATGATCAGAATGAACACGAACAGGTTGTCGACGCTGAGCGATTTCTCGGTGATGTAGCCCGCGAAGAACTCACCGGCCGGCTGTCCGCCGCCGTACCACCAGAGGAAGACGCCGAACAGCACGGCGAGCGCGATCCAGACCGCCGTCCAGATCCCGGCCTCCTTGATGGAGACCTCGTGCGGCTTGCGGCCGCCGATGAAGAAATCGGCCACGATCAGGATGACCAGCACCGCGATGGTGCCGGCCCAAAGGCCCACGGAAACGTCCACTACTGCTCCTCCGGCAGGTAGGCGAACAACATCGTCACTTGCCGGAGGTCTCTTCCGCCGCACGGCGCGCCAACGGGCCACCGTGCGACCAGCGCCCCGGGATGCCGCGACGGGCACCCGTGATGACGGGGTCACTGAACGGGGAATACTCCCCTCCGCTCTCCTAGAGGTTAACAGGAGAACCAAGGGGAGGTAAAGAAGGTAAAGAAACCCCTAAAGGAACGGCTCGATGAAGGGCAGCATGTCCCGGAAGGTGCGCCCGGTGGCGGGGGCCCCGATCGCGGTCATCTTCCAGCCGGCGCCGTCCCGCTCGACCTTGGCCATGATCTGGCCGGTGTGCGTGCCGCCGCCGGTGAGTTCGTACCGGGCCAGCTCCTTGCCGGTGGGCTCGTCGATCAGCCGGCAGTGCGCGTTCTCCACCTCCAGGAAGTTCTGGCCGCTGTACGAGCTGACGGTGAAGACGATCTGGGTGACCCGGCGCGGCACCTTGGTCAGGTCGACCAGGATGCTCTCGTCGTCGCCGCCCGCACCGGCCCCGCCGGTCAGGTTGTCGCCGGTGTGCTGCACCGAGCCGTCATTGCTGACCAGGTGCGAGAAGAACACCACGTCGCTCATCGCCTTGCCGTCGTACAGCAGGGCGGAGGCGTCGAGGTCGATCTCCTTGGGACGGCGGCTGAAGAAGCCGCGCTTGCCGGGAGCGGACTTCCACCCGAGGCCCATCCGGACCACGGTCAGCGTCTCGCCGGTGGACTTCAACAGGCTCACGCTCTGGCCCTTGGCCAGGTTCACGGACACGCTGCCGACCTCTGCTTCCCCCGGGCTCCCCCGGATACACGCCGCGCCTCCGGCCGGACCCGGGGCGGCGAGGCCCCGAACCGACCGCGCACAACCCTACGCCGCCGCCCCGCCGCCCCGGACGGGGACGGGCGAGACTGTGGCAGAACCACGACACAACGGCCGTTTCCGACACCCGCCGGCAACGGATCAGGCCATTCCGGCCTCGCGCATCTGGCGCAGCTCGCGCTTGAGCTCCTTCACCTCGTCCCGCAGCCGGGCCGCCACCTCGAACTGCAGCTCGGCCGCGGCCGTGTGCATCCGGTCCGTCATGTCCTGGATCAGACCGGCCAGTTCGGACGCCGGCAGGCTCTTGGCCGGCTTGCGGTCGATGCCCAGCGAGGGGACCGGGGCCTTGCCCTTGCCCTGCTGCCGGTACCCGGTGGCGAGCAGCTCGTCGGTGTCGACGTCCTCGCCCGCCATGGTGGAGAGCAGGTCGCCGATCTTCTTCCGGAGCGGCTGCGGGTCGATCCCGTGCTTCTCGTTGTACGCCTGCTGGACGGCGCGCCGGCGGTTGGTCTCGTCGATCGCCAGCTCCATCGCCGGGGTGATCTTGTCGGCGTACATGTGCACCTGACCGGAGACGTTACGGGCCGCACGGCCGATGGTCTGGATCAGCGAGGTGCCGGAGCGCAGGAAGCCCTCCTTGTCGGCGTCCAGGATCGCCACCAGCGAGACCTCGGGCAGGTCGAGGCCCTCGCGGAGCAGGTTGATGCCCACCAGCACGTCGTACTCGCCGGCCCGCAGCTCGCGCAGCAGCTCGATCCGGCGCAGCGTGTCCACGTCGCTGTGCAGGTAGCGGACCCGGATGTCCAGGCCGAGGAAGTAGTCGGTGAGGTCCTCGGCCATCTTCTTGGTCAGCGTGGTGACCAGGACCCGCTCGTCCTTCTCCACCCGCTGCCGGATCTCGTGCACCAGGTCGTCGATCTGGCCCTCGGTCGGCTTGACCACGATCTCCGGGTCGATCAGACCGGTCGGGCGGATGATCTGCTCGACCTGGCCGTCGCCGCGCGCCATCTCGTACTTGCCGGGGGTCGCCGACAGGTAGACCGTCTGGCCGGTGCGCTCCAGGAACTCCTCCCACTTCAGCGGGCGGTTGTCCATCGCCGAGGGCAGCCGGAACCCGTGCTCGACCAGCGTGCGCTTGCGCGAGGCGTCGCCCTCGTACATCGCGCCGATCTGCGGGACCGTCACGTGCGACTCGTCGATGACCAGCAGGAAGTCCTCGGGGAAGTAGTCGAGCAGGGTGTTCGGCGGCGAGCCGGGCTCGCGGCCGTCGAAGTGCATCGAGTAGTTCTCCACGCCCGAGCAGGTGCCGATCTGCCGGAGCATCTCGATGTCGTACGTGGTGCGCATCCGCAGCCGCTGGGCCTCCAGCAGCTTGCCCTGCTTCTCCATCCGGGCCAGCGTCTGCTCCAGCTCGGCCTCGATGTCACGGACCGCGCGCTCCATCCGCTCCGGGCCCGCCACGTAGTGCGAGGCCGGGAAGACGTACACCGACTCGTCCTCGCTGATCACCTCGCCGGTCAGCGGGTGCAGGGTGTACAGCGCCTCGATCTCGTCGCCGAACATCTCGATCCGGACGGCGAGCTCCTCGTACACCGGGAAGATCTCGATGGTGTCGCCGCGGACCCGGAAGGTGCCGCGGCTGAACGCCAGGTCGTTGCGGGTGTACTGGATGTCCACGAACCGGCGGAGCAGCGCGTCCCGGTCGATCTCCTCGCCGACCTTGAGCCGGACCATCCGGTCCACGTACTCCTGCGGGGTGCCGAGGCCGTAGATGCAGGACACCGAGGCGACCACCACGACGTCCCGCCGGGTGAGCAGGCTGTTGGTGGCGGAGTGGCGCAGCCGCTCCACCTCCTCGTTGATCGAGGAGTCCTTCTCGATGTAGGTGTCCGTCTGCGGGACGTACGCCTCGGGCTGGTAGTAGTCGTAGTACGAGACGAAGTACTCGACCGCGTTGTTCGGCAGCAGCTCGCGGAACTCGTTCGCCAGCTGCGCGGCCAGCGTCTTGTTCGGCGCCATCACCAGGGTGGGGCGCTGCAGCTTCTCGATCATCCACGCGGTGGTCGCCGACTTGCCGGTACCCGTCGCACCGAGCAGGACGACGTCCTGCTCGCCCGCGCGGATCCGGCGCTCCAGCTCGGCGATGGCCGCCGGCTGGTCACCGTTGGGCTGGTAGGGGCTGACGACCTCGAAGGGCGCCACGGACCGCTCGATACTCGTGATGGGACGCACGCCTCCACGGTACGACCGGCCACCGACACTCGGTGCCGGGGCCGGGCGGAGCGGGGCTACTTCGCGGAGTCGCGCGCCAGGGCGACCAGGCGGGAGACGGCGCGGAGGTACTTCTTGCGGTAGCCGCCGCGCAGCATCTCCTCGGTGAAGACCTGGTCGAACGGCACGCCGGAGGCGGTGATCGGGAGTTCCCGGTCGTACATCCGGTCCGCGAGCACCACCAGGCGCAGCGCCGTGGCCTGGTCGTCCACCTGCCGGACCCCGCGCAGGAACACCGAGCCGACCTCGTCGAGCAGCGCGCCGTACCGGCTGGGGTGCACCTCCTTGAGGTGTTCCAGCAGCACGTCGAAGTCGTCCAGCGAGGCGCCGGGGGTGGTGGCCGCCCGGGCGGTCACCTGCTCGTCGCTGTACGGCGGCGGGGCGTCCGGCAGGCCGCGGTGGCGGTAGTCCTGGCCGTCGATCCGGACCGGGCGGAAGTGCGCGGACAGGCCCTGGATCTCGCGCATGAAGTCGGCGGCGGCGAACCGGCCCTCGCCGAGCTTCTCCGGCAGCGTGTTGGAGGTCGCGCACAGCTTGACGCCGTTCTCCACCAGCTTGCCGAGCAGCGTGGACACCAGGACGGTGTCGCCCGGGTCGTCCAGCTCGAACTCGTCGATGCACAGCAGCCGGTGCGAGCTCAGCGTCCTGACCGCGCCCTGGAAGGTCAGCGCGCCCACCAGGTTGGTGAGTTCGACGAAGGTGCCGAACGCCTTCGGGCCCGGGACGGCGTGCCAGAGCGAGGCCAGCAGGTGCGTCTTGCCGACGCCGTACCCGCCGTCCAGGTAGATCCCGGCCGGGCCGGTCGGCGCCGGCGCGGACCGCCGGAACCAGCCGCGCCTGGGCGCCTCGGCCCCGCTGTTCAGGCCCGCCGCGAAGGACTCCAGGATCTGGACGGCCTCGTACTGGCTCGGCTGCGAGGAGTCCGGCAGGTAGCTGCCGAAGCTCACCCCGGCGAAACGCGGCGGCGGCACCATCTCCGCCACCAGCCGCTCGGCCGGGACCACCGGACGCCGATCGGCCAGGGCTATCGCGGTGTGGATATCGGACTCCGAGGCAGCAGCAGACACGGAACAACAGGGTACGCGAGCGGTGCAGGCGGGTGCGCGCACAGGGCGGCTGCCAGACTCGGAGCATGGAGCAACTGATCGGCGACACCCCCGGCAGCCCCGGCAGCCTGGAGTGGCTGGCGCAGGCGTACGCGTACCCGTCCGGCGCCGGTCGCTGGCTGCGGGCGAACATGGTGGCTTCGCTGGACGGCGCGGCCCGGCTGGACGGCCTCTCGGAGGGGCTGTCCAGCGAGGCGGACAAGCGGATCTTCGGGGTGCTGCGGGCGCTCTGCGACGTGGTGCTGGTGGGCGCGGAGACGGTGCGGGCGGAGGGGTACCGGCCGGGGCGGGTGCGGGCGGAGTTCGCCGAGCGGCGGGCCGCCGCGGGCCAGTTGCCCGCGCCGGTGATCGCGGTGGTGACCCGGAGCCTGGAACTGGACCTGTCGGCGCCGCTGTTCACCGAGCCGCTGGTGCCGACGGTGGTGATCACCACCGTCGACGCGCCGGCCGGGAAGCTGGCCAGGACCGCCGAGCGAGCCGATGTGATCACCGCAGGAACGGGGTCGGTGGACCTCCCCCTGGCGGTGGCGGCGCTCACGGAGCGTGGTTGGCGCCGGCAGCTCTCGGAGGGCGGTCCCCGCCTGCTCGGCCAGCTCGCGGCGGACGGCCTGCTGGACGAGTTGTGCCTGTCGGTGGCCCCGTTGGTGACGGCGGGTGATTCACCGAGGATCGTGAACGGTCCGCAAATTCCTCACGCCCGGCCGATGCGGCTGGTGTCATTGATCGAGGAGAAAGGTTTCCTCTTCACCCGCTATCTGCGGCCGACCGAACCGGACCGGTCCCCGAGCGACCCCGCCCTCACCTGATCGACATCCTGACCGATGTGGATCATGTGATCCGTGTGGCGCGTGTGCAGCGTGAGGAATCCTTCCTCCGGGCACTATGAAAGAAGGGGATCAAGAGCCGGACCCGGGGGCCCGCACCAGCGAAGGGACTCACGTGTTCAAGACCGTACTGATGATCGAAAAGGCACTCTCCGACGCCGACGTGGAGCTGGTCACCACACTCCACGGCGAGGAGAAGGTCTCCTTCGTCGTCCTGATGCAGCCCCGCGGCAAGCAGGACGAGTTGCTGCGCGCCCTGGACGACGTGGCCCTCGGCCATCTGGACCAGGCGGTGCACGAGCACGAAGAGGGCGCGGACGCGCCCACCCTGCCCGGGGAGTCCCTCGAACACAGCCTGCGCCACCTGCAGCAGGCCGGCGCGGAGGCGGTCGGCGAGGTGGTCCAGCACCAGCCGCTGGTGCGGCTGCGCGAGGTGGTCGAGGAGAACCGGGCCGACGAGGTGCTGGTGCTGACCTCGCCGCACTTCGTGGAGGAGTTCTTCCACCGCGACTGGGCCTCCCGGGCCCGGCACGAGGTCGGCGTCCCGGTACTGAAACTGTTCGCCAGCGACTCCTGACCCGCTTCCCGCTTAGGGCAGAATCGTCCCGTGCGTCCTGCAGCCGCAGGGCGCACGGGACGACCGATTCCGCCTCCCTCACGCCAGTACGGAGCAAGCCTTGAACGACGCCGCCCACGACCTGCACGCCCCGCACTTCATCGGCATCGGCGGGGCCGGCATGTCCGGCCTGGCGAAGATCCTCGCGGTGCGCGGCGCCACGGTGTCGGGCAGCGACGCCAAGGAGTCCGAGACCGTACGGGCGCTGCGCGAGCTGGGCGCGACGGTGTTCGTCGGGCACGCGGCGGAGCACCTGCCCGCCGGGACCAGCAGCGTGGTGGTCTCCAGCGCGATCCGGGCGGACAACCCCGAGCTGCTGGCGGCGCAGGAGCGCGGCGTCCCGGTGGTGCACCGCTCGGACGCGCTGGCGGCGCTGATGGGCGGCCGCCGGGCGCTGGCGGTGGCCGGCACCCACGGCAAGACCACCACCACCTCGATGCTGGCGGTCAGCCTGGGCGAGCTGGGCCTGGAGCCCTCGTACGCGATCGGCGGCGACCTGGACGCGCCGGGCTCGAACGCGCACCACGGGGCGGGCGAGATCTTCGTGGCGGAGGCGGACGAGAGCGACCGCAGCTTCCACAAGTACGCGCCCGAGGTGGCGATCGTGCTGAACGTGGAGCTGGACCACCACGCGAACTACGCGTCGATGGAGGAGATCTACGAGTCCTTCGAGACCTTCGTCGGGCGGATCCAGCCGGGCGGCACCCTGGTGGTGTCGGCGGACCACGCGGGCGCCCGCGAGCTGACCCGCCGGGTGGCCGGCCGGGCCGGCCTGACCGTGGTGACGGTCGGCGCGGCCGAGGACGCGGACGTGCGGGTGCTGGAGGTCGCGGCGCGCGGCATGACCAGCGAGGTGACGGTCGAACTGGGCGGCGAGCGGCTGACGTTCACCGTCTCGGTGCCGGGGCGGCACTACGCGCACAACGCGGTGGCGGCGCTGGCGGCGGGCGTCGCGCTGGGCGTTCCGGCGGACGGGCTGGCGAAGGCGCTGAGCGCGTACACCGGGGTGCGGCGGCGGCTGCAGCTGAAGGGCGAGGCCCGCGGCGTGCAGGTGATCGACTCCTACGCGCACCACCCGACCGAGATGGCCGCCGACCTGGAGGCGATCCGGGAGGCGGCGGGCCCGGGCCGGGTGCTGGTGGTGTTCCAGCCGCACCTGTTCTCCCGGACCCAGCAGCTCGCGGACGAGATGGGCCGGGCACTGGCGCTGGCGGACGCCTCGGTGGTGCTGGACATCTACCCGGCGCGCGAGGACCCGATCCCGGGCGTCACCGCCGAGCTGATCATCGACGCGGCCCGCCGCGCGGGCGCCGAGGTCCGGGCCGAGCACGACTTCGCGGCCGCCCCGGCGGTGCTTGCCTCGCTGGCCCGGCCCGGCGACCTGGTGCTGACCATGGGTGCGGGCGACGTGACCAACCTGGGCCCGGAAATTCTGGCCGCCCTGGCCGACGTTGCACCTGCTGTCTGAGTCCCGGCTGCCCTGGAGAACACCGTGAGCTACGAGGTCCAGAAGTCCGACGCCGAGTGGCGGGCCGAACTGTCGCCGGAGGAGTACCACGTGCTCCGCGAGGCGGGCACCGAGCGGCCGTTCGTCGGCGAGTACACCGACACCAAGACCGTCGGCGTGTACAGCTGTCGCGCCTGCGGTGCGGAACTGTTCAGCAGTGAGACCAAGTTCGATTCGCACTGCGGCTGGCCGAGCTACTACGCCCCGCTGGCCGGCGACTCGGTGGAGTACCTGGAGGACGTCAGCCTCGGCATGCGCCGGGTCGAGGTCCGTTGCAAGAAGTGCGGCAGCCACCTCGGGCACGTCTTCGAGGGCGAGGGCTACGACACGCCGACCGACCAGCGGTACTGCATCAACTCGATCTCGCTGACGCTGAAGCCCGCCGAGTAGCGGCGCCGAGGCCCGTCCGCGTGCCAGACTGATCATCTTTCGATCGGTCTGGACGTGGGTGGGGCGGGCGTGGCGCGGCGGCGGTCTTCCGGGGTGTGGTCGGTACTGGCGGAGGCTCAGCGCGAGCAGCACCGTCGCGCGGAGGCCCAGCGCAAGGCCGCCGCCACCCAGCAGCGCGAGTACGAGCGCGCCCAGCGGGAGGCGCAGCGGACGGCTGCCCGGGGCGAGCGCGAGGCGCTCAAGGCGTACCAGCAGGGCCGGGAGTCGGACGCGGCCCGCCGCACCGCCGAACTGGACGAGCGGGTCGCCGAGTTGCGCGGCGTGCTGGCCACCGGCCTGGCCGGCCGCGGGTTCGCGCTGACGGACCGGCCCGGGGACGCGCTGCCGCCGTTCGATCCCGGGCCGCTGGGCGTCCCGGTGCCGATGCCCGATCAGAACTGGTACCTGGTCCCGCCGTTGACCGGCCCGCAGGCGTACCAGCCCGCGGCGCGCCGCCAGTGGGACGAGCAGTCCGCGCACGCCCGCGCCAGGTTCGAGTACGACTGGCAGGCCGCCTGGGCCGCCGAACAGCAGCGGCAGCGCCAACTCGCCGACTACCGCGCCCAGTACGACGCCTGGGCCGCCGAGCGGCGCCGGCTGCTGGCCGGACAGGCCGACCAGGCCGGGAGGCTCGCCGAACGGCTCCGCGCGGGCGAGGCCGCGGCCGTCGCCGAGTACTTCGAGGCCGTCATCGACTGGCGCGAGGACTGGCCGGACGGCTTCCCCGCCGACGGCGAGACCTCCTGGGACGCCGACACCCGCCGGCTGGTGGTGCGCTGGGAGCTGCCCCCGTACGAGGTGGTGCCGGCCGTCGGCCGGTACCGGTACGTCCGCTCCGACGACCGCGAGGACGAGGTCGCCCGGCCCGCCGCCCAGCGCAAGGAGCTCTACCGCGAGGTCCTCGCCCAGTGCGCGCTGCGGGTGCTGGCCGAGGTGTTCCGCGCCGACACCGGCGGGCTGATCGCCTCGGTCGGCCTGAACGGCGTGGTGGTCGCCCCCGACCCGGCCACCGGACAGCACGGCGACCGCTGCCTGCTGGCCGTCGAGGTCGACCGGGAGACCTTCGCCGGCCTCGCCCTGGACCGGGTCGCCCCGCTGGACTGTCTGGTGGACGCCCTCGGCGGACGGCTCTCCGCCCGCCCCGAGAAGGCCGACACCGTCACCGCCGTGCCCGCCGCCGCGACCTTCGCCGCCGACGAGGACGAGCCCGACCTGTTCGCCATGGACCCGCTCGAATTCGAGAAGCTGATCGCCGAGCTGTTCCGCCGGCGCGGCTTCCGCACCAGCACCACCGACCGCAGCGGCGACGAGGGCGTCGACGTGCTCGCCGAGGACCCCGACCCGATCACCGGCGGCAAGATCGTCATCCAGGCCAAGCGCTACCGGCACACCGTCTCCCCCAGCGCCGTCCGCGACCTCGAATCCACCATGCGCCACCAGGGCGCCAACCGCGGCATCCTGGTGACCACGTCGGGCTTCGGGCCGGGCTCGCACCGGCACGTCAAGGACAAGCCGCTCACCCTGGTCGACGGGCCGATGCTGCTCGCCCTGCTGCGCGAACACGGCCTCCCCGGGCGGCTCGGGCCCGCGGTCCCGGCCCAGCGGGGGCCTTCCGCCGTCGAACTGAGCCCGGGTCAGAACACCGTGCTGCCGGACGGGGAGGTCCGGGTCCGGTTCCGGGCCGGCGGCGCGGACGCCGACCTGACGCTGCTGCTGCTCGGCCCGGACGGCAAGGTCCGCCGCGACGAGGACTTCGTCTTCTACCACCAGCCCGGCGCGGAGGGCGGCGCGGTGGTGCTGCAGCCGGCGGACCGCAGCGCGACCGTGCTCACCGGCCGGCTGCCGGCGGCCGTCACGCGGGTGGCGGTCTCCGTCAACCTCGACACGGACGGCGACGCGACCTGCGCCGACCTGGTCGACCCCGCCGTCGAACTCGCCTCGGGCACCGGCCGCTGGGTCTTCCGGCCGCCCACCGACCCGGCGGTCTCCGCCATGCTGGTCGCCGAGCTCTACCGCCACCCCGCCGACGGTTGGAAGCTCCGCGCCGTCGGCCAGGGCTGGTCCGACGGCCTGGCCGGGCTGGCCCGCGACCACGGAGTGGACGTGGCCTGAACCGAACGGGCGTCAGAGCGCCTTGTGGTGCTTCCACTCCTCGGCGCAGACCCGGTAGCCGAACCAGTCGTTGATGGCGAGCATCGGGGTGTTGCCCGCGTCGTTGTGGGTGTAGGCGGCGGTCAGGCCGCGGGCCTTGGCGCGGTGGAGGGCGTGGGCCTTGGCGAGTTTGGCGAGCCCGCGGCCGCGGTGGGTGGAGCGGGTGGCGGTGAAGGCGGACCAGTAGGTGTGGCGGCCGTCGGTCTGGGCGGCGGAGAAGGCGACGGGTTCGCCGTCCGCGAGGACGACCGCGGTGAGGGTGTGGTCCTGGTCCGGGCGGCGCCAGATCTCGGCGAGCCAGCCCTCGTACGGCTGGTCGTCGAGTTCGAGGTCGCCGGGTTCGGCGCGGGTGCCGTCGATGTCGACCAGGTAGATGGGGTACGGGTCTTCCAGGAAGTCGGCGGCGGTGCGCAGTTCGACGCCGGGCGGGGTGGGCGGCAGCGGCGGGAGCGGGGCGGTGAGGTCGAGGCCGGAGTACCGGCCCGCCCGGCCCTGCCGGTAGCCACGGGCGGCGGCGAAGCCGAGCGCCTCCGGGGTGCCGTCGGCCCAGCCGTGCACGTCCCGGACGCCGAGGGCGGCGAGGCGGCGCTCGCCGGCCGCGAGCAGGGCGGTGCCGATGCCCGCGCCGCGGTGCTCGGGGAGCACGCTGAGGTTGAGGAAGCCCTGGTGCGGGGTGGTGCTCTCGGTGACCGGGCCGAACCGTACGGTGCCGACGACCCGGCCGGCGCGCTCGGCGACCAGCAGGTGGTAGTCGGGCAGGGCGGCCTGCCAGGAGACGACCTCGGGGGTGGTGACCTGGTGCGGGCGGCCGGCCCGGTAGGCCTCGGCGGCGTCGGCGGCGTCGGAAGGTGCGAACGGGCGGATGTCGTACGGCTGCGAAGTCATAGGCATGTCACGTTAGCCATTCGTTCTCCCGGGCGCCGCTGAATTTCCCCCCACCCGCGCGGGCGGCCGTTCAGTGGAACCGAAACCTCAAGTTCAGCTCTGAGTTTCCGTTGTGCCGCTTGGCATCGGGCCGTGGCGGATACACCCTCGGCAACGGGGGAGTCGGCGCCGTTCCAATGGCCCGTCGAAAAGGGGTGGAATATGTCTCCGATCGGTATTCCGCGGCTGGGCACCGGTCTGGGCTGGCGGCCCGAGATCGACACCGCGGTGGAACGGCTGACCGGGCTGGACTGGGTCGAGGTGGTGGCCGAGAACGTCTGCGCCGGCCATCTGCCGCCGTCGCTGGAGGCGTTGCTGGCGCGCGGCGTCACGGTCGTCCCGCACGGGGTGTCGCTCGGCCTGGGCGACGCCGCCGAGCCCGACCGGGGCCGGCTGGCGCGGCTCGCGGAGCTGGCGGGGGCGCTCGGGTCGCCGCTGGTCAGCGAGCACCTGGCGTTCGTCCGGGCGGGCGGCCTGGAGGCCGGGCACCTGCTGCCGGTGCCGCGGACCCGGGAGGCGCTGCGGGTGGTGGCGGCGAACGTGCGGATCGCGCAGGCCGAACTGCCGGTCCCGCTGGCGCTGGAGAACATCGCGGCGCACCTGGCCTGGCCGGGCGACGAGCTGACGGAGGCCCAGTTCCTCGCCGAGCTGGTCGAGCGCACCGGCGTGCACCTGCTGGTGGACGTCGCCAACCTGCACACCAACCGGGTCAACCTGGGCGTCGACCCGGCCGCCGAACTGGACCGGCTGCCGCTGGAGGCGATCGCCTACGTGCACGTGGCCGGCGGGGTCGAGCGCGACGGCGTCTGGCACGACACCCACACCCATCCCGTCACCGCGCCCGTGCTGGAGGTGCTCGCCGCGCTCTGCGGGCGCACCGACCCACCCGGGGTGCTGCTGGAGCGGGACGGCGCGTACCCGCCGCCCGCCGAACTGTCCGCCGAGCTCGACGCCATCCGTCGGGTCCACCGCGCGGCCCGCGACCACCAGGGGGAACCCGTCCGTGTCTGAACAGACCGAGTACCTGATCCGCGACCGCGCGGACGCCGAACTCGCCCTCGCCCGGCGCAACCTGGCGCAACGTCAGGAGCAGTTGTTGACCGCCCTGGTGGCGGGCGGGCCCGCGCCCGCGGGCTTCGACCCGGCGCAGCTGCGCACCCAGGCCGCGGGCCTGCTGGCCAAGCGCCGGGAGACCGTGGGCCACCTGATGCCGGAACTCCCGGAGCTGCTCGGCGCCGACTTCGCCCCGCTGTTCGCCCGGTACGCCGCCGGTCGGCCGCTCACCGGCGGCTACCGGGCCGACGCCCGGGCGTTCGCCGACTGGGCGCTGGACGCCGCTCCGGGCGCGTCCTGGCACGCCGCGCTGCACCGGCTGCTGCACCCCGCGGAGAGTCGGTGGAGCCGGCTGCTGCCGCGCCGCGCGGCCAAGTCGCACCCGTAACGCCCGGCACCCGCACGCTTCGCACGAAAGGACTCACGGGGGATGTGGAACACCCAGTTCGTGGTGGCACTGGCGCTCGTCGTGCTGACGATGACCGTCACCACCGTCTTCGACCGCCGCAGCCGTCGCGTCACCGACCCGCAGGGGCCGCCCGGGCGCGGCATTCCGCTGCTGCACGCCGCTTTCCTGGCCGGCGGGCCGGGGCGGGTGGTGGACACCGTGCTGGTCCGGATGGAGCGCGAGGGTCGGGTGGTGATCTCCCGGGCCCGGCGGGTCACCGTCACGGACGCCGCGCCGCGCGAGCCGGTCGAGGCGGTGCTGATCACCGCGGTCGGCGGCCGGGCCGGGCGGGACACCGAGGTGCTGCGCGCCTCCGTGATGGGCAGCCCGGAGGTGCAGCGGATCGGCGAGGCGCTGGCCGCCCGCGGGCTGCTGCGGCACCCGGGTGCGCTGCGGGCCGCCCGGCGGGCCCGCCGCCTGGTGGTGCTGGCGCTGCTGGTCACGCTGGTGCTCGGCGCGGTCTCCACCGCCCAGTGGCTGTCGGGTCCCGACCGGGACTCCACCGCTCCCCCGTTCTTCGCGTTCGGCGCGCTGGCCGTGCTGGCCGGCGTGCACCTGGTCGTCGGCCGGCCCGCGAAGTCCCGGATCACGCCGGCCGGGGTGCGCCAGTTGCAGCTGGTCCGCGGCAGCACGCCGTGGCGCCCGCGCGAGGTCCGCGCCGAACACGCCGCGCTGGTCGGCGCGTTCGCGCTGGACGGGACGGCGGCGCTGAGCGCCGCCGAGCTGTCGCCGCTGCGGGACGCGCTGGGCGGCGGGCGGAGCGCGCCCACCTCGCTCAAGAAGGCCGGGCGGTCCCGGAGTTCGGACTCCTCCGGCGACAGCGGGGTGGTCGCCGCGGGCGCGGTGTGGTGCGGGACGACCACCGCCTCCTGCGGCTCCTCGACCGGGCACACGGGGCACGGCGGGCACTCCTGCGGGTCGTCCTCGCACTCCTCCTCGCACTCGTGCGGCGGCTCGTCCAGCTCCTGCGGGTCGTCGAGTTCGTGCGGTTCGTCCAGCTCCTGCGGGTCCAGCTGCGGGGGCGGCGGCTGCGGTTCCTGAGCATCCGCCGAGTGTCACAGTTCGGTATCGCGACCGGGGTAGGCGTTCCGCTTCCGCCCGGCACAGGACTAGAACAAAAACCATGTGGGTGCTGCTGCTGATCCCGTCCTGTGCCGCCGCGGTGTTCTCCTGCCTCCGCCTGGTACGGGTCGCGGCGGTCGCGGACACCCTCACCGGACGCTTTCCGGCGCCGCCCGGGCGGCCCGCCGGGGTCGGCCTGTACGAGACCGCGTACCTGGCGGGCGGGCCGGGCCGGGTGGTGGACCTCGCACTGGTCCGGATGGCCGGCCTCGGGCGGCTGCACCTGGCCCACACCGGCTGGACCACCGTGGTCGACCCGCAGGGGCGCAGCCGCCTGGAGCGGGCCCTGATCAGCGCCATCGGTCCCGAAGGCCAGTGCCGCACCGCCCAGTTGAAGGCGGCGCTGGCCGCCCACCCGACCGTCCGCGACATCGGCGACCGGCTGGCCGTGGCGGGGCTGGCCACGCCTGCCGCGGTCCGCGACCGGGCGCTGCAGGCGATCCGGCACGTCCGCTACGCGCTGCTCGGCGCGGCGGCGATGCTGGTGCTGACCGTGCTGCTGAACGCCCCGGACAGCGCCGCCACCCGGACCGCCGTCGCCTGGTACGCGCTCCCGCTGGTGCTCACCGGCGGCACCCTGCTGATGGCCCGGGTCGACGTCCACGCCTACACCGCCTGGGCCGCCCCGGCCGGGCAGACGCTGCTGCGCACCCTGCGCTGGCCGCACCCGCACCACACCGTGACCCCGGACGACCTGCTCACCGCCGTCGCCATGTGCGGCCCGGACGCCGTGGCGGACCCGCGGCTGCGCGCCGCCCTGATCCACCGTTAGCCGCCGGCCGGAACCGCCAGGGGCCCCGGGGGTCGTCCCCGGGGCCCCTGACGGGCGTTCGGCCGGCCCCTAGTACAGGCCGGCGACCAGCTCGGCGACCGGCTTGCGGCGGCCGGTGAAGAACGGGACCTCTTCGCGGACGTGCAGCCGGGCGCGGGAGGGGCGCAGGTCGCGCATCAGGTCGACGATGCGGTGCAGTTCGTCGGCCTCGAAGGCGAGCAGCCACTCGTAGTCGCCGAGCGCGAAGGAGGCGACCGTGTTGGCGCGCACGTCGGGGTAGCCGCGGGCCATCTTGCCGTGCTCGGCCAGCATCGCGCGGCGCTCCTCGTCGGGGAGCAGGTACCACTCGTAGGAGCGGACGAACGGGTAGACGCAGACGTACTCGCGGGGCCGCTCGTCGGCGAGGAACGCCGGGATGTGCGACTTGTTGAACTCGGCGGGGCGGTGCAGCGCCATGTTCGACCAGACCGGCTCCAGGTGGCGGCCGAGACCGGTGCGGCGGAAGCGGTTGTACGCCTCCTGCAGGTCGTCGGAGGACTCGGCGTGCCACCAGATCATCAGGTCGGCGTCGGCGCGCAGGCCGGAGACGTCGTAGGTGCCGCGGACGGTGACGTCCTTGGCGTCGAGCTGCTCGAAGAGGGCGTCGACCTCGGCGACGAGTGCGGTGCGGTCCTCGGGGAGGCCGTCCTTGAGCTTGAACACCGACCACAGGGTGTAGCGGATGACCTGGTTGAGGTCGCGGGCCTTCTTCTTCACGGGCTGCTCAGTGCTTTCGGTCATGAGCCCATTGTCCCTTCTGGACGGTTGCTGCCGGTGCCGGGGGTGAGGAGGTCGGCGGCCCGCCGGGCGCCGGCGACGACGGCCGGGATGCCGACGCCGTCGTACGCGGCGCCGCAGACCGCGACCGCCCCGAGGGCGTCGAGCTCCGTGCGGATCCGGGCGACCCGGTCCAGGTGGCCGACGGGGTACTGCGGGAGGCCGTCGGTCCACCGGGTGACGGCGTGGTCGTACGGGGTGGCGCGCAGGCCGACGGCGTCGTGCAGGTCGGCGAGCGAGCGGGCGACGAGTTCGGCGTCGTCCGACTGCAGTGCGGCGTCCTCCTGGTGGCGGCCGAGCGAGGTGCGCAGCAGGAAGGCGTCGGGGGCGGAGCGCGTCAGCCAGCCCCACTTGTTGGAGGAGAAGGTGGAGGCCTTGATGCTGCGCCGGTCGACCGGCGGGACGAGGAAGCCGCTGCCGGTGAGCGGGCTGTCGGCGAGGTCGGCGCGCCGGAACGCCAGGGTGACCAGGGCCATCGACGCGTACTCGATCCGGCGCAGTTCGGCCGCCGCGGCGGGGGCGTCGGCGGCCAGCAGGGCGGCGGCCTGCGGCGCGGGGACGGCCAGGACGACGGCGTCGGCGTCGATCCGGCGACCACCGGTGGTGACCTGCCAGCCGTCGGGGGTGCGGCGCAGGGCCTCGACCTGGTGACCGGTGCGCAGGTCGGCGCCGCGGGCGCGGTCGTGGGCGGCGATCGCCTCCGGGAGGGTGCCGAGTCCGCCGCGCAGACCCTGGAAGACCGGTCCGGTGGCGGTGGCGCGGCGGCTGAGTTCGGCGACGGCGGCGGTCAACGAGCCGGGCTGCTCGGCGAGTCGGAGCAGTTGCGGGACGGCGGCGCGGATCGAGATCCGGTCGGCGTGCCCGGCGTAGACGCCGCCGAGCAGCGGTTCGACCAGCCGGTCGACGACCTCGCGGCCGAGCCGGGCGGCGATGTACTGCCCGATCGGGGCGTCCTCGCCGAGCTCGGCGGGCTGCTCGTCGACGACCCGCTGCAGACCCTCGGGGGTGAGCACGCCGGAGGCCTTCAGGGCGTCCAGGTCGCCCGGTACGCCCATGAGTTGGCCGCCGGGCAGCGGGCGCAGCCCGTCCCGGGTCCAGATCGCGGCCTTGGCGGTGGTGGGCGGTTCCAGTTGCTCGCCGAGACCGACCAGGCGGGCCAGCTCGACGGCCTCGGGCCGCCGGGCGAGCATCGACTCCGCGCCGAGGTCGACCCGGACGCCGCCGACCTCGCCGCCGCGCAGCTTGCCGCCGAAGCGTTCGGACGCCTCCAGCACGGTCACCCGTACCGGTTCGGCACTGAGGAAGGCGGCCGCGGCCAGTCCCGCGACTCCGCCACCGATCACCACGACGTGAGGTTTCGCCATGTCGATCAGTCTTCCAGCCTTTATCCGAAATGCCGGAACCGCCTCCGGTGCCCTGAGACCGCCGTGAGTCCGCAGCGTGATCGATCCGGTACCGCCGGTGCGGGTCCGGATCCGCGGCCGCGGCGTCAGAGTTCCGAAGGGGTCGGCGAACGGTCCGCCCCGGGACACGGGGAGGGTACGGATGGAGATGCGCGTACGCAGAGCCGGCGCGGCCGGGGCACTGGCCGCGGTCCTGCTGCTGGCGGGGTGCAGTGCGAACGACGGCGGAGAGCAGTCGTCCTCGCGCGCCGGGGTCGCCCAGGACGCGGTGGCCCCGCAGGCCGGCGGCGCGGCCACCCCCGGCAAGGGGGCCGCCACCGGCGGGAGCGGGGCGGGCGCCGCGGCGAGCGCCGGGACGGACACCGCCGCCGGGGCGGGCAGCCCGGCGGTGACGAACCGTCAGATCGCCTACCAGGCGAAGCTCACCGTACGGGTCGACGCCGTCGACCAGGCCCGCGGCAAGGCCGTCGCCCTGGTGCTCGCGGCCGACGGGTACGTGTCCGGCGAGAACCTGCGCGGCGGTTCGGGCGACAGCATGCAGGCCACCCTGGTCCTCAAGGTGCCGTCCGCGGCGTACCAGCAGACCCTCGACGGGCTGGGCCGGCTCGGCACCCGGCTCTCGCTCTCCAGCCAGGCCGACGACCTCACCCAGCAGATCGCCGACGTGGACAGCCGGGTCAAGTCGATGAAGGCCAGCGTGGACCGGGTGCGGGCGCTGATGGCCGACGCCAAGTCGCTGGCCGAGGTGGTGTCGCTGGAGAGCGAGCTGACCCGCCGCGAGTCCGACCTGGAGTCGCTGCAGCGCCAGCAGCAGGAGCTCACCGCCCGCACCTCGCTGTCCACCGTGACGCTGGACCTGGTGCCGGCCTCGACGCCGGCCCCGCCCGTCCCCGCCGGGCACGACGACGGGTTCTGGCACTCGGTCGGCGACGCGCTGTCCGGCGGCTGGGAGGCGCTGGTCGGGCTGGTGCGCGTGCTGCTGATGGTGCTGGCCGCGCTCGCGCCGTTCCTGCTGATCCTGGTCCCGCTCGGCTGGCTGCTGCGCCGCTACCTGCGGGCCCGCCCCAAGCCGCAGCAGTTCTCCGCCCCGAGCGGCCCCGACCGGGGCCCGGTGGGCTGGGCGGTCCCGCCGCAGCCCGCGCACAGCCCCGACGAGACCGAGTAGACCCGACCACCGGCCCCACCTGCCGGGACCGCCCGCACTCCGCCGCTCAGCCTCGACGCAGCGCGGTGATCGGGCGGTCCGCGGTGGCCCGGAGCGCGGCGAGGGTCGCGCACGGGGTGGCGATCAGGACGCAGAGCGCGGCGGTCGCGGCCGGCGTCGCCCACGGCAGCGCGAACACGGCGGGCGCGCCCAGCAGCCGCAGCGCCGCCTGCATCGCGCCGAGCGCGGCCAGCGTGACGGCGGCGCCGAGCAGCGCCCCGACCGCGACGACCAGCGCGGTCTCGGCGGCGACCAGGCGCAGCACCCGGCCCCTGGTGGCGCCGGCCAGCCGGAGCTGGGCGAGTTCGCGCCGCCGGTCCGCGGTGGTGGTGACGGCGGTGTGGGCCAGCGAGATGGCGGTGTAGAGCAGGGCCAGGCCGAGGACGGCGGCGATCCGCCGCACCCGGCGCGGGTCGTCCGCCGGGTAGTGCGCGTCCAGCCAGTCGGCGCGGGACGCGACGGCGGCCCCGTACGCCCGCGCGGCCTCGTCCACCTGCCGTTCGGCGCCCGGGCCGGCCTTCACCTCGATCCGGTCGGTCCGCGCGCCGGGCGCGTTGCGCGCGGTGACGTACACCGGCTGGTCGCCCGTCCCGTCGCGCAGCACGGCGGCCACCCGCAGGGTGCGCCGGGTGCCGTCGGCGAGCACCACCGGCACCGGCTCCCCCACCGTGCGGTGCCCCCACTCCCGGGACAGCACCACGCTGTCGTCGTCGAGCGCCGCCGGGTCGCCCGCGACCACCGGCAGCCGCCGCACCGCGGCCAGCGCCGACGGATCGTCAACCATGCGTCCCTCGGCCCGCACTGACGTGCCGTCGGATTCCAGCACGGACAGGGCCACGCCGCCCGTCGCCGAGACCACGGTTCCCGGCGCCGACCGCAGCGCGGCCGCCAAGGCGTCCGCCCGGCCGCCGGGTTCGACGATCCGGTCGGCCCGCACCTGCGACCGCGCCTCGGCGGACCGCGCGGCGGCCACCGTGCCCGGGGCGCCCACCAGGGTGCCCGCGAGGGCGACCGCCAGCAGCACCGGCGCGGCGAGCGCGCCCGTGCGGCGCAGACCGCCGAGCGCGGCGGCCCGGACCAGCCGGGGCCGGCGGGTGAACGGGAGGGTCAGCAGCCGCAGCAGCGGGCGGGCCAGGACCGGGGCGAGCAGCGCGGCGGCCGAGACCAGCACCATCGGCTGCAGCGTGTAGGTCTTGCGGTGCAGCAGGTCCGCCGGGTCCTGGAGCAGAGCGGCGGCGGTGAGCGCCGCGGACCCGCCGAGCAGTGCCAGAGCGCCCAGCCAGCGGCCCGCCGTCATCACCCGCAGGTCGACGTCCGCCTCCCGGAGCGCCTCCAGCGGGCGGACCCGGCCGGCCCGCCGGGCGGCGACGGCGACTCCCGCGAGCGCGATCAGCGGGCCGGTGGCGCACGCGGTGACCAACGGCCAGGCGGGCGTGCCGATCCGGAAGCCCGCGGGCGCCAGCTCGGCGGCCACCAGCCAGCGGGCGAGCAGCGGCGCCCCCGCCCGGCCCAGCGCACCGCCCGTCGCGGTGGCCAGCAGCCCGAACAGCGCGGCCTCCAGCAGGACGGTGCGCCTCAGCTGTCCGCGGGTCGCCCCGGCGAGGCGGAGCAGCCCGAACTCGCGCCGCCGCCGGGCCACCGCGTAGGAGAAGGTGGACGCCACCACGAAGCCGGCGGTGAAGACGCCGACCCCTCCCGCGGTGCCGAGTTGGGCGATCAGCGACACCCGGTCCTCGCCGGGCGGCAGCGCGGCGCTCGCGGCGAGGCCGAGCAGCGTCACCGCCATCAGCGCGACCCCGAGGGCGAGCGCGGTGAACGCCCCGAGCAGCGCGGTCTTCCCGGCGTACAGCGAGCGGACGGCGATCCTGGTCAGTGCGGTCGTCATGAGCGACAACCCAACCCCCGCCGAGCCCCCCGCACACTGACGCGAGCCCCACCACGGAAGGTAGACCCCGCACTACCGACACCACCCCGCAGTCCCTCTAGGGTCGCTCCCAGCGAAGGGGGTTCTCCGATGACCGACTGCTGGCAGGCGCTGCGCCGACCCGGCTTCCTGCGCACCTCCTGGCCCTGGCGGTCGGCGGGGTACCTGTTGGGGTGCGGGGTGTCGGGGCTGGTGCTGTGCGGGGTGCTGGTGGTGTGGGTCGCCGTCGGCGGGGCGTTGGCGGTGGCCGTGGTGGGGCTGCCGCTGGTGGTGGCGTTGCCGTTGGCGGGGTTGCCGTTCGGGGCGTGGGAGCGGCGGCTGTTGCGACTGATGGGCGGCCCGCGGCCGGCGGATCCGCACCGGGTGCCGGAGGCGCCGGGCCTGCGGGCCTGGCTGCGGGTCAGGTACGGCGAGGCGGCGACCTGGCGGGAGGCGGGCAGCGCGCTGCTCTCCGCGTTCCTGCTCTGGCCGCTGGATCTGCTGGTGGTCGCGGGGGCGCTGGTCCCGCTCCAGCTGCTCGCCGCTCCGCTCCGACTGGCGTGGGACGGCGAGCAGGTGAACGTGCTGAAGGTCTGGCAGTTGCACGAGCCCGGCCAGGCCTGGGCGGTGGCGGCGGTGGGCGCGGTGCTGCTGCCGCTGGCGGGGTATCCGCTGACGCTGGCGGCGGGCGCCCGGGCCGCGCTGGTACGGGTGCTGACGGGCGGTCAGGAGGGGGTCGGCGAGCTGGTGCGCTCCCGGGCCCGGCTGGTGGACGCGTTCGAGGCGGAGCGCCGCCGAATCGAGCGGGACCTGCACGACGGCGCGCAGCAGCGGCTGGTCGCCCTGTCGATGGCGCTGGGCCTGGCCAGGCTGGACGCGCCGGCCGGCGGCCCGCTGGCGGAGCGGCTGGCGGCGGCGCACGCGGAGGCGGACGGGGCGCTGGCGGAGCTGCGGGAGCTGGTGCACGGCATCCACCCGCGGGTGCTGGCGGACCGCGGGCTGCCGGACGCCTGCGCCGATCTGGCGGACCGTTCGGTGCTGCCGGTGGAGGTGGCGGTGTCGGTGCCGGGCCGGCTGCCCGCGCCGGTGGAGTCGGCGGGGTACTTCGCGGTGGCGGAGGCGCTGGCGAACGCGGCCAAGCACAGCGGCGCGTCGCGGGTCCGGGTGGCGGGCCGCTGGTCGGGCGGCGCGCTGGCGCTGGAGGTGTCGGACGACGGCCGCGGCGGGGCGGACGCCTCCGCGGGCAGCGGGTTGACGGGGCTGGCGGACCGGGTCGCGGTGGTGGGCGGCAGACTGTCCGTCAGCAGCCCGCCCGGTGGCCCGACCCTGCTGCGTGTGGAGATCCCGTGCACCCTGACGCCCAGCCCCCGCTCCGTCTAGTCCTGGCCGAGGACTCCGTCCTGCTGCGGGCGGGCCTGGTCGGCCTGCTGGAGCGCTTCGGGCACACGGTGGCGGCGGCGGTCGGCGACGCCCCCGCGCTGCTGGTGGCGGTCGCCGAGCACCGCCCCGACCTGGTGCTGACGGACGTCCGGATGCCGCCGGACCTGTCCGACGAGGGCCTGCGGGCGGCGCTGCGGCTGCGCGCCGCGCAGCCCGGCCTGCCGGTGCTGGTGCTCTCCCAGTACGTGCAGCGCTCGTACGCCGCCGACCTGTTGGAGAGCGGCGACGGCTCGGGGGTGGGGTACCTGCTGAAGGACCGGGTCGGCCATGTCGAGGAGTTCCTGGCCGCGGTGCGGACGGTCGCCGCGGGCGGCACGGTGGTCGACCCGGAGGTGGTGCGCCGGCTGCTGGCCCGCCGCCGCGACCCGCTGGAGCGGCTGACGCCCCGGGAGCGCGAGGTGCTGGAGCTGATGGCGCAGGGCTGCTCGAACGCGGAGATCTGTCGCCGGCTGCTGGTCTCCGAGGCCGCGGTGGCCAAGCACATCGGCAACATCCTGCTGAAGCTGGACCTGCCGCCCGCCGAGGACACCCACCGCCGGGTGCTGGCCGTGCTGGCGTACCTGAACGACGAGGGCCGGGGCTGACAGAGCCCCGGCCCCGTGACGGCCGGTCAGCGGGCGCTGGCCTCGTGCACGAAGGCGGTCAGCCGGGTCAGCGCGTCCGGGTCCATGCTCGGCATGACGCCGTGGCCCAGGTTGAAGATGTGGTGGCTGCCGCCGAGCGCCTGCGCGGCGTGCAGCACCTCGCGGGCCTTGGTCTCCACCACGTGGGTGGGGGCGAACAGCACCGCCGGGTCGAGGTTGCCCTGCAGGCCCTTGCCCGGGCCGACCCGGTTGGCGGCCTCGTCCAGCGGGACCCGCCAGTCGACGCCGACGATGTCCGCGCCGGCCTGCCCCATCAGGCCGAGCAGTTCGCCGGTGTTGACGCCGAAGTGGATCCGCGGCACCCCGTACGGGGCGACCTCGTCGAAGACCTTGGTGCTGGCGGGCAGCACCGAGCGGCGGTACTCGTCGGGGGCGAGCGCGCCGGCCCAGGAGTCGAACAGCTGGATCGCCGAGGCACCCGCCTCGATCTGGATCTTCAGGAAGGCGGAGGTGATCGCCGCGAGGCGGTCGACGAGTTCGGCCCACAGCTCGGGCTCGCCGTACATCATCGCCTTGGTGTTCTCGTAGCTGCGCGAGGGGCCGCCCTCGACCAGGTAGCTGGCGAGCGTGAACGGCGCGCCGGCGAAGCCGATCAGCGGGGTGGCGCCGAGCTCGGCGACCAGCAGGCCGACCGCCTCGGTGATGTACGGCATGTCGTCGGGCTCCAGCGGGCGCAGCCGCTGCAGGTCGTCCTTGGTGCGGATCGGGTCGGCGATCACCGGGCCGACGCCGCCCTTGATCTCCACGTCGATGCCGACCGCCTTCAGCGGGACGACGATGTCGGAGAAGAAGATCGCCGCGTCCACCTTGTGCCGGCGAACCGGCTGCAGGGTGATCTCCTTGACCAGGTCGGGCCGCATGCAGGCGTCCAGCATCGGGATGCCCTCGCGCACCTTCAGGTACTCGGGCAGCGAGCGGCCGGCCTGCCGCATGAACCACACCGGGGTGTGGGGCACCGGCTCGTTGCGGGCGGCGCGCAGGAAGACGGAGTCGTACGCGGCGCCGCGGGGCCGCTGACCGGACTGGGCTGCGGGGGTCTCACTCACGGGTCACATCCTCGCACGGTGCCGGCGGCGCCCCGGCCGGGCGGCCGCCCCCGGCAGGCAAAACGGACAGCTCGGGCGGCCCGTGACCACTCCGGGCTCGCAACCTGCTCGAATTCCGGAATTTCGGCACGCCGGAGGGGCGAAAGTGCTCGGATTGCGAGCCCGCGCCACCTAGGCTTCCGGACATGGCAGCGGTCGGCGGGCAATCCGCACAGGGTGGAGGAACGGGCAGGGAGTCGGCGCCGATCGAGTTCCGCGACGCGGTCGAGGCGCTGACCGGGGCGAGACTGCGCCCCGAGGTACGGCTGTCCCCGCAGCCCGCCCCCCGCCGGCTGGCCCCGTACACCTTCGCGATCGCCGCCTCGATCGAGGTGGACGGCGAGGAGTTGGCGGACGGCACCCTGGTGCTGCTGCACGACCCGTCCGCGCCGGAGGCGTGGAACGGCGACTTCCGGGTGGTCACCATGTCCCGGGCCGAGCTGGAGCCGGAGATGGCGGGCGACCCGCTGCTGTCCGAGGTCGGCTGGAGCTGGCTGCTGGACGCGCTGCAGGCGCAGGCCGCCGGCTACGCCGAGCCGTCCGGCACGGTGACCAGGTGCCACTCCCAGTACTTCGGGGCGCTGGCCGAGCGCGGCGCGTCCACCGAGATCGAGCTGCGGGCGTCCTGGACGCCGGCCGACCGGCGCTTCGAACGGCACCTGGCCGCCTGGGCGGACCTGTTGTGCGTGTGCGCGGGCCTGCCGCCGACCACGCCCGCCCCGCCGGTCGCCGAGCCCGGCGCGCTCGGCGGTGTGGTGCCGATGCCGGCCCGTCGCCGGCCGCGCAACTCGCACTGAGGCCGGCCGGATCTCCTGACCTCCCGTCAGCGGCGGTCCACACCTCAGGGGGACACCCCGGCGTTCCGGGTGCGATGCCACCCGCAGGACTGACGGAGTGTGACTTCGTATGCGCTCCCGGTCAATTACCTGCCCGTTCCCGATCGACGTGTCGTCGACAGCGATCGAATCTGTGCGATTTCCGGGCATGTCGTACCGGTCACCTGCGCGATTTGTCCGTATTGTTACTCACCAGATCGTGATCACTCGCTAAAGCCGGGCACGGTTGATGCCGAAGGTGTCAGTGACCCTTTCCAGACGCGGAACACTCCGACCGCCCCCTCGGGGTTCCGTCCGCCACTCCCCGCAGGAGGCCCCAGTTGTCGGTCCTTCTTGAGCACCCCGCAAACGTGGTCGCCTACCGTCCGACGAAGCCCACCGCCATGGTGGTCATCGCTGATCCCCGGGTCCGGAACACGGTCACCCGGCATCTATGGGCGCTCGGTGTCCGCGACGTCATCGAGGTCTCCTCGATCGCCGAGGCCCGACCCCGGATCAACACCCCCCGGGACATCTGCATCGCGGATGTCCACCTGCCCGACGGCTCCGGACTGACCGTCCTGGCCGAGACCCGGGCCGCAGGCTGGCCCAACGGCCTGGCGCTGTCCGCCGCCGACGACATCGGCGCGGTCCGCTCGGCCCTGGCCGGCGGCGTCAAGGGCTACGTGGTGACGGGCACCCGCACCAACATGCCGATGCCCGGCCGCCCCGGGCTGCCGCTCGGAGCGGCCGGGCTGGCCGGCCGGATGCGCCGTCCCGGCATCCCCGGCCACCACCACCCGGGTGCGCACGGCGCCCCCGGCCAGCCCGGAGCCGCCGCTCCCGGCGCTCCCGGTGCGCCCGGCGCCCAGCCGTCCGCGTACCGCGAGCTGTCCGGCCGCGAGGTCGAGGTGCTGCGACTGGTCGCCGAGGGCCAGTCCAACAAGGCGATCGGGGTGGCGATGGGCCTGTCCGCGCTCACCGTGAAGAGCCACCTGGCGCGCATCGCCCGCAAGCTGGGCACCGGCGACCGGGCCGGCATGGTGGCCGTGGCGCTGCGCACCGGCATCATCCACTGATCGGCACAGTCCCTGGTGGCGGCCCGGAGGAACGTTTCCTCCGGGCCGTCGCCGTTGCCGCTCTCGGGCGGCCGACGGCCCGCATCCAGGGCGTTCGCCCATGTGACGGGCCGTCAGCGGTCCTCCGCGCCACGCCCGGGCGGCGGCCCGGAACGCCCCGCGAACCCCGGCTGGCATATGTCCGAACATGGTCCGACCAGTCAGACAACACTCCCGGCGGCGGCACACGACGTACCCTTGGGGGGTGACCGACGCCGTAGCCGCCATCCCCGAAGAGACCGCCCCGGTTCCGCTGCTCGAACCCCGGGACGGGCTCCCACCGGTGGTGTCCGACGCCGGGACGCTGGCCGCCACGATCGCGGCCTTCCGCACCGGTACCGGACCGGTCGCCGTCGACGCCGAACGCGCCTCCGGCTACCGCTACGGCCAGCGTGCCTACCTGATCCAGCTCCGTCGCCAGGGCGCCGGCACCGCGCTGATCGACCCGATCGCCTGCCCCGACCTGTCCGCGCTGGACGAGGCGATCCACGACACCGAGTGGGTCGTGCACGCCGCCACCCAGGACCTGCCGTGCCTGTTCGAGGTCGGCATGCACCCCGGCGTGCTGTTCGACACCGAACTGGCCGGGCGACTGGCCGGCTTCCCCCGGGTCGGCCTCGGCCCGATGACCGAGAACGTGCTCGGCCTCTCGCTCGCCAAGGAGCACTCCGCGGTCGACTGGTCCACCCGACCGCTCCCCGAACCCTGGCTGCGCTACGCCGCGCTCGACGTCGAGGTGCTGGTCGACCTCCGCGACGCCCTGGAGGACGAACTCGACCGGCAGGGCAAACTCGACTGGGCCCACCAGGAGTTCGCCGCCCTCGCCGCCGCCCCCCGCCCCGCCCCCCGGGTGGACCCCTGGCGGCGCACCTCCCAGCTGCACAAGGTCCGCCGTCGCCGGCAGCTCGCCGCCGTCCGCGAGCTGTGGCTCGCCCGCGACCGGATCGCCCGCGAACGCGACGTCTCCCCCGGCCGGGTGCTGCCCGACGCCGCCATCGTCAACGCGGCGCTCGCGATGCCCGCGAACGCGCCCGCGCTGATCGCCGTCCAGGGCTTCGGCCCGCGGGTGAACCGCCGCCAGCTCGACCAGTGGCTCGCCGCGATCGAGCGCGCCCGCGAGATCCCCGAGTCCGCGCTGCCGCCCGCGACCGCCCCGCACGACGGGCCGCCGCCGCCGCGGGCGTGGGCCGAGAAGGACCCGGTGGCCGCCGCCCGCCTCACCGGCGCCCGCGCTGCCGTCACCGCCCTCGCCGAGCAGCACCACCTCCCGGCCGAGAACCTGATCACCCCCGACCTGGTCCGCCGCGTCTCCTGGGAGCCGCCCGCCCAGCCGGACGCCACCGCCGTCGCCGACGCCCTGCACGCCCTGGGCGCCCGCCAGTGGCAGACCGACCTGGTCGCCCCGGCGCTGGCCAAGGCCTTCCGCGAGGCCGCCGAGTAACGGTCGGGAGTGCGTCCTTCGTCTCACTCCCCACCTCCTTGCCCCCCGTTGTTACTCGTGGGTAGATTGGTGGACGCAGCTGCGCCGCTCATGGGCGCGCTCATCGTCATGTCCCCCTGGGAGGAGAGCCCCCGTGCCTCGTACCGCGAGGGACGTCGTCTTTGTCGACGGCGTCCGCACCCCGTTCGGCAAGGCCGGCCCGAAGGGCATCTACCACGAGACGCGCGCCGACGACCTCGTCGTCAAGTGCATCCGTGAGCTCGTGCGCCGCAACCCGAACCTGCCCGTCGAGCGGATCGACGAGGTAGCCGTCGCGGCCACCACGCAGATCGGCGACCAGGGTCTGACCATCGGCCGCACCGCCGCACTGCTCTCCGGCCTCCCGAAGTCCGTCCCGGGCTACGCGATCGACCGGATGTGCGCCGGCGCGATGACCGCCGTCACCACCACCGCGGGCGGCATCGCCTTCGGCGCGTACGACATCGTCGTCGCCGGCGGCGTCGAGCACATGGGCCGGCACCCGATGGGCGAGGGCGTCGACCCGAACCCGCGGTTCGTCTCCGAGAAGCTGGTCGACGAGTCCGCCCTGTTCATGGGCATGACCGCGGAGAACCTGCACGACCGCTTCCCGCACCTCACCAAGGAGCGCTGCGACGCGTACGCGGTGCGCTCGCAGGAGAAGGCCGCGAAGGCGTACGCGAACGGCGACATCCAGCCCGACCTGGTGCCGATCGCCATCCGCAACACCAACCCCGACGTGGGCGAGACCGGTTGGGGCCTGGCCACCACCGACGAGCCGATGCGCCCGGGCACCACGATGGCCAGCCTGGCCGGGCTGAAGACCCCGTTCCGCCCGCACGGCAACATCACCGCGGGCAACTCGGCCGGCCTGAACGACGGCGCCACCGCCTCGCTGCTCGCCGCCGAGGACGTCGCCCGCGAGCTGGGCCTGCCGGTCAAGATGCGCCTGGTGAGCTACGCCTTCGCCGGCGTCGAGCCCGAGGTGATGGGCATCGGCCCCGTCCCGGCGACCGAGAAGGCGCTGGCCAAGGCCGGCCTGACCATCGACGACATCGGCGCGTTCGAGGTCAACGAGGCGTTCGCCATCCAGGTGCTGGCCTTCCTCGACCACTACGGCATCGCCGACGACGACGAGCGGGTCAACCCGTACGGCGGCGCGATCGCCTTCGGCCACCCGCTGGCCTCCTCGGGCGTGCGCCTGATGTCCCAGCTGGCCCGCCGCTTCGAGCAGCGCCCCGACGTCCGCTACGGCCTCACCACCATGTGCATCGGCTTCGGCATGGGCGGCACCGTCATCTGGGAGAACCCGCACTTCGAGGGTGGTAAGTGACCATGAGCACCACTGAGCTGCTGCAGCGCGCCGCCGAACTCTTCCCCGGCGAGGTCGTCACCACCGCGCACGTGCGCCACCTGGACCTGCCCCTGCAGGCCGGCAAGCTGGCGCTGATCACCCTCGACAACGGCTTCGACCACACCAAGCCGACCACCTTCGGCCCCGGCTCGCTGGCCAAGCTGTCCGAGGCGCTGGACCAGGTCGAGGCCGAGGCCGCCGAGGGCAAGGTGGTCGCCGTGGCGATCACCGGCAAGCCGTTCATCTTCGCGGTCGGCGCCGACCTCAAGGGCGTCGAGATCCTCACCGACCACGCCGACGCGCTGGCCATCGGCAAGGGCGGCCACGACGTCTTCAAGCGGATCGCCGCGCTGCCCGTCCCCTCCTTCGCCTACTACAACGGCGCGGCGATGGGCGGCGGCGTCGAGGTCGGCCTGCACGCCACCTACCGCACCGTCAGCGCGGGCGTCCCGGCGTTCTCGCTCCCCGAGGTCTTCCTCGGCCTGGTCCCCGGCTGGGGCGGCTGCACCCTGCTGCCGAACCTGATCGGCCCGGCCAAGGCCGTCAAGGTCATCGTCGAGAACTCGATGGCGCAGAACAAGCAGCTCAAGGGCCAGGAGGTGTTCGAGCTCGGCATCGCGGACGCGATCTTCGAGCCGGCCGACTTCCTGGAGCAGTCGCTGCTGTGGACGGCCAAGGTGCTCAAGGGCGACGTCGTCGTCGAGCGCGAGGAGATCGACCGCGGCAAGGCCTGGGACGACGCCGTGCTGTGGGGCCGCTGGGTCGCCGACGCCAAGGTGCACGGCGCCGCCCCCGCCGCCTACAAGGCGCTCGACATCATCGCCCAGGTCAAGGACCAGGACCTGCAGGCCGGCTTCGACGCGGAGGACACCGCGCTCGCCGACCTGATCATGAGCGGCGAGCTCCGCGCCGGCCTGTACGCCTTCAACCTGGTGCAGCGCCGCGCGAAGAAGCCGTTCGGCGCGCCCGACAAGTCGCTGGCCCGCCCCGTCACCAAGGTCGGCGTGGTCGGCGCCGGTCTGATGGCCTCCCAGCTGGCGCTGCTCTTCGCGCGCCGCCTGGAGGTGCCGGTGGTGCTCACCGACATCGACCAGGAGCGCATCGACAAGGGCGTGGGCTACGTCCACGGCGAGATCGACAAGCTGCTGGCGAAGGGCCGGATCGGCGGCGACAAGGCCAACAAGCTCAAGGGCCTGGTCACCGGTCACCTCGACAAGGCCGTCGCGTTCGGCGACGCGGACTTCGTCATCGAGGCCGTGTTCGAGGAGATGGGCGTCAAGCAGAAGGTGTTCGCGGAGCTGGAGGCGGTGGTCTCGCCGACCACCATCCTGGCCACCAACACCTCCTCGCTGTCGGTCAGCGAGATGGCCTCCAAGCTCCAGCACCCGGAGCGCGTGGTCGGCTTCCACTTCTTCAACCCGGTCGCGATCCTCCCGCTGCTGGAGATCGTCCGCGCCGAGCAGACCGACGACGCCTCGCTGGCCACCGCCTTCGGCGTCGCCAAGAAGCTCAAGAAGACCGCGGTCCTCACCAAGGACGCCCCGGCGTTCGTGGTCAACCGCATCCTCACCCGCTTCATGGGCGAGATCCAGAACATCATCGACGAGGGCACCCCGTTCGAGACCGTCGAGGCCGCGGTGAAGCCGCTCGGCCTGCCGATGTCCCCGATCGCCCTGCTCGAACTGGTCGGCCCCGCCATCGCCCTGCACGTCTCCGAGACCCTGCACGGCGCCTTCCCGGAGCGCTTCAGCGTCTCCGAGAACCTCGGCAAGGTCGTCAAGGCCGGCAAGCGCGGCTTCTACATCTGGCAGGACGGCGCCCAGGTCCTCGACCCCGAGGTCCTCGCCCTCCTCACCTTCGGCGACAACGTGCTGACGGAGGACCAGGTCCGCGCCCGCGCCCTGGAGGCCGTCGCCCAGGAGATCGGCCTGATGCTCGACGAGAACGTGGTCGGCGAGGCCCAGGACATCGACCTGTGCATGATCACCGGTGCCGGCTGGCCCTTCCACCTCGGCGGCATCACCCCGTACCTCGACCGCGAGGGCGTCTCCGAGCGCGTCAACGGCAAGAAGTTCCTGGCCCCCGGCCTGGCTTCGGTCCCCGCCTGACACCGCCTCACCCGCACCGCCGGGCGGCACTCCCCCACCTTCGGGCCGGGGGGGGTGCCGCCCGGCGGCGTTGTGGGCGCGGGAGGAACGGCGGACGGTGGCGGGGGGTCAGTCCCCGGTGAGCCAGGACTCGGTGCGGCGGTGGCGGCCGAGGCCGACGGCGGCGAACTCGTCGTGGTGGCCCTCGCCGGTGGCGCCGAGGTGGCGGAGGGCGAGCGAGACCGGGCTGCCGGTCGCGGCGGTGAGCGGGCCGAGGGTGAGGGCGCCGGCGTTCCACACGGCGACGCTCTGGTCGCCGGTGCCGCCCCAGAAGTCGGCCTCGACGTACGCGACGGGGCCGGTCGCGGACCAGCCGGCGAGGGTGCGGTCGAAGCCGCGGGGCAGCATCCGGAACGGCGCGAGGCGCTCGGCGGCGGGGACGGTGAGCGCGTCGTGCAGGTCGTCCGTCATCGGCAGCAGGGCGAGCCCCTGGGCAAGCGGGGCGAGGCGGGCGGTGGTGGCGGTGCGCAGCAGGTCCTCGGCCGCGACGACGGCCTCCAGGTAGTAGCCCATCGGCGACGGCCTACTTCTTCTTGAGGCGGTAGATGACGGTGTCCCCGGTGACGCCGACGACCTCGTAGTGGGTGTCGAGCAGGCTGGCGATCCGGGGCACCAGGTCGGGCTGGTAGGGGGAGGTGCCGGAGTCGTCGACGACGACCTCGGGGAAGCCGTTGGTGGAGATCTCGTTGTCGAAGGTCTGCCAGGCGTCGGAGACGGAGTACTGCTCGCCGACCTTCTCGCCGCCCTTGCCGCCGCTGAAGTTGGTCAGGAAGCCGGCGGTGAGGTACCGGGTGGCGGGGCGGCGGTCGGCGAGCCAGTAGACCTCGGGGTGCATGCCCCAGACCAGGACGGTGTCCTTGGGGGTGGTCTGGGCGGCGACGGCGGTGGCCACCTCGGTGGTCTGGGTGAGTCGCTGGCCGGGCCAGAACACCGCGAGGCCCCAGAAGAAGGTGCAGGCCGCGGTGGAGTAGACCAGGACGGGCTTCCACGGCACGGCGGAGGTGGCGACGGCGCCGACGCCGAGCAGGACCAGCGGGGGCATCAGCTGGAGGTAGTAGTGGCCGAAGAAGTGGAAGCCGACGGAGACCGCGATGATCGAGGAGGCGAGCCATACCCAGAGGTCGACGGTGGAGCCGTGTTCGGGGCCCCGGGCGGGTACCGGTCGTCGGCGGCGGCGCAGCCACAGCCGGTGGGCGTAGGGCAGCAGGAAGGCCAGGCCGGCGGTCATCAGGATGGCGGAGTTGCCGAGGGCGCGGCCGAGCATCTGGGGCCAGTTGTTGCCGAGTCCGGCGTAGTCGCCGGAGCCGGTGACGACCCAGAACAGGAAGCCCTTGGGTTTGGTGAGGATGACGGCGACCAGCGCTATCGGCAGCGCGAACCCGAAGCCGATCTTGGCGAGTGCGGGGGGCCAGTGGACGCCGCGGCGGCGGGTGTCCTGGAGCAGCATCCACAGCACCGGGAGCAGGACGGCGCCGCCGGTCTGCTTGGTGAGGGAGCAGAGGGCGACGGCGATGCCGGCGGCCAGCCAGCGGCGGCGCTCCGCGTAGCGGAAGGCGGCCACCATGGCGGGCAGCATGAAGACTTCGAAGGTGGCGGCCTGGGTGTCCTCGGGCGAGAGTCCGATGGAGACCAGCAGGTAGATCAGCCCGGCGCAGCGGCCGGCCTTGTCGCCCCAGCGGCCGCGGGCGATGGAGGCGAGCAGGACGGCGGTGGCGAGGTGGGCGCAGATCGCCAGGGTGCGCAGCGGCCAGAGCGAGACGGAGCCGAAGACGGCGAAGCAGGCTTCGTACAGCCAGGGCAGCAGCGGGGGTTTGCGGTCGACGACGGTGTCGTAGAGGACGCCGCCGTCGGCGAGCATCCGGGCCTGGGTGGCGAGGTAGCCCTCGTCGGGGCTCCAGACGGGGCGCAGGAAGGACGGCAGGTGGGTGAGGGTGGCCACCAGGGCGAGCAGCGGGACCAGCCGGGTCCAGTACCCGGTGCGGACGCGGGCCGGTAGTCGGTCGGCGAGGGCACGTGGGCGGCTCGTGGCAGTGATGGGCACGGATGACAACCTACCGGGCGTGAACGCGCGGGGAAGCGCCAGTCCACGAATGAGTGTGACAGTCAGACAATGAGCGCACCGCCGAGGGCCGTTCGGCGGTGCGCTCATCGAGGGAGGAGCAGGTCAGCTGCGGGCCATCGTGCGGGTGCTGACCAGCGCCGCGATCTTCTTGGCGACGGCCGGGGCGGTCAGGCCGATCTCCTCCATGATCTCGGCGCGCGAGGCGTGGTCGAGGAACTCCTGCGGGATGCCGAAGTCGCGCAGCGGCACGTCCACGTCGGCGTCGCGCAGCGCCTGGGCGATCGCGGATCCGACGCCGCCGGCCCGGCCGTTGTCCTCGACGGTGACCACCAGGCGGTGCTGGGCGGCCAGGCCGGGCAGTGCGGCGTCCACCGGCTTGACCCAGCGCGGGTCGACGACGGTGCTGGTGATGCCCTGGTCGGCGAGGAGTTCGGCGGCCTCCAGGCAGAGCGGGGCCATCGCGCCGATCGAGACGATCAGCACGTCGGCGGCCCGGTCGGCGGAGTCGTCGGCGTCGCCGCGGAGCACGTCCATGCCGCCGACCTTGCCGACGGCGGGGACGGCGGGGCCGACGTTGCCCTTGGAGTAGCGGACCACGGTGGGGGCGTCGGCGACCTCGACGGCCTCGCGCAGCTGCAGGCGGACCTGCTCGGCGTCGCGCGGGGCGGCCAGCCGCAGGCCGGGGACGACCTGCAGGATCGACATGTCCCACATGCCGTTGTGGGAGGCGCCGTCGGTGCCGGTGACGCCGGCCCGGTCGAGCACGAAGGTGACGCCGAGCCGGTGCAGCGCGACGTCCATCAGCACCTGGTCGAACGCCCGGTTGAGGAAGGTCGCGTAGACCGCGACCACCGGGTGCAGGCCGTTGGTGGCCAGGCCGGCGGCGCAGACCGCGGCGTGCTGCTCGGCGATGCCGACGTCGAAGATCCGCTCGGGGTAGGCCTTGGCGAACGGGGCCAGGCCGACGGGGTGCAGCATGGCGGCGGTGATGGCGACCAGGTCGCGGCGCTCGCGGCCGAGCGCGACCATCTCCTCGCCGAACACGGACGTCCAGTCCTTGCCGGCGGTCTTCACCGGCAGGCCGGTGTCGGGGTGGATCACGCCGACCGCGTGGAAGCGGTCCTCGTCGTTGTTCTCGGCGGCGTGGTAGCCGCGGCCCTTCTCGGTGATGCAGTGCACGATGACCGGGCCGCCGAAGCCGCGCGCCTTGGTGAAGGCGGACTCCAGGGCCTGCAGGTCGTGGCCGTCGATCGGGCCGATGTACTTGAGGCCGAGGTCCTCGAACATGCCCTGCGGGGCGATGAAGTCCTTCAGGCCCTTCTTGGCGCCGTGCAGGGTGTCGAACATCGCCTGGCCGACCACGGGGGTGCGCTGCAGCGCGTCCTTGCCCCAGGACAGGAAGCGCTCGTAGCCCTGGGTGGTGCGCAGCGTGGAGAGGTGGTTGGCGAGGCCGCCGATGGTCGGCGAGTAGGACCGCTCGTTGTCGTTGACGACGATGACGATCGGCAGGTCCCGGCTGTCGGCGATGTTGTTCAGCGCCTCCCAGGCCATGCCGCCGGTGAGCGCGCCGTCGCCGATCACGGCGACCACGGGGCGGTCCTTCTGGCCCTGGATCTTGTTGGCCTTGGCCAGTCCGTCGGCGTAGCCGAGGACGGTGGAGGCGTGCGAGTTCTCGATCACGTCGTGCTCGGACTCGGCGCGCGACGGGTAGCCGGACAGGCCGCCCTTCATCTTCAGCCGGGAGAAGTCCTGACGGCCGGTCAGCAGCTTGTGCACGTAGCTCTGGTGGCCGGTGTCGAAGAGGATGCGGTCGCGCGGGGAGTCGAAGACCCGGTGCATCGCCAGCGTCAGCTCGACCACGCCGAGGTTCGGGCCGAGGTGGCCGCCGGTCTTGGAGACCTCCTCGACCAGGAAGCCGCGGATCTCCTCGGCGAGCGCCGACAACTGCGCGGGCGTGAGTCGATCGAGATCGCGCGGTCCCCGAATGCGGGTCAGCAGGGCCACCCGTTCCTCCTCGTCCAAGTTCTCGCGCCCGCATGGGCCCGGAGGGCGTACGCCCCGCTTGAGTCTAATGTCCATTACCCGCGCGTAGTGCGGCGGGCAACCCGGACCCCCTTTCGGGTGGCCGGGCCCGGAACGCGCCGAACCGCGCGACCGGCCCCTGTATGGAGGGGAAGCGCCGGTCGCGCGGTTGCGGGTGGTGCCGGATCAGCCGCGTCCGTGGGACTTCTGGGTGCGGCGGGAGACCGAGTCCAGGACCACCGCGGCGAGCAGCACCGCGCCGGTGATCATGTACTGGATGGCCTGCTGGGCGTGGATCATGTCCAGGCCGGTGGTGATCGACTGGATGACCAGGATGCCGAGCAGCGCCGACCAGGTCTTGCCGCGGCCGCCGAACAGGCTGGTGCCGCCGATGACGGCGGCGGCGATGGCGCTCATCAGCACGTTGCCGCTGCCCAGCGCCTTGTCCGCGGAGCCCTGCTGGGAGGCGATGAACAGGCCGCCGAGGCCGGCCAGGCCGGCCGAGATCATGAAGACCGAGATCCGCACCCAGGCGACGTTGATGCCCGCGCGGCGGGCCGCCTCGATGCCGCCGCCGACCGCGAAGATCTGCCGGCCGTAGCCGGTGCGGCGGAGCACGAAGTCGGTCAGCGCGACGATGCCGACGAAGATCACCAGCGGCAGCGGCAGGCCGCGGTCCTGGTTCAGCATGTAGGCGGCGACCAGCACCACGACGCCGATCACGCCGGTGCGCAGCGCGATCTCGCTGAGCGGGCGGGCCGGCAGGTTGGCGGCGGAGCGGCGGCGCGAGTCCAGCAGCTGGCCGCCGGCGAACAGCGCGATGGTGACGATGGCGAACAGCCAGGCCCAGATGATGTCGCCGTCGCCGAGGAAGTAGGTGTCCAGGTTGGCCACCACGCCGTCGATCGGGTTGTTGACGGTGCCGAGGTCGCCGAGGACGAGCATCTGCAGGCCGTTCCAGGCCAGCATGCCGGCCAGGGTGACGACGAAGGCGGGGACGCCGATCTTGGCGAAGAAGTAGCCGTGCAGGGCGCCGATGGCGACCGCGGCGGCGATGGCCAGGACGATGGCGAGCCATTCGTTCAGGCCCTGGCGGACCGAGAGCACCGAGGTGATCGCGGCGGTGGCGCCGGCCACCGAGCCGAGCGACAGGTCGATCTCGCCGAGCAGCAGCACGAACACCACGCCGACCGCGATCAGGCCGGGGCCCGCGATCCACTTGGTGATGTTGGTGAGGTTGTCGGCGTTGAGGAAGGTGCCGGTCTTCACCTGGAAGATCGCGGCGATGATGATCAGGCCGATGACCACCGGCAGGGAGCCGAGCTCGCCGCTGCGGATCTTGCGGGTGAACTCGTCGAAGTAGCCGGCCAGGCCCTCCTTGCGGACCAGCAGGCGCGGGTCCACCGCGGGGGCGGCGGGGGTGGTGGGGGTCTCGGTGCTCACTTGGCTTCCTCCGCGATTCGGGCCTGACGACGTGTCACCGCGTTGTCGGTGGCGCCGGTGATGGCGGAGATGATCTCCTCGTGCGAGGTGGTGGCCACCTCGAAGCTGCCGTTGTTACGGCCCAGGCGGAGCACCGCGACGGTGTCCGCGACGGCCTTCACGTCGGCCATGTTGTGGCTGATCAGGATCACGCCGAGGCCGCGCTGGCGGAGTCGCTCGACCAGGTCCAGGACCTGGGCGGTCTGCTCGACGCCGAGGGCCGCGGTGGGCTCGTCCAGGATGACGATCTTGGGGTCGCCGACCAGGGCGCGGGCGATCGCGACGACCTGGCGCTGACCGCCGGAGAGCGAGGCGATCGGGATCCGGACGCTCGGGATGCGGATCGAGAGGGTGTCGAGGAGCTCGCGCGCGCGCTTCTCCATGGCGACCTCGTCCAGGGTGCCGAAGCGCTTGAGCTCGCGGCCGAGGAACAGGTTGCCGACCACGTCGAGGTTGTCGCAGAGCGCGAGGTCCTGGTAGACGGTGGCGACGCCGAGGGCCTGGGCGTCGTGCGGCCGGTTGACGGTGACCGGCTTGCCCTCCCACTCGATGACGCCCTCGTCGATCGGGTGGACGCCCGCAATGGTCTTGACCAGGGTGGACTTACCGGCGCCGTTGTCGCCGACCAGGGCGACGACCTCGCCCGCGTGGACCTCCAGCTGCACGTCGGTGAGTGCCTGGACGGCGCCGAAGCGCTTGGAGACCCCGCGCAACGCCAGTACGGGTGCGCCTGTCACGTGAACCATCTCCTTGAGTCCCGTGTCGGACCTGACGTTTCCGACACGGCCGTCCCGCGCACCGGGCCGGGCACGCGGGGTAGTACTGAGCGGTGAAGCGGTGCGGGCGGGGGCTCCCGAGCGGTCAGGGAGCCCCCGCCTCGCGGGTGTTACTGCAGGCCGGCCGCGGTGCAGGCGGCGGCGAAGTCGGCGGTGCAGACGTCCGCGACCTTGTACAGACCGTCGGCGATCACGGTGTCCTTGATGTTCGCCTTGGTGACGACCTTCGGGTCCAGCAGCTTGGCCGGGATGTTCTTGTCGGTGTCGCTGTCGATGGTCGACGAGGCGACGGCCTTGACGTCCTTGCCCTGCAGCAGGTTGACCGCGAGCTCGGCGGCCGAGTCGGCCAGCGGCTTGTACGCCTTGTAGATGGTGTACGCCTGGTCGCCGGAGACGATCCGCTGGATGGCGTCGAGGCCCGCGTCCTGGCCGCCGACCGGGACGTTGATGCCCTGGGACTTCAGCTGGGTGATGATCGCGGCGGCCATGCCGTCGTTGGCGGAGTAGACGGCCTGGAAGCCGTCCTTGCCGAGCTGGGTGATGGCGGCGCCGACCTTCTGGCCCGCGACGGTGGGCTTCCACTCACCGCTCTGCTCGTAGACGACCTTCTTGACCTTGCTGTCCAGCACCTTGTGGGCGCCGGCCTTGAACTTGCCGGCGTTCGGGTCGGCGTCGTCACCGTTGATCATCACGATGTTGGCGTCGGCGGCCTTGGCGCCCAGCGCGTCGACCAGGGCCTGGCCCTGGAGCTCGCCGACCTTCTCGTTGTCGAAGGAGACGTACGCGGAGACCGGGCCGGTGGCCAGGCGGTCGTACGCGATGACCTTGACGCCCTTGCTCGCGGCCTCGGTCACCCAGGACTGGGTGGACTTGGCGTCGAACGCGTCCAGGATGATCACCTTGACGCCCTGGGCGATCAGGGTGTCGAACTGCTGCTTCTGCTTGGCGGCAGAGCCCTCGGCGTTGCTGTACTCGACCTTGCAGTCGGCGCAGAGCGCCTTGACCTTCTGCTCGATGAACGGCTTGTCGAAGGACTCGTAGCGGGTCGAGGACGCGTTCTCCGGCAGCAGCAGGCCGATCGACTTGTTGTTGCCCGAGGCCGCTGCGTCGCCCTTCTTGTCATCGCCGGCCTTGCCACAGGCGGCCATGGTCAGAGCCATCGAAACAGCGGCGGTACCGACGACGACGCGACGCATCATTGCGTTCATGGTGGGGGGTGCCTCCCTGACAGAGCCGCAGAACATTGCGGCGAGGTGGCAGGAGTCAACCTCGCAAGCAAGCTTGTCGTCAATAAGTAAACCCGGAGGCCACGTGATCCAAACACATTCGTTATCTTCCTGAAGGCTTACCCGAGATCGGACGGCCCGTCAGATCGACTCCCGAGGCACGTCCCGGCGCCTCAGAGCACCCCGGTCTCGCTCATCTCGCTCATCACCAGGGCCAGCGCCCCGAGCACCTCGGCACGGCCGCCGAGGGTCCCCGGAACCACCGACAGCTGCCGGGCCGCACTGGGGATCGCGTACCGGGCGACCGAGTCCCGGATCGGGGAAAGCACCAGCTCACCGGCCTCGGCGAGGTCTCCGCCGAGGATCACCCGGCGGGGGTTGAGCAGGTTGCACAGGGTCGCCACGCCCATGCCGATCTGCCGGCCCGCGTCGGCGATCACCCGGCGGCAGCCCAGGTCACCCTGCTGGGCCAGCTGCACCACCTTGCTGAGGCTCAGCTCGCCGGGGTGGTTGGCGTTCAAGAGGTTGAGCAGGTAGCGGGAGCCCACGAAGGTCTCCAGGCAGCCGCGGTTGCCGCAGCGGCAGACCGGCCCGGCCTCGTCCAGCGTGATGTGCCCGATCTCGCCCGCGGTGCCGCCCTGACCCCGGTAGATCTGCCCGTTGATGACCAGTCCGGAGCCGACGCCGCTGGCCACCTTGATGTACGCCAGGTCGCCCAGGCCGCGTCCGGCGCCCCAGACCAGCTCGCCCAGCGCGCCCAGGTTGGCGTCGTTGTCCACGTGGACCGCCATGCCGAGCCGACCGGACAGCTCCTGGCCCGGCATCACGCCGGTCCAGCCCGGCAGGATCGCGGTCGAGCCGAGCGCCCCGGTCTCCACGTCGATCGGGCCCGGCACGCCCAGGCCCACGCCGATCACCTTGTCGGGCTGGAAGCCGGCCTGGCCGAGCAGCCGCTCCACCATCCGCTCGGCCCGGTCGAAGCCCTGCTGCGCGGAGACGTCCACGTCCAGCGGCTCGCTCTCCTCGGCCAGCACCCGGTGCGCCAGGTTGCCGACCGCCACCCGCAGGTGGGTGTGGCCGAAGTCGACGCCCACCACGATCCCGGCGTCCCCGCTCAGCGACACGCTGCGGGCCCGGCGGCCGCCCGAGGAGGTGTCGGCCACCACCACGGTGCCGGACTCCTTCAGCTCCCGGACGATGTTGGACACCGTCGCGGCCGACAGCCCCGTGCCGCGGGCGATCTCCGCCTGGGTCAGCGATCCGGCCATCCGCACCGCCCGCAGCACCCGTTCGAGATTCGCCCGGTGCAGCGAGGACTGCGATCCCGGTGTGTCCGTCGACATGTTCCACCCTCCAGGGCGCACTTGCGGTTCGTCCAGTGTTCAGCTTCAACTTCTGAACTCTATGCTCAGGCACCGCTCCGAGGGGCAGTCAAGTACGAACACGGATCGTTACTCACGTGGGAGGATGCCCGGTATCCGAGCCCTGACGAAGGAGTCCTGCGAGTGCCTGGCACCAACTTGACCCGTGAGGAGGCCCGCACCCGGGCCGCACTCCTGCACGTGGACGCGTACGAGATCGAGCTCGACCTGAGCTCGGCACGCGAGGGCGGCACGTTCCGGTCCACCACCGTGGTCCGGTTCACGGCCACCGAAACCGGCGCCTCCACCTTCATCGACCTGGTCGCCCCCGCCGTCTCCGAGATCGTCCTCAACGGCTCCCCGCTGCCGCTGGAGAACTTCGCCGACAGCCGCATCGCGCTGCCCGGCCTGGCCGCCGAGAACGAGCTGCGGGTGGTCGCCGACTGCGCGTACACCAACACCGGCGAGGGCCTGCACCGCTTCGTCGACCCGGCCGACGGCGAGACCTACCTCTACACCCAGTTCGAGGTCCCGGACGCCCGGCGGGTGTTCGCCAACTTCGAGCAGCCCGACCTGAAGGCCTCCTTCGCCTTCACCGTCACCGCGCCGGCCGGCTGGGTCGTGGTCTCCAACTCCCCCACCCCGGAGCCCGCGGGCGAGGGCGACACCCGGGTGTGGACCTTCGAGCCCACCCCGCGGATGTCCACCTACATCACCGCGCTGGTGGCCGGCCCGTACGTCGGCGTGTTCGACAGCTACGACAACGGCTCCCAGCACGTCCCGCTGGGCGTCTACTGCCGCCCCTCGTTGCGCGAGTACCTGGACGCCGACGCGATCTTCGCGGTGACCAAGCAGGGCTTCGACTACTTCCAGGAGAAGTTCGACTTCGCGTACCCGTTCGCCAAGTACGACCAGCTCTTCGTCCCGGAGTTCAACGCCGGCGCGATGGAGAACGCGGGCGCCGTCACCCTCCGCGACCAGTACGTGTTCCGCTCCAAGGTCACCGACGCGTCCTACGAGATGCGCGCCGCGACCATCCTGCACGAGCTCGCCCACATGTGGTTCGGCGACCTGGTCACCATGGAGTGGTGGAACGACCTCTGGCTGAACGAGTCGTTCGCCACCTTCGCCGAGGTGGTCTGCCAGGCCGAGGCCCCCGACTCCAGGTGGCCGCACTCCTGGACCACCTTCGCCAACCAGATGAAGACCTGGGCGTACCGGCAGGACCAGCTGCCGTCCACCCACCCGATCATGGCGGAGATCAACGACCTGGAGGACGTCCAGGTCAACTTCGACGGCATCACCTACGCCAAGGGCGCCTCGGTGCTCAAGCAGCTGGTCGCCTACGTCGGCCAGGACGCCTTCTTCCAGGGCGTGCGCGCCTACTTCAAGCGCCACGCCTGGGGCAACACCCGCCTCGCCGACCTGCTCGGCGCCCTGGAGGAGGCCAGCGGCCGGGACTTGAAGACCTGGTCCAAGGCGTGGCTGGAGACCGCCGGCATCAACGTGCTGCGGCCCGCGCTGGAACTCGCCGCGGACGGCACCATCGCCTCCTTCGCCGTGCTGCAGGAGGCCCCCGCGCTGCCCGCCGGCGCCCGCGGCGAGGCCGTGCTGCGCCCGCACCGGATCGCGGTCGGCCTGTACGACCTGGTCGACGGCAAGCTGGTGCGCACCGACCGGATCGAGCTCGACGTGGACGGCGCGCGCACCGAGGTGCCGCAGCTGACCGGCCGTCAGCGGCCCGCCGTGCTGCTGCTCAACGACGACGACCTGTCGTACGCGAAGGTCCGCCTCGACGACGCCTCGATGGCCGTGGTCACCGAGCACCTCGGCGACTTCGCCGAGTCCCTCCCGCGCGCCCTGTGCTGGGCCTCCGCCTGGGACATGACCCGCGACGGCGAGCTCGCCACCCGCGACTACCTGTCCCTGGCGCTGTCCGGGCTGAAGCGCGAGAGCGACATCGGCGTGGTGCAGTCCGTCCACCGCCAGGTCAAGCTCGCCCTGGAGGTCTACGCCGACCCGTCCTGGCGCGAGAGCGGCCTGCAGCGCTGGGCCGCCGCCGCCGAGACGGCGCTGCGCGAGGCCCCCGCCGGCAGCGACCACCAGCTCGCCTGGGCCCGCGCGCTGTCCGCCGCCGCCCGGACGGACGGTCAGCTGGCGCTGCTGGCCGGCCTGCTGGACGGCAGCGAGAGCATCGAGGGCCTGGCCGTCGACACCGAGCTGCGCTGGGCGCTGCTGGTCCGCCTGGTCGCCACCGGCCGGGCCGACGAGGCCGCGATCGAGGCCGAACTGGCCCGCGACAACACCTCCTCGGGCCAGGAGCACGCCGCGACCTGCCGCGCGGCCCGCCCCACCGCCGAGGCCAAGGCCGCGGCCTGGGCGTCCGTGGTCGACTCCGACGAGCTGACCAACTACGTCCAGGAGGCCGTCATCGCCGGCTTCCAGCAGGCCGACCAGCGCGAGCTGCTGGCCCCCTACACCGCCAAGTACTTCGCCTCGGTGAAGCAGGTGTGGGAGACCCGCAGCCACGAGATCTCGCAGCAGATCATCGGCGGCCTGTACCCGTCCTACCTGGTCTCGCAGGCCACCCTGGACGCCACCGACGCCTGGCTCGCCGAGGCGGACCCGGCGCCGGCGCTGCGCCGCCAGGTGGTCGAGGCCCGGGCCGGCGTCGAGCGGGCGCTGAAGGCGCAGGCCGCCGACCGCTGACGGTCCGTCACGGGGCCCCGGGGACTTGTTCTCCGGGGCCCTCGGCGTTGCCGGGCAGGGTCACCACGAAGGCGGTCTCCCCGGGGCCGCCGCGCAGCTCGACGGTGCCGCCGTGGGCGTGGACGACGGCCCTGACGATGGCGAGACCGAGGCCGGTGGAGCCGGTGCGGCGGGAGCGGGCCCGGTCGCCGCGGGTGAAGCGGTCGAAGACGTGCGGGGCGAGTTCGGGCGGGACGCCCGGGCCGTCGTCGGTGACGGTCAGTCGGCCGGTGGGGTCGAGCCGGACCGTGACGCTGCTGCCCTCGGGGGTGTGGGTGCGGGCGTTGGCCAGCAGGTTGGTGACCACCTGGGCCAGCCGGTGCGGGTCGCCGGGGACGGTGACCGGCCGTTCGGGGAGTTCCAGCAGCCAGCGGTGGCCGGGTGCCGCCGCCCGGGCGTCCGCGGCGGCGTCCAGCACGATCCGGGTGAGGTCGACCTCCTGGACGGCCAGCGGGCGGCCGGCGTCCAGCCGGGCGAGCAGCAGCAGGTCCTCGACGATGGCGCCCATCCGCTGCGACTCGGCGCTGATCCGCTCCAACGAGTGCCGGACGGGTTCGGCCACCGGCCCCGGGTGCCGGAGGGCGAGTTCGGCGTGGCCGCGGACGGTGGCGACCGGGTTGCGCAGTTCGTGGCTGGCGTCGGCGGCGAAGGCGCGCAGGCGCTCCTCGACGGCCTGCCGGCGGGTCAGCGCGTCGCCGACGTGGCCGAGCATCCGGTTGAGCGCGGTGCCGACCCGGCCGACCTCGGTGCCGGGGTCGGTGTCGGGGACGCGGACGCCGAGGTCGACCGCGCCGCTGGCGAGCGGCAGCGCGGAGACCCGTTCGGCGGTGGCCACCACCCGGTCCAGCGGGCGCAGTGCGAGCCGGACGCCGAGGGTGCCGGCGGCCGCGGCCGCGGTGAGCGCGGCGGCGAAGACCACCAGTTCGATCAGCAGCAGGCGGCGGACGGTGTCGTCGACGGGGTGCAGCGGGAGCCCGGTGACCAGGGTGTCGTGGTCGTAGCCGGTGACGGCGGCGGCCCGGTAGTGGCCGAGCTCGGAGAGCGTGACCTCGCGCGGGCGGCCGTCGGCGGGCAGCGCGCGGAGCGCGGCGAGGTCGGCGGCGTCCAGCGGGACGGCGGCGTCGGCGGCGCCCTTGGCGACCGGCGCCGGGTCGTCGTCGCCGGGCGGGACGCCGCCGACCACGGCGGCGTGGGTGACGCCGCCGTCGACCAGCCGGGCCCCGAAGGTGCCGGGGGCCTGGGCGCGGGTGTCGTGGCCGCCCTGGCCGGGGTGTTCGAGGCTGGCGGCGTAGCGGCCGCCGGCGGCGGAGAGCTGCTGGTCGAGCCGGTCGACCAGGAAGTGCCGGAGCGCCTCGCAGGTGGCCAGGCCGACACCCGCGCAGATCAGCGTGAGCAGGGCCAGCACCCCGGTCACCAGCCGGACCCGCAGGGTGCGCGGGCGCAGGGCCGGGCGCCTCATCCGGCGGCCGCCCGCAGCACGTAGCCCGCGCCGCGGACGGTGTGGATCATCGGCGGGCGGCCGGCGTCGATCTTGCGGCGCAGGTAGCTGATGTACAGCTCGACCACGTGGGCCTGGCCGCCGAAGTCGTAGGACCAGACGGCGTCCAGCAGTTGGGCCTTGCTGAGCACCTGGCGGGGGTGTTCCATCAGGTGCCGCAGCAGCGCGAACTCGGTGGGGCTGAGCTCGACCGGCTCGCCGCCGCGGGTGGTCTCCCGAGCGGTGGGGTCCAGCCGCAGGTCGCCGACCACCAGCGTGCCGGGGCCGGCCAGCGGGGCGGGGGCGGCCCGGCGGAGCAGCCCGCGCAGCCGGACCACCACCTCTTCGAGGCTGAACGGCTTGGTGACGTAGTCGTCGCCGCCGGCGGTGATGCCGGCGATCCGGTCCTCGACGGCGTCCCGGGCGGTGAGGAACAGCACCCGGACCTCGGGGTCGGTGGAGTGGATCCGGCGCAGCACGTCGAGGCCGTCGAGGTCGGGCAGCATCACGTCGAGCACCATGGCGTGCGGGTGCCAGTCGGCGGCGGTGGCGACGGCCTCCAGGCCGTCGGTGACGCCGCGGACGTGCCAGCCCTCGTAGCGCAGCGCGCCGCAGACGACCTCGACCAGGTCGGGTTCGTCGTCGACCACCAGGACCCGCCAGGGGGTGTCCGTGCGCTGCATGGGGGCCATTGTGGCCCGGCGCGATGAGAAAGCGGTGAGATCGTCGGACCGCCCTTCCCCTTGCCGCACCTGCGCCGACCTGCCCGGATGCCGCCCGGCGGCCGGCCGCGGGCCCCGGATTCATAGGGAACTGAGAGCTTCCGGTGGGACGGTGGGGCCCGGCACCACCCCAAGGAGGGCCCGTTGACCGCACTGTCCACCCCGCCCCGGGCCGCCGGGCGCGCCACGCCGCGCCGCGGTCTGCCGCCGGACGCCGTCCGGCGCTCCGCGCTCGCCCTGATCGCGGCCGGAGTGCTCGCCGTGCTCGCGCTCTGGTGGTCCGACACCCCGCGGGTCGCCGGCGCCGCCGACTGGCTGACCGGCGCGGGCCGGATCACCGGCCTGCTGGCGGGCTACGCCGCGCCCGTCCTGCTGCTGCTGATGGCCCGGATCCCGGTGCTGGAGCGCGAGGTCGGCGCGGACCGGCTGGCCCGCTGGCACGCGTTCGGCGGCCGCTACCTGGTGTCGCTGCTGGCCGTGCACGTGCTGACCGTGGTCTGGGGCTACGCGCTGACCGACGGTCAGGGCCCGTGGAGCGAGGGCGTGGAGATCGTCCTCCACTTCCCCGACATGCTGAAGGCCACCGCGGCGACCCTGCTGATCCTCGGCACCGGCGCGGTCTCCGCCCGGGCCGCCCGCCGCCGTCTCGGCTACGAGGCCTGGTACTACCTGCATCTGGCCACCTACCTGGCGGTCGCGCTCGGCTTCGGCCACCAGCTGACCACCGGCGCGGACCTCGGCGACGGCCCGGCCCGGGCCGCCTGGTACCTGCTGTACTTCGGCACCGCCGCCGTGCTGGCCTGGTTCCGGCTGCTGAGGCCGTGGCTGCGCGACCGCCGGCACCGGCTGCGGATCGCCGAGGTGCGCGCCGAGGGCCCCGGGGTGGTGTCGGTGTTCCTGACCGGCCGTCACCTGGCGGAGCTGCGGGCCGAGCCCGGGCAGTTCTTCCGCCTGCAGTTCCTCACCCCGCAGCTGCGCTGGGCCGCCAACCCGTACTCGCTGTCCGCTCCCCCGCACCCGCAGTTCCTGCGCTTCACCGTGAAGGGCCTGGGCTCGCACAGCGCCGCGGTCGCCGCGCTCGCCCCGGGCACCGCCGTCCGCGCCGAGGGCCCGTACGGGGCGTTCACCGCGCGGCGGCGGCACGGCGGGCCGGTGCTGCTGCTCGGTGCGGGCGTCGGGATCACGCCGCTGCGCGCCCTGTTCGAGACGCTGCCCGGCCGGGTGACGCTCGTTCAGCGGGCCCGCCGCGCCGAGGACGTGCTGTTCCGCCGCGAGCTGGCGGCCGTCGCCGAGGGCCGCGGCGGCCGGGTGCACGAGCTGCTCGGCACCCGCGAGCAGGTCGGCGCGCTGGGTCCGGCGCTGGCCCGGCTGGTCCCCGACCTCGGACGGCACGAGGTGTACCTGTGCGGTCCGGAGGAGTTCACCGCCGACGCCGTCCGCGCGCTGCGCGCCGCCGGGGTGCGGCCGTCCCGCATCCACCACGAGTCCTTCGCCTTCTAGGAGCCCGACCGCCATGCGCCGAGCCGTCATCACCGCCTCCGCGACCGCCGCCGGGGTCGTCCTGCTGCTCTCCCTCAAGCCCCACGACCCGGCCCCCGCCACCGCGATCAGCTCGACCTCCGCCGCCGCGGGCGGCGGCCCCACCACGCAGAGCACCACCGACGGCGGCGCCGCACGGACCGTCACCGGGGACGCGGTCAACACCCGGTACGGGCCGGTGCAGGTCAAGGTCACCCTGGACGCGGGGAAGATCACCAAGGTGGACGTGGTCCAGTACCCGACCCGCGACCGCCGTGACCGGGAGATCAACAACGCCGCGATCCCGATCCTCAACCAGGAGGCGATCGCCGCCCAGAGCGCCGACGTCGACGTGGTCAGCGGCGCCACCTACACCAGCGACGGCTACACCCGCTCGCTGCAGAGCGCGCTCGACCGGGCGGCCGGATGACCAGCCACGTCGAGCACGTGATGGGGACGGTGTTCTCCTTCTCGGTCCGCGACCCCGGCCCGCGGACCGCCGGGGCGCTGAGCCGGATCGTCGACCGGCTGCACCGGATCGACGCCGTCTTCTCGCCGTACCGCCCCGACAGCGAGATCAGCCGGCTGGACCGCGGCGAGCTCCGGCCCGCCGACTGCGACCCCGAGGTGCGGTGGGTGCTGGAGCGCTGCGCGGAGCTGGCCGCCGAGACGGACGGGTACTTCAGCGACCGGCCGGGCGGCCGGCTCGACCCGAGCGGCTTCGTCAAGGGCTGGGCGGTGCAGGAGGCCTCGCGGGCGCTGCGGGCCGCGGGCTCGGCCGACCACTGCGTGAGCGGCGGCGGCGACGTGCAGACCGCGGGCGGGCCGTGGCGGGTCGGCATCGCCGACCCGCACCGCGAGGGCGCCGTCGCCCGGGTGGTGGCCGGCCACGACCTGGCGGTCGCCACCTCCGGCACCGCGGAGCGCGGCCCGCACATCCTCGACCCGCACACCGGCCGCCCCGCGACCGGCTTCGCCTCCCTCACCCTGCTCGGGCCGGGCCTGGCCCGCCTCGACGCGCTCGCCACCGCCGCGTTCGCGATGGGCCCGTCCCGGGCGACGGCGTGGCTCGCCGCCCGCGGCGTCCCGGCGCTGGCCGTCCTCCCGGACGGCACGCAGACCGAGACCCCCGGCTTCGCCGGGTACGCGGGCCGGGGCTGACCCGGACGACGGCGACCGCCGGGGCGCCGGCCCGAGGGGTCGGTGTCGCGGCGGTCGCCGTGGGGGTCCGGGGACCCGGGTTACTTCTTCTTGCTGCCCGGGAGCATGCAGAGGCCCGCGATCACCAGGAAGGCGACGATCGGCAGGGCGACGAACAGGCCCAGGGTCTGGCCGACGCTCAGGCCGGAGCCCGGGTCCGAGCCGTCGTCCTGGGTGATCGCCATCGCGGGCGACGACATCAGCATCATCAGCGTGGCCGCCGCGGTGACCGCACCGGCGCGCATTGCGTTCCTCTTGTCCACGTTTCCCAAGGTACCGGCCTCCTACAGCGGGTCGCCCGGCGGGGTGCGCCTCTCGGCGCGTCCGGGTGACGGGGCGTCGGGCGTGGTGTCGAGCGGGGCCAGGGTGGCGGCGATGCCGGCGGTGCCGGGGGCGACCGCCAGCTGGTCGAGGGTGCGCGGGACGCCGGTGGCGTCGGCCACCGGGAGCCGCCAGTTGGGGTACTGGTCCCAGGTCCCGGGGAGGTTCTGCGGGCGCGGGTCGCCGACGGTGTCGGGCAGCCAGACGCCGACCAGCCGGGCGGGGGTGGCCAGCAGGAAGGCGTACAGCGCCTCGGGGGTGGTCGGCTCGCCGTCGGCGAGCAGGCCGATCCGCACCAGTTCGCGCTGCCAGTCGGCGAGTTCGGTGTCGGCGGCGTCCTGCTCCTCGGCCAGCGGGCGGGCCAGCAGGCCCAGCCGGTGGCGGAGTTCGACGTGTTCGCCGGTCAGCCGGGCGGCGGTGCTGGGCAGGTCGTGGGTGGTGAGCGTGGCCAGGCAGCCGGGGCGCCAGCGCTCCGGTGGCAGGATCGCGCCGCCCGCGGGCCAGTCGCGTTCGAACCAGAGCACCGAGGTGCCCAGCACCCCGTGCTCGGCGAGCCGCTCGCGGACCCCGGGCTCGACCGTGCCCAGGTCCTCGCCGATCACCGCGGTGCCCGCACGGTGCGCCTCCAGCGCCAGCACCGCGAGCATCGCCTCCGCGTCGTAGCGGACGTAGGTGCCCTGGGTGGGGCGGGCCCCGTTCGGGACCCACCAGAGCCGGAACAGGCCCATCACGTGGTCGATCCGGATCGCCCCGGCATGCCGGGCGGAGGCCCGCAGCAGTTCGGCGAACGGCGCGTAGCCGGCCTCGGCGAGCGCGTCGGGCCGCCAGGGCGGCAGGCCCCAGTCCTGGCCGTGCGCGTTGAACGCGTCCGGCGGGGCGCCGGTGGAGATGCCGGTGGCCAGCACGTCCTGCAGCGCCCAGGCGTCGGCGCCGTCCGGGTGGACGCCGACCGCCAGGTCGTGGATCAGACCGACCGGCATGCCGGCGTCCTCGGCGGCGCGCTGCGCCGCGTGCAGTTGCTCGTCGACCAGCCAGGCCAGCCACCGGTGGAACTCGATCCGGTCCTTCAACTGGGCCTTCTCAGCCGCCACTTGGGGGTTCTCCGGGTGCCGCAGGCCCTTCGGCCAGGAGTGCCAGCCCGCGCCGTGCACCTCGGCCAGCGCGTTCCACACCGCGTACCGCTCCAGCCACTCCCCCTCGCGGCGGACGAAGGCCCGGTAGGCGGCCTCCCGGCCGACGCCGCGCGGCACCGCGTGCAGCAGCTCCAGCGCCTGCCGCTTGAGCGACCAGACCGAGTCCCGGTCGATCAGCGCGTCGTGCTCCAGCACCTCCTCGCGCAGCAGCCGGGCCCGGCGGGACAGGTCGTGCGCCTCCTCGCAGCGGGTGTACTCGGGGACCGCCTCCACCCGCAGGTGCACCGGGTCGGCGAAGCGGCGCGAGGACGGCCGGTACGGGGACGGGTCGGACGGGGCGCCCGGCATGCCCGCGTGCAGCGGGTTGATCTGCAGGAAGCCCGCGCCGAGTTCGGCCCCGGCCCACTGGGCGAGCTCGGCGAGGTCCGCCAAGTCGCCCATGCCCCACGAGCGTTCGCTCAGCACCGAGTACAGCTGGGCGAGGAATCCCCAGCTGCGGCCGGTCGGCTCGGGAATCCGCGCCGGCGCGACCACCAGCGCCGCCCGGCCGTCCCGCTCCCCCGCCCGGGCGACCAGCGCGTGCCGGCCGAGCGGGAGGTCCTCCGGCAGCCAGTGCGAGTGATCGCCCGTCAGCTCCCAGACCCCGCCGTCCTCCAGCTCCACCCGGGCCGCGGCGTCGGCTGGCAGGTCCAGCGCGGTGCGCCGCCCCTGCCAGGCCACCACGGTGGGAGGCAGCAGGCGCCGCGCGGTCTCCTCGCGGTGCTGCTCCAGCGACTTCGCGGCCAGCTCGGGCGTGCCGGCCGCCACCCCGAGGGCGGCCAGCACCGCGCTCAGCGTCTGCGCCCCGACCTGCACCGGCCCGGCGCCCGCGTCGTAGCTGGTGTCCACCCCGTACGCGTGCGCCAGGGCCACCAACTCCGGTGGCGCCGACGGATTGTCCTCCGCCGGCACCTGCTCGACTCCCACCTGGTCACGGTCAAGGTATGCGGCCACCCAGCGCACTCCGTCCTCGGACTCCCGAACGCCAACAGCCACAGTCCTACCCGCGCCGCCCCCCGCCGACCCCGACCGACACGGCCCACCCCCCGCACCGGACGGGTGAACCCTCCGGTACGGGGTTGCCGGCGGCGCCCGCTCAGACGTCCAGCTCCTCCGGCCGGTACCCGAGGATCAGCTTCTCCATCGCCGCAGGCATCGGCCCGAAGGTCGCGATCCAGCTCTCCACCAGGTAGACCTCGCCCTGCTCGTCCATCCCGAGCAGGAACCGTCCGTGGTCGAGCTCCCCGATCGGGAACAGCGACCGGCCGAGCCGTTCGCTCCAGCCGAGGAACCTGTCCTCCTCCCCGGCGCAGAGCAGCGGATCGATCTCGAACGGCTCCCGGGCGCAGGTCACCCCGGGGCCGGAGAAGTCGACGGCGACGCCGGCGAACTCGGCCAGGAAGCCGCGAACCGCCTCGTGCACGGCCAGCCCGGCTGCCGCCAACGGCGCGGTCCACCGCGCGGCCTCCACCGCCCGCCCGGGGTGCCACCCCGAGGCGAGCAGGATCTCCCGCACCTCTGATGAGAACTCAGTCATTCCTGGATCCCGACGAATTGGAGGTCGAATGCGCCCTCGAGAGCGACGCGGCTGCCGCGAGGCTCGATGAGCCTGCCGCGCATCATCTCGTGCGTGGTGGAGTTGCGAACCAGTCCACTGCCGCCCGCCCCCCGATCGGCACGTACGCGTCGAACCGCACCCCCTCGCGGGCAGCGTCCCACCGGTGTCGGGCGGGATCGTCGCGATGCTGGCTTTTCGGGCTATAACGGACATAGCTGCCACGGCCGTTGACAGGGACGCGGGGAGCTGGTGGGCTGGGCGGGCCGGATCGCCGAGGGGGGCTCGCGACGGGTCGGCGGGGGGCCGTTGAGCTGGGCGTTCGGGCGAGGAGGCTCCGGTGCAGGCGCGGATTTCGGTGGTGGCCGGGCGTCGGCTGCGGCAGCAGTTGGAGCAGAGCGCGGCCCTGCGCGAGGTGCTGCACCACCCGGCCGCGCTGGCGGCCCGCCGGACGGCCGCCAGGACCGCCCGCCAGATAGCGCCGCGCGCCGCGGACCGCTTCATCGCCGACTTCAAGGGCACCGCCCCGCTGCTGGCCTCGGTGCGCGCCGAGCGCCGCACCGCCCGCCGGGGCTCCACGCTGCGCCTGGCCGCGACGCTCTCCGCGGCGGCCGTGGTCGGCGGCCTGCTGATCCCCGCCCAGGCGTCCGCCGCCGAGGCGGACCTCCGGTACGGCGACCTGCGGACGCTGTCCGCGGACTCCGGCGACCGGCCGGCCGCGGAGTCCCCGCTGCCGCTGGGCTCGCTGACGGACCCCCAGCTCTACCCGCGCCCGCAGCAGTTGCGGCCCGCCGGCCGGCCGGTGGCGGTGCCCCGCCAGGTGACGGTGGTGCTGGCGGACGGCGCCGACGGCCCGGCCGTGGACGCGGTGCGCCGCCTGCTGACCCGGGCCGGCGCCGCCGAGGTGCTGATCGCCCCGGAGGCGCCCGAGGCGCCGGCCGCCGGCTCGCTGCTGGTGTACCTCGGCGGCCCGCACGAGGGCGCGGGCGGGGCGACCGACCGGGCGCTGCGACAGCTCGCGGTGGCGGGCGGCCTGCAGGACACCGAGGCGCCGGGGCTGGCGGGCCTGCCCGCGGGCGGCTACCTGCTGGCGACCGGTCAGCTGCCCACCGCGGGCGGCCAGTACGGCGCGGTGGTGCTGGCCGGCGTGGACGGCACCGGCACCTTCTACGCGGCGCAGAGCCTGGCCCAGCTGCTCGCCCCGGTCGGCCCCGGCCAGGGGCAGGGCGGCGAGGGAGACAAGGGCTTCCCGGGCGTGCTGGTGCGGGACTTCCCGAGCGGCGCACCGGTCCGCGGCACCGCCGAGTCGTTCTTCGGCGCGCCGTGGAGCGCCGCGCAGCGGCTGGCCGCGGTGGACTTCCTCGGCCGCACCAAGCAGAACTTCTTCCTGTACGGCCCGGGCGGCGACCCGTACCGCTCGCAGCGCTGGCGCGAGCCCTACCCGGCCGAGCAGGCCCGGGAGCTGACCGAGCTGGCGGCCCGCGCCCGGGACAACCACGTGACCCTGGCGTACGCGATCGACCCGGGCCAGTCGTTCTGCTTCTCCTCCGGCAAGGACGTGGACGCGCTGGTCGCCAAGCTGGACGGGCTGCGCCGGATGGGCTTCCGGGCGTTCCAGCTGGAGTTCCTGGACGTCTCCTACGACGAGTGGCACTGCGGCGCGGACCGGCGGAAGTTCGGCACCGGACCGGTCGCGGCGGCGAAGGCGCAGGCCGCGCTGGCCGCGGCGGTGCAGCAGCGGCTGATCGCGCCGCACCCGGAGCTGGCGCCGCTGTCGGTGGTTCCGACGGAGTACCAGAAGCAGGGCGCGACGCCGTACCGCTCGGCGCTGGCGGCGGGGCTGCCCGGCGAGGTGCAGGTGGTGTGGAGCGGCGGCGCGGTGATCCCCAAGCAGGTGACGGGCGGTCAGCTCGACGAGACCGCCGCGCTGTACCGGCGCCCGCTGGTGACGCTGGACAACTACCCGGTGAACGACTCGGCCCCGGACCGGCTGTTCCTCGGCGGCTACGGCGGCCGCGACGCGGACGTGGCCAAGCGCTCCGCGGTGCTGCTGACCTCGGCGATGAGCCAGCCGGTGGCGTCCCGGATCCCGCTGGCCACGGCCGCGGACTACGGCTGGCAGCCGGACGGCTACCAGCCGGAGCAGTCGCTGGCCGGGGCGCTGCGGCTGCTGGCCGCCGGGCCCGCGCAGCAGTCCGCGCTGGCGGCGCTGGCCGGCAACAGCGCCTCCTCGCCGCTCGGCGGCAAGGAGTCCGGGTACCTGGCGCCGCTGCTCGAGCGGTTCTGGGCGGCCGCCGAGCCGGCCTCCGGCGCGCCCGCCGACCCGGCGCGGCTGCAGGAGGCCGCGCAGCCGCTGCGCGAGGCGTTCTCGGTGATGGCGGACGCCCCGCGGACGCTCGCGGGGGACCCGCTGGCGGCGGACGCCGCGCCCTGGCTGGCCCGGCTGTCGGCGTACGGCGCGGCGGGCCGGGCGGCCGTCGACATGCTGCTGGCGCAGCACGGCGGCGACGGCACCGCGGCCTGGCAGGCCCGGCTGGAGCTGGGCCGGCAGCGGGGGGTGCTGGAGCAGAACCCGGTGACGGTGGGCAAGGGCGTGCTGGACCCGTTCCTGGACCGGGCGGTGAAGTCCGCGGACACCTGGTCGGGCATCACCGCGGGGGCCGCGCCGACCACCACCCTGGGCACCGCGCACGACCACGGCCCGGCCCTGATGGCGGACGGCTCCACGCAGACCTTCTACTGGTCCTCGGCGCCGCCGCAGGTCGGCGACAGCTTCGGCCTGGACCTGGGCACCCCGAAGCCGCTGGGCTCGGTGACGGTGCTGATGGGCGGCGACGGCCCGGACGCCGACGCGGCGGCCGACGACTACCTGCACGACGGGGTGCTGGAGTACTTCAGCGGCTCCGGCGGCTGGCAGAAGCTGGCCACCGTGCACGGGCAGCGCACCGTCACCGCGAGCGCCCCGGCGGGCGCGGTGGCCAGGGCGGTGCGGCTGCGCGCCACCGGCGGGCAGAAGACCGCCGTCGCGGTGCGCGAGTTCACGGCCGCCGCGCCGGGCGCGGTGGACGCCGAGGTGTCCGGCCCGCCGGCCGCGCCGGGCTCCTCCGCGGCGGCGGTGCTCTCCGGCGACCCGGACTCGGCGTTCCGGGCGGCCGCCCCGCCGATCGAGGGCGACGCGCTGACCGTGGAGCTGGGCTCGGCCCGCCCGCTGGACCGCCTGACCGTGCTCACCGACCCGGTGGTGCGCGCCGAGGCCACCGCGCAGGTGCGCCGGCCGGACGGCAGCTGGGCCGACCTGGGCGCGGTCCGGCCGGGCTACAACGAGCTGCGCGCCGACGGCGGCCCGGTGGACGCGTTCCGGCTGGTGTGGAAGCCGGGCTCGGAGGCGCCGGTGGTCAACCAGGTGATCCCCTGGTACGCGGACGTGCCCGCGGCCCGGGTGACGCTGGCCGAGCCGACGCTGGACGTGGTGGCGGGCGCGGCCGCCCCGGCGCAGACCCGGGCCACCGTGGAGTCCGGCCGGGCCGAGCTGCTGACCGGCGAGCTGAAGGCCGAGGTCCCGCCGCTGGCCAAGGGCCTGACGGTGGCTCCGGTCCCGTCGGTGACGGTGCCGCGCGGCGGCCGGGTCGGCGCTCCGGTGCTGGTGTCCGCGGCCGCGGACACCCCGTCGGGCAGCTACCGGGTGCCGCTGGTGTTCACCGCGGGCGGCCTGACGGTCCGCCAGGAGCTGGTGGTGCACGTGGTCCCGCCGACCGGCGGCCCCGACCTGGCGCGCACCGCGACCGCCTCGTCCTCCGGCGACGACTCGGCGAAGACCCCGGCCTCGGCGGTCGCCGACGGCGACCCGAAGTCCTCCTGGACGGCGCCCGCCGAGGACGACGCCTGGGTGCAGCTGCGGCTGCCGCAGCCCGTCCGGCTGGGCTCGGCGGTGCTGCACTGGGGCGACGCGTACGCCTCCGGCTACCGGGTGGAGACCTCCGCGGACGGCCTGGTGTGGACCACCGCCGCGGTGGTGGAGAACGGGCAGGGCGGCACCGAGACGGTCCGCTTCGACGCCCCGGGCGCGCGGTACCTGCGGGTGCAGGGCGTCAGCCGGGCCACCCGCTACGGGTACGCGCTGACCGGCGTGGAGCTGTACGGCGTGCAGAGCCCCTGACGACGCGGCGGGCCGCCGACGCTCCCGCTGCGGAGTGCGCCGGCGGCCCATGAGGCGTACCGATGTGTCGTGTCGGGCAGGCCCTGTCTGATCAGGCGGAGAGCGGAGCGTGCTGCTCGCCGCGGCGGACTGGATGGGTGCGGATGACGGGGGCGGGCACCGCGGCCTCGGTATGGTCGTGGTGGTCCAGGAAGTCCCGGAACTGGTCGAGGCCGCCGTACGGCTCCAGGTAGGGCCGCCAGCGCGGATCCTTGATCCCGGTGCCGATGACCCGCCAGGCCAGGCCGCTGGGCGCGGCCGGGGGGCGCTTCATCCGCCAGCCGAGGTCGGCGAGGTGCCGGTCGGCCTTGGTGTGGTTGCAGCGGCGGCAGGCCGCCACCACGTTGTCCCACCGGTGCTGGCCGCCCCGGCTGCGCGGGATCACGTGGTCGACACTGGTGGCGGCGGCCCCGCAGTACACGCACCGGCCGTGGTCGCGGGCGAACAGCGCCCGCCGGGTCAGCGGCACGGGGCCTCGGTAGGGGACCCGCACGAAACGGGTCAGTTTGACGACGGACGGCGCCGGAACGGCGCTGGTGGCGCTGTGCAGAGTGGTTCCCGCATCCTCCAGGGCGATCGCCTTGTGGTTGAGGACGAGGATGAGGGCGCGTCGCATCGAGACGACACCGAGTGGCTCGTACGACGCGTTGAGGACAAGGACATGCGGCACGGGGCCTCCTTGGACGCCTGCGGCGCGTGGCTCGCGCCGAGTCGAGCGGGGCGATCGTGGCCCGTGCGGGACGCGATCTCCCTCAGTGTCGCCTTACGTCGTCGTACGACGCCACCATTTCTCCGTGAACGGGCCGCGCGCGGGGGGTGATCGTGTGCGGTCCGTCATAGCCGGTATGCCCAGCTCGCGGCCCTCCTGCACGTACCGTGGGGGTGACGGCGCGCACCGTGTCCGGAACCGGTCTGACGGGCCGTCCGGGCGGGTGAGCGGGCTCGCTACAGTGGGGCGATGCTCGCCGACTCCACTCCCGACACCGCAACGCCGACGTTCACGCTGCCCACCAGCGCCGCCGAGATGACCGACACCACCCGGCAGGCGGCCGGCTGGCTGGACGACAACTGGCAGGGCTGGTTGGTCAATGGGCTGCGGATCGTGTTCATCCTGGCCCTGGCGCTGGTGCTGCGGGCGGTGGTCCGCAAGGTCATCGACAAGTTGATCGCCCGGATGGGGCGGCCCGCGGAGGCCGACGACGACCACGGGGTGCTCGGCGGACTGCTGGCCAACAGCGGCGTGGTCAACACCGAGCGGCGCCAGCAGCGCTCCGAGGCGATCGGCTCGGTGCTGCGCTCGGTGGCCTCGTTCTCCATCCTCGGCACCGCCTCGCTGATGGCGCTGTCGGTGCTGGGCGTGGACCTGGCCCCGCTGCTGGCCTCGGCGGGTGTCGCCGGTGTCGCGATCGGCTTCGGCGCGCGCAACCTGGTCACCGACTTCCTGTCCGGCGTCTTCATGATCATGGAGGACCAGTACGGCGTCGGCGACGAGATCGACACCGGCGTGGCCACCGGCACGGTGCTGGAGGTCGGCCTGCGGGTGACCAAGCTGCGCGGCGCGGGCGGCGAGATCTGGTACATCCGCAACGGCGAGGTGAAGCGGATCGCCAACATGAGCCAGGGCTGGGGCACCGCCACCGTGGACGTCCAGGTGGGCTACAAGGAGGACCTGGAGCGGGTCGAGGCGCTGGTGCTGGAGGCTGCCGAGCAGCTCGCCAAGGAGACCCCGTTCGACGAGCTGATCTGGGGCCGGGTGAAGGTCCTCGGCGTCGAGTCGGTCGCCGTGGACTCGGTGCAGCTGCGGATCGAGGCGCGCTGCACCCCCGGCAGGTCGGCCCAGGTCGCCCGGGCGCTGCGGTTGCGGCTGAAGGCCGCCTTCGACCTGGCGGGCGTCAGGCTCAAGGAGGAGGCCGCCACCGCCGTCCCGGCGCAGGCCGCGGCCCCCGAGGTGCTGCCGCCGTCCGCGCTGGCCGATCCCAACTCGCTGCGTTCGCTGGCGGCCAAGCCGATACCGACCCAGAACTGACCCCGCCGTCCTGACCCAGGGCCCCGGTTTCCCGCTCCGAGCGGGCCGGGGCCCTTTTTGCCGCAACTTTTGCCGCAACGAACCCGGTCCGGACCGTTGACATCGCCGTCTCATGATTGGAAACTTTCCTAACAGTTGGCCGCAACGGCGTACCCGGAGGAGGATCGGCCTGTGACCACCCGAAACGCACCCCGTTCCCCGCTGGCCGGCACCCCCAGCCTGCTGCGGGCCATCAATGACCGTGCCGCGCTGGAGCTGCTGCTCGCCAACGGTCCGCTGTCCCGCACCCAGATCGGGAGCCTGACGGGGCTCTCGAAGCCGACGGCCTCGCAGCTGCTGGCTCGCCTGGAGGCGGTGGGCCTGGTCGTGCCGGTGGGGACGACGGCCGGTGGGCCGGGGCCGAACGCGCAGCTCTACCAGGTGAATCCGGCGGCGGGTTACGTCGCGGGCCTGGACGTGACCAGCACCACCGTCCGGGTCGCGGTGGCCGACATCACCGGCGCGACGCTGGTCGAGCACCGGGTGTCCACCAAGGGCTGGGCCGCGGCGGCCACCGTGGAACGGGTGGCGGAGGCCGTCGCGGAGGCGGTGCGCCGGGCGCAGCTCGCGCCGGGCAGCCTGCGCGAGGTGGTGATCGGGATCGGCGGCGCACCAGACCCGGCGACCGGGAAGCTGCGCTACGCCTCGCACCTGCCGGGCTGGCACTCGCCGCACCTGCTGGAGGAGCTGTCGGCGGCGGTCGGCGCCCCGGTGTCGATCGAGAACGACGTGAACCTGGCCGCGGTGGCCGAGCAGGCGGGCGGCGCGGCGGCCGGGTGCGAGGACTTCGTGCTGCTGTGGGCCGAGGAGGGCATCGGCGCGGCGATCGTGATCGCCGGCCGGCTGCACCGCGGCTTCACCGGAGGTGCGGGCGAGGTCGGCTACATGCCGGCGCCGGACGCCCCGGTGTCGTTGAGCTCCCGCCGGAAGATCTCCGGCGGTTTCCAGGACCTGGCCGGCGCGCCGGCGGTGCTGGCGCTCGCCCGCAAGCACGGGCTGCGCGGCGCCGACGCGGCCCAGGCGGTGGCCGGCGCCCTGGACGTCCCCGAGGGCGACGCCTTCCTGACCGAGCTGGCCGACCGGCTGGCGGTCGGGTTGGCGGTGATCTCCTCGGTGGTGGACCCGGAGCTGGTGGTGCTCTCCGGGGGCACCCCGACCGCGGGCGGCGAGCGCCTGCGGGAGCTGGTCCAGGAGGCGCTGGGCCGGATGTCCATCCCGCGACCCGAGGTGCGGCTGTCCGCCCTGCCCGGTTCGCCCGTCCTGACCGGCGCGCTGCAGCGCGCGCTGGCGACCGCCCGGGACGCGCTCTTCAGCACCCACTGACTCCCCCTCACCTCCGACCGCACGTCCCACTCCCCCTTCCCCCCACGGGGCCGCCGGGCCATTCCGGCCTGCCCTCGTACCCTCCCCAGGAGTGCAATTCCGTGGACACCACGCGCAGATCCCCGCTCGCCCGCCGGCCGCTGGCCGCGCTCACCGCCGCCGTCTGCACGGCGCTGCTGGCCTCCGCCTGCACCGGCGCCAACTCCGGCGGCTCGGAGGACGGTTCGGCGTCCGGCAAGGACGTGACGATCACCTTCTGGCACGGCTGGAGCCAGGACAGCGAGGTGAAGGCGATCAACGACAACGTGGCCGCCTTCGAGAAGGCGCACCCGAACATCCACGTCAAGGTGGTCGGGAACATCGCCGACGACAAGAGCGAGCAGGCGCTGCGGGCGGGCGGCGCGGACGCCCCGGACGTGGTGTCCTCCTTCACCACCGACAACGTCGGCAAGTTCTGCTCCTCGCACGTGTGGGCGGACCTCGGGCCGCTGCTGAAGAAGGACGGCATCGACCCGGCCAGGACCTTCCCGGCGGCAATGCTCAAGTACAGCCAGTACCAGGGCAACCAGTGCTCGCTGCCGCTGCTCGGCGACGCGTACGGGCTGTACTACAACAAGACCGCGTTCGCCGCCGCGGGGATCACCGCCCCGCCCAAGACCTTCAGCGAACTCGCCGAGGACGCGGCCAAGTTGACGATCCCCGACGGCGACTCGTTCAAGCAGCTGGGCTTCATGCCGAACTACCACGGCTACGAGACCTCGATAGCGCACTACCTGGGCCAGTACGGCACCACCTACTTCGGCAGCGACGGCAAGTCGAACGTCGCCACCGACCCGACCGTCGCGGCCGGACTGACCTGGCAGAAGTCGATGGTCGACCGGCTGGGCGGCTTCGACCGGCTGGAGAAGTTCCGCACCGGGTTCGGCGACGAGTTCAGCGCCAAGAACCCGTTCACCACCGGGCAGGTGGCGATGAGCCTGGACGGCGAGTGGCGGACCGCCTCGCTGGCCGAGGACAAGCCGGACTTCGAGTGGGCGACCGCGCCGTTCCCGGTGCCGGACGACCAGGCGGCGACGTACGGGCGCGGCTACCAGACCGGCACCATCATCGGCGTCGCCAACGGCTCGCAGAAGCGCACCGCGGCCTGGGAGCTCGTCAAGTACCTGACCACGAACACCGATGCGGTGGTGTCCTTCGCCAACGCGATCCACAACGTGCCGAGCACCGTGGAGGCGCTGAACTCGCCGAAGCTGGACGCGGACGCCAACTTCCGGACCTTCATCGACATCGCGAAGAACCCGAACTCCACCACCACCCCGGCCAGCATCAACGGCGGCGCGTACCAGGTGTCGCTGCAGAACCTCAGCTTCGAGGTCGAGGCCGGCCGGCAGACCGATCTGAAGGCGGGCCTGACGGCCACCGCCAAGGAGATCGACGACGCCGTCAACCAGGCGAAGTGACATGGCACTCGTGAGCTCCACCGTCCCGCCGGCGCTTCGCAGGAAGCGCCGGCGGGAGCGGGCCAGGACGCTGGCCTTCCTCTCCCCGTGGCTGATCGGGTTCGGCGTCTTCTTCCTGTACCCGCTGGTCTCGACGGTCTACTTCTCCTTCATGCACTACGACGGGTTCACCGCGCCGACCTTCGCCGGCCTGCAGAACTGGGACTACGTCTTCACCAAGTACCCGTTCTTCTGGAAGGGCCTGGGCAACACCCTGTGGCTGGTGGCCGTGATGGTCACCCTGCGGGTGGCCTTCGGCCTCGGCATCGGCCTGCTGATCACCAAGGTGAAGACCGGCGCCGGGTTCTTCCGCACCGCCTTCTACCTGCCGTACCTGGCCCCGCCGGTGGCGGCGACGATGGCCTTCGCGTTCCTGCTCAACCCGGGCACCGGGCCGGTCAACCACCTGCTGGGCGAGCTCGGCCTGCCGCAGCCGGGCTGGTTCACCGACCCGTCCTGGTCGAAGCCGGCCCTCACCATGCTGGCGATGTGGGGCATCGGCGACCTGATGGTGATCTTCATGGCCTCGCTGCTGGACGTCCCCAGGGAGCAGTACGAGGCGGCCGAACTCGACGGCGCCGGGCCCTTCCAGCGGTTCCGGTACGTCACCCTGCCGAACATCTCGCCGATCGTGATGTTCGCGGTGGTCACCGGCGTGATCCAGACCATGCAGTACTACACCCAGGCGATCGTGGCCGGGAAGGTCGCCTCCGGCGTGATCGGCGGCTCCGGGCAGCAGTTCGAACCCGGCTACCCGCACGGCTCCACCTGGACGCTGCCGCAGATGGTCTACAACCTCGGCTTCCAACGCTTCGACACCGGCTCGGCCTGCGTCGTCGCGGTCATCCTGTTCGCCCTCTCGATGGCGTTCACCTCGATCCTGCTGCGGCGCAAGTCCGGCTTCCTGACGGAGGACTGAGCCCCCGTGACCCTCGCCTCCACGCTCCCCCGCAAGCGCGCCGTCCCGGCCTCCGGGGCCGCCCGCACCGCCCGCCGCCGCGCCGCCCTGCACTGGGTGGCCGTGCACGCGCTGGCGATCGCCGCCGCGCTGTTCTTCCTGCTGCCGTTCGTCTTCGTCTTCCTCACCTCGGTGATGACGGACCAGCAGGCGCTCACCTCCGACCTGTGGCCGCACCACTGGCAGTGGTCGAACTTCACCAAGGTGTGGAACACCCCCGGCTTCCTCACCTGGTGGCGCAACACCCTGCTGTACGCGGGCGCCGGCACGGTGCTGACCATCCTGTCCAGCCTGCCGGTGGCCTACGCGCTCGCCAAGTTCCGCTTCCGGGGCCGCAACCTGGCCCTGATGGCGGTGATCTCGATGATGATGCTGCCGCCCCAGGTCACGATCATCCCGATGTACCTGTTCTGGGCGAAGCAGCTGCACCTGACCGGCTCGCTCTGGCCGCTGGTCGTCCCGATGGCCTTCGGCGACGCGTTCTCCATCTTCCTGCTGCGCCAGTTCCTGCTGACCGTCCCCAAGGAGTACATGGAGGCCGCCCGGATCGACGGCTGCGGCGAACTGCGCACCCTGCTGCGGGTGGTGCTGCCGATGGCCAAACCCGCCATCGCCGCCGTCGCGCTGTTCCAGTTCTTCTACTGCTGGAACGACTACTTCGGTCCGCAGATCTACGCGTCCGAGAATCCCGGCGCCTGGACCCTCAGCTACGGGCTGGAGTCCTTCAAGGGCGCCCACCACACCAACTGGAACCTCACCATGGCGGCGACCCTGCTGGTGATGGCGCCGGTGATCGTTCTGTTCTTCTTCGCACAGCGCGCCTTCATCGAGGGCGTCACACTGACAGGGGTCAAGGGCTGATGTCCGCACTGAAGTTGGCAATCGTCGGCGGCGGTTCCACCTACACGCCGGAACTGATCGACGGGTTCGCGCGGCTGCGCGACACCCTGCCGATCGGCGAACTCGTGCTGATCGACCCGGCGACCGACCGCCTGGAGCTGATCGCCGCGCTCGCCCGCCGGATCTTCGCCAAGCAGGGCCACCCCGCCACCGTCAGCACCGCCACCGACGTCACCGCCGGGGTGCAGGGCGCCGACGCCGTGCTGCTGCAGCTGCGGGTCGGCGGACAGGCCGCCCGCAACCAGGACGAGACCTGGCCGCTGGAGTGCGGCTGCGTCGGCCAGGAGACCACCGGCGCCGGCGGCCTCGCCAAGGCGCTGCGCACCGTCCCCGTGGTGCTGGACATCGCCGAGCAGGTCCGCCGCACCAACCCGGACGCCTGGATCGTCGACTTCACCAACCCGGTCGGCATCGTCACCCGGGCCCTGCAGACCGTGGGCCACAAGGCCGTCGGCCTGTGCAACGTGGCGATCGGCTTCCAGCGCAAGTTCGCCGCCCACCTGGGCGTCGACCCGGAGCTGGTGCGCCTGGACCACGTCGGCCTGAACCACCTCACCTGGGAGCGCGGCGTCACCCTGCTGGACGCTCCGGGCGCCGCCACCGGCCGCGAGGTGCTGCCGCAGCTGCTCGCCGAGCACGGCGCCGAGATCGCCGCCGACCTGCACCTGCCGCTGCCGGTGATCAGCCGCCTCGGCGTGGTCCCCTCCTACTACCTGCGGTACTTCTACCAGCACGACCTGGTGGTCGAGGAGCTGAAGGTCAAGGGCTCGCGGGCGGCCGAGGTCGCCGCGATCGAGAAGCAGCTGCTGGAGATGTACGCCGACCCGGCGCTGGACACCAAGCCGGAGCTGCTCGGCAAGCGCGGCGGCGCGTTCTACTCCGAGGCCGCCGTCCAGCTGATCGCCTCGCTGCTCGGCACCGACGGCCGCACCACCGTCCAGGTGGTCAACACCCGCAACGACGGCGTGCTGCCGTTCCTGCCCGACGACGCCGTCATCGAGGTCCCGGCCGAGGTCGACGCGACCGGTGTCCGCCCGCTGCCGCAGCGCGCCGTCGAGCCGCTGTACGCCGGCCTGATCGCCAACGTCACCGCGTACGAGCACCTGGCGCTGGACGCCGCGCTCCGGGGCGGCCGGGACCGGGTCTTCGACGCGCTGCTGGCCCACCCGCTGGTCGGACAGCTGGAGCTCGCCGAGCAGCTCACCGACCGGCTGGTGGCCCACAACCGCGACCACCTGAGCTGGGCGTGACCCCTACCATGATCGCGCACCACCGCAGCACCACCGCGCACCACCACGGGGGGACCGGCCGATGAGCCACTCCGCACACCTGCCCGGCGTCCTCGCCGTCGACGCGGGCAACAGCAAGACCGACCTCGCACTGGTCTCCGCCGACGGCCGGGTGCTCGGCACGGCCCGCGGCGGCGGCTTCCAGCCGCAGGTCACCGGGTTCGGGGCCGCGATCGACGCGCTCGCCCCGCTGGTCGCCGACCTCGCCCGCCAGGCCGGCGTCGAACTGCGGCCCGGCGGACGGCCGTTGACCAGTCACGTGAGCGCCTGCCTGGCCAACGCCGACCTGCCGATCGAGGAGCAGCTGCTGCACGACGCGATCACCGCGCACGGCTGGGCGCCCTCGGTGCACGTCGCCAACGACACCTTCGGCCTGCTCCGGGCCGGCACCGACGGGCCGCTCGGCGTCGCGGTGGTCTGCGGCGCGGGCATCAACTGCGTCGGCCTGCGGCCCGACGGGCGCACCGCCCGCTGGCCCGCGCTCGGCCGGCTGACAGGCGACTGGGGCGGCGGCGGGGGCCTCGCCGAGGCCGCCATGTGGCACGCCGCCCGGGCCGAGGACGGCCGCGGCGAGGCCACCCTGCTCTCCCCGATGATCGGCGCGCACTTCGGACTGGACGGGGCCAACGCCTTCGCCGAGGCCATGCACCTCGGCCGGATCGACGGCTCCCGGCTGCACGAGGTCGCCCAGCTGCTGTTCACCGCCGCCGAGGCCGGCGACCCGATCGCCCTGAGCCTGATCGACCGTCAGGCCGACGAGGTGGCGCGGCTGGCGATCGTCGCGCTGACCCGGCTGGACCTGCTCGACCAGCGGGTCCCGGTGGTGTTCGGCGGCGGGGTGCTGGCCGCCCGGCGTCCGCTGCTGAACGACAACGTGTTCGCCCGGCTGGCCGCGGCCGCGCCGCTCGCCGAGCCGCGCGTGGTGGTCGCCCCGCCGGTGCTCGGCGCGGCCCTGCTCGGCCTGGACCGGCTGGCCGGCGACCCCGCCGCGCACCGCCGCCTCCGGGACGCCTACCCGACCCCCCACCCCGTGGCGGCCTGACCCCCCGTCACCACCAGCCCGCCGCCGGCGGGAGCGCCGAGGCTCCGCACAGCCCTCCGCTCCCGCCGGCGGCGTCGGTCGCGGCGCCCGCGCGAGCGCCGGACGGCGACCAGCACCCCGCCCCGATCACCACCAGCGCCGCCCCCGCGCCGGGGCTCCCCGCCGCTGCGAACGGGCACCGTGCACGGGTCGGGGGATCCGCGGCGACCTCGGGGCGACCGCTCCCGCCCCCACCAGCGGCGCGCCGCCGCCAGTGCCCGCACCGCCCCGCGCGCCCACCCGGCCATCGGCTCTCCCGCGCACGCCCGTCTCCACCCGCACCCCGGACGGCCCGCGCGCAGACACCCGAGACGCGCCCGGCCGGGCGGTGCTCCCTCGGTGGGCACGGCCCACCAGGTGCGAGGATCGGGGACTTGACCTTCACCTTCGGGGAAGGCCCAGCATCGGTGGGGCCGGGCCGCGACGGCCCGGTACGAGGAGGGCGGGGATGGAGCTGCTGACCATCGGGGCGTTCGCCCGGGCGGCCCGGCTGTCGCCGAAGGCGCTGCGGCTGTACGACGAGCTGGGCCTGCTGCGGCCCGCCGAGGTGGATCCGGTCACGGGCTACCGGCGGTACTCGCCGGGGCAGTTGGAGCGGGCCCGGCTGGTGCTGTGGCTGCGCCGGCTGGGGATGCCGCTGGCCCGGATCCGGCGGGTGCTGGAGCTGCCGCCCGCGACGGCGGCCCGGGAGGTCGCCGCGTACTGGGAGCTGGTGCGGGCCGAGACCGAGGCCCGCCGGGAGCTCGCCGCCCTCCTCGTCGACCACCTTTCGGGGAAGGACGGCACGATGAACGACACCACGGCGCACGGGCTGCGGATCAGGTACGCGGCCGGCACGGACACGGGGCTGGTGCGGGCCCGCAACGAGGACGCGGCGTACGCGGGGCCGGGCCTGATCGCGGTCGCGGACGGGACGGGGCCGCAGGGCGGCGGGGAGCTGGCGAGCGCGGCCGCGATCGAGGCGCTGAAGGAGGTGGAGCTGCCCGCCGGGGAGCTGCTGAACGTCCTGGAGGCGGCGATCGCCGGGGTGGACGCGAAGGTCGGGGGCGCGAGCGAACTGCCGGGCGCGGGAACCACCTTGACGGCGATGCTGTGGTCGGGCACCCAGCTGGCGCTGGTGCACATCGGCGACTCCCGGGCCTACCTGCTGCGCGGCGGCGAGCTGTTCCGGATCACCCACGACCACACCCTGGTGCAGTCGATGGTGGACGACGGCCGGCTGACCCTGGACGAGGCCGCCTCGCACCCGCAGCGCACCCTGCTGGTCCGGGCGCTCACCGGCTCCGGCGAGAACCGGCCGGACGTCTCGCTGCACCCGGCCCGACCGGGCGACCGGTACCTGCTGTGCTCGGACGGCCTGTCCCGGTGGGTGACCACCGAGGCGCTGCACACGGTGCTGACCATGGTGGCCGCGCCCGAGCAGGCCGTCCGGCAGCTGATGGAGCTGGCCCTGCGGGCGGGCGGCCCGGACAACATCGCCTGCGCGGTCGCGGACGTGCTGGAACCGGACGGGGACTGACGACCCGGCCCGCCGCACCGGCAGCCCCGTCCGAGAACTGTGTACGTTCACAGGCAAGATGGCCTCGACTCCTTGCCAATTCGCCTGGCTGTGGGGTTATCTATGCGCAATGCAGTGGACGTGAGCTGTGTACGTTCACACATCAGCCGCCCGCCGGGGGTCGCCGAGGGTCGACTCCCCGGCGGGCGACGCCCTGCTCCGCCTGCCCCCACGGCAGCCCCACCCCCCACCCGCGGGCCTCCGGCACCTGACGGCCGGTCGGCCTGCGCTTCCTCGCCAAGGACGACGATGCCCCAGGGAATCAAGCGCGCGTTCATCACCGCCGCGGCGGCGCTCCCGCTCGCCACCGTCGCGGTCACCGGCCTGACCGGTACGGCGCAGGCCGCGACCACGCTCACCAACGCCGGCTTCGAGACCGGGGGCGCCGGGACGGCCACCCCCGCCGGCTGGTCCACCTACTCGGCCGCTGGGCAGAACAGCGCCTCGTACACCGAGGCCGGCGGCCACGGCGGCTCGTACCGGCTCACCCACTACGCGGCCGCCGCGTACAAGGTGGAGACCTACCAGTACCTGTCCGGGCTGACCGACGGCAGCTACACGCTGACCGCCTGGGTCCGCTCCAGCGGCGGGCAGAACTCGGCGTACCTGGCGCTGCGCAACTGCGGCTCCGCCGAGCAGCGCACCGATCTGCCGCCCACCCCGAACGGGGCCTGGATCCGGCTGGTCACCTCGGTCAGGGTGACCGGCGGCCAGTGCACCGTCAGCATCAACTCCGATGCCAACGCCGGGAACTGGATCAACGTCGACGACCTGTCCCTCACCGCCGGCAGCACCGGGGTGGCCGCCCGCGGCGTGGACGTCTCCACGCTGAAGAAGAGCGAGGACAAGGGCGGGATCTACAAGTGGGCGAACGGCAGCACCGGTGACGCGCTGAGCATCCTGCACTCCAGCGGCGCGAACTACGTGCGCCTGAAGGTCTGGGTCAACCCCGCCGACGGCTACAACAACAAGGACAAGGTGCTGGCGCCGGCCAAGCGCGCCAAGGCGCTCGGCATGGGCCTGCTGATCGACTTCCACTACTCCGACAGCTGGGCCGACCCCGGCAAGCAGACCAAGCCCGCGGCCTGGTCCGGCTACTCGCTGACCCAGCTGGAGTCGGCGGTCTACAGCCACACCTACGACGTGCTGAACGCGCTGAAGGCGCAGGGCACCACCGCGGACATGGTGCAGATCGGCAACGAGATCAACGCCGGCATCCTGTGGAACGAGGGCTCCACCGGCAACTGGTCCAACCTGGCCGCGCTGCTCACCCAGGGCGCCAACGCGGCGAAGGCGGTGAGCAGTTCGACCAAGGTCGCGCTGCACCTGGCGAAGGGCGGCGACGACGCCGGCGCCCGCACGTTCTTCGACAACGCGGTGTCGCGCGGGGTTCCGTTCGACCTGATCGGCCTCTCCTACTACGGCTACTGGCACGGCCCGTTGAGCGACCTGCAGACCACCCTGGACGACCTGGCGGCCCGGTACGGCAAGCAGGTGTTCGTGGCCGAGACCGCGTACGCGTTCACGCTGGCGAACAACGACGCGCTGGAGAACAACATCGCCACCTCCTCCCAGCTGGTGGCCGGCTACCCCGCCACCCAGGCCGGGCAGGCCGCCAACCTGCGCGACGTGCTGAACGTGGTGGAGGCCGTCCCGAACGGCCGGGGCCTGGGCGTCTTCTACTGGGAGCCCACCTGGACGGCCGTGGCCGGCAACGGCTGGGACCCGACCGACCCGTCCTCCGCGGACGCCTGGGAGAACCAGGCGCTGTTCGACTACGGCAACAAGCCCACCAGCGCGATGAGTTGGCTGAACCACCGGTGAGTCGCCGGTGAGCCGCCGGTGAGCCGCCGCCCGGCCGTCAGAGCAGCTGCTTGAGCCGGGCCGCCCAGGCCCGGGGGTGCGCCGTGTTGCCGTTGTGGCCGCCGGGCAGCAACTCGACCGGGGTGCCGCGCAGTTCGCCGAGGGCCTGGGCGCAGCGGCGGTCGAAGACCTCGGTCGGGGTGGCCTGCCCGGCGGCGGGCACGATCCGGGTGGCGGCGGCGCGGACGGCGTCGAGATCGAGGGCGTCCTCGACCACGGCGGTGAAGTCGTGCCGCAGGAAGCGGTCGAAATCGGCGGCCCGGCGGGCGTCGATCGGCTGCGGGGTGAGGCCGGGTTCGGCGCCCGCCCCGCTCGGGTCGATGCCCAGCACCCGGGCCATCTCGGGCAGCGTCGCGGCCAGGCCGTCGCGTCCGTACAGCTCCTGCAGCTCCGTCAGTTCGCGCCGGTGGCCGGCGGCTTGGGCGGGGTCCAGCAGGCCGGGCGCGACCGGCTCGTGGGCGATCAGGGTGCGCAGCAGGCCGGGGTGCTCGGCGGCCACGTGCAGACCGATGACGGCGCCGAAGCTGCAGCCGAGCATCAGCGCCGGGCCGTCGGCGAAGGCCGCCAGCAGGCGGCGGACGTCGTCGGCGTGCTCGGCGAGTCCGGCGGGCCGGTCGGGGTGGTCGAGGCGGCTGCGGGACAGGCCGCGCCGGTCGTAGGTGAGCACGGTGAAGGTGTCGACCAGGTGCGGGACCAGGTCGACGGTGCGGTCGGCGTCGCCCTCGCCGCTCTGCGAGATCAACAGCAGCGGGCCGGCGCCCTCGATGCGGTGGTGCAGGACGGCGCCGGGAACGGCGAGCGTACCGGTGGTCGGCATCGGAGATCCCCCTCCGCGGCGGTCCGTCCGCCGCTGACACTCCCTCACCATAATCCATCCAGTTCGATGCATCAAGCTCGATGCATCTAGTTCGATGTAGCATCGGAGCCGTGAACGGAGTCGAACTCTTCCTGCTGGGCCGCACCCTGATGAAGCTCGGCGAGGACGCCCTGCCCGAGCCGCCCGGCGGCAGCGGCCGCTACCCCGGCGGCACCCGCAACGTGCTGATCGCCGCCGGCGACGTCGCCGCCCACCCCGGCACCACCGTCGGCGAGGTGGCGACCCGCACCGGCCTGCCGCAGAGTCAGATCTCCACCGCGGTGGCCCGGCTGAAGGAGGCCGGCGCGGTGACCACCGCCCCCGACCCGGCCGACCGCCGCCGCACCCTGCTGCATCCGGCCGCCCGGCCCGACCGGGTCGCCGAGATCCGCTCCGCCGGCATCGACGGCGCGCTGGCCGCCGCCCTCGGCGGCGACCCCGACCCGGACCGACTGGCCGAACTCACCGCCGCCCTCGACGTGCTGGCCCGGCACCTGCTTCCCGGCGGCGCCCCCTGACGGGCCGCCGACAGGCACCCGGCCGCGAAAGTGACGGTACGTCACCGCTCCGACGAGTTCCCGTTCCGCATATCGGTTGGGTGAACATCTGGCCGTGGTGCACGAGATGCCCGATCTGTCCGTTGAACGGCACGGTGCGGGGCCGCTAGTGTCCCGCGCTCACAGCGCGTCCGAACGGGGGCGTGCGCCTGGAGACCGGGAGCGGATGCCAGATGGCGATCCTCAAGTCCACCATGCAGGAGCAGGTCGCCGCGGCGATCGCCGCGATCGAGCCGAACGACCGCCCGGTGACGACCTTCCACACCATCACCGGCCCGAGCCCCTGGCTGATGAACGAGCTCGGCCTGATCGGCCAGCTGTTCGTGAAGTACTACTTCGTCACCCTGACCGAGCGCGTCGTCGTGATCCACAAGGCGGCCCGGATGAGCAACCGGCCCAAGGAGCTGGTGCACGTGATCCCGCTGGACCAGGCCCGTGCCTCGATCAGCGACGTGCGCCGCAACACCCTGTGGAGCTCGCTGCGCTTCCAGCTCCCGGGCGAGCCGAAGCCGACCCGGCTGAACATCGGCCGCTACTGGCGGGCCGAGATGGACGTCTTCACCGCCGGCCTGCTCGGCGGCGGCGCGGCCGTCCCCGGCCAGGGCCAGGCCCCGGTCGCCAACCCGTACCAGACGCCGAGCGCCTGATCCGACACCGGAGCGCCCGTCCGACCGCCGCCCGGCGGCCCGGTCGGGCGCTCCGGTGCGTCAGCGGCGGTGCGTCAGCAGCGTCGTTCAGCCCAGCTGCGCGTCGACCCAGCCGGCCAGCAGCCGGGCGCACTCGTCGACCGACTCCTGCCAGCTGCGCAGCGCGCCGTCGCCGGCCGCGTCGCTGACGTGCTTGACCAGCCGGACCGGCAGTTCGGCGCGGCGGGCCACGGTGGCGATCGCGTAGCCCTCCATGTCGACCAGGTCGGCGCTGCGGGCCAGCAGGTCGCGGTCGGCGTCGGCGGAGACGAAGCGGTCGCCGGTGGCGAGCACCGGACCGGCCGGGGCGAGGTCGATCGGCCCGTCCATCGGACGGCCCGTCAGCTGCTCCAGCAGCGGGGTGTCCAGGTCGTGCTGGAGCACCCGGGCGATCTCGTGGGTGCCGCCGAGACCGGGCTTCAGGGCCCCGGCGGTGCCCAGGTTGACGATCCCGGACGGCCGCTCGCCGCGGCCCAGCACGGTGGCCAGCGCCGCCGCGGCGTTGAGCTTGCCCATGCCGGTCAGCAGCACCGGCAGGCCGCCGTCGAAGTACGCGGCCTCCTCGGGCAGCGCGACGACGAGCAGGGGGCGGTCGGGGTCGACGGTTCCGATCAGACGCATGGCGCCCAGCTTACGAGGAGGCGGAACCGCGGGGCCCCGGGCGGGCGTCGCAGCGGGCGCGGAGGACGCCGCGGCCGGACGGGCACGAACCGGTCACCGCGGAACGAACTCCTGACCAACTCGGGTGTGGTGGCCGGCTCGGACCGCCATACTGCCCGGTGACGGGGGAAGTTGATCGATGGGGGGAACGGTGGTCGCACAGGCACAGGGGGGCGTGGCGGCGCTGCCTGCGGCCCGCGAGCCGGGGCCGGTGGCCCGGCTGCGCCGGGTGGCGCAGACCCCGCCGGGCCGGCTGCGCACGGCGGGCGCGGTGCTGGTCGCGCTGGCGCTGCTGTTCGGTGTCGCGGCGGTCTGGCAGTCCGCCGACCGGGCGGCCGCGGCACGGGAGTTGGTGTCCCGTAGCGAGCCGCTCAGCCAGGACGCGGCGGAGATCTACCGCTCGCTGGCCGACGCCGACGCCACCGCCGCCGCGGGCTTCCTGCTGGCCGGCAACGAGACCCCGGAGATCCACCGGCGCTACCGGGACGACCTGGCGACCGCCTCCCGGCTGGTCGCGCAGGCCGCCGCCCGCGGCGGCTCGGCCTCCTCCGCGCAGTCCCTGCTGACCGAGCTCAACCAGCAGATCCCGCGCTACACGGGCCTGGTGGAGACCGCCCGGGCGGTCAACCGGCAGGGCCTGCCGCTCGGCGGCGCGTACCTGCGGTACGCCTCCGACCTGATGCAGAAGACCATGCTGCCGAACGCGCAGAAGCTCGCCGACGCGGAGGCCCGCGAGCTGGACGCCGACTACGGCACGGCCAGCGCGACCCCCTGGCTGACGCTGCTGCTGGGCGTGCTGGCGCTGGCCGCGCTGGGGCGCTACCAGCTGCTGCTGTTCCGGCGCACCAACCGGGTGTTCAACCCGGGGCTGCTGGCGGCCTCGCTGGCGGTGCTGGCCGCACTGGCCTGGCTCGGCGGCGGCACCGCGGTGGCCGGCGGCAGCCTGCACGACGCCCGGACCCACGGCATCGGCCCGCTGCGGCAGCTGAACGAGGTCCGGGTGGAGGCGCTGCAGGCGCACACCGCAGAGAACCTCAACCTGGTCTCCCGCGGCGCCACCGAGGCGTACGCCGCGCGCTGGGACGAGCTCGCCGGGAAGCTGGCGGCGAAGCCCGGTTCGGACGGCTCGGTGGCCGGCCTGGCCCCCGACGCCGGGGCCGGCGCGAAGGCGCCGCTGGCCGACGCGGGCCGCTGGTTCACCGAGTGGCAGGACCGGCACCGCAACGCCGCCCGGCAGGAAGCGGCCGGCGACTACGACGCCGCCCTGGCGCTGACCCTGCAGCCGGGCAACGGGGACACCGCGGACGCCGCGTTCAGCGCCGCCGACCAGAAGTGGGCGGAGGCCGCGAAGGCCGAGCAGAGCGCCTTCGACTCCGCCGCGGGCGGCGTCGACGGGGTGCTGATCACCCAGGCGGTGGCGGCGGCGCTGCTCGCCGCGCTGGCCGCGGCCGGCACGGTGCGCGGCATCGGACGCCGGCTGGCCGAGTACCGGTAACGGGGGGAGCGAGAAGATGCGCAACGCAAGGTCCCGGACGCTGATCGCGGCCGCGGCGCTGGTCGCGGGCCTGCTCGGGGCGGGCGGTTCGGCCGCCGGCGCGGGCGGCGCCCCGGCGCTGGCCCCCGCCGCGGCCCCGCAGTCCGAGGTGGAGGCCGACACCTGCGACACGGCTGCCTCGCTGCCGCCCAGGCAGGAGGCCGGCGCGAAGATCCGCAAGATCCGCGAGCGCGGTGCGGTGGTGGTCGGCATCGACCAGAGCGCCTACAACTGGGGGTACCGCAACCCGCTGACCGGCGCCATCGAGGGCTTCGACATCGACCTGGCGCACGCCGTCGCCAAGTCGGTGCTCGGCGACCCCGCGAAGATCGTGCTGAGGACGGTGTCCACCGCGCACCGGATCGACGCGGTGAAGAACGGCGAGGTCGACATGGTGATCCGCGCCATGACCATCACCTGCGAGCGGAAGAAGGACGTCGCCTTCTCCGTGCCGTACTTCCGGGTCTCGCAGCGGGTGGTCGTCCCGAAGTCCCGGCACGTGCGGACGGTGGACGAGGCGATGCGGGGCAAGCGGGTCTGCGCCGCGCTGAACTCCTCCTCGCACACCGAGCTGAAGGCGAACTCCCGTGGCGCGGCCGAGATCCGAACGCCCGACAACCAGTTGGACTGCCTGGTGCTGATGGAACTCGGCGAGGTGGACGCCACCTTGACCGACAGTTCGCTGGCCGCCGCCCAGGTCGCCCAGGACCCGACCGTGGAACTCGCCGGCGAGTCCTTCCAGTACACGTACATGGGCGTCGCGATGAACCAGAACGACACCGACCTGGTCGCCTGGGTCAACCAGGTGCTGGTCGACTGGAAGGCGAACGGCTGGCAGTCCAGCTACGACACCTGGCTGAAGGCCAGCATGGGGGCCCCGGACCCGTACCGGCCGTGACCGCGCGGAGCGGGCGGCCGCGCGAGCGGGGGACCGCCGTCCGCTCCTGGCCGGGCTTCGGGGAGACTGGCCGCCGACGGGCCGTCACCCGGACCGCCCGGGACCGACGCCCCGTCACCACGACCGTGGCCGAGAGGAGGAACCGCGTTGGCCGGAACGACCCGCCCGGTGATGAGCCGTGAGGAGGTCGACCGCGCGCTGGCCCGGCTGGGTGCCGAGCGCGACGCGGTCGAGGCGGCGCTGCTCGCACTCCAGGACCACCCCGGGCTGCGACTGCTCACCGGCGCCGAGCTGTCCGGGCGCACCAAGGAGCGCTGGACGGTCGCCGAGGGCGGCGTCGCCCTGCTGTGGGCGCTGTTCGACCGGTACGCGGAGGCGCTGGCCTCGGCGCGCGCGGTGCGCTCGCGTCGCAGCCGGCCCGGCGCGGCCGAACTCGCCGAGCTCAGCGAGCTGCTGTCCGGCCGGGCGGTCACCGTCTCCGGCGGCCGGCTCCCCGAGGCGGCGGGCCAACTCGGCGCGCCCGCACGGCTGGTGGAGCAGGTCACGCTGACCGAGCTGCTGGAGCGGATGAACGGCTGGTACGCGGTGGTGGTGGAGGTGGTCAGCGCGGTCGACGCGGTCTGGTCGGCGTTGCCCGCCCGGATCGACCTGCTGCTGGCCGAACTCGGCCGGGTGCAGATGCTCGCGGTCTCGGTCGGGGTGCGCCCCGGCGGGCACCCGCTGGCCGACGACCTGGCGTCGCTGGCCGAGCAGTTGACGGCCCTCCGGGCCCAGGTGGTGGCCGACCCGCTGGCGCTGTGGCGGCCCAGCCGGGTGCCCGCGCAGCGCGGCCGGGCCGCCGAGGACGCGGCCTGGGCGTCGCCGACCGGCGCGGTGGACACCGCCGGGTTCGACCGGATGGGCCGCTCGCTGGACGACGTCCGGGTCGAGCTGGAGGGGCTGCTGCGGCTGCGCGACGAGTCGCACGAGCGCCTGCAGCAGGTCGCCGACCTGCTGCAGCGGGCCGACCTGACGCTGGCCGAGGCCCGCCGGGCCCGCGGCGAGGTGCTGGCGAAGATCGCCGCCACCGAGGTGCCCGCGGTACCGGGGCCGCCGTCCGCGCTGCGCGAGGCGATCGCGCAGGCCGTGGACTTCCAGCAGACCGGCCAGTGGCACCGGCTCGGCCCGCTGCTGGACGCGCTGGAGGACGCCGCCGCCAAGGAGCTCGGCCGGGCCCGGCAGGCGCTGACCGAGGTCGCCCAGCCGCTCGCGGTGCGGGCGGAACTGCGCGGGCGGCTGGAGGCGTACAAGGCGATGGCCGCCCGGCTCGGCCTCGCCGAGGACCCCGAGGTGGTCGAACGGTTCGAGAAGGCCCGCTGGCTGCTGTGGAGCGCCCCGTGCGACCTGCGGGCGGCCGCGGAGGCGGTGGGCCGGTTCCAGCAGGCGCTGCGCGCGCCCGAGCGGCCGCCGGCGCCGCGCATCCAGGACAGTCGCCAGGGGGAGGAGACCGATGGCTGAGGCGTGTGCCCGCGCGGGTTGCGGCGGGGAGATCGACCCGGACGGGTACTGCGACGAGTGCGGGCTGGCACCCGAGGCTGCTGCCGCACCGTCAGCGCCGCCGGCGCGCACGGCGGTCGCCGCCACGCTGCGGTGCGGGCGGGGCGGCTGCGCCGGGACGGTCGACCCGGACGGGTACTGCGACGAGTGCGGCCTGGCCGCCGAGCCGGTGTCCTCCCGATCCGTCCCGGCCTCCGCCCCGGTGCCGGCGCCGCGCAGCGCGCCCGCGCCCGGCAGCCCGTGCGGGCGGGGCGACTGCGCCGGGACGGTCGACCCGGACGGGTACTGCGACGAGTGCGGCCTGGCCGCCGAGCCTGCCGCCCCGACCGCCAACTCATCCCTCTCCGGTTCGGGTTCGTCGCGCTCCGGCTCCTCGCGGACCTCCTCGGGCCGCTCCCGCGCGGGCCGGTCGGCGCGCAGCGGCTCCGGCCGGTCGGTGTCGGTGCGCAGCTCGCGCGGCTCGGCGGGCACCGGCCGGCGCGGCAACCTGGGCGCGGGCCTGGTGACGATCGCGCCGGTGCCGACCCGCAACCCCTCGCAGGCGGTGCTGGAGAACCCGGAGGTCCCGGAGCGCAAGCGGTTCTGCTCGCGCTGCGACCAGCCGGTGGGCCGGGAGAAGGACGGCCGCCCGGGGCGCCCCGAGGGCTTCTGCACCAAGTGCGGCACCCCGTACTCGTTCAGCCCGAAGCTGGGCCGCGGCGACCTGGTCGGCGGCCAGTACGAGGTGCTGGGCTGCCTGGCGCACGGCGGTCTCGGCTGGATCTACCTGGCGGTGGACCGGCAGGTCAACCGGCGCTGGGTGGTGCTGAAGGGCCTGCTGGACACCGGCGACGAGGACGCGCTGGCGGTCGCCATCGCCGAGCGGCGCTTCCTGGCCGAGGTCGACCACCCGAACATCGTCCGCATCATCAACTTCGTCGAGCACCCGGACGCCCGCACCGGCGTCGCCGACGGGTACATCGTGATGGAGTACGTCGGCGGCAAGTCGCTGAAGGACATCGCCAACGAGCGCCGCACCCCCGACGGCCGCCGCGAGCCGCTGCCGGTCGAACAGGCCATCGCGTACGCGCTGGAGGCGCTGCCCGCGCTCGGCTACCTGCACGCCCGCGGGCTGGTGTACTGCGACTTCAAGCTGGACAACGTGATCCAGTCGGACGACACGCTGAAGCTCATCGACCTGGGCGCCGTCCGCCGGCACGACGACGACGGCCCGATCTACGGCACCGTCGGCTACCAGGCCCCGGAGATCGCCACGGTCGGCCCGTCCGCCTCCTCCGACCTGTACACGGTGGCGCGTTCGCTGGCCGTGCTGACCTTCGACTTCCAGGGCTACGCGGACCGCTGGCGGCACGAACTGCCCGGCCCGGACGAGGTCGAGGTGTTCGCCCGGTTCGAGTCCTTCCACCGCTTCCTGCTGCGCGCCACCGACCCCGACCCGGCCCGCCGGTTCGCCTCCGCCGAGGAGATGGCCGGTCAGCTCACCGGCGTGCTGCGCGAGGTGCTGAGCCTCCAGGACGGCACCGCCCGCCCCGCGCTCTCCACCCTGTTCGGCCCCGAACTGCGGTTGGTGGAGAGCGAGTTGCCCGAGCACCGGCCGCACGCCCGGGCCACCGCCCTGGCGCTGCCCGCCCCGCTGGTCGACCCCGCGGACCCCAACGCGGGCTTCCTGTCCGCGCTGCCCGCCGCCGACCCCGGCGAACTGCTCACCGCCCTGCAGTCCTCCGGCGCGGACTCGCCGGAGCTGCGGCTGCGCCTGCTGCGTGCCCACCTGGAGCTCGCCGACCACCAGGCCGCCGCCGAGGTGCTGGGCGGTCTGGAGGCCGAACACCCCGGCGACTGGCGGGTGGTGTGGTACCGGGGCCTGGCCGCGCTGGCCGAGGGCCGGGCCGAGGCCGCCGCCGAGTCCTTCGACGCGGTGTACGACGCCTTCCCCGGCGAGACCGCGCCCAAGCTGGCGCTCGCGGTCTGCGCCGAACTGCTCGGCGACGCCGAGGACGCCACCGCCTACTACGGCCTGGTCGGCACCACCGACCGGTCCTTCGTCGGCGCCGCGTTCGGCCTGGCCCGGGTCCGGCTCGCGGTCGGCGACCGGCCCGGCGCGGTCGCCGCGCTGGAGGCCGTCCCGGAGAGCTCCACGCACTTCACCGCGGCCCGGGTCGGCGCCGTCCGCGCCCGGCTGCGCGGCCGCCCCGCCACCGAGCCGCTGGCGGCCGAACTCGCCGACAGCTCCGCGCAGCTGACGGCGCTCGCGCTGGACGCCCGGCGGCGCGAGGAACTCGCCGTCGAGGTGCTGGACGCCGCCCTGCAGTGGGTGCTGGCCGGGGCCGCCGGAAAGCCCGCCACGCTGAGCGTGCTGGGACATCCCGCCGCGGAACGGGAACTGCGACTCGCCCTGGAACACTCCTACCGGGTGTTGGCGCGGTTGTCCGACCGGGCCGGAACGAGGATCGAGTGGGTGGAACGGGCCAACCGGGCCCGCCCCCGGACGTGGGTGTGAACATGCCGCAGCAGACCGAGTGCCCGAACTGTGCCGAACCGCTGGGGCCCCAGGACGCCTTCTGCGGGACCTGCGGCACCGCCCTGACCGGGCCGCCGACCCTCCGCGACCTACCGGTGGTGCCCAGCTGCCCGCACTGCGGCTCCGCCGAGCTCGCGGACGGCTGGTGCCAGCGCTGCGGCCACGCCCAGCCGCGCGAACGCGACCACCAGGAACGGGAGTCGGCCGGCGTGGCGGCGGTCTCCGACCGCGGCCTGCGGCACCACCGCAACGAGGACGCCTTCACCGTCGCCACCGCCGAGGGCCCCGACGGCGCCCCCGCCGTGCTCGCCGTGGTCTGCGACGGCGTCTCCTCCTCGTCCCGCCCCGACGAGGCGTCCGCCACCGCCGTCACCGCCGCCGCCGACTCGCTGGTCACCGCGCTGCGGGCGGGCCGCGAGCCCGGCCAGGCGATGCGCGAGGCGATCGGCGCCGCCAACCGCGCCGTCAGCGCGCTCGCCGCCGACGGCACCCCGATCGAGGGCCGCCACAGCAACGCGCCCGCCTGCACCTACGTCAGCGCGATCAGCGCAGCCGGCCTGGTCACCATCGGCTGGGTCGGCGACACCCGCGCCTACTGGATCCCGGACGACCGGGAGTCCGCCGAGCCCTACCGACTCACCGAGGACGACTCCTGGGCCGCCCGGATGGTCGCCGCCAAGCTGATGGCCGAGGCCGAGGCGTACGCCGACCCGCGCGCGCACGCCATCACCGGCTGGCTCGGCGCCGACGCCGAGGACCTCGACCCGCACACCGTCAGCTTCACCCCGCACGTCCCCGGCGTGCTGCTGATCTGCACCGACGGCCTGTGGAACTACGCCGAGGCCGCCACCGACCTGGCGTCCGTGGTGCGCGCCGACGCCCGCACCGAACCGCTCGCCACCGCACGCGAGTTGGTGCGGTTCGCGGTCGAGCGCGGCGGGCACGACAACATCACCGTCGCGGTCCTGCCGATCGACCCGCCGGCCGCCCGCGCCACCCACGACGCCACCGTGCTCGACGTGCCGCTGCCGCGCGCCGCCGACCCGGACGCCACGATCCCGCTGCGCCAGGTCGCCGAACCCGCCAGGACCTGACCCTTCTGACCCTCCGACAGGAGCCTTCCGCAATGGCCTCGTTGTCCAAGCCCGACGCCCCCCGGTTCGACGTCGACGTCTTCCAGAACGAGTACCTCGCCCAGGGCGCCCGCGAAGTCAACGCCATCGTCACCGTCACCGCGACCGGCGGCGGCACCTCCGGCGGCCGGCCGCTGACCTCCGCCGCGACCGCCCCCGGGCCGGGCGCCGCCGTGGTGCTGGTGATCGACTGCTCCGGCTCGATGGAGTACCCCAACACCAAGATGCGGCACGCCCGGGAGGCCACTGCCGCCGCCATCGACGAACTCCGCGACGGCGTGGCCTTCTCGGTGGTCGCCGGCACCCACGAGGCCGGCGACGTCTACCCCGGCAACGGCCGCCTCGCCGTCGCCGACCGGGACACCCGCGCGCACGCCAAGGACGCGCTGCGCCGGCTCCGGCCGAACGGCGGCACCGCCATCGGCACCTGGGTCACCAAGGCCCGCCAGCTGTTCGCCTCCCGCCCGGAGGCCACCATCCGGCACGCCATCCTGCTCACCGACGGCCGCAACGAGCACGAGAAGCCCGCCGACCTGCAGCGCGCCCTGGACGAGGCGGCCGGCCAGTTCACCGCCGACTGCCGCGGCGTCGGCACCGACTGGGAGGTCGCCGAGCTCCGCAAGATCGCCTCCGCGCTGCTCGGCACCGTCGACATCGTCGCCGAGCCGTCCGGACTGGCCGACGACTTCCGCTCGATGATGACCACCGCCATGGGCAAGCAGGTCGCCGACGTGGCGCTGCGGGTGTGGACGCCCGCCAACGCGCAGGTGAAGTACGTCAAGCAGGTCGCCCCCGACGTCGAGGACCTCACCGGCCGCCGGGTGGACGCCGGCACCCGGGCCGGGGACTACCCGACCGGCTCCTGGGGCGACGAGTCCCGCGACTACCACGTGTGCGTGGAGGTCCCGGCCGCCGCCGTCGGCAACGAGATGCTCGCCGCCCGGATCAGCCTGGTGCTGCCGCACCCCGACGGCACCGCCGAGGTGCTCGGCCAGGGCCTGGTGCGCGCCGTGTGGACCGACGACCTGGAGTCCTCCACCCGGATCAACTCGCAGGTCGCGCACTACACCGGCCAGGCCGAACTCGCCGACTCCATCCGGGACGGCCTGGAGGCCCACCGGGCCGGCGATCTCGACCGCGCCACCGCCAAGTTGGGCGCCGCCGTGAAGCTCGCCCACGCCAGCGGGAACGAGGGCACCCTCAAGCTGCTGCGGAAGGTGGTGGACGTGGTCGACGAGAGGGAGGGTACCGTTCGGTTCCGTAAGAACGTGAGCGAGGCCGACTCGATGACCCTCGAGACCCGGTCGACGAAGACCGTGCGCGTGAAGAAGTGAGCCGGACAGCCACCGGACCCGAACCTGCTGGAGTGTGGGGGACCTGATGCCGATCTGCCCTAGGGGACACGAGTCGCAGGCCGAGGACTGGTGCGACTACTGCGGATTCCCCATGACCCCGCCGCCCGGTCTCGCGATCCCCGGCCACCCCGCCGGCCAGCCGCAGGCCGGCGGCCCCGGCGCGCCCGCCGCCGCCCCCTACCCCGGCCAGTACCCGCCCGCCGGACCGGGCAGCACCCCGCCGTCCGGCACGCCGAACGGCGGCGGCTACTTCGAACCGCGCCGCACCCCCACCCCGCCGTCCGGCACCCCCGCGGGCCCCGGCGGCCCGGGTGCCCCCGGCCCGTACGGCGCCCCGCCGCCCGGGCCCACCGGCGGCCTGGTGACCTGCCCGATCTGCCGCTCCCCGCAGACCGGCCGGTACTGCGAGGAGTGCGGCTACGACTACAACCTCGCCACCTCGGCCCGCCCGCCCGGCGCCGCCCCCGGCGGGCAGCCCGGCTACGGCTTCCCGCCGCCCTCCCCGCAGCCGCCCGCGCCTCCGGCCGCTCCCGCCGCGCCCTCGGCCTACGAGCGTCCGCAGGCCGCGCAGCCGCCGCAGGCTCCCAAGTCGCCGTACGAGCCCCCGGCCCCGGCCCCGTCGCCGTTCGAGCGCCCGGGCTTCCCGCCCGCCGCGCCCGGCCCGGCCGCTCCCCCGGCGGTGCCCGGTTACCCGTCCGCGCCGTCCTTCGACAAGGGCCCGTCCGCGTCCTTCCCGGACGTCGACTACGAGCGCACCGGCCCGGTGTACGCCGAGCCCTCCGCCCCGCCGCAGCAGCACCAGCAGCCCCGGCACCAGCAGCCCGGCAGCGAGGAGTTCGGCACCTCGTTCCGGCTCAACCCGCCCGGACAGCAGGGCCAGCAGGGCCAGTCCGGGCCGCAGGGCCGCCCCGGGCAGCCCGGCCAGCCGCCGGCCGCGCCGCAGCGCACCACCTGGTTCGCCGTGGTGACGGCCGACCACGACTACTTCAACGACATGATGGCCCGCAGCGGCCCGGACGCGGCCGGCCTGTACTTCCCGCCGTACACCGCGGAGCGGCGGATCCCGCTGACCGGCCGCGGCCAGCTCCGGATCGGCCGGCGCAGCCAGCAGCGCGGCACCGTCCCGGAGATCGACCTGTCGGTGGCCCCCGAGGACCCGGGCGCCTCGCACCAGCACGCCCTGCTGGCCGAACAGCCCGACGGCAGCTGGGTGGTGGTCGACCAGGACTCCACCAACGGCACCACGCTGAACGGCAGCCCGGACACCCTGCCGCCGCACACCGCGGTCCCGCTGAACGACGGCGACCGCATCCACGTCGGCGCCTGGACCACCATCACCGTGCACCGCGCCTGACGGCCGGTCAGCCCGCCACGGACTGACTGAGCGTCACCACGGCCCCGCGGCCCGGGAGTTCGTCTCCCGCCGCGGGGCCGTCGGCGCACCGTCCTGACACCGGATGCTCAAAATTCGTACAAAAGTGCTCGTGAGGGGCGTCCGGACCCCCTACGCTTCGGGCCATGACTGAAGCAATAACCGCTGACGGCATCCGGAAGCGGTACGGGGATGTCCAGGCTGTCGACGGGGTGTCACTCTCCGTCGCGACTGGCGAATTTTACGGTCTGCTCGGGCCGAACGGGGCCGGCAAGACGACCACTCTGGAGATCCTGGAGGGCATCCGGGAGGCCGACGAGGGCCGGGTCGAGCTGCTCGGCCTGTCGCCCTGGCCGCGCAACTCCAAGCTGCTGCCGCGCATCGGCGTGCAGTTCCAGGCGTCCGCGTTCTTCAACAAGCTGAGCGCGCGCGAGACCATCCGCACCTTCGCCTCGTTCTACGGCATCGGCCCGAAGGCCGCCGACGCGATGCTGGAGCGGGTCGGGCTGACCGAGTCGGCGAACGTGCTGACCGACAAGATGTCCGGCGGCCAGGCCCAGCGCCTGTCGATCGCCTGCGCCCTGGTGCACGACCCGGAGCTGGTGTTCCTCGACGAGCCGACCACCGGCCTCGACCCGCAGGCCCGCCGCAACCTGTGGGACCTGCTGCGCGACATCAACGCCGAGGGCCGCACCGTCGTGCTCACCACCCACTACCTGGACGAGGCGGAGATCCTCTGCGACCGCGTCTCGGTGATGGACCACGGCAAGGTGCTGAAGACCGGCGCGCCCGCCGCGCTGGTCCGCGAGATCGACGACACCGTCCGGATCCGGGTCGAGTCCGGGCTGCTGACCACCGACCGGGCGCGTGAGCTGCTCACCGCCGCCGGCGCCGTGTACAGCAACCTGGAGGACGACGGCGTCACCCTCGCGCTGTCCACCGCCGAGCCCGCGCCGGTGCTGTCCATGCTGGCCGAGCAGAACGCGCTGCGCGGCCTGGAGGTCCGCGGCGCCACCCTGGAGGACGTCTTCCTCCAACTCACCGGACGGGAGTACCGGGCATGACCGCCACCGACAACGCCCGCACCTCCGCCCCGGCCGACCCGTCCCGCCCCGGCGCCGACGGCAAGGAGAAGGCCAACGCCTTCGTCGGCCTGTCCCGGGTGATGCTGCTCGGCTTCGTGCGCGACAAGGGCACGCTGTTCTTCACCCTGGCCCTGCCGGTGATGTTCCTGCTGCTGTTCGGCGTCCTCTACAAGGGCGGCGGCAGCACCCACGTGAAGGTCGCCCAGGTCGGCCAGGTCCAGGTGCTGGACCAGCTCCAGGGGCAGACCGACGGCCCGCTCAGCGCCCTGGAGATCACCAAGGTCACCGACGAGAACGACGCCCTGGCCAAGGTCAGGAAGGGCGAACTGGACGGCCTGGTCAAGCAGGACGCGGACGGCAAACTGGTGCTCCGCTTCAGCCAGGCCGACCAGGTCAAGTCCGGCACCGTCCAGGGCATCATCGGCTCACTGGTGGACGGCGCCAACCAGAAGGCCGCGAACGTCACGCCCAAGTACACCCTGGACGCCTCCAAGGTCGAGGACGACTCGACCAAGCCGATCCAGTACCTGACTCCGGGCCTGCTCGCGTACGCCGTCGCCATGGGCGCGGTCTACGGCGCCTCCTTCACCCTGGTGACCTGGCGCAAGAAGCGGGTGCTGCGCCGCCTGCGGCTGGCGCCCATCTCGGCCGGCACCATCGTCGGGGCCCGGGTGCTGGTCAGCGTGCTGGTGGCGCTGGCGCAGACCGCGCTGTTCCTGATGATCGCGCAGCTCGACTACTTCGGCCTGAAGCTCACCGGCAACTGGTGGCTGGTGATCCCGCTGGTGATCTGCGCCACGCTGGCCTTCATGTCGATCGGCCTGCTCACCGGCTCGCTCGCGAAGAGCGAGGAGTCGGCGAACGGCATGAACCAGCTGATCATCCTGCCGATGTCGTTCCTCGGCGGCGCGTTCATCCCGCTGGACTTCGCGCCCGGCTGGCTGCAGGACATCTCCCGGGCGCTGCCGCTGCGCTACCTGATCGTGCCCGCCAAGTCGGTGCTCAGCCAGGGCGGCGGCATCGCCGAGGCGCTGCCCGCGATGGGCATCCTGCTGGCGTTCACCGCGGTGCTCTGCGCGATCGCCTGGCGCTTCTTCAACTGGGACGACGCGTAGCCTCCCGCCCTCCCGCGACGGGGGTCGTACACCGAAAGTCCCGGTGTACGGCCCCCGTCGGCGTCTGCGACCATGGACGGGTGACTGACACCGGGCGCGACACCGACACCGCACAAGAGGAGACCTTCTACGACCAGGTCGGCGGCGAGGCCACCTTCCGCAGGCTGGTCCACCTCTTCTACCAGGGCGTCGCCCAGGACGAGTTGCTCCGCCCGATGTACCCCGAGCAGGACCTCGGCCCCGCCGAGGAGCGCTTCGCGCTGTTCCTGATGCAGTACTGGGGCGGCCCGCGCACCTACAGCGACCACCGCGGCCACCCCCGGCTGCGGATGCGGCACGCCCCGTTCCAGGTCGACCGGGCCGCCCACGACGCCTGGCTGAAGCACATGCGCGCCGCCCTCGACCAGCTCGCGCTGCCCGCCGAGGCCGACCGCGAACTCTGGAACTACCTGACGTACGCGGCCGCCTCGATGATCAACACCGCCGGCTAGGGCCGCTCCGGGCGGTTCAGCGCAGCGGGCTGAGCCCGAGGCCCGCGCCGGGTGCGGCGGAGGTGCGCAGGGCGACCGAGCCCGCCGGGGCGTCCAGCCGCAGCCAGGCCCCGGCGCGGTGCGCGCTCAGCGGGGTGCCGGGACGCAGGAAGCCGATCGCGTGGGCGGCGTGCGCGGCCCGCAGCGGCAGACCCTCGACGGCGGCCAGCGGGCGGGACCAGATCTCGTCGGCGATCGCGTCGACCGCCTGCCGGGTGCGGTGGTGGTCCGGCACCTCGGCGGTGCGCTTCTTGAACTCCTCGACGGCGGCCAGCACCTCGTGCATCACCCGGTCCACCGGGGGCGCTCCCAGCGGCTGCCAGCCGGAGCGGGGCGGCAGCAGTCCGGCCCAGGCCGGGCCGGTGACGGGAGCGGGCAGGCCGAGCGCGGCGCCCGGCTCGTCCACGGACTCCAGCAACTGCCCGGCGGAGACGGTCAGATCGGCGGCCTGCGGCAGCGCGGCCAGCCGGACGGTGCGGATCGCCAGCACCGCGGAGCCGCCCAGCGGCAGCCGCCCGAACACCGCCAGCACCCCGCCGCCGTCCGCCGCCGGCACCGCCTGCAACCGGACCGCGGCGGCCCGGTCGAACCGGAGCAGCCGGCCCAGGAAGGCGGCCAGGTCGGCGGCCTCCCCCTGGTCGGCGAGGTCGAGGCGGGGCTGCGCGGTCACCGGGGTTCAGCTCGTTTCGTCAGTGCGGCAGGCGGAGGCGGTGGTGCTGATCGGCCGTCAGGCGGCGCAGCCGGCGGGCTGCTCGTCCATGAAGCGGCTGAGGAACTCGCGCTCCACGGGGCTGATCCGGCGCGGCCGGCCCTCGGCGAGGTTGTAGGGGACGACCACGGTGGAGGCGGTGACGTAGATCGTCTCGGTGCCGTCCGCGGCGACATCCTTGATCTCGTAGGAGACGGTCAGCGAGGCGCCGCCGATCTTCGTCACCCAGGTCTCGATGGTGACCGGCTCGGGGCGGTGCACCAGCGGGCGCTTGTAGTCGATCTCGTGGCGCGCCACCACCGACCCGCCCGCGAACTCCCCGGCGCCGGCCTCGGCGGCCTGGGTGAACATGAAGTCGATCCGGGCCTCCTCCAGGTAACGCAGGAAGACCACGTTGTTGACGTGGCCGAAGGCGTCCATGTCGGACCACCGCAGGGGGCAGGGGTAGATGTGGCGTGCCACGTGTTCTCCTCAAAACTCTTCGTACCCGTAGAGCCTACGGGCGGCGGCCCGGCAGCCCGCCCCGAGGGGCAGCCTGCCGGGCCGGCGTTGCGCCCGGGTGTCAGCCGCGGGTCAGCTTCTTGTACGTCGCGCGGTGCGGGCGGGCCGCGTCGGCGCCGAGGCGCTCGACCTTGTTCTTCTCGTAGGACTCGAAGTTGCCCTCGAACCAGAACCACTTGCTCTCGCCCTCGTAGGCGAGGATGTGGGTGGCCACCCGGTCCAGGAACCAGCGGTCGTGGGAGATGACCACGGCGCAGCCGGGGAACTCCAGCAGCGCGTTCTCCAGCGAGGACAGCGTCTCGACGTCGAGGTCGTTGGTCGGCTCGTCGAGGAGCAGCAGGTTGCCGCCCTGCTTGAGGGTCAGCGCCAGGTTCAGGCGGTTGCGCTCACCGCCGGAGAGCACGCCGGCCGGCTTCTGCTGGTCCGGGCCCTTGAAGCCGAACGCGGAGACGTACGCCCGGGACGGCATCTCGACCTGGCCGACGTTGATCCAGTCGAGGCCGTCGGAGACGACCTCCCACAGGGTCTTCTTCGGGTCGATGTTGGACCGGGTCTGGTCGACGTAGCTGATCTTGACGGTCTCGCCGACCTTGACGGTGCCGCTGTCCGGCGTCTCCAGGTCCTGGAGCATCTTGAACAGCGTGGTCTTGCCGGCGCCGTTGGGGCCGATCACGCCGACGATGCCGTTGCGCGGCAGGGTGAAGCTGAGGTCGTCGATCAGGACCTTCTCGCCGAAGGCCTTGCCGAGCTTGTCGACCTCGATGACGACGCTGCCCAGACGCGGGCCCGGCGGGATCTGGATCTCCTCGAAGTCCAGCTTCCGCATCTTGTCGGCCTCGGCCGCCATCTCCTCGTAGCGGGCGAGGCGGGCCTTGGACTTGGCCTGGCGGCCCTTGGCGTTGGAGCGGACCCACTCCAGCTCTTCCTTGAGCCGCTTGGCGCGCTTGGCGTCCTTCTGGCCCTCGACCTTGAGACGGGTCTGCTTGGTCTCCAGGTAGGTGGAGTAGTTGCCCTCGTACGGGTAGGCGCGGCCGCGGTCGAGCTCCAGGATCCACTCGGCGACGTTGTCCAGGAAGTACCGGTCGTGGGTGACGGCGACGACGGTGCCGGGGTACTTCTCCAGGTGCTGCTCCAGCCAGTTCACCGACTCGGCGTCCAGGTGGTTGGTGGGCTCGTCGAGCAGCAGCAGGTCGGGCTGCTCCAGCAGCAGCTTGCAGAGCGCGACGCGGCGCTTCTCGCCACCGGACAGCTTGGTGACCGGCCAGTCGCCGGGCGGGCAGCCCAGCGCGTCCATCGCCTGCTCCAGCTGGGCCTCGAGGTCCCAGGCGTTGGCGTGGTCCAGGTCCTCCTGGAGCTTGCCCATCTCGTCGAGCAGCGCGTCGGAGTAGTCGGTCGCCATCAGCTCGGCGATCTCGTTGAACCGGTCGAGCTTGGCCTTGGTCTCCTTGACGCCGTCCTCGACGTTCTCCAGGACCGTCTTGGACTCGTCCAGCGGCGGCTCCTGCTGGAGCATGCCGACGGTGAAGCCCGGCGAGAGGAACGCGTCGCCGTTGGAGGGCTGGTCCAGGCCGGCCATCATCCGCAGCACGGTCGACTTACCGGCGCCGTTGGGGCCGACGACGCCGATCTTCGCCCCGGGGAGGAAGCTGAGCGTCACGTCGTCAAGGATGACCTTGTCGCCGTGTGCCTTGCGCACCTTGCGCATGGTGTAGATGTATTCCGCCACGTGAGATCGCTCCGGCGTCGTCGTGAGTAATCGGCTTGCAGCCTTCCATTGTGCCGTAAGGCCGAGCCCGTCCCGAACGCCTTTCGGGCCGCCCGGCGTCCCGCGGGCCGCCGGCTGCCGGGCGCCCGCAACGCGAACGGCCCCGCCCCCGTGAAACGGAGAGCGGGGCCGCCCCCTCCCCGGCGGGCCGCCGGGGAGGGCTCAGCGCGTCGTTCAGGAGCGGCTGTGGCGACCGCGACGGCGCAGGCCGTAGACCGCGGCGCCGCCGGCGACCAGCAGCGCGCCGGCCAGGCCGGCGGTGACGCCGGTGCCCATGCCGCCACCGGTGGAGGCCAGTTCAGGGCCGGTCGGGCTCGGCGACGGAACCGGGCTCGCACTGGTCGGCGGCAGGGTGTTGCTGTCGGTCTTGCAGTTCAGCACGCCGCTGAAGGTCTGCGAGAAACCGCCGGGACCGGTGACCGTGAACTTGTACGCGGTGTCCTCGGCGACCGGCAGGGTGACGTCCTGGGTCGCACCGGGCTTCACGGTGACGGTCTTGCCGCCGACGGTGAAGGTCCAGTCCTGGTCGCCCTTGTTGCTGGCGGTGACGACGACCGCGCCCTGGGTGCAGTCGACCTTGGCCGTGGCGGCCGGGATCGGGCCCTTGGGCGCCCAGGCGAGCGTGGCGAGGGCGTTGACCTTGACCTTGTCGCTGCCGGCCAGGATGAGGGTCTGGCTGTGCTTGCCGTTGTCGTCGCCGACGAAGGCCCGGCCGAGGTTGATCGTGGCGGTGGCGTCCGCGGTGACGGTGGCGGTGCCCGCGGCGGCGCCGGCCGGGACCTTCGCGAACAGCTGGGAGCCGTTCTTGGCGGTCTTCACCGGTGCGCCGTTCTTGTCGACGAGGGTGAGACCCGCGTCGGTGCCCTTCTTGTCCAGGCCGACCGCGACGTTGTCGGCGCCGCCGCCGGTGGTGACGGTGATCGGGCCGACCAGGTCACCGCTCTTGCCGGCCACCGAGCCGGGGTTGAGGGCGAGGGAGGGCTTGGGCTCCTCGGCGCCGCCCTTGGCCTCGGCCTGGGCGATCAGCCAGTCGGTGAACTTCTTGGCCTTCTCGTGGTCGTCGCTCTGCTTGGTCGGCACGTTCGGGTCGGAGAAGTGCCAGATCGCGATCTGGGTGGCTGCGGCGGCATCGTCCTTGGTCAGGCCGTCGATGCCGGACGCCTTGCCGAGCGCGACTTCGTCGACGTTCGGGAAGGAGTGCTCGAGGATCCACTGGATCTTCGGGCCGGCCTTGGCCTTGACCTTCTCCGGCTGGGAGAGCGAGGTCGAGGCCCAGTCGGTCTCGTGGTACGTGGCGTCCTTGAGCGTGTCGTTGAGCAGGTCGATGCAGTAGACCTGCAGCGTGGTGTCACTGCCGACCACCTTCAGGCTGAACTGCCCGGCGGTGACCGGGAGCCAGCGACCGGGGCGCACTTCGTGCTCGATCTTCTCCCCGTACCGGATGCCGCCTTCGAGCTTCGCCGTGACACCCGACGGGCCGTCAGCAGCAGCCGCCGCACCGGACGCGAGCAGCCCCGCGCCGACGGTGAGACCCGACGCGAGCATGACAGCAACGATGCGGGAGACAGCCCGCCCCTGGTTGTGGAACATGCGCGATCCCTCCGGGCGGCGACGTGCCTGCGGCAACCCGCCCCCTGCAAAGCGGCACCCCCTGTGGCGCCGCTGCACGTGTGTGGACCAGACGCATCCTATTGACGCGATCCGGCCACTCCCGCCCCGTAGCAAATCAGGACGGTTTCGTGGCTGTTTTGTTATCAAGGAGCGCACTGTCGCGGGTAGTTGATGTGTCGACATAAAGCCCCCGGACGGCGCCGCGGCAATCAGGATTGCACTCACCGGCTCGAGAAGTGCCCAGAATCCGTCAGTTCAGAACCTCCTGCGCCACATCCGAACCTCCTTGCCCCGCAGCCTCGGTGACCCCGCTCGCCCCGTCGGCCCCGGCCGCCCCGCCGGCCGCCCCCGCCCGGTGCCGGGCCACCGCCGCCACGATCCACTCGGGCACCGCCTCCTCCACCAGGCGCACCGGACGGGACCCGCCCGCGCCGGCGCGCTCCGCCGCCGCCGGCCGCTCGACCTCCGAATCCCCCTGCCCCGGCGCGCACTTCGGCTCCACCGCGCGCCGGAAGACGGCGGTGCCGCGGGACAGGTCATGCCCGACCGAACGGGCGTCGATCTCGACCTCCAGCCTCCGGTGCCCCTCCTCGCCCCACTCGCGCACCCGCAGGCGGCCGCTCACCACCACCGGGTCCCCCTTGTTCACCGAGCCGAGCACGTTCGCCGCGAGCCCGCGCCAGGCCACCACCGTCGCCCAGGTGGTCTCGCCGTCGACCCATTCGCCCCGCTCCCGGTCGTAGCGCCGCTCCGTCGCCGCGAGCCGGAAGTTCGCCACCGCCACCCCGCCCGCGGTCTCCCGGTACGTCACGTTCGAGGCCGCGTTACCGGCCATCGTCACCAGCGCCTCGCCCATTTCGACTCCTCCACTCCCCGGCCGTGCGGGGTCGATCCCTTTTCGCCGACGGAATTTCCGTTGGCGCCGATCCTGCCCCGCCCCGGATTTCCGCACCAACGCCTATCGCCGGCCTGTGGACAACTCGGCCCTGTGGACAAATCGAGTACCCCCGCGGAGTGAATAGCCGGCGATTTCCGGTCCGAATCCGATCAGCCGTCGGGCGTGTCCACGACAAGAACCTGCAGGCCGGAGCCTCCCGCCGCCGTCGTCGACCACCCCTCCCGGCAGCCCCGGGCACACTCGGCGGACACCTCGACGCCACCGCCGAAACCCCGAACGAGTGGCTGTCAGCTCGCCCCGTCCATGTCATCCGACCGATGGAACCCCGAAAATCGCCCCCACCCGCGGGCCGCCCGGAGCGATTGCCCGCGCCGAATCCATAACGGGTGGGGCGACAGCCCCGTAACGACTGCACAACGTCCGGGTCCGAGACCCCGCAGACCGCTGCGCACCACGGCGCTACCTGCGATTATCGGACCGCCCCACGGGGCTCGACACACCGCTGCCCGGCCTTCGAAGTCCAGGTGGCGGAACTGAACACCCGTATCCTGTCCCGGAACATCCCGTCCCGGCCCAGGCCCGGCAAGCGGGCCGACGTCACCATCCGGCCCCCATAGCTCAGCGGATAGAGCACCCGCCTTCTAAGCGGTAGGTCGCAGGTTCGAATCCTGCTGGGGGCGCACAACGGCGCCGACCAGGCGTGAATGCTCCGCACCGCCGCCCCCGAAGCCGCCCCCTCCCCGGAAGCCGCCCGCCCCCTCACCGCGCCGCCGGCTCCCCTGCGCTCCCCGCCCCGTCGCTCCCCCCTGGTCCGCGACCCGTCGCCAGGTCCGCCAGGAACGCGTCCAGCAGCGCGCGTTGGCGGGCGGCCGGGAACTCGGCCGGGGCGAACAGCGCCTGGACGATCAGTCCGAGGGTGAAGGCCTGGGCCCGGGCCGCCAGGTCGGCCGGCGGTTCGGCCGCCGGGAGCTCGCCCAGCTGCTGGGCCTCGGCGCAGAGTTCGGTCACCCGCCGGCGGCCGCGGCGGTAGCGCTCGGCGTGTTCGGCGGTGAGCTCGGGGTCGGCGAGCGCCGGGTCCCAGGAGCCGACCCAGATCCGGTTGCCGGCGGTGGCGGGGCCGTCCACCGGCAGGTTGTCGAGCAGGGCGGCGCGCAGCAGGGCCAGGCCCCGGGCGGGGGCGGCGGCCTCGGTGGCGGGGCGGCGCCGGTCGGCGGTCTGCCGGTCCAGGACTTCCAGCGCGTGGGCGACCAGGGCGCGCTTGTTGGGGAAGTAGTGGGTGAGCAGCCCGGTGGAGGCGTCGAGTTCGGCGGCCACCGCGCGCAGGGTGAGGCCGCCGAAGCCGCGGGCGGCGAGGACCCGCCAGACCGCCTCGGAGACGTCGCGTCGCCGGGCCTCGTGGTCGCCTCGGGCGGGTGGTGTCATGCGCGCTAGAGTACCTACCAAACGTTTGTTATGTATTACGGAGGGGATGACCATGTACGCCGTCGCGCTCGCCGAGGACGCCGAGCTCCGCCCGCTGGAGCCGTGGCAGGCCCAGGAGTTCCTGGAGCACATGGACCGGGGCCGGGCCGGCATCGACCCGTTCATCCCCTGGGCGACCCGCACCACGGACCTGGACTCGGCCCGCGCGACACTGCAGCTGTTCGCCGACAAGCAGTGCGCCGACACCGGCCGGCTGTACGGGATCTGGCTGGACGGGACGCTGGTCGGCGGCGTGATGTTCGTGAAGTTCGACGCCAAGCAGGGCGTGTGCGAGATCGGCGTCTGGTCGGAGCCGGCCGGGCAGGGCCGGGGCCTGGTCACCGCGGCCGTCCGCCACCTGCTGGACTACGCGCTGGTCGAGCGCGGCCTGTACCGCGCGGAGTGGTGGAACTCGACGGTCAACGTGCGCAGCCGGGCCACCGCGCAGCGGCTCGGCATGACGCTGGACGGCACCATGCGGGGGGCCACCGAGCACCTCGGCGAGCGCCTGGACCTGGAGGTCTGGTCGATGCTGGCGCCGGAGTGGGAGAAGGCCCGCGGCGCGGCTTGATCCTGGTCACATGGTGGTCGCCGGGCGCGCTGTGGAAGGCTGACGATCCGTCCGCCCACCTGCCCGGAGGCCCCGATGTCCGCCAGCCCCGCTCTCGACCGCCCCGGCCCGGCGGACGTCGAACTGCCCACCGGCGCCGAGGGGCTGCGCTGCTGGGTGGGCGCCGACCGGGTGGCGACGCTGCTGCTGGACCGGCCGGCGCGGCGCAACGCGGTGACCGGTGCGATGTGGCGGTCGCTCCCGGGCGTGCTGGCCGACCTGGCGGCGCGCGCGGACGTCCGGGCGCTGCTCCTGACGGGTGCGGCGGACACCTTCTCGGCGGGCGCGGACATCGCCGAACTCGCCGAGGTGTACGCCGATCCGGCGAGCGCGGACGCCTACCACGCGCAGAACGTGGCGGCCGAGGAGGCGCTGGCGGCGTTCCCGCACCCGACCCTGGCGGTGATCCGGGGCGCCTGCGTGGGCGGCGGCTGCCAGTTGGCGGTGGCCTGCGACCTGCGGTTCGCCGCCGAGGACGCCCGGCTGGGCATCACCCCGGCGAAGCTCGGCGTGGTCTACCCGGCGGTCCCCACCGTCCGGCTGGCCGCCCTGGTCGGTCCGGCCCGGGCCAAGTACCTGCTGTTCTCGGGCGAGTTGGTCCCGGCCGTCCGCGCGGAACGCTTCGGCCTGCTGGACGAGGTCCTTCCGCCCGGCCGGCTCGCGTCCCGGGCCCGGGAGTTCGCCCAGCTGCTGACCCGTCGCTCGCCGCAGACCATCGGCGCCGCCAAGGCCGCCCTGGCGGTCGCCCCGTCCGCCGCGGCCGCCGCCCTGGCGCCCTGGGAGCGCGCCTCCCGCACCGCCCCGGACGTCCGCGAGGGCCTCGCCGCCTTCCTGGACCGCCGCGAACCGAAGTTCTGACCCACGGCGCCGGAATGCCCTGCTCGGGCCGTGAGTTGACGGTCGAACAGGATCACCGACACGGGGGGACGGACAAGGTGACGCAGGTACGCGAGCTCTACCTGGGCGTGGCGGACACGGCGGCGCGGCTGCTGGCCGCTCCGGAGGTGGCGGAGGGCTGGCACCGGCCGTCCGCGCTGGCGGAGTTCAGCGTGCAGGGGCTGGCGGGCCACCTGGCCGGGCAGGTGTTCTTCATCCCCGAGGTGCTGGCGGAGCCGGTGCCCGCGGAGCCCGCGATCCCGCTCCACGAGTACTACGCGCGCGTGAGCTGGATCGGCTCGGACCTCGACACGCCGTTCAACCGGGCGATCCGGTCCGGCGGCGAGCAGGAGGCGGCCGAGGGCCCGGCCGCGCTGTCCGGGCGGGTGGCGGCGTGCGCCGAGGAGCTGCGCGGCGTGCTGCCCAGCGCGCCGAACCGACCGGTCCGCCGCCCGACCTGGGGTCCGTGGTCGATCAGCCTGGACGACTTCGTCACCAGCCGCCTGCTGGAGCTGGTGATCCACTGCGACGACCTCGCGTACAGCGTCGGGCTGCCGACGCCGGAGTTCCCGACCGCCGCGGTCGAGATAGTGGTGGACGTGCTGTCGAGGATCGCCCTGCGACGCCACGGCGCGACCGACGTGCTGCGCGCGCTCAGTCGCAGCGAACGCGCACCGGCCTCCGTCTCCGCGCTGTAGCGGACGGCGGGACGGGACTGCGCCCGGCGGCGGCGGACTGGTGGGTGCCGCCGCCGGGCCGTCTCGGGGGCGCCGCCGGGCCGTTCACGGATCCGCCGACCCGCCGTCAGCGGATCGGCGCCCCCGAGATGGCGCGGGCGATGACCAGGCGCTGGATCTCGCTGGTGCCCTCGAAGACGGTGTAGATGGCGCTGTCGCGGTGCATCCGCTCGACGGGGTACTCGCGGGTGAAGCCGTTGCCGCCGAGGATCTGCATGGCCTGCGCGGTGACGAACTTGGCGGTCTCGCCGGCGTAGAGCTTGGACATCGAGCCCTCGGCGTTGGTGAAGGGCTGGTTGTTGACGGCCATCCAGGAGGCGCGCCAGACCAGCAGCCGGGAGGCGTCGATGCGGGTCTTCATGTCGGCGAGCTGGAAGGCGACGCCCTGGTTCTCGATGATCGGCTTGCCGAACTGGACGCGGGTCTTGGCGTAGTCGAGGGCGACCTCGTACGCGGCCCGGGCGATGCCGATGGCCTGCGCGCCGACGGCGGGGCGGGAGGCCTCGAAGGTGGCCATCGCGGCGTTCTTGCCGCCGCCCTTGGCGCCTTCGCGGGCGCGGGCCAGGCGGGCGTCGAGCTTCTCCTTGCCGCCGAGCAGGCAGTGGCCGGGGATGCGGACGTCGTCGAGCACCACCTCGGCGGTGTGCGAGGCGCGGATGCCGTGCTTCTTGAACTTCTGACCCTGGCTCAGGCCCTTGGTGCCGGGCGGGATCAGGAAGGAGGCCTGGCCGCGGGAGCCGAGTTCGGGGTCGACGGCGGCGACCACCACGTGGACGTGCGCGATGCCGCCGTTGGTGGCCCAGGTCTTGGTGCCGTTGAGCACCCATTCGTCCTTGGCCTGGTCGTAGACGGCGCGGGTGCGCAGCGCGGAGACGTCGGATCCGGCGTCGGGCTCGGAGGAGCAGAACGCGGCGACCTTGACGTCCTCAGGGGTGCCGAACATCTGCGGCGCCCAGGTGCCGATCTGCTCGTCGGTGCCGTTGGCGAGCACCGCGACGGCGGCCAGCGTGGTGCCGGTGATGGCCAGCGCGATGCCGGCGTCGCCCCAGAACAGTTCCTCCATGGCGATCGGGATGCCGACGCCGGACGGGTCGAAGAACTGCTGGGCGTAGAAGTCGAGCGAGTAGATCCCCAGTTTGGCGGCCTCCTGGATGATCGGCCAGGGGGTCTCCTCGCGCTCGTCCCACTCGGCGGCGGCGGGCCGGATGACGTCGGCGGCGAAGCCGTGCAGCCAGTCGCGGACGGCGATCTGGTCCGGCCCGGGGTCGAGCGAGAAGGTGGTCATGTTCGGCCTCCAGGAGACGGGGATGCGGGCCGGAGCGTCCGCGCCACTGCGCTGTTACCTCCGGTAACATGATGGCGAGTCTGCTACCGATAGGTAACCGGTGTCAACGCCCGCCACGGACCGCCCACGCAGGAGGAGCAGCGCATGACCACCGAACCCCGCCGCGAACAACTGCTCAACGCCGCCGACCGGGTCGTCCAGCGCGAGGGCCCGAGCGCCAGCATGAACGCGATCGCCGCCGAGGCCGGCATCACCAAGCCCATCCTGTACCGCCACTTCGGCGACCGGAACGGCCTGATCGGCGCGTTGACGGAACGTCACACGGCCGGCCTGCTGGCCGCCGTCCGGGCCGCGCTCAACGAGCCGCTGGAGCGCCGCGACCGGGTCGAGCACGTCCTGGACGTCTACCTCGCCGCGATCGAGTCCCGCCCGCAGGTGTACCGGCTGCTCACCCACCCCGAGCCCGGCGACCCGACCGGCGCGGGCAACGCCCTCGCGCCCGCGCTGCGGCAGATCGCCGAGGAGATCACCCGCGCCATCCAGCAGCAGATCGACCTCGGCCAGGAGGCGCCGCTGCTCTCCGAGACCTGGGGACGCTCGATCACCGGCATGGTGCTGGCCGCCGGCGACTGGTGGCTGGAGACCCGCCCCTGCTCGCGCGCCCGGATGGTGCAGGCGCTCGCCGACCTGCTCTGGGGCCGACTGTCCGCCGCCGCCGACCTGCCCCCGATGCTCGCCGCCCCGGAGGCCTGACCGGCGCGCGGGCCCGGCCGGCGGACCGAAAAACATGAGCTTGTCTCACCTCTTGTGCGGCGGGGGGCGCTCCGGCAGGATCGGCGCACCCCACCCCCGACCGCCGCCGCGAGGTGCCCCGTGCGCGTCCGCCGCTCCGCCGCCGCCCTGCTGCTCACCGCCGCCGTCCTCGGCACCGTCTCCGCGGGCCCGCCCGCCGACCGCGGCCCCTTCGACGCCCGCAAGGTCGCCGCCACCACCCTCGCCGACGGCCGCACCGCGTTCACCGACCACCACGGCCGGGTCCTCGACCTGCGCGGCTTCAACCTCGACAAGTACGACGAGACCACCGAGGCCGACCTGCGCGAACTCGCCGGCCACGGCTTCGGCCTGATCCGGATCGCCGTCTCCTGGGCCCGACTGGAACCCACCCGCGGCCACTACGACCGCGCCCAGCTCGCCCGGCTGCGCCAACTCCTGGACTGGGCCGGCAAGTACCGCCTGTACGCGGTCGTCGACTTCCACCAGGACGTCTACGGCCAGTACTTCGTCGGCGGGACCGGCGGCGCCCCCGCCTGGGCCACCCGCGACGACGGCCTGCCCTTCACGCCCGACCCGGACGACTGGTTCGCCGGCTACTTCCAGCCCGCCGTCCAGGCCGCCTTCCGCCACCTCTACGACGACCCCGACCTGCGCCGCGCCCAGTCCGAGCTGTACACCACCGTCGCCCGCGAACTGCGCGGCGAGCGCGCCCTGCTCGGCTACGACCTGTTCAACGAGCCGTTCGGCCCCGTCGACGGCGACCCCGCCGACCCGGCCGTCCTCGCCGCCGCGGCCGCCGAGCTCGAACAGGGCCGGCTCGCCGGGATGTACCGCCGGCTGATCGCCGCGGTCCGCCAGGTCGACCGCGACGCCTGGCTGTTCGTCGAACCCACCGTCCTGGTCGGCCAGGGCGTCCCCACCCGGCTGCCCGCCTTCACCGACCTCCGCCGCGGCCCCGACCACCTCGGCTACGCCCCGCACTTCTACGACACCGCCGTCGAAGCCGGCCGGGACTGGGACCCGGCCGGCGGTTTCGTCGAGGCCTACACCGCCGCCGTCACCGCCTACCCGCGCTCCCACCGGCTGCCCGTCCTGGTCGGCGAATGGGGCCCGCCCTCCGCCGCCACCCCCGGCAACGCCGAACTGATCCGCCGCCAGGTCACCGCCATGCGCACCTTCGCCGCCGCCTGGACCATGTGGTACTGGTGCCACGGCGCCGGCGGCTACTGCGCCCTCACCCCGGACGGCCGCCCCGCCCCCGGCTACGAGCCCGTCTTCACGACGAACTGACCCGCCGCCGGGACCCGGTGTCTCCACCGCCGCCCCGCGCCCCGCCAGGGGCGCGGGGCTCACCCGCCTACTCCAGCCCGCGCCGCACCAGCAGCGGTCCGATCTCCGGCCCGCGCCCGAGCACCGACCGCACGCACTCCATCGCATCCCGGCTCCCGCCCCGGGACAGCAGCTCGGCCCGGAACAGCTCGCCGCTCTCCCGGACGGTCCGCCCGTTGCCGCGGAACCACTCGACCGTGTCGGCGTCCAGCACCTCCGACCAGATGTACGCGTAGTACCCGGCGCTGTAGCCGTTCGAGAACACGTGGTTGAAGTACCCGGTCCGGTACCGCGGCGGCACCGCGGCGACCGCGAGGCCCGCGTCCGCGAGGGCGCGCGCCTCGAACTCCTCCGGGTCCGCCACCACCGCGCCGGCCGGCAGCGAGTGCCAGGCCCAGTCGAGCAGCGCCGCCGCCAGGTACTCGACCGTCCGGAAGCCCTGCCCGTAGTTCTCGGCGGCGAGCATCCGCTCGACCACCGTGGCGTCCAGCGGCTCCCCGGTGACGTGGTGGCGCGCGTAGTTGGCCAGCACCTCCGGCCGGGTCATCCACATCTCGTTGACCTGGGACGGGAATTCGACGAAGTCGCGGGGGACCTCGGTACCCGCGAAGGACGGGTACACGACGTCCGAGAACAGGCCGTGCAGGGCGTGCCCGAACTCGTGGAACAGCGTGCGCACCTCGTCCCAGCTGAGCAGCGCGGGCTCGCCGGCGGCCGGGCGCGCGATGTTGAGGTTGTTGACGACCACCGGGCGCGTCCCCAACAGGCGGGACTGCGGGACCAGTTCGTTCATCCAGGCCCCGCCGCGCTTGGACTCGCGGGCGAAGAAGTCGCCGATGAACAGGCCCAGCGGGGCCCCGTCCGCGTCGAACACCTCGAACACCCGGGCGTCCGCGTGGTACGCCGTCAGGTCGGGACGCTCGGTGAAGCTCAGCCCGTACGCCAGGCCCGCCGCGAAGAACACGCCGTCCCGCAGCACCCGCTCCAGCTCGAAGTAGGGGCGCAGCGCCGCGGTGTCCAGCTCGTAGCGCTCGGCGCGCACCTTCTCGGCGTAGAACGCCCAGTCGTGCGCCGCGAGTTCGGTGATGCCGTCGGCGGCCGCGGCGACGGCCAGGTCGGCGGCCTCGCGCTCGGCGTTGGCGACGGCGGGGGCGACCAGCCGGCCGAGCATGGCGCCCACCGCGTCGACGGTGCCGGCGGTCTCGTCGGCGACCACGTACGAGGCGTGGCTGGGGTGGCCGAGCAGGGCGGCGCGTTCGGCGCGCAGCGCGGCCATCCGGGCGGCGAGCGGGCCGTTGGTGTCCAGGCCGCGGCGCAGCGAGGCGGTCAGCAGCCGCTCGCGCAGGGCGCGGTCGGTGAGGTGGGCGAGCTCGGTCTGGTTGGAGAAGTTCTTCAGGCTGAGCACCCAGCGGCCGTCCTGGCCGAGCGCGCCGGCGTTCTCCGCCGCGGCGGCGACCGCGGCGGCGGGCAGGCCGTCGAGGGCGTCGGCGCTGTCCACGGCGACCGCACCGGCCAGCGAGGCGTCGTGCGTGTTCTTGCGGAACGCGGCGCTGTCGGCGGCGAGCTGGGTGTTGATCTCGCGCAGCCGCTGCTGGCCCTCGGCGTCCAGGCGGGCTCCGGCGCGGACGAACGCGGTGTGCCGGCGCTCCAGCAGGCGCAGCGACTCGGGGTCCAGGCCCAGCTCGTGGCGGGCCTCGTGCAGGGCGTCGAGGCGGGCGAACAGCGCCGCGTCGAGGTGGATCGCGTCGGCGTGCGCGGCCAGCCGGGGGCTGATCTCCGCGTCCAGTTCCTGGACGCCGGGGGTGGTGTCGGAGGAGTCCTGGTTGAAGAAGACCGCGGACACCCGGCGCAGCACCGCACCCGAACGCTCCAGCGCCACCACGGTGTTGTCGAAGGTCGGCGGCTCGGGGGCGGCGACGATCGCGGCCACCTCGGCGAGCTGGTCGGCCATGCCCCGCTCGAACGCGGGCCGGTAGTGCTCTTCCCGGATCTCGGCGAAGGGCGGGAGCTCGTACACCAGGGTGCTGGGCGAGAGGAAGGGGTTGTCGCTCATGCCGCGAGATTACGGCCCGGCGGCCCGTGGCGGAACACCGTCAGACCAAGCCGCCGGTCGGTCGCCACGTCCCCGCCGGTCGGCTGCCGCCGAGTCGCCCGCCGTTCGCCGTTACGCCCGCGCCGCGCCGCCCGCCGGACGCCGTCACGGCGGTTGTCGGAGCCACCGGCTACCGTCGACAGGTCCACGCCCGTGCACAGACCGAGCCCGCGAGAGGAGCCGCCGCCGTGCGCTACGCCCTGGTGCCCGATCCGCACGGCCCGGGCGGCCGCCTGCAGCCGCTCGGCGAGGACGGCACGCCGCTCGGGCCGCCCGAGCACGCGCCCCGGCTGGCCGAGGCGGTGGCCGCGGCGGAGGCCGAGCACGCCCCGCGCTGGGTCTGGCCCACGGCCGACACCGCGTACGGCCCGCTGCTCGCGAAGCTGCCCGAACGGCTGGCCCGCTGCCACGACCTGCGGCTGACGGAGGCTCTGCTGCTGGGCCGGGAGGGCCGGTTCGGCGCGCCGCGTTCGCTCGGCGCGGCCTGGTCGAGGCTGCGCGGGCTGCCGGTGCCGCCCGACCTGCCGGAGGGCGCACTGCCCGACGAGGACGGCCTGTTCGCCCCGGACCGGCTGCAACTGCCGCCCGGCACCGACGCGTTGGAAGCCACCGTGGCCGTCCACGGCGAGCAGCTGCGCCGCCTCGCGGCGATCGCCGACCCGGCGGCCAGGTCCCGGTTCCGGCTGCTGGTGGCGGCCGAGTCGGCGGGCGCGCTGCTGGCCTGCGAGATGGCGCACGACGGGCTGCCCTGGCGGGCGGACGTGCACGACGCGCTGCTCACCGACCTGCTCGGCCCGCGCCCGGCCATCGCGGGCACCCAGCCGGCCCGGCTCGCCGAACTCGCCGTGGAGATCCAGCAGGCGCTCGGCGCCCGGCCGTTCAACCCGGACTCGCACACCCAGGTGATCAAGGCGTTCGCCGACCGCGGCATCCAGCTCTCCTCGACCCGCTCCTGGGAGTTGAAGTCCGTCGACCACCCGGCGGCGGCCCTGATGGTCCGTTACAAGGAGCTGTCCCGGCTGCACGCCGCGCACGGCTGGGCCTGGCAGGCCGCCTGGGCCCGCGGCGGCCGGTTCCGCCCCGAGTACGTGGTGGGCGGCGTGGTCACCGGCCGCTGGGCCTCGCGCGGCGGCGGCGCCCTGCAGATCCCCCGCACGCTGCGCCGCGCGGTGGTCGCCGACCCGGGCTGGCTGCTGGTGGTCGCCGACGCCGCGCAGCTGGAGCCCCGGGTGCTGGCCGCCCTCTCCGGCGACACCGGCCTGGCCCGCACCGCCGCCGGCGGTGACCTGTACGCGGCGCTCGCCGCCACCGCCTTCCACGGCGACCGCGACAAGGCGAAGCTGGGCCTGCTCGGCGCGATGTACGGCCAGACCGGCGGCGGCATCGGCCCGCTGCTGAACACGCTGCGCCGCCGCTACCCGGACGCGATGGGGTACGTGGAGGCCGCCGCCCGCACCGGCGAGGACGGCGGGGTGGTCTCCTCCCGCCTGGGCCGCGTCTGCCCGCCGCCCTCGGCGGACTGGCTGGACCTCACCGAGGCCCCCGAGTCCGGCGAGGCGGGCGGCCGCTCGGCCCGCGCCCGCGGCCGCTTCACCCGCAACTTCGTCATCCAGGGCAGTGGCGCGGACTGGGCCCTCGCCCTGCTGGCCGCGCTGCGCCGCCGGCTGTCGGTGCTGCACTCCGGCGAGGACCGGCCGCACCTGGTGTTCTTCCAGCACGACGAGGTGGTGGTGCACACCCCGGCGGACCTGGCCGACACCGTGGCCGCCGCGGTCGCCGAGTCCGCCGAGGAGGCCACCGCCCTGGTCTTCGGCGACACCCCGGTCCGCTTCCCGCTCACCACCGCCGTCGTCGACTGCTACGGCGACGCCAAATGACCACCCGCTAGGCTCGCCCCGTCGCCGGACCGGCCCATCCCCCGGCCCGGCGACGCCCTCAGCTCTCGCCCGCGCCCGGCCGGGTGACCAGCAGCAGCAGCGCGTCGTCGTTCAGCTCGCCGCCGGTGTGGGTGAGCAGGTCCGCGTAGAGCCGGGCCACCGCGGTGTCCAGGTCGGCGAGCGAGCGCCAGCCGTCGCGGACCAGCGGGCCGGCGCGTTCGGCGAGCGGGTAGAACTCGCCGTGCGGGCCGCCCTTGGCCTCGACCACGCCGTCGGTGCAGAGCACCAGGACGTCCTGCGGGCCGAACGGCACGGCGGCGGGGCAGGGTTCGCCGGCGGCGAGGTGGCCGAGGCCGAGCGGCAGCCAGGGATCGGCGGACTCCAGGGTCTCGGTGCGGCCGTCGGCGCGGACCCGGATCGGCGGGACGTGCCCGAGGTGCATCAGTTCGACGCTGCCGGCGTCGCGGAACTCGGCGAACAGCGCGGTGGTGAACTCCCCGTCGGGCACGTGCCGGTGCATGCTGGCCTCGATCCGGGCCGCGACCACGGGCAGTTTCGGCTCGTCGTAGGCGGCCTCCCGGAACGCGCCGAGGACCACCGCGGCGGTCTGCACCGCGCCGAGCCCTTTGCCGCGGACGTCGCCGACCAGCACCCGGGTTCCGTGCGGGGTGTCGAGGACGGAGTACAGGTCGCCGCCGATCCGGGCGGCGTCCGCGGCGGACACGTACCGGACGGCCAGCCGCAGCGGCCCGACCACGGGTTCGGGTTGGCGCAGCAGCGCGCGCTGGGCGGCCTCCGCGACCGAGCTGACGGCCGCGAAGGCCGCGGCTCGTCGCATCCGCACTTCGGCGACCCAGGCGCTGAACGCGGTGAGCGCGAAGTAGCTGACCATCGCGCCGTACAGGAAGCGGCTGTCGCCGAGGTCGTCGATCTGGTCGTAGTGGCTGAGCCCCAGCAGGGTCATCAGGCCGAGGAAGCAGACGGCGAGCAGTTCGCGCGGTCTGAGGGTGAGCGCGGCGATGGAGGGGACGACGACCATCAGCGGCGCGAGGTAGCGGTCCCGGCCGGAGAAGTAGTCGGCGAGCCCGACCAGGACGATCGCGGTCAGCGCGGGCGCGGCGCGGCGCAGGAAGGAGAGGTCCTGCAGGTCCGCGGCGAGCAACGCGTTGCGGCGCCGGCCGGGCGGCACTCCGCCGGTCCCGGTGGCCGGCGGGCGTTCCCGGCGTAGATGGGGCACCTTTCGAACATATCGGACCTTCCGGCACCCTGCTCCGTCCGGGCGACATCGAGCCCGGCGGCGCTCCTCGACCGGTGGTGGGTGCGTGCGCCGGTGCCGTTCCCGGCCCGGCGCGGACTACCCTCGGGACCGAGCCACGGGTCGCGCACGCCGGAACGCCGCCCACCCCTGGACGGAATACCCCAGGGGGGTATGGTGTTGTTGTCGGTACAGCAGAAGCGCGTTCCCGGAGGTCTCCGATGTCCAGCACCGTCACCTACACCGTCAGCGGGATGAGCTGCGGCCACTGCGAGAAGGCCGTCCACGGCGAGGTCTCCGCCCTGCCGGGCGTCACCGCGGTCGCCGCCGACGCGAAGGCCGGCACCGTCACGGTGACCGCCGAGGGCGGGCTCAGCGACGAGCAGATCGCCGCCGCCGTGGACGAGGCCGGCTACGAACTGGTCGGCCGCACCGCCTGATCCACGCGCGGGCGGGGAGCGGCCCGACCCACCCCCGCCCCGCAGGCGTCCGGAGCACCGAGAGCAAGTCGACAGAAGCGGACCAGCTGATGAGCACCACCACGGACCCCGCCGCCCCGCCCGGGCCGCGCGAGCGCGTCGAACTGGCGATCGGCGGCATGACCTGCGCGTCCTGTGCCGCCCGGATCGAGAAGAAGCTGAACCGGATCGACGGCGTCGAGGCCAGCGTCAACTTCGCGACCGAGAAGGCCCGGGTGGACTTCGGCCCCGGCACCAGCGTCGCCGACCTGATCGCCGCCGTGGAGCGGACCGGCTACACCGCCGAGCTCCCCCCGCCGCCGGCCGCCCCCGAGCCTGTCGCGCAGACCCCGCCCCCGGAGGCCGGGAGGGACCCCCAGCGCGACCGGCTGTTGATCAGCGCCGCACTCAGCCTCCCGGTGGTCCTGCTCTCGATGATCCCGGCGCTGCAGTTCGACAACTGGCAGTGGCTGGCGTTCGCGCTGACCGGTCCGGTCGTGGTGTACGGCGGGTGGCCGTTCCACCGGGCGGCCTGGACCAACGCCCGGCACGGCGCGGCGACCATGGACACCCTGGTCTCGCTCGGCACCCTGGCCGCCTTCGGCTGGTCGGTGTGGGCGCTGTTCCTCGGCGACGCCGGGATGCCCGGCATGCGGCACTCCTTCCGGCTCACCGTCGGCGGGGAGGACGCCTCCTCGGCGCTCTACCTGGAGGCGGCGGCCGCCGTCACCACCCTGATCCTGCTCGGCCGCTGGCTGGAGGCCCGCGCCAAGCGCCGGGCCGGCGCCGCCCTGCACGCCCTGCTGGAACTCGGCGCCAAGGACGTGACGGTCCTTCAGGACGGGCGCGAGGTCCGCATCCCGGCGGACCGGCTGACGGTCGGGGACCGGTTCGTGGTCCGACCCGGCGAGAAGATCGCCACCGACGGCACCGTGGTCGAGGGCAGCTCCGCCGTGGACGCCTCGATGCTGACCGGCGAGTCCGTGCCCGTCGAGGTCACCGCCGGCGACGGCGTCACCGGCGCGACCGTCAACGCGGGCGGCCGCCTGGTGGTGGAGGCCACCCGGGTCGGCGCGGACACCCGACTCGCCCGGATGGCCCAACTGGTGGCGGACGCACAGAACGGCAAGGCCGCCGCCCAACGCCTCGCCGACCGGATCTCCGCGGTGTTCGTGCCCGTGGTCATCCTGATCGCCCTCGGCACGCTGGTCGGTTGGCTGCTGGTCTCCGAGAGCCCCACCGCTGCGTTCACGGCGGCGGTCGCGGTGCTGATCATCGCCTGCCCCTGCGCACTCGGCCTGGCCACCCCGACCGCCCTGCTCGTCGGCACCGGCCGCGGCGCCCAACTCGGCATCCTCATCAAGGGCCCCGAGGTCCTGGAGAACACCCGCAAGGTCGACACCGTCGTCCTCGACAAAACCGGCACCGTCACCACCGGCCGAATGACCCTGACCGCCCTGCACACCACCGAAAACACCACCGAAGACCAGGCCCTGCGCCTCGCCGGCGCCCTCGAACACGCCTCCGAACACCCCATCGCCCGCGCGATCGCGGACGCCGCACAGCAACGGCTCGGCACCCTCCCACCCGTCGAAGACTTCACCAACATCCCCGGCCTCGGCGTCCAAGGCACCATCGACGGCCACACCGTGGTCGCCGGACGCGAGGCACTCCTCGCCGACCGGGCCCAGCACCTGCCGCCCGCCCTCGCCAAAGCCAAGACCGCCGCCGAACACGCGGGTCGCACCGCGATCGCAGTCGGCTGGGACGGCACGGCCCGAGCCGTCCTGGAAGTCGCGGACGCAGTGAAACCCACCAGCGCGCAAGCCATCACCGAACTGCGCGCCCTCGGCCTGCGCCCCGTCCTGCTCACCGGCGACAACCGCCTCGTCGCCGAAACCGTCGCCACCGAGATCGGCATCCCCACCCACGACGTCATCGCCGAAGTCCTCCCCGAGGACAAGGCCGCCACCATCCGCAACCTCCAGACCGAAGGCCGCACCGTCGCCATGATCGGCGACGGCGTCAACGACGCCGCCGCCCTCGCCCAGGCCGACCTCGGCCTCGCCATCGGCACCGGCACCGACGCCGCCATCGAAGCCGCCGACCTCACCCTCGTCCACGGCGACCTCCGCTCCGCCGCCGACGCCATCCGCCTCTCCCGCCGCACCCTCACCACCATCAAGGGCAACCTCTTCTGGGCCTTCGCCTACAACACCGCCGCCATCCCCCTCGCCGCCGCCGGCCTCCTCAACCCCATGATCGCCGGCGCCGCCATGGCCTTCTCCTCGGTCTTCGTCGTCGGCAACAGCCTGCGCCTGCGAAGCTTCCGGAGCTCCTGACGGGCGGTCAGCGGCCGAGCAGCTCGCCGCCGTTGCAGTGCAGGATCTCGCCGGTGATGAACCCGGCCTCGGCGGAGGCGAGGAAGTACACGGCGGCGGCGACCTCGCCGGACTCGCCGATCCGGCCGAGCAGGGTGCGCGCCGCCCGGCGGGCGACCTCGGCCTCGTCCAGGCGCGGCCCGAAGAACTCGGTGCCCGCGACGGTGCCGGGGGCCACGATGTTGGCGGTGATCCCGGACGGTCCGAGCTGGGCGGCCAGGAAGTGGTTCCAGGCGTGCAGGGAGGCCTTCGCGGCCCCGTAGGAGCCGGCGCCGCGCAGCGCGGCGATCGAGGAGACGGTGACCACCCGGCCGGAGCCCGGCGTGAGCCGGTCGCGGATCGACTCGGTGAGCAGCACGGCGGTCAGCACGTTGCGTTCGAAGTCGCCGCGCCAGCGTGCCAGCACCGCGTGCGGCCCGGCGCCGAGCACGGTCTCCCGGCTGCCGGCGTTGTTGACCAGGACGTCGATCCGGGCGGGCAGGGCGTCCAGCGCGGCCTCGACGGCGTCCGGGTCGGCCAGGTCGCACACCAGCGGGGAGACGTTCGGGCCGAGCTCCTCGGCGGCCCGGTCGAGGACTCCGGGACGACGACCGACGATCACCACCCGCTCACCCGTCTCGGCGAAGCGCCGGGCCACCTCCAGGCCGATGCCGGTGCCCCCACCGGTGACGACGACGTTCCTGGCCACAGCGCGCTCCCTCCCTGACCGTTCACCGCGCCGCGGATGGCAGGCGGTCCGTACCGGATTGCCACGATTCCTATCACGCTGGGTTGCGATGGCTGCGGGGTGGGTGACACCGCGCCCCGCCCGTGCGGTGTGGTATGAGTGCGGCATTCGGGTGCGCGGATGCACACGGAGAGTGGAGAGAGGCAACTCACACCCCCCTGGCGTAACTCTGCGCCCCCTGATACGTCTTACCTTTTGTAGAGCGGGGCTCCGGCGGGCCCCGGACGGGCAGTCGATTCGTCGACGGCCCTCGCGCACGACGCCGGGCCGGTCCCGGGATCCGGGGGACGCTTTGAGCGGCCGTTTCCCCCCGGGGCCGTCCCGGGCGTCGTGCGCCCCAGCACGGCGAACGGCTGGGGCCCGGTCCCACACTCCCTCTGCGGGAGGTGGGACCGGGCCCCAGCCGTTGTGCGTGCGGCAGCCTCAGCGGGCGTCGAGCGGCACGTAGTCGCGGATCTCGATGCCGGTGTAGACCTGGCGCGGGCGGCCGATGCGGCTGCTCGGGTCCTTGATCATCTCGTGCCAGTGGGCGATCCAGCCGGGGAGCCGGCCGAGCGCGAACAGCACGGTGAACATGCTGGTCGGGAAGCCCATCGCGCGGTAGATCAGACCCGTGTAGAAGTCCACGTTCGGGTAGAGCTTGCGCGAGACGAAGAAGTCGTCCTTGAGCGCGTGCTCCTCCAGCTTGAGGGCGATGTCCAGCAGCGCGTCGGACTTGCCGAGCTGGGCCAGCACCTCGTGGGCGAGCACCTTGACCTGCGCGGCGCGCGGGTCGAACGCCTTGTAGACGCGGTGGCCGAAGCCCATCAGCTTGACGCCGTCCTCGCGGTTCTTCACCTTGCGGATGAACGCGTCGACGTCGCCGCCGTCCTTCTGGATCTGCTCCAGCATCTCCAGCACGGCCTGGTTGGCGCCGCCGTGCAGCGGGCCCCAGAGCGCCGAGATGCCCGCCGAGATCGAGGCGAACAGGTTGGCGTGCGAGGAGCCGACCAGGCGCACCGTGGAGGTGGAGCAGTTCTGCTCGTGGTCCGCGTGCAGGATGAGCAGCTTGTCCAGGGCGTTGACCACGACCGGGTTCAGCTCGTAGTCCTCGGCCGGGACGGCGAAGGTCATCCGCAGGAAGTTCTCGACGTAGCCGAGGTCGTTGCGCGGGTAGACGAAGGGCTGGCCCATCGCCTTCTTGTACGCGTACGCCGCGATGGTCGGGAGCTTCGCCAGCAGGCGGACCGTCGAGAGGTTGCGCTGCGCCTCGTCGAACGGGTTGTGGCTCTCCGGGTAGAAGGTGGCGAGCCCGCCGACCACCGAGGAGAGCATCGCCATCGGGTGCGCGTCCCGGGGGAAGCCCTGGTAGAAGCGCTTGACGTCCTCGTGCAGCAGGGTGTGCTGGGTGATCTCGGTGCTGAACGCCGAGAGCTGGTCCGCGTTCGGGAGCTCACCGTTGATCAGCAGGTAGGCGGTCTCGATGAAGTTGGCCTCCGCGGCCAACTGCTCGATCGGGTAGCCGCGGTAGCGCAGGATGCCGGCGTCACCGTCAATGAAGGTGATCGCGGACTTGTTGGCGGCGGTGTTGCCGAAACCGTTGTCCAGGGTGACCAGGCCGGTCTGCGGGAGCAGCTTCGAAATGTCGAAGCCGGCGTTGCCCGCAGTGCTGTCGACGACGGGGTACTCGTACTCGCCGCCCTGGTACCGCAGTACTACCGATTTGTCGCTCACGTCTTCCTCACCGACGAAATTTGATCCTCATCCGACTGCCCTGACTGTCTCAACGATCCCCCACCCGAAGGACGGCCGCGCACCCGGGGGTGACCCCCGAGAAGGACCGGGGGCTACAAAGTCTGCCGCCGCTGCCGGTGCGAACCGGACAAGATCGGCAACCAGACCAGGTTCCGCCCTAAATCTCTTCACGTCAAGACAACCTCTGAACGTACCGTACCCCCTGACCCTCAGCCAGCAGCCAATCTGTGGTCCAGCGCGGAGTGCCGCCGACCCGCGCTCACCGCCCGCACGGCCTGCCCGATCGCCTTGCGCGACCCCACCAGGACCACCAGCTTCTTCGCCCGGGTGACCGCCGTGTAGAGCAGGTTCCGCTGCAGCATCGTCCACGCCGAGGTCGTGACGGGAATCACCACCGCCGGGTACTCGCTGCCCTGCGAACGGTGGATCGTCACCGCGTACGCGTGCGCCAGCTCGTCCAGCTCGTCGAAGTCGTACGGCACCTCCTCGTCCTCGTCGGTCAGCACCGTCAGTCGCTGGTCGTCCACGCTCAGTGCGGTCACGACGCCCACTGTGCCGTTGAAGACACCGCTGCGCCCCTTCTCGTAGTTGTTCCGGATCTGCGTCACCTTGTCGCCGACCCGGAACGTCCGCCCGCCGAAGCGGCGTTCGGCCAGGCCCTCCCGGGCCGGGGTGACCGCCGACTGGAGCAGCGTGTTCAGCGCGCCCGCCCCCGCCGGGCCGCGGTGCATCGGCGCCAGCACCTGGACGTCGCGCCGCGGGTCGAGGCCGAAGCGCTGCGGGATCCGGCGGGCCACCACGTCCACCGTCAGGCCCGCGGCGCGCTCCGCGTCGTCCTCGACGAACAGGAAGAAGTCCGGCAGACCCTCGGTCAGCGGCGGGAGGCCCTCGTTGATCCGGTGCGCGTTCACCACCACGCCCGACTGCTGGGCCTGCCGGAAGATCCTGGTCAACCGCACCGACGGGATCGGGCTGCCCGCGGAGAGCATGTCCCGCAACACCTCGCCCGCACCCACCGACGGCAGCTGGTCGACGTCCCCCACGAACAGCAGGTGCGCGCCCGGCGCCACCGCCTTGACCAGCTTGTTCGCCAGGATCAGGTCCAGCATCGACGCCTCGTCGACCACCACCAGGTCCGCGTCCAGCGGCCGGTCCCGGTCGTACGCGGCGTCCCCGCCCGGCTTCAGCTCCAGCAGCCGGTGCACCGTCGACGCCTCCGCACCGGTCAGCTCCGCCAGCCGCTTCGCCGCCCGACCCGTCGGCGCCGCCAGCACCACCTTCGCCCGCTTCGCCAACGCCAACTGCACGATCGACTTCACCGTGAACGACTTGCCGCAGCCCGGCCCGCCGGTCAGCACCGCCACCTTCTCGGTCAGCGCCAGCCGCACCGACTGCTCCTGCTCCGGCGCGAGTTCGGCCCCCGTCCGCCCCGCCAGCCAGCCCAGCGCCGCCGGCCAGTCCACCTGCCGGAACCACGGCATCCGGTCCTCGTCCGCCCGCAGCAGCCGCAGCAGCTGATTGGCCATCGAGATCTCCGCCCGGTGGAACGGCACCAGGTACACCGCGGTGATCTCCTGCCCCTCCGCGCCCGGCAGGCGCTCGCGCACCACGCCCTCCGCCGCGACCAGCTCCGCCAGGCAGTCGATCACCAGCCCGACGTCCACCTGCAGCAGCTTCACGCCGTCCGCGATCAGGCGCTCCTCCGGCAGGTAGCAGTGGCCCTGGTCGGTGGACTGCGACAGCGCGTACTGCAGGCCGGCCTTCACCCGCTCCGGCGAGTCGTGCGGGATCCCCACCGCCTGCGCGATCCGGTCCGCCGTCAGGAACCCGATGCCCCACACGTCCGACGCCAGCCGGTACGGCTGGTTCTTCACCACCCCGATCGACGCGTCCGCGTACTGCTTGTAGATCCGCACCGCGAGCGACGTCGACACGTCGACGCTCTGCAGGAAGACCATCACCTCCTTGATGGACTTCTGCTCCTCCCACGCCTTCGCGATCATCTTCGTCCGCTTCGGCCCCAGGCCCGGCACCTCGATCAGCCGCTTCGGCTCGGTCTCGATCACCTCCAGGGTCTCCACCCCGAACCGCTCCACGATCCGCTCCGCGAAGCGCGGGCCGATCCCCTTGATCAACCCCGAGCCCAGGTAGCGCTGGATCCCCTGCACCGTGGCCGGCAGCACCGTCGTGTAGTTCTCCACCGTGAACTGCCGCCCGTACTGCGGATGCGACCCCCACCGCCCGAACAGCCGCAGGCTCTCCCCCACCTGCGCCCCCAACAGCGCCCCCACCACCGTCAGCAGGTCATTGGCCCCCCGCCCGGTGTCCACCCGCGCGACCGTGTACCCCGTCTCCTCATTGGCGTACGTGATCCGCTCCAGGACCCCCTCCACCTGAGCCAGCTGCAACGGACACCTCACACACCATCAGGACACCTCGCGAACCAGACCGTACCCGCCCCCACCGACACCCACCCAAGCCGTCCGCGTCCAGGCAGGGCGCGGGGGTACCTCCGGCGAAGCGAAGGGGCGGAACCTATCCGCTCTCACCGAGCCGCAGCACTCGCGGCACCCGCCGCCGGCCCGCCACCCCTTCCAGCACCGCGGCGCACGGAACCAGCACCACCAGCCCGAGCGCGGCGGCGCCAACAGCCGCCCAGTCCGGCGCGAACGCCGGCGCTCCCGCGCCGCCCGTGAACGCCCGTAGCTCCAGCGCCGGCCCGAGCAGCCACGGCAGGCCCAGCCCGAGCAGCGTCCCGCCGACCACCGCCGCGGCCAGCACGGGCAGCAGCTGCACCACCTGGACGCCCGCCGCGGCCCTCGCGCCCAGCCCCAGCGTCCGCAGGTGGGCCAGCATCCGCCCTCGTTCCGCCGCACCGAGCAGCAGCTCCAGGACCACCGCCACCAGCCCCAGCAGCAGACCGATCGCCGCCGCGCTCCCGAACGCCACCTCCAGCGCAGCCACCAAGCCGTCGTCCGCGGACGCCCCCAACTCGCCGTTCAGGTCGCGAACTTCGACCGGCGCTCCACGCAGCACCGCGCCGCCCGCCGCACCGGCGCCGCCCGCCCCCGCGGTCGCCGCCGAGCCCGCGACCACGGCCCGCAGCCGGGCCCCGTCGATCCGCTGCGAACCGGCCGTCGACCCGGGCCGGCCGGGCTCGGCGAACAGGACGGCGGCGTTGCGCCGGCCGGTCTGCCTGGGCAGCCGGTCCGCACCGGGGCCGCCGAAGACCAGGAGCGGTCCGGTGCTGCGGACCTCGCCGACCACCGGGCCGATCGCCCGGTCGGCGGCCGCCCCGGCGGGCAGCACGCCGACGATCCGGACCCGGAACCTGGTGACGCCGGCGTCCGCGTCGAACGAACCGTCGGGGAACCGGGCCGCCGTCACCGGGTCCGCCAGCGCCGGGAGTTCGGAGCCCGCACCGAGCGGCGCGGACAGGCCTGCGGCGGTCAGCGCCGCCGCCACCGGGGAGCCGGGCTCCATCCGGGCCAGCTGCGCCGCGTCGACCCCGACCAGGCCGACGTCCTTCACCACGGCGCCGTCCTCGTCGGCGGTCAGCGCCGCCACCCCGCCACGCACCGGCAGCACCCCGCCGACACCCGGGACCTTCGCCAACTCCTCGACCGGCAGCGGACGTTGCGAGGGCCCGAGGACCACCGCGTCGCCGCCGGTGCGCCACTCGGCGGCCGCCACCCGGCCGTGCCGGACCGTCCCGGACACCAGCGCGCCGAACACCGCGCAGGCCAGTGCGGGCACCAGCACCAGCAGCGCCGTCGCGGCCGCCCCCGAACGCCGCGCGGCCTGCGCCAGACCTACCAGCGCGACCGGTCCGCGGCGCCGCCGCGCCCACCGGATCAGCAAGCGCAGCGGCAGCGGGTAGACCCGCAGCACCACGACCACCGCAGCCAGGCCCAACATCACCGGAACCAGAGCAAGTTGAGGGTCGGGGTCGGCCGCGTCGGCGGTCGGCAGCGCCCCGCGCAGCCGCAACTGCAGCACGCCCGCCCCGGCCAGGACCAGCACCGCGGCCTCCACCACCAGCCGCCCGGAGAGGTCGAACGCCCGCCGCAGGCCCCGCCGGCGCAACGGCTCCCGACCGGCCCGACGCACCACCCGGCCCTGCCACCACACCGCCACGGCCGGGGCCGAGGCCACCAGCACCGCGGGAGCCAGCGCGGGCCACCAAGGACCCAACGGGCGCCCGTCCGCCAGCCGCACGGACACCAGCCAGCCCGCCAGCAGGCCCGCCAGGGCCGCCGGGGCGGCCTCCAGCAGCCGCAGACCGGCCAGCGCGAGCTCACCTGCACCGCGGGCCCGCTGCAGCGCCAGCGCCGCCTCCCGGCGGCGCGCGCCCAGCCGGGCCGCCGCCACCGCCGTGGACACCCCGATCGTCAACAGGCCCGCCAGCGCGAAGGACTGCAGCGAGACCGTCCGCACCCGCTGCCCGGCGAACCGGTCCGCCAGGTCCGACAGCCGCTCCTGCACCTGCGGCGGGTGCACGGTGCGCACCCCGGCCGGGCACTCCGAGTTGTCGAAAACGATCTCGCCGCACAGCCGTCCGATCGCGGACTTCGCGAACAACCGCGCCCCGGAGGCCAGTTCACGCACCCCGGCGGCCGTGCCGCCGGTCCCCCACGGCTGCTGCGCCGACCAGAACACCCAGGTCGCCGCCAACGAGAGCGACCCGCGCGCCTCCATCGCCTCCAGCGCCGCCGGGGCCACCATCGCCTCCCCGTAACGCACGTGCCCGCTCGGCACCGGCGCGTCCAACGGCGCGTTCAGCAGCGGAAGTTCACGCCACAGATCGTCCGACCCGTCGAGCGGCTCGAACACCCCGACCACCACCGCCCCGGTGACCGAGGTGCTGCCCGCCAGCTCCACCCGCTGGCCCACCGCCAACCCGAACTGCTCCAACACCGGCCGGGACAGCCCCAGTTCGATCGGCGCGGTCGCCGGATCGGCCGGCAGTCCGGGTGCCCGGCCCGCCACCCAGCGCACCCGGTCCGCCGCGTCCTGCGGGTACGCCAGCGACAGCACCCCGGCATTGCCGTGCGGCTTCGGCACCCCCGGGCCGGACACCTCCATCCCGTCGCTCTCCGCCCAGCCCGACACCCGCACCAGGGTCCGCGCCAACTCCCCCGAGGAACCCTGCCGCAGGCCCTCGCCGACCCGGGTCAGGTCACCGTCCAGCGTCCCGAACTGCGGCGCCGTCGACCGCCCCGTCCGGTCCCGCGGCGCCGAAACCGTCGAACGCGCCGTCACCAGCGGGCCGTTCACCTGCTCCACCGCCAACCGCCGGTCCAACTCCGCGGTCGACAAGCCGTCGAACACCGGCGGCCACAGCAACACCGCGACGGTCAGCACCGCCGACAGCGCCGCCAGCACCACCAGCACCGGCCGGCCCGTCCGGACCTCGCGCAGCGCCGGCCGCCACCCCCCGAACCCCCGCAGCCCGCTCATCCGTTCTCCCCCGCCCGCAGCTCACGCGCCAGATCGACCCGCGCCAACACCCGCGACAGCACCACCACCACCGCGCCGACCCCCAGGCCGGTCGCCAGCACCACCAACGCCGTCCACCCCCACCCCACCGTCAACTCCAACGCCGGGAACACCGCCCGCCCACCGCCGTCCACCACGATCAACGGCAGCACCACCGCAGCCAGCGCGACCCCCAGCACCCCGCCCAGCAGCACCGAGAACCCCACCACCGCCAACTGCTCCAGCCGCAGCACCCCGGCCAGCTGCCGCCGCCGCACCCCGAGCGCCCGCAGCACCGCGAACTCCCGCCGCCTGGACCGCGCCGAGCCCACCGCGTGCACCGTGAACCCCGCCACCGCGAACACCGGCGACAGAGCCAACGACAACACCAGCGCACTGCGCCGCCCAGCCCGGAACGGGTCCTCCGCCAACGCCGCCGCCCGCGCCCGGACGCTCTCCACCCGGCCCAGCCGCGGATCGGCCACGATCGCCCGCTCCGCCTCCGCCGCACCGGACCTCGACCCCGCCGCCACCAGCCACGCCTCGTCCACCACCGGCCGGAGCCCCTGCCCCGCCCGCGCCGCCGACAACGCCGGCAGGTCCACCAGCACCTGCGCCTGCTCCCGGCCCGACCCGCCCGGGACGTCCGCCAACTCCCCGACGATCCGCAGCCCGAACAGGTCCTCGGCGCCGCTCGACACCCGCAGCTCCCGGCCCACCCGCACACCGGCCTGCGCCAGGAACGCCCGGTTCGCCAACGCCGGCACCACGAACCCCGCCGTAGGCATCCCGCGCACCCGCTTCGGCGCACCCGCCGCCAGCAGCCCGAACGTCACCGCGTCCGACCCGTCGTCCGCCACCGCGTCCGGCGCCGGCCCGCGAACCACCGCCCGCAGCAACCCACCCTCCACGGAGGACAGTTCACACACCCCTGCCTCGGCCCGCGGCCGGTCCGGGTCACCGCCGCCGGGGCACCCCAACCCCGCCGTCCCGACCGGCCCCCGGGTCACATCCACCCAGCTTGCCCCCGACGGCAGCGACGCCCCCTCGATCCCCGACACCGTCAGCGCCAACGTCGCCCGCGGGAAGCCCCGCGCCGCCGTCCGCAGCACCAGCCCGGTCACCTGCAGCGGGAAGCTCAACGAACCCGACGCCAGCGGCAACGACACCGAACGGAACACCCCGTCCGCCGTCAGCGGCGCCTGCACCTCCGTCACCAGGCCACTCGCGTCCTCCACCCGGGCCGCCAGCCACACCGGACCGACCCGGTCCGCCGCCGACAACGCCACCCGGACGTCCAACGCCGCCGGCCGCCCCGCCACCACCATCCCGTGCACCGGGACGCCCGCCCGCAGTCGCGCCAACTCCACCGCCGGCGAACCCTGCACCTGATCCGACCGGACCGCCGGCACCGCATGCGTCCAGGCACCCGAAGCGGCCCGCTCCGGCGTCGCCACCGACTGCACCGACGCCGTGTCCACCGCCACCACCTCGGTCTTCACGCCGTACACCTCGCCCCGCTCCACCGCCAACGGCGTCACCGCAGCCACCCCCGGCAGCCCCGCCAGCGCCGCCCGTCGCGCCCCCGGCGGCAGTTCACCACGCGTCACCCGCAGGTCCGCACCCAACTCGAACGCCGCCCGGTCCCGATCGCTCGGCCCCTCCCCCGCGATCGCCGTCGTGGTCAGCGCCCCCACCGCCAGCGCCAACGCCATCAACAACACCGGCGCCGCCTGCCCCGCACGCCCCCGGCTCACCTGCCACCCGCTCAACGGAGCCACCAAACCCCGCCCCCGCCGCGCCGCCGACTCCAACGCCCGCCCCAACGGCGGCAACAGCCGCAGCAACAGCAACGCCGCCGCCACCGTCATCACCACCGGCGCCAACACCAGCACCGGATCGAACCCCACCGCACTCGACACCGGACTCAACAGCCCCTGATACCTGCGCAATTGCAGGTACGCCAGCACCGCCACCGCCGCCAGCACCAGATCCGCCCCGGCCCGCTGCGCCGCCGCCCGCCGCGCACCCCGCGACGGCGTCTCCCGTTCGCCACCGTCCGCCGTCCACACCACCGGCAGCAACGCCGCACACCCGTGCAGCAGCAAAGCCACCCCCGCCACGGCCCACGCCGCCGGCCCGACCGTCTCCTCCGCAGCCCCGTCCACCGGCAACCCCAGCCCGGCCAGCACCCGCAGCAACGGTCCCGCCACCCACAACCCCAGCAGCACCGCCGGCACCATGCACAGCGCCCACTCCGCCGCCGCAGCCCCCACCAACCGCGCCCGCCCCGCCCCGCGTGCCAGCTGCAACAGCAGCTCCACCCGCCGGGACTGCGCCAACTGACGAGCCGTCAGCACCATCGTCACCGCCGACAGCACCGCCAGCATCGTCACCGGCACCAGCATCCCCGACCGCGCCACCGTCATCGGCGACCACAGATCGTCCACCGCCACCGGCAGGTCACTCGCCCCCCGCAGCCCCTTCACCGACGGCTCCGCACCCCGGAACACCGCCCGCGACACATCGCCGCCCGTCAGCCGCTCGACCCGGTCCCGCAACGCCGTCAGCCCCTCCGGCCGCAACCGCCCCGGATCCGGCACCGCCGTCCACTGCACCACCACCTGGTCCTGCAACACCGGATGCGTCCGCACCAGCTCCGGCGATCCCAGCACCAGGCCCGCCGGCGAGTCCAACGCCGACGCCAACCCCCAAGCGCGCCACAGCGGTTCGGACCCCGGCGCCTCCCGGTACACCCCACTCACCGTCACCGGCAGCACCGCACCCGCCGACTGCTGCAACGGCACCCGCGCCCCGACCGACACCCCCAGCCACCGCGCCGCCGACTCCGACACCGCCACCTGGTCCGACCCGACCGGCCAGGCACCCTGCGACAACTCGGCGAACCGCTCCGGCTCCGCCACCGCCAACGGCGAGACCCGCAGGCCCGAGGCCCCCGTCCCCACCGCACCCGCCACCTGCGGCAACGGCGCCTCCAACGGCACCGACCCGTGCCACGCCTCCTCGATCCGGGCCGGCATCCCCGGCAACGCCCGGTGCAACGCCGCCCGTACCGGCGCATCCGCCGCCGTATCCCCACCCGCCGCGTACCGCCCCAGCACCGAGACCGACACCCTCGGATCCGCCGCCAGCCGGTGCCGCATCCCCTGCGTCACCGAACTCGCCGTCAGCGCCGTCAACGCCGTCAGCACCGCCACAGCCACCCACACCGTCACCGCCGCAGCCCCCAGCACCACCCCGTGCTGCCCGGCCCGACGCACCCCCGCCGGCGAACCCCGCCCGTCCGCGCCCATGTCCCCCGCAGCCCTTCCGTCGACCCGATGGTCTGGACCAATCCTGACGGGAAGTCTGACGCCAACCCCCCGCGCAGACAACATCCAGACGATCACGGACCCCACTCGTTGGGCCTCCGGAAATGCAGAAAGGGCCCCAGCCGTGAGGCTGGAGCCCTTTCATGAATGATTGTTCGGCGGCGTCCTACTCTCCCACAGGGTCCCCCCTGCAGTACCATCGGCGCTATGAGGCTTAGCTTCCGGGTTCGGAATGTAACCGGGCGTTTCCCTCACGCTATGACCACCGAAACACTATGAAACTATCCACCGGAGTGGGTCGTTGTTTCAGAACAACACAGTGGACGCGAGCAACTGAGGACAAGCCCTCGGCCTATTAGTACCGGTCAACTCCACCCCTTACAGGGCTTCCATATCCGGCCTATCAACCCAGTCGTCTACTGGGAGCCTTACCCTCTCAAGGAGGTGGGAGTGCTCATCTCGAAGCAGGCTTCCCGCTTAGATGCTTTCAGCGGTTATCCCTCCCGAACGTAGCCAACCAGCCATGCCCTTGGCAGGACAACTGGCACACCAGAGGTTCGTCCGTCCCGGTCCTCTCGTACTAGGGACAGCCCTTCTCAACACTCCTACGCGCACAGCGGATAGGGACCGAACTGTCTCACGACGTTCTAAACCCAGCTCGCGTACCGCTTTAATGGGCGAACAGCCCAACCCTTGGGACCTACTCCAGCCCCAGGATGCGACGAGCCGACATCGAGGTGCCAAACCATCCCGTCGATATGGACTCTTGGGGAAGATCAGCCTGTTATCCCCGGGGTACCTTTTATCCGTTGAGCGACGGCGCTTCCACAAGCCACCGCCGGATCACTAGTCCCTACTTTCGTACCTGCTCGACCCGTCAGTCTCACAGTCAAGCTCCCTTGTGCACTTACACTCAACACCTGATTGCCAACCAGGCTGAGGGAACCTTTGGGCGCCTCCGTTACCCTTTAGGAGGCAACCGCCCCAGTTAAACTACCCACCAGACACTGTCCCTGATCCGGATCACGGACCCAGGTTAGACATCCAGCACGACCAGAGTGGTATTTCAACGTCGACTCCACCATGACTGGCGTCACGGCTTCAAAGTCTCCCACCTATCCTACACAAGCCGAACCGAACACCAATATCAAGCTATAGTAAAGGTCCCGGGGTCTTTCCGTCCTGCTGCGCGAAACGAGCATCTTTACTCGTAATGCAATTTCACCGGGCCTGTGGTTGAGACAGTCGAGAAGTCGTTACGCCATTCGTGCAGGTCGGAACTTACCCGACAAGGAATTTCGCTACCTTAGGATGGTTATAGTTACCACCGCCGTTTACTGGCGCTTAAGTTCTCAGCTTCGCCTAGTCGAAACCAGACTAACCGGTCCCCTTAACGTTCCAGCACCGGGCAGGCGTCAGTCCGTATACATCGCCTTACGGCTTCGCACGGACCTGTGTTTTTAGTAAACAGTCGCTTCTCGCTGGTCTCTGCGGCCACCACCAGCTCAGGGAGCAAGTCCCCTCACCAGCAATGGCCCCCCTTCTCCCGAAGTTACGGGGGCATTTTGCCGAGTTCCTTAACCACAGTTCACCCGAACGCCTCGGTATTCTCTACCTGACCACCTGAGTCGGTTTGGGGTACGGGCCGCCATGAAACTCGCTAGAGGCTTTTCTCGACAGCATAGGATCATCCACTTCACCACAATCGGCTCGGCATCAGGTCTCAGCCTATTGTGAGGCGGATTTGCCTACCTCACGGCCTACACCCTTACCCCGGGACTACCACCGCCCGGGCTGGACTACCTTCCTGCGTCACCCCATCGCTCACCTACTACAGGCTTGGGTCGGCGGCTCCACCACGTCCCTTTGTCCGAAGACTCCGGGCCGGCTTCACGGCCTTAGCATCACCTGGTTCGACGTTGGCGCTTCAAAGCGGGTACGGGAATATCAACCCGTTGTCCATCGACTACGCCTGTCGGCCTCGCCTTAGGTCCCGACTTACCCTGGGCAGATCAGCTTGACCCAGGAACCCTTGGTCAATCGGCGCAAGAGTTTCCCACTCTTGTATCGCTACTCATGCCTGCATTCTCACTCGTGAACCGTCCACAACTCGATTCCTCGGCTGCTTCACCCGGCACACGACGCTCCCCTACCCATCACAGCCTCCGTTGGGAGTATTGCTGCAATGACACGACTTCGGTGATGTGCTTGAGCCCCGCTACATTGTCGGCGCGGAATCACTTGACCAGTGAGCTATTACGCACTCTTTCAAGGGTGGCTGCTTCTAAGCCAACCTCCTGGTTGTCTCTGCGACTCCACATCCTTTCCCACTTAGCACACGCTTAGGGACCTTAGTCGGTGTTCTGGGCTGTTTCCCTCTCGACCATGGAGCTTATCCCCCACAGTCTCACTGCCGCGCTCTCACTTACCGGCATTCGGAGTTTGGCTAAGGTCAGTAACCCGGTAAGGCCCATCGCCTATCCAGTGCTCTACCTCCGGCAAGAAACACGCGACGCTGCACCTAAATGCATTTCGGGGAGAACCAGCTATCACGGAGTTTGATTGGCCTTTCACCCCTAACCACAGGTCATCCCCCAGGTTTTCAACCCTGGTGGGTTCGGTCCTCCACACGGTCTTACCCGCGCTTCAACCTGCCCATGGCTAGATCACTCCGCTTCGGGTCTTGGGCATGCAACTATGGGCGCCCTATTCGGACTCGCTTTCGCTACGGCTACCCCACACGGGTTAACCTCGCTACACACCGCAAACTCGCAGGCTCATTCTTCAAAAGGCACGCAGTCACAGTCCGAAGACTGCCCCCACGGCTTGTAGGCACACGGTTTCAGGTACTATTTCACTCCGCTCCCGCGGTACTTTTCACCATTCCCTCACGGTACTATCCGCTATCGGTCACCAGGGAATATTTAGGCTTAGCGGGTGGTCCCGCCAGATTCACACGGGATTTCTCGGGCCCCGTGCTACTTGGGAAATGAGCAAGCAAGCCGTACAGATTTCGTCTACGGGGGTCTTACCCTCTACGCCGGACCTTTCGCATGTCCTTCGACTACCCATACGGTTTCTGACTCGCCGACCGGCCGGCAGACCGATCAAGCTCACTCCCACGACCCCCAAGTGGCAACCCCTGCCGGGTCTCACACCACTCAGGTTTAGCCTCATCCGGTTTCGCTCGCCACTACTCCCGGAATCACGGTTGTTTTCTCTTCCTGCGGGTACTGAGATGTTTCACTTCCCCGCGTTCCCTCCACATACCCTATGTGTTCAGGTATGGGTGACAGCCCATGACGACTGCCGGGTTTCCCCATTCGGACACCCCCGGATCAAAGCTCGGTTGACAGCTCCCCGGGGCCTATCGCGGCCTCCCACGTCCTTCATCGGTTCCTGGTGCCAAGGCATCCACCGTGCGCCCTTAAAAACTTGGCCACAGATGCTCGCGTCCACTGTGCAGTTCTCAAACAACGACCAGACACCCACCTCACCAAGCATGGGACCGGCGACCACTGAGACAACGAAGACTCGTTCCCTCAGGACCCAACAACGTGCCCGACACACCCGACCCAGAACCGCGTTCCACGCCCCGAAAGGCAGTACTAGCGGTCTTCACCGAGTGTGCCGAATAGTCAACGTTCCACCCATGAGCTAGCACTCCAGGACATTCGCCCGAAGCTGCCATGTGCTCCTTAGAAAGGAGGTGATCCAGCCGCACCTTCCGGTACGGCTACCTTGTTACGACTTCGTCCCAATCGCTGGTCCCACCTTCGACGGCTCCTCCCCTTACGGGTTAGGCCACCGGCTTCGGGTGTTACCGACTTTCGTGACGTGACGGGCGGTGTGTACAAGGCCCGGGAACGTATTCACCGCAGCATGCTGATCTGCGATTACTAGCAACTCCAACTTCATGGGGTCGAGTTGCAGACCCCAATCCGAACTGAGACCGGCTTTTTGGGATTCGCTCCGCCTCACGGCATCGCAGCCCTTTGTACCGGCCATTGTAGCACGTGTGCAGCCCAAGACATAAGGGGCATGATGATTTGACGTCGTCCCCACCTTCCTCCGAGTTGACCCCGGCAGTCTCCTGTGAGTCCCCGACATTACTCGCTGGCAACACAGAACAAGGGTTGCGCTCGTTGCGGGACTTAACCCAACATCTCACGACACGAGCTGACGACAACCATGCACCACCTGTACACCGACCACAAGGGGGCGCCTATCTCTAGACGTTTCCGGCGTATGTCAAGCCTTGGTAAGGTTCTTCGCGTTGCGTCGAATTAAGCCACATGCTCCGCTGCTTGTGCGGGCCCCCGTCAATTCCTTTGAGTTTTAGCCTTGCGGCCGTACTCCCCAGGCGGGGAACTTAATGCGTTAGCTGCGGCACCGACGACGTGGAATGTCGCCAACACCTAGTTCCCAACGTTTACGGCGTGGACTACCAGGGTATCTAATCCTGTTCGCTCCCCACGCTTTCGCTCCTCAGCGTCAGTAATGGCCCAGAGATCCGCCTTCGCCACCGGTGTTCCTCCTGATATCTGCGCATTTCACCGCTACACCAGGAATTCCGATCTCCCCTACCACACTCCAGCCTGCCCGTATCGAATGCAGACCCGGGGTTAAGCCCCGGGCTTTCACATCCGACGCGACAGGCCGCCTACGAGCTCTTTACGCCCAATAATTCCGGACAACGCTCGCACCCTACGTATTACCGCGGCTGCTGGCACGTAGTTAGCCGGTGCTTCTTCTGCAGGTACCGTCACTTGCGCTTCTTCCCTGCTGAAAGAGGTTTACAACCCGAAGGCCGTCATCCCTCACGCGGCGTCGCTGCATCAGGCTTTCGCCCATTGTGCAATATTCCCCACTGCTGCCTCCCGTAGGAGTCTGGGCCGTGTCTCAGTCCCAGTGTGGCCGGTCGCCCTCTCAGGCCGGCTACCCGTCGTCGCCTTGGTAGGCCATTACCCCACCAACAAGCTGATAGGCCGCGGGATCATCCTGAACCGCCGGAGCTTTCCACCAACCCCCATGCAGGAGAAGGTCGTATCCGGTATTAGACCTCGTTTCCAAGGCTTGTCCCAGAGTTCAGGGCAGATTCCCCACGTGTTACTCACCCGTTCGCCACTGATCCACCCCGAAGGGCTTCACCGTTCGACTTGCATGTGTTAAGCACGCCGCCAGCGTTCGTCCTGAGCCAGGATCAAACTCTCCGTGAATGTCTCCACGGGGAGCGGCACAGCAACCACCGGAATAAGGCGGCCCTGCGCACTGCGTCCTCGCTAGTGTTTTACTTCAAAAGGAATCTCCAACCCCGAAACAAGTCCGAGGCCGGGGATGTCAACATATCTGGCGTTGACTTTTGGCACGCTGTTGAGTTCTCAAGGAACGGACGCTTCCTTCGACCGATCTTCCGATCGAATCTCCGGGCGCTTCGTTCTTTCGTGTTTCAAGCTTATCAGAGGTTTTCGCCACCGTTTCACCGGTGTTTCCTCGAACTCGCTTTCGTTCGCCCCTCTCGGCGCGACTCCGGAACTGTACGGGGACCGGCGGCCGCAAAGCAAATCCGCCCCCGCGCCGGGTTGGCGCGGGGGCGGAAGGGGACGCGGGGCGTCCGGAAGGTCAGTGGACCTCGGTGATCTCGGGGCCGCGCGAGAACGGGTCGATCGAGCCCCCGCTGTACGGGGAGTCGCCCTCGGTGGGGGCGGCGGCGCCGTCGGCGACCATCTGCGCGTCCTCGGGGAGCTTGAGGACGATCGGGTCGCGGGGGGCCATCGGCGCCTCGCCGCGGACCACGACGGTCTGACGGAAGACCTCTTCGAGCAGACCGGCCATCTCGGGCTGGACGGCGGCCTGACCGGAGATCACGCCGCGGAGGAACCAGCGGGGGCCGTCGCAGCCGACGAACCGGACCAGCTGGACGCCCTGGGCGCCGTCCGGGAGCTGGACGGGGACCTGGGCCCGGAGGTGCCAGCCGAGCGGGCCCTCCTCCTCCTCGACGGCGCCGCCCTGGCTGGTGATGCCGCCGGCGATCTCCTCGCGGACCTCGCCCCAGATGCCCTCGGACTTGGGGGCGGCGAAGGCCTGGAGCTGGATGGCGCTGTTGCCGAGGACCAGAGTGGCGGCGACGATCGCGTCTCCTGCGACCTCGACCCGCAGTTCCATGCCCTCGACGCCGGGGACCAGCAGGCCCCCGAGGTCGACCCGGCCCTCTTCGGGCTTCTCCAGCTCGGAGACGTCCCACGGCCCGTCCGGGCGCGGGGCCGGCGGCAGGCCGACCCGCTCGGCCGGGTCCAGTTCGGTGTCGTTCTCGCTCTCGACGGAACCCTCGACGTCATCGGCCGTCTCGTCGGCGCTGATGGCGTCCTCGGCGAGCTGCTCGACAGCGTCCTCGCTCTTGCGACGACGGAACACGGTCACTGTCCTTCCCGGTCCAAGACCGAATCCAAGACCGAACGCGAATATCTGCTACCTGCTACCCATCGGACCGGCCGAAAACCGCTGCAACTGCACCGTCTCCACCCGCTCGTCGTGCTGCCCGGCTGAGCCGAGGCCGCGGCGCATGCTAGACCGCGGCGTGACCGCCGGTCGAGCCGAACCCGCCTTCGGCGCGGACCGAACCCGGGAGTTCACCCACCTCGTGGAAGCGGGCCTTCTCGACCTGCTGGATGACCAGCTGGGCGATCCGGTCCCCTCGCTTGAAGCTGACCGGCTCTCGGGGGTCCAGGTTGACGACGATCACCTTGATCTCACCACGGTACCCGGCATCGACCGTCCCCGGGGCGTTCACCAGTGCAACTCCGCAGCGCGCGGCCAGTCCGGAGCGGGGGTGGACGAACGCCGCGTAGCCGTCCGGTAGCGCGATGGAGATGCCGGTGGGGAGCAGGGCCCGCTCCCCCGGCTTCAGCTCCGCGTCGACGGTGGTGCGCAGGTCCGCCCCGGCGTCGCCGGGGTGCTCGTAGGCGGGGAGCGGGATCTCCGGGTCGAGGCGGCGGATCAGGATGTCGACGGGCGGGCGGACGGGGTCGGTCACGGGTTCACCTCGAAGGCTCGGGCACGCTTGATCTGGTCCGGGTCGTCCAGGATCTTCTGCACGTCCTCAGGACGACCGTGCGTGGTGAAGTGTTCCAGCTTCACCTGGATGAAAAGTGCCTGAGCCCGGATGGCGACCGGTCCTTCGGGGCCGCCGATGCGCCCCTCGGCGGCGCTGTAGACCTTGCGGCCGTGGACGCCCGTCACCCGCGCGTGGATGTGGAGTTCGGAGTCGACGGGGACGGGGCGGACGAAGTCGGTCTCCAGGCGGCCGGTGACGGCGGGGGCGCCGAGCAGCCAGTTGAGCGTTCCGAGGGTCTCGTCCATGGCGCTGACCAGGACGCCGCCGTGGGCCAGGCCGGGGCCGCCCTGGTGGGCCGGCTTGACGGTGAACTGGGCGGTGACGTCGAGGTGTTCGCCGGCCACGGCGGTGAGCTGGAGGCCCTGGGGATGGTGCGGACCGCAGCCGAAGCACTCGTCGTAGTGGGAGCCGATGACGGTGCCGGGCGCGGGGGCCAGCGGGGAGCGCTCGGGCAGCTCGGCGTCCGCGGGCGGTGTGGTGGGGGTGGCGATGGGTCCGTTCACAGCGGCGACCCTACCTGCCGGTAGCTTGCCGGGACAGGATCGGCAGCGGGGCCCCGGGGGCCGGGGGCGGTGGGGGGCGTGCCCACAATGGGGGCATGTACGAGGAACGTCTCACCGTCCCGCGGTCCTGGTGGCTGCTGTCCGTGGCGCTCGGGCTCTCGCTCGGGCTGATCCTGCTCCGGTTCAGCGGGGTGGCCGCCCTGGTCGGGCTGGTCGTCGGGGTGGCCGCGGGGGCGGCCGCGCTGAGCAGCTACGGCTCGGCGCGGATCCGGGTGGTGCAGGGGTCGCTGGTGGCGGGGCCGGCCCGGATCCCGGTGAGCGCGCTGGGGGCGGCCGAGGTGCTGAACCCGAAGGAGGCGGTGGCCTGGCGCTCGGTGAAGGCCGATCCGCGGGCCTTCATGCTGCTGCGCAGCTACGTGCCGACGGCGCTGAAGGTCGAGGTGACCGATCCGGCCGACCCGACGCCGTACCTGTACCTGTCGACCCGCTCCCCGCAGCGGCTGGCGGACGCGCTGGACGAGGCGGCCGGGGGCCGCGGGCGCTGACGGGTACGGGCTGAAAGGTTCATCGGCGCGAAGATGCCGAAAGGGACGGTCCCACCGGTCGGTGGGGCCGTCCCTTTCGGTCTGTCTGCGAGCACTGCGGGTGCAGGCGCGCGTTTCGCGCACTGCCGGGTGCGACCGCTCGGGGCGGTCGCTGCTACTGCCTCCGGCCTTGCTGCTCAAGGCCGGCCGGGGCGGCATACCGGGCCGGCGGAGGGGTCTCGCCCGCCCGGGCCTCTGCCGCTCCGTTTCAGGCTCCGCAGTCCCGGCAGATCGGCTGGCCGTTCTTCTCGCTGTAGAGCTGGCTCCGGTGGTGGACCAGGAAGCAGCTCATGCAGGTGAACTCGTCCGCCTGTCGGGGCAGGACGCGGACCGAGAGTTCCTCGTTGGAGAGGTCGGCGCCGGGGAGCTCCAGGCCTTCGTTGGCGTCGTACTCGTCGACGTCGACGGAACCGGAAGCCTTCTCGTTCCGGCGGGCCTTCAGTTCCTCGATGCTGTCCTCGTTGAGGTCGTCATCGGTCTTGCGTGGGGTGTCGTAGTCCGTTGCCATAGTTTTCGCTCTCCCCCTTTGGGTGTGTGCGGTATCTCCAGCGCACGTAACGCCTGGGGGGCCGGTCTTGTGCCCGACCCGAGGCCGAGATTGTGCCTTACTTCAAGCCCCGTTACTCAATCGACACCCAGTGGGGGGCCCGTCGGGGTGATCGAACGGGGTCCGAACGCGATCCACCGTACGGGTGAACCGGCTCGGACCGCAGGTTGTCGACTGCTACCGTCCGTGATCGTTTGGGGGCATCCGAGGCCGCAACTGGGCGGCGGAGTCCGGTTCTTGACGGCCAATCCGCTCCCGTCGGATCGAACGGGACGGTGACCGAGTGCTACCGGCGCACCCGAACGGGTGATCACCCGGCCGGGTCGCCCGAACGGACCTCCCGGGCCGGTGTGAGCTTCGTCACATTGGACGCGACAGCGGGCGTTTCTTGCGAAAAAGGGCCTTTCGACCCGGGCTCGCTCGGCCGGATTGTCCGCATACCGAGCGGAACGTCCGGCCGGGCCGGGAGGGCGTCCGGAGCGGTCGGCTCCGGACGGCGCGTGGGCAGTGGGAAGGCGGGCGGCGCGGATCAGGCGCGGGCGGCGGCCGCGGCGGCGCGGCGGGCCAGCAGGGCGGCCTGGCGCTCGTCGAAGCGGGTGGCCTGGGTGTCCAGGCCGTCCAGGAAGGCCCCCAGCTCCTGCTGGGCCTGCTGGCCGACCGGGCCGAGCCCGGAGACCTCCATGACCTTCAGGTGGCGCAGCACGGGCTGCAGGACGTCGTCGTGGTGGATGCGCAGGTTGTAGATCCCACCGATGGCGATCTGGGCCGCGGAGCGCTCGAAGCCGGGCATGCCGTGGCCGGGCATCCGGAAGTTGATCACCACGTCGGCGATGGCCCGCATGGCCTCGTCGGGGGCGAGTTCCAGGGCGGCCTTCAGCAGGTTCCGGTAGAAGACCATGTGCAGGTTCTCGTCGTTGGCGATCTTGGCCAGCAGCTGGTCGCAGAGCGGGTCGCCGGAGTGGTGGCCGGTGTTGCGGTGGGCGATCCGGGTGGCCAGCTCCTGGAAGGCGACGTAGGCGACGGACTGCAACATGCTGTGCGCGTTGTCCGACTCGAAGCCCTCGGACATGTGCGCCATCCGGGCCCGCTCCAGCTCGACCGGGTCGACGGCGCGGGTGGCCAGCAGGTAGTCGCGGATCGCTATGCCGTGCCGGCCCTCCTCGGCGGTCCAGCGGTGCACCCAGGTGCCCCAGGCGCCCTCGCGGCCGAACATGCTGGCGATCTCGTGGTGGTAGCTGGGGAGGTTGTCCTCGGTCAGCAGGTTGACCACCAGCGAGATCCGGCCCAGGTGGGTCACCTTGGACTGCTCGATCGACCACGCCTCGCCGCCCAGCACGCCGTCGAAGTCCCGCCCCTGGCTCCACGGCACGAACTCGTGCGGCATCCACTCCTTGGCCACCTTCAGGTGGCGGTTGAGCTCGGTCTCCACGACCTCTTCGAGCGCGAGGATCAGCCTGGCGTCGGTCCAGGCGGTCGTGGCGGTGCGCTGCACGGGGGCGATGGTCACGGCGGTAGCTCCTGGCGGATGGGACGGGCGGACCTACGGCTGCGTAGGTTACGTAACCGTAAGTTCTTCCGGCCGCAAATGACAAGCCGCCCCTGTCCAGCGCTTATGTCGTTCTGACACGGCTGGGCAGGGGCGGTCGGGAGGAGTCGAGCGGGGCCCGACGGCGTGTACGGGTCACCGCCGGGCCGTGGGCGTGCGGAGGGCTACGGGATCCGGACCTGCACCCGCAGGCCGCCTCCGGGGCGGGCAGTGGCCTCGATGGTGCCTCCGTGGGCGCGCACCACGGAGCGGACGATGGACAGGCCGAGCCCGACGCCCTTGTCGCTGCGGGTCCGGTCGGTGCTCCTGAGGCGGCGGAACGGTTCGAAGATGTGCTCCAGCTCGTAGCCGGGGACCACCGGGCCGGTGTTGCTCACCACCAGCTCGCCGCCCCCGCCGCGGACCGCGGAGCTGGTGATCTCCACCCAGCCGCCGGGGCTGTTGTAGCGCACGCCGTTCTGCAGCAGGTTGAGCGCGATCCGCTCCAGCAGCACGCCGTTGCCGTGCGCGGGCGCGGGCGCCAGCTCGGCGCGCAGCTCCACCTCGCGGTTGCCGGCCTCCGGGCGGGTCTGCTCCATCGCGCGCTGGGCGACCTCGGCGAGGTCCACCGGGCGGCGCTCGGTGAGCTCGTTGTCGCTGCGGGCCAGCAGCAGCAGGCCCTCGACCAGCTGCTCGCTGCGCTCGTTGGTGGCCAGCAGGGTCTTGCCCAGCTGCTGCAGGTCGGGCGAGGCCTCCGGGTCGGCGAGCTGCACCTCCAGCAGGGTGCGGTTGATCGCCAGCGGGGTGCGCAGCTCGTGCGAGGCGTTGGCGACGAACCGGCGCTGCGAGTCGAAGGCCCGGTCCAGGCGCTCCAGCATCTCGTCGAAGGTGTCGGCGAGTTCCTTGAGCTCGTCGTCCGGGCCGTCCAGGTCGATCCGGCGGTGCAGGTCGCTGCCGGCCACCTCGCGGGCGGTGCGGGTGATCCGGCCGAGCGGGTGCAGCACCCGGCCGGCCATCGCGTAGCCGACCGCGAAGGCGATCACCGCGAGGCAGACCAGGGCGGTCAGGGCGCGGCGCAGCAGCGTGGACAGCGCCTGGCTGCTGTTGCCGGCCTGCAGCTCGGAGATCGCCCGGTCCAGGGTCTCCTGGTCGCTGATCACCCGGCCGTCGACGTTGATCGTGACGCCCCGGCCGAGGGTCAGGTGCGGCAGCTGGGCCTGGTCGAAGGCCGAGCGGACGAAGTAGTACATCAGCAGCAGCAGGACCACGCCGGCCATCAGGAACATCCCGCCGTAGAGCAGGGTGAGCCGGATCCGGATGGTGGGGCGCAGCGACAGCCAGGCGAAGAGTCCGTCGCCGGGGTGGTAGGTGTCGTCGGCGCGGTCGCGGTCGGGCCTGCGCGGGGGGTGTGCCGGGCGCGGGGGCACCTGGTCTGGGCCCGGGGCGGGCGTGCCGGGGGCCCCGCCGGGGAGTGGCGGGGTGGTCATGGCCGGAAGTCCTCTCAGACGGTGGGTGGTTCGGGGGTGCGGGTCACACCCGGTAGCCGGAGCCCGGGACGGTGACGATCACCGGGGGGTCGCCGAGCTTGCGGCGCAGGGTCATCACGGTGACCCGGACGACGTTGGTGAACGGGTCGGTGTGCTCGTCCCAGGCCTTCTCGAGCAGCTGCTCGGCGGAGACCACGGCGCCGCCGGCCCGCATCAGGACCTCCAGCACGGCGAATTCCTTGGGGGCCAGCTGGACGGGCTTGCCGTCGCGGATGACCTCGCGGCGGCCCGGGTCCAGGCTGATCCCGGCGCGCTCCAGCACGGGGGGCAGCGGGACGGTGGCGCGGCGGCCCAGCGCCCTTACCCGGGCGACGAGTTCGCTGAAAGCGAACGGCTTGGGGAGGTAGTCGTCGGCGCCGATCTCCAGGCCCTCGACCCGGTCGCTGATGTCGCCGGAGGCGGTCAGCATGATCACCCGGGTGGCCAGGCCCTGTTCGACGATCCGGCGGCACACGTCGTCGCCGTGGACGAGCGGAAGGTCCCGGTCGAGCACCACCACGTCGTAGTCGTTCACCGCGATCCGCTGCAGCGCGGCCTCCCCGTCGTAGACGACGTCGACCGCCATGGCCTCCCGGCGCAGACCGGTGGCGACGGCCTCGGCGAGCAGCTGCTCGTCCTCGACGACGAGAACCCGCACGGTGGTTGTCCCTTCTGCTGGAGCGGCCCTGGCCGTTCTGCCCGTGCGGGCCGAGGTGCGCCGGGCGCGGATCCGGGCAGACGGGCAGACGGATCCGACGGTGTCTCCATCCTGCCTGGTCGCGCGGTAAAGCAGTCGTAAGTCCGGTGTGGCGGTACTGAAAACGGAGGCGGCGCTTGCCGATTGGACTGTGACGCGGGCAACTTTTCCGTGTCGGGGAGGTTTCCGGGGGCCTCGGGTGGGGAGGACCAGGGACACACCGCGGTGCCCTCCTGTCGGAGCATTGCGGCCACCACCCGCCGAGTGCCCCATCCGCACCGGCCAGGGATCGAAAGCCACCGGGTCGCGGCTCGAGCGCCGCACGAGTGCCCGACCGGAACCTGCACCCGGTCACGGGCGCTCGGCCGGGGTTTATCGGTTCCCGCCGGGGGTCGCTCGGACCGTGCCCGTCCGACACAGCAAAGGGGGCCCGTATGGACGCCTTCACCACCGGAATCCTTCAGCGGATCAAGAACGCCGAGCAGGATCTGAACCGCGCGATCGAGTCCGGGGACGAGTTCCTGGCCGAGGTCGAGCAGTCCGAGCTGGAGGACCTCCAGCGCCTCGCCACCGAACACGGCGTGGACCCGGTCCTCGGCACCCACCGCTCCGCCGCCTGATTCCCCTTCCCCGCACCGGCGAGCCCTGGCACGGATCCTCGTGCCGGGGCTTTTCGCTGTCCGCGGGCCGGTCGGGGGCTCAGTCGTGCCAGGCGCCGAGCTCCTCCAGCCGGGCCTGCAGCGGCTCGAACACGCCGGGCGGGGCGGCGACGGTCAGCTCGCCGTCCGCGGGCAGGCCGGGGCGGGAGCCGGTGAGAGCGCCGGCCTCGCGGGCGATCAGCAGGCCGGCGGCCCGGTCCCAGGGGGCGAGGCCGCGCTCGAAGTAGCCGTCGAACCGACCGGCGGCCAGGTCGCACAGGTCGACGGCGGCCGCGCCGGCCCGCCGGATGTCCCGTACCTCGCCCATCAGCGCGTGCAGCACCTCGGCCTGGTGCACCCGCCGCTCGCGCAGGTAGCCGAAGCCGGTCGCCACCAGCGCCTGCCCCCAGGCCGGGGCCGGGCGGACGGCGATCCGCCGGCCGTCCAGGTACGCGCCGCCGCCGCGCACCGCCTGGAACAGCTCGCCCCGGGCGGGCACGCAGACCACGCCGACGACCGCCTCGCCGTCCAGCTCGGCGGCCACGCTGACGGCCCAGGAGGGAAGCCCGTAAAGGTAGTTGACGGTGCCGTCGAGCGGGTCGACCACCCAGCGCACCCCGCTGGTGCCGGGCCGGTCGGCGCCCTCCTCGCCGAGGTAGCCGTCGTCCGGGCGGCGGGCCGAGATCAGCTCCAGCACCAGCTTCTCGGAGGCCAGGTCCATCTCGGTCACCACGTCCACCGGGCTGCTCTTGGTGGCGGCCACCCCGAGGTCCGCGGGCCGGCCGTCGCGCAGCAGCTCACCGGCCCGGGTGGCGGCCTCGACGGCGGTGGCGAGCAGGTCCTGCAGCAGGTCGTCGGTCACGGGTCTCGATCCTCCGGGTCTCAGGCTTCGGCGGCGGCGGGGCGCGGGGCGCGCGGGTTGGGGCAGCAGGCGGTGGCGCACACGTCGTGGCTGGGCCCGGACGTGCCGAGGGCGCACCGGGACACCGGCTCGCCGCGCCCGGCGGCCGCCCGTTCCAGGACCAGCTCGCGGACGGCGGCGGCGAACCGCGGGTCGGCGCCGACGGTGGCGGCCCTGGCGACCGGCAGGCCGAGCTCGGCGGCCTTCGCCACCGCCTCGGTGTCCAGGTCGTACTTGACCTCCATGTGGTCGGAGACGAAGCCGATCGGCACCATCACCACCGCCTCCGCGCCGTCCGCGCGCTGGGCCTCCAGGTGATCGCAGATGTCCGGTTCCAGCCACGGGATGTGCGGGGCGCCGGACCGGCTCTGGTACACCAGCTCCCAGGGCCGGTCGGCGACGCCGGTCCGCTCGGCGACCGCGGCGGCGATCAGCCCGGCCACCTCCAGGTGCTGCGCGACGTACGCGCCGCCCGGGGTGCCGCGGGCCGGGTCGTCGGGGGCCCCCGAGGTCTCCGCCATCGCGGTGGGGATGGAGTGGGTGGTGAACGCCAGGCGGGCGTGGTCCCGCACCTCGTCCGGGAGTTCGGCCAGGGCGGCGAGGGTGGCGTCGATCATCGGCCGGATGAACCCGGGGTGGTTGTAGAAGTGCCGCAGCTTGTCGACGGTCAGCTCGGGCCGGCCCTCCGCGGCCAGCTGGGCGAGCGCGTCGGCCAGGTTCTCCCGGTACTGGCGGCAGCCCGAGTATCCGGCGTAGGCGCTGGTGGCCAGCACCAGCACCCGGCGGTGACCCTCGTCGGCCATCTCCCGCAGGGTGTCCACCAGGTACGGGGCCCAGTTCCGGTTGCCCCAGTGGACCGGCAGGTCGAGGCCGTGGTCGGCGAAGTCCTTGCGCAGCGCGGCCAGCAGCTCGCGGTTCTGCTCGTTGATCGGGCTGACCCCGCCGAACAGGAAGTAGTGCTTGCCGACCTCGGCCAGCCGTTCCTTGGGGATGCCGCGTCCCCTGGTCACGTTCTCCAGGAAGGGCACCACGTCCTCGGGGCCCTCCGGCCCGCCGAAGGACAGCAGCAGCAACGCGTCGTACGGCGCGGGGTCGGTGGTGGCAGTGCGCGTCTCGGGCATGGCTCCGATCCTGCCACCCGTGGCGGTCCGGCCGGTGCACGGCCTGCGGTCCGGCCGGTGTCCGGTTCGGTCGACCCGCCCGGGTTGCCCGGGTTGACTCGGATTGACCGGGTTGACCGGGTCATCCCGGGTGCGGACGATCGATCATGGTTCGTAAGCTGTGTAAGCGATAGTTGTGCATTACCCCCACCCGACGGAGCCACCCCGTGCTGTCCAGCTACCGCCAGATATTCGCCGCCCCCGGCTCTCTGGCCTTCTCCTCCTCCGGGCTGATCGCCCGGCTGCCGATCTCGATGACCGGGATCGGCATCGTCACGATGCTCTCCCAGATGAAGGGCACCTTCTGGCTCGGCAGCGCGCTCTCCGCCACGCTGGCCGTCTCGGCCGCCGTGCTCGGGCCGTGGATCTCCCGGCTGGTCGACCGGCACGGCCAGCGCCGGGTCGCCCTGCCCGCCACCCTGGTCACCGTGCTGGCCGCGGCCGGCCTGCTGCTCGGCGCCCGGGCCGGCGCGCCGGACTGGACGCTGTTCGTGCTGGCCGCCGGGATGGGCGCGATGCCCTCCACCGGGTCGATGGTGCGGGCCCGCTGGGCGCACCTGTACCGGGACGAGCCGCCCAAGCTGCACACCGCGTACTCCTTCGAGGCGGTCGCCGACGAGGTCTGCTTCATCGTCGGGCCGATCCTCGCGGTGGCGCTGGCCACCACCGTCTTCCCGGAGTCCGGGGTGCTCGCCGCCGGGCTGTTCCTGGTGGTCGGCATCCTGCTGTTCACCGCGCAGCGGCGCACCGAGCCCCCGGTCCATCCGGCGGCCAGGCACGCCGGGGGCTCGGTGATCGGCAACAGGGGGCTGCAGATCCTGGTGCTGACCCTGGTCGCCACCGGCGGCGTGTTCGGCTCGGTCGAGGTGGTCACCGTCGCGTTCGCCAAGGCGCAGGGCCACACCGGCGCGTCCGGTCCGGTGCTGGCCGTGTACGCCCTCGGGTCCTGCCTGGCCGGCGCGGTGTTCGGCACCCTGAAGCTGACCGGGTCGATGGCCCGCCGCTTCCTGATCGGCGTCTCGGTGATGGCCGCCGGGATGGTCCCGCTGATCCTGGCCGCGAAGCTGCTGCACGGCGGCGCGGCGCTGGTCGGCGCCGGCGTGGCGCTGTTCCTCTCCGGCCTGGCCATCTCGCCGACCCTGATCACCGCCATGGCCCTGGTCGAGCGCCTGGTCCCGGCGGCCCAGCTCACCGAGGGCATGACCTGGACCACCACCGGCATGGCGCTCGGCGTCGCGGTCGGCTCCTCGGCGGCCGGCCTGGTGGTCGACGCGAGCGGCGCGGCGAACGGCTACTGGGTCCCGGTCGCCGCCGCGACCGCGGGCGCCCTCGCCGGGTACCTCGGCCTCCCCCGGCTGCGGCACCAACTGGCCGTCGCCGAACGGACACCCGCACCGGAGCCGGTCGGCTCGTAGGCCGCCGATCCGCTGCCCGTTGGGCATGGACCTGTGGGTTCGTTCTGACTACGCTCCCCGTACCCACCGGTAGAACCGGAAGGTAGGCGCGCGCGAGCGGGAGGCTCTGGAGATGACCGAGGTCTGGCGGAACTGGGCGGGGAACCAGAGCGCGCGTCCCGCGCAGGTGGTGGCGCCGGGGTCGGTCGAGGAACTGGCGGCGGTGGTCCGGGACGCCGGGGAGGCCGGGCGGACGGTGAAGGCGGTCGGCTCGGGGCACTCGTTCACCGCGATCGCGGCCGCCGGGGACGCGGTCATGGTGCGTCCGGACAACCTGACCGCAGTGCGGGAGGTGGACCGGGAGGCGGGCACCGTCACCGTCGAGTCGGGCCTGCCGCTGAGCCGGCTGAACCGGCTGCTGGCGGCGGCCGACCTGTCCCTGACCAACATGGGCGACATCGAGGTGCAGACGGTGGCGGGCGCCACCAGCACCGGCACGCACGGCACCGGCCGGGACTCCGGGTCGCTGGCGGCGCAGATCGAGGCGGTGGAGATCGTCCTCGCCGACGGCTCGGTGCAGACCTGCTCGGCGACCGAGAACCCGGAGCTGTTCCAGGGCGCGCGCCTCGGCCTGGGCGCGCTCGGCGTGGTGAGCGCGCTGACCTTCGCGGTGGAGCCGATGTTCCTGCTGACGGCGCACGAGAAGCCGATGGACTTCGAGGAGGTGCTCCGCGACTTCGACGACCTGACGGCCGTCAACGAGCACTTCGAGTTCTACTGGTTCCCGCACACCGACCGTTGCTCCACCAAGCGGAACAACCGCAGCCAGGGCCCGGCCGAGCCGCTGCCGAAGTTCAAGGCCTGGCTGGACGACGACTTCCTCTCCAACACCGTCTGGGAGGGCGCCTGTCAGGTCGGCCGGGCGTTCCCGGCGGCGATCCCGACGATCGCCCAGCTCGCCAGCAGGGCCTGGTCGGAGCGCCGGTTCACCGACCAGCCCTACAAGGTGTACACCAGCCCGCGCAAGGTGCGGTTCATCGAGATGGAGTACGCGGTGCCGCGCGAGGCGGCCACCACCGTGCTGCGCGAGCTGAAGGCGCTGGTGGAGCGTTCGGACTGGCGGATCAGCTTCCCGGTGGAGGTGCGGGTGGCCCCGGCGGACGACCTGTGGCTGTCCACCGCGAGCGGCCGGGACAGCGTGTACATCGCCGTCCACCTGTACCGGGGCACCCGCGAGACGGGCTACTTCACCGAGGTGGAGAAGCTGATGACGGCCCATCAGGGCCGTCCGCACTGGGGCAAGCTGCACACCCGGGACGCCGAGTACCTGTCCTCGGTGTACCCGCACTTCGGCGACTTCACGGCGCTGCGCGACAAGGTCGACCCGGAGCGCCGGTTCGCCAACGACTACCTGCGCCGGGTGCTGGGCGCCTGACCCGCCGTCAGCCGGCGCTCGCCGACCGGCCGGGCAGCGCGTCCTGCGCGGCCGGGTCGCCGGTCGCCGCGGCGGAGGGCGTGCCGCCGCCCGGCGTCGGCTCCGGGGAGGCGGACGGCTCGGGCGTGCCCTCCGGCGACGGCTTGCCCTCCGGCGACGGTGTGGCGGAGGCCGAGGACGACGGCGACGGCGACGGCGAGGTGGAGCTCGACGGCGGGTCGGACGGCCCGTGGCCCGGCGTCCCGGCCGGGGCCTGCGGCTGCCGGTCGCCGGACGGCCGGGACGGGTTGAACGAGGTGCCGTCGCCGTCCTGACCGGTGGTGATGTCGTGCAGCGGCTTCCCGGCGGCGAGTTCCACCACGACGATCGGCGCCATCGCCAACGCGAACACCAGGGCCGCGGCCGCCGTGCGGGACTTCCAGGTCCAGCGGCGTTTCGCCCGCAGTACCCGCGGCGCGTTCCAGTCCTGGCTGATTCCGTTCGGCGGGGCGGGCCTGGGGTGCGTCGGCGGAGTCGATTCGGGGCCGCGTTCCACCGCGCTGCGCAGTTGTTCCCCGGTCCGTTTGAACAGGTGCTGGAAGAGCGCGCTTCCGATGGTCGCCCCCACCGAGACGACGGCCGCACCGAGTATCGTTCCGTACACTCCGAGTTCCGAGGCGAGGACTGCTCCGGCCACCGCCGCGAGAGCGCTCGCCGCCACCTGAGCGACCGTCAGATCAAGCCGTCTGCGTTCCCGCTTCTCCGCCGCCTCCGCCGCTCCGTGCGCGAACTGCTCCCTCTGCTGCGGCATCACTGTCCCTCGGTCGGCGTGTCGGAATTTCGAACAAGTCTCTCCATCTTGCCCAAAGAAGGACACAAGGGTCGAAAATCCGGTTGCTGCCGGTCGAGATATGTGAAGATGATCACCGTCCGCTGATCGACGCCCGGTCAATGGGGTGCCGACTCTTGAGATTCCGATGATTCGCGGGAGACTTGAGCGGCGAGCCGCCCCGCTGGATGCCACGAATGGAGTACTGTTCGTGGAGCCTGAGCCTTCGGTCCCACTGTCGACGACCCGTCAGACGGCGGCCCGGGCGCCCGGGTGCGATGTCGACCGTCGACGTGGCAAACAGGCAACCGTGCCACAGCGGCGCGCCCGGGTGAAAGCCCGACACGCCGGGTAACTCTGCAAGGTTGTGGCCACTCGCCAGCGGGCAGGCCACACTCAGTACGGGAGCAGCGACGCAGGTGACGTCGGCAGGCACCACCCGGGAGGTAACCGTGCCCGAACTGCGCGTCGTGGCCGTCAGCAACGACGGCACACGGCTGGTGCTCAAGGCTGCCGACAGCACGGAGTACACCCTTCCGATCGACGAGCGGCTGCGGGCCGCCGTCCGGGGTGACCGACCGCGTCTCGGCCAGATCGAGATCGAGGTGGAGAGCCACCTCCGCCCCCGTGACATCCAGGCGCGGATACGAGCCGGTGCCTCCGCCGAGGAGGTCGCCCAGGCCGCCGGGATCTCGGTGGACCGGGTCCGCCGCTTCGAGGGTCCGGTGCTGGCGGAGCGCGCGTTCATGGCCGAGCGGGCCCGCAAGACGGCGATCCGCCGGCACGGCGAGTCCACCGGTCCGCAGCTCGGCGAGGCCGTGGCCGAGCGACTGGCGCTGCGCGGCGCCGAGAAGGACACCGAACGCTGGGACTCCTGGCGCCGCGACGACGGCACCTGGGAGGTCATCCTCGTCTACCGCGCCGAGGGCGAGACCCGGCGCGCCGCCTGGTCCTACGACCCGCCGCGGCGGCTGGTGCAGCCCAACGACGACGAGGCCCGCGCGCTGATCGGCGAGAACGTCGAGCGCGAGGAGGACTCGGTCTTCCCGTTCATCCCGCGGATCGCCCGGCTCCCCCAGGACCGTCCGGCCCGCCCGATGATCGAGCGGCCGTCCGCCGACCGCATCATGCAGGTCCGGGAGGCGCGGGAGGTCCGCGAGGCCCGGGAGGTGCGCGAGGCGGTGGCCGCCGCGCCCGAACGGGACTCGCTCACCAGCCTGCTGGACGTCGTCCCGTCCTACCGCGGTGACCTCACCCCGGTCGGCCCGAGCGTGGAGACCACGGTCACCGAGGAGCCCGAGGAGATCGAGGAGACCGCCGCGAGCGCCCCTGCGGCGAGCGTCGGCGCCGGTTCGGCCTACGCGGACATCCTGATGCCGCGTTCGGTCTCGCCGCACCGCGACCGCCTGGTCGGCACGACGGACCGTCAGGCCGAGGCGGACGGCGTCCGCCCCGGGCGGCGGGCCACGGTGCCGAGCTGGGACGAGATCGTCTTCGGCTCCCGCCGCAAGAAGCCGGAGTAGTCCGAGCCGGCGCGCGCCGCGCAGCCGTTCCGGGGCCTTGGGGATCCTCCCCAGGGCCCCGTTCCGCTGTGGCTAGGCGCCGGTCGCGGCCGGGTTGGCCGGGTTCGCGGACCACTCGCTCCAGGAGCCCGGGTAGAGCGCGACGCCCGGGTGGCCGGCGACTTCGAGGGCCAGCACCTGGTGGGCGGCCGTGACGCCGGAGCCGCAGTAGACGGCGGTGCGGGCGGGGTCGGTGACGCCGAGGGCGGCGAAGCGGGCCGTCAGGGCGCTCGCGGGGAGGAAGCGGCCGTCGGCGGCGAGGTTCTCGGTGGTGGGGGCCGAGGCGGCGCCGGGGATGTGGCCGGCCCGGGGGTCGACGGGTTCGGTCTCGCCGCGGTAGCGCTCGCCCGCGCGGGCGTCGAGCAGCAGGCCGGTGCGGGCGAGGGTGGCGGCCCCGGCGGCGTCGACGGTGGGCAGGTGGCCGGGGTCGACCTTGAAGTCGCCTTCCCCGGCGGCGGGGGTGTCGGTGGTGAGCGGGTGGCCGGCGGCCTGCCAGGCGGCGAGTCCGCCGTCCAGCACCCGGACCTCGGGGTGGCCGGCCCAGCGCAGCAGCCACCAGGCGCGGGCGGCGGACAGCGCAGGACCGGCGTCGTAGGCGACCACGGGCCGGTCCGCGCCGACCCCGGCCCGGCGCAGGGCGGTGGCCAGGCGCTCGGGGTCGGGCAGCGGGTGGCGGCCCGCGGGGCCGGGCGGGTCGGCGAGTTCGTGGTCGAGGTCGAGGTAGTGCGCGCCGGGCAGGTGGCCCTTGGCGTACTCGTCCGCACCGGGCGGGCCGCCGAGGGCCCAGCGGATGTCGAGCAGCACGGGCGGCCGGTCGGAGCCGAGCGCGGCGGCGAGTTCGGCGACGGTGATCAGGGGCGACGAGGTCATGCCGCCATTGTTGCGCGCGGGCGGCGGGTCCGGGGCGGCCCCGCGGATCGCGTCACCTGGCGCAACATCCTGGCGGGTCGTCAGCCCTCGAAGGGGAGGACGTCCGGGGAGAGCACCGCGGCCCGGGAGGTCGCGGCGGTGAGGCGGCGCCGGTGGTGGCGGCGGCAGAGCACCTCGTAGCCGATCTCGTCCTCCTTGACGGCGACGTCGCCGACCACCACCTGGGCGCCCTCGACCACCATCACGCCGCCGACGGTGCGGGCGTTGTGGGTGGCCCGGGCGCCGCACCAGCAGAGCGCCTCGACCTGCAGCACCTCGACCCGGTCGGCGAGTTCGATCAGCCGCTGCGAGCCGGGGAAGAGCTTGGTGCGGAAGTCGGTGGTGATCCCGAAGGTGAACACATCGATGCCCAACTCGTCGACGATGCGCGCGAGTTGGTCGATCTGGCGGGCGGAGAAGAACTGCGCTTCGTCGCAGATCAGGTAGTCGACCTTGCCGCCCGACGACATCAGCTGGACCACGTAGGCCTGGAAGTCGAACTCCTCGCCCACCTCGACCGCGTCGGCGCGCAGGCCGAGCCGGCTGGAGATGGTGGCGGCGCCGGCCCGGTCGTGGCGGGTGAAGATGATGCCCTGGCGGCCGCGGGCGGTGTGGTTGTGGTCCATCTGGAGGGCCAGCGTCGACTTGCCGCAGTCCATCGTGCCCGAGAAGAACACCAGTTCAGCCATGGGTGGAGCTTCAGCCTTTCGGGCGTGGGTGGTTGACGGGGCGGTCGCGCCGGCGGCGGCTCAGCCGCGGACCTCGAGCAGCGGGACGAGCTGTTCGACGGGGGTCATCGAGCCGTGCAGGCCGACCATCTGGGACTCGCCGGGCTCGTTGCGGGTGGCGATGATCGCGATGTCGTCGTGCGCGGCGGCCACCACGTCGCCGATCCGGCTGTACACCCGCTCGTCCACCTCCGGGCCGAACCAGCCTGCGGCGATGGCCTGTTCACGGGTGGCGACCCACATCTGCTCGCCCAGCACCTCGCTCCACACCGCGTACACGTCGCCGGCCGCGCCGGGGTGGGCGTACACGTGGCGGGCCCGGCCCTCGCCGCCGAGCAGGGCGACGCCGGCGGACAGCTCCCAGTCCTCGTCGAAGTCGATCCGGTTCTCCGGGGCGACGTCGATCATGCCGTGGTCCGCGGTGATGTACAGCGCCGAGCGCGGCGGGAGCTGCTCCGCCAGACGGCGGGCCAGCCGGTCGATGGTGGACAGGGTGAGCCGCCACTCGTCGGAGTCGACGCCGAACCGGTGCCCCGCGGCATCGAGTTCGCTCAGGTAGGTGTACACCAGGGCGCGGTCGTGCTCGGCCAGCCAGGCGGCGGCCCGGTCCATCCGCTCCTCGCCGGTGGTGCGGCCGAGGAAGCTGCCGCCGGAGAGCGCGACCTGGGTGAGCGGGGTGGTCGCGAACAGCGGGGAGGAGACCTGCGCGGTCGCCACGCCCGCCCGGTGCGCCAGCTCGAAGACCGTCGGGTAGGGCTGCCAGCTGCGCGGGTCCACCGGCGGCTGCCAGCGCAGCTGGTTCATCAGCTGCCCGCTGCCGGGGATCGCCACCGTGTACCCGGCCAGGCCGTGCTGCCCGGGCGGCAGGCCGGTGCCGACCGAGGCCAGCGAGGTGGCGGTGGTGGACGGGAAGCCGGCGGTGATCGGGGAGCCGGCGGCGACCAGCGAGGTGAGGAACGGCGCCCAGTCGGGGTGACGGCGGATCAGTTCCCAGCCGAGGCCGTCGACCAGGAACACGCAGACCCGGTCGGCGGGCTCCAGCGGCAGCGCGCCCCGGAACCCGGGCACGCCGAGGCCGGCCGCCAGCGTGGGCAGCAGGTCGGACAGGGCGCCGCTGCCGTAGCGCGGCGCCGGGGCGTCCGCGGGGTCGAGCAGCTCGTAGGAGTCGTAGCCGTGGTGCATCGACGGCTCAGCCGTTGGCCACGGTCGCCTCGGACAGCGCCCGGGCGAACACCAGCGCCTGGGCGACCGTCTCCGGTCCGTCGCCGGCCTCGCTGACCCGCAGCGACAGGTCGTCGGCCGTGGCGGAGCCGGTGTAGCCGTGGTCGGCCTCGCAGTTCGGGTCGGAGCAGCCGGCCGGCTCCAGGTCGAGGCGCTGCACCGCGCCCCAGCCGATGGTCAGGACGACCTCGCGCGGCGGGGTGCCGGGGGTGTACGTCTCGGGGTTGGCGACCATGCGGCTGATCACCACGGAGTTGATCCGGTCCAGCCGGACCGTCTCGGTGGAGGTGGTGGCGTACGGGACGGGGGTGGCCGCGTCGGCGTTCTGCTCGTCGGTGTGGCTGACCACGAACCGGGACGGGGTGAGCACCAGCACGGTGACGTGCCGGCGCACCTCGTTCGCGTCGAAGGTGGTCTCCTGGTGCACCAGGTACGAGGTGATCGGCTCGGGGCCCACCGCCGACTCCACCGCCTCGGAGACCAGCGCCGGGTAGTAGCCGCTGCGCTCGATCGCGGACCGCAGGTCCTGCGTGGTGGTTCCGGTCTTCGCCATATCTCCATCCTGGCATGTCCCGCCGCTCCGGCGGGTGGCACTGCGCCGGGTCTCCCGGCCTTCCGGACCGGAGGTCACCCGGTCCGGCCGAGCGGGCAACCACGCAAGGTTACAGCGTGCTCATGGCGCGCGGTCCCAGATCGGTGCGGACCGGCAGCGGGGCGATCCGCACCCGGGCGCCGAGCACGGTGAGGCCGTGCGGGGCGACCACCACGGGCTCCAGGTCGACGGAGGCCACCTCGGGCAGGTCGTCGACCAGGCTGGAGACCCGCAGCAGCAGCTCCTCCAGGGCCCCGGTGTCCACCGCCTCGGCGCCGCGCCAGCCGAACAGCAGCGGGGCGGCCCGGACTTCGCGGATCAGCTCGGCGACGTCCCGGTCGGTGGCGGGGACCAGGCGGTGCGCCAGGTCGCCGAGCAGTTCGGCGGGGGCGCCGGCCAGGCCGAAGGACAGGATGGTGCCGACGGCGGGGTCCACGGCCGCGCCGATCACGGTGTCCACGCCGCGCGGGGCGAGCCGCTGCACCACCAGCCGGGCCTGCTCGGCGCCGCCGAGCAGGGCGTCCAGCTCGCGGTGGGCGCGGCGCAGCTCGGCCTCGCCGGTCAGGTCGAGCCGGACGCTGCCCAGGTCGGGGCGGTGCCGCAGGTGCTCGGCGGTGGCCTTCAGGGCGACGGGGTAGCCGAGCGTGGCGGCCGCCTTGACGGCGCTGCCCTCGTCCGGGGCGGCCAGTGTCGGGCTGACCGGGATGCCGTACCGGGCGAGCAGTTCGGCGGCCTCGGCGTCGGGCAGGGTGACCCGGGCGCCGCCGGCCTGCAGCCGGGCGGCGACCGCCTCGCGGCTGGTCAGGGCGCGTTCGACCAGGGCCCGGGCGGCGGTCTCGTCGACGCCTTCCAGTTCGGGGACCCGGGCGGTCTCCTCGGCCTCGGCGTTGCGGCGGCGCCACTTCGCGTAGCGGACGGCGTCGGCGAGGGCGTGCACGGCGCGCTCGGGAGCCGGGTAGGCGGGCACTCCCCCGGCGCGCAGCCGGGCGACCAGGCCGGGCAGGGCGAGGTGGGCGAGCAGCAGCGGCTTGCCGAGGACCCGGCCGCGGTCGGCGGCGTCCAGCAGGGCCCGGGCGATCTCCGGGTCGTCGTCCAGCAGTTCGGGCGCGGGGTCGGGGCCGTGCACGCCGATCGGCGGGATGGCGACGGCGATCACCGCGTCCACGCCGGGGTCGCTGAGCGCGGTGTCCAGGGCGATCCGGAAGTTGTCCCCGCCGGCGCCGGTGGTCAGGTCGACGGGGGTGCGGGGGCGCAGGCCGGCGCTCAGGCAGGTGTCGTAGGTGAGCAGGCCGAGCGAGTCGGAGTTGCCGACCACGGCGACCCGGCCGCCGGCCGGCAGCGGCTGGCCGGCCAGCAGTTCGCCGGTGTCGAAGAGTTCGGTGATGGTGTCCACCCGGATCACGCCGGCCTGCTGGAACAGGGCGTCCACGGTGCTGTCGCGCAGCCGGGTGGCGGCGGGCTGGACGGCGTGGCCGGGCGGCAGGCTGCCGGTGTGCCGGGCGCCCTTGAGCACCACGACGGGCTTGGCGGCGGCGAGCCGGCGGGCGATCCGGGTGAACTTGCGCGGATTGCCGAAGGACTCGAAGTAGAGCAGCACCACGTCGGTGGCGTCGTCCTCCTCCCAGTACTGGAGCAGGTCGTTGCCGGAGACGTCGGCCCGGTTGCCGACCGAGGCGAAGGAGGAGATGCCGGTGCCGCGCCGGTGGGCGGCCTCCAGCAGGGCGACGCCGATCGCGCCGGACTGGCAGAACACGCCGAACCGGCCGCGTTCGGGCAGCACCGGGGCGAGCGAGGCGTTGAGCCGGTGCCCGGGGTCGGTGTTGATCAGTCCGAAGGCGTTCGGCCCGATCACCCGCATCCCGGCCGCCCGGGCCTGCCGGACCAGCGCGCGCTGCCGGTCCCGCCCGTCCGGCCCGGTCTCCGCGTACCCGGCGGTGACCACCACCAGGCCCTGTACGCCGTGCGCCCCGCACTCGGCGACCACGGCGGGGACGGCGGGCTCGGGGACCGCGATCACGGCCAGGTCGACCGGGCCGGGGATGTCCAGCACCGAGCGGTGGGTGGGCGCCCCGTCCAGCACGGTGCCCGGGTCGGCGGTGCGGTTCACCGCGTACACCGGCCCGTCGAAGCCGGCCTGGACGTCGCGCAGCAGGGCCCGGCCGACCGACTGCGGGTTGCGCGAGACGCCGACCACGGCGACCGAACGGGGCGTCAGCAGCCGCTGCACGGAGCGGGCTTCGGCGCGGTGCTCGCGGGCCCGCATGACGGCGAGCGAGGCGGCGGTGGGCTCCAGGTCGAACTCGAGGTGCACCACGCCGTCCGCGAAGCTGCGCCGCTGGGTGTAGCCGGCGTCGGTGAAGACCTTCACCATCTTGCGGTTCTCCGGCAGCACCTCGGCGGTGAAGCGGCGGATCCCGCGTTCCTGGGCGACCGCGGCGATGTGCTCCAGCAGCGCGGAGGCGATGCCCCGCCCCTGGTGGGCGTCCTGCACCAGGAACGCCACCTCGGCGTCGGTACCGGTGGTGGACGGCAGGCCGTCCTTGTCGGTCCGGTCGTAGCGGACGGTGGCGATGAACCGGTCCCGGACCACCAGGGCCAGTCCGACCCGGTTCACGTAGTCGTGCTGGGTGAACCGGCGGACGTCCTTGTCGGACAGCTGCGGGTACGGGGCGAAGAAGCGGAAGTACTTCGACCGGTCGGAGACCTGCTCGTAGAACTCCACCAGCCGGTCCGCGTCCTGCGCGGTGATCGGCCGGATCCGGGCCGTGCCGCCGTCCCGCAGCAGGACGTCGGCCTCCCAGTGCTGCGGATAGCCGTTGTCCACCTGTGCGCGCTCGTGCTCCACGGTCGTCAGGGTAGTCGTCGGCGAGCCTGATGGCGCCAGGCGTGCCGGGCACGGCAGGCTGGCCGTGCCGCGCCACCGGGCTCCGGGCCCGCCGACGTGCGACACTGGTCTAGACAACCCTGCACCACCCTGCACCACCTGAAAGGCACCTCATCATGGCTGAGCGCCGCGTCACCATCGGTTGGGCCGAGGGCCTGCACGCCCGTCCGGCGTCCATCTTCGTCAAGGCCGTCACCTCCACGGGCGTCCCGATGACCATCGCCAAGGAGGGCGGCAACCCGGTCAACGCCGGCTCCATGCTCGGCCTGCTCGCGCTCGGCGCCGAGGGCGGCGACACGGTGGTCCTGGCCGCCGACGCCGACGGCGCCGAGTCGGCGCTCGACCGCGTCGCCAAGCTGGTCCAGGAGGGCCTCGACGAGCTGCCCGCCGCCTGAGGCGCGGCCCGGTCCGGGGGCTCCGGGGGTCTCCCCCGGGGCCCCTGTTCGTGCACGGCCACCGGGGGGTACCGTCCTCGGGTGCTGACCACTGAACGGGACGTCGACATACGGGCCGCGGCCACGGACACCCTCGGCGTCGGGCTGGGCCTGTTCCCGCTGGGCGTGGCCTTCGGGGTGCTGCTGGTGCAGAGCGGCTTCGACTGGTGGTGGGCCCCGGTCTTCTCGCTGCTGATCTACGCGGGCTCGCTGGAATTCCTGGCGATCGGCCTGTTCCTGGCGCTCACCCCGCTCGCCTCGGTCGCCGTCACCACCTTCCTGGTGAACTTCCGCCACGTCTTCTACGGGCTGTCCTTCCCGCTCCACCAGGTCCGCGGCCGGGCCGCCCGCGCCTACAGCGTCTACGCGCTGACCGACGAGGCGTACGCCCTGGCCGCCGCCCGCCCCGGCCTGACGGGCCGTCGGATCGTGGCGATCCAGGTCTTCTGCCAGGCCTACTGGGTGCTCGGCGGCGTCACCGGCGGCCTGCTCGGGGCGGCCCTGCCGGGGACGGTGCGCGGGCTGGACTTCGCCCTGACCGCGCTGTTCGCGGTGCTCGCCGTCGACGGCTGGCGCGCCACCCGGGACGTCCCCGGTCCGGTGCTCGCCCTGCTGTGCGCCCTCGTCGCGCTGGTCGTGGCGGAGGGACAGTTGCTGGTGGTGGCGCTGGGGCTGTACGTCCTGGCGCTGACCGCCCGTTACCTGGCGAGGAGGCGTCGTGCCTGACTGGCGGTACGTCCTGGCCGGCCTGCTGGCGATGTTCGCGGTGACGGTGCTGCTGCGCGCGGCGCCGTTCGTGCTGCTCGGCCGCTTCCGCGAGTCGGGCCTGCTGCGGTTCCTGGCCGCCACCATGCCGACCGGCGTGATGGTGATCCTGACCGTCTACACGCTGCGCGACCTGCAGCTCGACACGGCAGGCCCGGCCGCCGCCGGACTGGCGGCGACCGTGGGCCTGCACCTGTGGCGTCGCAACGCCCTGCTGTCGATCGTGGCCGGGACAGCGGTCTACGTGCTGGCCCTGCAGCTGACCTGACCGGGCGTCAGCCCTTGACGCAGATCACCTGCTTGAGGTGCGCCACCACCTCGACCAGGTCCCGCTGCTGGGCGATGACCTTCTCGATCGGCTTGTACGCGCCGGGGATCTCGTCGACCACGCCGGAGTCCTTGCGGCACTCCACGCCCGCGGTCTGCTCGACCAGGTCCCTGGTGGTGAAGCGCTTCTTGGCCGCCGTCCGACTCATCTTGCGGCCCGCGCCGTGCGAGGCCGAGTTGAACGAGGCGGCGTTGCCGAGGCCCTTCACGATGTACGAACCGGTGCCCATCGAGCCGGGGATGATGCCGAACTCGCCGGAGCCGGCCCGGATCGCGCCCTTGCGGGTGACGAGCAGGTCGACGCCGTCGTAGCGCTCCTCCGCCACGTAGTTGTGGTGGCAGGAGATCATCTCGCCGAAGGTGGCCCGGGCCTTGGGCAGTTCGCGGCGGACCGCGTCCTGGAACAGGGCCATCATCAGCGCCCGGTTGTGCTTGGCGTACTCCTGCGCCCAGAACAGGTCGGAGCGGTAGGCCGCCATCTGCGGGGTGTCGGCGACGAAGACCGCGAGGTCACGGTCGATCAGGCCCTGGTTGTGCGGCAGGGACTGGGCGATCGACATGTGGTGCTCGGCGAGTTCCTTGCCGATGTTCCGCGAGCCGGAGTGCAGCATCAGCCAGACCGCGCCGTCGTCGTCCAGGCAGAGCTCGATGAAGTGGTTGCCGGAGCCGAGCGTGGCCATCTGCTGGGCGGCCCGCTCGCGCCGCCAGCGCACCTCGGGCGCGATGGCGTCGAAGCGCTGCCAGAAGTCGTTCCAGCCGGCGGTGGACTGCCCGTGCAGCTTGCCCGGGTCGACCGGCTCGCCGTGCAGGCCGCGGCCGACCGGAATGGCCCGCTCGATCCGGTGCCGCAGGTGCGACAGGTCGTCGGGCAGGTCCTTCGCGGTGAGCGAGGACTTCACGGCCGTCATTCCGCAGCCGATGTCCACGCCGACCGCGGCCGGGCAGACCGCGCCCTTCATGGCGATCACGGAGCCGACCGTCGCGCCCTTGCCCAGGTGGACGTCCGGCATCACGGCGAGGCCGTGCAGCCAGGGCAGGGTGCTGATGTTGCGCAGCTGCTGCAGGGCCTGGCCCTCGACGGTGGCGGGGTCGGTCCACATCCGGATCGGAACGCGGACGCCGGGTACCTCGGTGTACGACATGGGTGTTCGACCTCCTGGGTCGCTGATTTCATGGTGCCGCACGAAGACGCCCGGTGCGGCGGCGGGGAAGCATGGGGGTACGGCGCGACGGCTGGGAGAACAGCCCGCTCAGGCGGTGCAGGCACAGCGCAGGGGCAGTCTCGGGGAGCGTCGTCGTGGCTCGACCCGCATGGTGACCGCCTCCTTCCGCGTGCGTGGCGACCGCGCGCCTCTCGCGCTGTCGGGGGATATCTACCCACGCGGCTCCGACGCCGCGCAAGGCATTAAGACGCCGGGGGCCCGGCGGAGCGGACGCTCCGTCAGACCCCCGGCGGGAGTGGCCGGTCGGCTCAGTTGGCGATGACCGTGACGTCCCCGATGCCGAGCGCCTTGACCGGCTCGGCGATCACCGAGGCGTCGCCGACCAGCACGGTGACCAGGCGGTCCGGCGGGAAGGCGGCGACCACGGCGCGGGTGGCGGCCTCGGTGTCGAGCTCGGCCAGCTTCCGGTAGAACTCGGCCTGGTAGGTGTCCGGCAGGTACTGCTCGACCTGGTCGGCCAGGGTGGCGGCGACCGAGCCCGCCGTCTCGAACTTCAGCGGGGCGACGCCGACCAGGAACTGCACGGCCTCCTCGCGCTCCCCGTCGGTCAGGCCCTCCGCGGCCAGCGTGCGCAGGATGGTCCAGGTGTCCTGCAGCGCGGGCGCGGTGGACTCGGTGTCGACCGAGCCGCTGATCGCCAGCAGCCCGCGGCCGGAGCCGTCGGCGGCCGAGCGCAGCGGCTGGGCGAACGCCCGGACGCCGTAGGTGTAGCCCTTCTCCTCGCGCAGTACCCGGTCCAGCCGGGAGGTGAGGGTGCCGCCCAGGCAGTAGGTGCCGAGCACCTGCGCGGCCCACGCGGGGTCGTGCCGGTCGGGGCCGATCCGGCCGATCAGCAGCTGGGTCTGCACCGAGCCCGGGCGGTCCACGATGATCACCCGGCCGGTGTCGTCGCCGGCCACCGGGCCGTGCACCGAGGGCTCGCGGGTCTCGCCGGTCCACCGGCCGAGGGTGGACTCCAGCAGCGCGGCCAGGTCGATGCCGGTCAGGTCGCCGACCACCACGGCGGTGGCGGTGGACGGGCGCAGGTGGGCGTCGTAGAACGCCTTCACCGCGTCCCGGTCGATCCGCTTCACCGTGTCGGTGGAGCCGGAGCGCGGCCGGGACAGCCGGTCGTCCGCGGCGAACAGCGCGGCGTACAGCGCCTTCGCGGCCCGGCGGGCCGGGTTGGCCTGCTCGTGGACGATCTCGTCCAGCCGGTTGGCGACCAGCCGCTCGATCTCCTCCTCGGGCAGCGCGGGCACCCGCAGCGCGTCGCCGAGCAGGGTCAGGCCGCGCTCCAGGCGGGAGGCCGGGACCTCCAGCGAGACCCGGATCGCCGGGTGGTCGGCGTGCGTGTCCAGGGTGGCGCCGGCCCGCTCCAGCTCGCCCGCGAACTCCTCCGCGGTGAGCGTGTCGGTGCCCTCGGACAGCGCCCGGGACAGGATCGAGGCGACGCCGTCCAGGCCCTCGGGCTCGGCGGCCAGCGGCGCGTCCAGCACCATGTCGACGGCGACCAGCTGCTGGCCGGGCCGGTGGCTGTGGAGCACCGTCAGGCCGTTGCCCAGGGTCAGCCGTTCGGGGGCCGGGAACGCCCACGGGCTGGGGGTTCCGGGCTGCGGCTGCGGGTGGAAGTCCATCGCGGGGGTGTACTCGCTCACGCCGCCGCCTCCTCGTTCTGGTCGCTGTCGTCGCTGTCGTCGGTGGTCGGCTCGTACACCAGCACCGCCCGGTTGTCGGGGCGCAGGCGGGCGGCGGCGACGGCCTTGACCTCCTCGGCGGTGACGTCGAGGACCTTCGACAGGGCGCTGCCCAGCAGCTTGGGGTCGCCGAACAGCACGGCGAACCGGCAGAGTTCGTCGGCGCGGCCGGCCACCGTGGTGAGCCGGTCCAGCCACTCGCGCTCGATCTGGGCCTGGGCGCGCTCCAGTTCCTCGGCGGTCGGGCCCTCGGCGGCGAACCGGGCGAGCTCCTCGTCGACGGCGGCCTCGATCGTCTCCAGGGTGGCGCCCGCCCCGGCCTTGACGTCCAGCCAGCCGAGCGAGGGCGCGCCGGCCAGCCGCAGCAGGCCGAACCCGGCCGCGACGGCGGTCCGGTCGCGGCGCACCAGCCGGTTGTACAGGCGGGACGATTCGCCGCTGCCGAGGATGGTCAGCGCCAGGTCGGCGGCGTCCGCCTCGCGGGTGCCGTCGTGCGGGAGGCGGTAGGCGGCCATCAGCGCGCGGGACGGGACGTCCTCGCGGATCAGCTCGCGGACCTCGGCGCCGATGGTGTCGGGCAGCGTGCCGTCGCGCGGCGGCTGCTTGCCGTCGTGGGCGGGGATGGAGCCGAAGTACTTCTCCACCCAGGCGATGGTCTGCTCCGGGTCGAGGTCGCCGACGATCGCCAGCACCGCGTTGTTCGGCGCGTAGTAGGTGCGGAAGAACGCGCGGGCGTCCTCCAGCGTGGCGGCGTCCAGGTCGGCCATCGAGCCGATCGGGGTGTGGTGGTAGGGGTGGCCGTCGGGGAAGGACAGCGCGGTGAGCTTCTCGAACGCGGTGCCGTAGGGCACGTTGTCGTAGCGCTGGCGGCGCTCGTTCTTCACCACGTCGCGCTGGTTCTCCATGGACGTGTCGTCCAGGGCGGCCAGCAGCGAACCCATCCGGTCGGCCTCCAGCCAGAGCGCGAGCTCCAGCTGGTGCGCGGGCATGGTCTCGAAGTAGTTGGTGCGCTCGAAGCTGGTGGTGCCGTTGAGCGAGCCGCCGGCGCCCTGGACCAGTTCGAAGTGACCGTTGTTGGAGACGTTCGCCGAGCCCTGGAACATCAGGTGCTCGAAGAGGTGGGCGAGCCCGGTGCGCCCCTTGACCTCGTGCCGGGAGCCCACGTCGTACCACAGGCACACCGCGGTGACCGGGGTGAGGTGGTCCTCGGAGAGCACCACGCGCAGGCCGTTGGCCAGGCGGTGTTCGGTGATGGCGAGGCCGCTTGCGGGCGCGGGGTTGGCCATGCGGGGTCCTTCCCGTCGTCGGTTCCGGAGTGTCCGGGCCGGGGGCGTGTGACGTCCCCCATTGTGGTGCAACGCCCGGCGCCGCCGTCAGGTGTCCGCACCCGGGACGCGTTCGCCAGCGGCGGAAGCGGCCCGGGTGACGGGGGGTGTCCCACCGAGGGTCCACAATGGGGGGCGTTCACGCCCGCGTCCGCCCACCCCCCATGTACCGCAAGGGAGCCCCGCAGCGATGGCCCGCCGCAGTTCGCCCACCCCGCCGCCCGGTGACTTCGAGGAGCGCATCCTCGATGTCGATGTCGTGGACGAGATGCAGGGCTCGTTCCTGGAGTACGCCTACTCGGTGATCTACTCCCGGGCACTTCCCGACGCCCGCGACGGCATGAAGCCGGTGCACCGCCGGATCCTCTACCAGGCCAACGAGATGGGCCTGCGCCCGGACCGCGGCCACGTCAAGTGCGCGCGCCTGGTCGGCGAGGTGATGGGCCGTCTGCACCCGCACGGCGACGCCTCGATCTACGACGCCGTGGTCCGCCTGGCGCAGCCGTTCTCGATGCGGCTGCCGCTGATCGACGGCCACGGCAACTTCGGCTCGCTCGGCAACGACGACCCGCCGGCCGCGATGCGCTACACCGAGTCCCGGCTGACCGCCGCCTCGATGTCGATGGTGGAGTCGATCCACGAGGACACCGTCGACTTCGGCCCGAACTACGACGGCTCCGAGCAGGAGCCGCAGGTGCTCCCCTCGGCGTTCCCGAACCTGCTGGTCAACGGCGCCACCGGCATCGCGGTCGGCATGGCCACCAACATGCCGCCGCACAACCTGTCCGAAGTGGTCGCCGCCGCCCGGCACCTGATCAAGCATCCGACCGCGGACCTCGACACCCTGATGCGGTTCGTCCCCGGTCCTGACCTGCCCACCGGCGGTCGGATCGTCGGCCTGTCCGGCATCCGGGACGCGTACGAGTCCGGCCGTGGCACCTTCAAGATCCGCGCCACCACCTCGATCGAGGACGTGACGGCCCGCCGCAAGGGCATCGTGGTCACCGAACTGCCGTACTCGGTCGGCCCGGAGAAGGTGATCGCGAAGATCAAGGACCTGGTCAACGCGAAGAAGCTGCAGGGCATCGCCGACGTCAAGGACCTCACCGACCGCGAGCACGGCCTGCGGCTGGTCATCGAGGTGAAGAACGGCTTCGTCCCCGAGGCGCTGCTGGAGCAGCTGTACAAGCTGACGCCGATGGAGGAGACCTTCGGCATCAACAACGTGGCGCTGGTCGACGGCCAGCCGCTGACGCTGGGCCTGAAGGAGCTGCTGGAGGTCTACGTCGACCACCGCTTCACGGTGGTCAAGCGGCGCAGCGACTTCCGCCGCCGCAAGCGCCAGGAGCGGCTGCACCTGGTCGAGGGCCTGCTGATCGCGCTGGTCGACATCGACGAGGTCATCGCGATCATCCGCAGCAGCGACAACGCGGGCCAGGCCAAGGACCGTCTGATGGAGCGCTTCGGCATCTCCGAGACGCAGACGGCGTACATCCTCGACACCCCGCTGCGCCGGCTCACCCGCTTCGACCGGGTGGAGCTGGAGACCGAGCAGGCCAAGCTGCTCAAGGAGATCGCCGAGCTGACCGAGATCCTGGAGTCCGACAGCAGGCTGCGCTCCGTGGTCTCCTCCGAACTCGGCGCCGTCGCCAAGCAGTTCGGCACCGAGCGGCGCACCGTGCTGCTGGAGGCCGGGTCCGCCCCCGCCGCCGCGCTCGCGGTCCCGCTGGAGGTCGCCGACGACCCGTGCCGGGTGCTGCTCTCCTCCACCGGCCTGCTCGCCCGCACCTTCGACCTGGAGCCCGCCGCCGGCGAGCCGGCCCGCGCCAAGCACGACGTGCTGGTCTCCGCCGTCCCGGCCACCGCGCGCGGCGACATCGGCGTGGTCACCTCGGCCGGCCGGGTGCTGCGCCTGCCGGTGATCGACCTGCCCGCGCTGCCCCCGGGCACCACGGCGCTGTCCGGCGGCGCCGCGGTCTCCGAGTTCCTCCGCCTGGACGGCGACGAGAAGGCCCTCGCGCTGACCACGCTGGACGAGTCCTCGCCGGGCCTGGCGCTCGGCACCGTGCAGGGCGTGGTCAAGCGGGTGGTGCCCGAATGGCCCGCCAACAAGGACGAGTTCGAGGTGATCGCGCTCAAGGACGGCGACGCCGTGATCGGCGCGGTCGAGCTGCGCACCGGCGAGGAGGACCTGGTCTTCCTCACCTCGGACGCCCAGTTGCTGCGCTACCAGGCGGGCCAGGTCCGCCCGCAGGGCCGGCCGGCCGGCGGCATGGCGGGCATCAAGCTCGCCGACGGCGCCCGGGTGCTCAGCTTCACCGCCGTCGACCCGGCCGAGGACGCGGTGGTCCTCTCGGTGGCGGCCGCCTCGGGCACGCTGGCCGGCGCGGAGCAGACCAGCTGGAAGCTCACCCCGTTCGACCAGTACCCGCGCAAGGGCCGGGCCACCGGCGGCGTCCGCTGCCAGCGCTTCCTGCGCGGCGAGGACAGCCTGGCCTTCGCCTGGGCCGGTTCGCTGCCCGCGCTCGGCGCGGCCGCGAACGGCCAGCCGGTCACCCTGCCGGAGCGCGACCCGCGGCGCGACGGCTCCGGCACCCCGGTGCCGACCCGGATCGCCGCGGTCGGCACCCGGATGTGACGGCCGGCCGACCGTGCTGAAGGGGGGCGCCCGTTCCGGGCGCCCCCCTTCCGTCACTGTTCGGCCGTCAGCCGGGCGTACTCCCACGGGTCGTGCGAGCTGAACGGCACCACCTGCCCGCCGTGTTCGCGCACCAGCTCGCGCAGCCGGGCGTGGTTGCCCAGCCGCAGCGGCCGGTCCACCTCGGTGAGCTGCTGCAGCACGTCCATGCCCGGGTGGCCGGCCGGGCGGTCCGGGTCGATCTCGCGGTGGAAGTAGTACGCGTCGCCGCAGTGCAGCAGCCAACGCTCGCGCCCGGCGTCGCGGACGGCGACCGCGGCGTGCCCGGCGGAGTGCCCGCCGAGCGGGACGATCGCCAAGTCTTCGGCCAGCCCCGGCAGCGGGCGGACGGCGTCGAAGCCGAACCAGGGCTCGCCGTCGGCCCGTTGGTGGACCGCCCAGGCGGGACGGTGCGCCCAGTGCGCGGGCCGGTAGCGGCTGCGGTCCTCCGGGTGCGGGCCGGGTGCGCCGAGCGCGGCCCGCTGCTCGGCCTCCAGCAGGTGCACCTCGGCGTCGGGGAAGTCGGGCAGGCCGCCGGCGTGGTCGAGGTCCAGGTGGGTGAGCAGGATGTGCCGGACGTCCCGCGGGTGGTGGCCGAGCGCCCGGACCTGGTGCAGCGCCGTCTCGGCCAGGTCGAGCACGGGTTGGGCGCGGCCCCGGAACTCGGCGCTCAGGGTGCGGTCCGGGCCGGTGACGTCGGCGGTGCCCAGGCCGGTGTCGACCAGCACCAGTCCGTCGCGGTCGGTCTCCAGCAGCAGGCAGTGGCAGACCGCCGGCCGCTGCTCGCCCTGGTGCTCGATGGTGCGCAGTGAACCGCAGTTGAGATGGTGGATCCGCATGTCCCCTCCCCCGGGGCAGGGCCGTCCGCGCAAGGCTATAGCGAACGACCGATCGTTAATAGCGAACGGTCGTCAGGTTATGCTCGCCGGATGAGCCCGCGCAAGTCCGTCGCCGAAGCCGCCGCCACCCGCGCCCGGATCCTCGACCGCACCCTCGCCCTGGCCGTCGCCCACGGCCTGGAGGGCGTCACCATCGGGGTCCTCGCCGACGACCTGGGCATGAGCAAGGCCGGCGTGATCGGCCCGTTCGGCACCAAGGAGGAACTCCACCTGGCGGTCGTCGACGAAGCCGTGACCCGCTTCCGCGCCACCGTCCTCGCCCCGCTGGCCGGCGCCCGCCCCGGACCCGACCGGCTGATCCGCGCCCACGACGCCTGGTTCGCCTACATGACCGCCGACGGACACACCGGCTGCTTCCTCACCGCGGTCGCCGCCGAGTTCGACGCCCGGCCCGGAGCGGTCCGCGACCGGGTCCGCGAGGCCCTCGACCGCTGGGACGCCTTCGTCCTCGGCGAGCTCGAAGCGGGCCTGGCCGCGGGCGGGTTGAGCCCCGGCGCCGACCTCGACCAGCTGCTCTTCGAACTGCGCGGCATCGCCCTGGCCGCCGACCAGTCGATCCAGCTCCGGCACGACCCGCACGCCGCCGACCGGGCCGGCCGCGCCGTCCGGCGCCTGCTCGCCACCGCCTGACGCCCCGCCGGGCCCCGACCCAACTAGGGTGGGCCCGGTGAGCACCTGTACGACGCTGTCGCGCGAACTGACCGAGCCGCTGGCCGCCACCGCGGCCACCGCCACCACCTGGCTGTTGCTCGAACAGCCCGGCCCCTGGGGCGCGAAGGCGCTCACCGGCAGCCACCTCGACCCCGAACTCGGCGCCGCCCTCGACCGGGCCGCCGAGGGCACCGGCGTCCGGATCGCCCTGATCCGCCGCCCCGGACGGCACGCCGACACCGACACCGCCGCCCGCCACGAGGTGCTGATCGCCCACACCGCCCCCGGGGACCCGTGGGTCCGCCGGGCCCACCTCGACTCCCCGGCCGCCCTGCTCGACCTCGACTTCGCCGCCCTCGGCGCGGGCCGGCACGGCTCCTTCGGCACCGAGCACGTCGGCGACCCGATCGCCCTGGTGTGCACCAACGGCCGCCGCGACCGCTGCTGCGCGCTGCTCGGCCGGCCGCTCGCCGCCGACCTCGCCGCCGCCGGCCACAGCGAGGTCTGGGAGGTCACCCACCTCGGCGGCCACCGCTTCTCCCCCACCATGCTGGTGCTCCCGCACGGCTACGCGTACGGCCGCCTCACCGCCGAGTCCGCCAAGGACGTCCTCGCCGCCACCGCCGCCGGCCACACCGTCCCCGGGCACTCCCGCGGCCGCTCCTACTGGCCCCGCCCCGCCCAGGCCGCGGAGCACGCCGTCCGCGACCTCACCGCCGAGACGGCCGCCGACGCCCTGACCATGCATCAGACCCGCGCCGGCGACCACTGGCTGGTCGACGTCCACCACACCGACGGCCGCCGCTGGCGGGCCACCGTGGTCGAGAGCGCCGCCGAACCGCCCCGCCCCGAGAGCTGCGGCAAGGCCCCGGGCACCCCGTCCCGGATGGACGTCGTCTCCCTGACCGCCCTCGCCCCCTGAGGGGCCGCGCTACGCCGCTCCGGCTCCGGTGAGCGCACGGACCTCCAGTTCGGCGAAGCCGTCCTCGTCGGCGGTCTCCCTGCCCAGCACCGTCCCCAGCCACCCGGCCAGGAAGCCGAGCGGGATGGAGACCAGCCCCGGGTTCTCCAGCGGGAACCAGTGGAAGTCCAGGCCGGGGAAGACCGCCGTCCTCGAACCCGAGACGACCGGCGAGAAGAGCACCAGCACCACCGCGGGGATCAGCCCGCCGTACACCGACCAGACCGCGCCGCGCGTGGTGAAGCGCTTCCAGAACAGCGAGTACAGCAGCGTCGGCAGGTTCGCCGAGGCGGCCACCGCGAAGGCCAGGCCGACCAGGAAGGCGACGTTCAGCTTCTGCGCGAACAGGCTGAGCACGACGGCGAGTCCGCCGATGACGACGGCGGAGATCCGCGCCGCGATGACCTCCTCGCGCTCGGAGACCTGCCGCTTCTCGGGCCGCCGCCAGGCCCTCGCGTAGAGGTCGTGGGCGAAGGCCGCGGAGGAGGCCAGCGTCAGGCCGGCGACCACGGCGAGGATGGTGGCGAAGGCGATCGCGGAGATCACCGCGAACAGCAGCAGGCCCCAGGTGGAGTCGGGGCCGCCCCCGAGGTCCAGGGCCAGCAGCGGAACGGCCGTGTTGCCGGCGGAGTTGGCGGCCTTGACGGCCTTCGCGCCGACCAGCGCGCCGGCCCCGAGGCCGAGCACGATGGCCATCAGGTAGAAGCAGCCGATCAGGCCGATCGCCCACATCGTGGAGCGCCGGGCGGCCCGCGCGGTGGGCACGGTGTAGAACCGGCTGAGGATGTGCGGCAGGCCGGCGGTGCCGAGCACCAGGGCCAGGCCGAGGCTGACGAAGTCCAGTCGACTGGTGGTGCTGGCCCCGTACTTGAGGCCGGGCTGCAGGTACCGGTCGCCGACGCCGCTGTGCTGCGCGGCGGAGTGCATCAGCGCGCCCAGGTCGCCGTGGAAGCGGGCCAGCACGAGCACCGTCAGCAGCACCGAACCGGCCACCAGCAGGAAGGCCTTGACGATCTGGATCCAGGTGGTGGCGCGCATGCCGCCGACGGTGACGTAGACGATCATCAGGCCGCCGACGCCGACGATGGTCCAGCCCTTGGCGGCGCCGCTGTCGGTGCCGAGCAGCAGGGCGACCAGGCTGCCCGCGCCGACCATCTGCGCGATCAGGTACATCAGGGTGACGACCATCGACGCCAGACCGGCCGCGGCCCGCACGGGGCGCTGGCGCATCCGCAGCGCCAGCACGTCGGCCAGGGTGTAGCGGCCGGCGTTGCGGACCAGTTCGGAGACCAGCATCAGCACGACCAGCCAGGCGACCAGGAAGCCGATGCTGTAGAGCACGCCGTCGTAGCCGTACAGCGCGATCAGGCCGGTGACGCCGAGGAAGGAGGCGGCCGACAGGTAGTCGCCCGACAGGGCGAAGCCGTTCTGCAGCGGCGAGAAGTCGCGGCCGCCGGCGTAGAAGTCCTCGGCGGCGTGGCCGCGGCGGCCGACCCAGACGGTGATGGTCAGGGTGACCGCGACGACGACGGCGAACAGCGCCACCGCGAGGCCGTGGCTGGGGTGTGGGGTCATCGCAGTTGGTCCTGGGTGTCCCAGCGCAGTTCGAGGGCTGCTCGGTCGCGCTTGGTGCGGGCGTTGCGGGCGTAGAGCCAGGTGAGCAGGAAGGTGGAGACGAACTGGCCGAGGCCGAGCAGCCAGGCCAGGTTGAGCGGTCCGGCGATCTGGCGCCGCATCAGCTCGGGCGCGAACGCCTGGGCCACCACGAACAGCAGGTACCAGGCCAGGAACCCGGCGCTGGCCGGGAACACGAACGAGCGGTAGCCGCGCCGGATGTCCTGGAACGCGTCGCTCTCCTGGACGCTCCGGTACACCTCGCGCCCGGCCCGCTCCACCGGCGGGACCGGCGGCTCCGCGATCCGCCGCCGCTGCGCCACCAGTCGGGGCCGGGAGGCCGCGGCCCACCAGTCGACTCTCTGCTGCTGTGCCACTGCCGACACCCCATCATTCCGGTCACTCCGACCGAACCATGATGGAGCGTCACAAACCGCACCACGAAACCCGTGCAGATACGTTCACCCGAACCAGCTACAGGAGGGTGGGTTTACGAACCGTCCGAAATTCCATGCTTGAAGGCGTACGCCACGGCCTGGGCGCGGTCCCGCACCGCCGTCTTGGCGAAAAGGTTGTTGATATGTGTTTTCACCGTCGCGGGGCTGACGAACAACCTTCCGGCGATCTCGGCGTTGGACAGTCCGGCCGCGATCAGCGCCAGCACCTCGGCCTCCCGCTGGGTCAACCCGTCCGGCAGCGCGGGCCGACGCACCGGGCCGCCCTCGGACCCCGACGCCGCCGGCGCCGGCGCAGCAGGGACGGCCGGGGCTACCGGGGCTGCCGGTGCGCCCGACAGGCGCTCCAGCAGCCGCAGTTGCACCTGCGGGGAGAGCCCGGCCGCGCCCGAGCGGACGTCCGAGACCGCGCGGGCGATCTCCTCCGCGCCGGCGTCCTTGGTCAGGAAGCCGCGGGCCCCGGCCTGCAGCGCGGAGAACAGCGAGTCGTCGTCGGCGTAGGTGGTGAGCACCACCACCTCGGTGCCGGGGTGCCCGGCGCGGATCCGGCGGGTCGCCTCCACCCCGTCGCAGCGCGGCATCCGCAGGTCCATCAGGACCACGTCGGGGGCGTGTTCGGCGACCAGCCGGACCGCCTCCTCGCCGTCCGCGGCCGAGCCGACCACCGTGATGCCCGGCAGCAGGCCGAGCAGCATCACGATGCCTTCCCGGACCACGGTCTGGTCGTCGGCGACCACCACGCTGATCTGATCGACCGTCACGCCGGCACCCGCAGCAGCACGCGCCATCCTCCGTCCTCGGGGCCCGCCAGCAGTTCGCCGCCGAGCAACTCCGCGCGTTCGCGCATCCCGAGCAGACCGTACCCGCTCCCGCTGTCGCCTAGCATCGGGTCGGCCCCGCGCGGCGCACCGGAGTTGCGCACCGTCAGCTCCACCGAGCCTTCCAGGTAGGCGAGTCGGACGGCGACCCGGCCGCCCGGAGCGTGCTTGCGGGCGTTGGTGAGCGCCTCCTGCGCGGTCCGGCGCACCGCCAGGCCGGGCTCGGCGGGCAGCGGCCTGGGAACCCCGTCGACGGTCAGCTCGGCCCCGGACTGGGCGGCCAGCTCGGCCACGAACTCGGCGACCGGGGCGAACTCGCCGCGCAGCGCGGACAGCGCCTGCCGGGTCTCGGACAGGCCGTCCTGGGCCATCCGCCGGGCGGCGACGATCCGTTCGCGGACCTCGGCCCGCTCGGCGCCGGCGTCCAGCATCAGCCGGGCCGCCTCCAGGTGCACCAGCTGCGCGGACAGGCTGTGCGCCAGCACGTCGTGGATCTCCCGGGCGATCCTGGCCCGCTCGGCGAGCGCCGCGGACTCCGCCTGCGCGGCCTGCGCCGCCCGCTCCTGGGCGAGCAGGGCGCGCTGCGCGGAGCGGGCCTGGCTGTCCAGCCGCAGCAGGTAGCCGAGCAGGCCGATGCCGCCCGCGACGGCCAGCATCACCAGCAGCGAATCGCCCGAGCCGAGCCCGTAACTGGCCAGTGCGGCACCGGCGGTGAGCAGTCCGGCGGCCAGCGGCAGGCGGATCACGGCGAGCACCGCGAGGCCGCACCAGACCACCGAGGCCAGGGTGTCCGCACCGCCCTCGTGAGCCAGTCCGGCCACCACCAGCAGGCCGGCCGCACAGCCCAGCGCGGGCCACAGCCGCTGCGCCCGGCAGGACAGGAACCAGCCGGTGAACAGGCCCGCCGCAGCGGCGATCCAGCCGATCGGCGGCAGCAACCGCCAGCCCGAGTACCGGTGTTCGGCGAACGTCCCGAACAGCACGGCCGACAGCATCGCGATCCGGCCGAAGAGCGACAGCACGATCCGGGCCCGGGAGCTGCGCTCGCGGATCGGGACGTCGCCGGCCGGCCATCGGGTCCAGCGTTCCAGGGTGCTCACCGGTTGATCCTCTCTCACCTGCGCGCGGACGGCGGCGCCGCCGAACCCTCCGGGGGTTCGGCGGCGGGCGACGGACGGGCCGTCAGGCGGCCAGGCCGTGCTGCTTGCCGTCCAGCTGGTGGGCCCGCCAGTTCACGGCCACCGAGCGGACCAGCAGCAGCAGGGCCAGCGACAGCATCAGCACGCTGCTGGACTGGTGGACGTGCAGCGCGGCGCCCACCCCGTACCAGGCGCCCCGGACCACGATCGCGCCGACCCAGGCGAACACCGTGGCGGTGGAGCCCCGGGTCCACAGCGCGCCGTCCCCGTCGCGCCAGATCCGCATGGTCCAGCCCCAGGCGCAGCCCATGCCGAGGGTGGTGACCAGCGAGCCCAGCAGGACGGCGGTGGCGGCGGCCTCGTGGTGCGGGTCGATCAGCACCGGGTCGCGCAGCGCGACGGCGGCCAGCACCAGCGGCAGCAGCCAGAACCGGCGTTCGGTGTCCAGCCGACGGGCCCGCAGCTGCCGGCCCACCACCAGGACGATCACGGCGACGGCGATCAGGACGTTGGACAGGGCGGTCATTTCGGGTGCCTCCCGGACGGGGTTTCGCTGACACCCCGAACGCTACGGAGCGCGCGCCGCCGGATCCTCGGAGCGAGGGTTGAACCGCACGCCGAAGGGCTCTCCACCCGTGGGTGGAGAGCCCTTCGGCACGCACTGCTCAGGCGTCGATCCGGGACCGGTCCAGGGTGGCCGCCGAGTCGACGATGAACTCCCGCCGCGGCGCGACGTCGTTGCCCATCAGCAGGTCGAAGGTCTTCTCCGCGGACTCCAGGTCGCCCAGGTTGATCCGGCGCAGGATCCGGTGCCGCGGGTCCACCGTGGTCTCGGCGAGCTGGTCGGCGTCCATCTCGCCGAGGCCCTTGTAGCGCTGGATCGGGTCCTTCCAGCGCAGCCCCTTGCCCTGGAACTCCAGCAGCGTGCGCCGCAGTTCGGCGTCCGAGTAGGTGTAGTGGTACTTCTCCTGACCGCGCTTGGGGTTGGTCAGCTCGATCCGGTGCAGCGGCGGCACCGCGGCGAACACCCGGCCCTGCTCGACCATCGGCCGCATGTAGCGGTGGAACAGCGTCAGCAGCAGGGTGCGGATGTGCGAGCCGTCGACGTCGGCGTCGGCCATGAAGATGACCTTGCCGTAGCGCGCCTGGTCGATGTCGAAGGTCCGGCCGGAGCCCGCTCCTATCACCTGGATGATCGAGGCGCACTCGGCGTTCTTGAGCATGTCGCTCACCGAGGCCTTCTGGACGTTCAGGATCTTGCCGCGGATCGGCAGCAGCGCCTGGAACTCGGAGTTGCGGGCCAGCTTGGCGGTGCCGAGCGCCGAGTCGCCCTCGACGATGAACAGTTCGCTGCGGTCCACGTCGTCGCTGCGGCAGTCGGCCAGCTTGGCGGGCAGCGAGGAGGTCTCCAGCGCGGTCTTCCGGCGCTGCGCCTCCTTGTGCTGCCGGGCGGCGACCCGGGTGCGGGCGGCGGCCACGACCTTCTCCAGCACGGCCCGGGCCTGGAGCTTCTCGTCCTTCTTGGCGGAGGTCAGGAAGTTCTTCAACTCCTTGGCCACCACCGCGGCGACGATCCGGGTGGCCGCCGAGGTGCCGAGCACCTCCTTGGTCTGGCCCTCGAACTGCGGCTCCGCGAGCCGGACGGTGACCACCGCGGTCAGACCCTCCAGCGCGTCGTCCTTGGTGACGTCGTCCTCGGCGACCCGCAGCAGCTTGCTGGCCCGCAGCGCCTCGTTGACGGTCTTGGCGAGCTGCCGCTCGAAGCCGTTGACGTGGGTGCCGCCCTTGGGGGTGGAGATGATGTTGACGAAGGAGCGCAGCGTGGTGTCGTAACCGGCGCCCCAGCGCAGCGCGATGTCCACCCCGAGCTCGCGGGTGACCTCGGTGGGGGTCATGTGGCCGAGCTCGTCGAGGACCGGGACGGTCTCCTTGAAGGTGCCCTCGCCGCGCAGCCGCAGCACGTCGGAGACCGGGCGGTCGGGGGCCAGGAACTCGCAGAACTCGCTGATCCCGCCGTCGAAGCGGAAGGTCTCCTCCTGGACCTCGTCGCTCTCGGTGAGCCGCTCGTCGCGCACCACGATGGTCAGGCCGGGGACCAGGAACGCGGTCTGCCGGGCCCGGCTGTGCAGCGACTCCAGCGAGAGCTTGGCGTCCTTCAGGAAGATCTGCCGGTCCGCCCAGTAGCGGATCCGGGTGCCGGTGCGGCCGCGGGTGGCCTTGCCCTTCTTGGTCATCCCGCTGCCGGCCTCGAACTTCGCCTCCGGCCCGTCCGCGGCGAACACGCCGGGGGTGCCGCGCCGGAAGCTGATCGCGTGCGTGGTGCCGCTGCGGTCCACCTCCACGTCCAGCCGGGCGGACAGCGCGTTCACCACCGAGGCGCCGACGCCGTGCAGACCGCCGGAGGCCGCGTACGAGCCGCCGCCGAACTTGCCGCCCGCGTGCAGCTTGGTCATCACCACCTCGACGCCGGACAGCCCGGTCTTGGGCTCCACGTCGACCGGGATGCCGCGGCCGTTGTCCCGCACCTCGACCGAGCCGTCCTGGTGCAGCAGCACATCGATGTGGTCGCAGAAGCCGCCGAGGGCCTCGTCCACCGAGTTGTCGATGATCTCCCACAGGCAGTGCATCAGGCCGCGACTGTCGGTCGACCCGATGTACATGCCCGGCCGCTTGCGGACCGCCTCCAGCCCCTCCAGGACGAGCAGATGCCGCGCGGTGTAGTCGGACCCGCCCTCTCCGGTCACCAGAGAGGACGGGACGGTCTTTTCTCCACTCACGCTCTGCACTCCTCCACGATGTTGACGGACACCCCCGCATGCTCTCAGCAACTGAGACTTCCGCCGCTGAGGTCCGCGCGCCTTGTACGCGCTGCGCGAACACGACTTCCACCGCGGACGCGGCCCCCAGCCTGCCATCTCCGCCGGACACCACGGGTCCTGGCGGACCCGGACGACCGGGGAGGGCGGCGGAGCTGCTGCGATGCGGTCAAACAGGGTTCGGGACGGGGCTTATGCTCCAACCCAGCGGAGGATTATGCTACGCGGACCTCGCACCCCGGCCCGATCGGGCGTTCGAGGTGATCGGCAGGCCGTGGGAATCGGTACGCATGAACCACCGGTGCCCGGGGCACGTCCTCATCAACGCGACAGCAGAATCCTCAAAGAGAAAAGCCACGAGCGGGAACGAATTCGACCTGGTTGGATGTTGATCCTGGTACACAGCTCGTCGAGCTAGAGAAGAGGCGACGTGACTACTGTTCTGACCCCTGCGAGCCCGCTCACCGCGGCAGACCGCTGCGACCGTTGCGGCGCTCAGGCCTACCTGCGCGTCGTTCTCTCCAGCGGCGGAGAGCTGCTGTTCTGTGCCCACCACGGGCGTAAGTTCGAGCCCGAGCTCAAGAAGATCGCCGTCGAGATACACGACGAGAGCAACCGCCTCTCCGGCACCTCGGCGACGGCCGAGGAAAGCGAGCGCTGACGCTCCCGCTCGTCCGCCGAGCTGCCTGAACGGCCGGGCGGCCCACCCTTCGGGGCGGGTCGCCCGGCCGTGGCGTTTCCACGACCATCCGGACGGTGGCCGGTCGGTCACATCACGTTGTGCACGGCCTCCGCCACCGCCGAGATCCGGGTGTACACCCCGGGGTGCTCGGCCTCCGCGCAGCCCGCGCCCCAGGAGACCAGCCCGGCCAGCCGACCTGCCACCACCAGCGGACCGCCGCTGTCACCCTGGCACGCGTCCCGCCCGCCCTGCTGCTCACCCGCGCACACCATGCTGCGCGCGTCGTACGCGCTGTCCGGGCCGCCCGGGTAGGCGTGCCCGCAGGCCGCGTCCGAGATGATCGGCAACGTCACCCGGCGCAGCGTGTTCGCGTAGCTGCCGTTGCCCCGGGTGTCGCCCCAGCCGAACACCGTGGCCGGCGTGCCCGGCGCGTACGGCTCGGTCTCGCCCGGGTTCACCAGCTCCAGCGCCGGCCGGTCGTTCTGCGGCTCGGCGAGCGTGAGCACCGCCACGTCCCGGGTGTTCGCGGCGAAGCTGTAACCGGGGTCGATCCACACCCCCCGCACCGCCACCTCGCGGCCCGCCGTCCCCCGCAGGTCGTCCCGGCCGACGATCACCCGCAGCCCGGGCCGGTCGGTCGGGCGGGCGGTGTTCTCGTCGTAGAAGCAGTGCGCCGCCGTCACCACCTTGGTCGGGCTGATCAGCGCGCCGCCGCAGAACTGCCCCGAGCGGGCCGACCCGAACTGCTGCCGGCTGGCCAGCGCCACCATCCACGGGTGCTCGCCCGTGCTGGTCTCCGTCCCGCCGATGATCCGCCGCTGCGCGGCGGCCGGCGCGGCCGAGCCCAGCGCGATCAGCGGGGCGGGCAGGGCCGCCAGCGCGACGAGCGCGACCGCCCGGCGACGGAGCCGGGGCGCGAACGTGTCCAGGATGGGCACTGGTTCTCCAGGGGGGATCGGCGTGCTGACGAAGGCACCGCACGGAATGCGACAACCTGCCCAGCGTAGTCATCCGTTCACCCTCCGTGCCGCCGCTCCGCCCGCCCGCCACCCCATCGGGCGACCCCGCACACGCGAACGGGCCCCTCCGCCGGCGGCGGAGGGGCCCGTTCGCGTGACTCGGGCTGACGGCAGGTCAGTCCAGGTAGTCGCGCAGCACCTGGGAGCGCGACGGGTGGCGCAGCTTCGACATGGTCTTCGACTCGATCTGGCGGATGCGCTCACGCGTCACGCCGTAGACCTTGCCGATCTCGTCCAGCGTCTTCGGCTGACCGTCGGTCAGGCCGAAGCGCATCGAGACCACGCCCGCCTCGCGCTCGGACAGGGTGTCCAGCACCGAGTGCAGCTGCTCCTGGAGCAGGGTGAAGGAGACCGCGTCGGCCGGGACGACCGCCTCGGAGTCCTCGATCAGGTCACCGAACTCGCTGTCGCCGTCCTCACCGAGGGGGGTGTGCAGCGAGATCGGCTCACGGCCGTACTTCTGGACCTCGATGACCTTCTCGGGGGTCATGTCGAGTTCCTTGGCCAGCTCCTCCGGGGTGGGCTCGCGGCCCAGGTCCTGGAGCATCTGGCGCTGCACGCGGGCGAGCTTGTTGATGACCTCGACCATGTGCACCGGGATGCGGATGGTGCGGGCCTGGTCGGCCATGGCGCGGGTGATCGCCTGCCGGATCCACCAGGTCGCGTAGGTCGAGAACTTGTAGCCCTTGGTGTAGTCGAACTTCTCGACCGCACGGATCAGACCCAGGTTGCCCTCCTGGATCAGGTCCAGGAAGAGCATGCCGCGGCCGGTGTAGCGCTTGGCCAGCGAGACCACCAGGCGGAGGTTGGCCTCCAGCAGGTGGTTCTTGGCGCGGCGGCCGTCCTCGGCGATGATCTCCAGCTCGCGCTTGAGCTTCGGGGCGAGCTTGTCGGCCTGGCTCAGCTTGTCCTCGGCGAACAGGCCGGCCTCGATCCGCTTGGCGAGCTCGACCTCCTGCTCGGCGTTGAGCAGCGGGACCTTGCCGATCTGCTTCAGGTAGTCCTTGACCGGGTCGGCGGTGGCGCCGGCCACCGCGACCTGCTGGGCCGGGGCGTCGTCCTCGTCGTCGTCCGACAGCACGAAGCCCTGGTCGGTCTCCTCCTCGGGCTCGCCCTCCTTGGCGTCGCCGGGCAGGGCCACGTCCTCGAGGAGCTCCTCCTCGCCGACCGCGTCCTCCTCGCCGGCCTTGCCGCCCGGCTTGGCCGCGGTGGCGGTCTTCTTGGCGGCGATCTTCTTGGCGGGGGCGGCGGCCTTCTTGGCGACGGCCTTCTTCGCCGGGGCGGCGGCGGCCTTCTTGGCGACGGCCTTCACCTCGGCGGCCTCGATGGTCTCGACGACGGTGACCTCGGTGGCGGTCACCGCGGCGGCCACGGCCACCGACGGCGCCGGGGTCGCGGCGGGGGCGATCCGCACCGGGGGCTTGGTCTGGGCGACCGGCGTACGGGTGGTGACCGCCTTGGTCGCGGTGCGCTTGGTGGTGCTCTTGGCCGCGACGCTCTTGCGCTTGGCGCCGGCCGGCTCGGCCGCGCTGACCATCAGCTCCACCCCCTCCTCAATCAGCACCTGGTTGAGGCTGCGCATGACGTTCTTCCACTTGGTGACCGGGATCTGGTCCGCCTCGAACGCGTGGCGCACGTCGTCACCGGCGATCTGCCCCTGGGCCTTGCCCCGCTCGATGAGCGCCAGCAGTGCCGCGGACTCGGCAATCTCGGGGGGAAGCGAACGGGATGTGCTGGCCGACACGAACAACCTCTCGGACGATGAGTGGACACGAACCCGTACCGGTCACCCGACTGCTCGAGCGGGGTGGACCGTGACCGGGGTCTGCAGGACGGCAGCAGCGCCGCGGACCAACACAGCCATCTGGCTCGTGGTGGTTATTCCGGAGCTGCTTCCGCTCCGTACACATCGCTGCCGCCCCTCAAGTGTTACGCATGCCCGTCGTGGCGCCCGTCACACCACCCGACGGCCGGTACGGGCTGCCCCGAGCGGCCTATCCGCGGGGCCCGGAGCGCCTCGGCGCCGATGGGCGGCACTGCGCCGATGGCCCCCCGGCTGCGGGTACGAGCAGCAGAAGGGCCATCCGGGGCGAGCGGCGTCCGGCGGGCTGCTCAGTGCTCGCGCGGGGCGGGGACCGCGTGCTCGATGTCCGGGTGGACGGTGAGCAGGGCGCGGACGGCGGCCTCGGCGGCGGTGCCGTCGCCGGTGCCCAGCGCGTCCACCAGACGGCTGTGCAGGCTGACCGCCGACTCCGACGGGCGCTCGCAGGTGGTGCCGGAGCCGCCGGAGACCTGGAGCGCGTTGGCCACGATCCCGGACAGGTGCTCCAGCATCCGGTTCCCGGCCATCTGCAGCACCAGGCCGTGCAGTTCGGCGTCGGCCCGGCCGTAGCTGACCAGGTCGCCCTGGCTGCCGGCGTGGCCCATGATCTCGGTGAGCTCGACCAGCCGGTGCTGGACGTCCTCCCGGCCGTGACCGGCGGCGAGGCGCGCGGCCAGCGGTTCGATCGCCCAGCGCAGTTCGAACAGCTCCCGGCGCTGCTCGTCGCGCTGAGGCCCGAAGGCGCGCCATTCGATGATGTCGGGGTCCAGCAGGTTCCAGTCGCTCACCGGGCGGACCCGGGTGCCGACGTTCGGCCGGGCCGAGACCAGGCCCTTGGCCTCCAGCACCCGGAGCGACTCGCGCACCACGGTGCGGGAGACCTCGAAGCGCTGGCCGATCTCCTCCGGCACCAGCGGGCGGTCGGCGCCCAGGTCGCCGGAGACGATCATCTGGCCGAGCTGCTGGACCAGCTGGCCGTGCAGGCCGCGGCCGCGGCTGCTGGTGGTCTTCCGACCCGCTCGGGCGAGATCGCTCTCCGCCCCCTCCCAGCGAGGTGCGGGCGGGGCCGGACGGTCGGCGTACGGGAAACGGTCCAGCTCGGAGGCGGAGATCGACTCGGCCTGGCGAGCGGCGGTCACGGTGGGGTGCGCAAGGGTACTCACGCCATCCTTTGTCGGCGATCGGCGGAGCCGCCTTGAGCATTCTCCTGAAAAGCACACGAAAGGGTGATCGGTCGCCCCTGGATAATTGACTTCTTATCAGCTGGAAATGGGCAAACCGGTCATCATGGTCGCTTTTCCCTTCAGTCACCCCAAGCTCAGCTGCCACACCGTCACCATTTCGGCTGCCGCGGTGCGGCGGGGTGTGCGAGTGGCGCGCCGGGGGTGTCGGAGAGTGCGGTCGATCGGAGGGCGTGGCCGGTCGGAGGGTGCGGCCGGTCGGAGGGCGTGATCAGTCGGAGGGCGCGGCCCGTCGGAGGGCGCGGTTCGTGGGAGGGCGAGGTCAGTCAGAGGGCGCGGCGGCGCAGTTGGGCCAGCACCGCGGCGAGCACCAGCACGGCGGCAGGGACCAGGAGGGCGACCATCACCGTGCCGTCCAGGGCGGCCGCGGTCCGGTCCGTGGTGCTGCGGACCCAGTTCAGGCCGTACTGGAACGGCAGCAACTCCCGGACCCAGACCGGCCAGTTGAGGCCCGAACGGTGCAGCACCAGGCCGGCGGTGGGCTCCAACAGGGCGGGCAGCGCGCCGGTCAGCAGGATGCCCGCGACGGCGCTGCGCACCAGCGAGGTGAGCAGCAGGCCCGCCCAGCCGCCGACCACCGACAGCACGAGGAACGCCAGCAGCGGCCGACCGATCCCGCCCGTCCCGAGCAGGCCGCCCGACTGGTCCAACAGCCGCCCCGGGTGCGTCAGTTGGGAGAGCTGTGGCAGATCGAACACCGCGGACGCGGACACTCCCGCGGGCAGGGCCAGCCGGACCGCGAGAAGGTTCAGCCCGAGCGTGACCACCGCCAGCAGGACCGCCGCCGCGCCGACCACCACCAGTTTCGCGACCAGCGACCCCCACCGCCGACGCAGGGCCACCCGGGCTGCGGGCAGGCCCGGCCAGCGCATCTCGCTGCTGTACGACAGCGCGCCGAGCACCGCCGCTGCCAACGCGGTGAGCGGGAGCGGCAGCAGCGGGACCACCGCGGCCGCCGACCGCACCGCGTCCGGCACCGCCAACTCCCCGGCCGGGAGACGCTGTGCCGAGACCGCCGCCACCGCCGCGTTCAGCACCACCGCCGCCGCGACCACCACCCACGTGGAGCGCACCCCGCGCAGCCGACGCATCTCACTCGCCACCACCCGCACGCTCTCACTCACTCCCGTTCTCGTCGCCGACGACGCTCGGCCGCGCGGACTCCTCGGCGGTCGCTGCCGTTGATGTTGCTGATGTTGCTGTTGCCGTTGTTGCTGTTGCCGTTGTTGCTGTCGTTGCTGTTGCTGAGCCGGGCTGCAGCTCGCGTGTCCTGCCGGCGGCGGCCGGGGCGGCGGGGCTTGCCGGGCGCAGTTCGGCGGTGTCGGTCGGGCGCGGGCGGACGTCGGGCCCCTGGGCGGCGGTCGATGCCGGCACCGGGGTCGGTGCAGGTGCACGTGATGGGGCTGGGGCCGCCGGCCGGGGGGCGAGTCCCCCGATCCGGGCGGGCGTCAGGAGTTCCGCGTCGGTGGGGTTGGCGGCCAGGTGCTCGGTGTCGACCACCGCCGGGGCGGGAACGGCCGGACGCGGTGCCGTGACTGCGCCGCTCTGCCTCGCCTTCGACGTCGGCGCTGCTACCGGCTCCGGCCGCGCCTCTGCCCTGGACTCCGTCCGGGGCTCGTCCCTGGGCTCCGTCCGGGGCTCGTCCCTGGGCTCCGTCCGGGGCTCGTCCCTGGGCTCCGTCCGGGGCACGGTCGTGGGCTCGCTCCTGGGCTCCGTCCGGGGTGCTGTCCGGCTGAGCGCGGAAGCTCCGCGAGCGGTGTGCCGGGTCAGGTCGACGGAGTCGGGAGGAACCTGGGCGGCGGGCGACGCCGGGCCTGGGACGGCCGGACCGGGCTGGGCCTGGGCCTCCGGACCTGGTCCCGACCGGGCCGGGGCGGACGGGTCGGGCGTGAGGGCGGCGGCGGCCCAGCGGCCGGCCTGGAGCCCGCGGTGGTCGAGCGGACGCTCGGACTCCGGACCGGCGGGGCGGCCGACGGCGCTCAGGCCGGGCGCGCCGGGGGCGATCTGCGGTTGCTCGTCCGGGTTCTGACGAGCCGTCCGGACCGACACCTGGCCGGATCGGCCCGAGCCGCTGGGCAGGGAGGACGGGTAGGAGACCGGACGGCGCACCACCCGGTCGGCCAGTTCGTGCAGCAGGATGCCGTGCCGGTAGGCGAGTTCGCCGATCTCGGTGCGGCCGACGCCACTGACCGCGAGGCCCGCGCCGCCGTCCCGCCGGACCTGGGCGCCCTGGGCGACCAGCAGGTCCGCGAGCCGGGCCATCTGCGGGCCGCGGACCTGGACCTCGGGGTGCACCCTGGTGCGCCGGAACTCCACTGCCGGCTGGTCGGCGATCAGCCGACCGGCGTCCAGGGTGATCACCCGGTCGGCGAGCGCGGCGGCCTCGTCCGGGCCGCGGGTGCTCATCAGGACGGTGCCGCCCGCCACCGCGAATGAGCGCAGGAAGGCGTGGAACCACTCCTCGTTGCGCGGCGACAGTCCCTCGGTGGGGTCGTCGAGCAGCACCGTCGAGGGGTCGCCGAGCAGCGCGGCCGCCAGGGCGAGCCGACGGTGCATGCCGGGTGAGAACGTGCTGATGCGGTGGTCGGCGACCGCTGCGAGCCGGGTCTGCTCCAGCAGGTCGTCGGCCCGCCGGGCCGGGACGCCGATCGAGCCGGCCAGCATCCGCAGGTGGGCCCGGGCCCGCATGCCCGGGTGTCCGGCCTCGGGCCGGGCGGACGGCAGCAGGACGCCGATCTCCCGCTCGGGGCGGCTGATCCGGCGGTACGTGCGGCCGTCGAACAGGGTGAGGCCGTGACCGCGCTCAAGCTCCACCATCAGCCGCAGCACGGTGGACTTGCCCGAACCCTCGTCCCCCAGCAGGGCGGTGACCATCCCCGGGCGGACATCGAACGTCAGATCCAGCACCGCCGGGGGGCGTCCCCGGCCGTACGCCTTGGTCAGTCCGGTGATCTGGATCATCGCCGCCCGCTTCCTCGCCCGCCGACAGACCGGCGGTGTCCGCCTGGCCTGAGCCTGCACAGTAGGACGCGGAAGCGGCGAAACCAGGCATTCCGGATGGGTCGTTGACGGTGTTAGCGCGGACCTCACCCGAACAGGGGACAGCCCTCTCGCGCCGCTGACGCCGATCTCACGGACCGTCACCACCCGCCCGCATCAACGGACTCGATCCGGCCCGTGTCGACGGCCGCCGGACGCCGGACGGGGCGCCAGGCTTCCGGCTTCAGGCTTCAGGCTTCAGGCTTCAGGGCGGAGCATCGGCGGGTTGAGGACGGTCGCGCCGCCAGCGGTGAACAGCTGGGCAGGGCGGCCGCCCTGACGGGTCGTCGTTCCGCCGGAGGGCAGCAGGAAGCCCGGGGTGCCGGTGACCTTGCGGTGGAAGTTCCGCGGGTCGAGCACCACGCCCCACACTGCTTCGTACACCCGGCGCAGCTCCCCGACGGTGAACTCCGGGGGGCAGAAGGCGGTGGCCAGCGAGGAGTACTCGATCTTCGACCGGGCCCGCTCCACGCCGTCGGCCAGGATCTGGCCGTGGTCGAACGCGAGCAGCACGCCGTCGTGGGGCTCCTCGCCGAGCAGCTCGCTCACCGGCGCCCACCGGGCGCTGCTTGCGTCGCCGCCCGCGCGGGGCGAGGGCAGGTCCGGGGCGAGCACCAGGTACGCGACGCTCACCACCCGCATCCGCGGGTCGCGCTGGGGGTGGCCGTAAGTGGCCAACTGCTCCAGGTGCGCCCCGGCCGGGGTCGGCTCGGCCGGAGACCGACCGGGGAACGACTGGGCGCGCAGCCCGGTCTCTTCGGCCAGCTCGCGGGACGCCGCGTCGGCGAGCCCCTCGTCCTGCCGGACGAACCCGCCCGGCAGGGCCCAGTAGCCCTGGAACGGCGCCTCGCCGCGCTTCACCAGCAGCGCGCACAGCTCATGGTCGCGGACCGTCAGCACCACGAGGTCAACCGTGACTGCGAACGGGGGGAAGGCCGACGGGTCATAACGCGACATGGCGTCGATCTTAGTCGTCTCTCTGACGATAATCACAGACCGCAGCGCTGTCCCGCCCTCGCCTGCCCCGCCCCGCCGCGGCCGGGCCACGGATCGCCCTTACCGGGGCAGACGGGGGCCGACCCCGCGGGACGTGGCGAGCCGCCGCGACGGACGGTCAGCTGGCGGCGAGTTGCAGGAACGAGGGGGCCTCCTCCACGACGGCGACGCCGATCCGGCTGACCCGGACCGAGAACGGCTCGCCGGCCACCCGCAGGCCGGTAAGTTCCAGAGCTCCCAGCGGCGCGGTGCTGGCCGGCCGGGTGGCCACCCGGCCCGACGGCACGTCAGGCCGGACACCCGCCAGCGAGAGCACCAGGTGCACGGCCGCCGCCGCGGACACCGCGGCCGGGCGACAGGCTGCCGGATGCGGCACCGGCGGGCAGTCGGCGACCTTCTGCTCACCGGCGTACATCTCGGGCAGTCGGCCGTCGAAGTGGGCGGACGCCTCCAGCAGTCCCTCCAGAAGTATCTCCGCCTCGCGCTCGAACCCGGCGTCCACCAGACCGCTGACCGCGAGCGCGGTCTCCTGGACCCGGACCGTGCCGCTGCGGTGGCCGAGCGGGTTGAACCGGGGGGACTTCGCGCTCAGCGTCCGCAGGCCCCAGCCGCAGTCGAGCTCGGGCGTCACCAACCGCTGGGCGAGCAACCTGGTCTGCTCGCGGTCGAGCAGGCCCTCGTGCAGCTCGCCCTCGGCCGCGAGGCCCACGTCGAACAGGTGCACCAGGGTGGAGGCGATCGCCGGCACCGGACGGTCCGGAGCGAGCAGCGCCGCAGCCGGACGGCCCCCGGACAGGTCGTCGATCCAGAACTGCTCGCGGAAGCGTTCCCTCAGCTCGGCGGCCCAGCTGCGCCACTGGGCGGCGCCCGGACGGTCGAAGGCCTCCAGTAGGTCGGCGCCCTGGAGCGCGGCACGGTGCGCCTGCGCCTGGACCTCGCATCTGGCCGGGCCGGGGCGTGCGGCCCGCTCCTCCGGCGACCGCCCGAAGTCGGTGACGAAACCGACCGGCCCGTCCGGGCCCTCCGCGACCGCGGCACGCAGCGCACCCAGGGCGCGCTCAGCCGCTGGCAGCAGCTCCACGACCTCGGCCCGGGGGAGGCCCCAACGCCACGCTTCCGCAAGCACGGTGACGAACAGCAGGGTCGCTTCGGTCGCCGTGCAACTGGCCGGGAGCTCGGGGCCGCCGTGCCTCAGCGGGCCCGGAATCACCCCGTCCATCGCCTGCGCGGCCGAGCCGGCCTCCGGACCCGGCCCTCCGCTCGATCCGCCGCCGGGGCTGCTGGCGGCCGCGGTCGGTGCACTGCCCGGGCCCGGGGGGCTGCCGGCCAGCGGCCCGGTCGGAGTACTGCCGCCCTCGGGGAGTGACGCACCGTCACCCGAGGCACCGGCCTCGGCCGGTCGGGGCGGCGCGGCCGCGGGTGGGGCGGCGGCGAGATGCTGGCGGCGGGCCAGTGCGCGGAGGGTGCCGGCGGCCAGCCTGGTGCCGAGCGGCAACGTCATCCGGGCCGCCCAGAGCGAGTCGGCGGCAGTGAGGCCGAACCGCCAGGGGGCACCGGAGGCGGTGTACAGGTCGGTGGGGCGGTCCGCGTCCGCGAGCAGCAGGCCGCCCAGCGAGTCCAGGGCGCGGGTGACCAGACGGGCGGCGCGGCGGTCGTCGGCGCGGATCTCCGGCTCGGACCAGGGCAGCGGAACACCGGGGCCGCGGCCGGTCGGCGGCCGAGTGGTCACCGGGGTCTCCAGCTCCACCCGGAGGTCGACGGACCACCGGGCGCCCGGCTGGATCTCCAAGTCCCAGCGCAGCACGCCGGCGCCGGCCAGCACCGCGTGCGGCGAGGGCCGGGCGCTGACCGTGGCGGCGCGCCCCTGGCCGACCCAGCGCAGACCGGAGGACTGGACCTGGCCCGGCAGGTCGGCCGACCGCCGGCCGGCCGCCAGGTCGACGAGCAGACCCAGGTCGGTACCGATCGCGATCTCCAGCGGGAGCCGGGCCGGCCGTGCGCCGGTGTTCCGGACCGTCACCGTCTCCGCGCCGTCGGCGTGCCGCAGCCGTTCGACGGTCAGCGCCGGGTCCGGGTCGAGGTCTCCCGGCACCCGGACCGAGCCGACGAAGCGGGCCGCCGCCGCGGACGTCAGGGTCCCTTGGAGCGGCAACGGCTCGATTCCGCCCAGCCGCAGCTCCATCCGGGCCAGCGCCCGCACCCCGTGCCGGAAGAAGCCGTGCAGCCCCTGCCCGCGCAGTTGGCCGTCCGGCCCGGAAGCCGCCAGACCCGGGGCGTTGATGCACAGCACGTCGTGCGCCGCGGACGGCTGCTGGCGCGGCGCTGCCGCCGGCCCCGGCTGACGGGCCGGACCGGGGGCGGCCGCCCCCGCCACCTGCTCCGACCGGGCGGCGGGCGCACCACTCGGTGCACCGGCGGGAGCTGACGGGTGGTCGGTCCGCGGCGCACCCGAACGAGCACCGGCCGGGAAGCCCGGGGCCGCCGGGAAACCACCGGCCGGGCGGGCTGCGGTGCCGTAGGGCGGTGTCCCACCGGGCAGGTACGGTGCGCCGGGCGCGGAGGTGCCGGGGGGCGGCGTCGCACCCGGGGCGTACGGCGTGCTCGTGGTCAGACCGTTGAAGGGTGTGCCGTGCGGCGGGGTGCCGTAGGGCGCGGTGCCGTACGGAGGAGTGCCCCCGCCGTAGGGCGGGGTGCCGCGCGGCGGAATGCCCCCGGCTGGCGGGTACGGGGCGCCGGGAACCGCCGGGCCTGCTCCGGGCGTCCCGGGGACGGGGCCGGTGCGGGTGCCGTAGGGCGGCGTAGTCGGGCGGGGGTCGGGCGAGCTGGTGGGGCGCGGCGGCACAGCGGGAGCCGGTGCCCCGGGGGGGCGGGGGCGTCACCGGAGGCGGGCGGGTTGGTGGGCGGCAGCGGTTGTGCCGCGGCGTGGGGTGGCCTCGAGTCGGTCACCAGGCTCTCCTCCCCTCGACCGGACGACCGCTGACGCGGGTTCGGCCGGCCGCGAGCATGCTCGATCGCGGACTGTGCTGCTCTGCCGCCGGAACACGCGGCTCTGACACGGGCGGGACCGGATCGCCGGTGCCCCGCCCCGGCCAGGGTGGTGCCCGGGCCCGGACTCCGGGGTCGTTCGAGGCCCGGCGGCACCGGGTCGAACGACGCGTGGCCGGTGCCCGACACCGTCGGCCGGGCCGCTGCGAGCCCGGCTGTGCCGGTTCGGGCGGCTGCGTTCCGCAGGTTGAACGCACCACACCTGCCCCAGGTCACGCCTACCCGGCGGGCGTCCGGTCTGACCCGGCCGCGGGCCGACGGTCCATCGGCGGTCTGCGGTCGGCACCCGGGGTGCCCGCTGTGTCGTGGGACCGTTCGGGGTGCTCCATAGGTGGCGGACGCCCCCCGGCGGCTCCTGTCCGCCGTCAGGATACGGTGCGGGAACGACGACGGACGCACCGGTGACCCCGGCGGACGGCGCCGCGACCAGCCTGTGACCAGCTCGCACCAAGGAGTTGCATGTCCCCCGTCAGCCGCATCCCCGGGATCGTCACGACCGACCACGTCTTCCGGGTGCCGCTGGACCACGGTGCGCCGGACGGCGAGACGATCGAGGTCTACGCCCGCGAGGTGGTGGCCGCCGGCCGCGAGGACGCGCAACTGCCGTGGCTGGTCTACCTGCAGGGCGGCCCGGGCGGAAAGGCCAACCGGCCCATCGGTCGGGACGGCTGGCTGGACCGGGCGCTCGACGACTACCGGGTGCTGCTGCTGGACCAGCGCGGCACCGGCCGCTCCACGCCCGCCAACCGCCAGACCCTGGCGCGCCGTGGCGACGCCCGCCGCCAGGCCGACTACCTGGCACTGTTCCGGGCCGACTCGATCGTCCGGGACGCCGAGCTGATCCGCCGCCAGCTGCTCGGCGACCAGGGCCGGTGGAGCCTGCTGGGACAGAGCTTCGGCGGCTTCTGCACCCTGGCGTACCTCTCGCTGGCCCCGGAGGGACTCCGGGAGGCGTTCGTCACCGGCGGACTGGCCGGCCTGCGCCGCTCGGCGGACGAGGTCTACCGCGCGGCCTATCCGCGGGTCGCCCGCAAGAACGCCGGGCACTACGCGCGCTTCCCCCAGGACGTGGCGGCAGTACGGCGAATCGCGGCGCACCTGGTCGAGCGGCCGGCCACGCTGCCGGACGGCGGCCTGCTGACCGTCCGGGCGTTCCAGTCGCTGGGGCTGATGCTGGGCAGTGGAACCGGCTCCTACGTCCTGCACTACCTGCTGGAGGAGGCCTGGGTGGAGGGGCCGGACGGTCCCGAGCTCTCGGACACCTTCCTGGCCGGGGCGCAGACCCACCTGTCGTTCGCCCAAAATCCGCTCTTCGCCGTGCTGCACGAGGCCATCTACGGGCAGCGCTCGGTCGACGCCGGGGCTACCGCCTGGTCGGCGGAGCGGCTGCGCAAGGAGTTCCCCGAGTTCGACGCCGAGGCGGCGCTGGCCGGGGATCGGCCGGTGCTGTTCACCGGCGAGATGATCTACCCCTGGATGTTCGAGACCGACCCGGCGCTGCGGCCGCTGCGCGAGACCGCGCAGCTGCTTGCGGAGCGCACCGACTGGCCCGACCTGTACGACCTTGAGCGCCTGGCGGCCAACCAGGTGCCGGTGTACGCGGCGGTGTACCACGACGACATGTACGTGGACACGGCGCACTCGCTGGAGACCGTGGACGCGGTGGCGGGCGCGCGGGCGTGGGTCACGAACGAGTGGGAGCACGACGGGGTGCGGGTCAGCGGCCGCGCGGTGCTGGACCGGCTGATCCGGATGGCGCGCGGCGAGGTCTAGCCGTTTCGCGAGCTGCTGGGGGACGAGGGTGCGCAAGTCAGCCTCCGAGGGTGTGTTGGTGTCGGTGCGCGCCGGTGCGGGTGCCGGGGTTCCTCGCTCCGGCGGACCGAAGGGTGCGCGTTCGGTTCCCCCGGCCGGCCCCGCGGGCGGCGGCTGACGGACCGTCGGGCGGTCCGGCCGGTCGGCCGCCACCCGGCCCGGGCGCACCTGCTCCACTGGGCCCGGGCCCGCCCTCCTCACTGCGCCCGGCCTCCTCCGGCGGATGGCGGTCGAAGCGGTCGACCGGTGACTTCGAGGTCGGAGCGGCGGCTCCCGGTGGTGCGGTGGGCGGCACGGTCCCGGGCGAATACGGCCGGTCCGGCAGCTCACTCAGCCGGGTACCGCGTTCGCGGCGGACCACCCGGAGCAGGGCCTCGGGGGCAATGCCCGAGTTCAGGGATTCGTAGAGCAGTTGAGCGAGGGTGTAGCCCGGTTCCAGTTCCAGGGCCCGGGCCAGCACGATCCGCGCCGTGGCGGAGTCGCCGCCCAGCCAGGACGTCCAGGCCAGCAGCGTCATCGGTGGGGCAGCCAGGTGCTCGAACGGGTCGACGCAGCGTTGGATGAGGAACCGCCACAGCCGTTGGGCGGCGACGAGTTCGTGCGGTTCGGCGTACTCGGCGGCCCGGTCCCGGCCGAGTCTGTCCTGCAGGCCGATGAGGATCCTGGCGGTCCGGCCGGTGTCCAGCTCCCGGGCGCCGGCGCGGAATTCCGCCATCGCCTCGGCCAGCAGCTCGGCGGTGCGCTCGACCGCCGCCGGGCGGCCGCCCGGGCCGGCCAGCTCCCGGATGAACGGCGGCCCGGCGTCCTCCAGGGCCCGACGCTGCACCTCGGACAGCGGCGGCCCGACCGCGGCCAGGCCCGCCACGATCGCCTTGCGGCTGCCGCGCGGGGCGAGGCCGGCGAAAGTGGCCGCGGCGGCCAGCGGGCTGGGGTGGTCCGGCTCCCGGACCGGAGTGCCGTCCGGCGGACAGCAGTCGACTCCGGTGCACAGGAAGGACCACCAGCGGCCCGCGGAGACGCACAGCGCCTCCTTCACCACCACTTCCTCGGACTCGAACGCCCGGGTGAGTGCGGCGGCCAGCGGCCGGAGGCTGCTCATGACGGACCGGGCGGCCGCGGGCGTTCGGACGCCGTCGGCAGGATCTCGGCACAGGTAAAGCAGGACTTGTACGGGTCGGCGCTCGCGCTGCTCGGAGAGCTCGACCAGCAGCCGGGCGGAATCCTCGGCGGTCCGCTCCCAGCACGCGGAGTCGTCCGGGATGTCGATCCGGATCACGCCGCCCTGGTCGAGCCCGGGGCCCTGCAGGCCCACCGCGACGATGCTGTCGTCCGGGAAGAAGCCCAGCAGGTAGGGAAGCATCTCCGCCATGTCGGCGGGGCCGCGCAGCCGGACCGGGAGGTGGCCGGGGCGCGGAACGGGGGTGGTGGTGCGGTCGTCTGCGGTCATGTCGCACAGCGTGGACCCCGACGGGCTCGGGTTCCCGAAATTTGTCCCAGCCTGTGGATAAATCGGGGGGTTCAGCATCTCCTCCCCCGAACGGCCCACATTCTCGCCGCCTGGGGATCATTTGACGGGTTATCAACCGATCAACGCCAGGTTGTCCACAGCCCAGCATTCGCGGTCCGTCCGTGCGGCACGGTATCCATGACCCCATGCAGACGCGCGAACTCCATCCGAGCACCCCAGCCGACCGCACCGCCGTCCGGGCCGCAGCCGAGGCCGTGCTGCAGAACCTCGCCGGCCCTTCCGCCACCCTGCGGGAGGACCAGTGGAAAGCCATCGAGGCCCTGGTGGTGGACAGCCGCCGGGCCCTGGTGGTGCAGCGCACCGGGTGGGGCAAGTCCGCCGTCTACTTCATCGCCACGGCGCTGCTCCGCGAGCGCGGCGCCGGACCGACGGTGATCGTCTCACCGCTCCTCGCCCTGATGCGCAATCAGGTCGACTCGGCCGCCCGGGCGGGCATCCACGCCCGGACGATCAACTCGGCCAACCCGGAGGAGTGGTCGGAGATCCAGCAGGAGGTCGCCGACGGCCGGGTCGACGTGCTGCTGGTCAGCCCGGAGCGGCTGAACAACCCCGACTTCCGCGACCAGGTGCTGCCCAAGCTGGCCGCGTCCACCGGCCTGCTGGTGGTGGACGAGGCGCACTGCATCTCGGACTGGGGCCACGATTTCCGGCCGGACTACCGGCGGCTGCGCACCATGCTCGCCGAGCTCTCCCCCGGCGTCCCGGTGCTGGCGACCACGGCGACTGCGAACGCCCGGGTCACCGCGGACGTCGCGGAGCAGCTCGGTACCGGCGCGGGCGAGGAGCAGGCCCTGGTGCTGCGCGGCCCGCTGGACCGGGAGAGCCTCAGCCTGGCGGTGCTCCCGCTGCCCGATCCGGCACACCGGCTGGCCTGGCTCGCCGACCACCTGGCCGACCTGCCGGGCTCGGGCATCGTCTACACCCTGACGGTGGCGGCCGCCGAGGAGGTCACCGAGTTCCTGCGCGGCCGCGGGTACCCGGTCGCCTCCTACTCAGGACGGACGGAGGACGCGGAACGCCGTGAGGCCGAGGCAGCGCTGCTGGCCAACCGGGTCAAGGCACTGGTCGCCACCTCCGCACTCGGGATGGGCTTCGACAAGCCGGATCTCGGCTTCGTGGTCCACCTCGGCTCCCCCAGCTCGCCGATCGCCTACTACCAGCAGGTCGGCCGGGCCGGTCGCGGGGTGGACCGGGCCGAGGTGCTGCTGCTCCCCGGCCGGGAGGACGAGGCGATCTGGCGGTACTTCGCCTCGATCGGCTTCCCCGCCGAGGAGCAGGTCCGCCGCACCCTCGACGCGCTCTCCCAGGCCGGCCGACCACTCTCCACGGCGGCGCTGGAGACCTCGGTCGACCTCCGCCGCACCCGGCTGGAGACCATGCTCAAGGTGCTCGACGTGGACGGCGCGGTCCGCCGGGTGCGCGGCGGCTGGGAGTCCACCGGCGAGGCGTGGCGCTACGACGCCGAGCGGTACGCGAAGGTCGCCCGGGCCCGCGAGGCCGAGCAGCAGGCGATGCGGGAGTACGTGGCCACCGAAGGCTGCCGGATGGAGTTCCTGCGCCGTCAGCTCGACGACCCGGAAGCGGCCCCCTGCGGGCGCTGTGACCGCTGCACCCCGCCCCGGCACTCCGCCGAGGTGTCGCCCGAGGCACTGGACGCGGCCCGGGCCGCCCTCGGCCGCCCGGGCGTCTCGTTCGACACCCGGCGGATGTGGCCGACCGGCATGGAGTCCCTCGGCATCCAGCTGAAGGGCCGCATCCCCGCCGACCAGCAGGCCGAACCGGGCCGGGCCCTGGGCCGGCTCTCCGACATCGGCTGGGGAGGCCGCCTGCGGACGCTGCTCGACGAACGCTCACCGGACGGTCCGCTGCCGCGCGAGGTGCTGGACGCGATGGTCGGGGTGGTCGCGGACTGGGCGCGCGGCCCCGGCGGCTGGGCCGGGCAGGCCGGACCGGACGGCGGACAGCTCGCCCGCCCCGTGGGAGTGGTGGCGCTCGACTCCTCCACCCGCCCGCACCTGCTGTCCGACCTGGCCGGCGGCCTGGCCTCGGTCGGCCGGATGCCGCTGCTCGGCCGGGTCGAGTACGCCACCGGTGAGCCACCGCACGGCCCGCGTAGCAACAGCGCGCAACGGCTGCGCTCGGTCGCCGGGGCCCTCGCGCTCTCCCCGGGCCTGGCCGAGGCACTCGCCGCCGCCCCCGGTCCGGTGCTCCTGGTGGACGACCTGGTGGACTCGGGCTGGACGCTGACGGTGGCCGCTCGCCTGCTCCGCCAGGCCGGTGCCACCGCGGTGCTTCCGCTGGTGCTGGCGGTCCGGGGGTGAGGCGGGTCGGGTGAGCCCCGAGCGGGAGCCGTGCCGGGTGTGACCCGCGGAGCTCGCGGGTAGCGTCTCGTACACCTGAAAGTTCCAGCGCGTACACCGTCCGCTTGCTGGACTGTCAGTCGATTGGCCCTACCGCAGACATGGAACATCTCCAGCAAAAGTGGCGATTCCGGGCGGCGTTCGTCATTTCATCATTGCCGCTCGACCCGCTCTCACCTGAGAATTGGAAGGCATCCAGCGCTCGGTCCGTCGGGCCCGGCCTTCGGCGTACGCCCGCACACCCCTGGGGTTGCGGGCCCGGGAAGGAGGATCGTGATCAACGGCATCGACCGAGGTCCCTCCCGGGGCGACAGCCCGAGGACCGTGACGCTGCAGGAGTGGATCGACCTCGGCGTGCCGCCCCTTCGCGCGCCGCGTGAGTTCGTCACCGAACTGCATCAGCGGCACCTCCCGCAGCCGGGAACCACGGTGGTCGCGGTGCTGGACGCGGGGCACCGGGCGGTGGCCTCCGCCTCGTTCGGCATCCGGCCGCAGTTCAGCGACGGGTGGGACCACCGGAACACGCTGCTCAGCCAGCTCCGCCGGGTCACCCCGCACGACCTGAAGCGCTCCGCGCCGAGCCGCACCGCCGTGCTGCTGCGCTGCCGCGAGGGCGTTCCGGACTGGACCGATCAGGACGGCGCCTGGATGTGGGCGCTGCGCGCAGCCGCCGAGCTGCACGGGCTGCGCTGCGGCTCGTACCTGACGCTCACCCCGGCCGGCTGGCAGTCCCTCGGCGACGGCCGACGGGGCCGCAACCCGCACTCGGGGTCGTGGGCGCTCGGCCCGATCCACACCGTCACCGAACTGCCGCCGCGGCTACCGCGCGACCTCCGTCCGGAGCCGCCCGGCCCACCGGCCGTCGAGCCGCCAGCCGCCGTCGTCGTCCCGGTCACCTCGCTGAGCGCGCTCCGCGCCCTCGAAGGCCCCCGCGAGAGCCAACCGGTCCGCCGCACCGCCACCCGCTGACGCCGAGCCGCACGGCCGCACCGCCCGAAGTCACCCCGGGCACCGACACCCCTGACCCACCCGCCCCGGTCCGGCCCCGACCACACGGAGCCGAGCCGAGCCGGAACGGCGACCCGCGACCACCGAGCCAGAACGTCGGACAGGAGAGCCGGTCAAGCCCCGACCACACGGAGCCGAGCCGGAACAGCGGCCCGGGAACACCGACCCGGAAACCGGACCGTAGAGCCGGACCGGGCGGCCGCCAGAGCCAACGCCGACAGCAACCCTCGGCGCGCCGGCCCGGCGAACCCGGCCGTGAAAGGAAACCCGGACGGACGGACCGTCAGGCGAACAGCGGGGCGACGGCGTCCGTGTCGCCGCAGACCACCAGCAGCTTCGCGGCCCGCTCCAGCGCGGTGCGCGCAGCAGCCGCCACCCGCTCCGAGCGGCCCTCGTTGACGACCAGCACCACCACGTCGCGGCGCAGCGGACGCGTCGCGGCGGCATCGGCGTAGAACACGTCGCCGCCGTCGGCGAGCTGCGCCCAGTAGCGCTCCTCGCCGAAGCTCAGCTCGTGCTGCTGCCAGGGGTGGGCCTCACCGACCGTCAGCACCAGCACGTCGCCGGGGCGGCGGCCGGACTCCAGCAGCTCGTCGACCGCTTCGTCGGCGCGGTCGAGCGCCTCCGCCGCGGTGACGGAGAGGAGCTGGACGGTCGGGCGCCCGGGCCGCGGGGCGGGGCCGGGCTTGGGTCGGGGCGCGGGCCGCGGTCCGGGGACCGGACGGTCCGCGCGGGGCGGCGCGGGACGCGGCGGCGCCGGGCGGGGGCCCGGGACCGGAGCGGCGACGGCGGTGGAAGAAGGCATACGGGGGGCAGGTGCGTCCGACTTGTGGGGAAGGGGAACGCCGGGGCCCGGGATCGTCTCGTGAATCTCCGGCTCCTCGGGGAAGACAGGCATACCCGGATTCCTATCAAATGCCGGTCGGATGCGCACGGGCACCCCACCAGTTGGAAGTGTGGCGTGGCACGCACCCCGGCGCGACAACGCCCCGGTGACGGGGGAATGAATGCTGACGAACCGTCAGGATCCGGTGGAAGTCGCCCCCGGAGAGGGGCTTGCGGGCCAGCGGCCCGCGCCCCGCTCAGAATCCGAGCGAGAGCTGTTCGCCGGTGTCGGCCGCGGTCCGCTGCCGCTTCAGGTGGCTCCAGCGCGGCAGGGCGTCCAAGTAGGCCCAGGACAGCCGGTGGTGCTCGGTCGGCCCGAGCTCGTCCAGCGCGGCGCGGTGCGTCGGCGACGGGTAGCCGGCGTTCTCGTCGAACGCGAACGCCGGGTGGTCCGCGCCGAGTTCGGCCATCAGCGCGTCCCGCCGGACCTTCGCCAGCACCGAGGCGGCGGAGACGCAGACGCAGGACTGGTCGCCCTTGATCACCGTGCGGACCTTCCACGGACCGCCCAGGTAGTCGTGCTTGCCGTCCAGGATCACCGCGTCGGGCTGCACCGGCAGCGCCTCCAGCGCGCGGACGGCGGCCAGCCGGAGCGCGGCCGTCATGCCGAGGTCGTCGCACTCCTGCGGCGAGGCGGCACCGAGCGCGTAGGCGGTCACCCACTCCTCCAGCACCGGGGCCAGCGCGTCCCGCCGCCGCTCGGTGAGCAGCTTGGAGTCGGTCAGGCCCTCCGGCGGCCGGCGCAGTCCGGTGACGGCGGCGCCGACCATGACCGGCCCGGCCCAGGCGCCACGGCCCACCTCGTCCAGGCCGACCACCAGTCGGGCGCCGGCCCGGCGCAGGGAGCGCTCGACCGAGTGGGTCGGCGGGTCGTACGGCATCGACGGAGTCCGTTCACTGAGCGGGCGGGCGGGCGTTCTGACCGGCAGCACGGCCGGACCCCCGTCGACGACGGACTGCCCGGCCACCTTCAGCGTACGCCGCCGCCGGGACACCCCGGTCCGCCGCCTGCCCGGGCCCCCGGCACGCACGGCGGCGCCTACGGACGGACCGGCCGGATCATCGGCAGCAGGATCTGCTCCAGCAGTTCTGCGCCGAACGCCTCGTCGATCACCCCGCCGCAGAACTTGGAGCGGTAGAGCAGCATGGCCGGCAGCACGTCGGCGACGGTGGGCACCGCCGCGCCGCGCCGGACGTCACCCCGGGCCTCGCCGCGGCGGAGGACCGCGAGGATCCCCTCGGTGGTCGGCCCCAACACCCGCTCGTGCAGGAAGCCCTTGAAGAACTCGGCTCGCTCGTGGTCGAGTTCACCCATCAGCGTGCGGACGGCGGCACCGATCGGGGAGCCCATCACCCCGACGTACGTCACGATGATGCGCCGCAGCTCCGCCTCCACGGACCCGAGGTCGGGAACGTCGGTCTGCGGCGGCATGGCGGCGACCACCGCGTCCATCACCAGGTCCGCCTTGGACGCCCAACGGCGGTAGAGCGCGGCCTTCCCGGTCTGGGCCGCGCCGGCCACGCCCTCCATGGTCATCCGGGCGAATCCGCCCGAAGTGAGCTGGTCGAGCGCGGCCTCGAAGATCGCCGCTTCCAGCGCCTTCCCCCGCCTGCGCTGCGGGGGGCCCTCCGCGGGGCCGTCGGCCGACTGCCGGCGGTCCGGCTGATCCATCGTCATCCACCCTAAAAGACGGTTGCGTTCACTATCGGCGCGGACTATCGTCCCCCGCAGTGAACGTCGCCGTTCACTATTCGCACCAACGAGAACCATACCGAACAGCAGTGGCCAGCAGGGGGCACATCAGTGGCTATCTCCGACATGCTCAGCAAGTCCGCTCCACCCGGGTCCGGTGGCGAGCGACGCAAGGGCGTCACGCTCGCGGTCATCGCGGCCACCCAGCTCATGGTCGTCCTCGACGCGACCATCGTGAACATCGCGCTCCCGCACATCCAGGACGCGCTGAAGTTCTCCACCACCAACCTGTCCTGGGTGATCAACGCCTACACGCTGACCTTCGGCGGCCTGCTGCTGCTCGGCGGCCGGGCCGGCGACATCCTCGGCCGCCGCCGGGTGTTCATCGTCGGCGTGCTGCTGTTCGGGCTGGCCTCGCTGCTCGGCGGCTTCGCGCTGAACGGGGGCATGCTGCTGGCGGCCCGCGCGCTCCAGGGCATCGGCGGGGCGATCTGTTCACCGACGGCCTTCGCCCTGATCGCCACCAACTTCAAGGAGGGCCCCGAGCGCAACCGCGCCTTCGGGGTCTTCTCGGCGGTGGCCGGTTCCGGCGCCGCGATCGGGCTGCTGGCCGGCGGGGTGCTCACCGAGTACCTCAACTGGCGCTGGGTGTTCTTCGTCAACGTGCCGATCGCCGCCCTGATCGCCTGGGCCGCTCCGCGGTACATCAACGAGTCGGAGCGGCACCCGGGCACCTTCGACCTGCCGGGCGCACTGACCTCCACGCTCGGCCTGGTCAGCCTGGTCTACGGCTTCATCCACGCCGCCGACCCCAAGGCCGGTTGGGGCGACGGCGTGACGATCGCGTCCTTCGCCGTCGGAGCCGCCCTGCTGGCCGCCTTCGTGGTGATCGAGCAGCGCACCGCCCAACCGATCACCCCGCTACGGCTGTTGCGCGAGCGGAACCGCACCGGCGGTCTGATCATGATGCTCTGCCTCGCCGCGGCGATGTTCGGCATCTTCTTCTACGTGACGCTGTTCGTGCAGCGGGTGCTCGGGTACAGCGCGCTCAAGGCGGGCGTGGCCTTCCTGCCGATCAGCGTGGCCATCATCATCGCGGCCCAGATCGCCTCCGCCTACCAGGCCCGGGTGGGGCCGAAGCCCTTCATGGCCGGCGGCGCCGTGCTGGTGACGGCCGGCCTCGGCTGGCTGACTCAGACCAACGTCGACAGCAGCTACGCGCTGGGCGTCCTGGGCCCGACGGTGACCTTCGGCTTCGGCATGGGCCTGATCTTCGTCCCGGTGATGCTGATGGCGGTCGCCGGAGTCGCCGCGCACGAGACGGGCGCCGCCTCGGGCCTGCTCAACTCGGTGCAGCAGATCGGGGGTTCGGTCGGCCTGTCGATCCTCACCACGGTGTTCGCCAAGGCGGCCACCTCCGAGGGCAACCGCCAGCAGCCGGACTTCCGCGCCAGCGCCTCGCCCGCCGACCTGCAGTACGCCCAGCAGCACCAGAGCTTCCCGCCTGGCAGCAAGTGGGCCAACGAGGTGCTGGCGTACGCCATCTCGCACGCCTTCGTGGTGGGCGTCGCCTTCGCCGTGGTGGCCCTGCTGACCGCTCTGTTCGTGGTCAAGGCCAAGCCGGGAGACCTGCCCACCGAAGCCCCGGCGGGGATGGCCGTCTGACGACGCCCCACCACCGCTGAACCGCCCGGAGGGTGGGGCGCACGACCACCGCCCCACCCTCCGTACCACCGTCGCCTCGCCGACGCCCCCCGCCGCCCGCCGACGCCCCCGCTCCCCCACGGGCGCAAGCGCCGAACACGAACAGGGAGCGTGTCCGGAACTCCTAGTACGAGTCCGTCCGGCTCTCGTAGCCGGTGAAGCCGATCCGACGGCACGCCGCACCGCGGTCCGCGGTCACCGGCCGCTCGGCGAGGATCTCCCGGGCGCGGGACTCGGCCTGGCTGATCGCGTACCAGGGCGGCGCGGCCTCGTCCGCCAGCTCGGCGGCGATCGGCTGCAGCGCGCAGGTGCGGTAGTCACCGGTGAGCCCGTCCAGGGCGGGAACGGCGTCGACGGAGAGGGTGCGCAGGTAGCCGACGTCGAGTCGGGTGCCGCTGCTCAGCTCGCGGTCGATGTTCTGCTGGGCGATCAGGCCGTCGGTGCGCAGCAGCCCGAAGACGGCGACGGCCGCGGCGGCGCTCAGCACCACGGCGCGCGGCAGCCAGCGGCGGGTGGAGAGCACGGAGCCGAACAGCACCATCAGGAAGACCAGGCCGAGCCAGATCTCCACGGCGGCGACGTTGACCCGGAGGCGGGTGAGGCCGAAGGCGTCCATGTAGAGGCTCATCCGGACGAGCGCGGTGCCGACGACCACCAGGGTGAGCGTGCAGAGCAGTCCGAGCAGGATCTTGACCATCCGGCGGTCACCCTCGTTGCTGCGCGGCGCCCAGTACTTGGCGAGCGCGACGACCGCCAGGGTGAGCACGGCGATCCAGAGCAGCTGCCAGAAGCCCTGGCGGGCATAGGCGGCCGGGGTCATCCCGGTGCGGCTCATGATCGAGCTGTAGCCGCCGACCAGCACCACGAGTTGCACCACCACGAAGGTGCCGAACAGCAGGTTCAGCACGACCAGCGGCATCGCCCACTCCAGCCGGCCGCGCTCCTTGCCGACCGGGGTGTTGACGCGGTCCCAGCGGCGCGGCGCGGCGGCGGTGTGCGCGGCGCCGAGCGCGACCACCGCGCTGACGAAGAACAGCACGGCGCGGAACGGGATCTCCCCGCCGTCCACCGACGGCACGAGGCTCTCCAGCAGGTCGGCCACGGTGGAGTCGGCTCCGGAGAACAGCGCGCCGAAGACGATCAGCAGCACCAGCGAGACGAGGACCGCCTTGGCCACCGGGGCCACCCGGTTCCTGGCCGGAAATCGACGGTCCTTCAGCGCCGCGATGCCCCAGACGAGTCCGGGCAGCAGGTGCGCCAGCAGTCCGATCGAGCCGAGCGCCACACCGGGCCAGCGGGTGCCGCCGTGCAGGGCGAGCGAGGCGACGCCGACCGCGACGGTCAGGGCGAGGAACACCGCGAGGCCGGAGCCGCTGACCGCGGGCACCAGGCAGAGCAGCAGCGACGCGACCGCGAAGGCGGTGTGCCACGGCTTGACGGTCCGTCCGGTGCCGAACGCCGTCAGCGCCGCGCCGACGGCCGCCACCAGGGCGCACAGCAGCAGGTTGACGCCGAACCCGTCGCCGAGCGCGATCGCGCCGACCAGTCCGGTTCCGAGCGCCGCACCCACCACCCGCAGCCTGGCGGGTTCGGCCGGCCGGGCCTTGCTGAGCCGCAGCCAGTCCGGCTCCGGCGGCGGCGCGAACGGCCGGTACTGGTACGGGTTCGGCCCCGCCCCGGCCGCCGCGGCGGCCGCCACCCCGCCCATCGGCCGGGGCGCTCCCCCGGGCTGCGGCACCTTGTCGAACACCGGCGGCGCGGGCGGCGCGAACGCGGCGAACGGATCGCCCGCCGCCCCACCGACACCCGCCGAAGCACCGGCTCCCGAAGGAGCACCGGTTCCCGCCGGACCGCCAGCCCCGGCGGGAATGCCCGAACCCGACGGACCACCCGCCCCCGACGAACCCGGTTGGTCCCCCGAACCGGACGACGACTGCGACATGAGGCCCCCTCAGAAAATTGGCGCACGGCGGCTTTCGGCCAGCCGTGCGCCTGGTCGTGCCGAGACTCTAGGACCCTAGCCCCATTTCTGAACAGGTTCAAAAAGCCGCCGGGGCGGCTTGGTCACAGAGTTGTGACACAAGCCGCCCCGGCAGTCGTCAACCGTCGGTCCGGTCAGCCCGCTCAGTAGGTCCCGTAGAGCGAGTACACGAGGTTGTCCTTGACGGCCGTGCCGAAGCCGGCCGGGAAGGTGCCGAACGGGACGGCGGCGTTGCTGTACACGCCCGAGCCGGCCGGACCGGAGCTGTAGTGCATGTTGTTGACGGTGGAGCTGGTGCCGTTGGAGTTGTAGATCACCCAGTACGTGGTGTTGGCCGCCAGCGTGTAGGTGATCGGGGCGCTGTTCCAGGCGTTGGCGCTCAGCGTGCCGACCGAGCTGGTGGCCAGCAGGGCGTCCGGCGAGCCGGCGTTGTCGCTGTAGATCGCGATCTGGAACTGGTTGTTGGGCGCCGCGCTGATCTGCCCGGTGTGCACGTTGAGCGAGGTGAGCGCGATCGAGGAGGCCCCGGTGGTGATCTTGGAGCCGTTGAGGTGGTTGGAGTCGGTGTCGTCGAGCTGGGTGCCGACGGCGCTGTTGCCGATGGTCTGCGGCGGGGCGCCGGCGGTGGTGAAGGCCGCGGTGTAGGCGGCGGTCTGGGTGTTGCTGGCGAGGTCCTTCACGTTGGCGACGCTCAGCGTGTAGCCGGTGCTGAGCGAGAGCGCCGCGGTCGGGGTGAAGGTGACGGTGTTGGTGCCGGCGTCCAGCGCGACCGTGCCGGTCACCGCGACGGAACCGGTGGTGGTCTTCAGGGTGACGTTGGCGCCGTTGACGGTGCTCGCCTGGACCGGCTCACTGAACGAGGCCTTCACCGGGGTGGTGGCCGAGACGCCGGTGGCGCCGTTGGCCGGGACGGAGCCGGTGACGGTCGGGGCGACCGTGTCGGTGCCGTAGGTGGCGGTGTAGGAGCCGACGTTGCCGTCGAAGAAGGCGTACGGGACGCCGTGGATGGTCTCGATCCGGTAGCTGACCGAGGTGGTGCCCTGCTTGACGCCGGTCAGCGTGCCGGAGGCCGAGTTGACCGGGACCATCGCGCGCAGGCCGTTGGCGCCGCCGGTGATGCTGAAGCTCAGCGTGTTGGCGCTCCAGGACATCCCGGAGAACGCCGAACCGTTGCGGTAGTCCAGCCAGTTGAGCAGCTGCCGGCCGGAGACCACGGGGGCGCCGTGCGCCTTCGCCGAGGCGATGACCTGGTCGGAGGCGGTGGAGGCGGCGTAGTCGGTGTGGATGTTGGCGGTCAGGACGGTGTAGTAGCCCTTGGAGTTGTAGGCGTTGTCCAGCAGCGTGTTGACGGTGCCGGGCATCGACTGCCCGGACTCGTCGGTCAGCTCGGTGGTGGCCTGGTACTCGTTGATGGTGCTGCCGTCGGAGTCCGCGTACTTCATCGGGAGGCCGGTGCCGTTGAAGTAGCCGGGCCGGTCCTGCACGAAGCTGCCGGGGTAGTAGTAGTAATCGGTGTCCAGCCGGATGCCGTTGGCCAGCTTGGTCTTCGCCTGGGTCGCCCAGTCGTCCCACTCCACGCAGTGCGTGCGGGTGCTGTCCGGGTTGGGCAGCGAGGCGTATTTGGCCTTCCAGGCTCCGAGCTGGGTGGCGTAGATGTTCTGCAGGTCGGCGGGGGTGCCCCACGGGGTGCAGTTGGTGGTGACGTGGACGCCGATCTCGAAGCCCTGGTCGGAGTAGGCCTTGGCCTGGGCGTCGGTCATCGGGTCGTCGGTGTAGATGTACGAGGAGGCGCGCACGCACTCCCAGTTGGCGACGTTGCAGCCGACCGGGCTCTGCGCGACGTAGCCGTCGAAGCGGCCGCCGGTGCCGCCGATGCCGTGGTCGTCACCGGTCATCACCACGACGGCCTTGACGTCCCGCGGGAAGTACCAGAACTTCGGCAGCGGCTTCTTGCTCGCGTCGATGGTGGTGATCAGGTTGGCGAGCAGCCGCTGCTGCTCGTCGGCGATCGGGATCTGCGCCTTGTCGAGGTTGTTCCAGTTCAGCTGGCCGCCGGTGCCGAAGAACATCTCGCTGGCTTCGATGCCGTCGACGTTGTCGCGCTGCTGGCCGCCCCAGGCGGCGTTGCCCTGGCGGGTCTGCACCACGGACTTGGCGAGGTCGAAGGTGAACGCGGCGGCCTGGCCGCTGCCGACGGTGCGCAGGGTGACGGCCGGGTTGGTGGTGGCCACGGCGACGTCGCTGTACAGGGTGGCGACGGCGGTGGCGCCGTTCAGGGTGTACTTGTCGGCGGTGCCGTGAAAGCCCATGGTGTCGGAGGTGAGTCCGGTGCCGGGCGCCGCGGTGGTGTCGATCTTCAGGTACGAGTCGGCCAGCGTGTCGGTGCTGGTGGTGAGGCCGAGCAGCCCGGCGAGCTGCTTGTCGGGCCGCATCGCGACGAGCCGGCCGCCGCCGTTCACCCAGGTGGTGAACATGGTGGTCTGAGCCGCCGTCAGAGTGTTCTCGGCCAGCAGCGCCACGTCGTACGAGTTGAGCATGGTGGCGGTGACGGCGCTGATGTCCACGGTCTTGTAGTAGTTCAGGCCCTCGGCCTTGAGGATCTCCCCGTAGTACGTGGTGTACGGGTTGGCCGAGTTGGTGATCAGCAGGATCGGACCCTCGTTGCCCGGGCCGGCGCCGGGCGTGCCGCCGCTGCCGCCGGACTGGGTGTAGGTGGCGTAGATCGAGTAGTTGAGGGTGCCGGTGGAGACGGCGCCGAAGCTGCTCGGCCAGGTGCCGTAGGCGGTGCCGCCGGTGGAGTAGCCGCTCTGGCCGCCGGTCGAGTAGTTCAGGTTGTTGACCGCGGCGGAGACGCCGTTGGAGTTGTACGCCAGCCAGTACGGCGTGTTCGGCGCGAGCGTCGCGGCGACCGGCAGGGTGTTCCAGGCGTGCGCGGTCAGCGTGCCGGAGGTGGAGTTGCCGAGCAGCGCGCCCGGCTTGCCCGCCACGTCGCTGTAGACGGCGACCTGGTACTGGTCGTTCGGCGTGGCACCGACCGCGCCCACGTACACGCTGACGCTGGTGACGGTGCCACCGCTGGCGCCGGTCACGAAGCGCGAGGTGTTGATGTAGTTGGAGTCGCCGGAGTCGGTGGCGGTGCCGATGGTGTTGTTGCCGAGAACGGCGGTGACCGCGTGCGCCGGGGGCGCCACCATCAGCCCGACGGATGTGACCAAGGCCACGAGCAGCCCGGCGATGCGTTTTCTGATCCTCACGCCAACCCCCCAAGGTCGGATGACCGGATGAACGGCAGAAGTGCCGCCCTCCGTCCTACCGGCTCCGACCCCGGCGCGTCCGCAGAACCCTCACATACAACCACGACTTCCGGCCAACTCGAAGTCGAACGCTCCGCATCCGATCATTTTGTCCGAACATCAACAAGCGGGCCCCGCCGCGTTCAACACTTGTCCGCAGCGGGGCCCGTGGCTGACGGGGGCTCAGCCCTTCACCGACCCGGCCAGCAGGCCCCGGACGAAGTAGCGCTGGAGGGCGAAGAACACCGCCAGTGGCACGATCATCGACACGAAGGCACCCGCGCTGAGCAGCTCCCAGCGACTGCCGTCCGAGCCGGACAGCTGGGCGAGTTTCGAGGTCATCGGCGCGACCGTCGGATTGCCGCCGGCGAAGGTGAGCGCCACCAGCAGGTCGTTCCACACCCACAGGAACTGGAAGATCGCGAACGAGGCCAGCGCGGGGGCGCTCAGCGGCAGCACGATGGAGCGGAAGATCTTGAAGTGCGAGGCCCCGTCCACCACCGCCGCCTCCATCAGGTCCCGCGGCAGCTGGGCGATGAAGTTGTGCAGCAGGAAGATCGCCAGCGGCAGCGCGAACATCGTGTGGGTCAGCCAGACCGGCACGTAGGTGTCCTTCAGGTTCAGCGCGGGGATCACCGCGACCGAACCGATGTGCGCGCCGCCGGAGAACAGTCGCAACAGCGGGATCAGCGCCATCTGCAGCGGCACCACCTGCAGCGCGAAGATCACGAAGAACAGGGTGTCGCTGCCCCTGAACTTGACCCAGGCCAGCGCGTACGCCGCCATCGCGGCCAGCACCAGCGGGAAGACCGTGGCCGGGATGCTGATCGCCACCGAGTTGATCAGGTACGGCATCAGGCCGCCGACGTTGCCGAACGAGTTGTCGAACAGCACCGACCGGTAGTTGTCCAGGGTGAGGTCGGGGTGGACGAACGCCTCCCACCAGCCGGAGGACACCACGTCGCCCTTGGGCCGCAGCGAGGTGACCAGCAGGCCGACGGTCGGGATCGTCCACAGCGCGGTGAGGGCGACCACCGCGATGCTCGCCAGCGGGCTGCTGAAGGCGCGGCGGACGGCCTTGGCGGGCGGCAGGTCCGGCTTGGCGGCGGCCTCGGCCGGCTCGGGAGCCTGGTCGAGCGCGGACTGGGAGCTCATCGGGTCGCACGCTCCTTGCGCAGCAGGGCGATGTTGTAGATCACCAGGGGGACCACCGCGAGGAAGAGGATCACCGCGAGGGCGCTGCCGCGGCCGATGTTGTACTGCTCGAAGCTCTGCGAGTACATCTCGTTGGCGAGCACCTGGGTGCCGAAGTTGCCTCCGGTCATGGTGCGGACGATGTCGAAGGCCTTCAGCGTGATGATCATGATGGTGGTGAGCACCACCACCAGGGTGGTGCGGATCATCGGCACCGTGACGTGCAGGAACAGCCGGAGGCCGGTGGCCCCGTCGAGCCGGGCGGCCTCGGTGATCTCGTCCGGGATGGCCTTGATCGCGGCGGACAGCACCACCATCGCGAAACCGGTCTGCACCCAGACCATGACGCCCATCAGCAGGAAGTTGTTCAGCGGCTGGGACAGGATCCAGTTCGGCGGGTTGTCCCAGCCGAGCAGCACCGCGAGCTGGCTGAGCAGGCCGACCTGGTTCTGTCCGGCGCCGCGCGACTCGTACACCAGCTTGAAGATCAGCGAGGCGGCCACCAGCGAGACCGCCATCGGCATGAAGATCAGCGACTTGTAGATCGCCTGCCCGCGCATCCGGTCCACCATCATGGCCAGCGCCAGGCCGAGCCCGGTGGCGACCAGCGGGGCCACCACCAGCCAGATCAGGGTGTTCAGCAGCACGCTGTGGATCGGCGAACTGGTCGCCGCCCACCCGTAGTTCTTGCCGCCGACGAAGTTCAGCCCGTCGGCGTCGTAGAAGCTCAGCACCACGGTGCGCAGCAGCGGCACCACCAGGCCGGTGAGCAGCAGCAGGACCGCAGGGCCGAGCATCAGCACGACGGCCAGCGGCCGGGAGAAGCGGCCGGTGGCGCGGCCGGCCACGAAGAACACGGCCAGCAACACGCCGACGAAGCCCAGGACGGCGCCGGCGGTGTTGCCGAACTTGATCGCCGCGTCCTGCCACAGCGAGTCGGCGAGCTGCAGCGCCGGCCCGGCTGACCGGGGATCGGTGTGCATGCGGAGGGTCCTTCCTCAAGGCATGGGGAGGGGCAGCGCGGGCGGGTGCGGCCCGCGCTGCCCGGGGGGGCGACTTCCTACGGCCAGGCCGAGTCGATGTCGCCGGCGGTCTTCTGGATCGACTGGCCCTCGGCGAACCAGGCGGTGAGGGCCTTCCACTCGGCGCCGGAGCCGACGGCGGCGGGCATCAGGTCGGAGGCGTCGAAGCGGAAGGTGGCCGCGGGGTCGGTGAGCGACTCGGCGGACAGCTTGTCGATCGGGTCGGTGTACAGGCTCTTGTCCACGCCCTGGTTGGCGGAGACCCAGCCGGGCGAGACCTTGACCCGGCTGCTGGCCCACTCCGAGGTGGACAGGTAGTTCTGCACCGCCTGCACCTCGGGCCGGTCGGAGAACGCGGCCAGGAACTCGCCGCCACCTTCGACGGGGCTGTTGACCTGCGCGTTCACCGCGGGCAGGTGGAAGGCGAAGACGTCGCCGTCCGGCCCGATGCTGGTGCCCTTGGGCCACTGCGCGCGGTAGAAGGACGCCTGCTGGAGCATCGCGCACTTGTTGCTGAGGATCGGGGTGCCGGCGTCCTGGAACGTGGTGGTGGCGATCGACTTGACGTCGCCGAAGCCGCCGTTCACCCAGGCGGGGTTCTGCATCCAGTCGCCGACGGTCTTCATCGCCGTGGTGATCTTCTCGTCGGAGAACTTCACCTTGTGGCTGACCCACTGGTCGTAGACCTCGCCGCCGTAGCTGCCGAGGACGACCTCCTCCAGCCAGTCGGTGGCCGGCCAGCCGGTCGCGGTGCCGGAGCCGATGCCGCCGCACCACGGCTTCGCCGCGCCGGTCTGGGCGATCTTGTCGCTGAGCGCCATCAGCTCGGCCCAGGTCTTCGGCACCTCGTAGCCGGCGGCCTTGAACGCCTTGGGCGAGTACCAGACCAGGGACTTCATGTTGGCGCTCATCGGCGCGGCGTAGAACGTCCCGTTGACCGAGCCGTACTCCTTCCAGACCGGCGACCACTTGTTCTCGTTGTCGACGGTCTGCTGCGGCGGCTTGACCACCTTGCCGGACTTCACCATCTGGGTGAGCAGGCCGGGCTGCGGGATGATCGCCAGGTCGGGTGCGTTGCCGCCGGTCACCCGGACCGGGAGCTGCGACTCGAAGTCGTTGGAGCCCTCGTAGACGATCTTGATGCCCGTACAGTTGCTGAAGTCGGCCCAGGACTTCTCCAGCGAGTCCGACTCCGGCGAGAGGATCGACGCGTACATCGTCACCTTGGTGCCGGAGTGGCCCGCGTACGCCTGGTACTTGGCGCAATCCCCGGTGAGGGCGGCCGCGGACGAGCCGCTACCGCCCCCGGAGGACGAGCTGTTCGAGCAGGCGGCGGTCAACGCCAGTGCCAGAACAGCCGGTACGGCCAGCAGCCGGCGGCGTCCAGTGGTCACGGGGGTGGTCAATGCGGGTCCTCCTTGCCAGGGCATGGGCATGCCAGCCTTACGAAAGACAGAACAACGCTGCGCCGTACCGGAGATGTGATCTGTACCCAGCGATCGCTGGCTCAAAGACGTTAACTCACCGGTTACCCCACGCCAAGGAGCGCGTTCGACCTTCATCGGCCAGCGCCCCAGTTGTGACCCCACCGTGTTACGACGCCTCCGGCACGCCCCCCACCAGCAGCGCCTCGGTCTCCCGCTCCAGTTCGGCCAGGTCGACTCCGCGCACCCGCAGCAGCCGCGCGCCCAGGCCGCCGCCCTCCCGGACCAGCCCGAGCAGCAGGTGGCCGGTCTCGATCCGCCGCACCCGCTGCCCGCCCGCCGCGCGCAGCGCCAGCACCAGGACCTGCCGGGCCCCCTCGCCGAACCGCGGCCCGCTCCACCGGGACCGCTTGACCGGCGCCGGGGCGTCCAGCGCGCCCGGGCCGAAGGCGGACTCGACGGCCTCGCGCACCGCGTCCAGGTCGATGCCGATCGCGGCCAACGCGATGCCGTCCCGCTCCGGGTCGGGGCCGCCGACCGCCTGGGCGACGGCCTGCCGGCCGGCCGCCAGGTCCAGCCCGTGCCGGCCGAGCAGCCGGGCGACCGGGTCCTGCGGCTGGGCCAGCAGTCCGAGCAGCAGGTGCTCGGTGCCCACCCGCTCGTGCCGCAGCCGGTCCGCCTCCTCCGCGGCCAGCTCCACCGTCCGGCGGGCGGCCCCCGCGAATCGTTCGAACATCTCAGTCCCCTCCCCGCTCGGCGGTGCGCCGCGCGTACTTCTTGTGGACGGCCTGCCGGGTCACGCCCAGGCAGACCGCGATCTCGTGCCAGGACCAGCCCTTGCCGCGGGCGTTGCCGACCTGGAGTTCCTCCAGCCGGTCGGCCAGGTCGCGCAGGGCCCGGACGGCGCGCAGGCCGGTCGCCGGGTCGCCGCTGCTCGCGTCTGCCGCGAGCTGTCTCGTCTCGCTCATGGTGTCAACATAGGTTGACACCTCGGGAGGTGTCAACCATGGTTGACACGAGCCGCTGTCCGTTCAGGCCCCGAACCGCTCCGCCAGGAACTCCTCGAAGGTGATCCGGCCCGCCGCCTGCCCGGGCGCCAGGTTGCCGCCCGCCCGCAGCGCCTTCACCGCCGCACCCGGCAACGGCAGCCGCAGCACCGGCCGCCGCCGCCCGCGGGCCCGCAGGAACGCCGCCGCCAGCGCCTCCACCGGGCGGGCCTGCGGCCCGCCGAAGTCCGCCACCCGCCCGGCGGGGCGGCCCTCCGCGAGCTGCGCCAGGCGCTCCGCGACGTCGCGGACGTCCACCGGCTGGAACGCCACGCCGCGCGGCACCACCAGCACCGGGGGCTTCGACAGGCCGTCCAGCATCCGCAGCAGCAGGTCGTGGAACTGGGTCGCCCGCAGCACCGTCCAGCCCAGGCCGGACTCCACCACCAGCCGCTCGCACTCCGCCTTCGCCCGGTAGTAGTCGAGCGGCACCCGGTCCACCCCGACGATCGACACGTACAGCAGGTGCGCCACCCCCGCCCCCTGCGCCGCCTCCACCAGCCGGCGGGTGGCGTCCACGTCCCGCTTGCCGTTGGTGGTCGCGCAGTGCACCACCGCCCCCGTCCCCGCCACCGCCGGCTCCACCCCGCGGCCGGTCACCAGGTCCCCGACCGCCCAGCCGTGCTCCCCCGGCGTGTGCGCCTGCCGGCTCAGCACCCGAACCGGACACCCCCGCGACAGCAGCCGGCGCACCACCACCCGCCCCAGCGTCCCCGTCCCGCCGGTCACGAGTATCGGCCGCATCGCGTCGTCCCAGTGCTCCGCCACACCCCCAGCCTGCCTGCCGCCCCCGCCACCGGCAGCCCGGCCCACGCACCCGGGGGAACGGATCAGTACTCGCAGTCCTCCGCGAGCTCCTCCCAGGGCAGCTCGGCCAGCCCCGGCACCGCCTCGGCCGGCGCGGACAGCTCCGGGCCGGGCTGCCACCAGACCACCACCAGCTGCGAGAAGTCGGCGTCCGCCCGCCGAGCCGGGCGGCTGCTGAACAGGCCGACACAGCGCACCGCGGGCAGCCGCTCCTCCGGGCCCAGCCGCCCCTGGTACCCGTCCTCGGGCTGCTCCCGCACCGGCTCCACCAGGTGCACCGGCAGCGACGGGTACTGCCGCGCGGCGGCGCCCCGCAGGTACTCGACGTTCCAGTCGTTGACCCGAGGGCACGGGTAGCCCTCCAGCATGCCCCCGTACGTGCTGGACATCTTCACCTCGTCGAGACGGATCGAGCGGCCGGAGGACAGCAGCACCTGAGTCAGCGACATCCCCGGAGGCTACCGGCCCGCGGCCCGGCCGGGGAGCGCCTCACATGTCTTCCGGCCACCGGTGGCCGAGCGCCTCCGCGCAGTCCGCCCGGCCGCCGCAGCCCGCGGCTCACCGGCGGGAACGGGCAGTTCGACGGTGAACTGCAGGAACGGCTCGGCACCGCGGAGCTCGGGCGCGGCCGGGTGCCAGAACCACAGCTCGATCCGGTCCGGGCTGCTGCGGCCGACTCCACACGGCGTCCAGCTCGCTCTCCCAAGTGGCCAGCAGCTCCGGGCGGCGGACGAGTTCGGCCTTCAGCAGGCGGCCGACGCCGCGCGCGGGCCAGTCCTCGACGCCGCTGCCGGCACGGTCGAGCTCCGCCGCGCACTGCTCGGCGTCAAAGCGGAGCGTCGGCGGGTTGTGCCGGAACGCGCGCGGGGCGCCGACCGGAATTCCGGTCGGCGCCCCGCGGGGTGACGGCGTGTCAGCTGCAGCCGCTGGTGGAGCCGCAGCCCTCGCAGAGGTAGCAGCTTCCGGCGCGGCGCATCTTGGTGCCGCAGGAGAAGCAGAGCGGGGCGTCGGCGTTCAGGCCGAGGCGGATCTCGGCGAGTTCGGTCGAGTTGTGCGCGGCCGGGGCCGGCTTGGGCTGCTCGACGACCGGGAGGGCGACGTGCGGCTTCTCGGGGGCGAGCGGGGCGGACTGGGCGAGCCCCTCGACGTCGAGGTCCTCCTCGATCGGCTCGTAGGAGCCGGTCTCCAGGTGCCGGGTGCGCTCCTCCACGGAGTGGATGCCCAGCGCGGAGCGGGTCTCGAAGGGCAGGAAGTCCAGCGCCAGGCGGCGGAAGATGTAGTCCACGATGGACTGCGCCATCCGCACGTCCGGGTCGTCGGTCAGGCCGGCCGGCTCGAAGCGCATGTTGGTGAACTTGGCGACGTAGGTCTCCAGCGGGACGCCGTACTGCAGGCCGACCGAGACGGCGATGGAGAAGGCGTCCATCATGCCCGCCAGGGTCGAGCCCTGCTTGGACATCTTCAGGAAGACCTCGCCGAGGCCGTCGTCCGGGTAGGAGTTGGCGGTCATGTAGCCCTCGGCGCCGCCCACCGTGAAGGAGGTGGTGATGCCGGGGCGGCCCTTGGGCAGGCGCTTGCGGGTCGGGCGGTACTCGACGACCTTCTGGACGGCGGGCGCCGCGGCGGTCTCCGCGGGGGCCGCGACCGCCGCCGGGGCCTTGGTCTTGGCCGAGAGCGGCTGGCCGACCTTGCAGTTGTCGCGGTAGATCGCGAGCGCCTTGACGCCGAGCTTCCAGGCCTGGAAGTAGATCTCCTCGACGTCCTCGACGGTGGCGTTCTCCGGCATGTTGACGGTCTTGGAGATCGCGCCGGAGATCCACGGCTGGATCGCGGCCATCATCCGCACGTGGCCCATCGGGGAGATCGACCGCTCGCCCATGGCGCAGTCGAACACCTCGTAGTGGGCGGTCTTCAGGCCGGGCGCGTCGACCACGTTCCCGTGCTCCGAGATGTGCGCGACGATCGCCTCGATCTGCTCGTCCTGGTAGCCGAGGCGCTTCAGGGCGCGCGGCACGGTGCCGTTGACGATCTGCATCGAGCCGCCGCCGACCAGCTTCTTGAACTTGACCAGGGCCAGGTCGGGTTCGACGCCGGTGGTGTCGCAGTCCATCATCAGGCCGATGGTGCCGGTCGGGGCGAGCACCGAGGCCTGCGCGTTGCGGAAACCGTTCTGCGCGCCGAGGCGGACGACGTCGGACCAGGTGGAGTTGGCGACGGCCCACACCGGGGAGTCCAGGTCGTCCAGCGGGGCGACCGCGGCGGAGGCGTCCGCGTGCTGCTTCATGACCCGCTGGTGCGGGGCGGCGTTGCGGGCGTAGCCGTCGTACGGGCCGACCACGGCGGCGAGTTCGGCGGAGCGGCGGTAGGCGGTGCCGGTCATCAGCGAGCTGATCGCGCCGGCCAGCGCGCGGCCGCCCTGCGAGTCGTAGGCGTGGCCGGTGGCCATCAGCAGGGCGCCGAGGTTGGCGTAGCCGATGCCGAGCTGGCGGTAGGCGCGGGTGGTCTCGCCGATCTTCTCGGTCGGGAAGTCGGCGAAGCAGATGGAGATGTCCATCGCGGTGATGACCAGCTCGACGACCTTGGCGAAGGTCTGCGCGTCGAACGAGTCGTCGTCGCGCAGGAACTTCATCAGGTTCAGCGAGGCGAGGTTGCAGCTGGAGTTGTCCAGGTGCATGTACTCGGAGCACGGGTTGGAGGCGTTGATCCGGCCCGACTCGGGGCAGGTGTGCCAGTGGTTGATCACCGAGTCGTACTGGATGCCCGGGTCGGCGCAGGCCCACGCGGCCTCGGCCATCTTGCGGAACAGGCCCTTGGCGTCGACGGTCTCGATGACCTCGCCGGTCATCCGGGCGCGCAGGCCGAAGCCGGCGCCGTTCTCCACCGCGGTCATGAACTCGTCGTTGACGCGGACCGAGTTGTTGGCGTTCTGGTACTGGACGGAGGTGATGTCGTCGCCGCCCAGGTCCATGTCGAACCCGGCGTCGCGCAGCGCGCGGATCTTCTCCTCCTCCTTCACCTTGGTCTCGATGAAGGCCTCGACGTCCGGGTGGTCGACGTCCAGCACGACCATCTTGGCGGCCCGGCGGGTCGCGCCGCCGGACTTGATGGTGCCGGCCGAGGCGTCGGCGCCGCGCATGAAGGAGACCGGGCCGGAGGCGTTGCCGCCGGAGGAGAGCAGTTCCTTGGAGGAACGGATCCGGGACAGGTTCAGGCCCGCGCCCGAACCGCCCTTGAAGATCATGCCCTCTTCCTTGTACCAGTCGAGGATCGAGTCCATCGAGTCGTCGACGGCGAGGATGAAGCAGGCGGACACCTGCTGGGGCTGCTGGGTGCCGACGTTGAACCAGACCGGCGAGTTGAAGCTGAACACCTGGTGGAGGAGGGCGTGGGTCAGCTCGTGCTCGAAGATCTCGGCGTCGTCGGGGGTGGCGAAGTAGCCGTGCTTCTCACCGGCGGCGCGGTAGGTCAGCACCACCCGGTCGATGATCTGCTTCAGGCTCCACTCGCGCTGCGGGCTGCCGACCGCGCCGCGGAAGTACTTGCTGGTGACGATGTTGACCGCGTTGACCGACCAGAAGTCGGGGAACTCCACGCCGCGCTGCTCGAAGTTGATCGACCCGTCGCGCCAGTTGGTCATCACGACGTCGCGGCGCTCCCAGGTGACCGCGTCGTACGGGTGGACCCCAGGGGTGGTGTAGATGCGCTCCAGGCGCAGCCCCGCCTTGGGGCCCTTGGCGCCCTTGGCGGCCTTCTCCGACTTCGACCCGCGCGCGGAACCGCTCGTGGTGTCTGTCATGCCTTGCTCCTCCTCCTGGGCAAACGCCCGAAGTGCCCGGAAAAGTCCGGGCACGACTGGTTCGTTCAGCAGTGCGCGGGCAGGGCTGAACCCGGCCACGGCACACGGGTACTGCGGTGACGTAAGGAAAGTGAAAAGGGGGGTGAACGGTGCGGGCGCCGCTAGGGCACGGGCACCGGTTCGGGGACCGCGGGACGGTCGGAGCGCAGCTCCGCGATCGCGGTCTCGAAATCCTCGAGGTTGTCGAAGGCGCGGTAGACCGACGCGAACCGCAGGTACGCGACCACGTCCAGCTCCTTCAGTGGGCCGAGTATGGCCAGTCCGACGTCGTGCGTCGAGAGTTCCGCGCTGCCGCTGGCCCGCACGCACTCCTCGACCCGCTGCCCCAGCTGGGCCAGCGCGTCCTCGGTGACCGGGCGGCCCTGGCAGGCCTTGCGGACGCCGGAGATCACCTTCTCGCGGGAGAAGGGCTCGGTGACGCCGCTGCGCTTGATCACCATCAGGGTGGCGGTCTCGACGGTGGTGAACCGTCGACCGCAGTCCGGGCACTGGCGGCGGCGGCGGATCGAGCTTCCGTCGTCGCTGGCCCGACTGTCCACGACTCGGCTGTCCGGATGCCGGCAGAAGGGGCAGTGCACCTGGAACTCCCTCCCTGCGACCCGACGGCGAACAACTCGCAACACTCTACCTGAACACAAGACCTGTGCCCGAGCGAGGACACTAGCCACTAGATCTTGTGTATGACACCTCGCCACGCCGGGCGAACGAGTGACTTTCGGGGACAGCGCGCTCCGGGAGCCCATAGACTGTTCGAGTCGAACATGCAATCGACTTACACCCGGAGGCTTGATCAAGTCAGCCAACCTCGAATAAGTTCACTCGAACGTGTGTTTGGCGCAACCTTTCGATAGAGGCACCAGTTGAGCTGGGCAGATGGAGCACCAGTCGAGAGGGTCGTCGCGATGTCCACCCCCAGCGCCACCAGCGTCATGCACACCGTCGAAGCCAAGACCGCCATCCCGGTGCAGGAGCGTTCCGCGCGCACCACTGACCAGGAGAGCATGGATCAGACCATGAGCCGTAGTCAGCCGATCGAGGAAACCCCGCTCGGTGTGCCCACCCCCGTCGTCCGCTCCCTCCCCGGCCGCCCGCCCGGCATCCGCACCGACGAGGCCGGCCTGACGGAACGCCAGCGCCGTGTCATCGAGGTCATCCGGGATTCCGTGCAGCGCCGCGGCTACCCGCCGTCCATGCGCGAGATCGGCCAGGCCGTCGGCCTGTCCTCGACCTCCTCGGTCGCGCACCAGCTGATGGCCCTGGAGCGCAAGGGCTTCCTCCGCCGCGACCCGCACCGCCCCCGGGCGTACGAGGTCCGCGGCGTCGAGGTCGCCCGTCCCGCCGCGGCGGAGACCTCCGGCCGGCCCTCCACCTCCTACGTCCCGCTGGTCGGCCGGATCGCGGCCGGCGGCCCGATCCTGGCCGAGCAGACGGTGGAGGACGTGTTCCCGCTGCCCCGTCAGCTGGTCGGCGAGGGCGAGCTGTTCGCGCTCACCGTCAAGGGCGACTCGATGATCGAGGCCGCGATCTGCGACGGCGACTGGGTGACGGTGCGCCGCCAGCCGGTCGCGGAGAACGGCGACATCGTCGCGGCGATGATCGACGGCGAGGCCACGGTGAAGCGCCTCAAGCGCGAGGACGGCAAGATCTGGCTGATGCCGCACAACGCGGCGTACGAGCCGATCCCGGGTGACAACGCGACGATCCTGGGCAAGGTGGTGGCGGTCCTCCGCCGCCTCTGAGCAGCGCCCGGCTCCGGATCGGCCCGAGGAGAGGGTTCTCTCCTCGGGCCGATCTCTGCTTTCGCGGGCCGTTGCCCGCGCAGGTGCCCGCGCCCCTATCGGGGCCTGACGGGGGGTGCGGCGGCGTCGATGGCGGCCAGCGAGCGGCGGACCTGGTTGCGGTCGGTGGTGTACCAGAAGTCGGGCATGGAGGAGCGGAAGAAGCCGCCGTAGCGGGCGGTGGCGAGGCGGGGGTCGAGGACCGCGACCACGCCCTTGTCGTCGGCGGCGCGGACCAGGCGGCCGGCGCCCTGGGCCATCAGCAGTGCGGCGTGGGTGGCGGCGACCGCCATGAAGCCGTTGCCGCCGTGCGCCTCGACGTCCTTCTGACGGGCGCTCATCAGCGGGTCGTCGGGGCGCGGGAACGGGATCCGGTCCATGACGACGAGTTGGCAGGCGGAGCCGGGGACGTCGACGCCCTGCCAGAGCGAGAGGGTGCCGAACAGGCAGGTCCTCGCGTCGGAGGCGAAGTCCCGGATCAGCTCGCCGAGGGTGTCCTCGCCCTGCAGCAGGATCGGGACGTCGAGCCGCTCCCGCAGGGTCTCCGCCGCGGTCTGGGCGGCGCGCATCGAGGAGAACAGGCCGAGGGTGCGGCCGCCGGCCGCGCCGATCAGGTCGGCGAGTTCGTCGAGCATCTCGGGCCGGTCGGGCTCCCGGCCGGGCGGCGGCAGGTGCTTGGCGACGTAGAGGATGCCCTGCTTGGGGTAGGTGAACGGGGAGCCGACGTCGAGGCCGCGCCAGTACGGCGGGGCGTCCTCGCCGATCTCGGCGGCGGGCCCGTCGGGGGTGCGGTGGTCGGGCAGCCGGGTCTCGCCGGGCAGGCCGAGGCTGCCGGCCACGCCGTTGAAGTCGCCGCCGAGCTTCAGCGTGGCGGAGGTGAGGACGACGGAGCGCTCCCGGTACAGGTTCTCCCGGAGCAGCCCGGAGACCGACAGCGGGGCGACCCGCAGCGAGGCGGTGCCGAGGCCGAAGCGGTCGGAGCGCTCCACCCACATCACGTCGTACTCGGACTCGGAGAGCAGCCGGTCCGCGGTCTCGTGCAGGGTCTCGGCGGAGGCCATGGCCTGCTTGCGGACGGCGTCCTCGTCGCTGAGGCCCTTGTCGCGGGTCTCGCCGAGCGAGGTGATCACCTGGCGGGCGGCGTCGCGGATGCCGGCGACGGCGTAGCCGAGGTACTCGGGGAGTTCGTCGAGCTGGCCGGGCTGGGCGGTCTCCATCAGGCCGTGGAAGTTCTCGGCGGCGGCCTGCAGGGCGTCGACGGCCTTCTCGTTGGCGAGCTTGGCAGCGCGCTTCACGGCCCGGTTGACGGCGCCGACGGTGAGTTCGGCGGTCGCGGCGCCGGTCACCCGGTTCACCAGTTCGTGGGCCTCGTCGATGATCAGCAGGCCGTGCTCGGGGAGGACGGGGGCGCCCTCGATCGCGTCGATCGCCAGCATGGCGTGGTTGGTGACCACCACGTCGGCCAACTTGGCGCGTTCCCTGGCCTGCTCGGCGAAGCACTCCTGGCCGTAGGCGCACCGGGAGGCGCCCAGGCACTCCTTGGAGGTGACCGAGAGCTGGGCCCAGGCCTTGTCGGACACGCCGGGGGTGAGGTCGTCGCGGTCGCCGGTCTCGGTCTCGCCGGCCCACTCGCGCAGGCGCAGCACGTCCTGGCCGAGCTTGCCGGTGGGGCCGCCGAGGGCGTCGACCGGGTCGAACAGGCCCTCGCCCTCGTCGCTCGGGGTGCCCTCGTTGGCGCGGTGCAGGCACAGGTAGTTGGAGCGGCCCTTGAGCATGGCGAACAGCGGGCGGCGGCGCAGCGTCGGGTGCAGGGCGTCGACGGTGCGCGGCAGGTCGCGTTCGACCAGCTGGCGCTGCAGGGCGAGGGTCGCGGTGGCGACCACCACGCGGTCGCCGTGGGCGAGGGCGGGCACCAGGTAGGCGAGGGACTTGCCGGTGCCGGTGCCGGCCTGGACGAGGAGGTGTTCGCCCTCGTCCACGGCGGCGGCGACGGCCTCGGCCATCCGGACCTGCCCGGGGCGCTCCACGCCGCCGACGGACTCGACGGCGGCGTGCAGCAGCTCCGGGATGCGGGAGGCGGGGACCGGCGCGGGGGCTTCGGCCGTCTCCGGGCCGCCGGGCAGGGGTGCGGTGTCGTTCGTCATGACGCCCCCAAGCCTACGGGGCGGGAGTGACAATTCCGCGCCGTTGGACCGGGAGGTGGGCGGTGCTGTGCAGCGGGTTGTCGACCTGGCCGTGGACGGCGGCGTGCGGGCGGTCGGGCCGGTCGCGGTAGCCGTCGAGCAGCAGCCGGTTGCGGTTCAGGCAGAGCCGGTCGATCCGCGGCGTGAACAGGTCGAACAGCCGGTGCCGGTCCGCGAGTTCGGGGAAGCGCTGCTGGCAGTCGAGGATCCGGTCCCGCAGCAGCTCCCAGAACTCGACCTCGGGCAGGTCGAGTTGGTCCTCCAGGAGCGGCGCGAGGTAGCGCAGCACGCCGATGAAGAGGCCCGAGTGCAGGAACTGGCAGAGGTAGTCGGGGCCCTCCCGGTTGAGCACCTCGGCGATCTCGGCGGGCAGGTCGGCGAGTTCGGGCAGCGGCCGGTCGCTGAGGTTGACGTCGTCGACGAAGTCCTTGACGGCCAGCCGGACCGGCACGTCGTGCTGGTCGAAGACCACGATGGCGTTCTCGCCGTGCGGGGAGAACACCAGCCCGTAGCGGTACAGGAAGTGCAGCAGCGGCGGCAGCATCGCGGCGAACAGCCGCCGGACCCACTCGCGCGGCTCCAGTCCGGAGCGCTCGACGAGTTCCGCGGCCAGCGCGCGGCCGTCGGCGCCGGTCTGCAGCAGGGCGGCCAGGGTCCGGCCGCGCTCGCCGGGCTCCAGGTACCGGCCGAGGGGTTCGCGCCAGATCGCACCGAGCAGTTCCTTGTACTGGTAGGGAGCGTCGGGCAGGTCCCGGTACAGCGGGTGCTCGACGGTGACGGAGGCGATCTCGCCGAGCAGGATCACCCGGCACTCGTCGCGCAGGTACGGGTCCCGGTCGCGCAGCCCGTGGATCCAGGCGGTGACCGCGGGGGCGGCGAGCGCGCGTTCGGTGGGCAGGCCGCGCCAGACCAGGGTGTTCAGGATCGCCAGCGGCAGCTTCACGGTGCAGCGGTCGGGGCGGCTGAGGTTGAAGAAGCTGCGGATCGACTGCTGGGGCAGCCGCAGGTCGCCGTCGCTGGGCAGCGGGACGATCCGGCCGTCGGCGATCCACGGCGCGAACAGGCCGACCACGGTCTCGTCCCACTGCCAGGGGTGCACCGGCAGCAGGTGGAACTCGTGCGCGCGCTCGCCCAGTTGGGCCCGGAACGCGGGGTCGAGCTCGGTGTCGTAGATGCCCGGGTCGCCGCGGAAGGCCGCCAGGTCCTTGTGCACGGCCAGCCAGGGCAGCGTGCGGGGCAGCCGGGCCTCCGGGGTCCAGCGGGCGGCGTCGGTGGCGGAGAAGCCGAGCCGGCCCTTGTTGGCGACGATCCACGGGTGGCCGGTCTGCCGGCCCTCCAGGGCGACGTGGTCGAGGTCGGCGAGTTCCGCGGCGGTCAGCGCGGTGGCGTGCAGGTGCGCGTCGGCGATCAGGGTGGCGGTCAGCTCGCGGACCAGGTGGCCGGTGGTGTCGCCGCTGAGCCCCAGGGTGTGCCGGGCCTGCTGCAGGAAGCGCAACGGGTCGGCGCCGCCCTCGATCGACCCCGGGTCGACCCGCCAGCTGCCGTACGCGCCCCGCCGGGCGGTGAACCGGTAGACGGCGTCCGGGAGTTCCAGCAGGTACTGGTCGCCGGCCCGGCGCGGGTGGAGCAGTTCCTCGTAGGCGAACTCGCCGAGGAGTTTGGCGAGCATGGCGCGTCCGGCGGCCTGCCAGTGCTCGGTGGTGAGCTGGGGCGGCAGGTGGAGTGCGGAGTCAGCGGCTGGCTGCGGCACGCTCGGTTCCTTCCTGGGGTCGCGGGAGCCCCACCGGGGCTGCAGGTGGCGCACATGCTGGGGCGGAGGGTGGGAGGAACGTGGTCCAGGCGGTGCGGTGGGGCAGCGGGTGGAGCGTCTTGCCCGCGACGGCGTTGAGGATCACGGCGGCGCGGTGCGCGCCGAGTCCGAGGTCCGGGGTGCCGACTCCGTGAGTGTGCAGCTCGGCGTTCTGGACGTACAGACCGCCGGTGAGTTCGGGCTTGGTGGCGACCCGGTGGTCCAGGTCGACGCGGTAGCGCCCCTGGGCGTCCCAGTCGATCAGCTCGGCGATCGGGTCGAGCGCGGCGGGGCGGACCGCCCGGTAGCCGGTGGCGAGCACCACGGCGTCGGTGCGGACCAGGTGGCCGCGGCCGGAGTCGGCGTGCCGGCAGTGCAGTTCGAGGCCGCCGCACGGGCCCGGGGCGGCCTCGGCGACGGCGGTGCCGGGGAGGATCTCCACCGGTTCGGCGTCGATCGGCCGGCCGACGGTCCGCTCGTACAGGTGGTCGTGGATCTCGGCGAGGGTCTCCGCGCTGGCGGCCTTGTGCAGCTGCCACTGGGCGGGGACCAGCGCGTCCCGGACCTCCGCCGGCAGGCCGTGGAAGTAACGGGTGTAGTCCGGGGTGAACTGCTCCAGGCCGAGCTTGGAGTACTCCATCGGGGCGAGCGCCCTGGTGCGGGTGAGCCAGCGCAGCCGGGTGCCGTCGCCGGCCCGCCGGCGCAGCAGGTCCAGGAACACCTCGGCGCCGGACTGGCCGGAGCCGACCACGGTGATGTCCCGGGCCCCGTCGAGCACCTGCCCCTTCGTCAGGTAGTCGGCGGAGTGCAGCACGGCGGGGTGGGCGCGCAGCGGGGCGAAGGCCTCGGGCCGGGCGGGCTCGGTGCCGGTGCCGAGGACCAGGTGGCGGGCCCGGTGCACCGCGCCGGCGGCGTGCACCAGGTAGAGCTGCTCCTCGGCGTCCCAGTGCACGGCGGTGACGGGGCTGTCGAAGCGGCAGTTGGGGAGGCGCTCGGCGGCCCACCGGCAGTAGTGGTCGTACTCGCGGCGGGGCAGCTGGAAGCGCTCGGCGAAGTAGAACGGGAACAGCCGCTGCTGCTCGCGCAGGTAGTTGAGGAACGACCACGGATTGGTGGGGTCGACCAGGGTGACCAGGTCGGCGAGGAACGGGACCTGCATCCGGGCGCCGTCGACGAGCATGCCGGGGTGCCAGCGGAACTCGGGTCTGGCGTCCAGGAACAGCGCGCTGATCGCCTCGGCCCGGTCGGCGAGCGCGGCCAGCGAGAGGTTGAACGGGCCGATGCCGACGCCGATCAGGTCGTACGGCTCGGGTTGCTGGCCCGTCGGGTCGTCGTGGGCAGTCATGGGGTCCTAGGTGTCCGAGCGCCGGCGGATCATCAGGGCGGCGCGCTTGTCGGGCAGGTCGAGGTCGGCGGCGCGGCTGAACCCGGCGCGGGCGAACGCCCGGACGGACGGCGTGTTGCGGACGTCGGGTTCGGCGAGCACCCGGGTGCAGCGGGGTTCGCGCTGCAGCAGCCGGGCGGCGATCGCGTCGAGGAACGGGGCGGCCAGGCCCCGGCCGCGGGCGGCGGGGCCGAGCAGTAGGTGCACGCCGAGGTCGTACGGGCGGGCCGGGTAGTGCGCGGCCAGCGGGTCCAGGTCGGCGCGGTACAGCTCGAAGTAGCCGGTGGGCCGGCCGTCCAGCAGGGCGAGGACGGGGCGGCTGCGGCCGTCGCCGTCGAGCTGCGCCGCCAGGTGCGCGGCGGTGGTCCCCGGCGGGCCCGCGAGGGCCCACCAGCGGTCGGTCCCGGGGTCGTTCATCCAGTCGGTGAGCAGGTCCAGGTCCGTGGGCAACTCCACGGTGCGCAGGACGAGTTCACCGGCCGGGGTGGCGAGCGGGCCGAGCTCGGGAATCACGCCCGGGCCACCGGGTTGTCGATCTCCACGTAGACCGACTGGGTCTCCACCGGGCCGACCAGCTCGTCCAGGCCGTGCAGCCGGGTCAGCAGGTTGGCCTTGCAGCGCAGCGTGCGGGCCTCCAGCAGGTGGGCGGGCAGGCTCGATCCGGTGGCGGCGGCCGCGGGGCCGGACAGGAAGCGGCGCAGCGCGGCCAGCAGCAGGTTCTCGTCGGCGAGTCGCTGCGAGCCGAAGGCGCCGATCAGACCGAGCACGTGGTTGATGCCCAGGTAGTAGGCGAAGCGCTCGTCGGCGACCGCGTCGGGCACGAAGGTGTCGCTGTGCGCGCCGAGTTCGGGCAGCCGGGTGCGCAGCCGGGCGGCGTGCGAGTCACGGAAGTAGTAGCCCTGGTTGTCGCGGTAGCGCCCGCCGGTCGGCCAGCCCTGGGCGTCCAGCAGGACCAGGCTGTTCTGCTGGTGGGCCTCCAGGGCGATGCCGGCCTGCCCGTCCAGCCAGAGGATCGGCAGCACCACGGCGTCCAGGTAGCGCAGGAACCACTCGGTGGCGACGGTCTGCACCGGGCGGCCGGTACGGGCGGCCAACTCGCCGAGGATGTCCGCCAGTTGCGAGTCGAGCCGGCCGATGGGCTGCTCGGCCACCAGACCGGCCACGCACAGCGCCCGGTCGGCTGGGCCGAACGGCATCCGGCGCAGCACGGTGTCCAGGCCGTTCGGGTCGGCCAGCGCGGGGTGGTCGACGCCGATCCAGGCCGGGTCGCGGACGATGTCGAAGCCGGGGTGCGCGGCCTGCCACTCGCGGGCCAGCCCGGACTCCAGCAGCCGGTGCACCTCCGCGCCGCGGTGGAGTTCCTTGCGCAGGTTCTCCCGGCGGGAGTTGGTGATCCGCAGGCCCAGCGAGAGCTTCAGCATCCACGGGGTGCCGGGGCGGCAGACGGTGCGCACCGAACTGGTCGGGTGCCAGGGCTCGCCGTGCTGGCCGAGGTCGGTCAGCAGGCCCTGCTCCAGCAGCTCGGCGACCGCCGGACGCAGCGCCAGCTCCCGCGCCTGCCAGGGGTGCAGGGGCAGGGCGGCGGCGGCGTCGGGCAGCTCGCCGCCGTACAGCCCGGCGGTCAGCCGCTCGACCGGGGTGCCGGTGGCGCTGTCGCCGGCCAGCAGGGTGCGGTCCACCGCCCACCAGTGCAGCCGGAACGAGCCGTGCAACTCCGGCGAGTACGCGGCGGACTGGGCCGGGCCGAGGCCGTCGCGGCTCTTCGGGGTGGGGTGCAGCGGGTGGCCGAGCAGCAGCGCCTGCTCGGCCCGCAGGAACGGGTCGGCGGGTGCCCGGGAGATCGCCCGGCGGTGCGCCAGGATCTCCGCGGTGCGGCCGACCGAGTCGGCCACCCGGGCGGTCAGGTCGGCGAGTTGGCCGGGTTCGGGGCGTCCGGTGGCGCCGGCGACCAGGGCGGCGACGGTGACCGCGTCGACCGGGTGCTCGGCGTTGCCGGTGGACACCGTGGCGGGCCCGAACCGGTGCCAGCCGCACGCCGACCAGTGGTGCACCGGCGCGGACAGCTGGGCGGCCCCGCCGAGCACCGGGATGCGCAGCAGGTCGCCCTCGGGCCGGCCGGCCGCGGTCTCCCGGGCCCAGCAGCGCAACAGGCTCTCGGTGGCGGCGTGTTCGGCGGCCACGGCCGGATCCGGATCGAGCAGCGGGTCCGGGGTGGGGTGTCCGGCCGCCGGCCGGACGGCCGGGGGAACGCCGGTGAGGGTGGTGGCCAAATCCGCTCCTTGAGCCGCGCGATTGCCTTCAGGTAAGGGTTACCTATCCGCCGGGGCCGGGCACAAGATCGGCTCACTCGATCCGGTGGTTCTGGAGCGATCGCTCACCCGACGGTGTGACGCTGCGGCACCCTGACGGCCCGTCACCGTCACGGTTCGATGACTTGCCGTCAACAGGAGCGCACCGGCCGCGGCCCCGATCCACCCGGATGGAAGACTGTCCCCGGGGACAGTCCGCGCAGGGGGGGATCGGGTTCGATGGCCGGAGCACGGGGGGTGGTGGCCGCGCTGACCGCGGCCGCCGTACTGCTGGGCGGCGCGACCGCCTGTACGTCGACCGGCGGCGGGGGTCCGCGCGGCCCGGGAGACCTGCGGCACTGGGGGTTCGCCGACTGGGACGCCTGGGCGAAGCGCCACGGCTTCCACAACCCCGCGGTGCCCGGCCTGTGGAGCGCCGACCGGATGGACCAGGCTCCGCCGCAGCAGCCCGCGTCGCTGCCGGACGGGCCGGACACCGCGCCGACCGCCCCCACCGCGTCCGCCGCCTCGCCCGGCGCGTCCACTCCCGCCGCCTCCGCCGCGCCGTCCGCCTCCGCCGCCAAACCGGGCGGGGTGCCGCCGGTGCAGGCCAGCGCGGTGCCGCGCCCCTACACCAGCTACCCGGCGTCCGGGAAGGTCTTCATGACCGCCCCGAGCGGCGGCACCGGCCAGTGCTCGGCCACCGTGGTCGCCGACCCCGGCCACCCGGGGAGGAGCAACCTGGTGTGGACGGCCGCGCACTGCGTCCACGAGGGCAAGGGCGGCGACTGGTACCGGAACCTGGTGTTCGTTCCGGCCTACAACAGCTCCGGCGCGGCCAGCGACCACCAGCGGGCCACGCTCGCCCAGGTCGCCCCGCTCGGCCAGTGGTGGGCCGACCAGGTGGTCACCTCGCCGCTGTGGACCACCGAGGGCACCAAGGGCGGGGACGCCGCCAACCAGTACGACTTCGCCGTGATCAAGGTCCGCGGCCCCGAGGGCGAGACCCGCTCGCTGGAGGAGGTCATCGGCACCGCGGTGCCGGTCTGGTTCGACGCCCCGCGCGAGCAACTCGCCGTCCAGGCCTGGGGATACCCGGCCGTCGCCCCGTTCGACGGCCAGGAGCTGGAGCGCTGCGACTCCGGGCGCCCGGGCTCGCGCAGCTTCGACACCACCCGCCCGGCGATGCTGGTCATCGGCTGCACCATGACCGCCGGCGCCTCCGGCGGCGGCTGGTTCGCCGACGGTCCCGACGGCCGGCAGCGGCTGGTCAGCAACACCTCGATCGGCACCCAGGCGCACACCGCGCTCAACGGGCCCTACCTGGAGGGCGTGGCCCGCCAGGCGCTGGACTACATCTCGCGGAAGTGACCGCACCCGCGGAAGTGACCCGCCGTCACCTACCGCCGCCACCGCACTCGACCGACCTGCACGGGGGAAAGCCCATGACCGACCAGCACCGCACGCCGCGCCGGGCCAGGACCGCCGCCACGGCCGCCCTGGTGACCGTCCTCGCGGTCAGCACCGCCGCCTGCCAGAGCCAGAGCCCCTCCCCGGTGCCGCCCGCCGCCAGCTCCACCCTGGAGTCCGTCGAGCTCAGCGACATCCAGGACTACATCGCCAAGGTGCCCTCCTGGACCGCCGACGACTGGTCGAAGTGGGCCTCGAAGAACGGCTTCACGCCCGAGGACATCGAGGCGGTGCGCAGCTTCTGGGACCAGAAGAAGCTCAACGACGCCAAGGGCATCGACACCCCCAAGGCCGACACCTCGAAGGTCCGCACCCCCACCGCGCAGGAGGTGGACTTCCCCCGCCTGATCCGCGCCAAGCCGCAGCCCCACCCGTACGACCCGGACACCGCCGTGGTCGGCAAGATCCTGGTCCAGACCGGCGAGGGCACCGGCCACTGCTCCGGCACCGTGGTCTCCGATCCCGGCAACCCCGGCCGGAGCAACCTGGTGTGGACGGCCGCGCACTGCGTGCACGGCGGCAAGGACGGCAAGGCGTTCAAGAACCTGGCCTTCATCCCGGCGTTCAACCGCAGCGGTGCGCTCAGCAACGGCAAGGGCGCGAACGCCAGCGACAAGGACCGCTCCCCGCTCGGGATCTGGGTCTCGCAGAAGATGTACGTCATGCCGCAGTGGACCAAGGAGGGCCTGCACTACGGCAACGCGGCCAGCCAGTTCGATTTCGCGCTGGTCCGGGTCGTCCCGCCGAAGGGCACCACGCGCTCGCTGGAGGAGACCGTCGGCGGCTCCGTGCCGATCTGGTTCAACGCCGCGCCCGAGGACATCGCCTCGCCCTCCGCGTACGGCTACCCCGCCGCCGACCCGTTCGACGGCGTCGAGCTGGAGCACTGCGACTCCGCCCCCAAGCCCACCCCGTTCGTCTTCGACCGCTCGCGCCCGCCGATGCTCTCCATCGGCTGCAACATGACCGGCGGCTCCTCCGGCGGCGGCTGGTTCACCCGCCGCGACGGCAAGGTGGTGCTGTTCTCCAACACCTCGATCGGCAACGACATCTGGCTCGCCGGCCCCAACCTCGGCGCGGACGCCAAGCGGATGTTCGAGGCCTTCCTCCAGGACAAGTAGACCTGGACCACCACGGACGCGTGGGTGCACCCCCAGCCTTCGGCCGGGAGGTGCCCCCACGCGCCCCTGTGGTTGCTCCTACGCTGCGACCACCGCGTAGCGCTCCAGCTCGGTGGCCAGCGTGACCGCGACCTTGGCGTGCAGGAGCGTGCCCTCCGCGGTGTGCTCGGTGGAGATGAGCTCACCCTCCGCATGGATCCGGGAGACCAGATCGCCGCGGGTGTAGGGGACCAGGGCCTTGACCTCCACCGCGGGGCGGGGCAGTTCCTGGTCGATCAGCGCGAGCAGTTCCTCGATGCCGGCCCCGCTGCGGGCGGAGACCACGATGGCGTGCGGCTCGCGGCGCAGCAGTCGCTGCAGGACCGTCGGGTCCGCGGCGTCCGCCTTGTTGATCACCACGATCTCCGGCACGTTCTGTGCCTCGACCGAGACGATCACCTCACGCACCGCGGCCAGCTGGGTCTCCGGCTCGGGGTGCGAGCCGTCCACCACGTGCAGGATGAGGTCGGCGTCGGCGACCTCCTCCATGGTGGAGCGGAACGCCTCGACCAGGTGGTGCGGCAGGTGCCGGACGAAGCCGACGGTGTCGGCCAGGGTGTAGACCCGGCCGCTCGGGGTCTGCGCGCGGCGGACCGTCGGGTCCAGGGTGGCGAACAGGGCGTTCTCCACCAGGACGCCGGCACCGGTGAGCCGGTTGAGCAGCGAGGACTTGCCGGCGTTGGTGTAGCCGGCGATGGCCACCGAGGGCACCTGGTGGCGCCGCCGCTCCTGCCGCTTGGTGTCGCGGCCCTTCTTCATCTCGGCGATCTCCTTGCGGAGCTTCGCCATCTTCTCGCGGATCCGCCGCCGGTCGGTCTCGATCTTGGTCTCACCGGGACCACGGGTGGCCATGCCGCCGCCCGAGGAGCCGGAGCCACCGCCACCCATCTGCCGGGACAGCGACTGACCCCAGCCGCGCAGGCGCGGCAGCATGTACTGCATCTGCGCGAGCGAGACCTGCGCCTTGCCCTCCCGGGACTTGGCGTGCTGGGCGAAGATGTCCAGGATCAGGGCGGTGCGGTCGACGACCTTGACCTTCACCACGTCTTCGAGGTGGATCAGCTGACCGGGCGTCAGCTCGCCGTCGCAGACCACGGTGTCGGCACCGGTGGAGGCGACGATGTCGCGCAGCTCCTGGGCCTTGCCGGAGCCGATGTAGGTGGCCGCGTCGGGCTTGTCGCGGCGCTGGATGACGCCGTCCAGGACCTCGGAGCCGGCCGTCTCGGCGAGGGCGGCGAGCTCGGCCATCGAGTTCTCCGCCTCCTCCAGCGTGCCGTCCGTCCACACGCCGACGAGCACCACGCGCTCCAGGCGGAGCTGGCGGTACTCGACTTCGGTGACGTCCTGGAGTTCGGTGGAGAGGCCGCCCACGCGCCGCAGCGCCGCGCGCTCGGAGCGGTCGTACTGCTCTCCGTCGTAGTTGCCGAGGCCCTCGTCGATCGCCGCGAGGTCCTCGTCCATCAGGGCTTCCGCCTTGAGGTCGGCGAGCCGGTTGGCGGACTCGCTCGATCGGGTGCGGCTGTCGAACGTGGAGGTCATTTCATCCTTGGGTTGATCCGGTGGTGCTCTCGGACAACACGGCGGAGCCGCCGTGAATTCCCCACGATGGTTGCACGCCTGCTGTGCCCGAGTCATCCCTTTTACCAGCCGCCACCTCGGCTGCAGCACGCAGCCCCTCCGTCCGGCCGGGGAGTTCCTCCGGCCCGCCCGGCCGGTACACGTCGTACACCCCGGAGACCCGGAGCATCGCCCGCATCACGGCGGGCAGCGCAGCGGCGTCCGGCAGCTCCAGGGTGTAGCTGTGCCGGACCCGCAGCTGGCGGGGCGGTTCGACCTCGGCGGAGAAGATCGACACGCCTTCGCCGGAGATCGCGGCGGTCAGGTCGGCGAGCAGCCGGGGGCGGTTGAGGGCCTCGGCGTGCAGGGTGGCCCGGTAGCCCCACTGCGGGGCGCCGCCGGGCAGCCAGCGGACCTCGACCGGGCGGCGGCCGCCGCCCAGCATCCGGGCGCCGGTGGGGCAGCCGGTGCGGTGCACGGCCACGGCGCCGCCGCGGAGCAGGATGCCGGTCGCCCGGTCCGGCGGCACGGGGGTGCAGCAGCGGGCCAGCCGGACGGCGGCGCCCGGCAGTTCGGGGATGTCGGCGGGGGCGGCGGCGGGCGCCGCGGGGGGCGCGGCGGGCGGCGGGGCCTCCACCGCGGGGGGCTGCTCGGGGAGGTCGACGGGGGCGGGCCGGGCGGCCAGCCGGCGCTCCACCGCGAGCCGGGCGCCGGGGGTGCGGACGTACTCCAGCCACTCCGGGTCGGGGCCGCTGTCCTCGTCGTCGGGGGCGGTCAGCAGGCCGAGCATGTCGCCGTCGCGCAGCTGGGTGGAGAGCGCGGTGAGCCGGCCGTTGACCCGGGCGCCGATACATCGGTGGCCGGTCTCCTCGCCGAGCAGGTAGGCGGCGTCCAGGCAGCTCGCCCCGGAGGGCAGGTGCAGGGTGGTGCCGTCCTCGGTGACGGCGGTGATCTCGCGGTCGTCGCGCAGGTCGGCGGTGAGCGCGGACCAGAAGACGTCCGGGTCGGGGGTGTCCTGCTGCCACTCCAGCAGCCGGGCCAGCCAGCCGGGGCGGGCCGGGTCGGTGCGGTCCTCGGGGTCGTCGGCGGCGCCGCGGTCGGTGCGCGGGTCGCCGAGCGCGACCACCCCGGTCTCGGCGACCTCGTGCATCCGCCGGGTGCGGACCAGGACCTCGACCACCTCGCCGGTGGGCAGCGCCACCGCGGTGTGCAGGGACTGGTACAGGTTGAACTTGGGGGCGGCGACGAAGTCCTTGAACTCGCCGGGCAGCGGCGTCCAGCAGGTGTGCAGTTCGCCGAGGACCGCGTAGCAGTCGGCGTTCTCCTCGACCACCACCAGCAGCCGCCCGAAGTCGGCCGGTCGCAGCCCGGCGCCGTCGGGGCCAGCGCCGCGCTTGATCATCACCCGGTGCAGCGAGACCAGGTGCCGGGGGCGGACGGTGACGGCGGAGGAGACGCCGGCCTCGGCGAGCTGGCGGCCGAGCTCGGCGGCGAACGGGGCGAGCACGCCGTCCGTCCAGCCGGCGGCGACCGTGCCGGTGAGCGCGTACTCCTCGGGGTGCAGGGTGGCGAACACGATGTCTTCCAGCTCGGCCTTGACCACCTGGATGCCGAGCCGTTCGGCGAGCGGGATCAGCACGTCCCGGGTGACCTTGGCGATCCGCACCTGGCTGGCCGGCTTCATGTGCCGGATGGTGCGCATGTTGTGCAGCCGGTCGGCGAGCTTGATCACCATCACCCGGACGTCGTCGCCGGTGGCGACCAGCATCTTGCGGAAGGTCTCGGGCTCGGCGGCCGCCCCGAAGTCCACCTTCTCCAGCTTGGTGACGCCGTCCACCAGGTAGGCGATCTCGGGGCCGAAGACCTCGGCGACCTGATCGAGCGTCACCTCGGTGTCCTCGACGGTGTCGTGCAGCAGCGAGGCGACCAGCGTGGTGGTGTCCGCGCCGAGCTGGGCGAGGATCATGGTGACCGCGAGCGGGTGCGTGATGTACGGCTCGCCGCTCTTCCTGGTCTGCCCCCGGTGGCTCTCCTCGGCGACCCGGTACGCCCTGGTCAGCAGGGGCACGTCGGCCTGCGGGTGGTGCACCCGGTGGGCCTGGACGATGGGCTCGATGGCGTCGGGGACGGGCGTCCGCCCGGTGGCGAGCAGCGCCGCCCGGCCGGCCCGGCCGAGCGCCGCACGGCTGAAGCGGCTCGCCTGCTGCTTGGACGGCGAGCCCGCCAACTCGGAGCGGATGGTCATCTGCACCTCCGGCAGCAACACCGGAGCGACGGCCGACCCGGTGGTCCATGCTACCGAGCAGACCACGTTCCGCGAGCCCCCGCTTCCCCTCTGTCACCCGGATCACCCGAACGGGCGGATTAACCGGAGACCGGCCTGGGAAGCGGGAGCTGACGCTCCGTCGCGCTGACCTGCCGTCAGGCGAGCACGCCCTCGGCGACGATCACCGCGGGGCCGGTCATCTCGATCCGGCCGTCCGGGAACTCCTCGATCACCAGTCGACCGCCCGGCACGTCGACGGTGTAGCTGACGGGCCGTCCGGTGGCCGCCGGGTCGTTGCCGTCCCGGCGGATCGCCGCCACCGCGACGGCGCAGGCGCCGGTGCCGCAGGAGCGGGTCTCGCCGGAACCGCGCTCGTGCACCCGCATCGCGACGTGCCGCTCCCCGCGGTCCACCACGAACTCCACGTTCACGCCCTGCGGGTACACGCCCGCGGGGGCGGTGGCCGGGGCGTCGTACAGGGTGCCCGCGTGCGCCAGGTCCTCGACGAACGCCACCGCGTGCGGGTTGCCCATGTTGACGTTCAGCGCGGGCCAGGTCCGGGCGTCCACGGTGACGGTGACGTCGTCCGGGCCCGGCAGCACGGCGCGGCCCATCTCCACGGTGATCTCGCCCGGGGTGCCGTCCGCGGCGTCCTCGGCGACCCGCACCCGCTTCACGCCGCCGCGGGTGGCCACCGCCAGCTCGCCCGGCTTCGCGTACCCGGCGTGCACCAGGTAGCGGGCGAACACCCGCACCCCGTTGCCGCACATCTCGGCGATCGAACCGTCCGCGTTGCGGTAGTCCATGAACCACTCGGCCTGCTCGGCCAGCCCCGCCGCCGCCGGCTCGACCGCCGAGCGGACCACCCGCAGCACGCCGTCCGCACCGATCCCGGCCCGCCGGTCGCACAGCTCGGCGACCGTCCGCGCGGACAGCTCCAACCGCCCGTCCGGGTCGGGGACGATCACGAAGTCGTTCTGGGTGCCGTGTCCCTTGAGGAAGGCCGTTCCGCTGATTCCGCTGCGCTCGCTCACACCGCCGATGGTAACGGCCGCCCGTCCCGAGCCCCGGAGCGGTCGGGGCCCCCTCCGCCGGAGCGGTAGCTAGCCGCGCAGGTGGACGACCCGCCAGACGGCGAGGGCCATGGCGAGGGCCACCAGGAGGGTGTAGACCACGATGGCCTTCCAGCCGGCCCGCTCGCTGCTGCCGCGGCGCGGCACGCCCGGCCACTTGTAGCCGGCCCGGCGGGCGGCCATCGCGCCCCAGCCGACCGAGGCGGCGGTGATCAGCAGCCCGAGCATCCCGATCATCGCGGTCGCACCCTCGCTGCCGAAGGCCAGCGGGAAGGCGAACATCAGCGAACCGAGCATGACCGTGCCGGCGATCGGCAGGATCTGCCACCAGCGCAGCCGGCGCCGCGGCCGGATGTCCCGCTCGTGGACCACGCCCGGCACCGCGGCCAGGTCGTCGATCGCGGGCAGCGCCACCGCGTACGAGGTGGTCGGGACGGCCAGCTCGGGCAGGGTCTCGGACCCGTCGGTCAGGTCGCCGAACAGCTCATCGGTTTCGGGGCCGGTACCCGTGGACACGCGGCCTCCCCTGATGGCTCGACACGAGCTCCAGGGCTCGCGGGCGGTGAGGCCGGCCCGCGTGCCGGGCCTCGGTGCTACCGATGATGGCACGGCCCGGCACCCGGACAGGGCGTCCCCCGGGGTGATCGGGTGATCCGATGCCAGGACGTGATCCCGCCGTGACCGCCGGTGCCCTCTGCACCTGCGTCTGCCGGTGCAGACGCCCGGGCAGCTGGCCGGATCCGGCCGTCCGGCAGCCGAAATGCGCCGGTCAGACCGGCCCGCCCGACTGTTCCGGGCGGTCGATCAGTTCCAGTGCGCGGCCCAGGAGTTCGACCGGATCGGCGCCCTCCGGGCGGTCCAGCCAGTGGATCCGGGGGTCGCGACGGAACCAGGACTCCTGCCGCCGGGCGAACCGCCGGGTGGCCCGGGCGGTCTCCGCCTTCGCCTCCTCCTCGGTGCACTCCCCCGCGAAGAACGCCAGCACCTGCTGGTAGCCCAGCGCCCGGCTCGCGGTCAGCCCCTCGCGCAGCCCCGCCTTCTCCAACTGCCGCACCTCGTCCAGCAGACCGGCCTCCCACATCCGGTCCACCCGCAGCTCGATCCGCCGGTCCAGCTCCGGGCGCGGCACCTGGACGCCGATCTGCACCGCCTCGTACACCGCCCGCTGGGTCGGCAGGCTGGCCGTGAACGGCCGCCCGGTGATCTCGATGACCTCCAGCGCCCGGACGATCCGCCGCCCGTTGCTGGGCAGGATCGCCTCCGCCGCCGCCGGGTCCAGCTCCGCGAGCCGCCGGTACAGCACCCCGGAGCCGACCCGCTCCAGCTCCTCCTCCAGCCGGGCCCGCACCTGCGGGTCCGTGCCGGGGAACTCCATCTCGTCGATCGCCGCCCGCACGTACAGCCCCGAGCCGCCGACCAGCACCGGCACCTGCCCCGCCGCGAGCTGCCGGTCCAACTCGGCCCGGGCGAGGCGCTGGTACTCGGCGACCGAAGCGGTCTCGGTCACCTCCCACACGTCCATCAGGTGGTGCGGGACGCCGGCCCGCTCGTCCAAGGTCAGCTTGGCCGTGCCGATGTCCATGCCCTTGTACAGCTGCATCGAGTCGGTGTTGACCACCTCCCCGCCGAGCTCGCGGGCGATCGCCACCGCCAGGTCGGACTTGCCGGCGGCGGTCGAACCGACCACCGAGACCACCCGGCGGGGGCTGACAGGAGAAGGGGTGCGGGGACTGCTCACCCCTCCAGTCTCGCAAAACCCGGGCACCTCCCGTGTCGCGGCCTCGTTGACCGGGGAGGATCAGCTATGTCTGGTGACGATCTGACCGGAAATGCGAGGAATGCACTCCATGGGCCTGATGGACAACCTCAAGGGCAAGGCCGAGGAACTCAAGGACAAGGCCAGCGAGCTGGCCGGGAAGCACGGCGACAAGATCGACAGCATGGTGGACAAGGCCGGCGAGACCATCGACAAGGCCACCAAGCACAAGTACAGCGACAAGATCGAGAAGGGCGCCTCGAAGGCCAAGGACGCCCGCGACGACTTCGCCGCCAAGCCCAAGGACGACTGAGCCTCAGCGCCAGGAGGCGACCAGGTAGCCGACGCCGTAGGGGGCGTCGTCGTGGCGCAGCTCACCGCTGAGCGCGGCGCCCTCGGCGGCGCCCGCCAGCACCTGCCAGGGCGCCCGGCCCTCCGCCATCAGCTCCGCCGACAGCTCCGGCTCCAGCGCGGCCAGCGCCTTCGGATCGGCGGCGGCCAGCGCCCGCGCCACCTCCCGGTCGTAGTCCTCGGCGCGCCCGTCCAGGTAGCCCGGGGCCTTCACCGTGTGCCGCGCGCTGCCGTCGCCCATCACCAACAGGCCCACCCGGTCCGCGAGTTCGGCCAGGCCCTGGCCAAGGCCGAGCAGCCGCTCCGGGGCCGTGTCCGGCCGTACCGCGACGGCGTGCGTCGGCACCCGGACGCCCGCCTCCTCCAGCAGCCACGCCCCCACCGTCAACGCGGGCGACAGCTCGGGACCGTCCACCCCGCCCAGCGGCAACCGCACCGCCTTCGCCACCCCGTACCGGTGGAACGACCCCGCCCCGCCCTCCGTCCACACCCCGGCGCGCTCGCCCGTCCCGACGACGACCACCAGGTCGACCCCGGCCAGCTCCCGCACGGCCGCCAGGCACGCCTCCCGCAGCCCCGCCACCTCGCCGGCGGCCCCCGCCGCCACCTCCGGCACGAGCAACGGCGGACACGGGCACACGGCGGCGGCAACAAGCATGTCGGTCACTCTACGACGGAACGAGCGGTCGGGGGCGTGCGCTGTCTCAGCAGCCGCAGCCGTCGCCCGCCGGGGCGGCCGTCTGCTTGGGAGCGCCGATGCTCGGGAGCCCGAGCATGACGCCGGCGGGCTTGGCGGCGGGTGCGGCCTGCCGCTTCTCCCACGCGTCGCCCGCCCGGGTCCGCCGGACGCCGAGGACGGGGCCCTCGGCCAGCAGGTGGTGCGGGGCGGCGTAGCTGATCTCGACGGTCACGACGTCGCCGGGGCGGACACCGCCCTCCGGCCGGGTGAAGTGGACCAGCCGGTTGTCGGGGGCGCGGCCGGAGAGCCGGTCGGTGCGGTCGTCCTTCTTGCCCTCGCCCTCGGCGACGAGGATCTCCAGCTTGCGGCCGACCTGCTTCTTGTTCTCCTCCCAGGAGATCTCCTCCTGGAGGGCGATCAGCCGGTCGTAGCGCTCCTGGACGACGGCCTTCGGGACCTGGTTCTCCATCTCGGCCGCGGGCGTCCCGGGCCGCTTGGAGTACTGGAAGGTGAACGCGTTGGCGAACCGCGCCTCGCGGACGACGTGCAGGGTCTGCTCGAAGTCCTCGTCGGTCTCGCCGGGGAAGCCCACGATGATGTCGGTGGAGATGGCGGCGTCCGGCATGGCGGCCCGCACCTTCTCGATGATGCCGAGGAAGCGTTCCTGCCGGTAGGAGCGCCGCATGGCGCGCAGCACGGTGTCCGAGCCGGACTGCAGCGGCATGTGCAGCTGGTGCATCACGTTGGGCGTCTCGGCCATCGCGGCGATCACGTCGTCGGTGAAGTCCTTCGGGTGCGGCGAGGTGAAGCGGACCCGCTCCAGCCCGTCGATCTCGCCGCACGCCCGCAGCAGCTTGGAGAAGGCCTGCCGGTCGCCGAGGTCGGAGCCGTAGGCGTTGACGTTCTGGCCGAGCAGGGTGACCTCGACCACGCCCTCGGCGACCAGCGCCTCGACCTCGGCGAGGATGTCGCCGGGCCGGCGGTCCTCCTCCTTGCCGCGCAGGGCGGGGACGATGCAGAAGGTGCAGGTGTTGTTGCAGCCGACGGAGATGGCGACCCAGGCCGCGTAGGCGGACTCCCGCCGGGTCGGCAGGGTGGAGGGGAAGGTCTCCAGGGATTCGAGGATCTCGACCTGGGCCTTCTGCTCGACGGCGGCCCGCTCCAGCAGGGCGGGCAGGTGGCCGATGTTGTGGGTGCCGAAGACGACGTCGACCCAGGGGGCCTTGCGGACGATGGTCTCGCGGTCCTTCTGGGCCAGGCAGCCGCCGACGGCGATCTGCATGCCGCGGTTGGACTGCTTGGCGGGGGCGAGCCGGCCGAGGTTGCCGTACAGCTTGTTGTCGGCGTTCTCGCGGACCGCGCAGGTGTTGAAGACCACCAGGTCGGGGTCGCCGTCGCCGTCGGCCTTGGCGTAGCCGGCCTCCTCCAGCAGCCCGGACAGGCGCTCGGAGTCGTGGACGTTCATCTGGCAGCCGTACGTGACGACCTTGTAAGTTCGCAAGCTCTCCTCCATACCCACAGGGCAAGGGTACGGGCACCGGGCGGGGCCTCCCGCCGGGCCGTCCCGGCTGGCACTATCCATGTCATGGCTGCTTCGAGCGATCCGCCCCGTCTTGGTGCCGTGCTGCGTTCCGCGTCGCGCAGCAGGCTGTGCCGGACGGTGGCGGTGCTCCTGCTGGTGGTGGGGGGTGCGGGCGGCTGGTGGGTGTCCTCGGCGCGGTCGGCCTCGGGTCCGCGCGGCGAGGTGGCGTTCGCGACCGGGGTGCCGCGCGGGGTGTACGACCGCTACGGCGGGCTGTTGAAGGAGTACATCGGCTCGCACCTGCCGGAGTTGAAGGTGCGACTGGACAACTCCGAGGGCTCGGTGGACAACCTGGAGCGGCTGGTGTCGGGCCGGGACGACTTCGCGATCGCGACCGCGGACGCGGTGGCCAGCTTCCAGAGCCCGGGCAAGCCGCAGTTGCGGGCGATCGCCCGGCTGTACGACGACTACATGCAGCTGGTGGTGCCGGCGGACTCGCCGGTGCACAAGGTGCAGGACCTGCGCGGCCTGCGGGTCGGGGTCGGGCAGGCGAAGTCGGGGGTGAACCTGGTGACCCGGCGGCTGCTGGAGGCGGCGGGCCTGGACCCGGACAAGGACGTGACCCCGTCGGGGCTGAACATCGTCCAGGCGACGCAGGCGCTGCAGGCCAAGCAGCTGGACGCGTTCTTCTGGTCGGGCGGCCTGCCGACGGCGGCGCTGTCCGACCTGTCGGAGCAGACGCCGATCCGGATCGTGCCGATGGGCGACCTGTCGGACCCGCTGCACCAGTTGGCGGGCGACGGGGTGGACGCCTACCGGGCGGCGACCATCCCGGCGGACGCGTACCCGCTGGTGGAGCCGGAGCGGACGGCGGTGCCGACGGTGGCGGTGCCGAACCTGCTGGTGACCCGGGCGGACGTGGACCCGGGGCTGGTGGAGGCGCTGACCCGGGTGGTGATCGACAGCCGGGACAACATCGGCGGCAAGGTTCACGCCGCGCAGCTGGTGGACCTGCGGACGGCGGTGTACACCGATCCGCTGCCGCTGCACGACGGGGCGAAGCGGTACTACCTGTCGATGAGACCCTGACGGTCCGTCGGCTCACTTGCGGCGGCGACGGCGCGGCACGGTGAGCCGGACGGTCAGTCCGTGCGGCTGCGCGGGCTCGAAGCCGAGTTCGCCGCCGCCGGCCAGCAGCAGGGTCCGGGCGATGGACAGGCCGAGGCCGGAGCCGTCGACGTTCTGGTGCCGCGAGGAGCGCCAGAACCGGTCGCCGACCCGGGCGAGCTCCTCCTCGGTGAGGCCCGGCCCGGCGTCGGTGACGGTGGCGGTGACCTCGTCCTTGGCGATCAGCAGGCCGACCTCGACGGTGCTGTCGTCGGGGGTGAACTTGAGCGCGTTGTCGAGGACGGCGTCCAGCGCGCTGCCGAACCCGATCGGGTCGGCCCAGGCGTGGGCCAGCGGCGGACCCTGCCACTGGAGCCGGATGCCGCGCTGCTGGGCGAGCGGCTGCCAGGCGTCGATCCGGGCGCGCACCAGGCCGGCCAGGTCGACGGGTTCGGGTTCCGGGCGGGAGCCCTCGGCGGTGGCCAGGCCCAGCAGGTCGTCGAGCACCCGGGCGAGCCGGGCGCCCTCCTCGCGGACGGCGGCGATCTCCTCCTCGTGGCCCTCGGGCAGTTCCAGGCCGATCAGCTCGACCCGCAGCAGCAGCGCGGCGAGCGGGTTGCGCAGCTGGTGGGAGGCGTCGGCGACGAACGCCCGCTGCTGGTCGATGGCGATCACCACGTGGTCCGCCATGTCGTTGAACGAGCGGGCCAGGCGGCGCAGTTCGGGCGGCCCGCCGCTGGGCGCGACCCGGGCGTTGAGCCGGCCGGTGGCGATGTCGTGGGTGGCCCGGTCGAGGGTGCGGACGGGGCGCAGCACCCAGCCGGTGAGGCGGACGGCGAGCAGGATGGCGACGATCATGGCGAGCGCCTCGCCGCCGGCCAGCACCAGCCAGCGGTGCAGGATGCGGGCGCGCAGGCCGCCGGTGGGCGATTCGGTGAGCACCACGGCGACCACGTCGCCGTCGCGGACCACGGGCAGCGCGACGGCCAGGGTGCGGTCGGGGGTCCACGGCCAGACCTGCGGCGGGTTGTGGCTGCGGCGGCCGGCCAGCGCCTCCTGGTAGGCCTGCCGGCCCGGTCCGGCGTCGGGGGGCCGCCAGCCGGTGGGGGCGGCGGCGACGGCGCTGCCGTCGCGCTGGAAGACGCCGATCCGGGCGCCGTACAGCTCGTGGTAGCGGGCGGCCTCGGAGGTGAGGGCGTGCAGCCGGCCGTTGTCGCCGGGCCCGGGCCGCGGGTCGCCCTTGACGGCGCTGGCGCTGGGGCGGCCCTGGGTGGGCAGGTCCTGGGCGAAGCGCGCGGCGTCGTCGATCCGGTCGACCACGACCTTGGACTGCTCGGAGGCGGCCGTCAGGTACGCCAGCGGCACGCCGAGGGCCGCCAGCACGCAGGCCATCAGGGCGATCAGGATGCCGAGCAGGCGGTTGCGCACGTGCGGTCAGCGCCCCGGGTGGTCGTCGGCCGGAGCGGCCGGGCCGCCGGGGCCCTCGGGCTGGTCGGGGATCAGCCGGTAGCCGACGCCGCGGACCGCCTCGACCAGGCCGGGCAGCCCGAGCTTGGTGCGCAGCGACCCGATGTGCACCTCCAGCGTGCGGCCGTTGCCCTCCCAGCCGGAGCGCCAGACCTCGCTGAAGATCTGTTCGCGCCGGTAGACCACGCCGGGGCTCTGGGCGAGCAGCGCCAGCAGGTCGAACTCCTTGCGGGTGAGCGGCACGTCGCGGCCGTGCACGGAGACCCGGCGGCGTTCGCGGTCGATCTCCACGCCGCGGGAGGCGAGCGGCCCGGCCGGGTCGGGCCCGGCGTCCTCGGCGGTCTGCGGGGCGCCGCGGCGGGCCACGGCGTGGATCCGGGCCAGCAGCTCGCCCATGTCGTAGGGCTTGACCACGTAGTCGTCGGCGCCGAGGTTGAGGCCGTGGATGCGGGAGCGGATGTCGGCCCGCGCGGTCACCATGATCACCGGGACGCCGCTGCCGGCCCGGATCCGGCTGCACACCTCGAAGCCGTCGCGGTCGGGCAGTCCGAGGTCGAGCAGCACCACCCGGTACGGGTCGCTGCCGTCCGGGACGAGCGCGTCCAGCGCCTCGTGGCCGCTGCGGGCGTGCCGGACCTGGAAGCCGTGCCGGCTGAGCACCGCGACCAGGGCGGCGGCCACGCGGTCGTCGTCCTCGACCAGGAGCAGGCGCATCGGGCTCCCTTCCTGCGGTGGTGGTTCGGATACGGGCGGGCGGTCGGTGTCGCGGCCGCGGGTGCGGCGGTTGTCATGGCGCTGCCCGACGCGGGACCGGGCCATCCTGGCATCCATGCCCATCCGGCGTCACCCGGTCAACCCGGTTCGGCCCTCCGTTACCCAGCCGGTATCCGCGACCCGCCGACTACCGGGCGTAGCCGAACCGTGATCCTCAAGTTCAGCTCAGATCGGCTGACGGGCCGTCGTGTACCTGCCTAAAGTCACCCCGTCCGGGGGCCGAGGGCTCCGCCGGCTCCGGCCCCCGGGCATCAGACGGACCATTACCGACTTTGCGGCCCCTGCGAGTTGGCCCGGGTTCGGAGGACGAGGGAGCGAGCCGCGATGACGGAGAACAGCGCCGACCTGCAGCAGGCGGAGGCCGGCAGTGCCGGTGCCACCCCGCTGGTGTCGCTGCGCGGGGTGAACAAGCACTTCGGCGCGCTGCACGTGCTGCAGGACATCGACCTGGAGATCGCGCAGGGCGAGGTCGTGGTGCTGATCGGCCCGTCCGGTTCCGGCAAGTCCACGCTGTGCCGCACCATCAACCGGCTGGAGACCATCGACTCCGGCGTGATCGAGGTGGACGGCCGGCCGCTGCCGGCCGAGGGCCGCGAACTGGCCCGGCTGCGCGCGCAGGTCGGCATGGTGTTCCAGTCCTTCAACCTGTTCGCGCACAAGACCGTGCTGCAGAACGTGATGCTGGCCCAGGTCAAGGTCGGCCGGGTGCCGAAGGCCGAGGCCGAGCGGGCCGCGCGTGAACTCCTGGAGCGGGTGGGGGTGGCCGCGCAGGCCGACAAGTTCCCCGCCCAGCTGTCCGGCGGCCAGCAGCAGCGGGTGGCGATCGCCCGCGCGCTGGCGATGAAGCCCAAGGTGATGCTGTTCGACGAGCCGACCTCGGCCCTCGACCCGGAGATGGTCAACGAGGTGCTGGAGGTGATGCGTTCGCTCGCCGCCAAGGGCATGACGATGGTCGTGGTGACCCACGAGATGGGCTTCGCCCGCTCCGCCGCCAACCGGGTGCTGTTCATGGCCGACGGCCGGATCGTCGAGGAGAACACCCCCGAGGCGTTCTTCACCGCGCCGCGCAGCGACCGTGCCAAGGACTTCCTGTCGAAGATCCTGCACCACTGAACCAGCAGTTGATTTAGCGTCAGTTCGACATTGCCCGGAGCCAGCCATGGCCCCTACCGAGGAGAAGAACGACCGCATGAAGGCCCGTCGTACCGTAGCCGTCGCCCTGTCCGTGCTCGCCCTGACCGCGGTCGCCGCCTGCGGCAAGGACGGTTCCCCGAGCAGCTCGACCGACAACAAGTCAGGCGCCGCCGCCGCGCAGCTGCCGACCTACAAGGTGAACGCCGCCGCCAAGCTGGACGCCTCCCCGGCCTGGGCCGCCGCCAAGCAGCGCGGCAAGCTGCGCATCGGCGCCAAGTCCGACCAGCCGTTCCTCGGCTTCGAGGACGTGCAGACCGGCAAGCGCAACGGCTTCGACATCGAGATCGCGAAGATGATCGCCGCCGACCTGGGCTTCGACCCGGAGACCCAGATCGAGTGGAAGACCATCAACTCCAGCGCCCGTGAGACCTCCCTCTCCGGCGACCAGATCGACCTCTACGTCGGCACCTACTCGATCAACGACAACCGCAAGAAGCTGATCTCCTTCGGCGGCCCGTACTACATCGCCGGCCAGTCGCTGCTGGTGAACAAGGACAACACCGACATCACCAGCCCCGAGTCCACCAAGGACAAGGCGGTCTGCACCGTCACCGGCTCGACCTCGATCGGCAACATCCAGAAGTACGGCGCCAAGGTCACCCAGTTCGAGAGCTACTCGCTCTGCGTGGAGAAGCTGCTCACCAAGGAGGTCGACGCCGTCACCACCGACGACGCGATCCTCAAGGGCTACGCCGCGAAGAACCAGGGCAAGCTCAAGGTCGTCGGCGACCCGTTCTCCAAGGAGCGCTACGGCGTGGGCCTGAAGCTCGGCGACGCCGCGCTGCAGAAGGCCGTCAACGACGCCCTGAAGGCGCACGAGGACAGCGGCGACTGGAAGAAGGCCTACGACGCGACGCTGGGCCTGTCCGGCGCCGCCGCGCCGAGCATCCCCGAGCTGGACCCGATCGCCGGCTGACGCCCGGATCCCACCGATACGAGAAAGGAGGGCCGCCGGCATGGGCATACCGTTCGAGGACGGCAACTTCTCGCTGTTCGTCCGCGGTTTCCTGGGCACGATCGAACTGAGCGCGCTCAGCGCCCTGTTCGCCGTGCTGCTGGGCGTCCTGCTGGCGGCCTTCCGGGTCTCGCCGGTCCCGGTGCTGCGGACCTTCGGCACCGCCTGGGTCACGCTCTTCCGCAACACCCCGCTCACCCTGCTGTTCTTCGCGGTGACCTTCGTCCTGCCGCGCCTGGACGTGCACATCTCCAGCTTCACGGCCGCGGTGGTCGCGCTCAGCGCCTACACCGGCAGCTTCGTCTGCGAGGTGCTGCGCTCCGGCATCAACACCGTCTCCCTCGGCCAGGCCGAGGCGGCCCGGTCGCTGGGCATGGGCTTCGGCCAGACCCTCGGACTGGTGGTGCTGCCGCAGGCGGCCCGGTCCGTGATCGCGCCGATGGGTTCGGTGTTCATCGCCCTGCCGCGCAACTCGGCGATCGCCGGCGCCTTCAACGTGTTCGAGCTGTTCAGCGTGCAGAAGACCCTGACCGAGAAGGGCTACGCCATCTTCGCCATCTTCTTCTGGCTGGCCCTGGCCTACCTGGTGATCAGCTTCTCGATCGGCGCGGTCTTCAACGCGCTGGAGCGTCGCGCGGCGGTGGCCCGATGAGCACGCGCACCGCCTCCGTCCTGTTCGACGTCCCCGGCCCGCGGGCCCGGCTCCGGTACCGCCTGTTCGGGGCGGTCGGCCTGGTCGGCATCGCCGCCCTGTTCTGGTGGATCGTCAGCACCCTGGCCGACGAGGGCCAGTTCGACGCCGAGCTGTGGAACCCGTTCCAGTACACGGTCGTCCAGCAGCGCCTGCTGGACGGCGTGCTGGCCACCCTGAAGGCCTTCGGCCTGGCCGCCGTCGGCTCGCTGCTGCTCGGCACCCTGCTCGCCGTCGGCCGGCTCTCCGACCACCGCGCCGTGCGGCTGCCCTGCACCTGGATCGTCCAGTTCTTCCGGGCGATGCCACTGGTGATCATGATCTTCGCGCTCTGGCAGGCGGTCTTCACCGCCGAGCCGCTGTGGGCCCTGGTCACCGGGCTCACCCTGTACAACGGCGCCGTGCAGGCCGAGATCATCCGCTCGGGCATCAACTCCGTCCCGCGCGGCCAGGCCGAGGCCGCGTACGCGCTCGGCATGCGCAAGACCCAGGTGATGACCCTCGTGCTGATCCCGCAGGCGGTCCGCGCGATGCTCCCGACGATCATCGGCCAGCTGGTCGTCACCCTCAAGGACACTTCGCTCGGCTACATCATCACGTACCCCGAGCTGCTGTTCCAGGGCAAGTGGGTGGCGCAGAACGGCGACGGCTACCCGTACATCCCGGTGGTCCTGGTGATCACCCCGATCTACATCGCGCTGTGCCTCGCGCTCACCGCGCTGGCGCACTGGCTCGAGTCCCGCAGCCGGCGCGGCGCGAACCGGCGCGGCACAGCCGCTGCTTGACGGACACCCAGGTGATCTGTTGCATTGCTCTTCGTGACACCACCTGGGACCTCCCACCCGGCATATGACGCAGCGGCGGCCGACGCCGCCCGCCCGAAGGCCCCGACATGGACGCGGTGATCATCGTCGGGGCCGGGCCGGTCGGTCTCGCCCTGGCGCTCGCGCTGGCCCGCAACGAAGTCCCCAGCCTCGTCCTGGACGAGGGCTCCGGGCTCTGCCCCGAGAGCCCCCGCACCGTCGTGCTCGGCGGCGACACCGCCGCCTTCCTCGGCCGGATCGGCTACACCCGGGTCGCCTCCGACGCCGCCCGCTGGGACGCCTTCACCATCTGGCGCCGCCGCGCCGAGGTGCTGCGCCTGCCGCTGGACGCCGAGCCGGTGCTCCACCTCGCCCAGCACCGCCTGCAGCGCGGCCTGCTCGACGCGGTCGCCGCGACCCCGCTGATCCGGCTCGTCCCCCGCCACCAGGTGGTCGAACTCGCCCAGGACCGCGACGGGGTGACGGTCCGCACCACCTCCGGCGGCACCGACACCTGGTGGCGCGGCAGCCACCTGGTCGGCTGCGACGGGGCCCGTTCCACCGTCCGCAAGCTCCTCAAGGTCCGCTTCCCCGGCCGGCCCGCCGTCGACCGGCACGCCGTCGCCACCGTCCGCGTCGACCTGCCCTTCCCCGGCGAGGCCCGGCTGCACCGCGAACCGCCGTGGCGCGGCGACCGCGAAGCCTCCGCCCGCCCGCTCCCCGACGGCCTCTGGCGGCTCGACTGGCGGCTGCCCCCCGGCCGCCCGCAGCCCACCGAGACCGTCGACCCGCACGCCACCTGGCCCGGCATCGTCACCGGCGACACCCTGCTCACCCGGGTCACCTCCGCGCTCACCGGCTGGTGCGGCGAACTCCCGCCGCACCAACTGCTCGCCGCCGCCGACCACACCTACCAGCAGCGACTCGCCGCCCGCTTCCGCACCGGCCGCTGCTTCCTGGCCGGCGACGCCGCCCACCTGCACGGCGCCCTCGGCATGCAGAACCTCGCCGACGGCCTGCGCGACGCCGACAACCTGGCCTGGCGCCTGGCCCTCGCCTGGCACCTCCCGCCCGGCTCCGCCCCCGCCGACGCCGCCCTGCTCGACGGCTACCAGGCCGAACGCCGCGGCGCGGTCGGGGCCCGGCTGCGCGCCGTCGACCAGACCATGCCGCTGCTGCGCCCGCTGCGCGGCTGGGCCGAGACCCGGCGCTCGCTGCTCTCCGGCTCGTTCCGCAAGCACGCCCCGCTGCTCGCCGACGGCCAGCTCGGCACCGGCCGCTTCGGCGGCGCCCCCGCCTACCCCGCCGCGCCCTCCGGCGTCGCCCCGCGGGTCCCCGAGCAGCGGGGCGCGGGCCGCGGCAGCTCACTGACCGAACAGCTCCCGGCGACCGCCCCCGGCGTCCTGGTCCCGGACGTCCCCGTGGTCACCACCGACGGCGCCGCGGACACCCTGCGGGCCCGCCTCGGCGGCGCGTTCCTGCTGGTCCTGGTCGCGCCCGGCACCACCGTCTGGTCCGCCGAACACTGGCTCGGCGCCGGCCTGATGCCCCGGCTGGCCGAGCTCGCCGCCGCCCTCCCCGTCCCCACCGAGGTCCTGGTCACCGACACCTACCCCGGCGCCGCCCCGCACACCGTCCTGCTGGTCCGCCCCGACGGCCACCTGCTCGGCACCACCCCGGGCCTGCACCCCGAGACCCTGCACTCGCTCACGGCCCCGCTCACGCCGAAGCCGGGCCTGGAACCCCAGAACCCCGCGGCCCGCTAGGGGCGCGGGGTCTGCGCGCCGAGCCGTCCCGCACCGGCGGGACGCGCTACCGCGCGACCTCCGTCGCCCGCGACTCCCGCACCACCGTGATCCGGATCTGCCCGGGGTAGGTCAGCTCCTCGCGCACCTGCCGGGCCACCTCCCTGGCGATCTCCTGCGCCCGCACGTCGTCCACGGCCTCGGGCTGCACCATCACCCGGACCTCCCGGCCGGCCTGCATCGCGTAGACCTTGGTGACCCCGGCGTGCGAGCCGGCGATCTCCTCCAGCCGCTCCAGCCGCCGCACGTACGCCTCGACGGACTCCTTGCGGGCGCCCGGCCGCCCGGCCGAGCACGCGTCGGCAGCCTGGGTGAGCACGGCCTCCACCGTCTTGGGCTCGACCTCGCCGTGGTGGGCCTCTATCGCGTGCACGACCTCCGCCGCTTCGCCGTGCCGCCGCGCGAACTCCGCGCCGATCGCGGCGTGGCTGCCGGGCACCTGGTGGCTCAGCGCCTTGCCGATGTCGTGCAGCAGCGCGGCGCGGCGCACCGGCTCGGGGTCGACCCCGAGCTCCGCGGCCATCATCCCGGCGAGGTGCGCGGACTCCACCAGGTGCCCCAGCACGTTCTGCCCGTAGGACGTCCGGTACCGCAGGGTGCCCAGGGTGCGGACGAGTTCGGGCGACATCTCGCCGCTCGCACCGATCCCGACCGTCAGCAGCGCGTCCTCCCCGGCCCGGACGCAGAGCCGCTCGACCTCGGCGCGGCTGCGCTCGTGCGCCTCCTCGATCCGGGCGGGGTGGATCCGGCCGTCGACCAGCAGCGACTCCAGGGTCAGGCGGGCGCTCTCCCGCCGGACGGGGTCGAAGCAGGACAGCTGCACCAGGCCCGGGGTGTCGTCGACGATCAGGTTGACGCCGGTGACGGCCTCGAAGGCGCGGATGTTCCGGCCCTCCCGACCGATCACCCGGCCCTTCATGTCCTCGCTGGGCAGCCGCAGGGTGGTGATCACGGTGTCCGCGGTCTGCTCGGCGGCCAGCCGCTGGATCGAGGCGGCGATGATCTCGCGGGCCCGGCCCTCGCCCTCGGCGACGGCCCGGCGTTCGATCTCCCGGACGGTCAGCGCGGCCTCCCGCCGGGCCTCGGACTCGGCGCCGCGGACCACCTCGTCGCGGGCCTGCGCGGAGCTCAGCCCGGCGGTGCGCTCCAGCAGCAGCCGGCTCTCCGCCTCCCGGTCGGCGAGTTCGCCGCGGATCCGCTCGGCCTCGGCGGCCCGCGCGGCGAGCTCGTCCTCGTGCAGGTGGAGGCGGTGCAGCTCGGCGGTGAGGCGCTCCTCGCGGCGGTCGAGTTCGGCGCGGCGTTGACGGAGCATCAGGAATCCGGCGACCAGCACCAGCACCAGGGCGCCGATCAGCACCCCGGCCGCCAGCAGCAGGGAGGAACCCGTTTCGGTGCCCTGAGCGATCCCCATGTGGCCACTCCTCGTCCTGCGCACGCTGCCGCTGAGGTGACCTCCGCGATCGTCCTGCCACTCACTGTGAGGCTAGGCGGAGGTTACGAAACGGTCAAGATGCGATCGAGAATTGGCCCCGATGATCTGATCATCAGTCATCAAATCGCACCCATACGCATCTCCGGCGCATCTTGGCAGCGCTCAACGCAGGTCAGTGGCGGCTCAGTGGCTCTCCTCCTCGTCCAGCGCCTCCCGCACCACCCGGTACGCCAGCCCCTCCGCGTAGCCGCGCCGCGCCAGCACCCCGACCAGCCGCCGCGTCCGGACGTCCCGCTCCAGACCCGCGGTGGACCGCAACTTCCGCGCCACCAGCGCCCGGGCGGCCTCCGACTCGTCCTCGGCGTCCACCTGCAGCAGCGCCCGCTCGGCGGCCTCGCCGCTGACGCCCTTGGTGCGCAACTCCTGGGCCAGCGCCCGCCGGGACAGGCCGCGCACCGCGTGCCGGGACTCCACCCACGCCTCGGCGAAGGCGGCGTCGTCGATCAGCCCGACCTCCTCCAGCCGGGACAGCACCTGCTCGGCGACCTCGTCCGGAATCTCCTTGCGGCGCAGCGCATCGGCCAGCTGTTTGCGGGACTTGGCGGCGCCGGTCAGCAGCCGCAGGCAGATGTCCCGCGCCCGGTCCGCCGGATCGCCCTCCGGCGCCGCGGCCCGGCCGCGCCGCTCCGGCCGTTCCCCGCCGTCCGCCCGCTCGGCCTTCGTCCGCCGCCGGGCCCGCGGCCGCTCCTCGGCGGCCGGCCGGGCGAGCGGCTCCGCGACGGGCAGCTCCCCCAGCGCGCTGCGGCGGCGCCGACGCCCGCCGGCCAGGTCGGACGCCCGGACCAGCCCGGGCAACTCCCCGACGGCGGGCGGCTCCTCGTCCTCGACCGGGTCGTCGGCCGGCCGGGCCGGCTCCCGGTACGCCACGGCGGCGAACCAGTCCGGCGGGCCGACCTCGCCGTGCCGGCCGGCCTCGTCCCCCTCTGCCCATACGCCCGCACCGGGCCCGTCCTCGGACGGACCCGGTGCCGGGTGCTCGGTGCTGCGGTGGTGCGTCAACGGATCAACCCTTGGCGGCGGCCGCCGTCTTCTTGGCGGCGGCCTTCGCGGGGGCCGCCGCGGCCGGGATCTCCACGGCGGGGGCGTCGCCGCCCTCGGCCGCGGCGGGCTTCGGGCCGATGCCCAGCTTGCCCTTGATCTTCGCCTCGATCTCGTCGGCCAGCTGCGGGTTGTCGCGCAGGAAGTTGCGGGCGTTCTCCTTGCCCTGGCCGAGCTGGTCGCCCTCGTAGGTGTACCAGGCGCCGGACTTGCGGATGAAGCCGTGCTCCACGCCCATGTCGATCAGGCCGCCCTCGCGGCTGATGCCCACGCCGTAGAGGATGTCGAACTCGGCCTGCTTGAACGGCGCGGCGACCTTGTTCTTGACCACCTTGACGCGGGTGCGGTTGCCGACCGCCTCGGTGCCGTCCTTCAGGGTCTCGATGCGGCGGATGTCCAGGCGCACCGAGGCGTAGAACTTCAGCGCGCGGCCACCGGTGGTGGTCTCCGGCGAGCCGAACATCACACCGATCTTCTCGCGCAGCTGGTTGATGAAGATCGCGGTGGTGTTCGACTGGTTCAGCGCACCGGCGATCTTGCGCAGCGCCTGGCTCATCAGGCGGGCCTGGAGGCCGACGTGCGAGTCGCCCATCTCGCCCTCGATCTCGGCGCGCGGCACCAGCGCGGCCACCGAGTCGATGATCACCAGGTCGATCGCGCCGGAGCGGATCAGCATGTCGGTGATCTCCAGCGCCTGCTCGCCGGTGTCCGGCTGGCTGACCAGCAGGGCGTCGGTGTCCACGCCGAGCTTCTTCGCGTACTCCGGGTCGAGCGCGTGCTCCGCGTCGACGAACGCGACCGTGCCGCCGGCCCGCTGGGCGTTGGCCGCCAGGTGCAGGGTCAGCGTGGTCTTGCCGGAGGACTCGGGGCCGTAGATCTCGATCACCCGGCCGCGCGGGATGCCGCCCACGCCCAGCGCCACGTCGAGGGCGGTCGACCCGGTGGAGATCACCTCGATCGGCTCGTTCGCCTTCTCGCCGAGGCGCATCACCGAGCCCTTGCCGAACTGTCGCTCGATCTGGGCGAGTGCGGCCTCGAGGGCCTTCTCGCGGTCCGTACCTGCCATGGCTTCCACCCTCGGGTTCTGTGCTGTGCGCTTCATCGTCATCGACGCTAGCGCGTCCCACCGACAATCGGCCCCGATCGGGCTCGGCCTGTGGAAAACTCCTCGCCGAAGAGTACAAAGAACACACGTTCGATTCCAGTCCCGCAGCACCGCACGCCGCGCGGCCCGCACCGGACGGGGTTCTCGGCGGCCCCGCACTTACTCGCCGGGCGGGTCCTCCCGCCGCTCGGACCGCCCGGCGTCCTGCTCCGAGCCCCCGGACACCATTCGACGCAGCCGCCGCACGGTGTGCCGCCGGCGCTCGCGGCGCTCCTCGCCGCGGTCGATCCGCGGGTCGTCCTCGACCTCGTAGCGGCGCACGTAGGTGCCGACGAAGCCCTGCAGGGTGGCGGCGACCGGGATGGCGATCAGCGCGCCGACCGCGCCGAGCAGGGCGGCGCCGGCGATCACCGAGCCGAACGCGACCGCGGGGTGCACGTCGACGGTCTTGGCGGTGATCCGCGGGTGCAGCAGGTAGTTCTCGATCTGCTGGTAGACGGTGACGAAGACCAGCACCCACAGCGCGTCCACCGGACGGACCGTCAGCCCGACCAGCACGGGCAGCGCGCCGGCCAGGTAGGTGCCGATGGTCGGGACGAACTGCGACATGACGCCGACCCAGACGGCGAGCGCGACCGCGTACGGCAGGCCGATGACCGCGAAGAACGCCCAGTGCGCGAGGGTGGAGACCAGCGCGAGCAGCGCCCGGGAGTACAGGTAGCCGCCGGTCTTGGCGAGCGCGATCTCCCAGGCGCGGAGCACCTCGCCCTGCTTGGACGGCGGGAGCAGCGAGCAGACGGTGCGCCGGACCCTGGGCCCCTCGGCGGTGAAGTAGAAGGTGAACAGGCCGACGGTGAAGGCCTGGAACAGCCCGCCGATGACGGTGCCGGTGACGCCCCAGACGTTGTCGGCGGCCTGCTGCGCGTACTTCTCGATGGTGCCGGAGTCCTTGAGCACCTGGTGCTGGAGCTGGTCGAGCGACAGGTCGGTGTGGAAGGTCCGGTTGATCCAGCCGATCAGGTCCTGCAGCAATTGCGGCAGCCGGGTGGCGACCTGGGTGACCTGGTCGACCAGCAGGGTGCCGAGCGCGGTGAGGAACCCCGCGACGGCCAGGGCGAGGCCGATGAACACCAGGAAGGTGCCGAGGCCGCGGCGCACGCCGCGGGCGGCCATCCGGTCGACCGCGGGCTCCATCGCCAGCGACAGGAAGAACGCCACCAGCAGCATCACGAACAGGTCGATCAGCTGGTGGAACGCCCAGTCGGCGAGCTGGAACAGGCCGACGCCGAGCAGCGCCAGCAGGATCGCCCGGGGCAGCCAGCGCGGCATCGCGCCGCCGCCGAGTTCGGCCCTGCGCAGCATCCTGGCGGCGGTCGCGCTCACCGTCTCGGTGGCGGCGGCCCCGCCGGGCGGGGCGCTCGCGGGGGTGTGGTCGTCGGGGGTCCGGTCCGGGTTCGATTCGCTGCTGGCCACCGTGACAGTCTGTCCCACCGGCGGCGATCAATGTCATCGCAGCTGCGACGACACCCCCTGGGTGACGCAGACCACCCGCCACACGTCCTTGGCCTCCCACCCCGCGTCGAGCGCCTGCTGGACGGTGCGGCCGCCGAGTTCGGCCATCACGTGGTCCTTGGCGAAGGACTCCGCGTACGCCTCGCCGAAGTGCTCGTACATCCGTCGCCAGAACTCGGTCAGCCTCATGCGCCCCAGTATCCGCCACCCGCCGGCCGGGCCGGGCGGGCTCAGCGCGGCAGGGTCAGGATGCCGGCGCCGTAGTAGTCGCGGGCCTGGCAGCTGACCGGTGAGCTGAGGCCGCAGCCGGCGTCGGCGGCGCGCGAGAGCGCGGCGGTGATCTGCTCCGGCCCCCACTCGGGGTGCTGGGCGGCGACCACGGCGACCGCGCCGGTGACGTGCGCGGCGGACATCGAGGTGCCGGCCAGCGCCGCGTACCGGCCGCCGGGCCAGTCGGAGACGATCGCGCCCGAGGTGCCGCCGTCGGGGTCGCCGCCGGGCGCGGCGACGGAGACCTTGCCGCGGCCGAAGTTGGTGTACGAGGCGGGCAGGCCGGTGCGGTCGACGGCGCTGACGGTGACCACGCCGGGCAGTTCGCCCGGCAGCCGGATGCACTCGGTGCCGAGGTCGCGGTCCTGCGGCGGGCCGGAGGTGCGGTCGTTGGGGCTGCGGTGGTCGTTGCGGCCGGCGGTCAGGTCCTGCGAGTCGTTGCCGGCGGAGGCGACCACCACGGCGCCCTTGCGCTGGGCGTAGGCGACGGCGCGGCCGACGGCGGCGGCCAGCGCGGCCTGGTCGGCGTCCTCGGGGCAGTTGTACTTCCACGGGTCTGCGAAGTAACTGTCGTTGATCGCCCGGGCGCCGTGGTCGGCGGCCCACAGCATGCCGCAGACGATGTTCTCGGCGTAGTACTGGCCGAGCGGGCCGAGCAGCCGGACGGCGGCGATCCGCACGCCGGGGGCGACGCCGGTGACGCCGTGGCCGTCGCGGGCGGCGCCGACGATCCCGGCGACGTGGGTGCCGTGGCCGCTCTCGGTGATCGCGTCGTCGGGCCGCCAGGCGCCGCTGCGCGAGTCGGGGCGGCCGTCGGCGCAGGACGCGGACGCGGCGGGGTCGACGGCGGCCCGCAGGTCGGGGTGGGTGTCGTCGACGCCGGAGTCCAGCACCGCGACGGTGACCTTGGACAGCTGCTGCGGGCCGGGCAGGTCCCCGGCCCGGTCGACCGAGCGGTCGACGGCGGGCCCGGCGACCGGGGCGCGCAGCAGCGCGGCCCGCCCGGCGGGGCGTTCGACGGCGCCGATCATGGCGAGGTTCCAGTCGGCGGTCTCGCCGGGGTCGGGGATGGTGGCGGTGGAGTCGTCGGCCCGCTCGACCGTGTCGGCGAGGGCCGGACCGGTCGCGGCGGCGTCCACCGTGCCGCGCACGAACGCGGCGCCGGCCAGCGGCCGGGGCGGGGAGGGCACGGGCACGGTGCGGGTGGCGCCGACCGCCGCTATCCCCGGCTCCTCGCGCAGCTCCTGGGCGAACCGCGGCGGGGCGTAGGCGAGCACCGCGCCGATCTGCGGGTAGTCCTGGACGACCTTCCCGCCGAGCGCCCTGGCCCGGTCGGCGGCGTGCTGGGCGCCCTGGGCGTCGGTGCGCTCGTCCAGCACCAGGTAGCTGAGGTAGGTGTCGCCGGTGCCGGTGACGTACGGGACGGCGCCGCCGAGCAGCAGCCCGGTGAGCAGGGTCGCGCCGAGCACCCGGACGCTGCGGCGCCGACGGGTGCCGAGGGTGCTGGGGGTGCTGCTGTGGGCCTGGCTCACCTGCTCCATCGCACGGTCTCCGCTCGTCAGGCAGGGCGGGACCCGAGGGGATCGGGTCCGGTTCCTCACGATATGAGCGATTTGTACGATTTGCTTCATGGGACTGCGTCAGACGGTGACCGTTCCGTGACCTGTCAGCGTGTCGGGGCACCATGGGTGCATGGCCTCCTCCGCCCCTGACGCACTGCAAGGCTTCGCCCCGGCCACCCGGGCCTGGTTCACCGGGGCGTTCGCCGCGCCCACCGAGGCGCAGGCCCGGGCCTGGGCGGCGATCGGGCTGGAGACCGACGTGCTGGTGGTGGCCCCGACCGGCTCCGGCAAGACCCTGGCGGCCTTCCTCTCCGCGCTGGACCGGCTCTCCGCCACCCCGCCGCCCGCCGACCCGAAGCGGCGCTGCCGGGTGCTCTACATCTCCCCGCTGAAGGCCCTCGCGGTGGACGTCGAGCGCAACCTGCGCGCCCCGCTCGCGGGCCTGCGGCAGGCCTCGGTCCGGCTCGGCCTGCCGGAGCCCGAGGTGCAGGTCGGCATCCGCTCCGGCGACACCCCGGCCGCCGACCGCCGCAGGTTCGCCACCCACCCGCCGGACATCCTGATCACCACCCCGGAGTCGCTGTTCCTGCTGCTCACCTCCGCTTCCCGGGAGGCGCTGCGCGGCATCGACACGGTGATCCTGGACGAGGTGCACGCGGTGGCCGGCACCAAGCGCGGCGCGCACCTGGCGCTCAGCCTGGAGCGGCTGGACGAGCTGCTGGACCGCCCGGCCCGCCGGATCGGCCTGTCCGCGACGGTCCGCCCGGTCGAGGAGGTGGCCCGCTACCTCAGCCCGCAGCGCGGCGCGGCGATCGTCCAGCCCGGCAGCGACAAGCGCTTCGACCTGTCCGTGGTGGTGCCCGTCCCCGACCTCGCCGACCTGCCCGCCGCCCCGGCCGGGGGCCCCTCCTGGCCGGCGGCGGGCAAGGAGGGAGAGTCCGACCCGCAGCGGCTGGGGGCGCCTCCCAGCGGCCAGGCCCAGGGCAGCTCGATCTGGCCGCACGTCGAGGAGCGGATCGTCGACCTGGTGCAGGCGCACCGCTCGACCATCGTGTTCGCCAACTCCCGCCGCCTGGCCGAACGGCTGTGCAACCGGCTGAACGAGATCGCCTACGAGCGGGCCACCGGCGCCCCGCTGCCCGAGGCGCACTCCCCCGCCGAGCTGATGGGCGGCTCCGGCGCGGTCACCGGCGCCCCGCCGCTGCTCGCCCGGGCCCACCACGGTTCGGTCTCCAAGGAGCAACGGGCGCTGGTCGAGGAGGAGTTGAAGGCCGGCCGGCTGCCCGCCGTGGTGGCCACCTCCAGCCTGGAGCTGGGCATCGACATGGGCGCCGTCGACCTGGTGGTGCAGGTGGAGTCCCCGCCCTCGGTGGCCTCCGGCCTGCAGCGGGTCGGCCGGGCCGGGCACCAGGTCGGCGCGGTCTCCAACGGCGTGTTCTTCCCCAAGTACCGGGGCGACCTGGTGCAGTCCGCCGTGGTCACCGAACGGATGCGCACCGGCCGGATCGAGGCCCTGCGGATCCCCCGCAACCCGCTGGACGTGCTGGCCCAGCAGCTGGTCGCGATGACCTCCCTGGACACCTGGGACGTCGACGAGCTGCTCACCGTCTGCCGCCGCGCCGCGCCGTTCGCCACCCTCCCGCAGTCCGCCTTCGACGGCGTGCTCGACATGCTGGCCGGCCGCTACCCGTCCGACGCCTTCGCCGAACTGCGCCCCCGCCTGGTCTGGGACCGGGTCGCCGGCACCGTCACCGGCCGCCCCGGCGCCCAGCGCCTCGCCGTCACCTCGGGCGGCACCATCCCCGACCGCGGCCTGTTCGGCGTCTTCATCGCCGGCGCGGACCCGAAGAAGGGCGGCGGCCGGGTCGGCGAGCTGGACGAGGAGATGGTCTACGAGTCGCGGGTCGGCGACGTCTTCACCCTCGGCACCACCTCCTGGCGGATCGAGGAGATCACCCACGACAAGGTCCTGGTCACCCCGGCCCCCGGCGTCCCCGGCCGGCTGCCCTTCTGGAAGGGCGACACCCTCGGCCGACCGCTCGAACTCGGCCGCGCGCTCGGCGCGTTCGTCCGCGAGGTCGGCGCGATGGAACCCGGACCGGCCACCGCCCGGCTGCGCGAGGCCGGGCTCGACGACTGGGCGGCCGGCAACCTGCTCGCCTACCTCGCCGAGCAGCGCACCGCCTGCGGCCACCTGCCCGACGACCGCACCATCGTGGTCGAGCGGTTCCGCGACGAGCTCGGCGACTGGCGGATCGTCATCCACTCCCCGTTCGGCGCCCAGGTGCACGCCCCGTGGGCGCTGGCCATCGGCGCCCGGCTGCGCGAGAAGCACGGCCTGGACCCGCAGGTGATGCACGCCGACGACGGCATCGTGCTCCGTCTGCCGGACGCCGACCTGCTCGCCGACTTCCCGTCCGGCATCGCCGCCCCGCCCGCCGACGAGGCCCCGGTCGGGGCGGACGCCGCGGTCTTCGAGTCCTCCGAGATCGAACAGCTGGTCACCGACCAGGTCGGCGGCTCCGCCCTGTTCGCCGCCCGCTTCCGCGAGTGCGCCGGCCGCGCCCTGCTGCTGCCCCGCCGCAACCCCGGCAAGCGCACCCCGCTCTGGCAGCAGCGCCAGCGGGCCTCCCAACTCCTCGAAGTGGCCGCCGAGTACGGCTCCTTCCCGATCGTGCTGGAGGCCGTCCGGGAGTGCCTGCAGGACGTTTTCGACGTGCCGGGCCTGGTCGAGCTGATGGGCGACCTGGAGTCCCGCGCCGTCCGCCTGGTGGAGGTCACCACCCCGGAGCCGTCCCCGTTCGCCCGCTCCCTGCTGTTCGGCTACGTCGCCCAGTTCCTCTACGAGGGCGACTCCCCGATCGCCGAGCGCCGCGCCGCCGCCCTCTCCCTGGACTCCCGGCTGCTGTCCGAACTGCTCGGCCAGGCCGAGCTGCGCGAACTGCTCGACCCGAAGGTCCTCGCCGATCTGGAGGCCGAACTCCAGCGCCGCACCCCCGAACGCCGGATCAAGGACGCCGAGGGCGTCGCCGACGCGCTGCGCCTGCTCGGACCGCTCTCCGAGGCCGAACTCGCCGACCGCGGCGCCGAACCGCTCTGGGCGCTGGAGCTGGAGGCCGCCCGCCGGGTCATCCAGGTCCGGATCGGCGGCGAACTGCGCTGGGCCGCCATCGAAGACGCCGGCCGCCTGCGCGACGCCCTCGGCACCCCGCTGCCGGTCGGCGTCCCCGAGGCCTTCACCGAGCCCGTCAAGGACCCGCTGGGCGACCTGCTGGCCCGCTACGCCCGCACCCACGGCCCGTTCACCGCCCAGGACGCCGCCGAACGCTTCGGCCTCGGCACCGCCGTCGTCACCGGCACCCTGCACCGCCTCACCTCGGCCGGCCGCCTGGTCCGGGGCGAGTTCCGGCCCGAAGCGACCACCGTGCTGCCCGAGTGGTGCGACGCCGAGGTGCTGCGCCGCCTGCGCCGCCGCTCGCTGGCCGCCCTGCGACACGAGGTCGAGGCCGTCCCGCCAAGGGCCCTGGCCGCGTTCCTCCCGCAGTGGCAGCACCTGGCCGGCCACCGGCTGCGCGGCGCCGACGGCCTCTACCGGGTGGTCGAACAGCTCCAGGGCACCGCGCTGCCCGCCTCCGCGCTGGAGAAGCTGGTGCTGCCCGCCCGGCTCTCCGACTACTCCCCCGGCCTGCTGGACGAGCTGATGGCGGCGGGCGACATCGGCTGGTCCGGCGCGGGCGCGCTGCCCGGCAAGGACGGCTGGATCAGCCTGCACCTCCCCGAGAACGCCCACCTGCTGCGCCCCGAACCGCTCCCGCTGACCCCCGGCCCGGTGCACACCGCGCTGCTGGAGGCCCTCACCGGCGGCTACGGCGCGTTCTTCCGCCAGCTCGCCGAACGGGTCCCCGACACCGCGGACACCGACATCGCCGAAGCCCTCTGGGACCTGGTCTGGGCCGGGTACGTCACCAACGACACCCTCGCCCCGCTGCGCGGCCTGCTCGGCTCCGGCCGCACCGCCGGCGCCACCGCGCACCGGGCCCCGCGCTCCACCCCGCGCGGCCGCTACGGCGGCGCGACCCGCGGCCTCGGCCGCCCCGCCTCCCGCACCGGCCCGCCGACGGTGGCCGGCCGCTGGTCGCTGCTGCCGTCCTTCGGCGGCGACCCGACGGTCCGCGCCGCCGCCCAGGCGCAGGCGCTGCTCGACCGGCACGGCGTCCTCACCCGCGGCACGGTGGCCGCCGAGCGGATCCCGGGCGGCTTCGCTGGCGTCTACCGGGTGCTGTCCGCGTTCGAGGAGCGCGGCAAGGCCCGCCGCGGCTACTTCGTCGAGGGCCTCGGCGGCGCCCAGTTCGCCATGGACGGCGCCGCGGACCGCCTGCGTTCGGTCAACTCCCGCCTGGAGCGGGGAGGCGGCGACTGGTCCACCGCCACCCCCGCGGACGGCCCGCAGGCCCTGGTGCTGGCCGCCGCCGACCCGGCCAACGCGTTCGGCGCGGCGCTGTCCTGGCCGGAGCCGCCCGCCGACACCACCGCCGCGCACCGCCCCGCCCGCAAGGCCGGCTCACTGGTCGCGCTGGTCGACGGCGAACTCGTGCTGTACCTGGAGCGCGGCGGCAAGTCGCTGCTCAGCTGGTCCGCCGACGAGGCCGTCCTGACCGCCGCGCTGGCCCCGCTGTCCGGGCCCCTCACCATCGAACGCATCAACGGCCACCCGGCCCTCACCAGCCCGCTGGCCCCCAGCCTCGAATCGGCCGGTTTCCATCCCACCCCCAAGGGCTACCGGCTCCGGTAGCCCGACGGCGATCACCCGTCCGAGGGAGCAGGCTCCGCCTCTGGCGGGTCCTCCCGGGCCGGCTTCCGCTCGGCCGTGGCGTGCACGGGGATCAGCCCGATCCCCCACCAGCCGGCCGCGAGCATGCCGAGGGCGGCACCGCCGTTTGCCGCGGTGCCGCCCATGAGCAGCAGTATCAGACCCAAGCCGACCAGTGCCGTTGCACCGAGCAGCACAGCGCGTCGCGCACTCCGCATCGTGGCCCTCCTTCGCCCGGCGCCCCGTGGTACGGGGCGGTCGAGGTCCGGTCAGGCCGCCACCACGTCCATCGCCGCCGTCTTGGGCGACATGGAACCGGACCGGTCGACACCGGGGGCCGGCAGCGGAACCGGTTCGAGCACCGGCCTCAGCAGATCACCCTCGGAGAGGGTGGCCATCGCCGCAAGTTCGGCGAGCGACAGTTCGTCGCTGACCTCCCGCATGACCTCCGACATCCGCACGTCGAGCGCGTCGCAGATGGCGGAGAGCAGCTCGGAGGACGCCTCCTTCTGACCCCGCTCGACCTCGGAGAGGTACCCGAGCGAAACCCTGGCAGCTGCCGACACCTCGCGGAGTGTGCGGCCCTGGCGCTGGCGCTGCCGACGCAGCACATCGCCCAGCAGGCGACGGAGCAGAATCATCGGTGCCTCCCTCCTCGGACTGCGGATCGAGATGTCACGACCCCACCGTACCGCCTTGCCAGCATCCCGTGCGGGGACCGGGGTCGTGTTCACTCTGGGCTGCAAGGCGTCCCCTCCCCTGATTCTTCCCCTTCGGAGCCGTCGAACCACCCGTGACGGGCAGATGTCCGGCTCCGGACGCACGGTCGACGCCGAGTCGACGGATTTGCCGTCCGGCCGGGTCTGCCCGACCGGAGCATCCGGTCTAACACGATCTCCGGCCCGGTGCGGCGGGTTCGTGCGTTTTCGGCGTGCTGCGCCGGATCTTTCGGCGAAGCTCAGCTGTCGGGCGTCAACCGCCGGAGCAGCAGCTCCAGTGCGGCGTCCACCGATCCGTGCCGGATGCTGTCACGCCCACCGGACAACCGGAGGGGGACCGCTTCTGTTCCCGACGGTCCGGCCAGACCGAGGTAGACGGTGCCGACAGGCTGCCCGTCCTGCGGGTCGGGTCCGGCCACGCCGGTGGTGGCGAGCGCCCAGCGGGCGCCGAGCAGGCGGCGGACGCCCTCGGCCATCTGCCGGGCCACCACGGGGTGGACGGCGCCGTGCACCGCGAGCAGGCCCTCGTCGACGCCGAGCACGGAGGCCTTCAGCTCGGTGGCGTACGCGGTGACCGAGCCCCGGAACACCGCGGAGGCGCCGGGGACGTCGACCAGCGCGGCGGCCAGCAGGCCGCCGGTGAGGGACTCGGCGACGGCCAGGGTGGCGCCGTCGGCCTCGAGCGCGGCCAGCACGCGCGCGGCGGTCTCACTCACCGCGGCGTTCCCTGGCGATGCCCTCGCGGCGCAGCCGGACCGCCTGGATCACGTAGTCGAGGCCGGTGGCGAGGGTGAGGAGCACCGCGACGCCCATCATCACGGCGCGGGCGGTGGCCAGCGGGCCGGTGAGGACCAGCACGTACATGCCGACCGCGGTGCCCTGGGCGAGGGTCTTGAGCTTGCCGCCGCGGCTGGCCGGGATGACGGCGTAGCGGATCACCCAGAACCGCATCAGGGTGATGCCGAGTTCGCGGGCCAGGATGACCGCGGTGACCCACCAGGGCAGGTCGCCGAGGATCGACAGGCCGATCAGTCCGGCGCCCATGATCGCCTTGTCGGCGATCGGGTCGGCGATCCGGCCGAAGTCGGTGATCAGGCCCTTGCTGCGGGCCAGCGCGCCGTCGAAGACGTCGGTGATCATCGCGATCGCGAAGGCCGCCCAGGCGAAGGCCCGCCACTTCGGGTCGTGGCCGCCGTCGGCGAACAGCAGCAGCACGAAGACCGGGACCAGCAGCAGCCGGAACATGGTCAGCACGTTGGCGATGTTCCACAGGCCCGGCTCCGGCGGGACGGCGGCCGGGGTCGGCCGGGTCGCGGCCGGGGCTCCCGGCCCCTTGGTCATACGTCCGCTCCGAACGCCTCGGCCACCAGGTCGACGCCCTCGGTGCCGATCACGGTGGCGCGGTAGAACCGGCCTACCTCCGCGTCCTCGACGCCCAGCAGGGTGGTCAGGCCGTCGGTCTCGGGGGCCTGGTGGGCGGCGCGGCCCTCCACCACCCCGTCCTCCACGGATTCGACGAGCACGGTGACCTCGCTGCCGATGCGCTGTTCGGCGCGCTGCGCGGTGAGCTCCTCGGCGAGCCGGGAGAGCCGGGCGACGCGGTCGTTGACGGTGTCCTGGTCGAGCTTGCCGTCGTAGCCGGCGGCCTCGGTGCCGTCCTCGTCGGAGTAGCCGAACACGCCGATGGCGTCCAGGCCGGCGTGGGTGATGAACCGTTCCAGCTCCGTGTAGTCCTCCTCGGTCTCGCCGGGGAAGCCCACGATGAAGTTGGAGCGGGCGCCGGCCTCGGGGGCCTTGGCGCGGATCGACTCCAGCAGGCCGAGGAACTGCTCGGTGGAGCCGAAGCGGCGCATCCGGCGCAGCACGGCCGGCGCGGAGTGCTGGAAGGACAGGTCGAAGTAGGGCACGACCTTGTCGGTGCCGGTCATGGCGTCGATCAGGCCGGGGCGCATCTCGGCGGGCTGCAGGTAGCTGACCCGGACCCGCTCGATGCCGTCGACGGCGGCGATCTCGGTGAGCAGGGTCTCCAGCAGCCGGATGTCGCCGAGGTCCTTGCCGTAGGAGGTGTTGTTCTCGGAGACCAGGACGACCTCGCGGACGCCCTGGCCGGCCAGCCAGACGGCCTCGTTCAGGACGTCGGACGGGCGGCGCGAGATGAACGAGCCGCGGAAGGCGGGGATGGCGCAGAAGGAGCACCGGCGGTCGCAGCCGGAGGCGAGCTTGATCGAGGCGACCGGGTTGTCGTCCAGGCGCTTGCGCAGGGTGCGCGGGCCGGACGCGGGGGCGACGCCCTCGGGGAGGTCCTCGGGGGCGCCGTGGCCGGGCAGCGCGATCTCGGCGGCGGCGGCCTGCCGCTCGACCGGGGTGAGCGGGAGCAGCTTGCGGCGGTCGCGGGGCGTGTGGGCCTCGACGTGGCCGCCGGACAGGATGGTGTTCAGGCGGCTGGAGATGTCGGCGTAGTCGTCGAAGCCGAGCACGCCGTCGGCCTCGGGGAGGGCGTCGGCGAGTTCCTTGCCGTAGCGCTCGGCCATGCAGCCGACCGCGACCACGGCCTGGGTGCGGCCGTGCCCCTTGAGGTCGTTGGCCTCCAGCAGGGCGTCGACGGAGTCCTTCTTGGCGGCCTCGACGAACCCGCAGGTGTTGACGACGGCGACGTCGGCCTCGCTGGCGTCGTCGACCAGTCGCCAGCCGTCGGCCTCGAGTCGCCCGGCGAGTTCCTCGGAGTCGACCTCGTTGCGGGCGCATCCGAGCGTGACCAGGGCGACAGTGCGGGTTTCAGGCATGACGCCAAGATTAACGCGCGCCCCCCGGTGGAGTTCCCCCCGGAGGGCGCGTGCCGGTGATCGGCGGGCGGATCAGCCGGCCTGCGGGTCGCCGGGGGTGTAGGTGAGGTGCACGACCTGGCCGTCCTGACCGGCCGGGCCGAGGTCCTTGCCGTTGACGAACAGGTGCACGGCGCCGGCGTTGCCGATCACCAGGGTGATCTTCTTCGGGTCGGTGAAGGTCTGGTCCTGGCCGGCTTCCAGGTTGTTGGAGAACAGCGACTTCCCGCTGCCGTCCTTCGCGGTGACCCAGCTCTTGTCCGGCCCGGCGACCAGCTTCACGGTGACCTTGTCGGCGGGGGCGGCGGCGATCGCGGCGACGCTGGCCTCGGGCGCGGGCGGCTGCGCGGACGGCGCGCCGGTCACCGGGGCGGAGGCGCCGGAGGGCAGCGGGGCGCTGGCCGCGCCGGGCTGCTCCCCGCCGGAGGAGCCGCCGACCAGGTTGTAGCCGATCAGCGCGACCACGGCGACGATCGCCGCGACCATCGCGGCCGTCCAGTTCGGGCGGCGGTGGTCCTTCACCTTGATCGGGCCGGTGTCGAGCAGCTGGCGGGCCTGCGGCACGGCAGCGGCGCCGCCGTGCTCGGCGTCGTAGCGGGCCACCAGCAGCTCGCCGTCCAGGCCGACCTCGCGGGCCAGCAGCCGCAGGTGGCCGCGGGCGTAGAAGGCGCCGCCGCAGCGGTCGAAGTCGTCCGACTCGATGGCGTGCACGATCGGCACCCGGATCCGGGTCCGGGTGCTGACCTGGTCGACCGTCAGGCCGGCGTCGAGGCGGGCCTTGGCGAGCACGCGCCCGACGCTCGGCCCGTCGGTGGTGTGGTTCGACTCCGCGGGGCGCTCCGGAGTCTCGGAGGCGGGCGCGGAGGAGCCGGGGGCGGAACGGCGGGGGGACTTGCCGATGGTCACTGGGCACGCCTTTCGAGCGGAGGCCACCTGCTGAGGAACCAGTCTAGGGGTGCTGCCGTAACGTTTCTCAACCGGAGGGGGCCCGAACGTGCCACCCGGGGTGCGGGGAATTGACGGGTGGTCAGCTCGCTTCTCGGCCACCGGTGCCGGCCACCCGTCGCCTACCCCCGGAGGGCGAGCAGCACGCCGTCCAGTTCGTCCGGTTTGACCAGCACGTCGCGGGCCTTGGACCCCTCGCTGGGGCCGACGATGCCGCGCGACTCCATCAGGTCCATCAGCCGGCCGGCCTTGGCGAACCCGACCCGGAGCTTGCGCTGCAGCATCGAGGTCGACCCGAACTGGGTGGTGACGACCAGTTCGACGGCCTGCACCAGCAGGTCGAGGTCGTCGCCGATCTCCTCGTCGATCTCCTTCTTCGGGCCGCCGCCCACCACCACGTCGTCGCGGTAGCGGGCGGTCAGCTGGTCCTTGCAGTGCTGGACCACTCGGGCGATCTCCGCCTCGGTGACGAACGCGCCCTGCATCCGGACCGGCTTGGAGGCGCCCATCGGCAGGAACAGCGCGTCGCCCTTGCCGATCAGCTTCTCCGCGCCGGGCTGGTCCAGGATGACCCGGGAGTCGGCCATCGCCGAGGTGGCGAACGCCAGCCGGGACGGCACGTTGGCCTTGATCAGGCCGGTGACCACGTCCACCGAGGGGCGCTGGGTGGCCAGCACCAGGTGGATGCCGGCGGCGCGGGCGAGCTGGGTGATCCGGACCACCGAGTCCTCGACGTCGCGCGGGGCGACCATCATCAGGTCGGCCAGCTCGTCGACGATCACCAGCAGGTACGGATAGGGCGTCAGCTCCCGTTCGCTGCCGAGCGGGGGCTGCACGGTGCCGGCCCGGACCGCGGCGTTGAAGTCGTCGACGTGCCGGAAGCCGTAGGCCGCCAGGTCGTCGTAGCGCATGTCCATCTCGCGGACCACCCACTGGAGGGCCTCGGCGGCCTTCTTCGGGTTGGTGATGATCGGCGTGATCAGGTGCGGGATGCCCTCGTAGGCGGTCAGCTCGACCCGCTTGGGGTCGACCAGCACCATCCGGACCTCGTCGGGGGTGGCGCGCACCAGCACCGAGGTGATCAGGCAGTTGATGCAGGACGACTTGCCGGCGCCGGTCGCACCGGCCACCAGCACGTGCGGCATCTTCGCCAGGTTGGCCATCACGGTGTGGCCCTCGACGTCCTTGCCCATGCCGACCACCATCGGGTGGGTGTCCTCGGCGGCGGTGCGCGAGCGCAGCAGGTCGCCGAGGGTGACCATCTCCCGGTCCCGGTTGGGGATCTCCACGCCGACCGCGGACTTGCCGGGGATCGGCGAGATGATCCGCACGTCGGGGGTGGCGACGGCGTAGGCGATGTTCTTCGCCAGCGCGGTGATCCGCTCGACCTTCACGGCGGGGCCGAGCTCGACCTCGTAGCGGGTGACCGTCGGGCCGCGGGTGAAGCCGGTGACCCGGGCGTCCACCTTGAACTCGGCGAAGACGCCGGTCAGCTGGGCCACCACGTCGTCGTTGAGCTGCGAGCGGGCCTTGGCGGGGGCGCCGCGCTCCAGCAGGTCCAGGGACGGCAGCGCGTAGCTGACGTCGCCGGACAGCTGGAGCTGTTCCATCCGGGCCGGCGCCTCGCCGTGGCCGTCGGGGGCGTCCGAGGCGCGCGCGGCGGGCACCTCGGGCGCCCACGGCTCCTCGGGCGGGGCGGTGTTGTCCTTGACCTGGCCGAGCATGCTGGCAACCGCCGGCGAACCCGGCACCCCGTACAGCAGGGCGCCGTCCAGGTCGGCGGCGACGCCGGCCGCCAGGTCGCGGGTCTGGTACGGGTCCTTGTCGAAGGAGAGCGGCTCGGCCGCACCGTCCTCGGGCTGCTCCGGCCTGCGGCGGCGGCGCTTGCGGCGCGCGGAGAGCTCGTCGCCCTCGATGGTGATCGGCAGCGCGTCCGGGTCGGCGTCCTCCGGCGGGGCGGTGGAGTACTCGCGCTCGCCGGAGGCCGACTCGCCGTCGATGGCCTCCAGGTCGCCGGGCAGCGGCTCGACCACGCCCAGCCGGACGCCGAGCAGCCGCAGCCGCTCCGGGATCCGGTTGACGGGGGTGGCGGTGACCACCAGCAGCCCGAAGAAGGCGACCAGCAGCAGCAGCGGCACCGCCAGCGGCGGGCCGGCGGCGGCCATCATCGGGGTGGACCCGGCCCAGCCGAGCAGGCCGCCGGCCTGCCGGATCCTGGTCGCCCCGGCGCCCATCGAGGGCGCGCCGCAGCCGATGTGCACCAGCCCGAGGACGCCGACCACCAGGGTGGTCAGGCCGATCGCGATCCGGCCGTTGGCCTCCGGCCCCTCGGGGTGGCGCATCAGCCGGACGGCGACCACGCCGAGCAGCAGCGGAACCAGCACGTCGAGCCGCCCGAACAGGCCGGAGACCACGTTGGTGGCGGCCTCGCCGAGCCAGCCCTGCGGGCTGAACCACGTCCCCGCGGCGGTGACCAGGGCGAGCGCCAGCAGCAGCAGCGCCACGCCGTCCTTGCGGTGCTCGGGGTGCAGGTTGCGGGCACCGTGGCCGAAGCCGCGGAACACCGCGCCCACCGAGTGCGCCAGGCCCAGCCAGACCGCGCGGACGGCGCGGAAGAGTATCGGCTTCTTCGGCGGGGGCGGCGGAGCGGCGCTCTTCCTGGCCGCCGCCTTCTTCACCGGGGCAGTCTTCTTGGCGGCGGGCTTGGGCGCGGCGGGCTTCTTCGCCGGCGCCTTCTTGGCCGGCCCGGGCTTGGCGGTGCGTGCGGCGGCGCTTCCGGGCGATCGTGTGGCCATGAGGGGCAGCCTACCGGCGCACCCCGGCCGCGGACATGCGCGGGCGCACTTCGGCGGGTTGTGTCGCCGACGCGCCGTCAGCCGCCCGGAAACCACCCGGACGGGCGACGCCGACGGTCCGTCAGTTCGCGCCCGGACGCAGCGCGTCCAGCGCCCGGCGCAGACCCGCGAGCTTGCGCTCCAGGTGCGCGGCGGTCGCGGCGGCCCCGCTGTCGGACCCGGCGTCGAGCTGCTTGGTCAGCGCCTCCGCCTGCTCCTCCACGGCGGCCAGCCGGGCCGACAGCTCGCCGAGCAGCGCCCCGCCGATGGCCGGCTCCTCCTCGCCCGCCTCCAGCTGCAGGCGCAGCAGCGCGGCCTGCTCCTTCAGCTGGGTGTTCTTCACGTAGAGGTCGACGAAGACCGAGACCTTGGCGCGCAGCACCCACGGGTCGAAGGGCTTGGAGATGTAGTCGACCGCGCCGGCCGCGTAGCCGCGGAAGGTGTGGTGCGGGCCGTGGTTGATCGCGGTCAGGAAGATGATCGGGATGTCCCTGGTCCGCTCCCGGCGCTTGATGTGCGCGGCGGTCTCAAAGCCGTCCATGCCGGGCATCTGGACATCCAGCAGGATGACCGCGAAGTCGTCGGTGAGCAGCGCCTTCAGCGCCTCCTCGCCGGAAGAGGCACGCACCAGGGTCTGGTCGAGCGCGGAGAGGATCGCCTCCAGGGCGAGCAGGTTCTCCGGACGGTCGTCGACCAGGAGGATCTTCGCCTTCTGCACCAGGACCCGCCCTCCTGCCGGTTGTTTCCCGAGGGCGGGCACCTTCGTGCCGCCCATCACTGCCCCGGTCATGCTAGCCGTACCCCCTTGCCTGCCACAGGCCCGGTGCCGGCCGTCACCGTCCGGTCACTGTTGGCAACGACGGGTGACCCTACCGGGTTCCCGGGCGCGGGGGCCAGCCGGGCGGGCCCCCGCGGGCGGCGGTTACCCGACGGGGAGGTGCTGGCGCATCACCGCCAGCAGGTGGTCGGTCTCCACCGGCTTGGTGATGTGGTCGGTGGCGCCGGCCTGCAGGCTCTTCTCCCGGTCGCCCTTCATCGCCTTGGCGGTCAGCGCGATGATCGGCAGCCCGGAGAACCGGGGCATCCTGCGGATCTGCTCGGTGGTCGCGTAGCCGTCCAGCTCCGGCATCATGATGTCCATCAGCACCAGGGCGACGTCCTCGTGCTGCTCCAGCATCTCGATGCCCTCGCGGCCGTTCTCGGCGTACAGCACGGTCAGGCCGTACTGCTCCAGCACGCTGGTCAGCGCGAACACGTTGCGGATGTCGTCGTCGACGATCAGCACCCGCTCGCCGTCGAAGCGGATCGGGGCGCCGTTCGCCCGGGCGGAGTCGCCCTGGCGCGGAACGGTCTCGCCCTCCTTGCCCGCCGCCGGCCAGGCGGGGCCGGCCCCCTGGCGGGGGGTGTCCTCGGGGCGGGGGGTGCGGCGGCGCTCGACGGTCGAGCGGCGGCGCTCCTCGACCAGGCCGCGGGCCTCCTGGGTCCACTGCTCGGCGGGCGTCCGGGGCGCTTCGAGGGCGCGCGGGGCGCCCGCGCGCTCCAGGGTCACCGGCTCGGGGCCCTCGCTGCGCAGCGGCAGGTAGAGGGTGAAGGTGGAGCCGCGGCTCAGTTCGCTCTCCACGTGGATCTCGCCGCCGAGCAGGCGGGCGATCTCCCGGCTGATGGAGAGGCCGAGGCCGGTGCCGCCGTACTTGCGGCTGGTGCCGCCGTCGGCCTGCTTGAACGCCTCGAAGATCTCCCGGAGTTTGTTGCCGGGGATGCCGATGCCGGTGTCGGACACCGAGAAGGCGATCAGCGGCTGGTCGGGGTCGGCCATGGTGCCGGACTCCAGCAGTTGCTCGCGCACGTGCTGCGGGATCTCGGCGCCGGCCACCGGGCGGATCATCAGCTCGACCGCGCCGGCGTCGGTGAACTTGACCGCGTTGGAGAGCAGGTTGCGCAGCACCTGCTGGAGGCGCTGCTCGTCGGTGTGCAGGGTGACCGGCAGGTCCGGCGAGACCCGGACCGCGAAGTCCAGGTTCTTCTCGGCGGTGAGCGGCCGGAACGCGGCCTCCACGTAGTCGACCAGCTGCACCAGAGCGATCCGCGCCGGGCGGACGTCCATCTTGCCGGCCTCCACCTTGGACAGGTCGAGGATGTCGTTGATCAGTTGCAGCAGGTCGCTGCCCGCGCCGTGGATCGTTTCGGCGAACTCGACCTGCTTGGCGGACAGGTTGCCCTCATTGTTGTCGGAGAGCAGCTTGGCCAGGATCAGCAGCGAGTTGAGCGGGGTGCGCAGCTCGTGCGACATGTTGGCGAGGAACTCGCTCTTGTACCGGGAGGCCAGCGCGAGCTGTTCGGCGCGCTCCTCGAGGATCTGCCGGGCCTCCTCGATCTCGCTGTTCTTGATCTCGATGTCGCGGTTCTGCTGGGCGAGTTGCTCGGCCTTCTCCTGCAACTCCTCGTTGGTGCGCTCCAGTTCCTCCTGGCGCGCCTCCAACTCGGCCGATCGCATCGAGAGTTCGGCGGTCAGTCGTTGCGATTCCAGCAGCAGACCCTCGGTCTTGGTGTTGACCGAGATGGTGTTGACGGTGACGCCGATCTGGTCGGCGATCTGGTTCAGGAAGTCCAGCGCGACGGTGGTGAAGCTGGAGAAGGTGGCCAGTTCGATCACGCCCAGCAGCCGGCCCTCGAACAGCACCGGCATCACCACCACGTGCGCCGGAGAGGACTCGCCGAGGCCGGAGGAGATCTTCAGGTACCCGGGCGGGGTCTCCTTCAGCACGATCGCCCGCTTCTCCACGGCGGCCTGACCGATCAGGCCCTCGCCGAGGCGGAAGGTGGTCGGCATGGTCCGCCGGTGGTAGCCGTAGGAGCCGATCAGGCGCAGCACGATGTCGTTCTCGTCGTCGTCCTCGGTGACCAACTCCGCAGTGCGGCCGGCCGGTTGGGCGAGGAAGAAGGCGCCGTGCTGGGCCGAGACCACCGGGGTGAGCTCGCTCATGATCAGCGAGGCCACCGCGGACAGGTCGCGGCGACCCTGCAGCAGACCGGACATCCGGGCCAGGTTGGACTTCAGCCAGTCCTGTTCCTTGTTGGTCCTGGTGGTCTCGCGCAGGTTGGCGATCATCTGGTTGATGTTGTCCTTGAGCTCGTCGAGCTCGCCGGACGCGTCCACGTTGATCCGGGGCGACAGGTCGCCCCTGGTGACGGCGGTGGCGACCTGGGCGATCGCGCGGACCTGGCGGGTCAGGTTGTTGGCCAGCTCGTTCACCGACTCGGTGAGGTCCTGCCAGGTGCCGGCCACGCCGGGCACCCGGGCCTGGCCGCCGAGCCGGCCGTCGGTGCCCACCTCGCGGGCGACTCGGGTCACCTCGTCGGCGAACGCGGAGAGCTGGTCGACCATGGTGTTGATGCTGGTCTTGAGCTCCAGGATCTCGCCGCGGGCGTCCACGTCGATCTTCTGCGAGAGGTCGCCGCGGGCCACCGCGGTGATCACGAGCGCGATGTTGCGGACCTGGCCGGTGAGGTTGTTGGCCATCAGGTTGACGTTCTCGGTCAGGTCCTTCCAGATGCCGGCCACGCCCGGCACGCCGGCCTGGCCGCCCAGGATGCCGTCGGTGCCGACCTCGCGGGCCACTCGGGTCACCTCGACGGCGAACGCGGACAGCTGGTCGACCATGGTGTTCAGGGTGTCGGCGAGCGCCGCGACCTCGCCGGCCGCGTCGATGGCGATCTTCTTCGACAGGTCGCCGCGGGCCACCGCGGAGGCCACCTCGGCGATGTTCCGGACCTGCGAGGTCAGGTTGGACGCCATCAGGTTCACGTTGTCGGTCAGGTCGCGCCAGATGCCGGAGACGCCGGAGACCCGGGCCTGACCGCCCAGGATGCCGTCGGTGCCGACCTCGCGGGCGACGCGGGTGACCTCGTCGGCGAACGCGGACAGCTGCTCGACCATGGTGTTGACGGTGGTGACGAGTTCGCGGATCTCGCCCTTGGCGTCGACGGTGATCTTCTTGGAGACGTCGCCGCGGGCCACCGCGGTGGTCACCTCGGCGATCGAACGCACCTGGCTGGTCAGGTTGTTGGCCATCAGGTTCACCGAGTTGGTGAGGTCCTTCCAGGTGCCGGACACCCCGGGCACGCTGGCCTGGCCGCCGAGGATGCCCTCGGTGCCGACGTCCCGGGCGACCCGGGTGACCTCGTCCGCGAACGAGGACAGCTGGTCGACCATGGTGTTGATGGTGTTCTTCAGCTCCAGGATCTCGCCGCGGGCGTCGACCTGGATCTTCTGCGACAGGTCGCCCTTGGCGACCGCGGTGGTGACCTGAGCGATGCCGCGGACCTGCGACGTCAGGTTGTTGGCCATCGAGTTGACGTTCTCGGTCAGGTCCTTCCAGACGCCGGCCACGCCCGGCACCTGCGCCTGACCGCCGAGGATGCCCTCGGTGCCGACCGCGCGCGCCACCCGGGTCACCTGCTCGGCGAACCCGGAGAGCTGGTCGACCATCGTGTTGATGGTGTTCTTCAGCTCCAGGATCTCGCCGCGGGCGTCGACCTCGATCTTGCGCGACAGGTCGCCCTTGGCGACCGCGGTGGTCACCTCGGCGATGTTGCGGACCTGCGCGGTCAGGTTGGCGGCCATGAAGTTCACCGAGTCGGTGAGGTCGCGCCACACGCCGGCCACGCCCGACACCTGCGCCTGACCGCCCAGCCGGCCCTCGGTGCCCACGTCGCGGGCCACCGTGGTGACCTGCGCGGCGAAGGAGTTCAGCTGGTCCACCATCGTGTTGACGGTGTTCTTCAGCTCCAGCATCTCGCCGTCGACGTCGACGGTGACCTTGCGGGACAGGTCGCCGCGGGCCACCGCGGTGGTCACCTCCGCGATGTTGCGGACCTGCGCGGTCAGCCGGCCCGCCATGGTGTTGACCGAGTCCGACAGGTCCTTCCAGGAGCCGGAGACCGACCGCACCCGGGCCTGCCCGCCGAGCTTGCCCTCGGTGCCGACCTCGATCGCCACCCGGGTCACCTCGTCGGTGAACTCGCTGAGCTGGTCGACCAGGCCGTTCACCGTCCGGCCGACCTTCAGGAACTCGCCGCGCAGCGGGTAGCTCGCCCCCGTGGTGTGGATCGAGCGCAGTTCCATGGTCTGGGTCAGGTCGCCCTCGGCGATCGAGCCCAGCACCCGGCCCACCTCGGCCATCGGCCGCGCCAGGTCGTCGATCAGCGCGTTGCAGTTGTCGACGGCCGCCATCCAGGCGCCCTCGCCGACGCCCGTCTCCAGCCGCTCGGACAGCCGGCCCTCCCGGCCGACCGCCCGCCGCACCCGCGCCAGTTCACCGGTGAGGTGCTGGTTCCGCTCGGCGACCTCGTTGAACACCGCGGCGATCTCGGCCAGCAGGCCGTCGCCGGGAAAGGTCAGCCGGCGGCGGAAGTTGCCGTCGCGCATCGCGGTCAGCGCGGTCAGCAGCTTGCGCAGCTCCGCGGGCTCCGCGCCGCGCCCGGGGCCCGAGCGCCGCCCGCCGGCCCGCGAGGGCGGCGCCGGCCGGGAGCCGCGCACAGCGGTCGTCGTCGTACCGGACACGTCCTTGGTCGCCGAACTCAACGGGGCCCTCCCAGGTCCTGACTTGTTCAACCGCGGCGGAAGGACCGGCGTCCGGCCTTGCCGCTTCCGCGCCGTCCCTTCGACCGTACTGCGGCGGAAGTCGGCACGCGGACCCCCCAGTGTGACAGCACGGGCACCCGGTGTCGGACCGGTTGCGGAGGGTTTTCCGATCGAGCGGCGAAAGAGGTGAAGGAAATCACCCCCAGGGGCCCGTTTTCCCGGCCCGGCCCCGCGGGGTACCAACCGGAAAGTAGGGTGGAGGGCCGCACCGGGGACGAGGCACCCCGCCCAGCACCGGTACGGGCAACCAGGACGCAGACCAGAGCAGAGGAGACGTGGCCGTGGTCACCGCGCGCGCAGCCGCCACCTTCGAACCGGTCGACCGGTCGGCCGCCGCAGCCCGCGGGTTCGTCCGGGACGCCCTGCTCGGGTGGGACCTGCCCGAGGTGGTGGACGACGCCGTGGTGCTGGTCAGCGAACTGGTCACCAACGCCGTGGTGCACGCCGGGACGGCCGCCGAGGTGGCCTGCCTGCGCGAGGACGAGACGGTCCGGATCGAGGTCACCGACCGGCACCCGGAGCGCGGCCTGCCGTCCTTCGCGAATGTGACGTTGAACTCGGACCGGTACGCCGACCCCGACGGCGAGGGCGGCCGCGGCCTGCTGATGTGCTCGGCGCTGTCCAGCAGTTGGGGCGTGGAGTACGCGGCCGGCCGGAAGACCGTCTGGTTCCGCCTCGCGCTCCCCGACCAGCAGCCCGGTACCCGGTACGCGCTGCCCAGCCTGCCCGGCGGCGAACTCCCCGCCACCGACGGCCCGGTGCGGGTCGCGGTGGTGCAGCTCGACGACCACGGCCGGATCCGGCACTGGAACGCGGACGCCGAAACGCTCTTCCACCGGCCCGCGGACGCCGTCTTCGGCCGCCCCTGGGCCGAACTCGCGCTCTGGCCGCAGACCCCCGGCCTCGGCCTCGGCGACACCCTGCGCCTGGCCCGCTGGGAGGGCAGCTACGCGGTCCGCACCGGCGACGGCGCCCGGCGCGAGGTGTACGGCACGCACGTCCGGCTGCGCGACAGCGAGGGCTCCCCGATGGTGCTCTGCCTGCTGGTCCGCGAGTCCGACCGGGCCGTGCTGCGCTCCCCCGGCACCTCCACCGAGACCGCCACCACCGCCGTCGAACCGCTGGACCTGCTGGTCGGCCCGGTCTCCCCCGACGACCTGTCCAGCCTGCTGCAGCGGATCGTCGAACGCGCCCGCGACCTGCTCGACGCCGATGCCTCCTACCTGCTGCTCACCAGCGAGGACGAGACCGAGTTCGAACTGCGCGCCGCCACCGGCCTGGCCGGCCCGGCCCGCCGCTTCGCCCGGCTGCCGATCGACGCCGGCGCGGGCCGCTTCGACTCCGCCAGGCTGCCCGCGGTCCACGAGGACCTCGCGGTCCGCCCGACCGGCGCCGCCCCCCTGCTGGACGGCACCGACCTGCGCTCGCTGATCACCGTCCCGCTGAAGGTCGAGGGCCGGCTGACCGGCTCGCTCGGCGTGGCCGCCGCCGCGCCCGGCCGCTACGACAACGAGGACGCGCTGCGCCTGCAGTTCGCCGCCGACCGGATCGCGCTGGCCCTGGAGAGCGCCCGCCTCGGCGAGTTGGAACGCCTGCGGCGCGGCTCGCTGTCCTTCCTGGTGGAGGCGTCCGACCTGCTGGCCGGCACCCTGGAGCACGAGCAGACGCTGGCCCTGATGGCCCAGATGGCGGTCCCCACGCTGGCCTCCTGGTGCGCCGTCTACACCACCGCCGACGCCGCCGGCGCCGAACTGGCCTTCGTGCTGCACGAGGACGAGGACCGGATCGACTCGCTGCGGGCGCTGCTCGACAAGTCCCCCGCCCCCGAGGCGGTGCCCAGCCCCGGCGCCCGCCCCTGGACGGCCCCCGCCGAGACCGCCCGCGCGCTCGGCCACTCCGCGGGCTCCGACCTCGGCGAGACGGTCGTCATGCCGCTGTCCGCCCGCAACCGGGTCATCGGCCTGCTGGTGCTCGGCACCCGGCACGGCGTCCGGTTCCGCCAGGAGATCCTGGAGCTCGGCGAGGACCTGTCCCGCCGGGCCGCCCTGGCGCTCGACAACTCGCGCCTCTACTCCGAGCGCACCGCCATCTCCCAGGCCTTCCAACGGGCGCTGCTGCCGCCGGAGTTGCCGAAGATCCCGGGCGTCGAGGTGGAGGTGTTCTACCAGGCCGCCGGCGAGGGCAACGAGGTCGGCGGCGACTTCTACGACCTGTTCCCGATCCGCGAGGGCACCTACGGCTTCGCCATCGGCGACGTCTGCGGCACCGGCCCCGAGGCCGCCTCCGTCACCGGACTGGCCCGCAACTCGCTGCGCCTGCTGGCCCGCGAGGGCCTGACGGCCCCTCAGGTCCTCACCCGCCTGAACGCCGCCATCCTGGACGAGGGCAGCCGGGCCCGCTTCCTCACCCTGCTGTACGGCGAACTGACGCCCCGGGCGGACGGCTCGACCGCGCTCTCGCTGGTCTGCGCCGGTCACCCGCTGCCGCTGCGACTGCGCACCGACGGGCAGGTCGACCAGGCCGCCTCGCCGCAGCCGCTGCTCGGAGTGATGGACGAACTCGACCTCACCGCCGAGGAGTTGGTGCTCGCCCCGGGCGAGGTGCTGCTCTGCGTCACCGACGGCGTGACCGAACGCCGGGAGGGCCGGCGGATGCTCGGCGACGAAGGCCTGGTCGAGGTGCTCACCGGCTGCGCCGGCCTGACCGCGGGAGCGGTCGCCGCCCGGGTGCACCGCGCGGTGGAGCGCTTCGCGCCCGAGCCGCCGTCCGACGACATGGCGATCCTGACGCTCCGCATCCCGACCCAGCGCCAGAACTAGTCACGGTTTGCTCACACTTGCTCATTCTGTGTGATTCACAAGGGTACAAAGCGCAGGAGCCGGGTACACCGTAAGCACCGGGGGCTTCCACCCCGGAGGGGCATCGACCAGCGGCTCTGCCGCCGGTTCTCTCATCTCGCCGCAGCCGCCGCACCCTTCTTCGGTGCGCCCACGACCCGGCACCCGGCACCACCTCCGCACACCCACTTTTCACCGTGATCTCGCCATGCCCTGGCGCAGAGTGAAAGGAGCCTCCGGTGAGCAACGAAGCCTCCGGGGCGAATGCCCGATCCGCTGACGCGGGTCCGCTCGGTTATCTGGCCCTCGGTCTCACGCTGCTGGCGTACGGCCTGCTCGGCACCGGTGTCCTCAGTGGCACCTCCGCCGGCGGCGCGTCCTCGCTGGCCCACCTGGTCGGCGGTGTGACGCTGTTCATCGCCGGCCTCTGGCAGTTCCGCGGCGGCGACCGCTTCAGCGGCACCGCGTTCACCGCCCTCGGCGCCTTCTGGGCGACCTGGGCCGCCGCCGGCCCGGCCGGAAAGAACACCGCGGGCCTGTTCCTGCTGCTGTGGGCGCTGCTGGCGCTCACCCTCACCGCCGCCTCCTGGGGTGCCGGTTGGCTCGCCCGCGCGGTCTACGGCCTGCTGACGGTCTCCCTGGTGCTCAGCGCCATCGGCGTCCTCGGCGAGTCGTCCGGCTTGGGCAAGATCGGCGGCTGGGTGGCCGCCCTCGCCGGCCTGGCCGCCTGGTACTGGGCCACCGCCACCCTCACCGACGGACGCTGGGGCCGGGTGGCACTCCCGGTCAAGTAAGCGCCGCACGCACCACCCGAACACACCGGAGCCCGGACGCCACCCCCACGGCGCCCGGGCTCCGGCCCGTCCCGACCGCTACCCGCCCGTGGTCGATCGCGCAATCGCCTGACCCGTTCACCCCCGGTTGCTACTGTCTGCGGTCGGAGGCAACGCATGGGTCATTGGCTGCTGGGCACGGAGTCCCTCACCGCATGCCGTTTCGCCGTCTCCCCCGTGGCGGAGACGGCCGCCGCGCTCGGCATTCTCGCCGAGATCCGCCCCGAACCCTGGCGCCGCAGCTGGCTCGCCACCCACCAGCCCGCATTCCGCGCCCACCTCGAAGCCGCGCCCCGACTCGAAGCCTGGCTGACCGCCCGCCGGCCCGAACGCTGGCCCGCCGACCTGCACCTGCCGCCACCCGCCCCCGCACCGGACCCGCACCGCCTCGACCTCACCGGGATCCCCGCCGCCCCCGCCGATCTCCTCGACTGGACCTGGCAGCACGTCGTCCGCCCCGAGTGGCCCGCCCGGCTGCGCACCCTGCGCGCCGACATCACCGCCCGCCGCGCCCGCGCCGAGACCCACGGCTGGCCCGTCGCGCTCCCCCGGCTCGGCCCGCACCACCGCTGGCTCGCCGGCGGCCGCCTGCAACTCACCGCCCCCGAGCTGCCCGCAGCCCAACCCCCGGACGTCCGGCTCCTGTTCGTCCCCACCAGCGCCCGCCTCGGCTGGCTCGCCCCGGACGACGCCGCCTCCCGCCTCGCCGTGGTCTACCCGACCTGCGCCGCGCCCGTCCCCACCCCGCGGACCCCGCCCACCAGCCTCGGCCGCCTCCTCGGCAGCGCCCGCGCCGAACTCCTGGCCGGCCTCGACCGCCCGCGCGACACCGCCCAGTTGGCCACCCTGACCGGCCTCAGCCCCGCCGCCGTCGGCGACCACCTCACCGTCCTGCTCGACGCCCGCCTGGTCGCCCGCGCCCGCTCCGGCCCCGCCGCGCGCTTCTACCGCACCGCCCTGGCCGACGCCCTGCTCACCGCCCAACCCGGCTGACCCGGGCGCCTGCTCAGCCCTCCACCGAGCTGTGCTCCCGCTCCTTCGGCCGGGCCACGGCCGGCGCCGCCTCGCCCTCCGACCGCCGCCACCCCGTCACGGCGTACTGCACCAGGTACACCGTCAGCAGGATCGCCACCGCCACCAGGCCGTCCGCCCAGAAGTGGTTCGCCGTCACCACGACGACCCACACCGTCACCACCGGGTGCACCACCACCAGCCAGCGCCACGGCCCGCGCGCCACGCCGATCACCGCCACCGCCGTGATCACGCACCACGCCACGTGCACCGAGGGCATCGCCGACAGCTGGTCGGCCACCACTCCCGCCACGCCGTCCCCGTAAACCGACTGCCCGTACTCCGCCGCCAGGTCGACGAACCCGTTCCCCGGCAGCATCCGGGGCGGCGCCACCGGAACGAACTGGATCAGCAGACACACCGCAGTGGTCGCGACCACCGTGGTCCGCACCCACGCGTACCGCTTCCGATGCCGCAGGAACAGCCACAGCAGCACCACCAGCATCACGCCGAAGTGCATCGTCGCGTAGTAGTAGTTCGCCGCCTGCACCAGCCACGGATGCCCCACCACCGCCCGCTGCCAGGACGCCTCGTCCGGCAGCCCGAAGTCCAGCTCCGTCCGGTGGATCCACTCGGCCCGCTCCAGCGCGTGCCCCGTCCCCATCACCGACAGGTGCCCCACCACCTGCCACAACGCGAACAGCGCCAGCAGCGTCCCGGCCTCCCGCAGCACGTCCGCCACCGTCCCCGCCCGACGCCGCCGCACCTCCCCCTCGGCGCGCCGGCCGCCCAGCCGCCTGACGGTGAACGCCGCACCGTACAGCACCGCGGAGGCACCGACCGAGGTCTGCCACGTCAACGTCAGGTTCTGCATTGGCGAAGGCTATACGGTGCCACCCCCCAACGCGAAGAAGCCCCCCACCTTTTTCAGGTGAGGGGCTTCCTCTGAATGATTGTTCGGCGGCGTCCTACTCTCCCACAGGGTCCCCCCTGCAGTACCATCGGCGCTATGAGGCTTAGCTTCCGGGTTCGGAATGTAACCGGGCGTTTCCCTCACGCTATGACCACCGAAACACTATGAAACTATCCACCGGAAAAGTGGGTCGTTGTTTCAGAACAACACAGTGGACGCGAGCAACTGAGGACAAGCCCTCGGCCTATTAGTACCGGTCAACTCCACCCCTTACAGGGCTTCCATATCCGGCCTATCAACCCAGTCGTCTACTGGGAGCCTTACCCTCTCAAGGAGGTGGGAGTGCTCATCTCGAAGCAGGCTTCCCGCTTAGATGCTTTCAGCGGTTATCCCTCCCGAACGTAGCCAACCAGCCATGCCCTTGGCAGGACAACTGGCACACCAGAGGTTCGTCCGTCCCGGTCCTCTCGTACTAGGGACAGCCCTTCTCAACACTCCTACGCGCACAGCGGATAGGGACCGAACTGTCTCACGACGTTCTAAACCCAGCTCGCGTACCGCTTTAATGGGCGAACAGCCCAACCCTTGGGACCTACTCCAGCCCCAGGATGCGACGAGCCGACATCGAGGTGCCAAACCATCCCGTCGATATGGACTCTTGGGGAAGATCAGCCTGTTATCCCCGGGGTACCTTTTATCCGTTGAGCGACGGCGCTTCCACAAGCCACCGCCGGATCACTAGTCCCTACTTTCGTACCTGCTCGACCCGTCAGTCTCACAGTCAAGCTCCCTTGTGCACTTACACTCAACACCTGATTGCCAACCAGGCTGAGGGAACCTTTGGGCGCCTCCGTTACCCTTTAGGAGGCAACCGCCCCAGTTAAACTACCCACCAGACACTGTCCCTGATCCGGATCACGGACCCAGGTTAGACATCCAGCACGACCAGAGTGGTATTTCAACGTCGACTCCACCATGACTGGCGTCACGGCTTCAAAGTCTCCCACCTATCCTACACAAGCCGAACCGAACACCAATATCAAGCTATAGTAAAGGTCCCGGGGTCTTTCCGTCCTGCTGCGCGAAACGAGCATCTTTACTCGTAATGCAATTTCACCGGGCCTGTGGTTGAGACAGTCGAGAAGTCGTTACGCCATTCGTGCAGGTCGGAACTTACCCGACAAGGAATTTCGCTACCTTAGGATGGTTATAGTTACCACCGCCGTTTACTGGCGCTTAAGTTCTCAGCTTCGCCACGACGAATCGTGACTAACCGGTCCCCTTAACGTTCCAGCACCGGGCAGGCGTCAGTCCGTATACATCGCCTTACGGCTTCGCACGGACCTGTGTTTTTAGTAAACAGTCGCTTCTCGCTGGTCTCTGCGGCCACCACCAGCTCAGGGAGCAAGTCCCCTCACCAGCAATGGCCCCCCTTCTCCCGAAGTTACGGGGGCATTTTGCCGAGTTCCTTAACCACAGTTCACCCGAACGCCTCGGTATTCTCTACCTGACCACCTGAGTCGGTTTGGGGTACGGGCCGCCATGAAACTCGCTAGAGGCTTTTCTCGACAGCATAGGATCATCCACTTCACCACAATCGGCTCGGCATCAGGTCTCAGCCTTAATGTGAGGCGGATTTGCCTACCCCACGGCCTACACCCTTACCCCGGGACTACCACCGCCCGGGCTGGACTACCTTCCTGCGTCACCCCATCGCTCACCTACTACAGGCTTGGGTCGGCGGCTCCACCACGTCCCTTTGTCCGAAGACTCCGGGCCGGCTTCACGGCCTTAGCATCACCTGGTTCGACGTTGGCGCTTCAAAGCGGGTACGGGAATATCAACCCGTTGTCCATCGACTACGCCTGTCGGCCTCGCCTTAGGTCCCGACTTACCCTGGGCAGATCAGCTTGACCCAGGAACCCTTGGTCAATCGGCGCAAGAGTTTCCCACTCTTGTATCGCTACTCATGCCTGCATTCTCACTCGTGAACCGTCCACAACTCGATTCCTCGGCTGCTTCACCCGGCACACGACGCTCCCCTACCCATCACAGCCTCCGTTGGGAGTATTGCTGCAATGACACGACTTCGGTGATGTGCTTGAGCCCCGCTACATTGTCGGCGCGGAATCACTTGACCAGTGAGCTATTACGCACTCTTTCAAGGGTGGCTGCTTCTAAGCCAACCTCCTGGTTGTCTCTGCGACTCCACATCCTTTCCCACTTAGCACACGCTTAGGGACCTTAGTCGGTGTTCTGGGCTGTTTCCCTCTCGACCATGGAGCTTATCCCCCACAGTCTCACTGCCGCGCTCTCACTTACCGGCATTCGGAGTTTGGCTAAGGTCAGTAACCCGGTAAGGCCCATCGCCTATCCAGTGCTCTACCTCCGGCAAGAAACACGCGACGCTGCACCTAAATGCATTTCGGGGAGAACCAGCTATCACGGAGTTTGATTGGCCTTTCACCCCTAACCACAGGTCATCCCCCAGGTTTTCAACCCTGGTGGGTTCGGTCCTCCACACGGTCTTACCCGCGCTTCAACCTGCCCATGGCTAGATCACTCCGCTTCGGGTCTTGGGCATGCAACTATGGGCGCCCTATTCAGACTCGCTTTCGCTACGGCTACCCCACACGGGTTAACCTCGCTACACACCGCAAACTCGCAGGCTCATTCTTCAAAAGGCACGCAGTCACAGTCCGAAGACTGCCCCCACGGCTTGTAGGCGCACGGTTTCAGGTACTATTTCACTCCGCTCCCGCGGTACTTTTCACCATTCCCTCACGGTACTATCCGCTATCGGTCACCAGGGAATATTTAGGCTTAGCGGGTGGTCCCGCCAGATTCACACGGGATTTCTCGGGCCCCGTGCTACTTGGGAAATGAGCAAGCAAGCCGTACAGATTTCGTCTACGGGGGTCTTACCCTCTACGCCGGACCTTTCGCATGTCCTTCGACTACCCATACGGTTTCTGACTCGCCGACCGGCCGGCAGACCGATCAAGCTCACTCCCACGACCCCGTCACGGCAACCCCTGCCGGGTCTCACACCATGACGGTTTAGCCTCATCCGGTTTCGCTCGCCACTACTCCCGGAATCACGGTTGTTTTCTCTTCCTGCGGGTACTGAGATGTTTCACTTCCCCGCGTTCCCTCCACATACCCTATGTGTTCAGGTATGGGTGACAGCCCATGACGACTGCCGGGTTTCCCCATTCGGACACCCCCGGATCAAAGCTCGGTTGACAGCTCCCCGGGGCCTATCGCGGCCTCCCACGTCCTTCATCGGTTCCTGGTGCCAAGGCATCCACCGTGCGCCCTTAAAAACTTGGCCACAGATGCTCGCGTCCACTGTGCAGTTCTCAAACAACGACCAGACACCCAAACTCAACACCCCGAACCAGGATGCCTCGCATGAGACCGGCGACCACTGAGACAACGAAGACTCGTTCCCTCAGGACCCAACAACGTGCCCGACACACCAAGCGGTACCTGTTTTCCACGCCGAAGCAGTACTGGCAGGTCCATACCGTGTGTGCCGAATAGTCAACGTTCCACCCATGAGCTAGCACTCCAGGACATTCGCCCGAAGCTGCCATGTGCTCCTTAGAAAGGAGGTGATCCAGCCGCACCTTCCGGTACGGCTACCTTGTTACGACTTCGTCCCAATCGCTGGTCCCACCTTCGACGGCTCCTCCCCTTACGGGTTAGGCCACCGGCTTCGGGTGTTACCGACTTTCGTGACGTGACGGGCGGTGTGTACAAGGCCCGGGAACGTATTCACCGCAGCATGCTGATCTGCGATTACTAGCAACTCCAACTTCATGGGGTCGAGTTGCAGACCCCAATCCGAACTGAGACCGGCTTTTTGGGATTCGCTCCGCCTCACGGCATCGCAGCCCTTTGTACCGGCCATTGTAGCACGTGTGCAGCCCAAGACATAAGGGGCATGATGATTTGACGTCGTCCCCACCTTCCTCCGAGTTGACCCCGGCAGTCTCCTGTGAGTCCCCGACATTACTCGCTGGCAACACAGAACAAGGGTTGCGCTCGTTGCGGGACTTAACCCAACATCTCACGACACGAGCTGACGACAACCATGCACCACCTGTACACCGACCACAAGGGGGCGCCTATCTCTAGACGTTTCCGGCGTATGTCAAGCCTTGGTAAGGTTCTTCGCGTTGCGTCGAATTAAGCCACATGCTCCGCTGCTTGTGCGGGCCCCCGTCAATTCCTTTGAGTTTTAGCCTTGCGGCCGTACTCCCCAGGCGGGGAACTTAATGCGTTAGCTGCGGCACCGACGACGTGGAATGTCGCCAACACCTAGTTCCCAACGTTTACGGCGTGGACTACCAGGGTATCTAATCCTGTTCGCTCCCCACGCTTTCGCTCCTCAGCGTCAGTAATGGCCCAGAGATCCGCCTTCGCCACCGGTGTTCCTCCTGATATCTGCGCATTTCACCGCTACACCAGGAATTCCGATCTCCCCTACCACACTCCAGCCTGCCCGTATCGAATGCAGACCCGGGGTTAAGCCCCGGGCTTTCACATCCGACGCGACAGGCCGCCTACGAGCTCTTTACGCCCAATAATTCCGGACAACGCTCGCACCCTACGTATTACCGCGGCTGCTGGCACGTAGTTAGCCGGTGCTTCTTCTGCAGGTACCGTCACTTGCGCTTCTTCCCTGCTGAAAGAGGTTTACAACCCGAAGGCCGTCATCCCTCACGCGGCGTCGCTGCATCAGGCTTTCGCCCATTGTGCAATATTCCCCACTGCTGCCTCCCGTAGGAGTCTGGGCCGTGTCTCAGTCCCAGTGTGGCCGGTCGCCCTCTCAGGCCGGCTACCCGTCGTCGCCTTGGTAGGCCATTACCCCACCAACAAGCTGATAGGCCGCGGGATCATCCTGAACCGCCGGAGCTTTCCACCAACCCCCATGCAGGAGAAGGTCGTATCCGGTATTAGACCTCGTTTCCAAGGCTTGTCCCAGAGTTCAGGGCAGATTCCCCACGTGTTACTCACCCGTTCGCCACTGATCCACCCCGAAGGGCTTCACCGTTCGACTTGCATGTGTTAAGCACGCCGCCAGCGTTCGTCCTGAGCCAGGATCAAACTCTCCGTGAATGTCTCCACGGGGAGCGGCACAGCAACCACCGGAATAAGGCGGCCCTGCGCACTGCGTCCTCGCTAGTGTTTTACTTCAAAAGGAATCTCCAACCCCGAAACAAGTCCGAGGCCGGGGATGTCAACATATCTGGCGTTGACTTTTGGCACGCTGTTGAGTTCTCAAGGAACGGACGCTTCCTTCGAGCCGCATTCCTGCGGACCCTCCGGGCGCTTCGTTCTTTCGTGTTTCCAGCTTATCAGACGTTTTCCGCTCCGTTTTCCGGAGTTTCGATCCGATTTGCTTTTGCCTTTCGGCGCTCCCGAACTCTACCAGAGTTTTTCGGCCTGTTTTCCCCGCTCCGATCCGAGGTAATTCGAATCAAGGAGCGAAGCCGCACGACCGTGGGGCAACCCGGAGAACACTACGCACCGGGCTGCCCCAGGTCAAATCAGGTCGTGGGTCAGACCTCGACGACGACCGGGAGGATCATCGGGCGGCGGCGGTAGTTGTCCGCCACCCACTTGCCGACGATCCGGCGGACCAGCTGCTGGACCTGGCGGACCTCCAGGACGCCCTCACCGGCGGAGCGGGTCAGGGCTTCCTCCAGCTTGGCGGCGACGGAGCCGAAGGCGCCGTCCTCGATGCCGGAGCCGCGGGCCTGGATGGTCGGGCCGCTGACGATCTTGCCGTTGGTGGAGTCGACCACCACGAAGACCGAGATGAAGCCCTCTTCGCCGAGGATCCGGCGGTCCTTGAGCGAGGCCTCGGTGATGTCGCCGACCGAGGAGCCGTCCACGTAGACGTAGCCGGCCTGGACCTTGCCGGCGATCCGGGCGACGCCCTTTTCGAGGTCGACGCAGACGCCGTCCTCGGCGATGACCACGCGGTTGCGCGGGATGCCGGTGGCGATGCCGAGGTCGGCGGCGGCGCGCAGGTGACGCCATTCGCCGTGGACCGGCATCAGGTTCCTGGGCTTGCAGATGTTGAAGAAGTACAGGAGTTCGCCGGCCGAGGCGTGACCGGAGACGTGCACCTTGGCGTTGCCCTTGTGGACGACCTTGGCGCCCCAGCGGGTGAGGCCGTTGATGACGCGGTAGACGGCGTTCTCGTTGCCGGGGATCAGCGAGGAGGCGAGGACCACGGTGTCGCCCTCGACGATGCGGATCTGGTGGTCGCGGTTGGCCATCCGGGACAGCGCGGCCATCGGCTCGCCCTGGGAGCCGGTGCAGATCAGCACCACCTCCTTGTCGGGGAGGTCGTCGAGGGTCTTGACGTCGACGACCAGGTTGCCGGGGACCTTCAGGTAGCCGAGGTCGCGGGCGATGCCCATGTTGCGGACCATCGAGCGGCCGACGAAAGCGACCTTGCGCTTGTACTCGTGCGCGGCGTCCAGGACCTGCTGGATGCGGTGCACGTGGCTGGCGAAGGAGGCCACGATGATGCGCTTGTCCGCGTTGGCGAAGACGTTGCGCAGGGCCGCGGAGATGTCGCGCTCGTGCGGGATGAAGCCGGGGACCTCGGCGTTGGTGGAGTCCACCAGCAGCAGGTCCATGCCTTCCTCGGCCAGCTTGGCGAAGGCGGGCAGGTCGGTGAGCCGGCCGTCCAGCGGGAGCTGGTCCATCTTGAAGTCACCGGTGGCGACGACCATGCCGGCGGGGGTGCGGACGGCGACCGCGAGGGCGTCCGGGATGGAGTGGTTGACTGCGATGAACTGGCAGTCGAAGGGGCCGATCCGCTCGCGGTCGCCCTCGGCGACCTCCAGCACGTACGGGCGGATCCGGTGTTCGGCGAGCTTGGCCTCGATCAGGGCGAGGGTGAGCTTCGAGCCGATCAGCGGGATGTCTGGGTTCTCCCGCAGGAGGTACGGGACGGCGCCGATGTGGTCCTCGTGGCCGTGGGTCAGGACGATGCCGTCGACCTTGTCGAGGCGGTCCCGGATGTAGGTGAAGTCCGGGAGGATCAGGTCGACGCCGGGCTGCTCGTCCTCGGGGAAGAGCACGCCGCAGTCGATGATCAGGATCCGGTCGCCGTGCTCGAGGACCGTCATGTTGCGGCCGATCTCACCGAGGCCGCCGAGCGGGGTGATGCGGAGGGCGCCTTCCTTGAGTGCGGGGGGCGCGCCGAGTTCGGGGTGCGGGTGGCTCAAAAGACTCTCCTCACGACGCACGCCACATGCCCGGAGGGTTCCTCCCCCGGTGGCATATGGCGAGCGTCCATCGTGGTTACCTGACTGCCGATGTGCCGCGCGCCTTCGGTCCCGGTCCAGCGGCGGACCCGGTCGGGTCCGGCGAGCCGGGGACGCGCACGTCTGTTGTTGGTTACAGGTGTACCCCGCCGGCGGCGAGATCCTCCCTCAACCGGGCGATCTCCGTGTCCGTGGCGGAGATCAGCGGCAGGCGGAGCGGGCCCGCCGGGTGTCCCTGCAGGTTCAACGCAGCCTTGGAGAGGATCACTCCCTGGGTGCGGAACATTCCGGCGAAGACCGGCAGCAGGGACTGGTGGACGGCCAGCGCCTTGGCGGTGTCGCCGCCGGTGAAGGCCTCGATCATGGTGCGCAGCTCGGCGGCGACGACGTGGCCGACCACGCTGACCACGCCCACGGCTCCGACCGAGAGCAGCGGCAGGGTCAGGATGTCGTCGCCGGAGTACCAGGCGAGGTCGGAGCGGGCGATCGCCCAGGCGGCCGCGGCGACGTCGCCCTTGGCGTCCTTGTTGGCGACGATCCGCGGGTGCTCGCCGAGGCGGACCAGGGTGTCGAGTTCGAGCGCGACGCCGGACCGGCCGGGGATGTCGTACAGCATGACCGGCAGGTCGGTCGCGTCGGCGATGGCGACGGTGTGCCGGTACAGGCCCTCCTGCGGGGGCTTGCTGTAGTACGGGGTGACGGCGAGCAGGCCGTGGGCGCCGGCTGCCTTGGCCTGGCGGGCCAGTTCGACGCTGTGGTGGGTGTCGTTGGTGCCGACGCCGCTGATGACGTGGGCGCGGTCTCCGACCGCCTCGACCACGGCCCGGACCAGCTCGGCCTTCTCCGCGTCGGTGGTGGTGGGCGACTCACCGGTGGTGCCGTTGAGCACCAGGCCGTCGTTGCCGGAGTCCACCAGGTGGGCGGCGAGGCGCTGGGCGCCGTCGAGGTCGAGCGCGCCTTCGGGGGTGAACGGGGTGACCATCGCGGTCAGGACCCGGCCGAAGGGCGTCTGCGGTGTGGAGGTCGGAGCCATGGGTCCAAAGCTACTCGTAGGGCGGTGGTGGGCAGCGACGCAGGTCCAGGGTTTGGACAGTTCGGACCGCCGGGACCGGGGCCGGACATGGGATTCCGGTGCTGCGCGCTCGGGGGTTCACGCAGCACCGGAATCCGTGTCCTGAGCGTATGGAGCGGCCGAGAAAGCCGCAATCCAGACATGCCGGACAGTCCGCCCATCTGCCCGTCGACGCAGGTCAGCGGGCGATCGAGGGCCTCCGGCGGAAGGCCGCACGGGTGAGGGCGGTCGGTGACGGGCCGTCAGACCTTGCGCCAGCCCGGAACCCAGGCGCCGTCCTCGACGGTGTAGTCGCCGAACAGCGACGGGGCCTCCTTGACCATCAGCTCGCCGATCTTGCCGAACAGCAGCCGGATCTCCTCCTCGGCGCCCGGCGCGGTGCGGTTCTCGATGACGTGCCGCAGGGTGCGCACGTTGGCGGTCCACACCAGGCCGGTGGCCAGGCCCTCGGGGGCGAAGCGGCGCATGAAGGAGGTCTTCTCCTTCTTCTCGTGGAACTTCACGCCTTCCTCGTCCAGCCCGAAGTGGTCGGCCATCCAGTGCTGGAACCCTTCGATCTCCTTCATCAGGCTGGTGGCCCGGCTCATCAGCTCCTCGTCCTGCTGGGCCCACTCGGGGAACCAGAACGGGATGTCGTCGAGGCGGACGAAGCGCAGCGACTCCTGCGAGACCGCGACGCCGGCCCGGTGCCGGACCAGCTCGTGGGTGACCACCCGGCTGACGTTGTGCAGGACGAAGGTGAAGGAGACGTGCTCCAGTACCGAGCCGTGCGCGCTGGCCAGGATGTTCTTCAGGTAGACGTCCTGGTCGGTGCGGACCTTGGTGACGTTCGGGTTGAGGCCGGGCTTCCAGGAGCGGTAGCAGATCCGGCCGGCGAACTCGGCGAGGTTCTGGGCGTCGTCGAGGTCGCCCCGGTCGACCCGCTCCAGCCAGCTCTCGCCGCCGACGTCCTGCAGGTAGGCGGCAACCTCGTCGTAGTCGAGCTCGGGGCGGGCGATGAGGTGGACCTGGGGTTCGACAGCGCGCATGGAAAACGTCCTGGAGGTCTGGGGAGAGTACGGGTCAGTCTACGGTCGGGCGGCTGGAGCCCCGGCATCGTGCAGCTTGATGGCGTGCTGCATGGCCTTCCGGGCGCGCGGCACGTCGCCGGCGTCGGCGTAGGCGACGGCCAGCCGGAAGTAGTTCCGCCAGTCGGCGGGGTCGGCCTCGGCCTCGGCCTTGCGGCGGGCGAAGACCGCGTCGGCGGAGGCCCGGTCGATCCGGCCGCCGCCGGTGCGCTTCAGCTCGTCGACGGGCAGGCCGCCCTCGGCCTCCAGTTCGCGGCCGAGCCGCTCGCTGTCCCGGCCGAAGCGGACGGTCTGGCGGAGGAACCAGACGCCGATCAGCGGGATGACGAAGGCGCAGACGCCGATGCCGATGCCGAGCGGCTTGCCGGTGGCGATCAGCTGGACGCCCTCCAGCACGCAGATCAGCGAGACCAGCAGCAGGACGCCGGAGAGCGCGAAGAAACCGGTGCGAGAAGTCATGTCACAGGTCCAGGAAGTGTTCCAGGCCGAAGGTCAGGCCCGGGTGGTCGGCGATCTTCCGCACGCCGAGCAGGATGCCGGGCATGAAGCTGCTGTGGTGCATCGAGTCGTGACGGATCGTCAGGGTCTCGCCGGTGTCGCCGAACATCACCTGCTGGTGGGCGAGCAGGCCGCGCAGCCGCACCGCGTGCACGGGCACGCCGTCCACGTCGGCGCCGCGGGCGCCGGGCAGGCTGTGCGTGGTGGGGTCCTGCTGCGGGGGCAGACCGGCCTCGGCCCGGGCGGCGGCGATCAGCTGGGCGGTGCGGGTGGCGGTGCCCGAGGGGGCGTCGGCCTTGCGGTCGTGGTGGAGCTCGACCACCTCGACGGACTCGAAGTACTGCGCCGCGAGCTGCGAGAACTTCATGCCGAGGATCGCGCCGATGGAGAAGTTCGGGGCGATCAGCAGCCCCAGCTCGGGGGCCTCGGCGAGCAGGCCGCGCACCGTCTCCAGGCGTTCCTCGGTCCAGCCGGTGGTGCCGGTGACCACGTGGACGCCGTTGCTCAGGCAGTAGTCGAGGTTGCCCATCACCGAGTCGGGGTGGGTGAGTTCGACGGCGACGTCCACCCGGGCGTCGGTCAACTCGGTGAGTGCGGAGCCGCGCCCGAGGGTGGCGACGAGTTCCAGGCCGTCGGCGGCCTCCACGGCCTTGACGGCCTCGGAGCCGATCCGGCCGTTGGCGCCGATCACGGCGACGCGCAGCGTCATGTCAGTTTTCCTCTCAGGCCGGTCGTCAGGCCAGCAGGTCGGCGAGCTTGGCCGCCCGCCGGTCGTTGATCGGGCCGATCAGCGCCAGCGACGGCCGGTGCGCGCCCAGCACATCACGGGCGACGGCGTGCACGTCCGCCAGGGTCACCTCGGCCATCTTGGTGAGCATCTCGTCCACCGACAGGTGGTGGCCGTAGGAGAGTTCGGCCTTGCCGATCCGGTTCATCAGCGAGCCGGTGTCCTCCATGCCGAGCACGGTGGAGCCGGAGATCTGGCCGATGGCGCGGCGCAGTTCCTCCTCGGTGATGCCTTCCTCGACCACCCGGGCGAGTTCGGCGCGGCAGATCTTCAGCACTTCCTCGACCCGCTTGGGCTGGCAGCCGGCGTAGATGCCGAACAGGCCGGTGTCGGCGTACGAGGAGGAGTAGGAGTACACGGAGTACGCCAGGCCGCGCTTCTCCCGGACCTCCTGGAACAGCCGGGAGCTCATGCCGCCGCCGAGGGCCGCGTTGAGCACGCCGAGCGCCCAGCGGCGCTCGTCGTGGCGCGGCACGCCGGGGACGCCGAGGACCAGGTGGGCCTGCTCGGTGGGGCGGTTGAGGACGGCGGCCCTGCCGGAGGTGCGAACGGCCTTGACGCCGCGGCGGGCCTCGGCGGGGTGGCCCGTGGACTTGGCCAGGACGGGGGCGAAGGCCTGCTCGACCAGCTTGACCACCTTGGCGTGGTCGAGGTTGCCGGCCGCGGCGACCACCAGGTTCTCCGGCTTGTAGCGGCGCTGGTAGAAGCCGGCGATCTGCTCGCGGGTCAGCGCGCCGACGGTCTCCTGGGTGCCCAGGATGGGGCGGCCGAGCGGGGCCGTCCCGAAGATCACCTTGGCGAACAGGTCGTGGACCACGTCGCCCGGGTCGTCCTCGGCCATCGCCATCTCCTCGAGGATGACGCCGCGTTCCGACTCCACGTCCTCGGGGCGGATCAGCGAGCCGGTCAGCATGTCGCAGACCACGTCGATGGCGAGCGGCAGGTCGGTGTCCAGGACCCGCGCGTAGTAGCAGGTGTTCTCCTTGGCGGTGAAGGCGTTCATCTCGCCGCCGACCGCGTCCAGCGCGGCGGAGATCTCCAGCGCGTCGCGCCGGGCGGTCCCCTTGAAGAGCAGGTGCTCCAGGTAGTGGGTGGCCCCGTTCAGCACCGGGGTCTCGTCACGGGAGCCGACGCCGACCCAGATGCCGAAGGTGGCGCTGCGCACCGTCGGGAGGGTCTCGGTGACGACCCGCAGGCCGCCGGGGAGGACCGTGCGGCGGACCGTGCCGGCGCCGTCCGTTCCCTTGAGCAGGGTCCGGGTGGTTCCGGGGCGCTGCTTCGCCGCCGAGGCCTGGGCCACGGGTGTTCCTTCCAGCTACTGCTTCACGGTGTGGAGCTTCACGAACAGGGCGCGGCCCGCACGCGCCCGGTGGGGGCGTGCGGGCCGCGGGTGCTACCGGGGTGTCACTCGGAGGCGGCGGCCTCGCCGCCCTCCTCGCCCTCGACGACGGGGATCAGCGACAGCTTGCCGCGCGGGTCGATCTCGGCGATCTCGACCTGCACCTTGGCGCCGACGCCGAGCACGTCCTCGACGTTCTCGACGCGCTTGCCGCCGGCCAGCTTGCGGATCTGCGAGATGTGCAGCAGACCGTCCTTGCCCGGCATGAGCGAGACGAAGGCGCCGAAGGTGGTGGTCTTCACCACGGTGCCCAGGTAGCGCTCGCCGACCTCCGGCATGGTCGGGTTGGCGATCTGGTTGATCGTCGAGCGCGCGGCCTCGGCGGCCGAGCCGACGGAGGCACCGATGTAGATGGTGCCGTCGTCCTCGATGGTGATCTCGGCGCCGGTGTCCTCCTGGATCTGGTTGATCATCTTGCCCTTGGGGCCGATGACCTCGCCGATCTTGTCCACCGGGATCTTGATGGTGATGATCCGCGGGGCGTTCGGGGACATCTCGTCCGGGGCGTCGATCGCCTCGTTCATGACGTCGAGGATGTGCAGGCGGGCGTCCTTGGCCTGCTTCAGCGCGGCGGCCAGCACGGAGGCCGGGATGCCGTCGAGCTTGGTGTCGAGCTGCAGCGCGGTGATGAAGTTCCGGGTGCCGGCGACCTTGAAGTCCATGTCGCCGTACGCGTCCTCGGCGCCGAGGATGTCGGTGAGGGTGACGTAGTGGGTCTCACCCTCGATCTCCTGGGAGATCAGGCCCATGGCGATGCCGGCGACGGGGGCCTTCAGCGGCACACCGGCGTTCAGCAGCGACATGGTGGACGCGCAGACCGAGCCCATCGAGGTGGAGCCGTTGGAGCCGAGCGCCTCGGAGACCTGGCGGATCGCGTAGGGGAACTCCTCGCGGGTCGGCAGGACCGGGAGGATCGCCCGCTCGGCGAGGGCGCCGTGGCCGATCTCGCGGCGCTTGGGCGAACCCACGCGGCCGGTCTCGCCGACCGAGTACGGCGGGAAGTTGTAGTTGTGCATGTAGCGGCGACGGGTCTCCGGGGAGAGCGTGTCGAGCTGCTGCTCCATGCGCAGCATGTTCAGCGTGGTGACGCCCAGGATCTGGGTCTCGCCGCGCTCGAACAGGGCCGAGCCGTGCACCCGCGGGATGGCCTCGACCTCGGCGGCCAGGGTGCGGATGTCGGTGACGCCGCGGCCGTCGATGCGGACCTTGTCCTTGATGACGCGCTCGCGCACGATCTTCTTGGTCAGCGCGTTGTAGGCGGCGCTGATCTCCTTCTCGCGGCCCTCGAACTCCGGGAGCAGCTTGTCGGCGGCGACGGCCTTGATGCGGTCCAGCTCGTTCTGGCGCTCCTGCTTGCCGGCGATGGTGAGCGCCTTGGCGAGCTCGTCCTTGACGGCGGAGGTCAGCGCGGCCAGCACGTCGTCCTGGTACTCCAGGAAGACCGGGAACTCGCCGGTCGGCTTGGCGGCCTGCTTGGCGAGCTGCGACTGGGCGGCGCACAGCACCTTGATGAAGGGCTTGGCGGCCTCCAGGCCGGAGGCGACGACCTCCTCGGTGGGGGCCTCGGCGCCGCCCTCGACCAGCTTGATGGTCTTGTCGGTGGCCTCGGCCTCGACCATCATGATCGCGACGTCGCCGTCCGGGAGGACGCGACCGGCGACGACCATGTCGAAGACGGCCGACTCCAGCTCGGAGTGGGTCGGGAAGGCCACCCACTGGCCGTTGATCAGCGCGACGCGGACGCCGCCGATCGGGCCGGAGAACGGCAGGCCGGCCAGCTGGGTGGAGGCGGAGGCCGCGTTGATGGCCACCACGTCGTACAGGTGGTCGGGGTTGAGCGCCATGACCGTGACGACGACCTGGATCTCGTTGCGCAGGCCCTTGACGAAGGACGGGCGCAGCGGGCGGTCGATCAGGCGGCAGGTGAGGATCGCGTCCTCGGACGGCCGGCCCTCACGGCGGAAGAACGAGCCGGGGATGCGGCCGGCGGCGTACATCCGCTCCTCGACGTCCACCGTCAGGGGGAAGAAGTCGAAGTGCTCCTTGGGCTGCTTCGAGGCGCTGGTGGCCGACAGCACCATGGTGTCGTCGTCCAGGTAGGCCACGGCGGAGCCGGCGGCCTGACGGGCCAGACGGCCGGTCTCGAAGCGGATGGTGCGGGTACCGAAGCTGCCGTTGTCGATGACGGCCTCGGCGTAGAAAACGTTCTCTTCCACCTGGAAGATCTCCTCTTTCGTACGTCTCCCCAGGAGCGTCCCTGCGCTTGCCTGCCGTGGCCCGGGCAGCTGGGCCGGTCTTCGATCGAAGCCACCGGGTCGTGCCCCGTTCCTCGGGGTTCCCGGCGGCCACTACCGAGGACCGGCGCCTTTCGGCGTGCGGCGGTCGGCGTGTGGACGCTCCTGCGGGGTGCGGGCGGCTTCCGTTTGAAGCCTAGATTCGGCCCGCAAGGGCGGGCATGCCCTTTACCTTACAAATTCACACCCTACCGAGCGCGGCTTTACGCGGACGGGTTCGTCGCGGGGTGTGGTCGCGGAGTGGCGCGGATGCGCCGAAGGGCGGCTCCCCGGTGAGGGGAGCCGCCCCTACGAGCGGTGTCAGCGGGCGCCGCCGGCGGCACCGCGGCGGATGCCGAGGCGGTCCACCAGGGTACGGAAGCGCTCGATGTCCTTCTTGGCCAGGTACTGCAGCAGGCGGCGACGCTGGCCGACCAGGATCAGCAGGCCACGACGCGAGTGGTGGTCGTGCTTGTGGAACTTGAGGTGCTCGGTCAGGTCCGAGATCCGGCGGGAGAGCATGGCCACCTGGACCTCGGGGGAGCCGGTGTCGCCCTCCTTCTGGCCGAACTCGGCGATGATCTGCTTCTTGACGTCAGCGGCGAGGGCCACGGGCATCTCCTTCGGTGAGTGGCCGAGCGACCCTGGTAGGAAACACAGGCTCTGACAAGACTCGGACGGACCTACGATACCAGCGCGGCTCAGCCGGTCGCGCCGCGCACCACGTTGTAGATGTTCAGCACGGCCAGCGTCAGCGGCACCAGGGCGATCAGCATCAGGCTGTCGACCATGTCCAGGATGCGGCCCCAGAACGGGGACACCCCGGAGCGCGGCACGATCAGCGCGATCGCGGTCATCACCCCGGCGCCGGCCGCGATGGACGCCGCCAGCCAGACCGTGCGCAGGTCACCGCCGCCGGAGCCGCCGCCGGTGAGCTGGGCCATCGCCAGGTGCAGCGGGGTGTGCAGGGCCAGTCCGAGGATCAGCAGCGACAGCCCGGCCAGGCCGGCGATGGTGAGCGCGAAGACCTGCGCGGTGTAGCGGAACAGGCGGGCCCGCAGCATGGTCGAGACGCCGATGGCCAGGGCCAGCAGCTCGGCCCAGGTGCGGTCGCTGAAGCCCAGCACGGTGCAGGCGCCGACGATGGTGGCGGCGGCGCCGCCGACCAGGCCGACCAGCACCTCGTGGCCGCGGCGGGCCTGCGCGGCGATCCGCTCGTACTGGACGGTCTCGGCGCTGCCGGCCTCCTCGCCGTAGGCGGTGCCGCGGGTGCGGGTCTGGCCGGGGGCGCTGAAACCGACGGGCAGTCGGGCGAAGCGGGCCGAGAGGGCGGGCAGGAAGCCCACCGCGGCGACCGCGGCGACGCCGGTGACGGCGGCGATGTCGGTGATCGCGGTGCCGGACATCAGCACCGCGGCGAAGGTCGCCAGGGTGCCCGCGGCGGCCAGGAAGGCGGCGGCGACGAACACCGAGTCCTTCTCCGGCAGCAGGCCGACCAGCAGCACCGAGACCACCAGCACCGCGACGCAGCCGACCAGGAACTGGATCCGGCCGGGGCCGTCGCCGGCGTTGGGGACGTCCAGGACGCCGGAGCCGGCCAGCATCGCGTGCGGCAGCGCACCGAGGCCGAGTGCCAGGGCGGCGCTGTGGTCCTCGTAGACCCGGGCCCGGACGGCGGCGAAGGTCACCAGCACGACGGCGGTGACGCCGGACAGGATGCCCGGCAGGCCGAACATGTTGTGCCGCAGGTCGGAGAACCAGAGCGCGAAGGCCAGCAGGGTGAGCAGCACCGCGCCGGCGATCAGGCCGAAGGCCCGCATCAGGTCGGGGCTCCAGAACCGGCGGTCGGCCTCGACGGCGGAGGCGATGGCGTCGGCCACGTCGTCGTAGACGGCCGGCGGCAGCGACTCCGCGAACGGACGCAGGCTCAGCAGGTCGCCGTCGCGGACCTGTTGGGCCGCCAGCGGCAGGCCGCTGTCGAGCACGGTGCCGTCCCGCCGGACCAGGTGGAACCCGGTCGGGGTTCCGTCCACCTGGGTCTGTCCGGAGAGCCTCAGCACCTCCGGGTAGATGTCCGCGAGCGGGACGTCCTCCGGCAGTGCGACGTCGATCCGGCTGTCCGGTGCCACCACGGTGACCCGGCAGAAACCGGTCGTTGCGTTGTTGCTCACCGGCCCTCTCCCCCTCGTTGGCTGTGTGGGCAAGTCTGCCGACCACTCGTCGACGGGGTATCGGAACTGTCACGGCCCGAACGAGAGTTGGCGCGGCGACACCTTACCCCCCGAGGCACCGTCGGTGTGCGTCGGGCCTGCCGCTATCCTGCCGCGACGCGTGAAGAAGGAGTGCAGAGACGTGGGCAGAGCGGTGTCAGTGGTCGCGGCGGGTGTGGTCCTGGTCGCCCTGACGGGTGGTCGGGCGGCGGCGGATCAGGTGAACTGCAGCGCACCGCCAGCCCCGGGCACCTTCCGGAGCGTCGGCGCGCCGGGCGGCGGGCTGCCGCAGGCCGGGTCGGGCGGGTCGATCACGCTGTCGGACACCCTGACGGTGACCGGACCCGACCAGCAGGCGGCCCGGATCTCGATGCAGATCACGGCGATCCGGCAGACCGACCGGTGGCCCGCCCCGCAGCTGTCCTGGCGGATCGACGGCGGCGCCTGGCACGGTGCGGGTCCGCTCAACTGGCGCACCCAGCCGGCCGGCTCGATCCCGACCTGGATCAGCGACTTCGGCCCGGTGGGGGCGCTGCCCGCGGGTCGGCACTCCTTGCAGTACAGCGTGACGCTGGCGACCGGGGACCCGTTGGACATCTACACCGTCTACTCGGACTTCCGCGGCGATCCCTGCACCAGCATGTCCAGCCAGATCCGCGGCATGGACTTCGAGGTGCGAGGCTCCACCGGCTCCGCCGGATCCGGGGCCACCGCCAAGGCCGCCACGCCCAAGCCGAGTTCGCCGCACAGCAGCAAGCCTGCCGCGCAGGCCACGCCGACGCAGTCGCCGACGCCCACGCCGACCCCGACGCCGTCGCCGACCGCGGAGTCGTCGCCGAGCGCGGTGACGAGCAGTCAGGCCGCCTCGCCCGGTCCGGGTGCCGCCACCGTGGTCGCGGTGGAGGCGGCGGCCAGCTCCGGTGCGGCGTGGGCGGGTTGGGCGATCGGGGCGGGAGTGGCGGTGGCCGGCGGTGCGGGGTGGGCGGTGGCCCGGCGGCGGCGGGGGAATTCTCCGACCCCGTGAACGAACTGCTTGGCGTGCCCAGTAGGATCGGCCCCTGCGCACGGCGTACGGGGGCGGCGATCGAAGACGCGGCAGCCCCGCGCGCCTGCGGTATCGGCGGAGCGGGGGCGGCGTCACACGGGGCGCCCTCACCGTACGTATCCAGATGCGTGAGGGCGGATTGTGAGCGAGCGATGGGGGTGCCCCCGATCAAGTGCCCGGGGAGGGCGCACCGTTGACGGTGGGGAGTCGCGCGCTGCGGCTGTCCGCGAGGACGGGGTGATCGCGTGAGCACGGTGACGGTCAAGCGCCCGCCGCGGGCGTTCCCGCCTCCGGTGCCGGAGGAGCCGGTCGAGCTGGTTCCGCCGCCGGAGCTGCCGCGCGGCGGCGGCGAGGACTGGATGATGTCGATGCTGCCGCTGCTCGGCATGGGCGGTTCGGCGGCGTTCCTGTTCTCACCCGGCGCGCAGGGCCCGATGAAGATGATGGGCGTCCTGATGGTGGCCGGCACCGCCGCGATGGCGGTGGCGCAGGTGGTCAAGGCGCGCAAGGGCGGCAGTGCGGCGACCTCGGACGAGCGCCGGGACTACCTGAAGTACCTTCAGCAGAAGCGCCGCGAGGTCCGCCGCACGGCCGAGCGGCAGCGCGGCGCGCTGCTGTTCACCCACCCGGAGCCGGACCAGCTGTGGTCGATCGTGGCCGAGGGCCGCCGGCTGTGGGAGCGCAGGCCGACCGATCCGGACTTCGCCCAGATCCGGGTGGGTCTGGGCCCGTTGCAGCTGTCGACTCCGCTGGTGGCGCCGCAGACCGCGCCGATGGACGAGTTGGAGCCGCTCGCCGCGGAGGCGATGGGCACCTTCATCAAGACCCACGGCACCCTGCAGGACCTGCCGCTGGCGGTCTCGCTGCGCGCCTTCTACCACATCACCGTGTGCGGCGACCCGGACTCGGTGTACGGCAACGTGCGGTCGATGGTGGCCCAGTTGGCGACCCTGCACTCCCCCGAGGACCTGATGATCGGGGTGGCCGCCGCGCCCGGCGCGGTGGAGGAATGGGAGTGGGCGAAGTGGCTGCCGCACACCCAGCACCGCAAGGAGAGCGACGGGGCCGGCAGCCGCCGCCTGATCGCTTCCGGGCTGGGCGAGTTGGAGGAATTGCTGGCCAACGAGCTGGCGGGCCGCAAGGGCTTCTCCCGGGACAGCACGCCGACCCCGGACCAGCCGCACCTGGTGATCATCATGGACGGCGCCTCGGTGCCGGTCGACTCGGTGATCGCCGGCGCGGAGGGCGTCCAGGGTGTCACCGTGATCGAGGTCGTGCCGGGTGACCTGGACGAGCCGAACGGGCACCTGGTGATCACCGTCGGCAAGAACGACCTGCTGCTGGAGGCGGCCTCGGGGGCGAGCTACCCGGGCAAGCCGGATGCCCTGTCGGGCTGGCAGTCCGAGGCGCTGGCCCGCCAGTTGGCGCCGTTCCGGGCGTCCGTCGGCGGCGACGACAGCGACCCGTCGCTGGTCTCGATGGACTTCACCGAGATGATGCACACCGGCGACGCGGGCTCCTTCGACCCGGCCCGGCACTGGCGGCCGAAGCCGATCCGGGAGAAGCTGCGCGTCCCGCTGGGCGTCGGCACCAACGGCGAGTACGTCTGGCTGGACCTCAAGGAGGCCTCGCTGGAGGGCATGGGCCCGCACGGCATGTGCGTCGGCGCGACCGGTTCCGGCAAGTCCGAGGTGCTGCGCACCATCGTGCTGGCGCTGGCGGTCACCCACTCCTCCGAGGTGCTGAACCTGGTCCTCGCGGACTTCAAGGGTGGTGCGACCTTCGCCGGCATGTCGGAGATGCCGCACACCGCGGCCGTGATCACCAACCTCGAGGGCGAAGCGACCCTGATCGACCGCATGCGCGACGCGATCGAGGGCGAGATGAACCGCCGTCAGGAGCTGCTGCGCGCGGCGGGCAACTACGCGAACATCAACGAGTACGAGCGGGCCCGCGCGGCCGGCGCGCCGCTCGACCCGCTGCCCTCGCTGCTGATGATCATCGACGAGTTCTCCGAGCTCCTCACCGCGAAGCCGGACTTCATCGAGCTGTTCATCCAGATCGGCCGCATCGGCCGTTCGCTCGGCATGCACATGCTGCTGGCCTCGCAGCGACTGGAGGAGGGCAAGCTCCGCGGTCTGGACACCTTCCTCTCCTACCGCCTGGGTCTGCGCACCTTCTCGGCCGCCGAGTCGCGGGCCGCGATCGGCGTCCCGGACGCCTACCACCTGCCGCCGATCCCCGGCGTGGGCTACCTGAAGTTCGGCTCCGACGTGATGGAGCGCTTCCGCGCCGCGTACGTGTCCGGCAAGTACCGGGCGCCGGGCGTGCAGCGCGCGGTCGGCGGCCGGGTGGTCACCGCCCAGCCGGTGCTGTTCACCGCCGCCGAGGTCGACGTGGTCGAGCCCGAGGTGGAGATCCTCCCCGAACTGCCCGAGGAGGAGGAGAAGGACGAGGCGCTGCTGGAGACCATGCTCGACGTCTTCGTGCAGCGGATGATCGGCCAGGGCCCGCCGGCCCACCAGGTGTGGCTGCCGCCGCTGGACGCCCCGCCGTCCGTGGACAGCCTGCTGGAGCCGCTGCAGGTGAGCCCGGACCGCGGGCTGACCCCGGCCTCGATCCGCCAGGGCAACCTGGTGGTCCCGGTCGGCATCGTCGACAAGCCGCGCGACCAGCGCCGCGACGTGATGTACCTGGACTACTCGGGCGCGGCCGGCCACGGCATGATCGTCGGCGGTCCGCGGTCGGGCAAGTCGACCCTGGTGCGCACCATCGTGGCGGGCTTCTCGGTCACCCACACCCCGATCGAGACGCAGTTCTACCTGCTCGACTTCGGTGGTGGCGGCTTCGGCTCGCTGGCCGACCTGCCGCACGTCGGCGGGGTGGCCGGCCGACTGGACGTCGAGAAGGTCCGCCGGATGCTCAGCGAGGTGCACGGCGTGCTCAACCGCCGTGAGGAGCTGTTCCGGGTCCAGGGCATCGACACCATCACCACCTACCGCAACCGCCGCGCGGCCGGGCAGCTGCCGGACGAGCAGTTCGGCGACGTGTTCCTGTTCGTCGACGGCTGGCTCACCTTCAAGCAGGAGTTCGAGACGCTGGAGCCGGTGGTCGCGGACATCGCCCAGCGCGGCCTCAACTACGGCGTGCACGTGGTGGTCACCGCCGCCCGCTACGCGGAGGTCCGCCCGGCGCTGAAGGACCAGTTGCAGAACCGGGTCGAGCTCAAGCTCGGTGACTCCATGGAGTCGGAGATCGCCCGCAAGGTCGCGGCGAACGTCCCGGCCATCCCGGGCCGCGGTCTGACCCACGAGCAGCTGCACTTCCTGGCCGGCCTGCCCCGGATCGACGGCTCCAGCGAGACCGGCGACCTGGTGGACGGCGTCGCCGACCTGATCGCCCAGGTCAACGCGGCCTGGACGGGCCCGCGCGCCCCGCAGGTGCGCATGCTGCCCGCCGTGCTGGACGGCCACTCGCTGCCCAAGGGCTTCGAGCACCCCGAGCTGGGTGTGGCGTTCGGCATCGACGAGGTCGAGCTGGCGCCGGTGTTCGTCAACTTCGAGACCGACCCGCTGTTCGTCGTGTTCGGCGAGAGCGAGTCGGGCAAGTCGGCGATGCTGCGCATGATCATCAAGCAGATCACCGAGCGGTACACCCCGGACCAGGCCGGCATCGTGGTCGGCGACTTCCGCCGCTCGCTGCTCGGCGTGGTGCCGCCGGAGTACCTGGTGGAGTACGCGGCCGCCGCGCCCGCCATGACGGCGATCGTGGAGATGCTGCGCGGCGCCTGCGGACGCCGCCTGCCCGGCCCGGACGTCACGCCGGAGCAGCTGCGCAACCGCAGCTGGTACAGCGGCAAGGACATGTTCGTGATCGTGGACGACTACGAGCTGGTGGCCACCCAGTCGGGCAACCCGATGGCGCCGCTGGCGGAGTTCCTGCCGTTCGCCCGCGACATCGGTCTGCGCCTGGTCATCGCCCGCAACGCGGGCGGCGCCGGCCGCTCGCTGTTCGAGCCGGTGATGCAGCGGATGCGCGAGCTGGGCGGCCAGGGTCTGCTGCTCTCGGGCGACAAGGGCGAGGGCGCGCTGCTCGGCACGGTCAAGCCGAGCCCGCAGCCGCCGGGCCGCGGTGTGTTCGTCTCCCGCCGCATCCAGGCGGGTCAGACGGTGCAGACGGGCTGGCTGCCGACGCAGATCTGACCGATCCACCGTTCACGGACGGTGACCACGAGGGCCGGGTTCCGCTGGAACCCGGCCCTTTCGGCATCCCGACCGGTGGACTGTGCCATACCGTTATCTTCCAATTTTCCGCAGCCGCCTTCGGTTCCCGTAGGCCACGGAGCCGTCGGAGGCCGTTCTTCGGCCCGACACTCCCGCTCGGCGGCACCCCTTGGAATCAGAGTCGCGCAGATCACTTCACCTTCGATTCAAGCGCAGTTCACCGGAGTTGACATAACGGAAACATGACTCCATTGGGCCTTTGGTCTGCATTCCGCAGGCGAATGGGCCTTACGACAACGGAATCCGTAGCTGATCGCGCGTTGACTGGGCCAGATCACCCAGGCAACCTGGCGATCCGGGAGCGAAGCAGAACCTGACCGCGAGATGTTGCTTCGGAGGCGATACCGCTCCCTCCCCCACACCGCCGCTCAGTGGATCGGATGCCCCATGACCGACACGCTCCCCCCGCAGGCAGCCGCCCCCGTGCCGGGCACCGCCACGGACAGCCCGAAGAAGCTCGCCCGATCGCTCGGCATCGTGGGCGGCACGCTGCTCACGCTCTCCTGCGTGACCCCGGCTTCCTCACTCTTCGTGATCGTCCCCGACCTCTTCGCGGACCTCGGCACCTACACCATGATGGCCATCGCCATCGGCTCGGTGATCTGCATCGCGGTGGCGTTCTGCTACTCGGAGCTCGGCACCCTGGTGCCCTCCGCGGGCGGCGAGTACGCCATGGTCGGCACCCTGGCCGGCAAGTTCACCGGCTGGCTGGTCTTCATCCAGTCACTGATCGTGGTGATGATCGTGCCATCGATCATCGCGATGGGAACCGCCGACTACCTGGAACCGATCATCCACGTGGACCCGAAGATCGCGGGCGCCGTGGTGATGATCGCGGCCACCGTGGCGGGCCTGCTGGACCTGCGCGCCAACGCCTGGATCACCGGCATCTTCCTGGTGCTCGAGGTCATCGCCTGCGCCGTGGTGTCCTTCCTCGGCTTCACCCACACCGAGCGCGGCGCGAGCAGCCTGGTGCACGGCGTCGTGGCCACCGACACCGGCACCTCCGGAGTGGGCCTCGCCGCGGTCCTGGCCGCGATGGGCACCGCGCTCTTCGTCACCCAGGGCTTCTCCACCGCCATCTACCTCTCCGAGGAGCTGGAGAACCCGCGCAAGAACGTCGCCCGCACCGTGCTGTGGACGCTGGGCCTGTCGGTCGCCATCATCGTCATTCCGGTCGCCGCGATCACCCTGGGCGCGCCGGACCTGAAGACGCTCACCGCGGGCAACATCTCCGACCTGGTGATCGGCTGGAGCAGCACCGGCGTCGGCACCTTCATCAGCCTGTGCATCGCGCTGGCGATCATCAACGCCGGCATCGTCATGGTCATCCAGAACTCCCGGGTGCTGTTCGCCTCCGGCCGCGACAAGGCCTGGCCGGAGCCGGTGAACCGGGCCTTCGGCACGCTCAACAAGTTCAGCGCCCCGTGGATCTCCACCCTGGCGGTCGGCATCCCGGGCGCGGTGCTCTGCTTCGTCCCGCAGGACTCGCTGATCAACATCACCGGTGTCGCGGTCGCTGCGCTGTACCTGCTGGTGGCGGTCGGCGCGCTGTTCTCCCGCCGCAAGCACCACAAGCACGCCCCGGCCTGGCGCCAGCCGCTGTGGCCCGTGCTGCCGGTCCTGGTGATCGTGGCGCTCGGCTACACGCTGACCCAGCTCGACGTCACCGCCCTCTGGTGGACCCTCGGCATCACCGTCGCCGCCAGCCTGTACTGGGCCCTCTACCTGCGCCCCCGCCAGGACAGCCGGTGGATCATCACCCTCCCCGAGGACGAGCGCGTCTGACCCCCGCAGACCCGCTCCCCCGTCGGCCCCGCCGGTCCCCGAGACCGGCGGGGCCGGCCCCTTTCCGGGGCCGGCCCGCGGCGAACGTCCGGGTGCTGCTCAGCCGTCGGCGCGGCCGCGGCGCCGGCCCAGGTCGCGGGCGACGATCGCCCCGCCGGCCAGGCCCGCCACCACCAGGACGCCCGCGCCGAGCACGAAGGTGCCGGTCCTGCGGTCCCGGTCGGCCTGGGTCTCGGCCAGCCCGAGCGGCTGCGCGACCAGCGGAGCGGCGTCCAGCTTGGTCGGGGTGTCGGGGTGCGGGGACTCGCTCGGTCCGGGGACGGTGGAGTACTCGACGGCCTTCACCGGGTCGACCACGCCCCAGCCGATGTACTTGTTGCGACCGTGCTCGGTGCGCTGCGCGGTCTGCTCGATCACGGTGCGGATCTGGTTGGCGGTCCAGTCCTTGTGCATGCCCTTGAGGACGGCCGCCAGCCCGGCCACGTAGGGCGCGGAGAAGCTGGTGCCGTTGTCGGTGCACTGGCCGTGGCCGGGAACCGTGGAGAGCATGTCGACGCCGGGCGCGACCACGTCCACGAAGTCGCCGTACTGCGAGAAGGTGGCCCGCTCGTTGTTGCGGTCGGAGGCTCCCACCGCGAGGACCGAGTCGTACTGGGCCGGGTAGGTGGGGCCCTCGCCGCCGTCGTTGCCCGAGGAGGCGACCACCACGATGTTCTGCCGCTCGGCGTTCTGGAGCGCCAGGTCCAGGTCGTGCTCGCCCTGGAACAGTGGCGCGTTCGGGGCCCGGTTCGGGTCGACCTCGACCCGGACGTCCTGCGAGATGTTGATGACGCCGACGCCGGCCCTTACGGCCTCGTTGATGGCCTGCACCAGGGTCTGGACGCTGCCGTGGCCCTCGGAGTCGTTCTGCCGGATGGACAGGATGGTCGCGTCCTTGGCGAGGCCCACGAATCCGACGCCGTTCATCGGCGCGGCCGCGATGATGCCGGCCACCTTGGTGCCGTGGCCGACCTTGTCGGTCAGGCTGTTGCCCTCGGGCTTCTGCTGGTTGGGCTGCGTGGCGGCAGCGGCGGCCAGCAGGTCGGGGCCCTCCTGGACCTTGCCCTGCAGCTGCGGGTTGGCGTTGTCGACACCGGTGTCGATGACGGCGACCTTGACGCCCTGCCCGCTGTGCTCGTTCTTGTCGCCCCACAGCTCGTTCAGGAAGACGCGCTGCAGCGCCCACGGCTTGGCGGCGACGTCCGCGGCGGGGAAGGTGCAGTCACCGGCGGCGGCGATCGACATCGGCGACCAGTGGAAGGGCCCCCCGGAGGCCGCCGGTTGCGGTTCCGCGGCGGCGGGACCCGCGGCGGTCGCGCCGACCACTCCGAGCACCAGCAGCACCGCGCCGGCCCGGCGCAACGATCCTGACGACACCTGACGTCCACCCCTCACTGCTTCACCCGTGTACGGCGCGCGTACCCCGTGCCGCGCGCGAAGGGCGGGCGCCCGTGGGACGCCCGCCCTTGTCAGAACGCTTGCTACCGGCTTCCCGTCAGGGAAGCGTCAGGCCCAGAGAGTCGCGTTCTGGGACTCGGTCTGCTGGTAGCTCTCGGCAGCCGACTGCAGCGCGGCGGAGATCTGGGCCAGGACCTGCTGGAGGTCGGCGGCCTTGTTGTCCCACTCCTGCTGGCGGGCCTGGTAGCCCTGCTGGGCGGCGCCCTCCCAGGTGCTGGCGATGCGCTGCACACCGGACTTGAGGTCGTCCAGCTGGTTCTGGATGCGCGACGCGGTCGTGCGCACCTCCTGGCTGGCGTTCAGGATCGTCTGGAAATTGACGAGAATGGCCACTTGGTCTCTCCCCTTCGATGGATGCACGGCGCGCCTCCCCCGGAGACGCGGTGAGGTGTTGGCTGTTACCGGCGTCAGCCGGCGATGCCACCGACAGCGGCGCGCTGCTCTTCCTCGGTCATCGAGTAGAGCTTGGTGGTCGCCTCGATCGCCTGACGGATCTCGTCGAGCACCCGGTTGAGCGCGTTGGCGTCCTCGTTGAACCGCGCCTGCATCTGCTGGTAGGCGGAGGCAGCCTCGCCCTTCCAGCCCGACGCGATCTCCGAGACCAGGTTGTTCAGGCGACCGATCTCGCCCTGCACCTGCTGGTTGACCTCGTTGATCCGGTTCGCGAAGGCGATCATTTCCTCCGCGGTCGTCGTGAACTGACCTGCCATGATCCACCGTCCCCCATGAGACAGACTACGTGCGTACGTCCCTGTGGCGAACGTACGTACGGGCACCACGGTGTGGTGCTCTGAAGCACTGTAACGGCCAAGTGCGGTACGCCCAACACCGGGTAGCAGGTAGTTACCAGACCATGACACGGTTTTCCCGCACCGGCGTTGACGCGCCGTCAGGCGTTCTGGGCCTGAAGTGCAGTGTTGGTGTTGAGCACCGGGCCGGCCGGCACCAGCTTCGACCAGGCGGCCGGCACCAGCGGCGGGTTGACGTTCTTGTAGCCGAGCCGGGCCTGCGCGGCGTTCTTGTTGTCGCCGCCCTGCGCGTTCGGCGCGGGGCTCGCCCCGCCGGCCGCGCCGTCGTCGTTGGCGGGCAGCGAGTAGCGCAGTCCGGCGTCGGTGATCAGGAAGTCGCTGCCGGACCCGGCCTGGCCGTCGGCGCCGACCGCGTCACCGTCCACGGCGCGGTACAGCAGGCCGTGACCGGGCGTCACGTGCGCGCTGACCGAGCCCGCGGTGACCTCCGCCGGGTACTCGGTGCTCGCCCACACGCTGCGCTTGATCTGGCCGTTGTCCATGCCGTTGAAGGTCGAGCAGATCACCGTGCGGCCGGGCTTGTCGCCGTTCAGGTTGACCGCCGGGGAGGGCTGCGTGGGCAGGTCCTTGGCATCGTCCATCAGGTCCTTGACCGTCTTGGTCTGGAGCTTGCTGATGTCGCTCGCGCCGACGTCGGCGATCTCCGGGTTGTCGGCGCCGTACGCCGCCTGCGTCCGCGGGTCCAGGCGCATCAACTCGGCCTGGAAGCGGGTCACCTGGTACAGCTTCTGGGCGCCGACCGCGTAGTACGCGCCCTGGAACGTCAGCAGTCGGCCGACCTTGCGCTGGGCAGGCTGGGAGAGCTCCAGCTGGGAGGTGCCGGACTGGCCGGTGGTCTTGAGGGAGTCGATCCGCGGGAACACCACCGGCTCGCCGTACTCCAGGGTGCGCAGCCACTCCGCGGTCACCTGCTGCGGCTTGGCGTCCGGCCCGAACAGCGCCCGGACCAGCGCGGTGCGCTCGTCGGCGGGGGTGTCGGCCCGGCCGACGGCGTGCTTCTTGCCGTTCCCGTCGATCAGGAACATCGTGCCCGGATCACCGGCGTTCGGCGGCTCCTGGACGAACAGCGAGGCGCCGTTGCCGACCAGCTTCTCCGGCAGCGCCAGGGTCTTGATGTCCTGTCCGGCCGCGATGAACACCGACTGCGCGACCGTCGACTGCAGGTTGTCCTTGCCCATCTTGTCGCAGACCGACCACACCTTGGCGTTGCCGGCGTCGTCCGCCTTGGGCAGCTTGTCCGGTGCGTACGGGATGCCGATGGTGGCGCCGCGCCGCGGGTACTTGTCCAGCACGTCGTCGGCGACGGTCTGCACCGTGGCGCCCTCCGGCAGCACCAGCCGCGCCGAGGACATGTTCAGCACCTGGTGCAGGGTCGGCTGGTTGGTCTTCGAGTCGGGCAGGATCACGTACCGGGTGGTCGAGGACTTGCCCTGAATGATGAACTTGCCGTTGTCCCAGTTCGGCGGCGCAGCGGGCTTGATGACACCCCACATCGCGAAACCGGCGACGATCACCGCACCGATCACGAAGCTCGGCAGCACCGCCCGGATGGGGCGCGGCGCGTCCTCGTCGTTCCCACCGCCGCCCGGCTGCAGGAAGGCCCCCACCATCCGCTTGCGGGCGAAGGTGTAGGCGTTCAGCTCGTCCCGGCGTGATGCCATGCTCGTCCCCGTCTCCCCTGTGTGACCCGCACCTGCGGGTGTCAACGCGCTTGTGCCGTCCGTGAGTCTGCCACCCGCCGGGCGGCCGGACCGGCCAACCCTCTACGATGCGACAGCAGACGGTGAGTACGGTAACGGGTAGGCTCCGACGGTCTTCCATCCGGGCCGCCGACCCGAGCGGGGATCCGCCGGGTGACCCGGGCGGGGCTCCGCCGGGTCCACCCTTCCGGCCCGCCGACGGGGATCTGACGGCACATCTGAAGCAGAGAGGGCAAATCGGGGGATGCCAAGCCAGTCCGCTCCAGCACGACGCTCCAGCTCGCACGGCCGGAGGCCGGACGCCCCGGGCGGACGCCGGGCCCGCACCGCGCCGCAGGCCGCCCCGACCGGGGCGGTGGGCCTGCGGCTGCTGCCCAGGCCCGGCCTGCTGGCCCGCCGCCTCGAGATGAAGCAGATCGTCCAACTCGAGGTCGCCGCCGCCCTGGTGGCGGTCGGCTGGTCGATCGACTCGATGATGGCGGCCGCCTTCGGGGTGCCCGCCGCGATCCTCGTGGTGGTCGCGCTGCTGCGGCTCGGCGGCCGCACCACCGGCGAGGCGATGGGGGTCCGCTCCGCGTACAACTCCCGCCGCCGGGACGCCAAGTACAACGTTCCGCCGCCCGGCACCGACCCGGCGCTGGCGCCGGTGATGGAGCTGGAGCCGGCCCTGCGGACCTGCACCCACGCGATCGAGACCGACCTCGGCGACGGCCGCCCGCTGCGCCGCGAGACCGGCATGGTCGGCGACGGCACCTTCTTCACCTCGGTGCTGCTGGTGCAGTCGAAGGACCAGCCGCTGCGACCCGGCCGGGCCGGCGCCGGACTGCCGCTGGACCTGATCTGCTCGATCCTCCAGGTCGACGACATCGGCCTGGAGTCGGTTCAGCTGGTCCAGCACACCCAGCCCGCCCCCGCCCCGCACCTGCCCGAGCACTCGCTGGCGGCCCGCGCCTACCAGCAGGCCCCGGGCGGGGTGTCCACCCCGGCCCTGCGCCTGACCTGGGTCGCCCTCAAGCTCGACCCGGAGCGCGCCTCCACCGCCGTGCTGGCCCGCGGCGGCGGCGAGGAGGGCGCCCGCAAGGCGCTGCAGCGGGTGACCGACCAGCTCGCCGGGCGGCTGAACAGCGCCGGGTTCACCGCGACCGTGCTGGACGAGCGGGAGCTGATCGCCGCGCTGGCCATCTCGGTGTGCGCCAACCCGGTGGCGGTGGCCGGCCGGCAGGGATCCGGCGGCGGCGGCGCCGGTGCCCGCCGGGCGCAGGAGTCGGCGAAGTTCTGCCGGATCGACGACCGCTGGCACACCACGTACTGGATCTCCAAGTGGCCGACGCTGTCCCGTCCGGGCGTCGGCGGCGGCCGGGTCGCCGCCCCCGAGCTGGTGAACCGGCTCACCGGCACCCCGGCGTTCGCCTCCACCTTCGCGATCACCGCGACCCGGGCGATGGGCGGCTCGGTGGCGCTCAGCGGCCACCTGCGGCTGACCGGGCGCAGCGAGAGCGAGGTGGCCCAGGTGGGCCGCCTGGTGGAGTCCCACGCGCAGCACGCCGGCGCCTCGCTGACCCGCCTCGACCTGGAGCACGCGCCCGGCCTGCTCGCCACGCTGCCCCTGGGAGGGACGTCCTGATGGCCTACCAGACCTACTCCGGCCAGGGTCCGCTGCCGGCCGAGCAGCGCCCGGTGCGGGTCCGTCCCGGTTTCGGCCTGCGCGGCCCGCGCCGGGAGAAGCACGTGCTGACCGTCGAGGACCTGTCCGCGCTGTCCTTCCCGGTCGGCGACGACGGCGTGGTGATCGGCAGCGACCAGCAGCAGAACCCGGCCGTGATCGGCCTGTTCCGGCCCACCGCGTACGACGTGGTGCTGGTCGGCGGCATGTGGACGGCGCAGCTGATCGCGCTGCGGGCGACCGCGACCGGCGCCCGGATCGCGGTGGAGACCGGCCGTCCGCAGGCGTGGGCGCCGATGGCGCAGGCCGCGGGCGGCGGACAGCCGTGCGTGACGATCCACCAGGTGGGCCGGCTCGGCGCGCAGGGCGCGTCGGTGGCGTCCCCCGTTCTGGTGGTCCGCGACCTGGGTGCGCGCCCCTCGCGCAGCCGGCTGTCCGCGGCGCCGTGGCAGACCACCCTGACGGTGCTGCCGTACCTGGGCCCGAACGCGGCCCGGGTGCTGAACGCCGCCGACCTGGTCGGCCTGCAGCGGATCTCCCCGCAGGAGTCGGAGATCATCGGCCGGATGCTGTCGCTCGGTCCGGGCGACGTGGCCGCGCTGCCGACGCTGCCGGACAACGTCACGCTGTGGGCGACCCGGATGCGCCGCCAGTACGTGATGACCAATCCGGGCGAGTCCGAGACCCAGGTGCTGGGCGGTCCCCGCCGCATGGACTGACGCGGACCGGCCGGTCGGCGCCGGGCGGCCTGCCGCCGCCCGGGCCGGCCGGCCGGGTCGCTCCGATCCGCCGTCAGGTCGGGCACCGCCTTCAGCCCATGGGCGTACACCGCCTAGTCTTAATGCCCGACGGCAAGCGCCGAAGCAACTTCGGCGAGAACGAGGGAGCCCCAGTGAGCAGCGATCGGGACGGCGTCTACGTCGGCGACAACGCGGCCGAGGACGACGATGACTGGTCCGACGCCCCGGACTACACCCCGCCGTCCTGGTACACCCAGAGCGCCGCGCCGAGCGCGCCGTCCGAGCCGCAGCCGCCGCAGGCCGCGCAGCCGCCTCCGGTGCAGCAGCAGCCCGTCCAGCAGCCCCCGCAGGCCGCACAGCCTCCCGTCGTCGCCCAGCCTCCCGTCGTGCAGCCCCCCGTCGTGCAGCCCCCCGTCGCGCCGCAGCCCGAGCAGCCGCAGCCCCCCGCCGTGCCGGAGGCCGGGCAGCCTCCCACGGTGCAGGCCGCACCGCCGGTCGTGCAGCCTCCCGCCGAGCAGACGTCCGTCCAGCCGCCCGTGGTGCCGCAGGCCGTGCAGCAGCCGCCGGTGGCGCCGCAGCCTCCCGCCGTGCCGCAGCCCGAGCAGCCGCAGCCCCCGGTGGAGCCGACCACGGTCCAGCCGCCGGTCGTGCATCCGCAGCAGGCCCAGCAGCCGTACCCGCAGCAGCAGCCTCCGCAGCCGTACCCCCCGCAGTACCCGCAGCAGGGCGGCTACCCGCAGCAGGGCCAGCAGCCGTACCCCCAGCAGCAGCCGCCGCAGCAGCAGGGCCAGCAGCCGCCGCCGCAGTGGCCGGTGGACCCGCGGGCCGGCGGCTGGCCGCAGCAGGGGCAGCAGCCGTACCCGCAGGCCAATCCGCACGGTGCTCCGCAGGCGCCGGCGCAGTTCCAGCAGCCCGGGCCGCAGGCCGCGGCGCACGGTGCGGCGCTGGGCTACACGGCGGCGGTCGAGCTGTCCTCGGACCGGCTGCTGCGCGGGCAGCCGAAGGTGCAGAAGCAGTCCCGGTTCCAGTTCGGCGGCAAGTCGGCGCAGGCCGACAAGCAGCAGAAGCTGGAGCTGATCCGGCACCCCGTGATGACCTGCTACCGGATCGCGGTGATCAGCCTCAAGGGCGGCGTCGGCAAGACCACGACGACCACCTCGCTGGGCGCGATGCTGGCCAGCGAGCGGCAGGACAAGGTCATCGCGATCGACGCCAACCCGGACGCGGGCACCCTGGGCCGCCGGATCAAGCGGCAGACCGGGGCGACCATCCGCGACCTGGTGACCGCGATCCCGCACATCCGCAGCTACATGGACATCCGTCAGTTCACCTCGCAGGACCCGAACTCGGGCCTGGAGATCGTCGCCAACGACGTGGACCCGGCGGTCTCCACCACCTTCGACGACTCGGACTACCGTCAGGTCATCCAGGTGCTCGGGCAGCACTACCCGATCATCCTGACCGACTCCGGCACCGGTCTGCTGTACTCGGCGATGCGCGGCGTGCTGGACCTCGCGGACCAGCTGATCGTGGTGGCCACGCCCAGCGTGGACGGCGCCTCCAGTGCCTCCACCACGCTGGACTGGCTGTCCGCACACGGCTACGCGGACCTGGTGCAGCGCTCGATCACGGTGGTCTCCGGGGTGCGCGAGACCAGCAAGATGATCAGGGTCGAGGACATCGTGGCGCACTTCCAGACCCGCTGCCGCGGTGTCATCGTGGTGCCGTTCGACGAGTCGCTGGCGGCCGGCGCCGAGGTCAACCTGCAGATGATGCGGCCGAAGGTCCGGGACGCCTACTTCGAGCTGGCCGCGCTGGTCGGTGAGGACATCGCCCGCTCCCAGCAGCAGGGCGGCTGGCAGGCCCAGCAGCAGAACTGGCAGCAGCAGCAACAGCCGCAGCAGCCGTACCCCCAGCAGTACCCGCAGCAGGGCGGCTACCCGCAGCAGGGCCAGCCGTGGCAGCAGCCGCAGCCGTACCCGCAGCAGCCGGGCCAGCCGTACCCGCCGCAGGCCCCGCAGCCCGGCTACGGCTACCCGCCGCCGCACGAGGCGCCGCCGCCCGGGTACGGCTACCCGCCGCCCCACCAGGGCTGAGCAGCCGTCAGAAGGCCCCCTGCGGAAAGAGTCTCCGCAGGGGGCCTTCCGGCGTGCGCCGGTCAGTCCCGGGCGGTGAGGTCCCGGGCGCGCTTGACGTCCTCGGCCATCCGCTCAAGCAGCGCGTCGATGGTGTCGAACTTCTCCATGCCGCGCAGCCAGGCCAGGAAGTCGACGGCCACGTGCTGCCCGTACAGGTCGAGTCCGACCCGGTCGATGGCGTACGCCTCGACGGTGCGGGTGGTGCCGTCGAAGGTCGGGTTGGTGCCGACCGAGATCGCGGCGGGCATGGTCTCGCCGTCGGCGGTCAGCCAGCCCGCGTACACGCCGTCGGCGGGGATCGCCGAGTGCGGCACGGTGTCCACGTTGGCGGTGGGGTAGCCGAGTTCGCGGCCGCGCTGGGCTCCGCGGACCACCTCGCCCTCGACCCGGTGCGGGCGGCCGAGGATCTCCGCGACGCCCGCCAGGTCACCGGCCGCGACCAGCCGGCGGCACAGGCTGGACGAGAACGGCTCGCCGTCGCCCGCGGCCCCGCGCACCTGCAGGTCGACCACTTCGACCGTGAAGTCCTCGGCCCGGCCGAGTTCGGCGAGCAGCTCGACGTCGCCCGCCGCCCGGTGCCCGAAGCGGAAGTTGGGGCCCTCCACCACGGCCTTCGCGTGCAGCGCGTCGACCAGCACCGACTGCACGAAGAACTCGGGCGACTCCTTCGAGAACTCGGCGGTGAACGGCAGCACCAGGACGGCGTCCACGCCCAGCTGCTCGACCAGTTCGGCCCGCCGCGGCTGCGGGGCGAGCAGCGCCGGGTGGCTGCCCGGCCGGACCACCTCGCTCGGGTGCGGGTCGAAGGTGACCACCACCGACCTCGCCCCCAACTCCGCGGCCAGCTCCACCACCCGGTTGATGATCAACTGGTGTCCGCGGTGGACCCCGTCGAACGATCCGATGGTGACGACGCTGCGCCCCCAGTCCCCGGGGATCTCCTCCAGGCCGTGCCAGCGCTGCACCTGACCGCTCCTTGTTCCTACGGTGTGCACACCCGTGCACTCGAAAGACCGAAACCGAACTCCTATAGCGTGCCATGCGACCGGCCCTGTCCAGGTACCGGAAGGCCCTTGGTGTGACCGGTCAGACGGCCGCCGGGCCGGTCGACCTGGCGTTCCGCCTCCGCGGCGGCGTACTGCGGGTCCCGACCGGCCGAGGTCAGCGTCCGCATCCTGGTCAGCCGGGGCCCCGCGGGCGGCGGCGGGGCGTCCTCGGGCCAGTCGGCCAGCAGCCGGGCGAAACCCGCCCAGCGGCCCGCGCAGCGCACCAGGACGGCGTCCGCGTCGGGCCAGCGTTCGGCGATCCGGCCCAGCAGGTGGCGCACCCGCCGCTCCGGGTGACCGGCGTGCCGGGCCGCCAGCGCCTCCACCACGGCGGCCAGCACCACCGGGTCGTGCTCGGCCGCCAGCAGGGCCTCCAGCAGGGCCTCCCGGCCGTCGCCGGGCGCTGCCAGCACCGGCGCGAACCTGGCCCGGGCCGCGGGCCCCGCCGCCAGCACGGCGGGCAGCAGCGGGCGGCCGTCCTGCCCGGCGTCCAGCAGCCGGTCCAGGTAGCCGGCCACCGCCTCGGCCCGCTCCGGCCCGTCCCGCAGCAACTCGGCCGCGAACAGCGCCCCCGAGCGCACCACCGCGGGGTCGGCCGCCCGGTGCAGCACCCGCAGCCCGTCGCCGACCCGCGCCCCCGGCACCCGAAGCCGCTCGCGCACCGCCGACAGCACCTGCTCCGGAAACGCCTCCAGCAGTTCCGCCAGCACCTCCGCGGTCAGGAACGGATCGCCGGCCCGGTACGCGGCCAGCGCCGCCGCCAGGTGCTCGGCGCCGGCCTGCGGGTCGCGCACCAGCAGCGCCAGCGCGGCGCCGTGCAGCGCCGGCTCGTCCTCCCGGGCCAGCAGCGTCCGGGCGGCCAGCCGCAGCAGCTTCGCGCCGGACCCGGCCGCGTGCGGGGCGGTCCGCAGCGCGTGCACGGCCGCCGCGACGTGCCGCTCCGGGCGCGGGTCGTGGCTCCACCGGTCGACCGCCCGGCACAGCGCGGACGGCTCACGTTCGGCGAGCCGGCCGAGCAGCGCGTCGGCGCGCGGGTGGGCGGCGCCGACCAGCGCCTCGGTCAGCTCGTCCAGCGCCAGCGCCCGGTGCTCGTACAGCAGCCCCTCCGCGAGCTCGGCGGCGCCCTCCCCCGCCGCGAACCAGCCGCACAGCAGCGGCAGCACGCCGTGCGGGTCGGCCGCCAGCAGCTCCGCCGCGGCGTCCCGGAGCACCGCGCGGGGGCCCGGCCCGGCGCCCTCCGCGAGCCGGCCGAGCAGCGCCAGCCGGTCGGCCCGCGGCAGCGGCAGGCCGGCCCAGAACGCCGGGCCGAACCGCTCGTCCCGGCCGGCCCGTTCGGCCAGCAGCTCCAGCAGCTCCCGGTGCGCGGCCGGGTCCGGGCTGCCCGCGAGGCCCTCGGCCAGCAGCCGCCCGGCCCACCAGTCGGCCTCGCCCCCGCGCTCGGAGCGCTCCAGGGCCAGCCGGATCCGGTGCAGCCACACGTCCAGCGCGGCGACTCCCCGCAGCGCCCCCAGCCGCCGCACCGCGCCCACCACCACCCCGACCCGTCCCCGCCCGACGAATCCCTGGGCCTGCCGGTCCTCCCCCGTGCCACTCGGGCACCCGTCGACCCCGGCGACCTCCTGACGGCCCGTCACCACGACTGTCCCCACACCCCCTGCGGGACGGTCGCCCCTCGCACCCCGACCGGCCGTCGCCGCCCCCGCTCCGGCGCCACCCGCGTGGCCGTCGACACCCGCGTCCCGACCGGCCGCCACCTCCGCCGGGACGTCACCACTCTCGCCGTGATCGGCCGTCACCGCCCCGGCGCCACCCGCGTGGCCGTCGACGCCCGCGCCCCGACCGGCCGTCACCGGCGGATCGTCCTGCCCGGGCCGGTCCGCCGGACTCCCGCCGCCCGCGGGGCCGTTCTCGGTCCCTCCCCCGTCCTCCTCCAGCAGCAGCCGCAGCGCCGCGTCGAGGTCGAGGTGCAGGCTCTGCAGCCACTCGCCCCACTCCTCGTGCCCGGCCCGGTGCCCGGCGCCCGCCGGGACGAGCAGGCGCTCCTCGCGGACCGCCCTGGCCCAGCCGCCCGCCGCCGGGAAGAGCCGCTCGAACTCGGCTGCGGGCAGCGCCCCGTCGCCCGCGCCGAGCATCAGCCGGGCGGCCTCGTGCAGGCGGCCCGCCGCCACGGCCGCGAGCCGCCGCACCTGCCGGGCGTCCTCGCCGGGCGGGACGGGGTCGCCGCGCCGGTGGCGGCGCTGCCCGCCGGGGGCGACGGCGACCCGGCGGGCGACGGTGAGGCAGGCCAGGTCGAGCCAGCCGTCGAAGAGTTCGGTGCGGCTGCCGACCGGGCCGTGCACGCCCGCGGTGCGCAGTTCGCCGGCCAGCCGCAGGGCCAGCGGGTGGCCGCGGTCGGCGGGCGCGAGGAAGGCCTCGGGCAGGCCGTAGCGGCGGCCGGCGCGGGCCGCGGCGTCGTCGGTGAGCGGGCCCAGCCAGAGCGCGCGGGCGGCGGCCCGCCAGGGGCCGAGCTGCTCCCACCCGTCGGGGCGGCAGGCCACCAGCGCGCGGGCCCGGTGGCCGCGCAGCCAGTCCAGTCCGGCGGCCAGCCAGCGGGCGGAGAGTGCCAGCGGCGCCTCCTCGGGGCCGTCGAGCACGACCAGCAGCGGACGGCCGGCGTCGGCGCACAGGTCGGCCAGCTCGCCGGGGTCGGGCTCGGGGACGCCCAACGCCCGGGCGGCGTCCGCGAGTCGGCGGCGCAGCGGGTCGCCGAGGGCGCGGTCGCCGGCGGCCAGGTCGGCGCCGCGCAGCCAGAGGGTGGGCAGCGGCTGTGCGGCGCCGGCCCGGCGGACGGCGAGGGCGGCGAGTTCGGTGCTCCGGCCGCTGCCGGTGTCGCCGAGCAGCACGGTGAGGGTGTCCTGCGGTTCCTCGCCGCTGAGTCCGTCGGGCCGGTCCACCCGGTCGGCGGCCAGTTCGGCGATCCGGCCGGGCCCGGCGGCGGCGGTCTCCAGCTGGGTCTCCGTCAGGCGCAGCGCCCCGCCCAGGTTGAGCGCCCGCCCGAACGCCGGTACCGCGGCGCCGTTGCGGGCGAGCAGCGCGCCGAGCGGGTCCCCGGCGGGGGCGGCGGCGTCGACGGTGAGCGGGACGGCCGCCACGCCGGGGCCTTCGACGGCCCGGATCCGGGGGGCGACCACGGCGAGCACCGCGCCGGTGTCGGGGTCGAGCACCGGCGCCCCGGCGAGCGGGGTGACCGGGAGGTCGAGCACCAGGACGCCGGGCACCGGCCGCAGTTGCGCGCCGTCGGCGCAGCGTCCGCTCTCCCGGCCGAGCGGCCCGCCCCGGACCAGCACGGGCGCGCCGTCCTCCCAGCGGTGGCAGGGCACCGCGACGGCCCTTCCCGCCGGGCCGCGCCCGATCGGCAGGGCGGGCCCGGGGACGCCGCCGACGGCGTCCGTCCGCAGCAGCGCGAGGCCGCGGTCGGGGAGCAGGTCGACGCTCTCCGGACCGAGCACCCTGGACTGCCCGCCCGGGGTGTGCAGCACCAGCCGGGGCAGGCCCGCCACCGCCTCGTGCGCGGTGACCACCGTGCCGTACCGGTCGGCGACGAAGCCGAGCCCGCACAGTCGGCCGTGCGCGTCCCTGATCCGCAGCAGCGCCTGTGCCGGATCCCCCGCGAAGCCGGCGCTTGCACCCTCGCCCATCTGGCCAGTCCTCCCGCCGGGCCGGGCCCGCCCCGACGGGGCCGGGGTACGGCCGCCGTCCACGACGCGGTCAGCTTGCCCCCCACCAGACCCACGGCACCTCGCACGCCCCTCTCACCACACCGGTTCACTCCGCGCGCCCCCCGCCGACGACCGCGAGCCGGGCGGCGCCACCCCCTCGCTCACGGCCCGTCGGGTACCGCTCCGTACCGGGCCGTAGCGGCGGCGCCGCCGTCCGCTGCCGGGGGAAATCCGCTCGCGCCGACCCGGACCGCCGGTCCACCCTGCCGTCATGGACATCCGGCTGGAACCCTGGTCCGCGGCACATCTCGAGCTGCTGGAGCGGATCAACACCCCGCTGATGCGCCGTCATGTCGGCGGCCCGGAGACGCCCGGGCAGCTGCTGCGCCGGCACCGCCGCTACCTCGAACTCCCCTCCCGGGGCGGCATGATGTTCGCGGTCCTCGCCGACCGCCGGCCGGCCGGGTCGATCGCCTTCCACCGCCGCGACTGGCAGGGCGCGCAGGTGCTGGAGACCGGCTGGAACGTGCTGCCCGAGTTCCAGGGCCGCGGCCTGGCCGCAGCGGCCGGACGCGCGATGATCGCCCTGCTGCGCGCGGAGGCGGCCGCCGACCCGTCCGTCCCGGCCGTGCTGCACGCCTTCCCGGCGGTCGACAACACCCCGTCCAACGCCCTCTGCGCCCGCCTGGGCTTCACCAATGCCGGGCCCTGCGCCTTCGAGTACCCGAGGCGCTCCGGACGCTTCCTGCGCAGCAACGACTGGCGGCTGGCCCTGCGTTGACGCGGCGAACGGCCCCGGCGGATCACTCCGCCGGGGCCGTCGACACACCGTCAGGACTCAGCGGCCGCCGGCCCTCCGGCGCCGCGCCGCCACCACCAGCCCGCCGCCGAGCACCACCGCGCCGACCCCGCACCACGCGACGGTGAACGACGTCTCCCCGCCGCCCGTCGACGCCAGCCCGGACACCGGGGTGTTCCCCACCGCGGGCGCCCCGGCCGACACCGACGCCGACGGCGCCCCGGAGACCAGGACGGGTGCACTCGACGAGGCCGCCCCGGACGGCGACGCCGAAGCGGAGGCCGACCCCGAAACAGAAGCAGAAGCAGAAGCGGACGCGGAACCGGAGACCGACGGCGACGGCGACGGCGACGGCGAGGGCGAGGGCGACGCACTGCCGGAGGCCGAACTGCTCGCCGACGGCGAGCCGGTCTGCAGCACCGTGTTCACCGTCTGAAACAGCTTGAGATCGTCCACGCGCGTCCACTGCCCGTCCTGCAGCACGTGCTCCGCCACGTTGGTCTCGATCTCCATGCCCGCCAGGTAGTAGTACGAGCGGTAGTCGATGAGGATCGGGAACACCCGTTCCTGGTGCGGTGGAACGGCCCGGAGACCGTTCGGGAGGTCGGTCCGGTCGCCGTCCGGCCCGTCGATGTAGTCCCAGACGAGCCGGTAGTCGATGTCGGGCTCGGCCGGCATCCGCCAGTCCGCGTCCTGCGGGGAGTTCTTGTACCGGATCAGGCCGCGCGTCGAGCCGTAGGCGTTGTCGGAGTCGCCCGGGGCGATGCCGACGGACACGGCGACCTCGTGATCCGAGTTGTTGGTGATCACCAGGTCGAAGTAGTTGGCCGCGGACGCCCAGAAGACAGCCGGCAGGTTCCGGTACTGGCCGCGGACCTCGCCGTTGTCGGTCTCCGAGCACACCCGCGGGTGGAAGAACCCGGCGTACGGTTGCTGGCCCCGGCGCAGGCACTCCCCCGTCGGCCCGGTGTCGGCACCCGCGCCGCCGACCGGCCCCAGACCCAGCACGGCGGTGGCGACGGCCACCAGGGCCGGCACAGCACGACGGAACCTCACGATGCTCCCCCTCCAGGCGAACCCGGCCAATGAGGAGAACACTCTATCGAGCGGCGCCGATTCGCGGTCCGCTTTCCCGAAGGGCCGTCAGCCCACGAACACCGCGACCGGCTTGGCACGGCCGCCGCTCTCCTCGATCAGGGCCAGGAACCGCCCGTCCGGGTCGAAGACCGCGATCGGCCCGTCCACGCCCAGGCCGGGCGCGGGCAGCCGGATGCCGTTGGAGAGCAGCTTGGCCTGCTCGGCGTCGACGTCCCAGCGGGGGAAGGCGGCCGCCGCCGCGTCGGCGATCGGGAGCACCTCCAGCTTCTGCTCCAGCTCCTCCAGGGTGTGCGCCGATTCGACGGAGTACGGGCCCACCTTGGTGCGCCGCAGCATCGTCAGGTGGCCGCCCACCCCGAGCGCCGCGCCCAGGTCCCGGGCCAGCGCCCGGATGTACGTCCCGGAGGAGCACTCCACCGTCACGTCGAGGTCCAGCACCGGCGTGCCGTCCTCGGCGACGGCCGGGCGCACCCCGTGCACCGTGAAGGAGTGCACCGTGGTGGGCCGGGCGGCGAGTTCGAACTCCTCGCCCTCCCGCACCCGGGCGTACGAGCGCTTGCCGTCGATCTTGATCGCGCTGACCTTGGACGGCACCTGCATGATCTCGCCGGTGAGCTTGGCGACCTCCGCGTCGACCGCCTCCCGGGCGACGCCGTCGGCGGGCGTCGAGGCGGTGACCTCGCCCTCCCGGTCGTCCGTGACGGTGGTCTGCCCGAGCCGGACGGTGGCCTCGTAGGTCTTGGCGGTGAGCATCAGGTGCCCGAGCAGCCGGGTGGCCCGCTCCACGCCGATCACCAGCACGCCGGTGGCCATCGGGTCGAGGGTGCCGGCGTGGCCGACCTTCCTGGTCCCGGCCAGCCAGCGGAGTTTGGCGACCACCCCGTGCGAGGTGATGCCCTCCGGCTTGTCGACGATGACCAGGCCGTCGGGGCCCGTCCCTTTACGCTTCATCGCTGCATCAATCGTTTCGCTGTCTGCGCGCATTCCTGCGCGGCCGGCCCGCGGCCCGGACGCCGCCGGCCCAGGGCACCGCTCGCCCGGGCACGGACCGGACGAGCCTAGCGCGCGCTCTCCGCCGCCAGCGCCACCCGGAACCGCTCCACGGTGTCCTCCACGGTCTCCCGGGCGCTGAACCCGGCCGCGTACACGTGCCCGCCGCCGCCCAGGCGCGCGCAGACCGCGGCCACGTCGACCGCGCCCTTGGAGCGGCAGGAGCCGCGCAGCGTGCCGTCCGGGTCCTGCTTGAGCACCAGCGCGACCTCCGCCTCGGCGGGCTTGCGCAGCACGTCGATCAGGCCCTCGATCTCCTCCACGGTGACCCCGAACAGCGCCAGGTCCTGGTACGGCACCCAGGTCCACACCAGCCCGTGCCCGCCGGCCTCCTCGGGCTCGAACGCGGCCCGCTCCAGCGCCCCGGCCAGCACCTTCAGGTAGCCGAAGGAGGTGGTGTCCCAGAGCTGACGGGAGATCAGGTCGTGCCGGATGCCGGTGGCGAGCATCCGCCCGGCCATCTCGTGGGTGGCGGGCGTGGTGGCCCGGTACTTGAACGAGCCGGTGTCGGTGGCGATGCCGGTGTACAGGCAGGTCGCGATCGCCTGGTCGAGCGGGACCCGCAGCCGCCGCAGCAGCTCGTCCACCAGCACCGCGGTGGCGGGCGCGGACGGGTCGATCAGCCGGACGGTGCCGAAGCCGGGGTTGGAGGCGTGGTGGTCCAGGACGACCAGCTCACCGGCCGCGAACGCCTTGTCGCGGAGCAGGCCGAGCCGGTCCTCGGAGGCGGCGTCGAAGGCCAGCACCAGCGCCGGTTCGGCGGGCACCGCGGCGGCGGGCACGATCAGTTCCTGCCCCGGCAGGAAGGACAGCGACTCGGGGATCACCTGCGGGTCGTCGCCGAAGGACACCCGTACCCGCTTGCCCAGGCCGCGCAGCGCCAGTGCGGCGGCCAGCGCGGAGCCGAGGGCGTCGCCGTCCGGGCAGATGTGGCAGATCAGGTCGATCTCGTCGCTGCCCGCGACCAGTTCCAGCGCCCGCTGCCACTCGGCCTCGAACCGGCCGTCGGCCGGCGCCGCCGCGGATTCGGCCGGTGACTCGCTGCGAGGGCCCGGAAGCACCGCGAGGGCGGTCTCCACCTGAGTGGTGGAGACCGCCCTCGCGGCGCCGGACTCGGCCGGCTCCCCGGCCACGGTCACTCGTCCTCGTCGTCGTCGCGCGCCGCCTTGTACGGGTCCGCCTCGCCGGCGAACGTCGCTCCGGCGGCGGCGGTGCGGACGGCGGCGTCGGAGAGCCGCGCCTTGTCCAGCAGGTCGTCGATGTTCCGGGCGTTGTCCGGCAGGGCGTCGGCGACGAAGGTCAGGGTCGGGGTGAACCGCACCCCGGTCTGCTTGCCGACCTCGGAGCGCAGGATGCCCTTGGCGCTCTCCAGTGCGGCCGCGCTGGACTCCCGCTCGGTCTCGTCGCCGTAGACCGTGTAGAAGACGGTGGCCTCGCGCAGGTCCCCGGTCACCCGGGCGTCGGTGATGGTGACGTACCCGAGACGCGGGTCCTTGATCCGGCGTTGCAGGGTCTCCGCCACGACCACCTGGATGCGGTCGGCGAGCTTGCGCGCCCTTGCGGTGTCGGTCACGTTGCCTCCTCGTGCAGTAGGCGCGGTACCCGGGTCATGACCTCACCCGGTGGGGCCCTCTCCCAACGTACCTGCCCGCGCCCAGCCTTGTGGGCGCTCTCGGTTCTGTGCGGGTGTGACGGTGGTGACTCCCGCAGGTCATTCGTCGCCGTCGTGGTGGTAGCGCCTCCGGGCGGAGAGCAGCATCACCTCGGGGCGGCCGGCGACCAGCCGCTCACAGCTGTCCAGGATCTCGCTGACGTACCCGGCGTCGCCGGACACCACCGCACAGCCGATCTCGGCCCTGCGGTGCAGATCCTGGTTCCCAACCTCGGCAGCGCACACGCTGTACTTGCGCTGCAGTTCGGCCACGATGGGCCGCACGACCGACCGCTTCTCCTTCAGCGAGTGCACGTCGCCGAGGAGCAGGTCGAACGTCAGTGTTCCGACGAACATGTGTGACAGGCCTGGCCGGCCTGGGGGCCTCGAAGGAATTCCCGAACAGCCAGGACCCTAACAGCGCGGCCGGGGCCGGTCGACGGGATAAAGCACCCCGCCGGCCGACCCCGGTTCAGCACCAGTTACGAGCGCGGCTTCTCGCGCATCTCGTAGGTCTCGATGACGTCCTCGACCTTGATGTCGTTGAACGAACCGAGCGTGACACCGGCCTCGAAGCCCTCGCGGACCTCGGTCGCGTCGTCCTTGAAGCGGCGCAGACCCTCGATGTTGAGGTTCTCCGCCACGACCTTGCCGTCGCGCAGCAGGCGGGCCTTGGTGTTGCGGCGGATGATGCCCTCGCGGACGAGCACACCGGCGATGTTGCCGAACTTGGAGGAGCGGAACACCTCGCGGATCTCCGCGGAGCCGAGGCGCACCTCCTCGTACTCGGGCTTGAGCAGGCCCTTGAGCGCGGCCTCGATCTCCTCGATCGCCTGGTAGATGACCGAGTAGTACCGGATGTCGACGCCCTCGCGCTCGGCCGCGGTGCGCGCACGGCCTTCGGCGCGCACGTTGAAGCCGATGATGATGGCGTCCGAGCCCATCGCCAGGTCCACGTCGGACTCGGTGATGGCACCCACACCGCGGTGCAGCACCCGCAGCTCGACCTCTTCGCCGACGTCCAGCTTGACGAGGGCGTCCTCGAGGGCTTCGACGGAACCGGAGACGTCACCCTTGATGATGAGGTTGAGCTTCTCGATGTTGCCGGCGGCCAGCGCTGCCTCGAAGCCCTCCAGCGACACGCGGACGCGGCGCTGGGCCATCGAGGCGTTGCGGTCGCGGGCGGCGCGCTTCTCGGCGATCTGACGGGCGGTGCGGTCCTCGTCGACGACGATGAAGCTGTCGCCGGCGCGGGGCACCGAGGTCAGACCGAGCAGCAGCACCGGACGGGACGGGCCGGCCTCGGTGAGGCTGTTGCCGTTCTCGTCCAGCATCGCGCGGACGCGGCCGTAGGAGTCGCCGACCACGATCGAGTCGCCGACCCGCAGGGTGCCGCGCTGGACGAGCAGCGTCGCCATGGCGCCGCGGCCCTTGTCCAGGTGGGCTTCGATCGCGATGCCCTGCGCGTCCTGCTCCGGGTTGGCCCGGAGGTCGAGCGAGGCGTCCGCGGTCAGGACCACGGCCTCCAGCAGTTCCTCGATGTTGAGGCCCTGGCGGGCGGAGATGTCGACGAACATGGTGTCGCCGCCGTACTCCTCGGCCACCAGACCGAACTCGGTCAGCTGACCGCGGACCTTGGTCGGGTCCGCGCCCTCGACGTCGATCTTGTTGACGGCGACCACGATCGGCACGCCCGCGGCCTTGGCGTGGTTCAACGCCTCGACCGTCTGCGGCATGACACCGTCGTTGGCCGCGACCACCAGGATCGCGATGTCGGTGGACTTGGCACCACGGGCACGCATGGCGGAGAACGCCTCGTGACCCGGGGTGTCGAGGAAGGTGATCGGACGCTGCTCGCCGTTCACCTCGGTGACGACCTGGTAGGCGCCGATGTGCTGGGTGATGCCGCCGGCCTCGCCCGCGACCACGTTGGTCTTGCGGATCGCGTCCAGCAGTCGGGTCTTGCCGTGGTCGACGTGACCCATGACGGTCACCACCGGCGGACGCGGAGCGAGCTGCTCCTCGTCGCCCTCGTCGACACCGAAGTCGATGTCGAACGACTCCAGCAGCTCACGGTCCTCGTCGTCCCGGCTGACGATCTCCAGCACGAAGCCCATCTCGTCCGCCAGCAGCTGCAGCGTGGCGTCGGAGACCGACTGGGTGGCGGTGACCATCTCACCGAGGTTGAACATCACCGAGACGAGCGCCGCCGGGTTGGCGTTGATCTTCTCCGCGAAGTCCGTCAGCGAAGCACCGCGCGACAGGCGAACGGTCGAACCGTTGCCGCGCGGCAGCATCACGCCGCCGACGGACGGGGCCTGCATGGCCTCGTACTCCTGGCGCTTCGCGCGCTTCGACTTCCGGCCACGGGCCGGACGGCCACCGGGGCCGCGACCGAAGGCGCCCTGCGTGCCGCCACGGGCACCCGGGCCACCGGGACGACCGCCGAAGCCGCCGGGACGGGCGCCGCCGCCACCGAAGCCGCCACCGCCGCCACCGGCGCCGCCACCCGGACGGGGGCCGCCGAAGCCGCCGCCGGCCGGACGCGAGCCCGGACCGGCCGGACGGCCCTGGAAGCCGGGACGGGCACCGCCCGGAGCACCCGGACGCGCACCGGGGCCACCCGGACGCGCACCGGCACCCGGACCCGGGCGCGGGCCCGGACGCTGCGGCATCATGCCGGGGTTCGGACGGGGCATCCCGGACGGGCTGGGCGCACCGCCCGGACGCGGAGCGGCCGGACGCGGCATGCCGTCGGGACGGGGGGCGCCGGCACCCGGACCACCGGGACGCGGAGCGCCACCGGGACGGGGACCGCGCTCACCGGACGGGGCGCCGCCCGGACGCGGAGCACCGCCACCCGGCGCACCGGCCGGACGGGGACCGCGCTCGCCACCGGGACGGGGACCACGCTCGCCACCCGGCGCACCGGCCGGACGGGGACCGCGCTCGCCACCGGGACGGGGACCGCGCTCGCCACCCGGCGCACCGGCCGGACGCGGGGCGGACGGACGGGCCATGCCCGACGCGCCGCCCGAGGTGAAGGGGTTGTTGCCCGGACGCGGACCGGCCGGACGCGGGCCCGGACGGGCCGCGGGGTTGGCCGGGGCCGGCCGCGGGGCGGCCGGACGCGCCGGAGCCTCGCCGGCCGGAGCCGGGGAGGAGAACTCCGCAGCCGGCGCGGGCGCGGCGGCCGGGGCGGGAGCCGCCGGACGCGGACCCGGGGCCGGCGCACCGGCGGGCTTCGGCGCAGCCGAGCCCGCGGCGGGCGCGGGGGTGGTCGGACGGGGGGCCTGCGCCGCAGCGGGACGCGGGCCGGGGGTGGGCGCACCCGGCTTGGGTGCGGCCGAACCGGCGCCGCCGGTCGGCTGGGGTGCCGCGGGCTTCCGCGGGCCAGGCTTCGCGGAGGACGCGCCGCCGGACGGCGGGGTCGCTCCCAAAGCGTCAGTCAGTTTGCGCACGACCGGCGCCTCGATCGTCGAGGACGCCGAACGGACGAACTCACCGAGCTCGGTGAGCTTGGCCATGACGGCCTTGCTCTCCAAGCCAAGCTCCTTGGCGAGTTCGTATACCCGGACCTTAGCCACTTCGCTCCTGTCTATGCGTCCGGGGTATTCGTCCGCCGGACTGCTGTTACTTCATGGGCGTACTCATCGCGTACTCATCGAGTGCTCATCGCAATCTCGACCTACTTCCATCTCGCGAGGTGTACCTGACTGGGGCGCACGGCGGCGTAGCGCTGCCGTGCGCTGGTGCGTGTTGCCGGGCGCAGTGCCCGTCAGCGGGTCGGCGGTACGCCGTCCCTCTCCCGGCCGTCGGCCGGAGGTGCCCCCGCCTCGACATGCTCCCGCAGTGCACCGGGGTCGAGTGCGCCCGGGACCCGGAGGGCCCTCAGGAACGCCCGACGGCGGACCGCGAGGTCGAGGCAGGTCGGTACGGGGTGCAGATACGCGCCCCGGCCCGGCAGTGTGCCGCGCGGATCGGGGACGTAGGCGTCCTCGCCCGCCACGACACGCAGCAGCTCGTGCTTGGCCGCGCGCTTGCGGCAGCCCACGCAGGTGCGCTCAGGGCATGCCCGGACATGCGTCCGGCCAGACACGTTCAAGTCTACCCCTCCGAAGGGACTCGCCGCCGCCGAGTAGATCTCCGGGGCTCGTGACAACGCTTGCTACCGGCTTGCGGATTCCCCGGCCGGGGCCTCGGTGTCCGGCCGGATGTCGATCCGCCAGCCCGTCAGGCGGGCGGCCAGGCGGGCGTTCTGGCCCTCCTTGCCGATCGCCAGCGACAGCTGGTAGTCCGGCACGATCACCCGGGCGGAGCGCTGCGCCAGGTCGACGATCTCGACCTTCGTCACCCGCGCGGGCGACAGCGCCGAGGCGACCATGTCCGCCGGGTCCTCCGACCAGTCGACGATGTCGATCTTCTCACCGTGCAGTTCGGCCATCACCGAGCGCACCCGCATGCCGTTCGGGCCGATGCAGGCGCCCTTGGCGTTCAGGCCCGCCTTGCGCGACCAGACCGCGATCTTGGTGCGGTGGCCGGCCTCGCGGGCGATCGCGGCGATCTCCACCGAGCCGTCCGCGATCTCCGGGACCTCCAGCGCGAACAGCCGCTTCACCAGGTTCGGGTGGGTCCGCGACAGGGTGACCGACGGGCCGCGCACACCGCGCCGCACGCCCACCACGTAGCACTTCAGGCGGGTGCCGTGCCGGTAGTCCTCGCCCGGGACCTGCTCCTGCGGCGGCAGGATGGCCTCCAGCTTGCCGATGTCGACCAGCACGCTCTTCGGGTCGTTGCCCTGCTGGACGACACCGGTGACGATGTCGCCCTCCTTGCCGGCGTACTCGCCGAAGGTCTGGTCGTCCGCGGCGTCGCGCAGGCGCTGCAGGATCACCTGCTTGGCGGTGGACGCGGCGATCCGGCCGAAGCCCGACGGGGTGTCGTCGAACTCCTTCGGCTCCACGCCCTCGTCCAGCTCGGCCGCGTCCTCCAGGGCCCACACCGTCACGTGGCCGGTCTTGCGGTTCAGCTCCACCCGCGCCCGGCGGCGCGAGCCCTCGGTGCGGTGGTACGCGATGAGGAGGGCCGACTCGATCGACTCGACCAGCAGGTCGAACGGCACGCCCTTCTCGGTGACCAGCCCGCGCAGGGCACTCATGTCGATGTCCACGATTACGCCTCCTCTTCCTCTTCGTCCACGTCCGCGATGTCGGCAGCGGCGTCGAGCAGTTCCTCGTCCTTGCGGTTGAACTCGACCTGCACCCGGGCCCGCGCGATCTCCGCGAACTCCAGTCGGCGCTCCTTGGGGCGGCCGCGCCCCTTGACCGGCTGCACCTCGACCAGCGCGCCGTCCTCGTCGCTCTCCAGCACCCGCGCGGTCAGCTCCGCGCCGTCCACCAGCTTGATCGCGGCCAGCCGGCCGGTCGCCCGGCGCCAGTGCCGCGGCTCGCTCAGCGGGCGCTCGGCGCCCGGGGAACCGACCTCCAGCAGGTACGCGGCGTCGCCCATCAGGTCGGACTCGTCCAGCGCCTGGCCGACCAGGCGGGAGAACTCGGCGATCGCGTCGAGGTCGACGCCGCCGTCGGCGTCCACGTCGATCTGCACCTGGCGGCGGCTGCCGGCCTGGGTCACCTTGACCTCTTCCAGGTCCAACCCGGCGTCGGCGGCCAGCGGCTCCAACAATGCGCGCAGCCGGTCGGTGGGGGTGGTGCTCATCCGGGTGACTCCTCGGCCGCGTCTGCTGTTGTCGAAGGTGCTAACTCATCGCGAAGCCTATCGGGTCGACCCCCGAACCGCCGATTCCGACCCTCCCCCGGCCCCGAGGAGGCCCGGCGGTGGCCCCGGCCGGGACGACCCCCCTGCGAGCAAGGTCACAGGCACCGGATACCGTCCGAGGTCCCTCCGGAGCCCGTGCGGGTCCGGTAAAGATTCTCCCGACGGGGGCACAGGGCCCCCACCGACTCTGCTGGAGCAGCGATGCCCGCGCCGACACGGCGGACCTTCCTGGCTCTCGGGGCGCTCACCGGGCTCCAGTTCCTCTGCGGCTGCACCGACGACCACGCGAAGTCGACCCAGCAGGTCGCCGAGGACGCCGACCGGCCGCTGAGGATCCGTCAACTGGCCGCCACCGACTCCCTCCTGACGGACTACGACGCCGTCATCGCCGCGAGCCCCGCCGACGCCGACCGGCTGGGCGACCTGCGCGAGGACCTGCTCCAGCACCGGGAGGCGCTCGCCCGGTCGCTGCCCGTCTCCTGGTCGAGCGCGAGTCCCACCGCCGCCGCGACGGCGCGCAGCGTCACCGACCTGGCCGCCGCCGAACGGCGCACCGCCGGCCTGCGGCTGGCCGACCTGGCCGCCGCCTCGCCCGCGCTCGCCCGGACGCTCGCCTCCATCGCCGCCTCCGGGGCGGCGCACACCGCGGCGCTCGGCGACACCGCGCCGCTCGGCGCGGACGCCGCACCGTCCTCCTCGCCCTCGCCCTCGCCGTCGCCCTCGCCGTCCGGGTCCGGCTCCGCCGCCGCTTCGCCGGTCGCGCTGTCGGCCACCGACACCGCGGCGCTGCAGGGCGCGCTGGCCGCCGAGCACGCCGCCGTGTACGGCTACGGCGTGGTCGGCGCGTTCCTCCCGGTCGGCGCCCAGCGCGAGGACGGGCGCGCCGCGTACACCGCGCACCAGGCCCGCCGGGACTCCTGGCAGCGCCTGCTGGCCTCCGGCGGCGCCTCCCCCACCGCGGCCGCGGCCGGCTACCGGCTCCCCTTCCAGGTGAAGGACGCCGCCACCGCGGGGCAGCTCGCCGTCTACCTGGAGATCCAGCTCACCGCCGCCTACACCGATCTCGCCGCCACCGCCGCCTTCCGCGCCGACGGCGCCACCGCGCTGCGCGAGTGCGCCCTCCGGGCGGTCCACTGGGGCGCCGACCTGCCCGCCCTCCCCGGCCTCGCCCCGACCGAGCCGACGCCGACCGCCTCCTAGGCCGTCAGAACCCCGCCGGTGCCCGATAATTGGGCTCATGTCGGCACAATCTGCGCAGTTCACCGTCCCCGGGCGGCTGGTCGAATCGGTGCGATCGGAGGGCGATCCCGCCGCCGAGGAGTGGCTGGCGGCGCTGCCCGCGCGGTTCGGGGAGCGCCTGGCCGGGTGGGGGCTGGTCCTGGAGCGGGTGGTGGAACCCGGCGGCCGGAGCAGCGCGGTGGCGTACGCGCACCGCGGGGACGACCTGCAGCCGGTGGTGGTGAAGGCGGTCCGCCCGGGCCCGGAGCGCGCGGGCGAGGCGGCGGCGCTGCGGGCGTGGGCCGGCCGCGGCGCCGCGCTGCTGCTGGCCGAGGCGGACGGGGTGCTGCTGCTGGAGCGCCTGCACGGCGAGATCCCGCTGCGCTCGCTGGCCGAGGCGAAGGCGATGCTGGAGGCGACCAGCCTGCTGCGCCGCCTCTGGGTGGAGGTCCCCGCCGGCCACGGCTTCGAGACGCTGCCGCGGCGGGCCGCGCGGATCTCCGAGCGGATCGCGGCCCGCCGGGCGCTGCCGGCCGCGGCGGACGCGGCGCCGCTGGTGGACGAGGCGCTGGAGGCGGTGGCGCTGGCCGGCGACGGCGGCGGCCGGCTGCTGCACGGCGAGTTCCACCACGGGCGGGTGCTGGCGGCGGACCGGGCGCCGTGGCTGGCGGTGGGCCCGCGCCCGGTGGTCGGCGACCCGGCGTTCGACCTGGCCCGGCTGGTCCTGGACCGGGCGGACACCCTGGCGGCCTCGCCCGGCCCGCGCGGGGCCGCCCGGCGGCGGCTCCAGCAGCTGTCCGAGGCCGTCGACCTGCCCGCCGAGCGGGTCCGCGCCTGGACCCTGCTGCGGGCCGTGGACGTGGCGCTCGCGGCCCTCGCGGCGGGCGACCGCCCGGGAGCGGAGCTCCATCTGGAGTTCGCCGCCTGGCTGTGAGGCCGGGGCGCGGAGCCGCCCTCGACGGCAGGTAGTAACGTCCCGCTTCATGGAGCAGCTCACCGGGGTGACGATCGAGGCCATCGACCTGGCGGCGTGGGCGCCGGCCGTGCTGGAGGTCCAGGCGGTCGCGTTCGGGCTGGGGCCGCAGGAGGTGGCGGTGCGGCTGCCGATCGTGGGGCGGCACGCGCAGCAGCCGGGGGTGGTGGCGCTGGGCGCGATGGCGCACGGGCGGCTGGTCGGGTTCGGGTACGGGATGCCGAACCAGCGTGCCCACTGGTGGTCGACGGTGATCGAGCCGTACCTGGCGGAGCGCGGCCACGCGGACTGGCTGGACGGGGTGTTCGCGGTGACCGAGCTGCACGTCCTGCCGGAGTACCAGGGCCAGGGCGTGGGCACCCGGCTGATCCGCTCGCTGTGCGGGCGCTCCGGCCTGGACCGCTCGATCCTGTCGGCGATCGACGCGGAGACCCCGGCCCGCCGGCTGTACCGCTCGCTCGGCTACCGGGACCTGGCGCCGGGCGTGCGGTTCCCGAACACGGTGCGACCGTACGCGGTGATGGGCGCCCACCTGCCGCTGCGCGACCCGGCGGCCGGCTGACGGGACGTCAGAACAGCACGCTCATGAACGCGCCGACCTCGCGGAAGCCGACCCGGCGGTAGGCGGCGCGGGCGCGGATGTTGAAGTCGTTGACGTACAGCGAGACGACCGGGGCAACCTCGGCGAGCGCGGTGTTGACGACGGCGGCCATGCCGGTCTCGGAGAGCCGCCTGCCGCGGTGCTCGGGGGCGACCCAGACGCCCTGGATCTGGCAGGCCCCGGCGGTGACGGCGCCGATCTCGGCCTTGAAGACCACCGTGCCGTCCTCGTCGAAGCGGGCGAACGAGCGTCCGGTGGAGACCAGTTCGGCGACCCGGGCCTGGTAGAGCAGTCCGCCGTCGCCGGCCAGCGGGGAGATGCCGACCTCCTCGGTGAACATGGCCACGCAGGCGGGCATCAGCGCGTCGATCTCGTGCCGGCGGACCCGGCGCACCAGCGGGTCGGGCTCGACCTCGGTGACGGGCACCGCGGTGGCCATCAGCGGCTGGTGGGCGCGGACGTCGCGGGCCGGGCCCCAGGAGCGCTCCAGCAGCGCCCAGAGGGCGGCCGTGGCGTCGGCCGGGCCGACGATGGAGGAGCAGCGGCGGCCCTGCCGGCGGGCCCGTTCGGCGAACGCCCGGACGGCCTCCGGCCCGGCGTTGACCGGGACCAGGTTGGCGCCCGCGTAGCAGAGCGCGTCGAGCCGTCCGTCGGCGTCGTGCCAGCCCCACATCTCGCCGCCGAGGCGCCACGGGTCGAGGCCGACGGCCTCCACCCGGGTGGCCACGAAGGCGTTGGCGACCGGGTCGCGGTGCAGGATCTCCAACGCCTCGTCGAGGTCGTGGGCCTCCAGCACGCGGGTTGCGGACAGGGCCCGGGCGACCTGGAACGGGCCGGGCAGCATCACACCTCGGTCGAGCAACGGGGGCACCTCTCGGACAGGCGGGGCCACCTTTGCCGGGCGGCCCCGCCGGGGACTTCAGACCGTCACTCGGCGGCCACGACGACGGGGGCGCCGGACTCGACACCCTCCTCCTGCATCTGCTCGGCCAGCTTCATGGCCTCCTCGATCAGGGTCTCGACGATCTTCGACTCGGGCACGGTCTTGATCACCTCGCCCTTGACGAAGATCTGGCCCTTGCCGTTGCCGGAGGCGACGCCCAGGTCGGCCTCGCGGGCCTCGCCGGGGCCGTTGACGACACAGCCCATGACGGCGACCCGGAGCGGCACCTCCATGCCCTCCAGGCCGGCGGTGACCTCCTCGGCGAGCTTGTAGACGTCCACCTGGGCGCGGCCGCAGGACGGGCAGGAGACGATCTCCAGGCCGCGCTGACGCAGGTTCAGCGACTCCAGGATCTGGATGCCGACCTTGATCTCCTCGGCCGGCGGGGCCGACAGCGAGACCCGGATGGTGTCGCCGATGCCCTCGGCGAGCAGCGCGCCGAACGCCACCGCGGACTTGATGGTGCCCTGGAAGGCCGGCCCGGCCTCGGTGACGCCCAGGTGCAGCGGGTAGTCGCAGGCCGCGGCCAGCTGCCGGTAGGCGTTGATCATCACGACCGGGTCGTTGTGCTTGACCGAGATCTTGATGTCGCGGAAGTCGTGCTCCTCGAACAGCGAGCACTCCCACAGCGCGGACTCCACCAGCGCCTCGGGGGTGGCCCGGCCGTACTTCTCCAGCAGGCGCTTGTCGAGCGAGCCGGCGTTGACGCCGATCCGGATCGGCACGCCCGCGTCCTTGGCGGCCTTGGCGATCTCGCCGACCTTGTCGTCGAAGGCCTTGATGTTGCCCGGGTTGACGCGCACCGCGGCGCAGCCGGCGTCGATCGCGGCGAAGACGTACTTCGGCTGGAAGTGGATGTCGGCGATGACCGGGATCTGCGACTTCCGGGCGATGATCGGCAGCGCGTCGGCGTCGTCCTGCGAGGGGACGGCGACCCGGACGATCTGGCAGCCCGAGGCGGTCAGCTGGGCGATCTGCTGCAGCGTCGCGTTGACGTCGGAGGTGAGCGTGGTGGTCATCGACTGCACCGAGACCGGCGCGTCGCCGCCGACCGGCACGTTGCCGACCATGATCTGGCGCGAGTGGCGGCGCTGGGCCAGCGGCTTGAGCGGCAGGGAGGGGATACCGAGCGAGATCGCGGTCATGTGCGCAGTGTTTTCCTCTGCAGAGGTTCGGTGAGCCGGAGCGGGCCGCGGTTTCCGGCGCGCCCGGCGTCCAACGGTACGGCACGGCCGGGTGGCGGAGCACACCCGGCCGTCGGTGGCGCGCGGCTAGTTGATGCGCACCGGGTTGATGATGTCGGCCGCCATCACCAGACCGGTGAAGCAGACGAAGATCCCGGCGACCACGTACGCCAGCGGCATCAGCCGGGCCACGTCGAACGGGCCGGGGTCGGGGCGGCGCAGCAGGCGGGCGGCGCTGCGGCGCAGCGACTCCCACAGGGCGCCGGCGATGTGGCCGCCGTCCAGCGGCAGCAGCGGCAGCATGTTGAACAGGAACAGCATGAAGTTCATGTAGGCGAGCATCTGGACGAAGAAGGCCAGCTGCTGGGTGGCGGGCAGGTCCATCGCGAACACGTCGCCGCCGAGCCGGGCCGCGCCGACCATGCCGACCGGGGAGTCCTGCGCGCGCGGGGCGCCGTCGACCACGGCGTGCCACAGCCCGGGGATCTTGCCGGGCAGCTGGGTCAGCGACTCGACGCCGTGGCCGGCCATCCGGCCCATCTCCTCGGTGCTCTCGCCGACCGACAGGTGGTGGACGCCGGTGGCGGGGGTGATGCCGAGGAAGCCCGCGGTGACGGTCTGCCCCTTGATCGGGTTGCCGTCCTTGTCCAGGGCGGGGAGCGTGTTGGGCTTGATGTCCGCGTGCAGCGTGCCGGTGGTCTTGTCGCGGTGCTGGACGTCGATGTCCACGTGCTTGCCGGCGGAGTCCCGGATCAGGCCCTGCAGCTGGTCGTAGTCGTGGATCTTCACTCCGCCGAACGCCAGCACGGTGTCCCCGGCCCGCAGGCCGGCCGCGTTGGCGGGAGACTTCTCGGCGCCGGGCTTGCAGCTGTCGACCTTCTCGCTGACCGGGACCACGCACTCGCTGACCGATTCGATGGTCGGCGTGGAGCGGGGGATGCCGATGCCCATGAACAGGGCGAGGAACAGCACGATCGCCAGGATCAGGTTCATGCCCGGGCCGGCGAACATCACGATGACGCGCTTCCACGGCTTGCGGGTGTAGAACAGCCGGGTCTCGTCGCCGGGCTGCAGCTCCTCGTACGAGGCGGCCCGGGCGTCCTCGATCATGGTCCGCCAGGGCGAGGAGGAACGCTTCGTTATCCGGCCGTCGGCGCCGGGCGGGAACATGCCGATCATCCGGATGTAGCCGCCGAACGGGATCGCCTTGAGGCCGTACTCGGTCTCGCCGCGCTTGGTCGACCAGAGGGTCCGGCCGAAGCCGACCATGTACTGCGGCACCCGGATGCCGAACAGCTTCGCGGTGGACAGGTGGCCGAGCTCGTGCCAGGCGATCGAGAACAGCAGCCCGATCACGAAGATCAGGACGCCCAGCACCCACATCAGCTTGTCCACCGCGTCGCCTCCGTCGTACCTAACCAGCCGCCAGTTCGCGGGCCCGGGCCCGCGCCCAGTGCTCAGCGTGGAGTACGTCCTCCACCGTGAGCGAAGTTCCCGACTGCGGGGCGCCGTGTTCGGCGACCACCTTCGCCACAGTGTCCACGATTCCGATGAAAGGCAGCGCGCCGTTCAGGAAAGCGTCCACACATTCCTCGTTCGCGGCGTTGAACACCGCGGGGGCGGTCCCGCCGAGCGTACCCACCTCGCGGGCCAGCTCGACCGCCGGGAAGGCCACGTTGTCCAGCGGGAAGAACTCCCAGGTCGCGGCCTTGGTCCAGTCACAGCCGGGGGCCGCGTCGGGCACCCGGTCCGGCCAGCCGATGCCCAGCGCGATCGGCATCCGCATGTCCGGCGGGCTCGCCTGGGCCAGCGTGGAGCCGTCCGTGAACTCCACCATCGAATGAACGACCGACTGCGGATGGACCACCACCTCGATCCGGTCGAAGGGCACGTCGTACAGCAGGTGCGCCTCGATCACCTCCAGGCCCTTGTTCACCAGGGTCGCCGAGTTGATCGTCACCACCGGGCCCATCGCCCAGGTCGGGTGCGCCAGCGCGTCCGAGGGGGTGACGCCGGCCAGCTGCTCGCGGGTGCGGTTGCGGAACGGGCCGCCGCTGGCGGTCACCACCAGCTTGCGGACCTCCGCCCGGGTGCCGCCGGCCAGCGCCTGGAACAGCGCGGCGTGCTCGGAGTCCACCGGCACGATCTGACCGGGCTTCGCCAGCGCCTTCACCAGCGGACCGCCGACGATCAGCGACTCCTTATTGGCCAGCACCAGCACCCGGCCGGCCCGCAGCGCGGCCAGCGTCGGCGCCAGGCCGATCGAACCGGTGATGCCGTTCAGCACCGAGTGGCACTCCGTCGCCGCCAGCTCGGTCGCCGCGTCCGGGCCCGCCAGGATCTCCGGCAGCGGGGCGCCGCCGGCCTTCGCCGCGAGCGCCTCGCGCAGCGGCGCGGCGGCGGCCGGATCGGCCACCGCCACGGTGCGCACGCCGAGCGCGAGCGCCTGCTCGGCGAGCAGCGGGACCCGCCCGCCGGCCGCCGACAGGGCCACCACCTTGAACCGGTCGGGGTTGCGGAGCACCACGTCGATGGCCTGGGTGCCGATCGAGCCGGTCGAGCCCAGGATGACCAACTCCCGGGGCCCGTCCGGGTTCGCGACGGTCGGGGTGAAGCGCAGCTGCGGGTGGGCGAGCGAGTTCATGCCCCCATTGTGTCCTGTGGACGGGCGTGTCCCGGGTACCAGGTGCTCACTGCTGAGCGGCGGTCACTTCCACGCCCAGAGCCGTCCGCTCGCCTTCCCGTTCTCGTCGACGTCCCACTCGAACGCGCCCGCGACCCCGCGCAGGCCGGCGAACTCCGGCGAGTCGCTCTCGTACACGATGGCGCCGCGGAAGTTGGTGCCGCCGTTCTCCGTGAAGGTGCCGACGCCGCCGCCCTGCCAGGTCGCGTGCGCGCCGGTCGGGCTCATCAGCACGCCCTGCCCGTTGCCCTCCAGGGTGCCGTCGGCGCGAAGCCGCGCCGTGTAGCTGCCGATGTCCTTGACCGGGACCCCGAGCAGCGTTCCCGTCCCGAGGAACGAGGACTCCACCGTCGGCGGCAGCCCGTGCTCCCCGCGGACCACCCGCTGACCGGTGACCTGGCCCTGTTCCTCTCCGATGAGGTCGCCCAGCATGACGGACCTCCTTCCCTTTCCTGGTCTCCGGACTACGCCGGGCCCGGAAGGGTGTCAAGGCAGGGCGACGCCCCGCCGCCGCAGGTGCGGTGACGGGGCGTCAGCGTCTCTCGTCAGAGGTCCAGGCCGGTGAGCACCAGGACCTTCTCGAAGGTGAAGTCCTCCATCGCGTAGCGCACGCCCTCGCGGCCCACGCCGGAGTCCTTCACGCCGCCGTACGGCATCTGGTCGGCCCGGTAGGACGGCGCGTCGCCGATCACCACGCCGCCGACCTCCAGCTCCCGGTGCGCCCGGAACGCGGTCTGCACGTCGTGCGTGAAGACGCCCGCCTGCAGGCCGAAGTCCGAGTCGTTCACCGCGGCGAAGGCCTCCTCGGTGGACGCCACCTTGTGCAGCGACAGCACCGGGCCGAACACCTCGGCCTTCGCCAGGATCGCGTCGGCCGGCAGCTCGGCGAGCACGGTCGGCGCGTAGGCGGCGCCGTCCCGCTTGCCGCCGGCCAGCAGCCGGGCGCCCTTGGCGACCGCGTCCTCGACCCAGGACTCGACCCGCCTGGCGGCGTTCTCGTCCACCAGCGGGCCGACGTCGGTGGCCTCGTCGGACGGGTCACCGGTGACCTGCTCCTGCACCTTGGCGACCACCTTCTCCACCAGGCGGTCGTAGACGCTCGCGTCGGCGATCACCCGCTGCACCGAGATGCAGGACTGGCCGCCCTGGTAGTTCGCGAACAGCGCGATCCGGCTCGCCGCCCAGTCCAGGTCCGCCTCGGAGCTCCAGTCCGCCAGCACCACGGCCGCGGCGTTGCCGCCGAGCTCCAGGGTGACGTGCTTGCGCGGCACCGAGTCCATGATCTGGTAGCCGACCTTGTCCGAACCGGTGAACGAGATCACCGGCAGGCGCTTGTCCTGCACCAGCGCCGGCATCTTCGCGTTCTCCACCGGCAGCACGCTCCAGGAGCCCGCCGGCAGGTCCGTCTCGGCCAGGATCTCGCCCAGCACCAGCGCGGAGAGCGGGGTGGCCGGGGCGGGCTTCAGGATGATCGGCGCGCCCACCGCGATCGCCGGGGCGACCTTGTGCGCCACCAGGTTCAGCGGGAAGTTGAACGGGGCGATGCCCAGCACCGCACCGCGCGGGAAGCGCCGCACCACCGCGAAGCGGCCCACGCCGCCCGGGTCGGTGTCCAGACGCATGGTCTCGCCGTTGGTCCGGCGGGCCTCCTCGGCCGCCCAGCGGAACACCGACACCGCGCGGCCGACCTCGCCGCGCGCCCACTTGATCGGCTTGCCGTTCTCCGCGGTGATCAGCCGGGCGATCTCCTCGGTGCGCTCCGCCAGCCGCTTCGCCACGTGGTCCAGCGCGGTCGCCCGCACGTGCGCGGGGGTCGCCGCGAACACCGGCACCGCGGCGGCGGCCGCCGCGACGGCCTCCTCCACCTGCGCGTCGGTCGGCACGCTGACCTCGGCCACCAGGCTGCCGTCGTGCGGGTGACGGACCTCGAACTCCGTCTCGCCGCTCGCCCGACGCCCGGCCAGCCAGAACTGCTGAGTGGTGGTCACGGTCGCACCGGCCCCTTCCCTCGAAAGACTTGTCGCCCTCACGGTAGGACGGAGCAGGGGCCTTTTTGATTGGACGGCGGGGCAGAAACGGGTACCGGACCAGGACGCGGTGGAGCAGTGCCCGGCCTACTCCTCGCCGGACCGCAGCGCCAGCCAGAGCTCCATCCGGACGTCCGTGTCGTCCAGCGACCGCCCCAGCAGCTCCTCGACCCGCCGCATCCGGTAGCGCAGCGTGTGCCGGTGCACGCCCAGGTCGGCCGCGGCGGCGTCCCACTGGCCGTGCCGGGACAGCCAGGCCCGCAGCGACGCCACCAGGTCGCCGCGCGCCGTGCGGTCGTGCTCGCGCAGCGGGCGCAGCAGGCCCTCGGCGAACGCGGTGACGGCCTCCTCGCCGAGCAGCGGCAGCAGCGAACCCGCGCCGACCTCCTCGTGGTCGACGGTGCGCCGGCCGCCCCGCTGGGCGACCGCCAGGGCGCGCTCGGCCTGGGCGTGCGCGGTGCCGGCGTCCTCCAGGGGGGTCGGGGCGGAGACGCCCAGCGCCAGGCCGTCGTGCTCCTCGACGGCGCCCAGGCAGGCGCGGTGCACGGAGCCGTTGTCGAGGGCCAGCACCATCAGCCGCGGGCCGTGCGCGCCGTCCTCCCGGGCCAGCAGCAGCTTCTCGCCGACCTTGCCGCCGGCGTTCTCCGCCCGGTCGGCCAGCTCGCCCAGCGCCTCCGCGGCCTCCGGACCGGGCGCGGCCGCGGCGACCAGCACCCGCACGGTGCCCTCGGGCAGGCCGCCGAACAGCCCCGCCGCGACCTGGCGGGCGGTCGCCACCTCGCCCGCCAGCACCATCCGCAGCAGCGCGGCGCCCATCTTCTCCTCGGCCTGCCGCAGCTCGCGGGAGCGCTCCAGGGTCAGCGTCAGCAGCGCGACCGCGGCGTTCAGCACGTACCGCTCGGTGGGGGTGATGCGGTCCTCGGTGCCGACCGCCAGGAAGCCGCGGGGGCGGCGGTCCGCACCCAGCGACTGCACCACCACGTAGTCCTCGTCGGCGGTGTCGATGGTGCCGGCCCGGCCCTGCAGCGCGGCGCTGGACGGGGCCGGGCGGCGGCGCAGCCGGTCGACCTCGGCGGCCAGCCGGCCGGCCCGGCGGGCCGCCCAGTCCGGGGCGACCGCGGACAGCGCGCCGGACCCGTCGTACAGCGCGGCCCAGCCGCCCAGCCGGGCGGCCAGCCGGCGGACGATCGCGGTGGTGCCGTCCTTGCCGAGCGCGGCGCGGGTCAGCTCCTCCTGCGCCTCGAAACTGGTCGTCACGGCCTCGTACTGCTCCGCGGCCAGCGCGGCGGAGACCGCCTTGGAGATGGCGATGAACGGCGTCGCCTCCGGCACCCGCAGCAGCGGCAGCCCGCGCTGGGCGGCGGCGTCCACCAGCGCCTGCGGGACCTCGCTGTGCGACAGTCCGACCCCCAGCCCGAGGCCGACCACGCCCGCGTCGGCCAGCCGGTGCACGTACGCCTGCAGCGCGGCGGCGCCGCTGCCGAGCTTGATGCCGGTGGTGAGGAGCAGCTCGCCGCCCTCCAGGAAGGGCGTCGGGTCGTCCAGCTCGCTGGTGTGCACCCAGCGGACGGGCCGTTCCAGGTGGTCCGCGCCGGCCAGGACCGTCAGGTGGAGCGCGGTGGTGCGGACGACGGAGGCGAGTGTGGGGGGCATGGCACCTTCGGTGGTTCGACCTGGCTGCGCCGTTGCTGCCGGGCGAGTGAGGGTTCTCCCCCCATTATGGACGCTCCGGACAAGCCGGAGCGCCGAAATCCGCCGGTCCGTAACTTCCGTGACCCAATGATGATCAGCCCGTGGCCGACCGCCCCCGGCCCGCTCAGTGACGCAGGTCCACCAGCAGCGGCGGCACCTGCTCCCCCGTCACCGAGGTCAGCGACACCACCGCGTGCCCCGACGGCAGCGCGTGCGCCAGGTCCGACGGCGACCAGCGGTGCCGCTCGACGTCCCGGGTGGTGACCGACTCGGTCTGCGCCGTCGTCCCGGACAGCGCCTTGCGCAGCAGCCGGCCCGCGCGGCGAACCGTTCCGCCGGAGGTGTCCGGCGTGTGCGTCACCGCGGTCTCCCGGACCAGGTGCGTGCCCCAGGCCTCGGAGAACAGCCGGCCGTCCCACGGCGCGATGCCGGGGAACGCCATCCGGTTGCCGACCGCGCCGAACAGCGGCGCGCGCAGCGCCTCCGGCAGGTCCGACAGCGTCCGCAGCAGCAGCACCGCGCCGGCGTTCGCCCCGCGCAGCCGCTGCAGGCCCCGGATCGCCTGGGCGTCGACCGCCGCGGTGGCGTCGTCCAGCACCAGGCCGGCGAACAGCTCGCGGTCGCGCCGGTCCGCGGCGGCCTGGGTGAACTGGCCGAGCAGCAGCCGCGACAGGATCCGGGCCGCCTCCGGGTGACTGCGCTCCGGCAGCTTCACCCGCACCCGCAACGGGTGCTCCAGCGCCCGCATCGCGAACGCCGGCTTCGCCGCCGGGCCGCCGGAGAACCCGGCCGCCAGCGCCGGACGGTCCAGCAGCGCCAGCCGGTCCGCCAGCAGCGCCCCCGGGTCGTCGGCCCGGCCGTGCATCCGGTCCCGCTGCTGCAGGTCCGCCTCGTACTCGGCCCGCCGCCCGGACTTCTGCAGCTGCTCCGCCAACTCCGCCCACGCGTCCGGGTCCCCGGCCAGCAGCGCCCGCAACTCCCGCACCCCCGGGTAGCGGCCGTACCCCGCCCGGTACGGCCCGACCACCTGCTGCATCGCCGTCCGGGCGCTCTCCGCCCGCGGCGCCAGCTCGTCCGGCAGCAGCGCGTCCGCCAACCGGGCCGCCGCCTCGTCCGGATTCGACGCGGCCCCGTACAGGTCCAGCCCGTACGGCGCGGACGGGTCGCCCGGGGCGATCACCACGTCGTACCAGTCGTCCGGCCCCAGATCGGCATCGGACGCCCCCACCACCACCGCGCACGCCGCACCCGCCAGCGCCTGCAGGCACAGCGCCTCCGCGACCGGCCGGGCCAGCGCCGCCGTCTTGCCGGTGCCGGCCGGGCCCACCGCCAGCAGCGAGGTCCCGAGCACCCGCGGGTCCAGCGCGAACCCCGCGTTCCGGTGCGTCACCGGGTTCTTCACCACGTCCTGCGCCGTGCCCAACCGCACCTGGCGCACCATCAGGTCGTGCCGGGCGGCCCGGCCGCCGGGCAGGTCGCGCTGCTCCGACGGGTGCGCGCACGCGGCCGGGCCGTGGGCGGCCAGCTGCGCCGCGAACTCCTGCCACGCCTCGCGGTCACCGCCCACCGTTCGCCACGCCTGGTGCAGCCGCACGTAGTCCACGTCCCCCACCGGCTCGCTCTCCAGCCGCCGAACCCCCTCCCCGGCCCCCCGCAACTCCGCCCAGACATCCACCACCGGCGCCTCCTCCGGAGCAGCGGGCGCCTCGGTGACGGTCTTCAGCACCACCGGCAGGACGAAGCGCCGGCCGACCTCGCGCCACCGGCCCAGACGACCGAAGAACCAGACCAGCGGGACGGCGCCGATCACTCCGAGGATCAGACCGAGCGAGTTGATGAGCGCGCTGGGAAGCCGAGTGTCGATCCCCGCCCAGTGCATCAGGTCCACTTCGAACCCGACCAGGTAGGGGTAGAGGATCGCCGCGACCAACAGGTTCAGCGCTGCGCGCAGGAGGAGTGGGCCTGCGGGGGTCTGGGCGTCTTCCGCCTTCTTGGTGTCGTAAGGCGTGTGGTGCTGCCGGTAGACGCCGGGTGGGGCTTCGGGGCGGGGGGCGGTGGCCCAGGTGGGGAGGTGGAAGGGGGGCGGGGTGGGGGGAGGTGGGGATGGGTGTGTTGGGTTCGCGCGTCGTTCAGTTCCACTTGGGGCCCCTCCTACGTTGCCGGCGGTGCCATACCCGCATCGCCGTCCCACCGACACACCCGGGGCCAATGTAGTGGAGGGGGGAACGGGTCGGACGATCTTCGGCCACTGGCCGCGCCGGACAATTCGGACGGCCCAGCAGTACCGAGTGGCGCATGCCCGCCCGGAGTGGCCGGTCGTAGCCTGCGGTTACCGCGTCAAGAACTTGGAGAAGACATGAGCGCTGCAACTCCGCTCCCGCAGGAGCGCCGTCTGGTCACTGCGATCCCCGGCCCGAAGTCGCAGGAGCTGCAGTCCCGCAAGCTCGGCGCGGTGGCCGCGGGCGTGGGCACCACGCTGCCGGTGTACGTGTCGCGGGCCGGCGGCGGCGTGCTGGAGGACGTGGACGGCAACAGCCTGATCGACTTCGGTTCGGGCATCGCGGTGACCAACGTGGGCAACAGCGCCGCGGCCGTGGTGGCGAAGGCGACCGAGCAGCTGGCCGCGTTCACCCACACCTGTTTCATGGTGACCCCGTACGAGGGGTACGTGGCGGTGGCGGAGCAGCTGAACGAGCTGACCCCGGGTGACCACGAGAAGCGCACCGCGCTGTTCAACTCGGGCGCCGAGGCGGTGGAGAACGCGGTGAAGATCGCCCGCGCGTACACCAAGCGGACCGCTGTGGTGGTGTTCGACCACGGGTACCACGGCCGCACCAACCTGACCATGGGTCTGACGGCGAAGAACATGCCGTACAAGCACGGGTTCGGGCCGTTCGCGCCGGAGATCTACCGGGTGCCGGTGGCGTACCCGTACCGCTGGCTGACCGGTGCGGAGAACTGCGCCGACGAGGCGGCCGCGCAGGCGATCGACATCATCACCAAGCAGATCGGCGCGGAGAACGTCGCGGCGATCATCATTGAGCCGATCCAGGGCGAGGGCGGCTTCATCGAGCCGGCCAAGGGCTTCCTGCCGGCCATCGTGGAGTTCGCGAAGGCGAACGGCATCGTGTTCGTGGCGGACGAGATCCAGACCGGTTTCTGCCGCACCGGCCAGTGGTTCGCCTGTGACGACGAGGGCATCGTCCCGGACCTGATCACCACGGCGAAGGGCATCGCGGGCGGTCTGCCGCTGGCGGCGGTGACCGGCCGGGCCGAGATCATGGACGCCGCGCACGCCGGTGGCCTGGGCGGGACCTACGGTGGCAACCCGGTGGCCTGTGCGGCCGCGCTGGGGGCGATCGAGACGATGAAGTCCGAGGACCTGAACGGCAAGGCGCAGCGGATCGGCGAGGTCATGCTGGGTCGCCTGCGCGAGCTGCAGGAGAAGTTCGAGGTGATCGGCGAGGTCCGCGGCCGCGGCGCGATGGTCGCGGTGGAGCTGGTGAAGCCGGGCAGCAAGGAGCCGAACCCGGAGGTGACCGCGGCGATCGCGAAGGCCTGCCACGCGGAGGGCCTGGTGGTGCTGACCGCCGGCACCTACGGCAACGTGCTGCGGTTCCTGCCGCCGCTGGTGATGCCGGAGCACCTGCTGGTCGAGGGCCTGGACATCCTGGAGTCGGCTTTCGCGGGCATCTGATCCGGCGTCAGGCGGGTTCCGCGGGGTGGTGGAGGTTGCTCCGCCGGTGGTGAAGATGCTGTGGACGATGCCCGGTCGACTGCCCGGGGCCCCGGCTTTGACGTACTGTCATCACAGATGGACAGCGAACCGCAACCACTGCCCACACCCCCGTCCGCCGCGTTGGCGGATGCACCGGACCGATCGACCGGCCGTCCCGCCCATACCCCCCGGGCCGCACGGCGCGGCGATCGCCTTGGCCGCCCTGGAGCTCTCCCCCCTGCTCCGGGGCGGCCGACTTTTTTTGTCCTGCCCCTGACACTCGGGGTGCTGCTGGCCGTGATCTCCTGGCAGGTGGCGGTGGACGGTCCGCTGCTCGAGGTGGACACCGCGGTGCGCGACACGGTGCGGCACCTGCGCCGGTCGCTGGACTCCACGCTGCTGAACCACTTCGGGGTGGCGCTGTCCGACCTGGGCGGCGGGGTGCCGGCCGTGCCGGTGCTGCTGGGGTGCGCGGGACTGGCGGCGTGGCTGGCCCGGCGCGGGGGCCGGCCGCGCTGGTGGACGCCGGTGCCGGTGGCGGTGCTGGCGGCGGTGCTGATCCCGCTGCTGGTGGTGCCGGCGAAGGCCTGGTTCGCCCGCCCCGGCCCGTTCGGGGCGCCGCTGGCCGCGGACCAGTGGGGCTGGTACCCGTCCGGCCACACGGCGACCTCCTCGATCGCGTACGGAACGGCGGCCCTGCTGCTGGCCAGGGTCCTGCCGGAGCGGCCCGGCCGGCAGGTCCGTGCGGCGGCCGTCCTGGTGTGCCTGGGCGTGGGGTTCGGCCTGGTGTGGAGCGACTTCCACTGGCTCCTGGACGTGCTGGCCAGCTGGTGCCTGGCGGGCCTGCTGCTGCTCGGCCTGCACCCGGCGCTGCCACACCTGCTGCCCGACCCGACCGGCCCGAGCGACCCGACCAGCCCGACCGGCAAGGCCGACCCGACCGGCAGGACCGCCGCTCGGCCCCGGCGTCCCGGCCCGGAGTCCGACGCTCCGTCGGACTGATGTCCGGTCAAGGACGCTTTCGGTCCGGACCATTGACGCCCTCCTGGCTCGCGCGCACCCTTTTCCCCACCCATCAGCACGCGATCGCCGGGAGGCGAATGTGCGTTCCCCAGTCATGCCCATGACCCGTTTTTCGGTGGCCGCCTCACTGCTCGCCCTGGCGGTGACCGCCCTGCCGGTGCAGAGTGCCGCGGCCGCCACCCCGATGCAGGTGTACGGGGCCTGGCACTGCAGCAACGACGCCTGCACCTGGGCGAAGGTGCGCGACCTCGCCGAGTTCGACGCCGCCAACCACTGGCTGATCGACCGGGGCGACGGCCGGCCCTCGGTGAACGTGGTGGTGCTCAGCTTCGTCAACCCGCTGCGCCTGCTGAACGGCACCACCGACGCCGGGAACGCGGACGGGGTGCCGGTGGGCATGAACCAGCAGGTGGTGAACTACTTCACCGCGCACGGCATCCGGGTGATGCTCTCCATCGGCGGCATCACCTACACCGGCGACTGGGACACCGCGCTGGCCCAGAACGGCGCCGGGCTGGGGCAGAAGGCCGCGGCACTGGCGAGCAAGCTGGGCGTGGGCATCGAGATCGACTACGAGAACAGCAACAGCCCGAACCTGACGGGCCTGCAGGCGTTCGTGGACGCCTACCGCAGCGCCCACCCGTACGACGCCACCGGCGCCGACCCGACCGCCCGCCTGACCATCGACGTCGCCGCCGGCGACCGCTGGCTGATCGGCATCGACCAGTACGCCACCGCACACTGGCTGACCACCACCAACCCGGTGCTGGACTACGCCAACGCGATGGTGCCGAGCAAGCAGCCCACGGCCGCCACCGCGACCTCCAACTGGCAGGAGCACCTGGACGGCAAGGCCCAGTACAACCCGGCGATCCCGCCGCTGGCGCCGGCCAAGTTCACCGGCGGGCTGTACATCGCGGAGGGCTCGCAGGTCCGCCCGGAGTGCACCAACTTCGCCAACTCGGTGCAGAAGGCCACCGGGAGCTGGCTGCAGAGCGCCGCGCCGAACGGCGCGGGCACCAGCGCGGGCCTGCTGGGCTTCATGTTCTGGGCGGCGGAGAAGCCGTCCACCCGGGGCGTGACCACCGCCCCGCCGAACAGCTGCGAGGGCGGGGTCGGCGCGGGGGCCACGGCGTTCGCGGTGCCGGTGCCGATGCCGCCGCTGCGGCAGAGCTGAGCCCGGGGGACGCGGGGCCGGTCAGCCCTCCTCGCCGGTGAGGCGCTGGACGGTGCCGGCCTCGCCGTTCTCGCGCTGCCAGGCGACGACCAGTTCGTCCCGGGTGCCGAAGCGGACCAGGTGGCGGCCCACCACGTCCTCCAGCTGGGCCAGGTTCTCCGCCTCGCCGTCGACGGCGAGCAGCAGCGCGCCCTCCTCGGCGACGAGCTCGGCCCGGCCGGCGCCGAAGGCGAGCGTGCCGCGGCCGGTCTCCTCGGACCACTCGGCGGTGATCTTGCGGCCCATGTGGGCGGCGAGCTGCTTGGCGTAGCGGGCGGGGCGGTCGGTGGTGACACGGGCGGTGGAGCGGGCCATGACGGAACTCCTCGAAGGCACGGCGAGCGACTTAGGATGGCCTAAGCTACTCGATTACTGAGCCAAGCTCAACATGTTATCGAGGCGAGATCGGTGACCCTCCGTACCCGTCGCGACCCGCCCGCTACCCTGTGCCCATGACCTCCCCCGGCCCCGCCGACACCGCCGCGGAACTCGCCGACGCACTCACCCGGGCGATGAAGCGGATCCGCCGGCAGACCATGCAGCGGCTGGAGCCGTACGGCCTCACCCCCGCCCAGGGCCGGGCCCTGCGCACCCTCGCCCACGCCCCCGGCTGCGAGAGCGCCCAGACCATGCGGCTGAGCGAACTCGCCGAGCGGCTGCACATCGCGCCGCGCTCCGCCACCACGGTGGTGGACGCCCTGGAGGAGGCCGGTCTGGTCGCCCGCACCCCCGACCCGGCGGACCGCCGGGCGGTGCGACTGGTCCTCACCGAGACCGGGCACGGCGCGCTGGAGCGGATCTCCCGGGTCCGGCACGAGGTCGCCCAGGAGTACTTCGGCCCGGTCAGCCCTGCCGAACAGGACGCCCTGCTGCGCGCGCTGCGCCACGCCGAGGAAGCGTACGAAGCCGGCCCCACGCCGTAGCGGGCACCGCGCCCAGCCCGATCCCGGCGATCACCAGCACCGTCGCCGCGCCCGCCAGCGCGCTGAACCGCTCGCCGAGCAGCAGTGCCGCCGAGGACATCCCGAACACCGGCACCAGCAGCGAGTACGGGGCCACCACCGAGGCGTCGTAGCGGCGCAGCAGGTAGCTCCAGGCGACGAACGCGAACAGTGTGGACACCAGCCCGACGTACAGCACCACGCCGACGCCCGCCCAGCTGATGCCGCGCAGCGCCGCCCAGTCCGCGTCCGGGCCCTCGACCAGCAGCGACAGCCCGAGCAGCGGCAGCGGCGGCACCGCGGAGACCCACACCATCCAGCGCAGCGCGTCCGGCGGCGCGGCCTTGCGGGTCAGCACGTTGGCCAGGCCCCAGGCCGCGGCGGCGCAGAGCAGCAGCGCGAACGCCCCGACCGGGCCGTGCACGCCGTGGTCGAGCGCGGCCAGCGCGATCCCGGCGAACGCCACCGCGAGCCCGGCGGTGCGCAGCCGCCCGGGGCGCTCGCGCAGTAGCCCGGCGGCGAACAGCGCGGTGAACCCGGCCTGGCCCTGCAGCACCAGTGAGGACAGGCCCGCGGGCATGCCGGCGTGCATGCCGAGGAACAGCAGTCCGAACTTCACCACCCCGAGCGTCAGCCCGACCCCCAGCACCCAGCGCCGGGCCACCCGCGGCGGCCCGACCAGGAACACGGCGGGCAGCGCGACCACGGTGAACCGCAGCGCGCAGAACAGCAGCGGCGGGAAGTCGTCCAGGCCGACCTCGATCAGGACGAAGTTCAGGCCCCAGACGGCGGCGATCAGCACGGCCAGGGCGATGTGACGGGGTGTCATGGACGTCGAGGAAGGCGGCATGCCCCGAGCATCTCCCGCACCGAATGTTCAGCACCAGCGACATTTCCTCAACCTCACCGTTTAGCATCGCTGCATGATGGATCTGGGACGCCTGCGCGCCCTGCACGCGGTCGCCGTGCACGGCTCGGTCGGCGGGGCCGCCGCGGCCCTCGGCTTCACCCCGTCCGCGATCTCCCAGCAGATCGCCAAACTCGAACGCGAGACCCGCACCGTCCTGCTGGAACGCCAGGGCCGCGGCATCCAGCTCACCGACGCCGCCGTCCGGCTCGCCGACACCGCGCACCAGGTGCTCGCCCTGGTCGAGCAGGCCGAGGTGACGCTGGAGGAGCAGCGCGGCCGCGCCGCCGGGCGCCTGCTGCTGGCCGCCTTCCCCACCGCCGCGCGCGGGCTGCTGCCCGCCGTCCTCGCCGAACTGCGGAACAGCTGCCCCGAGTTGGACGTCCGCCTGGTGGAGAGCGACCCCTATCCGGCGGCCGAGCTGGTGGCCCGCGGCGAGGTCGACCTGGCGGTGGTGCAGGACTGGGCCACCGTCCCGCTGCCGGTCCAGGACGGCGTGGACCGCCTCGACCTCGGCACCGACCCCGTCGACCTGCTGCTGCCCGCCGCGCACCCGCTGGCCGCGCTCGACGCCGTGCCGGTCACCGCGCTGCGCGGGCAGCGCTGGATCAGCGTCCCGCCCGGCAACATCTGCCACGACTGGCTGCTGCGCACCATGCGCGAGACCGGCGAGGAGCCGGACGTCGCCCACCAGGTCGGCGAGTTCCAGACCCAGTTGGCCCTGATCGACGCCGGCCTCGGCCTCGGCCTGATCCCCCGGCTGGGCCGCGGCCCCCTCCCGCCCGGCGTCCTGGCCCGCCCCGTCGTCCCCGAGCCGGTCCGCCGCATTCACGCCCTGTGGCGCACCCAGACCTCCCGCCGTCCGGCCGTCACCGCCACCCTCGCCGCGCTGCGCCGCCACTGGTCCACCCTGGACCTGGGCGCTACGTCAGCCCGACCACCAGCCACATGAACGCCACCCCGAGCAGCGTGCACGCCAGCGTCACCTTCGACGGGTGCGGGCTGTGCGCCTCCGGCAGGATGTCCGAGGTCGCCAGGTACATCAGGAACCCGCCGAAGAACCCGAGGTAGAGCCCGAGCACCTGCTCCGGGATGGTGAACAGCAGCGTGATCGCCGCCCCGGTGACGGGCGCGACCGCGTCGGCGAACAGCAGCGCCAGGGCCCGCCGCCGGTTGTTCCCGTAGAGCCGGGTGAGGGTGTACGTGTTGAAGCCGTCGGCGAAGTCGTGCGCGACGACGGCGATCGCGACCACGGTGCCGACCGTGGTGCCGGCCTGGAACGCGGCGCCGATCGCGAAGCCGTCCATCATGCTGTGCAGGACCAGCGCGGAGGCCGCGGCCAGCCCGACGCCCTGTTCGCGGTGCCGTTCCCCGCGCGCGTGGCTGTGGCTGTGGCTGTGGCCGTGACTGTGGGCGGCGTACTCGCCCTCGTGGCCGCGGTGGATGGCGACCGCCCGTTCGACCACGTGGATGGCGAGGAACCCGGCGGCGAACATCAGCAGCGCCTCGGGGACGCCGTGGAGCTCCTGCGGGGCCTGCGCCATGGCTTCCGGCAGCAGGTCGAAGGCGACCACGCCGAGCATCAGTCCGGCGGCGAAGCCGAGCACCAGGTGGCGGCGGTCCCCGGTGCGCTGGGCGACGAATCCGCCGACCAGGGTCATCAGGAACGCGCCGGCGGCGACCAGCACGGCGGTCAGTTTCGGCCTCCCCCGAACTCGGTGCAGGGGCCGGACGGCTGCGCTGACCGCTGCCCACGGGCAGCCAGTCCGTCCGGCCCGGGCCGGACGGCGCCGGACCCTGCTCACCAGCCTGCGGGCGGCGCGGCCGGACCGCGCCCCCGGCGGACCGTCGGAGTGAGTGACCGGCCGTCAGCCGTCCGACGCCGCCAGGTAGACCGCGGCGAGCTGTGGCGCGCCCTGCTCGGCCCAGCCGTGGCCGAGCGCCGTGACGTCGAGCTCGAAGCCGGTGGCGAGCACCATCAGCGGGCGGCCGTCGGCGGCCAGCTGCCAGTGCGCGCCCGCGACCTGACGGCGGATCACCGTGCCGAGGTACAGGCCGGCGTCGGTGCCGAGCCACTGGGACACCTGCGGGTCGTCGCGCCAGCCGGGCAGCAGCTGGTCCAGGGCGGTCAGCGAGTCGACGGTGTCGTCGAGGCGGACGCCGGAGGAGTCGGCGAGTTCGCGCAGCAGCCCGCACTCGGCGTACATCTCGGCCATCGCCTGCTCGCGCTCCTGCGCGGCGCTCGGGCCGCCGCCCGGGCCGGCTGCCGCCCCGCCGGTCCGCCGGGTCGCCTGTGCGTTCGCGCGCCGGCCGCGCCGGTGGCCGGGGAATGGGTTCTCCACTCCCCCAGCCTGTCACCCCGAACGGCCGAACGCCGGGCGAACCCGCCGGTACCTTCCGACGGCAAGGGTCCGGCGGGCCTCACAGGGCCAGCGGCAGCGCCAGGTGGGTGCGGGCCAGTTCGCGGATGCCGGCGCCGTCCATCAGGTGGATGCGCTGGTAGCGGTCGTCGGCGGCCAGGTCGACGGCCTCGTCGGCGAACTGGCCGCAGGTCATCCGCAGGCCGCGGTCGGCCTGCTCCTCGCGGACGGCCTCGGCGAGGGTGGCGATCTCCTCCGCGGTGACGGGCGCGGGACCGCGGGAGGCCCACACCACCCAGCGGCCGGGCAGTCCGCTGCCGGGTTCGCCCTCGGCGGTGGCGACCAGGCCGGCGGGGCCGCGCAGCCGCACGCTCCAGTCCTGCAGGCCGCCGGCGGTGAGCACGGCCCGCACCAGGTGGGCGAACTCGCCGGGCGAGAGTTCGCCGAGCGCGGGGACGGTCGCCGGGGCGGTGCCCCACGGCACGACGGCCTCCCCGGCGTACGGGTCGGGGGTGACCACGGCGGCGAGGGCGCGCAGCCGCAACAGCGACTCGTCGTGCTCGGCGTCCGCGTACACGCCGTCGTCGGCGAGGTGCCCGGCGTCGGGGACCAGCCGGGTGCGGGCCAGCGCGTCGCGGTCGGCGTCCACGCTGAGCAGGCACCGCGGGGGCTGCCCCGGGGTGCGCAGCCAGCCGTTCAGGACGACGCCCGCGAGCACCTCCTCGGTGTCGACGGCGTCGGCGGCCTGCAGGGCGCGCAGGGCCAGCCGGGCGACCAGCCGCAGGTAGTCGGAGCGGACGTCGGCGGCGGGCCGGGGCACGGGTTCGACGGCGCCGTCCTCGGCGAGCCGGTAGCCGGCCAGCGCGGGGACGGTGTCCAGCGGCGGCAGGTCGAGGTCGAGCACGGCGGTGCGGGTGAGCGGCCGGAACACGGCCCGGCAGGGGGCGGGCAGGTCCCGGGTGACGCCCTCGGCGGCGGCCAGGGCGCGTTCCAGCAGCGACTCGACGGCGGCGGGTTCGGCCAGCCGGTAGGCGCGGCGGCACTCCTTCAGGCTGTCGTTGTACTCCTGGACGGCCCGGGCCCTGGCCTGCTCCGCCTGCTCGTGGGCCTGCCGGGCGGCGATCACCCCGCTGTCGGCGAGTTCGGCCTGCCGGGTGCGCCACTCGCGCAGGGCACGCTGGTGGCGCAGCCGCGCCTGGGCGAGTTCGCGCTGGTAGCCGGAGTCGAGCAGGCGGCGCGACGGGGGCTGGTCGGGGTCGGCGCCGGCGGGCTCGGGCGGTGCGAAGTCGGCCCAGGCGGGCTCGGGTTCGGTGTCCGGTCCGGCGTCGGGGTACGGCTTGGGCCGGTAGCTGCGCAGCTGGCTCTCGAAGTCCATCGCGGAGACCGGCTGGGCGGCCCGGCGCAGCAGGTCGGCCAGGCGTTCGTGGTCGGCCTGCACGGCGAGGGTGCGGTGGTGGGTGAGTGCGGCGGCCCGGCCGTGCGCGGCCACCGGGTCGTCCTCGGCGGCGCTCCGCGGCCCGCCGCCGAGCGGCCCGTCGGCCGGTCCGGGCTGTAGCGGCACCACTGTCGGCGGGGCGGCCGGGGCGGCGGGCTCGGCCTCCTCGGCGCCGCCGAGGTCGTGGAAGAGCGAGGCGAGGAACCCGGACTGGAGCACCGTGGTGCTGCCGTCGCCGCGGTCGTCGGCTGGATGCTGCATCGGCGGTCGTTCCCCCTGCTCGTCCGGCGCACGTCGGCGGGGCGCCGCGGCGGGGCCCGAGCAGCATTGTCCCCCGTCCGGCCCTCCGGGTCAGCCAACCTCCGGGGTTTGGCCGACCCTTGACGCCGGATCAGGTGAGGGGAGGGGCCGCCGTTCGCGTCGGCCCCTCCCGGGCGCGGTCAGTTGGTGCGGGTGTTGGTGAGGTGCAGGCCGATGTAGCCGACGTAGATCCGGCCGCTGCCGGAGCAGTCGTCCAGGTAGTGCACCCTGGGCGCGGTGCCGCCGCCGCCGATCCGCAGGTGGGCGCCCATGAACGCGCGGCAGGAGGAGTCGACGTCGGCGGGGACCGGCAGCATCCGCTGGCGCTTCCACTTGCCGTGACTGGCGACGGTGCGGGACTCGCCGCGCACCGCCTTGCGCGGCGGGAAGCGGTGGCAGCCGGGCGGGGTGTGCTCGCACCACTGCTTGAAATCGCCGCCGGCCTCGCCGCGGACCGCCGCCGCCGCGTACTCCTGCAGCGCGGTCAGCCCGTCCCAGGTGAGCCGGGCCCAGCCGACGCCGTCGCTCTGGCCGTCCAGGGCGAGCGTCTCCTTGGCGTCGCCGGTGAACTCCAGCAACGGGAACTCGCCGAACCGGTCGACCAGTTCCCCGAAGCTGGCGGGGCCGGTGCCGCACCGGGCGCGGCGCGGCTCACGGGGCGGTTCGAGCCGCAGCCGGCAGCGCTCCAGCCGGACCGGCGGCCGCTCGACGGTGGCCCTGGGCGCCGCGGGCGCCTTGCGCGCCTCGGGCGGCAGCCACAGTTCGGGCACTGCGTCCAGCGGTGCGGGCGCGGGCAGTTCGGCGGCGACCCGGCGCGGTTCGCGGGCCAGCAGGGCGGCGGCGCGGCGCAGGTTCTCGTCGCTCCGCTGGCGCGGCAGGACGGGGTGGCGGGCGGCGTCGGCGCGGGAGGCCGGATCGACCTCGGGCAGGAAGGTGCGCACCGCACCGCCGTACACCTTGTGGTACTCCAGGGCCAGGTTGAACCGCGGCAGCGCGGTGTGCCCGAGCACGTACAGCGAGGCCAGGCCGGGCAGTTGGCGCAGCAGCGGGCCGAGCATCTGCTGCTGCCACTGCTCGATCGGCACGGCGGGCGGCACGCTGGCCACCACGGTGGGCAACTGCCGCTCCGGGTCGCACAGCTCGTCGATCAGGTCGTCCAGGTCGGCGGGGCCGAGCACTCGCGGGGCGACCCCGAGCGGCACCGGGCCCTCGGCGGCGTCCAGCAACGGCAGCAGCTGGCGGACGAGTTCGGGGACGGGCACCCGGCCGTGGCCGGCGACCGCCGGGCCGGAGGGCAGGTGGTCGGCCTCGATCCGCAGCCGGGTCGGGCCGTCGGCGGCCTCCGAGGCGAGGGTGAGGGTCAGTTGGTCGGTGCCGTGCGGGGCCGGCGTGCGCAGTCTGCGGCGGCTGTAGCGGGCTCCGGGGCCTCGGCCGGGCAGTGGGCCGCCGTCGCGGTCCAGCAGCACCCGGTCACCGAGCCGTAGTCGCTCGGGCGGCGCTCCCTGGGCGCGGGGCGCGGGCTCCTCGCGGCCCTCCGCCTTCAGCCAGGCGGCGAGCAGGTGATCGACGAGGGCGGCGGTGTCGTGGTGCGGGCGGGGTGTCGCGGCCGTCAGCCGGTACGGCGGCTGGGCTTGGTCGGTGGGCATACGCGGAACCTCCCGTGGTGCGGTGCTGGGATCTGCGAGTTCCCCTCCTCCCGGAGTCGTGCCGAATCGTTGTTCCTTACCCAATGAGACGAAGCGACCCGGAGCGGAAGTTCCGACTCCGGGGGTTGTTCCTTCGTTCGAGTGTCATCGGGCGGCTACGGAAACGTCGCCCGAACCGCCTCTGCTACCGGATTGACACCCCGTCAGGCGCGCACGGAGGCCTCAGACGTCGACCTCGACGAAGGTCCGGCCGGCCGGGCTGGCGTCCGCGGAGCCGCCGGTGGCCTCGGCCAGCCAGGTGTGGAACTCCGCCACCTCCGGCTCGGGGACGCCCACTTCGATCCGCACCCCGTCCGCCAGGTACTCCAGTCCGGCGACGGCGTACCCGGCCGCCCGCAGGTCGTTCTCCAGCCGGCCCGCCCGGGTGTGGTCGGCGGTCACCGACAGCAGGGCGACCGGCCGCCGCTCCAGCAGGCCGATCTCGTCCAGCGCCTCCGACACCGCCGCGCCGTACGCCCGCACCAGCCCGCCCGCGCCGAGCTTGATCCCGCCGAAGTAGCGGGTCACCACGGCGACCGTGTCCGTCACCCCGCGCCGCCGCAGCACTTCCAGCATCGGCACCCCGGCCGTCCCGGCCGGCTCGCCGTCGTCGCTGGACCGCTCGCGGGGCTGCTCCTCCCCCACCACGAACGCCGTGCAGTTGTGCCGGGCGTCCCAGTACTGCTTGCGGATCGCCGCGATGAACGCCTGCGCCTGCTCCTCGTCGGCGACCCGCTCCAGGTGGCAGATGAACCGGGACTTCTTGATCTCCAACTCGTGGCTGCCGGCGCCCCGGACGGTCAGGTACGGCTTCGGGCTCGGCTCCGCCATGGCGCTGGTGCTCTCCGGGGTCGCTCGCGGGGTGGTGCTGCTCGGGCACCGCCCAGCTTAGGCCGTCGCGCCCTCCCGGTCCGGCGGCCGGGACGGCGGCAGGTCCGGCGGCCGGCTCAGCGGCCGGCCAGCGCGTCGAGGCGGGCGCGGTCGAGGCCGGTGAGGGCGGCGACCTCGGCCGGGTCGACGGCACCGCAGTCCAGGCCGCGCAGCACGTAGCCGCTGAGCGCCCGGGCGGTGGCGGGCTCGTCCATCACGTCGCCGCCGGCCTTGGCGACGTACGCGGCGAGCCGGGCGCAGGCGGCGGTCAGGCCCTCGCGGTAGAAGGCGTAGACGGCGGCGTACCGGGTGGGCAGCTGGGCGGGGTGCATGTCCCAGCCCTGGTAGTAGGCGCGGGCCAGTGAGCGGCGGACCAGGCCGTGGTGCAACTTCCAGGCGGCGTGCACCTGTTCGGCGGTTCCGGTGGGGATGACGTTGGTGGAGCCGTCGGACAGCCGGACGCCGGTGCCGGCCGCGGCGACCTGCATGACGGCCTTGGCGTGGTCGGCGGCCGGGTGGTCCATGCTCTGGTGGGCGGCGCTGACCCCGCACGCGGCGCTGTAGTCGAAGGTGCCGTAGTGCAGGCCGGTGGCCCGGCCCTCGGCGGCCTCGATCATCAGCGCGACGGTGGCCCGGCCGTCCGGGCCGAGGATCGCCTGGGTGGTCTCGATCTGGATCTCGAACCCGATCCGCCCGGCGGGCAGCCCGGCCCGCCGCTCGAAGTCCTCCAACAGCCGCACCAGCGCGGTGACCTGCGCGGCGTAGGTGACCTTCGGCAGCGTCAGCACCAGTCCTTCGGGCAGGCCGCCGGCGGCCAGCAGGGTGCCGAGGAACAGCTCCAGGGTGCGGATGCCGCGGGCCCGGAGGGGCGCCTCCAGGCACTTGATCCGGATCCCGATGTACGGCGGGGCGGTGCCGTCCGCCACCGCGGCGGCCACCAGCTCCGCCACCCGGACCGCCTGGGCGTCCTCCTCGGCGTCGGGCCGCGGGCCGTAGCCGTCCTCGAAGTCGATCCGCAGGTCCTCGATCGGCTCGCGCTCCAGCTTGGCCCGGACCCGGGCGTGCACGTCGGCCAGCAGCTCGTCGTCGGCGACCCCGAGCGCCTCGGCCAGCCGCGCGGGCGTCCCGGCGTGCCGGTCGAACACCGCCAGCGCCCGGCCGCCCCACTCGCGCACGGTGCCCGCCTCGAAGGCGTCGGCCGGCACGTACACGGTGTGCACCGGCTGCCGCGACCCGGGCTCGCCCGGGTAACGGCGCGTCAACTCGGCGTCCACCGGCGCCAACAGGGCCTCGACAGCGGCCAGGGCCGAATCCGAGAACGAGACGGGCCGGGCGGGATCGACCTGAGCAGGCTGCGACATCCGGGGGCTCCTCCACTCACCGCACGAGTTCAACAAATTGTTGAGGCGAAGGTAACGGCGGGCCCGCCGGAGCGTCAATGGCCGCCCACCAGAGGAACCGGCGGGCGGCCATCGCACACTTTGTGGTTATCTCCGAACGACCGGGCGGATCACTCCCGGCCGGAGTTCACGTACCGCTCCTCCAGGACCGGCCAGATCTTCTCCACGTCCTTCGGCGTCACCCCGCCGTCCGGCCGCGATCCGGGAACCCCGCGCTGGCTCAGGTACTCCGCGAACCGCCGCTCGTCGGGCTGCCGCTGGTGCTCCTCGATGTACGCCACCAACGCGTCGAAGCACTCCTCGGCGTCCAGCGGCTCCGCCCCGACGAACGCCCGCCGGGCCGGCGCGTCCTCCTCGTCGAACGGCAGCTGCTCCGGCTCGGCCTCCATCATCGCGTCCAGCCGCATCGGCCGGCCCGAGCGCAGGATCGGCTCCGCCTCCACCATCACCTGCTGCGCCTGGCCCCGGCCCTGCGCCGCAGCCGCCAGCCGCTCCTGCACCCGCTCCACCCGCGGGTGCTCCTCCGGGAAGCCGCCCTGCTCCGGGTAGCCCTCGGCCGGCCCGGACTGGTACCCCGACGGCGGGCGCTCCTGCTCCTCCACCTCGTGCGGACGCGGCGCCTTGAACCACGGCGAGGCCTGACCCGGCACCCGCGCCGTGTGCACCTGGTCCGGCTGCGCCACGTGCGAGCGCACCGGCCGCGCCGTCCACACGTTCAACTCCGCGGACGGGTGCATCACCGGCGCCGCCTGCGCCGCCTCCGGATCCTGCTGGTCCCGCAGCCGCACTGCGGCCAGCTTCGCCAGCGTCGGAACCGCCACGGCCGCCGACACCGCCGGCACCGCCGCCTGCGGCTCGGGCGCCGCGACGGCCGCCACCGGGCCCGCCGGCGCGGGAGCCTGACCCTGCGTCACCTGACCGGGCCGACCGGCCTGAGCCGCCTGGCCGACCTGATGGGCCTGGTGGGCCTGCGGGACCGCCGGCACGCCCTGCTCCGGCGCGACCCCGCCGTCCAGCAGCAGCGGACCGTCGATCCGGTCCAGCACCGTCGGGTCCAGCGGCACGCCGTACTTCGCCAGCTTCAGCGGCAGCAGCGCCTGGAACGGCGCCGACCGCCGCCAGCCGCGCCCGTACCGGAACCGCAGCTGCGCCCGGTACACCAGCCGGTTCTGCTCCAGCCGCACCGTCTCGTCGTACGAGCGCAGCTCCCACAGCTTCATCCGCCGCCACAGCCGGAACGTCGGCACCGGCGACAGCACCCAGCGCATCAGCCGCACCGACTCCATGTGCCGGTCGGCGGTGATCGCCGCGATCCGGCCCACCGCGTGCCGCGAGGCCTCCACCACCACCACGAACAGCACCGGGATCACCGCGTGCATCGCCATGCCCAGCGCGTCGCCCCAGGACGCCGCCGCGTTGAACGCGATGGTCGCCGCGGTCAGCAGCCAGGCGGTCTGCCGCAGCAGCGGGAACGGAATCCGCAGCCAGGTCAGCACCAGGTCCAGCGACAGCAGCACCACGATGCCCGCGTCGACGCCTATCGGGAACGCGTAGGCGAAGGCGCCGAAGCCCTTCTCCATCGCCAGGTCCCGCACCGAGTTGTACGACCCGGCGAAACCGATGCCCGAGATGATGCACGCGCCGACTGCCACCACGCCCAGCAGAGCCCGGTGCGCGCGGGTAAGGGAAGGACGTGCCATTCGTTGATCAACCCCTGGGACTCGGCAGCTGCCGTATACGACCTGTAGCCGCCGAGTACACGTCCCCACCCCGGGGCGCACGCTTCACGTCAGGACGCGAGACCTGTGCGCCGTTGACAGACTCGGCCCACCGGATACTACTCGCACGCGCGTTCTCCACCGCCGCCAGCCCTGATCGGCACCACACCTCCACTGGTCCACACCACCGCACGCACCTGTTCCGGCCCGCTCCGCCGCTGGTCCGAGCCGGTGCTGCCCGGTTTTCCGCACCCTTCGGCAAGACCGTGTCCCGCCGGTACCGAACAAGGCGTCAGCTCCCCGAACCGTCCGCCACCCCGTTCAGGTGCGCCAGCACTGCCAGCACCCGCCGGTTGCCGTCCTCCGTCGGCGCGAGCCCCAACTTCCCGAAGATGTTGGCGATGTGCTTGGCCACCGCCCCGTCACTGATCGTCAGCCGCGCCCCGATCGCCGAGTTCGAACAGCCCTCCGCCATCAGCCCCAGCACCTCCCGCTCCCGCGGCGACAGTCGCTGCAGCGGCTCCGACCCCGCAGTGTGCTGCAACAGCCGGGCGATCACGTCCGGATCCATCGCCGTCCCGCCCGCCGCCACCCGGCGCACCGCGTCCACGAACTGGTCCGCGTTGAACACCCGGTCCTTCAGCAGGTAGCCCACCCCGCCCGTGCCGTCCGCCAGCAACTCCCGCGCGTACAGCTGCTGCACGTGCTGCGACAGCACCAGCACCGGCAGGCCCGGAATCTCCCGCCGCGCCGCCAACGCCGCCTGCAGCCCCTCGTCCGTCAGCGTCGGCGGCAGCCGGACGTCCACCACCGCGACGTCCGGTCGCTCCGACAGCAGCGCCGCCAGCAGGTCCGGCCCCGTCTCCACCGCGGCCGCGATGGTGAACCCGTGGGCCTCCAACAGCCTCGTCAGGCCTTGGCGAAGGAGGTAGAGATCCTCGGCGAGGACAACGCGCACGGCAGCTCCATCGTGATGGTGGTCGGCCCGCCCACAGGACTTTCGAGCGAGATCACTCCGTCGAACGTACCCAACCGCCGCTCGATCCCGCGCAACCCGCCACCGCCCTCCAACCGCGCACCGCCGTGCCCGTCGTCCGTCACCACCACCCGCAGCCGGCCCGCCCGGTACAGCACGTCCACCCACACCTGCCGGGCCCGCGCGTGCTTCGCCGCATTCGCCAGCAGCTCGCTCACGGCGAAGTACACCGCCGTCTCCAACGAAGCCTCCGGACGCCCCGGCAGGCTGACCGTCACCTCCGTCGGCACCACTCCCGTCAGCGCCAACTCCCGCACCGCATCCGGCAGCCCGCGCTCCGCCAGCACCGGCGGATGGATCCCCCGCACCAGATCACGCAGCTCCTGCAGCGCCTTCGCCGACGCCTCCCGGGCCTCCGCCAGCAGTTCGCGCGCCGCCGTCTGGTCACTCGCCATCAGATGCTCGATGGTGCCCAGCGTCAGCCCGATCGCCACCAGCCGTGCCTGCGCCCCGTCGTGCAGATCCCGCTCGATCCGCCGCAGCTCCGCCGCCTGCGCGTCCACCGCATCCGCCCGCGTCTCCGTCAGCCGGGCCACCCGCCTGGTCAGCTGCGCCCGGCTCTGCCGCGGCCCGCCGCCCAGCACCCGCCCCGCGAACTCCCCGTGCACCCGCACCGCCCACGGCATCGCCAGCAGCCCGGCCCCCGCCACCGCCCCGCCGATCACCACCGAGAACAGCACGTTGACCGCCTCGTAGTGAAGCCCGAAGTAGCTCCGCGAATCCACCGCCGCCGACAGCGCGAACACCGACCCGCCCGCCACCAACGCCATCGGCGCCCCGAGCAGCGCCAGCACCCCCACCGGGTTCGCCACCAGCCAGGCCGCTTCCCGCCGCGTCTGCGGATCCCGCACCGCCCAGCCCACGAACTGCACCAGCCGCGCCAGCCCCGGACTCCGGTGGTACGAGAAGCCCGTCCACCAGAACCCGCGCGAATCCTGCTCCAGCGCCACCCGCGGCGAGTACGCCACCACCCACGGCTCTCCGGACCCGCGCTCCACCCGCCGACGCGTCCACCCCGCGCCGCGCCGCGCGAACCAGTACGCCACCGACACCCCCGCGACCAGCACCGTCGGCGCCACCACGTACGGCACCAGCGGGCCGTTGTCGACCAGTTGGAACACCGTCAGGCCGGCGAACAGCGCAGCCATCACCGGCACCGCCACGCCGGCCCCGGCCGCGACCGCCATCACCACGGCCGACCCGAACGCCCGCACCGCCAGCTGGGCCCGCCCACCCACAGCAGACCTGACGGCACCGCCGTCGAACCACGTCGTTGTCGTCAAGGCCCACTCCCGAGGGTCGATCACCGTTCCTGGAACGCCCCCAGTCTCCCCTCCGCCCCCGCCCCGCACATTGGCCGTGCCTCCCGTCTTTGAGGTGGACCTAGCACCACCTTCGACGTTCCGGAAACGCGAGAAAGCCCCCTGACATCCCGTCAGGGGGCTTTCTCTGAATGATTGTTCGGCGGCGTCCTACTCTCCCACAGGGTCCCCCCTGCAGTACCATCGGCGCTATGAGGCTTAGCTTCCGGGTTCGGAATGTAACCGGGCGTTTCCCTCACGCTATGACCACCGAAACACTATGAAACTATCCACCGGAAAAGTGGGTCGTTGTTTCAGAACAACACAGTGGACGCGAGCAACTGAGGACAAGCCCTCGGCCTATTAGTACCGGTCAACTCCACCCCTTACAGGGCTTCCATATCCGGCCTATCAACCCAGTCGTCTACTGGGAGCCTTACCCTCTCAAGGAGGTGGGAGTGCTCATCTCGAAGCAGGCTTCCCGCTTAGATGCTTTCAGCGGTTATCCCTCCCGAACGTAGCCAACCAGCCATGCCCTTGGCAGGACAACTGGCACACCAGAGGTTCGTCCGTCCCGGTCCTCTCGTACTAGGGACAGCCCTTCTCAACACTCCTACGCGCACAGCGGATAGGGACCGAACTGTCTCACGACGTTCTAAACCCAGCTCGCGTACCGCTTTAATGGGCGAACAGCCCAACCCTTGGGACCTACTCCAGCCCCAGGATGCGACGAGCCGACATCGAGGTGCCAAACCATCCCGTCGATATGGACTCTTGGGGAAGATCAGCCTGTTATCCCCGGGGTACCTTTTATCCGTTGAGCGACGGCGCTTCCACAAGCCACCGCCGGATCACTAGTCCCTACTTTCGTACCTGCTCGACCCGTCAGTCTCACAGTCAAGCTCCCTTGTGCACTTACACTCAACACCTGATTGCCAACCAGGCTGAGGGAACCTTTGGGCGCCTCCGTTACCCTTTAGGAGGCAACCGCCCCAGTTAAACTACCCACCAGACACTGTCCCTGATCCGGATCACGGACCCAGGTTAGACATCCAGCACGACCAGAGTGGTATTTCAACGTCGACTCCACCATGACTGGCGTCACGGCTTCAAAGTCTCCCACCTATCCTACACAAGCCGAACCGAACACCAATATCAAGCTATAGTAAAGGTCCCGGGGTCTTTCCGTCCTGCTGCGCGAAACGAGCATCTTTACTCGTAATGCAATTTCACCGGGCCTGTGGTTGAGACAGTCGAGAAGTCGTTACGCCATTCGTGCAGGTCGGAACTTACCCGACAAGGAATTTCGCTACCTTAGGATGGTTATAGTTACCACCGCCGTTTACTGGCGCTTAAGTTCTCAGCTTCGCCACGACGAATCGTGACTAACCGGTCCCCTTAACGTTCCAGCACCGGGCAGGCGTCAGTCCGTATACATCGCCTTACGGCTTCGCACGGACCTGTGTTTTTAGTAAACAGTCGCTTCTCGCTGGTCTCTGCGGCCACCACCAGCTCAGGGAGCAAGTCCCCTCACCAGCAATGGCCCCCCTTCTCCCGAAGTTACGGGGGCATTTTGCCGAGTTCCTTAACCACAGTTCACCCGAACGCCTCGGTATTCTCTACCTGACCACCTGAGTCGGTTTGGGGTACGGGCCGCCATGAAACTCGCTAGAGGCTTTTCTCGACAGCATAGGATCATCCACTTCACCACAATCGGCTCGGCATCAGGTCTCAGCCTTAATGTGAGGCGGATTTGCCTACCCCACGGCCTACACCCTTACCCCGGGACTACCACCGCCCGGGCTGGACTACCTTCCTGCGTCACCCCATCGCTCACCTACTACAGGCTTGGGTCGGCGGCTCCACCACGTCCCTTTGTCCGAAGACTCCGGGCCGGCTTCACGGCCTTAGCATCACCTGGTTCGACGTTGGCGCTTCAAAGCGGGTACGGGAATATCAACCCGTTGTCCATCGACTACGCCTGTCGGCCTCGCCTTAGGTCCCGACTTACCCTGGGCAGATCAGCTTGACCCAGGAACCCTTGGTCAATCGGCGCAAGAGTTTCCCACTCTTGTATCGCTACTCATGCCTGCATTCTCACTCGTGAACCGTCCACAACTCGATTCCTCGGCTGCTTCACCCGGCACACGACGCTCCCCTACCCATCACAGCCTCCGTTGGGAGTATTGCTGCAATGACACGACTTCGGTGATGTGCTTGAGCCCCGCTACATTGTCGGCGCGGAATCACTTGACCAGTGAGCTATTACGCACTCTTTCAAGGGTGGCTGCTTCTAAGCCAACCTCCTGGTTGTCTCTGCGACTCCACATCCTTTCCCACTTAGCACACGCTTAGGGACCTTAGTCGGTGTTCTGGGCTGTTTCCCTCTCGA